>NZ_VFMK01000001.1:4212447-5616596 GCF_006715025.1 Serratia fonticola
GTAGAAACCTCTTTCGACAGTTTGATCCCGGCACTGCACGCGCAAAAATTCGACGTGATTAACTCCGCCATGAACATCACCGAACAACGCAGGCAGGCCATTGCATTTACCGATCCAATCTATCAGGTGCCCAACCGCCTGATCGCCAAAGCCGACAGCGGCCTGAAACCCGATGCCAAATCGCTGGCGGGTAAACACGTCGGCGTATTGCAGGGCTCGATTCAGGAAAACTATGCCAAAGCACACTGGGCACCGGAAGGTGTGGATGTGGTGTCTTATCAGGACCAGAACCAGGTGTACCTTGATCTCACTGCTGGCCGCCTGGATGCCACGCTGATCATGGCTCCGGCCGGGCAGAGCGGTTTTCTGGCGCATCCCGATGGTAAAGGCTTTGCGTTTGTTGGCGAGGCAGTACAGGACGATAAAATCCTGGGCGAAGGCATCGCTTTTGGCTTACGTAAAGACGACACGGTAAGACTGCAGCAACTGAACGCAGCCATCGCCAAAGTGAAGCAACAAGGCACGATTGACGCGCTTTCGAAGAAATACTTTGGTGATGTAAGAGTGACGGTGAAGTAAACCGTCACCTCTGTCTGGCACTCGATGCATAGAGTGCCAGGAGCAAAAAAGTTAATCCCGCTCAAACACCGAACTGTTCAGCCCACGCTCCTGCTGATGGCGCTCCAGCGCCAATTCAATCAGCGTGGTAATCAGCTGGGTATAACTCACGCCGCTGGCGCCCCACAATTTCGGGTACATGCTGATATTGGTGAAACCGGGCAGCGTATTAATCTCGTTGATAATGACGTTATTATCCGGCGTGAGGAAAACATCAACCCGCGCCATGCCCAAGCAATCCAGCGCCTTGAAGGCCTTCAAGGCCACATCGCGGATTTTATCGCTAACGTCCTGATCGAGCGCCGCAGGCACCACCACCTGCGCCCCCTGCTCGTTGATGTATTTGGTGTCGTAAGAGTAGAACTCATCGCTCAGGATAATTTCGCCGCAGACGCTGGCCTGCGGGTTATCATTACCCAGCACCGCACATTCAATCTCACGGCCAACGATAGCCGACTCCACCAGCACTTTGTGATCGAAACTGAAAGCCAGGGCGATAGCCTGTTCGAACTCCGCTTGGTCATGCACTTTGCTCACGCCAACAGAAGAACCCTGATTAGCCGGTTTAATAAACAGCGGTAATCCCAGGCTTTCACTCAATTGGGCAAAGCGGTATTTGTTACGGGTAGTACGCGTCAGCGTCACGAACGGCGCAACGGCCAGCCCGGCATCCCGTAACAGGCGTTTGGTGACGTCTTTGTCCATGCTGACTGCCGAACCCAGAACACCCGCGCCGACGAACGGCATATTCGCCATGCGCAACAGCCCTTGTAATGAACCATCTTCACCCAAGGTGCCGTGGACAATCGGGAACACCACGTCGAGCTGCCCCAGCGCACCCGCACCTTCGGCCTCAATCAACTGTTGTTTTTCTTTTCCTGGGATCAGCGCCACGTTTTTATTCGAACGGTTCAGCGCAATCAACGCCGGATTTTCGGCATTCAACAGGAAGTTAGAGGCATCGTTAATGTGCCACTGCCCCTGTTTATCAATTCCCAGCAGCGTGACGTCAAACTTCTCTTTGTCGATGGCATCCAGAATATTTTTTGCCGACTGCAGCGAAACCTCATGTTCCGCCGATTTGCCCCCAAAGATCACCCCAACACGTAGTTTAGTCACGCCCTCAATCCTTCTTAGAAAAGTCATGGCAACACAGCCGTCCCTCACAATAAACGCATTGCGTGGCCCCGGCAATCGCCATGCGGCGGAAAATCCCTGTGCCACAGAATGTCTAACTCATAGCATCCAAAACGTATACACTTCGTATATTATTCGCTTATGGAGTCGACGATGGGAATCGTAAAAATTTCTGATGTATTACACGACGATCTCAGGCTCGCCAGCCTGACCATGACGCGTTCAATCAACGCTCAGGCGGAACACTGGATCAGGATCGGCATGCTGGCAGAACTCAACCCTGAACTGACCTATCCGCAACTGGTAAAGAAAATGATGAAAGATAATGCACTGACGCTAAAGGAGATTGTCGGGTGAAAGATATTGTCATTAAAACGCCGGAGGAAATTGCCAAAATGCGCCACTCCGGCGCGCTGCTAGCCAAGGTGTTTGCTATGCTCGATGGGGTGATAGGCGAAGGTATCACCACCATGGAGATCAATGATCGAACCGAAGCCTATATTGTTAATGAACTGAAATCACGCCCGGCCAGCAAAGGCCAGTATGATTTCCCGTATGTGCTGAACACCTCGATCGACGATGTGATCTGCCACGGTATTCCTTCCGCCAGCAAAATCTTGCGATCCGGGATGATCGTCAACGTGGATATTACGTTGGAAAACGATGGCTTTATTGCCGACTCCAGCAAGATGTACAGCATCGGCCAACCGACGCCGATTGCCAGGCGGCTGGTGAACAATGTGTATGAATCGATGTGGCAAGGCATCCGGGCAGTGAAACCCGGTGCGACGCTGGGCGATATCGGGCACGCCATCCAGCGCCATGCTGAGCAGGCGGGTTACAGCGTGGTACGGGAATATTGCGGACACGGCATAGGCCGTGAAATGCATGAAGGCCCGGCGGTACTGCATTTCGGCCAGCCCGGCACCGGGACAGTGTTACAGGAAGGCATGGTGTTTACCATCGAACCGATGATTAATCAGGGCGACCACCGCATCAAGCAGAAGAAAGATGGCTGGACGGTCGTCACCCGCGACAAAAAACTGTCAGCCCAGTGGGAACACACCGTGGCGGTGACCGCCGACGGCGTGGAGATCCTGACGTTGCGCGAAGAAGAACGCCTGGCGGGGTATAAAGCGCACTATTAAATAACGCCCCGATGGTATCGTCGGGGCAAAAGGGAGTCCGGCATGACGCAGTCCTCAAATCAGGCATTTATCAATCAGCTCAAGCATATTGTCGGCAGCCCACAGGTGCTGACCGGTGAGCGCAGTACAGAACGTTATCGTACCGGTTTCCGCTCTGGTGGCGGCAAGGCGCTGGCCGTGGTGTTCCCCACCCGGCTGCTGCAGCTATGGCAAATTCTGCAGGCCTGCGTCGCCGCCGATAAGATCGTGATTATGCAGGCGGCCAACACTGGCCTGACCGAAGGTTCCACGCCCAGCGGCGAGGATTACGACCGCGAGATCGTGATTGTCAGCACCCTGCGGCTTGACCATATTCAGGTATTGGACAACGGCAAGCAGGTGGTTGGCTTCCCCGGCAGTACGCTTAACAAGCTGGAAAGGTTGCTCAAACCTTATGGTCGTGAACCGCATTCAGTGATCGGCTCCTCTTGTATTGGCGCTTCAGTCATCGGTGGCGTGTGTAACAATTCCGGCGGTTCGCTGGTCAAACGCGGCCCGGCCTATACCGAAATGGCGTTGTACGCCAAGCTGGACGCCGATGGCGAATTGCGGTTGGTTAATCACCTGGGCATTAAACTTGGCGATACGCCGGAAGAGATCCTCACGCGGTTGGAAAAAGGAGACTACCGGCCAACGGATGTGGAACACGGTGAGTTGCGCGCCTCCGATAACGAATACGCCAGCCGGGTACGCGATATTGATGCCGATACCCCTTCCCGCTTCAACGCCGATAAACGCCGTTTGTTCGAAGCCTCCGGCTGCGCTGGCAAGCTGGCGGTGTTTGCCGTACGACTGGATACTTTTGCCAAAGAAGATCGGGAGCAGGTGTTCTATATCGGCACCAACGATACTGCGGTATTGACCGCACTGCGCCGCCATATGCTCAGCCAGTTCGACAATCTGCCGGTAGCCGGGGAATATATGCATCGCGATATTTTCGATATCGCCGAGATATATGGCAAAGACACCTTTATGATGATCGACAAGCTAGGTACCGATCAGATGCCGCGCTTCTTCACCCTGAAAGGCCGTGTGGATGCCACGTTGAACAAATTGCCGCTGTTACCGCACAATTTCACCGACTGTCTGATGCAGAAACTCAGCAAACTGGCTCCTAACCATCTGCCGCCGCGCATGAAAGACTATCGCCAACGTTTTGAGCACCATCTGCTGCTGAAAATGGCCGGGCCGGGTGTGGCGGAGGCCCAAGAATATCTGCAAGGCTATTTTGCCCAGGCCGATGGGGATTTCTTCGTCTGCACACCAGACGAAGGCAAAAAAGCGTTCCTGCACCGTTTTGCGGCTGCGGGGGCCGCCGTACGCTATCATGCGGTACATGCCGATCAGGTAGAAGACATTCTGGCGCTGGACATCGCCCTACGCCGCAACGATACCGAATGGTTCGAAACCCTGCCGCCAGAGATCGACAGCCAGTTGGTACATAAGCTGTATTACGGCCACTTTATGTGCCATGTGTTCCATCAGGATTATGTGGTGAAGAAAGGCGTCGACAGCCATGCGCTGAAAGAACAGATGCTGGCAATTCTCGACCGGCGTGGTGCGGAGTATCCTGCCGAGCACAACGTCGGCCATCTGTATCATGCCAAAGCGGATTTACAGGCGTTCTATCAGAGTGCCGATCCCACCAACAGCTTTAACCCTGGTATTGGCAAAACCAGCAAACAAAAACACTGGGGCAGCAATACCCAGTAACATTTTATGCGCGCGCCACAACCACCGCCATACGGGGTTGCGGCGCGTTATCGCCCTTTCTGCCCCTCATCGTGAGCCCTATCGTCTAGACTTAACGTTCTGATAAGGCGTCTGTCAGGCGTCAACATGAGCGACGAAAGGAGCACTTCATGCCATACCAGACAGTAAACCCTTTTAATAATCAGCTAATTAAAGAATATACCCCACATAACGACGATCAGGTGCAACAGGCACTGGCACAGGCCGATGCGCTGTATCACTCCGACTGGGCCAAAGGCGAAATCAACCAACGCTTGCCGATATTGCATAAATTGGCTGACCTGATGGATAGCCGGGTGGAGGAGCTGGCTAAAATCGCCAGCGTCGAAATGGGGAAGCTGATCGACCAGAGCCGGGGCGAAGTGAAGCTATGTGCCCAGATTGCCCGTTACTACGCCAATAATGCGCAAAAATTCCTGGCACCGGTACGCTATGAGTCCAGCCTGGGCGAAGCCTGGGTAGAACATCACCCTATCGGCGTATTGATGGCGGTAGAGCCTTGGAATTTCCCGTTTTACCAACTGATGCGCGTACTGGCCCCCAACCTGGCGGCCGGGAACCCGGTACTGGTCAAGCACGCCAGCATCGTGCCCCATTGCGCCGAAGCGTTTGAAAAGCTGGTACAGGCTGCGGGCGCCCCGAAAGGGGCCTATACCAACCTGTATATTTCCCAGGAACAGGTTGCTGAGATTATCGCAGACGATCGCGTACAGGGCGTAGCCCTCACCGGTTCAGAAAAGGCGGGTAGCGTTGTCGCGGCTCAAGCGGCGAAGAAATTGAAGAAAGCCACGCTGGAACTGGGTGGTAACGATGTTTTCGTGGTGCTTGATGATTGCGATCTCGATAAGGCCGCCAAGGTGGGGGCACAGGCGCGGTTGAACAATGCCGGGCAGGTGTGTACTGCTGCCAAGCGCTTTATCGTGCAGGAAAAAGTGGCCAACGCGTTCCTGCATAAACTTACCGAACATTTCAAGGCGGTAAAAATAGGCGATCCGCTGGATGCAACCACGACGCTGGGGCCTCTTTCTTCCAAAGCCGCATTGGAAGGGCTGGCCAAGCAGGTGGATGAAGCGGTGAAACACGGCGCTAAACTGCATTTGGGTGGTAAGGCGCTACAGCACGACGGTAACTTCTTTGAACCGACCATCCTCACGCAAATCACCCGCGATAACCCGGCCTACTTTGCCGAGTTCTTCGGCCCGGTGGCTCAGGTCTACGTAGTGAACGATGACGACGAGATCGTCAAGCTGGCTAATGACTCCCATTATGGGCTGGGTGGCGCCATTTTCAGTACCCATATTGAACGCGCCAAGAAGCTGGCCTCACGGATTGAAACCGGCATGGTATATATCAACTCATTAACCGATACCGCGCCGGAATTGCCATTTGGTGGCGTGAAGCGTTCGGGATTCGGCCGTGAGCTGTCAGATCTGGGAATTAAGGAGTTTGTAAACCAGAAACTGGTCGTGGTTAGCAATCGTTAATGTTTAACCTGACGCCCCTCTCGTCGAGGATTCGCTCTTACAGGGGCTTAAAGGTTATTCTGGATGCTAGACGTTGATCGGCAAGGGCTCAAGGCAGAGTCCTTTGCCATTCTGGGCCAAAATGACTCGCCGCCTGGCATAATAACAGTGGTGATTCACATGCCTGTTCATCGTACTCAAAAAAATCCCCAAGAGAACAGGCGCTGCGTAATGATTTCCGCAAAGATATCGTCCGGAATGTCCGATTTACTCAGACAGCTAATACGCGGCCAAGAGGAGCTCGATAGCACCAACGATCTTTATAAGCGGCAGTCGGTTTACCAAAAGAATATCGCATGGCTTTACCGGCTTCTTCGCACAGTTCATAGGCAGATTTGACATTAAGCCAGGTTACTATCGTTCCAGGACAAAATGTATCATGGGATTGATCATAACCCCCATTGATATAGTCAAAATTAATCCATTCATGGCTTTCTGCCTTGGCTATCATATGGAAAGCGCAGGGTTTTCCAGCCAAAAATAGCACATGCCCAAAGAAAAAAGACCGCAGCGACGTCAGCATATCAACGGTTTCTGAAAAGTTTTTAGGCCTTTTTCCTCGTCTTTTTTCAAAGAGATCGAAATAAATCGTTGTAAGCTCTTCTGGGGTGAACGAAGCTTGGTCAAATACTTCCCCACCAGCATTCAGGAATTTTTTTAATTCTCTGTTCCGGCTATTTTTCGTTGAAGATGAAAATCCACCTTTACCGCAACCTTTGGCTAAGCATATTGACCTGCCGCTATTAAGTTTAAAGGTGGCGTTAAACACGTTATTTTCATTTAAAGAGGAGAGTATTTTGGTTTTGAATGGCAATACACTTTTGAATTCAGGGTGCATAGGAAGGATCATTTCATCTTTGTTGAGCTGATAACAATCAACCTTTAATCGTTTCGCTGTCTTGCCATCACAGGCGAAATTTGAATTTTGCCAAGAACAGAAAGCACCAACAAGAAGATCGTGATTATCGCGCTTGATATAATAGCGAGGCTGGCAATCCAGGCGTTGATGAAGAAACGTCAGGACTTCAGGATGAGTGATGAAACTACCACCGTACAGGCGATGACATTGCTCATATTCTGCTGCTGTACCTTGCCTCCATCCGAAGGCTGATGTCGTCAATTTCCGTATCATTGGACTCATATAATATTTTTATAATAGAAACATAATCATATAATAAAGACAGTACAGTTTAAAGGGTAATTGGCTTTCTTTTTCCCTACATTTTTGTAACTGATTAAATTTGAAAGAATAATCGCTACTTTCGGAATGACCTAGGCAAGCTTAGGATTTGATAATCCAATGCGTTGTTCATCACTTTCTTTACGCACTTAACTGAAGACGAAAATGTCTGGTGGATAAACCGGAATTTACGCAAAGAAAAGCCCCTCATACCCTACGGCATGAGGGGCTGCAATAATACCTATGTCAAAATAACCAGGAACCATACCCCCACAGCACCACTGTCAGTCCGAGCAGAAACTCAAGCAACAGGATGCCGATGGCCAACGTTGAGCTAGAGAAAATAAAGCCTTCTTTACGATCGATATTAAGGAAATGTGGGATACCGAGATATAACAGGTAACCTGAGTAAACCAGCCCGACAATACCGACAAACAGGCACAGCCAGACCACGGGATACAGCGCCACGATACCGCTGAGGAACATCGGCGTCGCAACATAGCCCGCGAACACCATGCAGCGGTGCAGACTTGGGCGGGAGGCATAACGCCGCGCCATCCAGTGGATAACTTTACCCATAATCGCCACACCGGCCAGCATCAGCAGATAAAAGGCAATGGCGGTGTAGAAGGCTGTGAACATATCTAAACGGATGGCGTGCCCATCACCAGAGAGCCACCCTAAACGAGTCGTACCGATAAACGCACAAATAACCGGAATCAATGCCATCAACAAAACGTGGTGCGTGTATAGATGCGAGACGGTTTCGTTCTCGTTTTTGATCTGTTGAAACTCGGTGCTGGGATGCGCCAGCAGTCCCCAAACATGATTGACCATGAAACACCTCCTCATTTCGCCGCATACCGCGTTCGGCGAAGAAATATCCCTCCTGACGGCTCAAACGCCGCACGAGGATTGCGGTTACGGGGCTCTCCCCCTGGTTCAATTATAGCCTTTGGCAGAAAAAACGTACGCTGACGGCGGACTGTGGCGTACTCTGCTCTATAATCAATATGTTGCGCTTCAGCCGTGGTTTTTGCACGCTGCAACTGGAAATTCACGGGGATACATGATGGAGGGAAACCATGTCAGCCAAGATCCGTACCCGCCAAAGCGGGATTAATAATGTACAGGCCGGACAGAACGTGATGGTGATCGAACCGAGCAACCTGTATGGATGCCAGCTCGGTGACGACGTGTTCGTCGGGCCGTTTGTCGAGATCCAGAAAAACGTCAGCGTCGGCGCGCGTAGCAAGATCCAGTCCCACAGCTTTATCTGCGAATACGTTACCCTGGGTGAAGATTGTTTTATCGGCCACGGCGTGATGTTTGCCAACGATCTGTTTAAAGGCGGCACGCCCAATGCCGATCCGGCAAGCTGGGGGCACACTCGGCTTGGCAACCGGGTTTCTGTCGGTTCCGGTGCTACCATTCTGGCCGTGGAAATCTGCGATGATGTGGTAATTGGTGCCGGTGCGGTCGTCAGCAAAAATATTACCCGCAAAGGTATCTATGCGGGCAATCCCGCCAGATTACTCAGAGAGCTGGATTAAATGAACCAGGCGATCAGCATCGAGTCGATTACTGTACTACCGCTCGGCTATCTGGAATACGGTGATTTTACCTTTCCTGTCGCCTGTTACGCTCAGCCCGATTTCAACACGCCTGTCGAGCAATGGCCAACCCAACCGGTTGCCCCCTTCCGTAAAATCTACCCGCTGGCCCCCTTTCTTAACGACGAAGGCGAAACCTTTTTGGCGCGCTACAATGGGGAGGCTGTCGGACATATCACGTTAAGCAAAAACTGGAATGACTATACGCTGATCGAAGAAATTGCCGTAAGCTACCCTGCTCGCCGGAAGGGGGTGGCCAGCGCGTTACTGGATACCGCGCGGCGGTGGGCCCGGGATCAGGATACCGCTGGGCTGATGCTCGAAACGCAAAACAACAATCTCACTGCTTGCCTGTGTTACCAGCGCTATGGTTTTACCCTGGGAGGAATTGATCACCTGCTTTACCGAGGGCAACCAGACATTGCCGATCATGAGATCGCCCTGTTCTGGTATCTGCCATTCAACAATCAGATTGGTTATTGATTAACGTTCCTGATGTTTACGCTAAGTTTACCTTCCTGGTTCCATACTGGCCGCATCACTCATCGTCACTTGGCGAAACTAAGGATAAAGGGATGCGTTGGTTTACCCTACTGATCTTGAGCACAACAATGATGGGGTGCAGCAGTAAACAACCGAGCAAGATCCCGGTAGAATCTCACCCGCAAACAGTGGTACATCAGACAATGACGGTAACAATGGACGATTACACAGTAAACAAATTGCAGGCCGTGCTGGCGCTGCATGCGGCAGTACCCGAAGCGGATAAGGGCCGAACCATCGACCTGCTTTCACAGGCTTTTCTGGACACGCCTTACGTAGCTAACCGCTTGGTGGGTTCTGCCAATACTCCGGAACGACTGGTTATTGATTTCCGTGGGCTGGATTGCTTTACCTATCTGGATTACATCGAGGCCCTCAGAACCGCCACCAGCGAGAACGAATTTAGCGAAAACGTTATTCAGACACGTTACGTCAACGGGGATATCGATTTTCTGCATCGCAAACATTTCTTCACCGACTGGGTTTACACCCAACATGTGCTTGCCGATGATATCACCGCAAAGCTCAGCGTAAACGCCGTTACGGTTGTTAAACAGCTCAACCGCAAGACTGACGGCGACGTTTACCTGCCGGGTATACCGGTGGTCGAGCGGAGCATTACCTATATTCCCAGCGAATTCATTGATGACAAGGTCATCGGCCAATTACAGACCGGCGACTATATCGGTATCTACACCAAGCTACCTGGGCTGGATGTCACCCATACCGGATTCTTTATTATGACGCCGCAAGGCCCGGTACTTCGCCACGCCTCCTCGCGCAAAGAGAGTATGAAAGTGATGGACTCAACCTTTAGCGACTACGTGCTCAATACGCCAGGTATCGTAGTGCTGCGGCCACGTTGACCGCCGCGTTATTAGCTATAAGGATTTATGCTTAGCAAGCGTTTGACTTGGCAACGGCCATCGGTTTAGCTGTTGGCACCAAACCTATCGATGTTATTGTTTTTTCAGGGAGTAACTTATGGCATTACTCTGGCGCTGTACGGCCCTGGCCGCAGCACTATCAGCAGTACTATTGTTACAAGGGTGCGATCAGGAAACCGATCAAAATCATATCAAGGTTGGCGTGATTAACGGTGCCGAGCAGGACGTAGCGGAGGTCGCCAAACAGGTGGCTAAAGAAAAATACGGTCTGAACGTTGAATTGGTTGGTTTCAGTGGCTCGCTACTGCCCAATGATGCCACAGACAAAGGCGAGTTAGACGCCAACGTCTTCCAGCATCGCCCTTTCCTGGAACAGCAAAATAAAGATCATGGCTACAAACTGGTAGCGGTAGGCAATACCTTTGTCTTCCCGATGGCCGGTTATTCGAAGAAGATCAAATCGCTGCAAGAGTTGCAAGACGGTGCGGTGATAGCCATCCCCAACGATCCTACCAACCTGGGCCGCGCACTGTTACTGTTGAAAAAAGTGGGCCTGATCGATCTCAAGCAAGACAAAGGCCTGTTGCCCACGTCGCTGGATATCACTGCCAACCCTCACCATTACCAGATTATGGAATTGGAAGGTGCGCAGTTGCCGCACGTGCTGGACGATCCTAAAGTCGCGGTAGCGGTAATCAGTACCACCTATATCAACCAGATTGGCCTGACACCAACTAAAGACGGCATCTTTATCGAGGATAAAGACTCGCCGTACACCAACATCGTGGTGGCTCGCGAAGATAATAAAGATGCACAGAACGTGCAGAACTTCGTTAAGGCCTATGAATCTGATGAGGTCGCCAAGGCGGCAGAGAAAATTTTCAACGGTGGCGCCGTTAAAGGTTGGTAAGCGATTCACCCTCTTGCCCTCGCAGGCCTGCATTTTACGGGCCTGCCACTTTCCCCGGCTAAATTCCTTTTGCCCTCTTGACCCTCACATAACGTCAGGCTGTAGACTTTCTGCTCGCACTCGGGAGAAAGAAGCAAATGTTATTGAAAGTTGGCGAACTGGCTCGCCGTTCAGGTATTACCGTCAGGACCCTGCATTATTACGACAGCATTGGCCTGTTGATCCCTTCTGCGCGTTCCGATGCCGGATATCGCTTGTATAGCCGTGCTGATATTACCCGCCTGCACCATATTCAAGCCTTACGGAGAATGGGGGTCGCGTTAACGGAAATCGGGGCACTTTTAGCACATTCACATTTGGCGTTGCCAGCGGTAATTGAACAACAAATTGCCATGTTCGATCGGCAGTTGGCGCAGATAACCAGCCTGCGTAACCGCTTGCAATACATGCTGGCCCAGTTGACTCAAGGTCACGAGCCCGAACTGAATGACTGGTTGACTACGTTGGAGATGATGACGATGTATGACAAATACTTTACCGCCGACGAACTGGCACAATTACCGTTCTATCAGGCTGATGAATCGCGTAATCGGGAATGGGAAGAGATGGTCAGCAACGTACGTGGGCTGATGGAAAGTGGCGTAAACATAGAAGATCCACGTGCACAGTCTGTTGCACGCCGTTGGATATGCAGCCTGGAGCGTGATACCGCAGGAAATCCGGCGTTTCTGACACGTCTCAACGCCATGCATGCCGATGAGCCTGCAATGCGTGAACAAACCGGGATCACGCCTGCCATGACCGAATATGTCACCCGTGCCTTCGCCGAGACTAAGCTACAAATATATCAAAAATACCTGTCTGAACCGGAGTACGCTTATGTCCGTGCACACTATTTTGATCGCATATTGGAATGGCCTGCGCTGATAGCCCAATTCCAACAGGCAATGCAAAACGAGGTTGATCCGAGTTCCACTCAGGCTAACCAATTGGCGGCACAATGGCTGGAGCTGTTCCGTTCCTATGCCGGTGACAACCCGGAGACCCAAATGAAAATCCGGCGCGCAATGGAGCAGGAACCTATCTTGACCGAGGGCACCTGGCTCACTCCGGCACTGCTGGAATATCTTCGCCAATGTATCGCGCAGCTGTTGCACCGCTAACTTTTTTCCCCCGCGAACCAACGGGGGAAAAGCCATCTCTTTTTCCTATCACCATCAGATAAAAAGCCGATTTACCCTGTCGCCGGGCAAAGCGCAGATTTTCATCTATAGTGAATGGGGCATTTCATTGGCTTAGCGATCTCAGCGAGGCTGCACGCACTCACTGTATTGATACCGTTGGGAGAGACGGATGAAAATTTTTCTGTGGATTATTGCGATTATCTTTATTGTTGGCCTGCTGACCATTACCGGTGTCTTCAAACTGATTTTTTAATTATCAGGGCGCAGCCAGGCGCCCTTCCACTTTATGCCTTAAAGCGCGAACGCACGGCACCCAATCCCGAGATCGCCAGCATCACCACACCACCGGCTACCAGGCCAAATAGCGTATTGAGCAGCGCCGGAACGATGCCGTTAAGGATCTCACCTACGGTAGGCACCACCGTGGTATATGACGCCCAATCGACAAACAGGTGATGTACCGGTGGTAATCCGTGGGTCAAAATCCCGCCACCCACCATAAACATGGCAACAGTTCCCACGACTGACAGGGTTTTCATCAGATAAGGCGCGGCTCTGACAATGGCACCGCCCATTGATTGGGCCAACGCACTCCGTTTGCGGCTCAGGTAGAATCCCAAATCGTCGAGTTTCACGATGCCAGCCACAATGCCGTACACGCCAATGGTCATCACAATCGCGATACCGCACAGCACAATCACCTGCTGGCTAAACGTTGCCCCAGCCACTGTACCTAACGTAATGGCAATAATTTCGGCGGAAAGCACAAAATCAGTACGGATGGCACCTTTAACTTTGCGCTGCTCATAAGCTCCGGCGTCCTCACTGGTATTCAACTCGGCTTTCTCTTCGGTCTTGGCGCTCTTGCGGTGCATCAGGCTGTGGTAAAGCTTCTCAAAACCCTCATAGCAGAGGTAGGCCCCACCGACCATCAGTAACGGCGTTATCGCCCAAGGGGCAAAGGCGCTGATCAACAGGGCCAGCGGCACCAGAATGGCCTTATTGATCAACGAACCTTTGGCCACTTTCCAGACCACCGGCAACTCACGGTCAGCCTTGACGCCACTGACCTGTTGCGCATTGAGTGCCAGATCGTCCCCCAGCACCCCGGCGGTTTTTTTGGCCGCCATTTTCGTCATTAGCGAAACATCGTCCAGTAATGAAGCGATGTCGTCAATCAGGGTTAATAAGCTACTTCCTGCCAAAATGTATCTTCCTTATGAAAAGACGGGGTTCAAAAATCAAAACAACATCGGTTTAGCATAGTTGGTGACAGCCATTGAAGAGAGGTAATCTTGATTGACCGTTCTTTTTCAGGCCACTCTTGCAACTGACTGGTTCTTCAACCGAGGAAAACATGGCTAGTGAACCTCTTTTACGTCTGGCACAACTCGCCGATCTGACAGGCATTCAAGCACTATACAAGGTATTACGCCCCGATGATGTTGAATTGACGGCCCATCGCGCGCAACAAACGCTACATCAATTGCTTACCAACCCGGCAATCAGACTGGTGGTGGCGGAATACGCTTTTCAACCGGTAGCCACCTGTATGCTGGCCATTGTGCCAGGGCTGGTTCATAACGCTCAACCCTTTGGCATTATTGAACACGTTGTCACGGCAGAGGCTTATCGTGGCAAGGGAATCGGGCTGTCAATGATGCAGTTTACGCTGCAATTGGCCTGGCAGGCAGATTGCTACAAGGTCATATTACTTTCTGGCCAACAACGAGCCACCGCGCATCAACTGTATCTCAGGGCCGGTTTCGACGGCGATCGCGAGCGTGGATTTGTGATTAAAAATCCATTGAGGAAACAGTAACCTGCCGCGATGTACGGCAGGTTATGTGTAGCGATTTACTCCGTTTCGTTCTTCGCCAGGCTGGCATCTTTCTGGCGGCGATAATCGCGCGCAGCCGCCGGGATTGGCATGACTTTTCCTGTTTCAATCCAGGTACGCAGACGGCTGGCATCCGCAAAGTGGGTATATTTACCGAAGGCATCCAACACCACCAGCGATACCGCACGATTACCGATCACGGTACGCATCGCCAGGCAGTGCCCCGCCTGATTGGTGAAGCCGGTTTTCGTCAGCTGAATATTCCATTTCTGGTTGTAGACCAGGTGGTTGGTATTGCGGAACGGCAAGGTATAGTTGGGATCCTTGAAGGTCGCCATACGTTCGGTGGTAGTGCTCAGTTGGCCAATCAGTGGGTACTGCTTGGTGGCCAACAGCAGCTTGGTAAGGTCACGTGCCGTAGACACGTTGTGAATCGATAGCCCGGTCGGTTCAACATAATGCGTATTGGTCATCCCCAACGCTTTCGCCTTGGCATTCATCGCCTTGATAAACGCGTTATAGCCCCCTGGGTAATGATGGGCCAGGCTGGCGGCAGCACGGTTTTCAGACGACATCAGCGCCAACAGCAACATATCCTTGCGGCTGATTTCACTGTTCAGACGCACTCGAGAGTAAACCCCTTTCATTTCTGGCGTCTGACTGATGTCTACCGACAGCATTTCATCCAACGGCAAATGGGCATCCAACGTCACCATCGCCGTCATCAGTTTGGTGATCGAAGCGATCGGCACAACTTCATCTGGGTTGCGCGCATAGATGACTTTATGCGTCTGCATATCGAGCACCATGGCACTGCCGGAGGCCAACTCTGGCTGGCTGGCGTGCAATGCGGTCGTATTCTCACTGGCCAGCGCGCGCGGCACCAGGCCAGTACCCGCCTGCAGAGCGAGCAGGGTTAGAACCAAAACACGGATTTTCACATGCATTACTCTGTAACTGAAGAAGAAGGGGCATATACCCAAACTACGTGGCGTTACAGCCAACAACGCTGCTGTTCCAGGTAATCCGGGTTTAACTGCGTTGAATTATAAGTGAGGGTTATTAACTTGGCACTGTGATTGTTAGTACCTATTTGTGACAAATTCTGTCGGGGTGAAATTTACGCAAACCGCGAGCGTACTGGTCTGTACGCCCGCAGAGAAAAAGTTACAGTGCTGGCTGCCAGGCAGATTGTGGCAGCAGATACAACCCGGCTGGTTGCTGCTCACCCGCTCCCACGATATGACCAATCCCGGCTGCCATAACGGCCAGGGTCACATCGAAGGCATTCAGGCTGTCGCCATAACCTGCCGTCAGGTTAAACATCGAGCCATTAGCCAGCAGATACAGCGTTTTATCTGCCAGTTGGTAAGCATTAACAAACGGCATAGGCTCACTGTGCGGTAGGGCTTGCAGGAAACCGACGTCGATCTCCTCCGCCACATGGCCCACGTTGAGGATAAATACTCCATCTTTGGCCTGCTCCAGATGCCGTGCTGACAGCACGTTCCTGGCCCCTGTAGCCGTAGCAATCACATCGGCCTGGGACACGGCAGTAGCCAGATCAACCACTGCCCAGCCATCATAACGCGCCTGCAGCGCGCGTGCCGGATCGATTTCCGCCACGATCACCTGCCCACCATACGCTTTCGCGGCGGCGGCTACCCCTTGGCCCACCAGGCCATAGCCAATCACCACCACACATTTTTCGTGCAGCGTCAGGTGAGTAGTCTGGAAGAAGGTATGCCAGGCGGTCAGCCCCACCATGTGACGATTATGCAACCCCTCTTTTACTGGCAGGTCATCCCAGTTGAATATCGGGTAACGCGGCGCGATCCCCCCCAGACGGCTGATGCCCGAACCGGTCGCCTCCAGCCCGGCCTTGATCTGCGGGCCACTGGCTGATTGATGCAGACGAGCCGTCAGATCGGCCCCCATCTCGCACAGGTGGGTCGGCCCCCAGGCCAATGCGCGATCAAAAGACTCAGACCAATCGGCATCGCTCATATCACGCCAGGCATGCGCCTCGGCACCGTGGCGTTCCAGCCAGGCCACTACGTCGTCCTGCACCGTCGTCGGGTTGCAGGTCGTGAGATAAATTGCCGCGCCTTTCTCCAGCAATCCAGCCACCAATGGGGCCATTTTCAGATCCAGGTGCATATTACACGCCAGACGTACCCCGTGCAGATCGGGTAATGCCGCTACCGCCGTTCGGGTACGCGGCATATGGCGCATCGCCCAGTTCAACTCACTGTCAAAATCCTGATACATCTGTGACTCCTCTACTGCGCCACGCCGCCAAGACATGGCAGAATGATCCGACTCATGCTGCATAGCGGCTATTATCACTCAGATAGAAGCAAAAAACCGAGGTGACTATCATGACAGAAACGTTAGTGATTGTTTTTCCACTCTATCAGGGCGTTACACCGTTGGACTTTACCGGCCCACATCAGTTTTTATCCCGCTTATCCGATGCTGAAGTGATTGTGGCCTCGGTAGGCGGAGAGGCAGTAAATGCCGACGGTTTGCACTTTGCCGGGTTGCAACCACTCGAACACATTGAACGCTGCGATGTGCTGTGTGTCCCCGGCGGCAGCGGATGTACACAAGCCATGCAAGATGCGCGTTATCTGGCACAAATTCGCCGACTGGCTGCCGAAGCGCGTTACCTCACCTCGGTTTGTACCGGCTCCCTGATCCTGGCCGCCGCAGGGTTGCTCAGAGGTCGGCACGCCACCTGCCATTGGTCGATGCGCGACAGCCTGGCATTATTTGGGGCGATCCCGTGCAATGAACGTGTGGTCCGTGATGGACATATCATTAGCGGTGGCGGCGTGACTGCCGGTATCGATTTTGCCTTGACGCTGATTGCAGAACTGCGTGGAGAAGAAACCGCGCAGGCAATACAGCTCGGGATGGAATATGCCCCAGCCCCCCCGTTCAAGGGCGGAACGCTCGAATTGACGCCCGCCGCAGTGGTTCAACAAGTACAGGCCGCAATGGCGGAAAACCTGCAGCGCCGTCAGGCCTTGGTGGCACATATCGCAACCCAATTTCAAGAACAGGGTGAGAAAAGCTCGGGGCTACCTGAGGCGAATCCCCCTTAAACCCGGCGTATTTTCAAAAACACGCGGGATGAGTGCAAGGCGCTATTACGGATAATCACCCAGTAGTGACTCAATCCCCTTCCTGCGCGGCTGAATGTTATAATGATGCCATAGCGGATTTAAGGAACAGAAATGACAGATCTGGCCCACTACATTACTCAATACGGTTATTGGGCGCTGTTGATCGGCTGCCTGCTGGAGGGCGAAACGATCACCATGCTGGGGGGGATTGCGGCGCATAACGGGTTGCTACGCCTGCCATGGGTGATTGCCGTTGTCGCCTTCGGTGGGACTTTGGGCGACCAGTTGCTCTACTTCGCCGGGCGTCACTTTGGTGGACGGGTGCTTTCACGCATGAAGAACCAGCAGTCGCGTATTGAGCGTGCGCAAAAACTGATTGCCAGCCATCCCGTTTTGTTTGTTATTGGCGTACGTTTTATGTATGGGTTCCGCATTATCGGGCCCGTGTTGATCGGTGCCAGCAAGCTCCCCCCGTCACGTTTTATTCCGCTGAACATTCTGGGAGCCATTCTGTGGGCGACCCTGTTTGTGCTGCTCGGTTATTTTGGTGGTCAGGCTATCAGTCATTTTTTCACTGGCACCGACAAAAAACTGTACGGTCTGCTGTTCTGCGTGCTGGTGGTGGCCGCCATCCTGCTCGTACGCTACTGGTGGCGGCGACGTCGTTCAGAAAACGCCCGATGAATTTCAAGTGACGACCAAGCGTCGGTTAACGCCATAGCTTAAAAAACAAAGGGCATAACCTTATTTATTGAGCATCAGTTTTAAGCCCAACAGCGCCAGCACGCTACCGCCCAGGCGATCAAACCAGGCTTTGAAACGCAGATAAACGCGGCGTGGACGCGGCGACGAAAGCACAAACGCCACAAAGGCGTACCACAGCAAATCGACCGTCAGAGCAATCAGCGGCAGAACGATATACAACACCAACGGGATTTTGTGGCTGAGCAGTGCGGCAAAGACGCTACCAAACACAATAGCGGTATTCGGGTTACCCAACTGGGTCAGTAGCCCGGTGGTGAAGGCCCGGCGGAACCCTAACGGCTGGCCACTCATCGCCTCAACCACTAACGGCTGGTTAGCTGCGCGCAACATTCTGAATGCCAGATAGATCAGGTAAGCGCCCCCCAGCATTTTCAGCGTGGTGTAAAGCCAGGGCAACGCCAACAACAGCGATTGCAGCCCCAACAAGGCGATTAATGCGAAGATAAAACAGCCGATGCCCATGCCCAATGCCACAGCCATTCCATCGCGCCGCGACGAAGCCACCGCGGTCCGTGCCACCAGAATAAAGCTTTGCCCTGGGCTCATGGCCCCTAGCGTAATGGCACCGGTAATGCTTAAAACCGATAATATCGTTTCGTTTATCATTGCCTTTCCCCAGCCAAATCCTAATCCCTCAAATTAACGCCGAGGCCGAAATAAATGCAATGGAAATAAACGCCTTGCTAACCATTAACAATTTAGCAGCGCTGTTTTCCATCCACGGGCCGTAGCCTCAGTTATCGGCCTGCATCATTAACGCCACCAGTTCCCTGGCTGCCTTATGCTGCGGTTGACTCTTCAGCCAGATCAGGTGCATCGGCAAGCGTAGTTCGTTTTTAGTATTTTTAAATTTCAGACGAATCAACCTGCCCTGCTCCAGCAGTGGCGCGGTTAACGAAAGTGGAAAATTGCCCCAGCCAAGCCCCGCCTCCACCATACTTAACGCCATCGGCAAGCTGTCGGTACACCAAAAAGATTCCGCGATCTGAGGACGCCGATCGGCCATGGGTAAATCACGGCTGGCTACCACGATTTGCCGCACGTTGACTAAATCCTCCAGAAACAGCTCTGCCCCCATGCAGCCCAGCGCCGGATGCTGCGCGCCAAGGGTCGCCACCAGGGATTCATTCCCCACCAAGTGAAACTGCTCCTGACTGTTGACGTTCAGGCCACCAAACGCCAAACACAGGCCGATCCGTTGCTGATGCAGCAGGTGTAAGACTTCATCCTGCGGCGCAGTCAGCACTTCGATATCCAGCAAGGGGTAACGCGCCGCCAGCGTTTTCACAGCCGCCAGCAGGCCGCTGCTGTTGATATCGGAAGCCACGCCAATCGACAGCCGACTCTCCAGCCCCTGAGAAAGCTCAATAGCATGGATTTGCAATTGCTTGAGTTGCTCCGCAATCAAGCGCGCATGGGGTGCCAATGCCTGAGCCAGGGCGGTTGGTACCGGTTCGCGATGCGCACGGTCAAACAGCTGAAACCCCAGTTCCGCTTCCATATTGGCGATCCCCATGCTCACCGCAGAGGGTACACGTCGTAAAGCCCTTGCCGCGGCCGAAAACGAACCGTGATCCACTACCGCCAAAAACAGTTCGATATTGTCACTGGAAAAATTCATTGCTTTACCTATCAGCAAAACTGATAGCTCCTGACTTTTTCTGTCAATCATATTGACGCTATCTTACCCGCCCTCTTGCCACAGATCATCAGGCAAGCGTAAGACATCAAGTGAAATAAGCAGGAGAGAAGCATGCAAGGCGTTAAACGCAAACTGGTCTATGTGACCACCTACGAAATCATTGGCATGGTCATTTCTGCCCTTGGGCTGGCACTGCTTTCCGGCACGACGCCCACCAGTACTGGCCCACTGGCGGTGATTATCACGACCATCGCCGTCAGTTGGAATGTGATTTATAACTACCTGTTCGAGTTTTGGGAAAGCCGCCAGGCTTCACGCACCCGTACGCTGGGACGCCGCGTTTTGCATGCAGTTGGTTTCCAACTGACGCTGATCGTTTACCTGATCCCGCTGATCGCCTGGTGGATGGGGATTTCATTGCTGCAGGCCTTGCTACTGGATATGGCGCTGATCGTGATTATTCCGTGTTACACCTTTGTGTTTAATTGGGTTTTTGACAAAGTGTTCGGTTTACCGACTTCGGCGTTACCCGTCACAGAATCAGTCTGAGTAAAATTATCTCTTCCTTCTGTCTTGTGAAAATACCTCCACATCAGTCGGAAGAGTATTATTTTTAGATATACCGTTAGAAATTCCGCACAACATTAATACCCTATAGTTTACACGGAAATTATAATTTCCTTTGTAACCCCTTTATTAACAAAACCCTATCACTATGAAAAATAGCAAATTTTAAATACAGAACAAAAAATACACTCATTGAATAGTGAATAATTTCTCGGATTTTTTGCCTCAATTAAACAGAAAAGGTAGCATGCTTCGCCGTTATTTAACGGCATTGGTATAAATAATAAACAGCAGAGTGATGCCATGACGTCATTCCCATTATGCAAACAGACAGGAAACAGGACCCATAATGCATTCAGACAAAGCGCCCGCGCATGACAAGCAAGCGGCGAGAAAACGTTGGTTAGATTCACATGAATCCGGTTACCACAAAAGCATGGGCAAACGGCAGATACAGATGATCGCCATTGGCGGTTCTATCGGTACCGGCCTGTTCCTTGGTACCGGAGCACGTTTACAGATGGCAGGTCCCGCATTGGCGCTGGTTTATCTGGTTTGTGGCATTTTTTCTTTCTTTATCCTGCGTGCTTTGGGTGAGTTGGTATTACATCGCCCTTCCAGCGGCAGTTTTGTCTCTTATGCCCGCGAATTCCTCGGTGAAAAAGCCTCCTACGTTGCAGGTTGGATGTACTTTCTCAATTGGGCGATGACCGGCATTGTCGATATCACCGCCGTGGCGCTGTATATGCACTATTGGGGCACCTTCTCCGACGTTCCCCAATGGTTGTTTGCCTTGGGAGCGCTCGGCATTGTGGCAACCATGAACATGATCGGCGTGAAATGGTTTGCCGAAATGGAGTTCTGGTTTGCCCTGATCAAGGTCGCCGCCATCTCGCTATTCCTGGTGGCTGGAGCAATTTTTCTGGGTGTCGGTACCCCAGTGGCAGGTAATCCAACCGGTATCCATCTGATCACCGATAACGGTGGTCTGTTCCCACATGGCCTGCTACCGGCACTGGTACTGGTGCAGGGGGTAATCTTCGCCTTTGCCGGTATCGAACTGATCGGTACTGCCGCCGGTGAGTGTAAAGACCCGGAAAAAATGATGCCGAAAGCGATCAACAGCGTAATTTGGCGTATTGGTTTGTTCTACGTCGGTTCGGTGGTATTGCTGGTATTGCTATTGCCGTGGAATGCCTATCAGGCCGGGCAAAGCCCGTTTGTCACCTTCTTCTCCAAGCTTGGCGTGCCCTACATCGGCACGATCATGAATATCGTAGTGCTGACCGCTGCCCTTTCCAGCCTGAATTCGGGATTGTACTCGACCGGACGTATCCTTCGCTCGCTCTCCATGGGCGGTTCGGCACCAAAACTGATGGCAAAAATGAGCCGCCAACAGGTGCCCTATGCCGGTATTCTGGTAACCTGCGGCATCTATGTGATTGGTGTGGTCTTGAATTATCTGGTGCCATCACAGGTATTCGAGATCGTGCTCAACATTGCCTCGCTGGGCATTATCTGTTCCTGGGCATTTATTATTGTGTGCCAGATGCGTCTGCGTAAGGCGATCAAGGAAGGGAAAGCGAAACCGGTAGCGTTTAAAATGCCGGGAGCGCCAGTCACCTCCTGGTTAACGTTGCTGTTCCTGCTGGTGGTGGTGATCATGATGGCCTTTGATTACCCGAACGGTACCTGGACCATCGCGACCATTCCAGTGCTGACCGTGCTGCTGGTACTCGGCTGGTTCGGTCTGAGAAAACGGGCAGCGGAAGTGAAGCGTGAACAACAGGCTCACGAACATCACTGAGTCATCAAATCAACAATGGGGCCCAACAGGCCCCGTTTATCCGGTGATCTTCGCTAAACATCACCACCATCATGACCGTCTGAAATGCGCGAACGCTGCATCGCTATTGCGCGCTATAGCCGCCATCAATGCTGTAAAATGCCCCGGTAGTGAAACTGCTGTCAGCAGAAAGCAGGAAAACCACCGTTTTCGCCACTTCTTCGCGCGTAGCCATACGCCCCATCGGATGGGAAGCGGCCATTTTTTCCCGTACTGATGCGGGTAACATAGCCATCGCTGGGGTATCAACGTAACCTGGCCCCACCGCATTGATACGTACGCCACGATCGGCAAATTCCAGAGCAGCGGCGCGGGTCAAGCCAATAATTCCGTGCTTGGCCGCGGTATAAGGCGCAATACCCGCGATACCCACGACACCGTTGACAGCGGAGAGATTGACTATTGCACCACCACCCGCCGCGGCAATTGCGGGTAAGCCATACTTCATGCCGTAGAAAGTGCCACTCAGATCGGTTTCAATCACCGCATGCCAATCTTCAATAGGGTATTCATCCAGCGGCACATCATGTGGCCCAGTAATACCAGCATTGTTAACCAGCAGGTGCAATTGGCCGTAGTGAGTCTGCGTCTGTTTCACCGCTCGTTGCACAGACTCGGGATCGCGTACATCCATGACCAGTGGGAATATCAATTTACCTGTAGGATCTATCCGCTGTGCTGTTGCCATCAGCTTTTCCCGCTCCCTGGCAGTAATGGTTACCTTTGCCCCACAATTCACTAACGCTTGCGCAATGGCTTCCCCAATACCGGTTGAAGCTCCGGTGACCAACGCAATTTTACCAGTGAAATCATACATAACGCCTCCTGCTTTCATTACCGAGACGTTCAGGTTAAAGCAAGAGGATGACAGTTTCTGGCAGTGGTTATCCTGCAAAATGCCGCAGTATCACTTCGCCCCGGATATTGCCGTGATAAACAGACAAAGATAAAAGCCCTGACTGTATTAGCCAGGGCTTTAGGTTACTACTTCGTTAAATTTTACCATTAATTAACTTACTAACTGGGTATAGCTTTGGTACTCTTAAAATGTACTTGTTTATCACAGATAATATCGGGTACTGAAAATCGAGCTAAATCCTCCCCTATACTGACTGGTTAACAAAATTCCTACCAACCTCATCATCACTTGCCGAGATACAGTAGGTTAAACGGGTACATTCCCCCTCGCGATATAAACTCTTGATGCGTGGCCTTACTTTCGTTGCACTATCTTCACGATATAAAATCAACAAAATGCAACATAACAAACTTTAAAAAACATGGCCTTACATCATCGCGTTCGTACACACCCTGCGATTACAGATACTGACTACGTGGCCTTAAAGCATTATCGCGTGAGTCTGTTGCTGCGACTCAACGGCGATTCCCCATATAACAATACTTCGTGACCTTTATCGCAAAAATATGAAAAAGCCAATTTAAAAACCTATTTAATACACTTTACTCAAACAGCGAACAAATAATCCAACGCTGTTGAGCACTAATTTACGGTCTTTTTATCGCATGTCAATACTGTTTTTAACAACATGTTTTTATTATCAGTAGACCTGAATTCAAACCGGTTTAAAGCCATACGCATTTATTTTGTTTTTTAATCCTACGCGAAGTTCCACTTGCATAATCGGTGACATTGCCCCCTTCAGTAACGTTGGTCACTTGCCGTTGGGCATCACAAACAGGCCCCCCGGTTGCCGCTCGCCTGACGTTGGCAGAAGGTGTCTGGCACAGCACATATTGCTTTCACGAAAGGCATACTTTCCCGCTATTTTATGCCCATTTCCCGTTCAGCGAGAATGCTTGTGGATATACAACGCTACCTGCAACACATTCACTTCGTCGGCTCGCCGAAGGTCGATCTCCCCACGCTGCAGCAGTTGCATCGCTGTCACATGCTGGCCGTCCCTTTCGAGAATTTGAGCATTATCTATCATCAGGGGATCCATCTTGGCGAGCTTGAACTGTTCAACAAAATTGTGAAGCACAATCGTGGCGGGTTTTGCTATGAATTGAACCGGATCCTTGCGCTGCTGCTACGACAGATCGGTTTTCAAGTGACGTTTATCTCCGGGGAGATCCGCGCTCGCGACGGTTCTTTCGGACCGCCGTTTGACCATATGGCGCTGCTGGTCACGTTGGATCAACCCTACCTGGTTGATGTGGGTTTTGGTGATTCCTTCCTCACTCCGCTGAAAATCACCACTACCGAGCAACAACCGCAGGCCAGTGGTACCTTCCATCTCGAGCAGGACGATGATTACTATTATCTTGAGCGTCGCAATGGCGATCGGCGTTCCCACGCCAAAACGCTTTACCGTTTCACCCTGCAACCCCATGAGCCGGAAGCGTTTAACGGCATGTGCCATTATCACAGCACCTCGCCACAGTCGCACTTTACCCAGAAACTGCTGTGCTCCCGCCCAACAGAAAATGGCCGTATTACGCTCAGTGAATCAAAGCTGATTATTACGCAAGATCATCAGCGTAAAGAGACAACACTGCATTCAGAGGAGGAGCGCTTGGGGGTATTGCAGAAGTATTTTGCCATTACGCTGGGTTAACGACAAATCACCCGCGCGATGTCTTTGGAATGGGTCAGCACGCGGATCTCGGTAAACAGTTCTGTGGCTTCCTGATACTCTTTGCGCAGGTAGCTTAGCCACTGCTTGATGCGCGCCACGTGGTATAGGCCGGTATCGCCCTGTTTTTCCAGATGGACGTACTTTTGCAGCAATTGCACCACCTGCGGCCACGGCATACGAGGTTCATTATATTTCACCACCCGGCTCAGGTTGGGAATGTTCAGCGCGCCGCGCCCCAGCATCACCGCATCGCATCCGGTCGCTTGCAGACAGGCCTGCGCACTCTGATAATCCCAAATCTCGCCGTTGGCGATCACCGGGATGCTCAGACGTTGGCGGATCTCGCCGATCGCCTGCCAGTTGATGCGATCGGCCTTATAGCCATCCTCTTTGGTGCGGCCATGGATAGTGATTTCAGTGGCTCCCGCTTGTTGCACCGCATCGGCAATCTCAAAACTGCGCGAGTCTGAATCCCAACCCAAACGTACTTTAACCGTCACAGGCAACGCTGCTGGCACGGCGGCACGCATCGCTTTGGCACCCTGGTAAATCAATTCGGGATCTTTGAGCAAAGTGGCGCCTCCCCCGCTCCCATTGACATGCCTGGAAGGACAACCACAGTTAAGATCGACGCCGTAAGAGCCCAACTCCACCGCCTGGGCCGCGTTTTCCGCCAGCCATTCAGGATATTGGCCGAGCAGTTGCACCCGCACTGGCGTGCCTGAAGGCGTACGGCTGGCGTGATGCAGCTCGGGGCATAGGCGATAGAAGGACTTGGCCGGTAGCCGTTGGTCGACCACGCGCAGAAATTCGGTGATACAGAGATCGTAATCGTTCACCTCGGTGAGTAATTCCCGCACCAGAGAGTCGAGCACCCCCTCCATCGGAGCCAATAAGACGCGCATACCTTCCCCTGCTAAAAAAGACGCGCAATGATACGGGCGAAAGGCGTTGTCAGACAAGTCTCCTGCCAATAAATGCTACGTATAGGCTCACCGGCAATAAAGCCTGAATATCAGCAACCGCTGCGCGGAAACAAGATTGGCAAAAAAAACCGCCAATAAATGGCGGTTCAGTATAGGTCATGAAAGGGGGATTATTCAGACGGTTTACGGCTACGCGGACGGCGTGAAGGAGCACCTGAACGCGGTTTCCCCTCACCCTGAGGGCGAGCACTGCCGCTGCCACGGTTTTCACGCTGACCACCGCCATTGCCACTGCGCTGACCGCCACCGCTACGTTGACCACCGCCATTACCGCGCGGTGCACCACGGCCACCACCTTGACGGCCATTGATGATCGGCTCAGCCTTGATGGTCGGATCCGGCTCATAACCCGGCAGGGCAATACGCGGTATTTCACGCTTCAGCAGACGCTCGATATCACGCAGCAGTTTGTGTTCATCCACACACACCAGCGAGATTGCCTCACCGGTGCGCTCAGCACGCCCGGTACGGCCAATACGGTGTACGTAGTCTTCCGGTACGTTTGGCAGTTCGTAGTTCACCACATGGGGCAACTGATCGATGTCCAGACCACGAGCGGCGATATCTGTCGCCACCAGCACGCGGATCTTGCCATCTTTAAAATCGGCGAGTGCACGCGTACGCGCGCCCTGGCTTTTGTTACCGTGAATGGCAGCAGCCGTGATGCCATCTTTGTTCAGTTGCTCGGCCAGGTGGTTCGCGCCATGCTTGGTACGGTTAAATACCAGCACCTGCTTCCAGTCACCCTCACCGATCATTTGTGAAAGCAGCTCGCGCTTACGCTTCTTGTCCACAAAGTGAACGCTCTGTTCGATCTGCTCAGACGCAGTATTACGGCGCGCGACTTCAACGGATGCCGGGTTATGCAGCAACTTGCTGGCCAGCCCTTTGATTTCATCGGAGAAGGTCGCAGAGAACAGCAGGTTCTGACGCTTGGCAGGCAGTTTGGCCAGCACGCGGCGGATATCATGGATAAAGCCCATATCCAGCATACGGTCAGCTTCGTCCAGCACCAGAATCTCAATTTTGGACAGGTCAACCGCGTTCTGATGTTCCAGGTCCAGCAGACGGCCCGGTGTTGCCACCAGAATGTCGACGCCACCGCGCAACTTCATCATCTGCGGGTTGATGCTCACACCACCGAACACCACCAGCGAACGCAGACGCAGGTATTTGCTGTAAGCCTCAACGTTTTCACCGATCTGGGCGGCCAGCTCACGCGTTGGCGTCAGGATCAGCGCACGCACCGGGCGGCGGCCTTTGACCGGATGGTCATGTTTGCTCAGCAGCTGTAACAGCGGCAGGGTAAAACCAGCGGTTTTACCGGTACCGGTCTGGGCACTGGCCATCAGATCACGACCTTCCAGCACGACAGGGATAGCCTGACGTTGAATCGGCGTAGGTTCACGATAGCCCTGTTCTTCAACAGCGCGCAGAATTTCAGCACTTAAGCCGAGGGTTTCAAATGACATAGTAGAGAAAAACTCCAGATCCTCCCTAACCTAAACAATGTTCGGTGCAGTTTCCTGGGAGGATGATCAGACGGGGCATGAGGACGTGCTCGCACTTGTTGTTAGCGGCGCATCCTCGGCATGACCACGAGGGATTGGCACAAACTGCAGTGCACCAAGCGGCAGAGTGTAGCAGAAATCGAAGATGAAAAGGTAATTTTGCGTGTAAGGAGCACGTTATGCCGATAAAACCTGTCGACAAAGCTAAATATTCAGGATGGGTGTTTACATTCCGCACAACCCGGCCTAAAGTTAATCATATGATTGATTAACTTTTCGGTCTCGCCCATGTCTTCATCAGAAAACAAACCAACAAGCCCGCTGACCCGAGGTGAACAGGCGCGCCAGCAACTGATCGCTGCGGCCATTGAAGTGTTTGGTGAATACGGCATTTCAGGCGCGACCACGCGCGAAATTGCCCTGCGTGCCGGGCAGAACATCGCGGCCATTACCTATTATTTCAACTCGAAAGAAGGGTTATACCTGGCGGTAGCCCAGTGGATTGCCGACTTTATCCAACAAAGCTTCCGTTCGCAAAGCGAAGAGATCGAGCGCTTCTGGCAGTTGCCTGCTCAGCAACGCTCGCCGGAACAGCACCTGCATCATCTCAAGACCGGGCTACTGGCTTTCAGCACTCTGATGACCCAGCCGGAAACGCTCAATCTGAGCAAAATCATGTCTCGCGAACAGCTTTCCCCAACCGATGCCTACCCGCTGATCCACCAACAGGTGATAGCGCCGCTGCACCATACGCTGTGCCGCCTGCTGGCCGGTTGCACTGGCATAGATGAACACTCGACTAAAATTATGCTGCATATCCATGCGTTGATTGGCGAAGTGTTAGCGTTCCGCGTTGGGCGGGAAACTCTGCTGCACCAGACAAACTGGCAGCAGATTGGAGCGGAGGAAGCCACACAGATAAGTGAAGTGCTGGCTGAACATATCGACATTCTGGTTAACGGGCTGCGCCAGCATTACGGCGCATAAATCCCCCTCTAGCAAGTTGCAACTGAAAACGCTGTCAGGGAGTGTTATGAACAAGAAAAGAATCGCCATTCTGGGGGCAGTGATCGTGTTGATTGCCGCCGCAGCTTACGGTGTCTGGTCTTACCAACAGCAGCACGAGAAACCATTGACACTGTACGGTAATGTAGACATCCGCACGGTCAATCTTGGCTTCCGTGTTGATGGGCGTTTGGCCCAACTGGCGGTGGATGAAGGGGATAGCGTTCAGCCAGGTCAACAACTTGGCAAACTGGACGATGGCCCTTATCTCAATGCCTTACAGCAGGCTGAAGCCAACGTCGCCAGTGCCAGCGCCAAACTGGCGTTACTGCAGGCAGGCTACCGCGATGAAGAGATAGCCCAGGTGCGCTCAGAGGTGGCCCAACGTCTCTCTGCCTTCAGCTATGCCGACAGTTTCTACCAACGTCAACAGGGGCTATGGGCGAAAAAGGCCACCTCTGCCGATGCGTTGGAGGATGCCCGCACCGCGCGAAATCAAGCGCAGGCCAACCTGCAGGCATCAAAAGACAAATTGTCGCAATACCTGACCGGTAACCGCCCACAAGAGATCGAAGAAGCCAAAGCCAATCTGGCCCAGAGCGAGGCAGCCTTAGCACAGGCCAGGCTCAATCTGCAGGACACCACCTTGCTTTCCCCTTCCTCTGGCATCGTGATGACGCGCGCCGTCGAGCCGGGCACCATGCTCAGTGCGGGTAGTACGGTATTCACCCTGTCATTGACCCATCCGGTTTGGGTGCGGGCCTATATTAATGAAGCCAGTCTGGGCAAAGCGACACCGGGCAGTGAAGTCCAGCTTTATACCGATGGCCGCCCAGACAAGCCTTACCATGGCAAGATTGGCTTTGTCTCCCCTACCGCGGAGTTCACCCCCAAAAGCGTAGAAACGCCGGATCTGCGAACCGATCTGGTCTATCGCCTGCGGATTATCGTCACCGACGCTGACGACGCCTTGCGCCAGGGTATGCCGGTTACCGTCCGTTTCGCACAACCTTAAGGAAGAGTGATGGCACAGGACATTACGATTGAACTGGAAGCGTTGGAAAAACGCTTCCCGTCACTCGAAAAGCCGGCGGTAGCCAGCCTGACAACAACGTTGCACAGCGGCGCAATCATCGGGTTGGTCGGCCCGGACGGCGCTGGCAAAACCACGCTATTACGCATGCTGGCAGGCCTGCTCAAGCCCAGTAGCGGCACGCTGCGCGTTGCCGGGCTGGATCCGATCGCGCAAGATCGTCAGTTACACGCCATTCTCGGTTATATGCCGCAAAAATTCGGGCTATATGAAGATCTCAGCGTGATGGAAAATATGACGCTGTATGCCGATCTGCGTGGCGTTATTGGCGATCAACGCAAACAGACATTTGATCGTTTGCTGAAGTTTACCGATCTGACGCGTTTTACCGAGCGTCTGGCGGGCAAGCTGTCCGGTGGGATGAAGCAGAAACTCGGTCTGGCTTGTACCTTGCTGGGTCAGCCTCAAGTCCTGCTGCTGGACGAACCCGGCGTCGGTGTCGACCCCATTTCGCGCCGCGAATTGTGGCGTATGGTACATGAGTTGGCCAACGACGGTATGTTGATCCTGTGGAGTACCTCGTATCTGGACGAAGCTGAACAATGTCGCGAAGTGTTGCTGATGAACGAAGGCGAATTACTGTTCAGCGGCGCTCCGCAGGAACTGACTCAACGCATGGCCGGGCGTACGGTATTGATCGCCGCACCCGGTGGTAGCCACCGGGCGTTGCTACAGCGCGCAATCTGTCTGCCTGCGGTGAGCGATGGCGTGATCCAGGGGAAATATCTGCGGCTGATCCTCAAAGAGGGTGAAGATCATCGGAAAGTCTTGCAGGATCTGGATCTCCCGGACGCCGAACTGACCGAAGCCGATCCGCGTTTTGAAGACGCGTTTATCGATCTGCTTGGCGGTGGCCCGAACAGTAAATCGGCGTTGGCCGAGATCATGCCTACGGTAAATGGTAACAGCTCAGAAACAGTGATCGAAGCCCAAGGGCTAACCAAAAAATTCGGTGACTTTGCCGCCACCGACCATGTGGATTTCAAAGTACAGCGCGGTGAAATCTTTGGCCTGCTCGGCCCCAACGGAGCCGGTAAATCCACCACCTTCAAAATGATGTGTGGCTTGCTGGTCCCCAGCGAGGGCAAAGCGCTGGTGCTGGGCATGGATCTGAAAACCAGTTCCGGCAAGGCACGCCAGCATCTGGGCTATATGGCGCAAAAATTCTCACTGTACGGCAACCTGACGGTGGCACAGAACCTGAAATTTTTCTCTGGGGTGTATGGCCTGAGTGGCAAGACCCAGCGCGATAAAATCAATGAGATGTCTACGGCATTCAACTTCGGCCCCATTCTTGACCAGACGCCAGATTCTCTGCCACTCGGCTTTAAACAGCGCCTGGCGTTGGCCTGCGCACTGATGCATGAACCGGATATTCTGTTTCTGGATGAACCGACTTCGGGCGTCGATCCTCTGACACGGCGTGAATTCTGGCTGCACATTAACGGCATGGTGGATAAAGGCGTCACGGTGATGGTCACGACCCATTTTATGGACGAAGCCGAGTATTGCGACCGTATCGGGTTGGTATACCGCGGCAAAATTATCGCCGCCGGAACACCGGACGATCTCAAACATCAAGTCGCTAATGACAAGGACCCCAACCCTTCAATGGAACAGGCATTTATCGAGCTGGTACAAGGTTACGATCGGGAGGAGAAAGCATGAGCGATGAGAGCGGCTTTTCCTGGCGGCGCCTGCGGGCCCTGTGCCTGAAAGAAACCCGGCAAATCCTGCGCGACCCCAGCAGCGGGCTGATCGCCTTTGTCATCCCGCTGATGTTGTTGTTTATTTTTGGCTATGGCATCAATCTGGACTCCAGCAAGCTGCGGCTGGGGATCCTGATGGAACAGCAAAGTGAAGAAGCGCGCGATCTGGCAAATACCTTTGCCGGATCGCCCTACATTGATCCCACCATCAGCGATAACCGGCAGCAGTTGATCCAGATGATGCAGGCCGGCAGCATCCGCGGAATGGTGGTGATCCCCAACGATTTTGCCGAACATATGGCCCGCCCTGGCGATCGGGCACCGATCCAGGTCATTACCGACGGCAGTGAACCCAACACCGCCAACTTTGTGCAAGGTTATGCGCAGGGGATCTGGCAAATCTGGCAACAACAGCGCGCCACCGATCTGGGGCGTAACGACAAGCCGCTGATTGATGTACAGATGCGGTATTGGTTTAACCCAGCCGCCATTAGCCAGCACTTTATTATTCCAGGTGCCATCACCATCATCATGACGGTGATTGGTGCCATTCTTACCTCACTGGTGATTGCCCGCGAATGGGAACGCGGCACCATGGAGGCTTTGCTTTCCACCCAGGTCACTCGCAGTGAATTATTACTGTCCAAGCTGGTGCCTTACTACTTTCTGGGCATGATCGCCATGGTGCTGTGTATGGTGGTGTCGGTGTTTGTGCTCGGCGTGCCCTACCGTGGCTCATTGCTGTTGTTGTTTGTGATCAGTAGCCTGTTTCTGGCCAGTACGCTAGGGATGGGGCTGCTGATTTCCACCATTACCCGCAATCAGTTCAATGCGGCGATGGTGGCGTTGAACGCCGCCTTTCTGCCTTCGATTATGCTCTCTGGTTTTATCTTCCAGATCGATAGCATGCCCGCCATCGTGCGAGCGGTGACCTACATTATTCCTGCGCGTTACTTTGTCAGCACGCTACAAACGCTGTTCCTGGCTGGCAATATCAGCACCGTGCTGATAATCAACCTGCTGTTTTTGATTGCCTCGGCGGTGGTGTTTATCGGCCTAACGGCATGGAAAACCCAGCGGCGGCTGGATTAAGCGCCAGTAATACCGGGCGTAATGGTTGCAGAAAGTGTGAACACAGACAGCGTGGAAGAACCGGAACACACGCCAAGTACCTGAAGTTTATGCGTACGGCCCGGTTCAAAATGGTAAACAAAATCGCCCTATCGGGCTGGTTTAAGGGGAAGCTATGTTTCACCGTCTCTGGACGTTGATCGTCAAAGAAATGCAGTCGTTGCTGCGCGATCCGCAGACCCGCGCCATCCTGATCATGCCCGTGCTGTTGCAGGTACTGCTGTTCCCTTTCGCCGCCACGCTGGAAGTCACCAACGCCACTATCGCCGTTTACAGCGAAGATAGCGGACCACATTCCATTGAACTGACCCAACGTTTTGCCAAGGCCAAGGCTTTTTCTCACGTATTGTTGCTACGTAACCCACAGGAGATCAAAACTACCATCGATAACCAGAAGGCGCTGCTGCTCATCCGTTTTCCTGCCAACTTCTCTCGGGATATCGCCAACGGCAATACCGCGCCGCTGCAGTTGCTCCTTGATGGTCGCAACTCTAACAGTGCGCAGATTGCAGCCAACTATGTACAACAGATCGTGCAGAACTATCAAAACGAACTGATCGGTGGGCGTGCCAAACCCAATAACAGCGAACTGGTGGTCCGCAACTGGTATAATCCGAATCTGAATTACAAATGGTTCATCGTACCTTCGTTGATCGCCATGATCACCACGATTGGCGTGCTGATCGTAACGTCGCTTTCGGTGGCACGCGAACGCGAGCAAGGTACGTTGGAACAATTACTGGTGTCGCCCCTGACCACCTGGCAGATCTTTATTGGTAAGGCGGTGCCAGCCTTGATCGTCGCCACCTTCCAGGCTTCGATCGTGCTGTTTATCGGCATCTTCGCCTATCAGATCCCGTTCGCCGGTTCACTGTTGCTGTTTTACGGCACCATGCTGATGTACGGGCTTTCATTGGTCGGCTTTGGGCTGTTGATTTCGTCGTTGTGCGCCACGCAACAACAGGCGTTTATCGGGGTGTTTGTATTTATGATGCCAGCCATATTGCTTTCCGGCTATGTCTCACCGGTGGAGAATATGCCGGTATGGTTGCAGCATATTACCTGGATTAACCCTATTCGCCATTTCACCGACATCACCAAGCAGATCTACCTCAAAGATGCCAATTTCAGCATTATCTGGAGCAGCCTGTGGCCACTATTGGCGATCACCGCCACCACCGGCAGCGCGGCATACGCCATGTTCCGCCGCAAGATCGCCTAAAAAACAAAAGGCCCTGCAAGCAGAGCCTTTATGGGTAACACTGATTTTAGCGGCAGCGAGACCAAGCAATGGTTCGACGCCCGCAGCGCAGAAAGCGCAGTTGACATGAGTCAATGAGCATTTCGAGCAGCGTACGGCGCACCAGTGCGCTGTGTCGCAGCCCCGATAAAACAGTGTTAACGGCGATTGCCGAAGATACGCAGTAGCATCAAGAACAGGTTAATGAAATCAAGATACAGCGTTAATGCACCAACAATGGCGTATTTACGGAAGCTGTCTTTGTCATCAGCATTCAACTGTTCGCCCATCGCTTTCAGTTTCTGGGTGTCATACGCTGTCAGGCCCACAAACACCAGTACACCGATATAGGTGATGGCCCACATCAGCGCCGGGCTCTTCAGCCAGATATTCACCAGCGAAGCCAGCACAATCCCAATCAGCCCCATAAACAGCATACTGCCGAAACCGCTCAGGTCGCGTTTGGTGGTGTAGCCATACAGGCTCATGGCACCGAACATCCCCGCAGTGACCACGAAAGTGCTGGCGATTGAGCTATAGGTATAAGCAATGAAGATGCTGGAGAGCGTCAACCCGGTCAGCGCCGAATAAAGCATAAACAGCCCGGTTGCCACGGTGCCGCTCAGGCGGTTCACCATGCCGGAAATCACAAATACCAACCCCAGTTGCAGAATAATCAAGCCAAAGAAGGTGATCTGGCTGGAGAAAATGAAGTTGATGATCGCAGGCGTATTCGCGGCGTACCAGGAGACAAATGCGGTCAACAGCAAGCCGCACGTCATCCAGCCATAAACCTGCGCCATATAAGCCTGAATGCCGCTGTTGGCACGTTCAACAATTGAACCATTGCGTGGATATCGGTCCATGACGGTTACCTTTTACTGTGATGAGTTTCGGGGTTCGGGGAACATCCCCTGCCATTAGTAAGCGTATCACATAAAACATGATACGAAACTGGCAAAGAGATTTGTTGAAGCATGATTTACCAACGCTTGGCTGCCTGCTTATCTGAATCGCGGGCTTCTACCCAGCGATCTCCCTGCCCGGTCGCCTCACGTTTCCAGAATGGCGCACGGGTTTTCAGATAATCCATGATGAACTCGGCCGCCTCAAAGGCTTGGCTACGGTGTGCCCCCGTCACGCCGACAAAGACGATCTCATCACCGGGGAACAGATCGCCAATGCGGTGGATCACCGTCGCGCGTTGCAGTGGCCAGCGAGAACGGGCTTCAGCAACAATCTCTTCCAGCGCCTTTTCGGTCATACCCGGATAGTGCTCCAGCGACAACGCGCTGACGTTATCACCTAGATTATGATTACGTACTTTGCCGGTAAAGGTGACAACCGCACCATCATCATCACACTGGGCCAACCACTGATATTCTTCTCCGACGTTAAACGGCGCATGGCCGACGCGGATACGCGTATTTTCCACGGTTAACCTCCGGTTACCGGTGGAAAGAAGGCGACTTCATCACCGGCGCGCAGCGGATGTTCCGCCGCCACCAGCGACTGGTTGACCGCCATCAGCAATTTGCCGGACTCCAGCGCCAGCGCCCAGCGCTCGCCGCGTTCACACAGTGCCTGACGCAACGCTTCTACCGTTTGATATTCCGCCGGTAAGCTCAGCATGCCGGTGCCAACCAGCTCGCGCACCTGCGCGAAAAACAGAATGGTAATCATGTTCCCACCTTAAAATCGCCGGATTTGCCGCCGCTTTTCGCAAGCAGCCGTACCGGGCCTATCACCATATCCTTCTGCACCGCTTTGCACATGTCGTAAATGGTCAACGCCGCCACCGAAGCCGCTGTCAGCGCCTCCATCTCAACGCCGGTTTTACCGGTCAGGCGGCAGCAGGTTTCAATACGCACGCGGTTAAATTCCGGCTGTGCTTCAAGTTGGACTTCCACTTTGCTCAGCATCAGCGGATGGCAAAGGGGGATCAGCTCCCAGGTGCGCTTCGCCGCCTGAATACCGGCAATCCGCGCCGTCGCGAACACGTCACCTTTATGGTGACTGCCGTCGATAATCATCGCCAACGTCGTCGCCTGCATTTCCACAAAGGCTTCTGCACGCGCTTCGCGTACGGTTTCGGCCTTAGCCGAAACATCAACCATATGTGCTTCGCCCGCGGCGTTAATATGAGTTAGCTGTGTCATAGATTACTTCTTTAAGTGAGGTAAGAAGTTGCACGGGCGATGACGCGCGTCCAACTGCTCTTCAATAATACGTTCCCAGGCGGTACGGCAGGCGCGGGTAGACCCCGGCATGGCGAAGATTACCGTCTGGTTGGCCATACCGGCCAGGGCGCGAGACTGAATGGTCGATGTGCCGATCTCTTCAAACGATACCATGCGGAACAGTTCACCAAACCCTTCGATCTCGCGATCAAACAGCGGCAGCAACGCTTCTGGCGTGTTGTCCCCAGAGGTAAAACCGGTGCCGCCACTAATCAACACCGCCTGCACATCATCGCTGGCTATCCACGCGGAAACCTGCGCACGGATCTGATAAATATTGTCTTTGACCAACGCTCGCGCCACCACCTGGTGACCCGCCTCCTGCGCGGCTTCCTGCAGATACTGGCCAGAGGTGTCTTCCGCTGCTGTACGGCGGTCTGAAACGGTCAGAATGGCAATCTTTGCCGCAATAAATTCATTGCTGGTATGGCTCATAGCGCAATAGGCTCCCAGTTGTCGATACCCAGTCGATGTCGCGTTACCGCCAGCCGCGCGCAACCCAACAACGCGATGGCTTGAAACCGGCGGATATCAGCCGCCAATAAACGATAAGTTCTGTGTTATACCGCTGTTACCCTGATGCAGGAAGTGGGTCTGCTTCTTGCTTTGCAGGCCCCCCTGAATACGCATCTTTAACTGTTCCAATTGGCCGTCGTCCGCCAACAGATCGCGCAGGGTAATGCCTTGTTCACCAAACAGGCACAGATGCAGGTTGCCAATGGCAGAAACCCGCAGGCGGTTGCAACTGGCACAGAAATCTTTTTCATACGGCATGATCAAACCGACTTCCCCCAGGTAATCCGGATGGCTGAAGACCTGTGCCGGACCATCGCTACGGCCACGCGGCTGCAACTGCCACCCTTGCTGTTCCAACTGCTGGCGGATCACTGCGCCAGAAATATGGTGCTTACGGAACAGCTCACTGCCATCACCGGTTTCCATCAGTTCGATAAAACGCAGTTGGATAGGGCGAGTCTTGATCCAGCCAAGGAAACTGGCCAGTTGCTGGTGATTGACGTCACGCATCAGCACGGCGTTCACCTTCACTTTGCTGTAACCGGCGTCAAAGGCGGCATCAATCCCCTCCATCACCTGACGGAACTTGTCCTGACCGGTGATGGCACGAAACTGATGTGGATCGAGGCTGTCGACGCTGACGTTGATCGCCGTGAGCCCGGCTTCACGCCAGCTCGCTACGTCACGAGCCAGACGATAACCATTGGTGGTAACGGCCAGAGTACGGATCGCCGGGTTTTCACGCACGGCAGCAATGATGTCGATAAAATCACGACGCAGAGAAGGTTCGCCCCCGGTCAAACGGACTTTTTCAGTCCCCAGTTCAGCAAACGCACGGCTGACACGGCGAATTTCATCCAATGAGAGGAAGGTTTTGGGGCTACCGCTCGGTTTATAACCGTCCGGCAGACAGTAGGTGCAACGAAAGTTGCACACGTCGGTGATCGACAGGCGTAAATAATAGAATTTGCGCTCAAAAGCATCAATGAGTTGCGGCACCTTAACACCTTCCAAATCGGGAGATGCGAGCGTTTCCACTCTGCACCCTGGTGGCTGACATCGCCACGGCCCAGGCACCTTATTGATCCGAAAAACAACGTAGGTACAAAGGCTAGGAGTTTTGATCTCGTCCCCGCTACCTTCAGTAGTTGAAACGAAACCGTGGTTTTCCTGAGAATTCTAGCGCTAAACAAACGCGATAGCCAACGCACATTTACGCTATATATCTGTGTATACAGCGTTTTTTCACATTCCCAGGCTGTGATAACCATAATAAACGACGGTTACGCAGAAGAATTGACCAGAATCACGCAAATCCCTCTTTATCTCCCAAATAATGGGGGCAGGCTCAAAAATTCGCAGGCGCATAGATAACCATGTGACTGGGGCAAAAGCTCACGAATAGGCCAAGTCACTGAAGGTAGTCACATCGCCGTTACGTGAAGTATGACGGGCATATCGCGTTTTTATGCCAAATCCGCTACTTTATGCAGGCACTCTCTGAGTTAAGGAATTTTATGCGTAATCGTACCCTGGCCGATCTTGATCGGGTTGTGGCACTGGGTGGTGGCCATGGTCTTGGCCGTGTCATGTCAGCGTTGTCGTCATTGGGTTCTCGTTTGACCGGTATCGTCACGACTACCGATAACGGCGGTTCTACTGGCCGCATCCGCCGCTCCGAAGGAGGTATTGCCTGGGGTGATACCCGTAATTGCCTCAATCAGCTCATCACTGAACCTAGCGTCGCCTCTGCCATGTTTGAATACCGCTTCAACGGTAACGGGGAGCTGGCAGGACATAACCTGGGTAATCTGATGCTGAAAGCCCTGGATCATCTTAGCGTGCGCCCACTGGATGCGATCAACCTGGTGCGTAGCCTGTTGAAGGTCGACGCGGCGCTGATCCCGATGTCGGAACAACCGGTAGATCTGATGGCGCATGACCACGAAGGCCACCAGGTTTACGGCGAGGTGAATATCGATCAACTGCTGCATATGCCGCAAGAGCTGATGCTCTCCCCACCGGTGCATGCCACGCGTGAAGCGGTGGAAGCCATCGCACAAGCCGAGCTGATCCTGATTGGACCTGGGAGTTTCCTGACCAGCCTGATGCCACTGTTGCTGCTTGAAGATCTGACTCAGGCCTTACGGCGCAGTAGCGCCAATATGGTGTACATCGGCAATCTGGGTCGTGAACTGAGCGTCGCTGCCGCCGCACTGACGCTGAAAGACAAACTGGCGCTGATGGAAGAGAAGGTCGGACGCAAAATGATTGATGCGGTGATTGTTGGCCCCGCAGTAGATACCCATGAAATACAGGATCGCATCGTGGTCAAGCAACCGCTGGAAGCCAGCGATATTCCTTACCGCCACGATCGCCGGTTACTGCGCCAGGCACTGGATCGGGCGCTAGTGGAACTGGCCGCTCGCGCTTAGTCCCTGCCGCGGTGCCAAGGGTTGTCGCTGACAGTACTGATATAAAGATCTTCCACCTGCTTGCGTGCCCACGGGGTGCGGCGTAAAAATTTGAGGCTGGACTTGATGCTGGGATCGCTACTGAAACAGTTGATGCGGATGCGTTCAGCCAAGCCACTCCAGCCATAATGCTCCACCAGCTTGTTCAATAACTGTTCAAGCGTGATGCCGTGTAATGGGTCTTTGGACAGGTTTGTACTCATGAAGGCGACTCGTCTCAATGTTCGGGGCGCCTACCTTAATCAGCAAGCCGCTCCACAGCAAGCAAAATTGCAGGGGGTATAAGCCCCCCGCTGGTTATGACAGTGCAATAAACTGCTCGCGTAGCTGGTGGATTTCATCACGCACAGCGGCAGCCTGTTCGAACTCCAGATTCTGCGCGTGAGAATACATTTTGCCTTCCAGCTCCTGGATTTTCTGCTCCAGCGCTTTTGGCGTGAGGTGGCGATATTGCGCCGCACTCTCTGCCGCTTTGCCCTTCCCTTTGTGCTTGCCTCGCGTGCTCGGTTGCCCAAGCTGCAGGATATCGGAGATCTTCTTGTTCAACCCCTGGGGGACAATGCCGTGGGCTTCGTTATGCGCTTGCTGTTTGGCACGGCGACGTTCCGTTTCGCCAATCGCCTTGGCCATGGAGTCGGTGATCCTGTCACCGTACAAGATCGCTTTACCATTGAGGTTACGCGCCGCACGGCCGATGGTCTGGATCAGCGAACGCTCAGAACGTAGGAACCCTTCTTTGTCCGCGTCCAGAATCGCCACCAGCGACACCTCTGGCATGTCCAGGCCTTCCCTTAACAGGTTGATCCCCACCAACACATCGAACTCACCCAGGCGCAAATCACGAATGATCTCGACACGCTCTACCGTATCAATATCCGAATGCAGATAACGCACCCGTTCCCCATGTTCTTCCAGGTATTCCGTTAAATCTTCTGCCATACGTTTGGTCAGCGTAGTGACCAGAACACGTTCGTTGATGGCGACACGCTTGCGGATTTCGGACAGCAGATCGTCGACCTGAGTCGTGACCGGACGAACTTCCACTTCCGGATCCAACAGGCCAGTTGGGCGGACAACCTGATCGATAATCTCGCCGCCGGATTTCTCCAGTTCATATTTACCCGGCGTAGCAGACACATATATGGTCTGCGGTGCCAACGCTTCAAATTCTTCAAAACGCATTGGCCGGTTATCCAGCGCCGAAGGCAGGCGGAAACCATATTCCACCAGCGTTTCTTTACGCGAACGGTCACCTTTGTACATGCCACCAATCTGTGGAATGGTGACGTGGGATTCATCCACCACCAGTAACCCGTCTGCAGGCAGGTAGTCGAACAATGTTGGCGGCGGCTCTCCCTCGCCACGGCCAGAGAGATAGCGTGAGTAGTTTTCAATGCCGGAACAGTAACCCAGCTCGTTCATCATCTCCAGATCGAACTGGGTGCGCTGTGACAAACGCTGTTCTTCCAGCAGCTTGTTGTTTTCCAGCAGCACTTTACGTCGCTGCGCCAGCTCTACCTTGATCTCTTCCATCGCCTGCACAATGCGCTCCCGCGGGGTAACATAGTGAGATTTAGGGTAGATGGTGAAACGCGGCACCGTCTGCGCAATCTGGCCGGTGAGCGGATCAAACAGTGACAGACGTTCAACTTCTTCGTCGAACAGTTCAACACGCAGCGCCAGTTCATCGGATTCCGCCGGGAAGATGTCGATCACTTCGCCACGTACGCGGAAGGTCGCGCGCTGGAACGCCTGATCGTTGCGGGTATATTGCAGCTCTGCCAAACGGCGCAGGATCGAACGCTGATCGATAATCATGCCCTTGGTCAGGTGCAGCATCATTTTCAGGTAAAGATCCGGATCGCCCAGGCCGTAGATTGCGGAAACCGATGCCACGACCACCACATCACGCCGCTCCAGCAATGCCTTGGTCGCTGACAGGCGCATCTGTTCGATGTGTTCGTTTACCGACGCGTCCTTCTCGATAAAAGTATCAGAGCTGGGTACATAGGCTTCTGGCTGGTAATAGTCGTAGTAGGAGACAAAGTATTCGACCGCATTCTCAGGGAAGAACTCTTTCATCTCACCATAGAGCTGCGCTGCCAGCGTCTTGTTCGGTGCCAGCACCATGGTTGGCCGGTTGAGGTCGGCGATCACATTCGCGATCGTAAAGGTCTTGCCTGAACCGGTTACCCCCAGCAACGTCTGATGTGCCAAGCCGTCTTCCAGCCCTTCTTCCAACTTGCGGATAGCTTCTGGCTGATCGCCAGCCGGTTTGAACTCTGAGTGCAGTTTGAAAAGTTTGCTCATATCCCCTTCATCTTTCATTGTGCAGCTTAGGCGGTAAGGAAAAGGACTCCTCCTCGCAGTGACTGGGATGACACGAATCGGTCTGTGACAGATTTGAACGCTGCCGGAAGCAGCCCCTAATTATGGAAAGCGCTGAGGATTTCCGCCAGCATCTATGATACTGGATATAAAACCAGCTTCAAGCAGATTTATGATGTCTGACTGCGCCTCTTCATCACACAAGAACACCCGTGATGCGCTTTTAGCACTGCGACAACCGGTGGGGCAATGGCAAGACTTCGCCTAACGTTCATTTGCAGGGCACAAGTGCACCGCCAAGGTTACATCACCATGACATTTTTATTGTCAACCATCATCTTATCCCCAGATTCTGTCACAAATTAACTTTTTGATAGCACATTGACGAAAAACCACTCGCAGAACACCTAACGACAACAGGCTTGCTTGATTTTAAATAACTTATTGATATTTATTGCTTTTATTAAAAAGACGAGAATGCGGGCAATAGAGTCACAACCCGCGCCCGCTCTCTGTTTAGGACGCTTTTCTAAGTATAATGCACAAGGTTATCCACAGGAATAGTGGATAACTCACATCACCCCATGGGGGGCGGGAGTTACGGAAAGAACGCTTTTCACCTCAAAATGCCACTGAAACCGTTTTTTTAGTTATTTTTTGACAATTTTTTTGCTTTGGTTATGACGATTAATACTAAAAGAGGTGATTGCCAAAATGATGTGACGGTCTTTATTGGCGCTTGCCAAGCCTGTTGCGGCAACAATGCTCAAGGCTTGCACCATTTGCTTCCCTCACAGCACCATAACAGTGCAAAAAAGCCTCAGGTTAACTTCTCGTTTTTCTTGTACCCAGTGCCCAGCGTGAGCTACGGCCGCCCGAAAGCGTTAACAAAACAATAACAGTTCCAACTTTTCCGTTGCGCAAAAGACCTTGGCCTGGGATTTGCAAGACAGTTTTACATAAGGGTTACTGCGACTATTTTGGCAGAAACCGCTATTGAAAATCCTCGGCCATCTTCTGGGAATAAGCGACTAAAAACACAATAGCCCCCACAGTTGAACGATAACCTCAATTTTTAACGATAAAGATGACTGTTAGCCAAAACCTGTATCCCCTCATCCAGCGTATCAGGTCGGCATTTTATTCTGGACGACGCCACACTCGGGAAAACGCTGATGCTTTCAGCAGGAGAACGGCAGTGGAACACCTTATCCATGCGTGAAACCCGTCTTTGAGGAGAATGCCAAATGCTAAGCTTACGTGCGGTGAATCAATATTATGGGCAGAATCATACACTGTGGGACCTGAGCCTTGAGCTGCCACGTGGGCAGTGTACCCTGTTGCTTGGCCGTAATGGAGTAGGCAAGACCACGCTGGTCAATTGTATTATGGGACATCTGCCGATCGTCAGCGGCAGCATGATCTGGCAACCAATAGATGAACCTCCACAGAATCTGCTACAGCAACCGGTGGAAAACCGTGCGTTGCTGGGAATTGGTTACGTGCCCCAAGGGCGGCAGATCTTTTCCCAACTGAGCGTAGAAGAGAATCTGCAGGTGGCTCTCCTGGCTGGAAAAGATAAAACCCGGCGTATTCCCCCCATTATTTATCACCTGTTCCCTCATCTTCAGGCAATGCGCTGGCGTCGCGCGGGTGATTTATGCGAGGGTGAACAACAGCAACTGGCGATAAGCCGAGCGCTGGTACTGGAACCAGAACTGCTGATCCTTGATGAGCCGACCGCAGGTATCCCTCCCTCACTGGTGACAGAGCTTGGTCACGTTATCCATAAACTGAACCGTGAACTGGGGATGACTATTCTGCTGGTAGAACACAAACTGCCCTTCGCACGCCAGCTGGCAGATCGCTTCTGCCTGATGGATAAAGGCCGTAACGTGGCAGATGGTTTATTGGAGGAGTTGGATGAAACGTTGATTAAAGCCTATCTGGCGGTATAAATAACGCGTCCCATCAGGGAACTGCAGTGGTTAATGGCAATGTGTTTTTTTACTTCGCGCACCGAGGGGGCTCTGGTGACTTACGCCACGAGGCCCCCTCGGTGCGCTATCCTTAATGAGCGTCCTTTGTCACCCCGTCTGAACGCCCTCTTCGCCCCGTTGACTCAACACCTCAGCAGGGATAAATCCAGATATTGCCCCAACCGCTGTTGCTCTATCTGCGGCAGATAGGGGATCTCACCTAGCAAGGGAGCTGACAAGCTGCGGCAAAGCGTGGCCAGATATTCCTGATGGCGTCGGCCAGGTTCGCTAATGTCATTGGCTATCCAACCCGCCAGGGTCAACCCTGCCTGCTGCACGGCTTGAGCTGTCAGTAACGCATGGTTGATGCATCCCAGCTTAATCCCGACCACCAGGATCACCGGTAACTGTTCCTGCTGTACCCAATCGGCAAAAGTGTGCTGCTCGCTGAGAGGGGTAAACCAGCCTCCTGCCCCTTCTACCAGCAGCCAGTCGGCTTGTTGCTCAAGGTGGCGTAAACCGCTGGAAAGCTGCGCCAGAGAGATAGGCCGCCCTTCAGCCTGACTGACAATATGCGGCGAGGTCGGTTCGGCAAAGGTGTAAGGATTCACTACGGCGTAATCCAGCGCCACGCTACTGTTCCTCTGCAAAGCCAACGCATCACTGTTGCGCAATCCATCAGGGGTCATCTCACTGCCTGAAGCTACCGGTTTGTACCCTACGCAGCGCCATCCTGCCGCGCTGGCGGCCTGCAGCAAGGCACTGCTGGCCACGGTTTTCCCCACTTCGGTGTCGGTGCCAGTGACAAACCAGCGTTTAATCACGATAAATTACTCCATAAACCAGATGATAACTGAGTGGAAACCGCCCATTTCGGCAAGGATAGGCAGCCTGCAACGCGTTCAAGCGCTGGCGGGAGAGTAACCCTGCCTCGCGCCCCTGATGCAGGTGTGTGGCACCGATCCCTTTTAACGAACGCATCAGCGTCATCACATCCGGGTAATCAAGGGTTTGCCAAATCGCCTCAAGCTGGTGCCGATAGGGCTGACAAATGTCTGCGATCTGTGCGGGCGGCAGGAAATTATTAATATGACGCTCGCCATCCACCTGCTGCCAGGCATCACCTAATTCATACAGTGCCCCCTGGGCCAGAGTGGAAAAAAGGATCAGGCCACCAGGGCGAGTAACCCGATACAATTCCGCCAGCGCACGGGGTAAATCGCTGCACCATTGCACCACCAGGCTGCTGAAACAGATGTCTACCGAGCCAGAAGGCAAAGGGATGTGCTCAATATCGCCCAACAGATAGTGATCTGCCGCCTGCTGCTGGCGGGCAAATGCCAGCATGCCGGGAGCCAGATCAAGCGCGGTAACCTTTTTACCCCGTTCGCGCCAACGACGGCTGAAATAGCCGGTGCCACAACCTGCATCCAGCAAAACCTCACCAGGGTGGTTCTCCCCCATCCCCAGTAAGCGTTCACCAACTTCTCGCTGCAACAACGCTGCGGCATCATAGCTCGCGGCGGCACGACTGAAGGCCGAGGCGACCGCCTGCTTGTTCACCGCATCAAAGGCAGATGTCATGCAACACCTCCAACAAACGTGCTATATCCTGTGGTTGATGTGCCGCCGTAAGCGTAATGCGTAACCGAGCCCCTCCGGGTGGTACCGTCGGTGGACGGATAGCGCTGACCCACAGCCCCTGCTCACGCAGACGCTGTGCTAAATCAAGCGCTTGCTGATTATCCCCAACCAGTAGCGGTTGGATGGCGGTATCTGAGTCAGTTAACGTCAACGGCAGGCTGGCCACTCCTGCGCGGAACTGCTGGATATGATTTTGCAATTGACGACGTAACTCATCCCCTTGCTGGATACAACGAAGCGCCTCTTGCAAGGCACAGGCCTGGGCTGGCGGCATGGCCGTGCTGTAAATCAGATGGCGGGCAAATTGCAGCAGGTATTCCGCCAGGGAGTGATCGCACAATATGGCGGCACCGCTGACACCAAAGGCCTTACCAAAGGTCACCACCAGCACTTCCGGATGTACTCCTTGCTGCCAGCAACTGCCGCGCCCCTCCTCGCCACGCACGCCAATGCCGTGTGCGTCGTCCACCATCAGCCAGGCCCCCGCCTGTTGTGTCAACCGGTGCAGTTCAGCCAATGGCGCACTGTCGCCATCCATGCTGAAGACGCCTTCGGTGATCGCCAGTTGCTGGCCTACGCATTTCTTTTGTAGCAACGCAGCCAATGCCTGCGGTTGATTGTGACGAAAACGCCGCAGTTGTGCCGGTGAGTGAGTGGCCGCTTCCACCAGTGACGCATGGCTGAGCTTATCTGCCAGGATGCGATCGTCAGCCTGCATTAAGGCGGCCAAGAGTGCCTGATTGGCCGCATAGCCAGAAATAAACAGCAGCGCACGCGGGTAACCCAGCCAATCAGCCAGTTGTTGTTCCAGCTCATGGTGAGCATGACAGAAACCAGTGACGTGGCCTGAGCCACCGCTCCCTACGCCGTAACGCTCCGCTCCCTGTTGCCAGGCAGCGATCACCTCTGGATGCTGGCTGAGCCCCAGATAGTCATTACCGGAAAAGTTGAGATAGCGTTGGCCGTTGAGTTGCAGATGGCGGCCATTGCCGCCCTGATTCACCTGCCGTTGACGATAGGCTGCTGCTTGTTGCCGCTCTTCCAGCGCCAGTTCGATACGTTGCTGCCAGCTCATTACAGCGCCGCGTTGTAAAATTCAGCGGTGTCGGCATGCAACAGTTGCTCGGTCAATACCTGCTGTTGCTGGTTATCACCCCGTTCGGTGGCGGTTTGTTGCGGGTTCAACCCCAGCTTGCGGAACAGTTGCATATCCTTGTCTTCTTCCGGGTTTGGCGTAGTCAGCAACTTGCAACCATAGAAGATGGAGTTGGCCCCCGCCATAAAGCACATGGCCTGGGTCTGCTCGCTCATCTGCTCACGACCGGCTGATAAACGAACATAGGAGGTCGGCATCATGATGCGGGCAATAGCGATAGTGCGGATAAAATCGAACGGATCCACGTCATCATTATCAGCCAGCGGTGTCCCCTTCACTTTTACCAACATGTTGATCGGCACACTCTCTGGGGGTTTGGGCAGATTGGCCAGTTGCACTAACAGCCCGGCACGGTCACGCACCGTTTCACCCAGCCCGACAATCCCGCCGGAACAAACCTTGATCCCTGCGTTACGCACTTTATCTAAAGTATCCAGACGCTCCTGATAGCTGCGGGTAGTGATAATGTTGCCGTAGAATTCTGGCGAGGTATCCAGGTTATGGTTGTAATAGTCCAACCCGGCTTCGGCCAGACGTTCTGCCTGGTTACCGTCCAGCGTGCCCAGCGTCATGCAGGTTTCCATGCCCATGGCTTTGACGCCCTGCACCATCTGCTGCAGATAAGGCATATCGCGCTCGTGTGGGTTCTTCCAGGCAGCGCCCATACAGAACCGGGTTGAGCCCGCCGCTTTGGCCTTACGTGCAGATTCCAATACCTGTTCCACCTGCATCAACCGTTCAGCTTCCAGGCCGGTTTTATAACGCGAGCTTTGCGGACAGTATTTGCAATCTTCCGGACACGCCCCTGTCTTGATCGACAGTAACGTGCTGACTTGCACCTGCTTCGGGTCAAAATGCTGACGGTGAACACTTTGCGCCTCGAACAACAGTTCGAGCAACGGTTTATCAAACAGGGCCTGGGCTTGCCCCACTGTCCAGTGAATGCGATCGGCCATTGACGGCGTCTCCAAAAGTGAAAAAAGTCTCGTCAGTGTAAATATTGCGGATATACTGTCAACCATTCTATTAAATTTTGGTTTACGATTAATGTCACTTTCTGCCTGCGATATTGAATTTGATCGGCGCCATATCTGGCATCCTTACACATCAATGACGCAGCCTCTGCCCTGTTATCCGGTGACGGCGGCAAGCGGCGTCGAGCTACAACTGGCCGATGGCCGCCTATTGGTCGATGGGATGTCTTCCTGGTGGGCGGCCATTCATGGTTACAATCATCCGCAGTTGAATCAGGCCGCAACGCAACAGCTTGAGAAAATGTCGCACGTCATGTTCGGTGGCATTACCCATCCTGCCGCCGTTGCGCTGTGCCGCAAGCTGGTTGCGATGACGCCGGAAGCCCTGCAGTGCGTGTTTCTGGCCGATTCCGGTTCAGTTGCCGTGGAAGTGGCAATGAAGATGGCACTGCAATATTGGCAGGCCCGTGGGGAGCGGCGGCAGCGAATTCTCACCCTACGCCACGGTTACCACGGTGATACCTTTGGCGCCATGTCAGTCTGCGATCCGGATAACTCCATGCATAGCCTGTATCAGGGCTATCTTGCCTCACACCTGTTTGCCACTGCGCCCCAATGCCGCTTTGATGAGCCCTGGAACGAACAGGATATCGCCCCGTTTAACGCATTGCTGGAGCAACACGCCGGTGAGATTGCCGCCGTGATCCTGGAACCTGTCGTGCAAGGCGCAGGCGGGATGCGCATCTATCATCCGACCTATCTGAAACGCGTGCGTGAACTATGCGATCGCCACCAGATCCTGCTGATCGCCGATGAGATTGCTACCGGATTTGGCCGCACCGGCAAGCTGTTTGCCTGTGAACATGCCGATGTCGTACCGGATATTCTCTGCCTGGGGAAAGCGTTGACCGGGGGCTATATGACGCTTTCCGCCACCTTGACAACGCGCCATGTGGCAGAAACACTCAGCAATGGGGCCGCAGGTTGCTTTATGCACGGGCCAACCTTTATGGGGAATCCGTTAGCCTGTGCGGTGGCCTGCGCCAGTCTGACATTATTGGAAGAAAATCGTTGGCAGCAGCAAGTTGCCGCCATTGAATCACAGTTGAAACAACAGTTGCTGCCGCTGACCATGCTGCCTAACGTGGCGGACGTACGGGTTCTTGGCGCTATTGGCGTAGTGGAAATGCGCCAACCGGTAGATGTGGCATTGCTGCAACGCGGATTTGTCGAACGAGGCGTGTGGATCCGGCCATTCGGTAAACTGATTTATCTGATGCCGCCTTATATCATTACGCCAGAGCAGCTTTCACGCCTGACAGCAGCGATCGCCGCCGCAGCAGCAGCGTGACCAAAACACCAGCCATATACAGCGAAATAATTTGAGTGGCAGGACAAAAACGCCATGCGTTTTGAACAGCACCAGAGCGGGCCCAGACTTGAGCCGCGTAACGGGGTGCAGCCAGCGAAGTATGACGAGTATAGGGTTGTATTGTTGCGACAAAACGATCTAGCTTAAAGGCTCGGTATTTTAGACAACTGGGAGTGATTATGGCTTTTCGTTTGCACAGCAACGATCTGCAAGACGGCGCAAAAATGCCGGAACGGCAGGTGTTTAACGGCATGGGTTATCACGGGGATAATCTTTCCCCCCATCTCGCCTGGGATGGCGTACCTGAAGGCACCAAAAGCTTTGCCATAACGGTTTACGATCCCGATGCACCTACCGGCTCCGGCTGGTGGCACTGGGTAGTCGCCAATATCCCGGCAGACGTACGCGAACTGCCTCAGGGAGCCGGTTCAGGCAAACCTGAGCTGCCAAAGGGTGCAATTCAAACGCGTACCGACTTCGGCAAAGCGGGCTATGGTGGCGCAGCACCGCCGCAAGGTGAAAGCCACCGCTATCACTTCACCGTCCATGCACTGGACGTGGAGAACATTCCGGTGGATGAAGAAGCCAGCGGCGCGATGGTCGGCTTTAATATTCATTTCCACAGCCTTGGCAAGGCGACGCTGACGGTAAAATACAGCTGAGAGACGTTAGGGGGCGAAGCGTTTCGCCCCTATCACACACTATTTAGCCAACACGCTCACCCACATAGGGCCACGCCCGACCGGATAACGTGCCAAATCCGTCAACTTACCGCTATTGTGATCAATCTGATAAACGCCAATATGGCCAGATTTCTGCCCGGCAGCAATCACGAACCGACCACTGTGATCGATATTAAACCCTCGCGGCTGCTCTTCCGTGGCATGGTGGCCCACGAGCGTAATCTTGCCGCCGTCTTCAGACACGCTGAAAATCGTCAGGATGCTGGCGGTGCGATCGCTGGTATACAAGAAGCGGCCATTTGGCGTGAGGTGAATATCCGCCGCCCAGCGGGTGCCGGAGAAATCGGCAGGCATCACATCCAGCGTTTGCACCAGTGTATATTTACCGCCGTTATCACTGATGGCGAACACATCCACCGTACCGTCCAACTCATTCACGCAATAGGCGAATTTGTCATTGGGATGAAACGCCATATGGCGCGGGCCTGCGCCAGCCGCTGTCGCTACGGCTTCCTGGCTATGCGGCGTCAATTTACCTTCCAGGCTCAGGTTAAACAGGCGAATACGGTCCTCTTTCAGGCACGGCACCAGCAACAACTGATTGGTCGGGTCAATATTGGCCGAGTGCGGCGCGGTCAGGCCATCAATTTGCTGGATCGGCGCGCCCACGATGCCATCATGACCAATCGGGCTGATGCTGGCACAGTTACCGCTGTAGGAGGCAGAGAACAGATAACGGCCTTGCAAATCGGTCGAGATATGAGTCGGGCCTCCGGGCAACGGCGCCATACCGGCTTCCTGCAACGTGCCATCGCCTGCAATACGATAGCTGACGATACCAAATGCCGGGCGCACCCCAACATACAGATGGGTTCTGTCCGGGTGGATAGCCATCGGTTGCACCTGCCCCGGTACATCGACCGTTTGTAGCAGCGCCAACGCGCCCTTGTCGTCCAACTGCCAAACGTGGATCTGCTGGCTTTCCGGGCTAGCGACATAAACGATTTGCTTCATTTGTTCTCCTTAAATGAGAAAGAGTAACCGGTTTCAGTTTTACGGTTTGTTCTAGCTTACCTGACATCCGTGGCATGACAACCCTAGCGTTCAACGCAGTTTTATCGAACGGCTATCCGGTGTACCATCGGGTTAATTTTCTTGCTATACCCCTTCGCTTTCATGTTGACTCCGGCCTGTGGCTTGGCAGGGCTACAACGTGAAAGAGGAAGGGGATAATCATAATGGGATGACTATGAGCTACCGAATTATCGCCCTCGACTTGGACGGCACCCTGCTGGACAACCAGAAACGTATCTTACCGCAGTCATTGGCCGCACTGGCGGAAGCACGCGCCGCCGGAGTAAAAGTGGTGGTAGTCACTGGCCGCCATCACGTTGCCATTCATCCTTTTTATCAGGCACTGCAGATTGATACCCCAGCCATTTGCTGTAACGGGACCTACCTGTACGATTTCCAGCAGAAAAAAGTGCTGGCTGCCGATCCCCTGGCGAAAGAGCAAGCCAAATTGGTCCTACAGATGCTGAAGCAGAGCAACATTCACGGCCTGATGTACGTGGATGATGCCATGTTATATCAAGAGCCGAGCGGCCATGTGATCCGCTCGCTGGCCTGGGCAGATACCCTGCCAGTCGCGCAACGTCCCACGCTGTTGCAGGTAAACAGCCTCACGCAAGCGGCTGACGATGCACAGGCCATCTGGAAGTTCGCTACGTCGCACGGCGATATCCCCGCGCTACGCAGCTTTGCCGAAACGGTAGAGAAAGAGCTTGGTCTGGCCTGCGAATGGTCGTGGCACGATCAGGTGGACATCGCCAAAGGCGGTAACAGTAAGGGTAAACGCCTGCAACAGTGGGTGGAATCGCAAGGGTTTAGCATGGATCAGGTGGTCGCCTTTGGTGATAACTACAACGATCTGAGCATGCTGGAAGCCGTTGGTTTGGGTGTCGCCATGGGTAACGCCGATAATGCCATCAAAGAACGCGCTGACCTGGTGATCGCCGATCACCTGCAGCCGGGTATTGCAGATGTCATCCGCACCCGGGTTCTGGGTTAATGTTCACAGGGGAGAAGGAAATCGGCTTTCCTTCTCCCGGTAGTTTCAGTTGCCTTCACGGCTGATCGATACGCTCTTGACCTGCGCATAGAGCCATTGACCAGGTTTTATTGCCAGATCGTCACGTGCCCAGGGCGTGATGCGTGCCCAGAGAACATTTTCCCCGACCATCAGCTTCACCTCAACCTGGCCGTCCACATCCAGACATTCCACCACTTTAGCGGGCAGGATGTTGCGGATACTGCTGTTGGCTGGTGGTTGCAGCACCAGTGAAACATCGGCAGCATGGATACGTATACGCAACCCGGTACCTATTGGGGAGTCAATGCCCGCGACCCACAGACGCTGATCGCCCAACGCCAATGCCGTCATGGCATAACGCCGATGATGCTCAATCACGCTCACGCTCAACACGCTGCTCTGATCTTCGCGTTGTAACCAAGGCCGCAGCGCACTGCTGGCCCAGACCGTCTCCAACCCACCAAACGCCCGCACCTGGCCTTTATCCAGCACCATCACCTGCTCGGCCAGACGCAAAATCTCATCCATACTGTGGCTGACATAGAGGATTGGAATGTTCACGTCCTGTGCCAATCGTTCAAGATACGGCAGCAACTCACGCTTACGTGGCATATCGAGCGATGCCAGAGGTTCATCCATCAACAGTAATTCAGGTGCGCTAAGCAGCGCCCGGCCAATTGCCACGCGCTGTTTTTCACCGCCTGAAAGGGTCAATGGCAAGCGATTTAGCAACGGCGCAATCCCCAGCAGCGCCACGATACTATCGAATTGACCTCGCATACTGGCCGCCATGCCGTATTGCAGGTTGCCACGAACGCGATAATGCGGGAACAGGCGCGCATCCTGGAAAACATAGCCGATGCGGCGCTTTTCCGGTGGCAAACAGATGCCGCTGGCGGTATCCACCAGCGTACGGCCATTAAGAACAATCCGCCCCTGTTGCACCAGCGTCAGGCCGCTAATGGCGTTGATCAGGGACGTTTTACCGGCCCCTGAAAGCCCGAAGATCGCCGTAATCCCCTGCGCTGGCAAAGTAGCCTGCACGTTAAGGTTGAGATCGCCAAGCTGTTGGGAAAAATCCAGTTCTAGCATCTATAGGCCCATACGCTTGCGGCCCCAGCGAGCCAGCCATTCAGAAACCATCAGTGCCGCCAGTGCGAGCACGATAGCGATCACACATAGACGCGCCGCCGCCGCTTCTGCCCCTGGCGTTTCTATCAGGGTATACATTGCCAGCGGGATGGTGCGTGTTTCACCGGGAATGTTGGAAACAAAGGTGATAGTGGCACCAAATTCGCCCAAAGAACGGGCAAACGCCAACACCACGCCAACGATAACGCCAGGCAACGACAGCGGTAAGGTGATGGTGAAAAACACTCGCCATGGATTGGCCCCCAACGTTCGGGCAGCCTGTTCCAACCGCGCATCCACCGCCTCCAGCGCCAGCCGGATGGCTCGTACCATCAGCGGGAAGGCCACCACGGCCGAGGCCAAAGCTGCGCCCCGCCAACTGAAGCTGAAGCTGAAACCAAACCAATTGTACAGCCATTCCCCAATAAAGCCGCGCCGCCCCATGGCAATCAGCAACAGATATCCCACCACCACTGGCGGCAAGACCAACGGCAGGTGAATGATGCTATCCAATAAAGATTTACCGGGAAAATGGCAACGCACCAAGATCCAGGCCATCAAAATACCCAGCGGCAAACTGCAGATCACCGCCAGGCTGGAGACTTTCAGGCTCAGTTCAACGGCCTGCCATTCATACTCGCTTAACATCATTTCCGTGGGGTAAATCCGTAACGTTCAAAAATAGCCGCCGCTTGTGGCGTTTTCAGGTACTCGTAGAAAGCGGTAACGGCTGGAGTCTGATGGCCTTTGACAATCGCCATTGGGTATTCAACCGGCTTGTGGCTGTCTTCAGGGAAGGTAGAGATCACTTTCACTTTATCGCTGGCTACCGCATCAGAACCGTAAACAATACCCAGCGGCGCTTCTTCACGCTCAACCATCGCCATAGCGCTGCGTACGTTATTGGCACGTGCCAGTTGAGGTTCCAGCGTTGTCCAGGCACCGAGATTCTGCAACGCTTCTTTGGCGTAGATACCGGCCGGTACGTGATCGGGATCGCCCACGGACAGACGGCCACCGTTCAGCAATTTGGCCCAATCGGTTTGTTTGTTGATCTTGATTTTGTCTTGTTCAGACGCCTTGGCGGCAATCAGTACCAATTCGTTGCCCAACAGAGTGTAACGTGTATCTTTCACTATCTGTTGTTTATCGATGGCGTAATCCATCCACTGTTGGTCAGCGGAGATAAACATATCGGCCGGTGCACCTTGCTCAATCTGGCGAGCGAGCGTTGAAGAGGAAGCAAAGGAAGATACGATTTGCACCTCTTTGCCTTTTTGATACTCAGTGGCGATATCTTGCAACGCATTAGTCAGTGAAGCAGCAGCAAACACGGTAACTTTGTCTGCCGCAGAAGCCTGCACAACCAGCCCAGAAGCCAGCGCTACGCCACCGACCCATTTAATCCATTGCTGTTTCATTGTTTTCTCCGCAAGTTAACCTTCGTCAAAACGCTATGTAAAAAATCATATAACGCGATGTAGAAGATTGTCATGCGGTTTATCGGCAAAGCGAGACATAACTTGAGAAACACCCGCCAAAAGACATCAGCGGGTCGTTGAGATCGGGGGGATTAACTGCGGTTTTCTTTCGGATGGCCGACTTTGGAGAAGACGTTGAACACTTCACCCAAGGCATAGATCAGGCCAAGAATGACGGCCATGACGACCGGCACCATTACCACGGCAAACAACAGACTTTTCAATAATTCTAACATGGTCGCCTCACTTAACTGCCTTTAAAACGGCTGCGTAGGATTTACTGTAAACCAAAATACGGTCAAAAACGCGCTTATTTTAACGGCTAGGGGAAATTTGTAACCAGCGAAACGTGCTCAGTTGGCGCTTTTGGCCAAATCAGCGACAATAGCACTTTATACCCTGCGGATTTCAAACGACAACCAGCCAGGCTGCCGCTTGAAAGACCACGGGGATACAGCCAATCGGGGTTAAATATGCAGGCCGAGATCCTTCTCACCTTAAAACTTCAGCAGAAGCTGTTCGCTGACCCACGCCGCATCGCCTTGCTCAAGCAGGTCGTGCATACAGGTTCGATCAGCCAGGGCGCTAAACTGGCAGGGATCAGTTACAAAAGCGCTTGGGACGCGATTAATGAAATGAATCAGTTGGCCGAGCAGACGGTAGTGGAACGCGCCACCGGTGGCAAAGGCGGTGGCGGAGCGCAGGTGACCCACTACGGGCAGCGGCTGATCCAGCTTTACGATCTGCTAGGACAGATCCAGCAAAAAGCCTTCGACGTTTTACAGCAAGATAATCTGCCGTTAGACAGCCTGCTGGCCGCGATCGCTCGCTTCTCATTGCAAACCAGTGCCCGTAACCAATTTTTCGCTACCGTTATTGAACGCGACCACCAGCAGGTTCAACAGCATATCAGTCTCCTGCTGGCCGATGGCCATACTCGTCTGACCGCCGCCGTTACCCAGCAAAGCGCCGATCGGCTGCAACTGACGCCAGGCAAAGAGGTCCTGGCATTAATCAAGGCACCGTGGGTGAAGATCAGTAGCGATCCGGCCTTGGCCGGGCTGGCAGATAATGCGTTACCCGCAACCGTGGCCAGCATCCAACCGGGCAGCGAACACAGTGAGGTTCTGCTGACGCTTGACGGTGGAGAAACGCTGTGTGCCACCCTCAACAACCAGGAGTTAGCGCAGTTGAAGCTTAGCCAGGGCGCGGCGGTGCAGGCCTTGTTCAATGCCGATCGCGTGATTGTCGCGACGTTGTGTTAAATGCAACGTCACGTTGCAGTATTGCCGATTGACATCTTTTCCTGATGCGCCTATTTCTAAGGAAAATAATTGCATAATAAGGAACAGATAATGCCATCGTTGCAAATTTCGCAAGGTTCGTTTCGTTTAAGCGACACCCGAACGCTAGAACTGAATCAACTGAACATTAGATCCGGCGACAGCTGGGCTTTCGTCGGCGCGAATGGCAGCGGTAAATCAGCCCTGGCCAGGGCGCTGGCCGGAGAGCTGACGTTATTGAAAGGTGAAAGCCACAGTGATTTTCACAACGTGGTGCGGATTTCGTTCGAGCAGTTGCAAAAGCTGGTCAGCGATGAATGGCAACGCAACAATACCGATATGCTCAGCCCGGACGAAGACGACACCGGCCGCACCACGGCAGAAATCATTCAGGAGGAGGTGAAAGATGCCCACCGTTGTGCACAGCTTGCCGCGCAATTTGGTATTACTCCCCTGCTTTCACGTCGCTTCAAGTATCTTTCTACCGGTGAAACACGCAAAACCCTACTTTGCCGCGCCCTGATGCCTCAGCCGGATTTATTGATCCTTGATGAACCCTTCGATGGGCTGGACGTCAATTCACGCGCCCAGTTGGCAAACCTGCTGAATGAACTTTCACAACAGGGCTATACGCTGGTGCTGGTGCTCAACCGCTTTGATGAGATCCCGGATTTTATTCAGCAGGTCGGTGTACTGGCAGAGTGTACGTTGACCAGCCAAGGGCCACGAGAACAGGTGATGGCCGACGCGCTGGTAGCCCAATTGGCGCACAGCGAAAACCTCAACAGCCTGACGCTGCCAGATACCGAAGATCCCACTCAGATTATTCGTCTACCCAGCGATCGGCCCTTGATCGTCCTGCGCGATGGTGTGGTCAGTTACAACGATCGCCCCATCCTCAACCAACTTAGCTGGCAGGTAAATCCTGGCGAACATTGGCAGATCGTCGGGCCAAATGGCGCGGGAAAATCTACTCTGCTCAGCCTGATTACAGGCGATCATCCGCAGGGTTACAGCAACGATCTGACACTGTTTGGCCGTCGGCGAGGCAGCGGAGAAACTATCTGGGACATTAAACGGCATATCGGCTACGTCAGCAGCAGCCTGCATCTGGACTATCGTGTCAGTGCAAGCGTGCGTAACGTCATTCTTTCCGGTTTCTTTGATTCGATCGGTATTTATCAGGCCGCCTCCGATCGTCAACAGCAGTTGACCTCGCAGTGGCTTGCATTGCTCGGTTTGGATCATTCGGGCGACGCACCGTTCCACAGCCTTTCCTGGGGCCAGCAACGGCTGGCGCTGATCGCTCGGGCTCTGGTGAAACACCCTGCGCTGTTGATCCTTGATGAACCCTTGCAAGGTTTGGATCCGCTTAACCGTCAGTTGGTAAGGCGCTTCGTGGACGTGCTGATCCAACAAGGCTCGACCCAGTTACTGTTTGTTTCGCACCATGCGGAAGATGCACCTCACTGTATTACCCATCGTTTGACCTTCGTTCCTGAGGGGGATGGCTACCGCTATCAGCAGGACCTATTAAGATGAGTGCTACAACGTTCATCCAGGGGACATATCCGGCAACACTTCCTCCACAACGCATCACACTTGGCCTTTTATCATAAAGAGATGCAGAGTTATTTTCTGGAGAAGGTATGTCCGCCGCGCTGATTATTATTGACCTGATTGAAGATCTGGCTGGCCCTAAAGGACGCGCGAATCACTGCCGCGAGCAGCTCATGACGTGGGATGTGATCGCGCATGTTAATACTGCCGCAGCCTATGCGCGGGTACGCAAAATTCCGGTGATTTGGTTACGCACCGGTTTTGCCGACGATTATCACGATATTCCTCCTCATTCCCCGTTGTTCAATCACCTCAAACACATCGGTGCGTTACGTTCAAGCAACGGAGGCTGCCATTGGCTGGCCGGGTTAGAAGTAAAAACCGAGGATCTTCAGTTCGAAAAAAAAGCGCTCAGTGCATTCGCCGGTAACAATTTGTTAGCGTGGTTACAGCAACACCGCTGCCACCATTTGCTGATAGGCGGGATCAGCACACCACTGGCAATAGAAAGTACCGCACGGCAAGCGCACGATGCCGGATTCCAAATCACGGTGCTACAAGATCTCTGCGCTGCGCCGACAGAAGAGATCCACCAGCAAAGCCTGGAAACCTTGCAGAATCTGGGGGGAGTCATGCGTTCACAGGCCTGGATGAAAGGCTAAGCTAAGCTGGTATAGCCGCGTTGCAGCGATGGGGATAGCACGTTTAACTACTGCCCCGACCTTTGCTGGCCCAGGCTTGTGCTACTATCCCATTTAGCACTCATTTTACGGGTCATTAACACACCGGATTACCGGTATTGAGTGTCGTGTGTCTATTTTATAGGGATCGCTATTATGTGGGGCGTACTTTCAGCTTCGTTGTTTTTTTTGCCATTTAATCGGCTGATAGCTTTAGTCGTGCTGGCAGCCGCTGCGGCGATGGGGGTTTACCACCATATCCTGACACCGGTCAGCCTGGGTTGCCTGGCCGTTATCGCCATTGCAGTCTGGCTTCATCAGCAATATCGCCAACAACGCATGGTGTCTTTCGTACTGGAACTGTTTTTAGTTGCCTGTTCAATCGCACTGTTTTATCACCTGATACCTGGCTTCAATAACCAATTGATGGTCGATCAGGATAAGCTGGGTCCGCAAAGCTCACTTTATTCTCTGTATTACAACTTTGACAAGTCGCTTATCCCCTTCCTGTTACTGGCCTGCCTGCCGACGCTGTTCAATGCCGGCAAGCCCGACAGGAAAGTCGGCGTCAGCGCCTGGATGATCCTGGTGCTCTGCATACCGGCGGTGTTGTTTTTAGCCGTAGCGCTCGGTGGCCTGAAAGTTGAATTGCATATGCCACAGTGGATCCTGGCCTTCGTTATGGCCAATCTGTTTTTTGTTTGTATGGCCGAAGAAGCCCTGTTTCGTGGCTATCTGCAACAACGTTTCCGCCAATGGTTGGGCCCCTATCCAGCACTGATTATCACCGCATTGCTGTTTGGCGCAGCTCACCTTACCGGTGGCATGTTGATGGTCGCATTTGCCACCTTGGCGGGTGTGATTTATGGTCTGGCCTGGATGTGGAGCGGCCGCCTATGGGTGCCTATCGTCTTCCACTTTAGTCTTAATCTGACCCATATGCTGTTCTTCACTTACCCACTCTATCAGCATTCATAACCTGTTGGCCGGCAGACGTCACTGCCGGCCAATTGCAGTGGAAGCGTTACCACTCATTTCTACCATCGCCATTAATAACGCCTAATTCCTTAGTAATCCCACAGGTGTAAACGATTCCATTTTTCGCGTTAGATCACCTTTTTTCTGCCATAAGCATGCTATCTTTTCTGCAATATTTTCATAAATGCACTCGGCTACAGTCAATCAGGCAAGCAATGAAAGCGATTACACTTAGCCCCTGCAGCTAGATTAAGGAAGCGTTATGTCCGATTTTAATCCCATTGATCATCCACATCGCCGCTTTAACCCCCTCACCGGGCAATGGGTGCTGGTTTCTCCTCACCGGGCAAAGCGTCCGTGGCAAGGCCAGCAAGAACCCACAACGCGGGAAACGCTGCCAGCCCACGATCCCGATTGTTTCCTTTGCCCTGGCAACACGCGGGTGACTGGCGATAAAAATCCTGACTACCCGGGCACCTATGTGTTCACCAATGACTTTGCCGCCCTGATGCAAGATACGCCCCAGGCACCAGAAAGTGACGATCCGCTCATGCGTTGTCAAAGTGCGCGTGGCACCAGCCGAGTGATCTGCTTCTCTCCAGATCACAGTAAAACGCTGCCGCAGCTCTCGCTCCCTGCTTTGGAGCAAGTGATCGCCACCTGGCAGGAACAGACTGCCGATCTGGGGCGCAGCTACCCATGGGTACAGGTGTTCGAAAACAAGGGCGCTGCGATGGGCTGTTCCAATCCTCATCCACACGGCCAGGTCTGGGCTAACAGCTTCCTGCCTAATGAGGCTGAACGCGAAGATCGCCTGCAACAAGCGTATTTCACTCAGCACCAGTCAGCCATGCTGGTGGATTACGTACAACGTGAACTGGCCGATGGCAGCCGTACGGTGGTAGAAACCGAGCACTGGCTGGCCGTAGTGCCTTACTGGGCCGCCTGGCCGTTCGAAACCCTGCTCTTGCCAAAAGCCGCCGTACAAAGGCTGACTGAGCTGAGCGCCGCACAAAGCCGCGATCTGGCCAGCGCGCTGAAGAAACTGACCAGCCGCTACGACAACCTGTTCCAATGCTCTTTCCCTTATTCCATGGGCTGGCATGGTGCTCCCTTCAACAATGCCGATAACCGCCACTGGCAGTTACACGCCCACTTCTATCCGCCGCTATTGCGCAGCGCCACGGTACGCAAATTTATGGTGGGTTATGAAATGCTGGCTGAAACCCAGCGCGACCTGACGGCAGAACAGGCTGCTGAACGCCTGCGCGCGGTCAGTGATATCCACTTTCAACAAGCCGGAGTGAAATAATGAGTCTGAAAAAACATACCCAAGCCATCTTTCTCGAACACTTTGGCTACGCGCCAACCCTGACCATTCAGGCACCAGGGCGGGTAAATCTGATCGGTGAACATACCGATTACAACGACGGCTTTGTCCTCCCCTGCGCTATTGATTACCAGACCGTCATCAGTGGTGCCCCCCGCAGCGATCGCCAGATCCGCGTATTGGCCGCCGATTACGAAAACCAACAGGATCTGTTTTCACTGGATCAACCGATCGTCAGCCATTCCAGCCTGCGCTGGGCCGATTACGTGCGCGGGGTGGTGAAACACCTGCAGGCGCGTAATGCCAATTTCGGCGGTGCCGATCTGGTAATCAGCGGCAATGTGCCGCAAGGTGCCGGGCTCAGTTCTTCTGCCTCGCTGGAAGTGGCCGTGGGCCAGGTGATACAGGCGCTTTATCAATTGCCGCTCGACGGCGTTGCACTGGCGCTGAATGGGCAGGAAGCAGAGAATCAGTTTGTTGGCTGCAACTGTGGCATTATGGATCAGTTGATTTCAGCGCTGGGTAAAAAAGATCACGCGCTGCTGATCGACTGCCGCTCGCTGGAAACCCGTGCGGTATCCATGCCAGAAAATATCGCGGTGGTGATCATCAATTCCAATGTCAAACGTGGCTTGGTTGACAGCGAATACAATACGCGGCGTAAACAGTGTGAAGAGGCCGCTCGCTTCTTTGGCGTCAAGGCCCTGAGGGATGTCAGCCCGGATCTGTTCTTCCCGATCCAACATGAACTGGATCCGATCGTGGCCAAACGCGCACGCCATGTGATCAGTGAGAACGATCGTACCTTGGCCGCTGCCGATGCCTTGGCCGCCGGCAACCTGAAGTTGATGGGCAAACTGATGGCGGAATCACATGCTTCGATGCGCGATGATTTTGAGATCACCGTGCCGCCTATCGATACGTTGGTGGAAATCGTTAAAAGCGTCATTGGCGATCAAGGTGGCGTACGTATGACCGGTGGCGGTTTTGGTGGCTGCATCGTGGCATTGATGCCGTTGGATCTGGTAGAACCGGTGAGAACGGCAGTTGCAAAACACTATCCTTTGCAAACCAACGGCCTGAAAGAAACCTTTTACGTGTGTAAAGCATCGCAAGGATCCGGCTTATGCTGATAGATAAACCCGCAATCGCCCCTGACGGGCAGCCTTTTAATCTCACCACCCTGCGCAATAACGGGGGAATGACGGTAACGTTTATGGACTGGGGAGCAACCTGGCTTTCTGCCGTGCTGCCACTGAAATCCGGAGAAAAGCGTGAACTGTTATTGGGGTGCAAGACACCGGTAGATTATTTGTATCAAGGCGCTTATCTGGGAGCGACCGTCGGGCGCTATGCCAACCGTATCGCGCATGCCAGCCTGCCGATCGAAGGTAAAGCTCATCCGCTGGTCGCCAACCAGGGAGAACATCAGCTACATGGCGGCCCAGAAGGGTTCCATGCCCGCCGCTGGCAAATCGTGGTTCAAGATGAGCAACGAGTGGTATATCAGTTACATTCGCCGGACGGTGACCAAGGTTTTCCTGGCAACCTGGACGTGACGCTAACCTATAGGCTTACTGACGATCACCGTTTAGAGATTGAATACCTGGCACACACCGATCGTACCTGCCCGGTCAATCTGACCAATCATGCCTACTTCAATCTGGATGGCGCCGGGCACGATGCAAGGCAACAGCGCTTGCAACTGTTTGCAGACAGCTACCTGCCGGTGGACAGCGAGGGTATTCCCTGTGCCGAGCTGACCGCCGTTGCCGGTACGGGTATGGATTTCCGCCAAGCAAAAACCCTGCATCAAGACTTATTGCGCGATCGCTGCCAGCAACGGGTCAAAGGCTATGACCATGCTTATCTGCTGCACCGCACCTGCAACGGATTGACCAGCCCTGCGGCGCGTCTGTGGTCTGCCGATGGAAAGGTGGAGATGGAAGTCTTTACCACCGCGCCAGCACTGCAGTTGTACAGCGGCAATTATCTGGGCGGCACACCAGCACGCGATGGCGGCACCTACAACAATTACGCAGGAGTGGCGCTGGAAAGCGAGTTCCTGCCTGACAGCCCGCACCATCCAGAATGGCCTCAACCCGATTGCTGGCTACAGCCTGGCCAATCTTACCAGAGCGCCACGCATTATCGGTTTATTCCTATCTGACCCGCTACGCCCCTTATCATGCGGTAAGGGGTGTTTTTGTTATACTTGCTTACATTGCACCCATGGGGGGTTACCTTTCCTTATTCCAAACCGCGCACTAGAATCAGGCTACCGTGATATACACAGTACCACCTGTAATATCACAATTTTCGGCCATCAAGGCCGGTCAATAGCTGAAGGAACACCTATGCGTCTGATTACTGCACTTCCATTACTGGCAGGTTTAATGCTGAGCACCAATCTGATGGCCGCAGATATGGCGACAAAAACGCCCTCTCCGGCACAGGCTGCCCAGCAGAAACGAATGACCGATTGTAATCAACAGGCTACTACCCAATCGCTGAAAGGTTCTGACCGCACTACCTTCATGAGCACCTGCCTGAAGGCCGAAGGCCACAAAACCGAGAAGACACTGACCCCACAGCAGCAAAAAATGAAAAGCTGTAACGCTGATGCTGCCAAAAAGAGCCTGAAAGGTGACGAGCGTAAGACCTTTATGAGTAATTGTCTGAAAAAATCTGCCTGATCGCATCAACTTCCTGGCGCGATTGAATCATTCTCAGTCGCGCCCTTCAGCCAGCCTGAACGATTCAGCTTTTTCCTTTGCGCCCCTCTTACCTTGCAGCCGAAAATTGGCTATGGTTAATCACAACATCCGCTAGCAGTAAGCGTCAATCTAGCCTTGCTCAGGTATAAAAGCGAGTAACGCAGGTGAGGTTATTCACGGGTATACCCTAAGGATTTCAAGTTGCAGCTAGGCGACAAACTCTCTCACCCTCAGGAGCTTACTTTTAATCAGTGACTGGGGATGAGAGAGTGCAGGTAACAACGCTGCAGCTTGGAAGACGACGGGTATATCGATTGCCGAGTGAATGGCCGCAGATTATAATGATTTTCGTTATCATTGAACTGTCAGATTATTAAGGAGTTAAGCTATGGCTGTAACTAAGCTGGTTCTGGTGCGCCACGGCGAAAGCCAGTGGAACAACGAAAATCGCTTCACCGGTTGGTACGATGTCGATCTTTCTGACAAAGGCCGTACCGAAGCGAAAGCAGCAGGCAAGCTGTTGAAAGATGAAGGGTTCTCTTTTGACTTTGCTTACACCTCCGTACTGAAGCGTGCTATCCACACCCTGTGGAACATTTTGGACGAGCTGGATCAAGCCTGGCTGCCTACCGAAAAATCCTGGAAGCTGAACGAGCGCCACTACGGTGCATTGCAGGGCCTGAACAAAGCGGAAACCGCTGAGAAATATGGCGATGAGCAGGTTAAGCAATGGCGCCGAGGCTTCGCGGTAACGCCACCAAAGTTGACCAAAGAGGATGAGCGCTATCCTGGTCACGATCCGCGCTATTCAGCACTGACGGAAAAAGAACTGCCGCTGACCGAAAGCCTGGCGCTGACCATCGATCGCGTCATCCCTTACTGGGACGAAGAAATCCTGCCACGCATCAAGAGTGGTGAGCGCGTTATCGTTGCGGCTCACGGTAACTCCCTACGTGCACTGGTGAAATACCTGGATAATCTGAGCGAAGACGAAATCCTCGAGCTGAACATCCCAACAGGCGTGCCATTGGTGTATGAATTCGACGAGAATTTCAAACCGGTTAAACGTTACTACCTGGGTAATGCCGATGAGATCGCCGCTAAAGCCGCGGCGGTAGCAAACCAGGGTAAAGCGAAGTAATTCGCGTTTGAGAACACCGAGCCCCTGGCAAAACCAGGGGCTTTTTTATTACTGATCACGGCGTTTTTTTCTCGCCGCTTCGATAGCCTCCAACCTGGCCTGCATGTCTGGATGGGTACTTAACCATTCCGGCATTTCTATCGCCGCCGCTGCCGGTGTCGTTACCGCCTGTTGCAAGGCACGATAGAAATTTTCCATCGCCAGTAATGAACGCCCCTGGCGCTGCATCTCGGCGATCGCCCACTCGTCAGCCTCACGCTCCATGGTTCGAGAAAATTGCATCTCATGCATAAATGAAGCCGACTGCAACAGTGTATCGCCAATGCCACTGACATCGCCCGTCATCCACATAAACGTCAAAGCCACCAGAGAAGAACGCACCACCATACGCATCGAATGGCGATAAGCGTGGTGGCCCATTTCATGTAGCATCACGGCAGCAAGGCCATCATCGTGGGTAGCCAGCTTTACCAAATCATCGCTGATCACCAGGGTGCCATCAGGCAACATAAACGCATTGGCTTCCAGCGGTGACGCCATCAGCTTTAGGCGAAGCGGTGTACGCTCGTGTTGCATTTGCTCAGGCATCACCTGTAAAAACAGTTTCTGCACCGCCTGCTGTTTCTCTGCGGGCAATTGCGAAGGCTTAAAGCCACTTTGTTGCAGAAACTCGAACGTGTGCTTGCCAAGCCTTTGTTCCGCTGTAGTAGGAATGCGTTGTGCAATCTCACTGCTCGCCCAAGGCAATACCAGATATAGATACGACAAGGTGAACAATATGCTTAGCAGCAGCGTCAGCAACACCCCTCGTTTATAACGCTCCAGACGGTGCACCAGACCTGGCGAACGGTGCTGATAAAACCACTGCCGGAATAACGCATCATCGGCGGGCACAAAGCGCCCTCCATCGGGAAAGGTCAACGTCAGTGGAATACTCCCCAATGACGCTGAAACACTAACCTGCGCCAAAGAGTAATAGCACCTCTCCCTACCCCGTTGCAGTGCGATGCTTTCACCGGCGTCATTCAGTACTAGCCGGGCTGTTTCACGTGCAGCCCGGCCAGGGTACTGATAATACCCCTCGAGGATCATTGGCCTCTACTCAAAAACTGGAGCCCAGATCGAGCGCCTGCACAGCTTCTTCCGCGATGGCGCTGTTTGCCGTTTCATGGTGAGCCTGAACCGTCAACAGTGACAGATCACCCTCAACCTGAGTGGACTGTGCCAGATAACGCGCATGGCGAACTTCCGCGACTGGAGCAGCAAAACCCAGCGAGAAGAGAGTGATAAGGCTGTTGGTGATCAGTAACCAGAGATACGACAGCGTCTGCATTGACGAATGCAGCTTCACTTCGCCTTGCAATGAGGCCTGGTTGAACAGGTAATTACGCTGAGCCACCACATGATAACTGCTGGAAACCAACGCACCAATCAGGATCACCACTATCATCATGAACAGGCTGAAAGCATTGCCAATCATCAGTGTGAGAGCCATATCATCGGACATTCCCCCCATCATAGCGAACTGGAACAAGGTAACGAAAAACGAGCCGGCCAAAATCAACGCGATAACAAAAAACGGCAGGAAGATCAGCAGGCTCATCAGAGCAAACTTAATAAATGCCGCTTTCTTGAGTTCAGCAACAAACGGGGTATGACCAAAACACAGGTTATTCACGTACAAATCATATTGCAGAGCGGCAACGATACCGTTAATAGCCGCAAACAGTGGTACCAAAACCGCAATCGACACGATAGCCAGAGTTATAGCTCCACTGATACTTTCTGCGCCACTGCCAATAAGAACCAGGATGATAATAGCCACGTATAATCCAATGACGAGCAGTATTGGACAGAACAACAGCGCCCAATAAGCACGCCCAATCCGGCACTGGTAATTAAAGCGAACGCCACGATAACTGGACATAATCGCGTTATAACGCCAACTACGGATAATAATCCAGGGGATCAGCGCCAAGAATGCCAATAGCACCAACACCCCCAATAATGGTTCTAAAAACAACAGAATATAAAATACGATCACACCCGCAACGACCAATAAGCGTCCCTTAAGGATTTGCATAGGCTGTGCGTGATAATCAAAGCGATCGCCATTCAGCTCGGTGTTACCATAGAAATAACGGCGGCGGCGTACCGTTGCCCAAGCAGAATAGATCCCCAAGGTAATTACCGTCAGCAGCAGATTAACCAGCCAGATTGAGAAATACTCACCACCTTTACCGTGAAAGTACATCTGATGCCGAACATTATTTTGTGTACTATTATTTTCCATAAGCCTTTCATCCTGAAAGTAATATAACTCACCCTATACTCGGGTACTTATACGAAACCCGAACAGAGGAGCAGTAAAAAAAATCGCATTATCATACTCATAACGGCGCAGCAATCGCAATTAATGTTTTCACCAACAAGAGCAATACAATGATAAATAAGATGTTACTGACAAAAAAACAATTTATCACTAGGTATGACAACGTATTCCCTTGCTTAACCGGGAAAGAATTTCTCTATTCCACTTTAATAATAATTTAATTTTTTTATTACAGTAAAGAGTAAAGAAAATAAAGCCAGCTTATTATTGGCCCCGCCAAGGCAGGGCCAATGAGGAGATGACAATCAGCCGCGACGCGCTTTCACCGCCGCTGCCAATTCGCGCAGGACGGTTTCAGTATCTTCCCAGCCAATGCAAGCATCGGTGACACTTTTACCGTAAACCAGCGGTTCACCACTTTCCAGATTCTGATTCCCTTCCACCAGATGACTTTCGATCATCACACCGATAATGGCTTTTTCACCACTACGCAACTGCTTGCAAACGTCCGCATTCACGTCCATCTGTTTTTTGAACTGTTTGCTGCTGTTTGCGTGGCTGAAGTCGATCATGACCTGAGCCGGCAGGCCTGCTTTGGCCAGCCCCTCTTTCACTTCTTTCACATGCGCTGCGCTGTAGTTCGGCTCTTTACCACCACGCAGAATAATGTGGCAGTCGCCATTGCCGCTGGTGTTCACGATGGCAGAGTGACCCCATTTGGTGACAGACAGGAAACAGTGCGGCGCACCAGCGGCGTTGATGGCATCGATCGCCACTTTGATGGTGCCGTCGGTACCATTTTTGAACCCGACCGGGCAGGAGAGCCCTGAAGCCAGTTCACGGTGCACCTGAGATTCGGTAGTACGTGCGCCGATCGCCCCCCAACTCATCAGATCGGCCAGGTATTGCGGAGTGATCATATCCAGAAACTCACCGGCAGCAGGCAAACCGCTGTCGTTAATCTCCAACAGCAGTTTACGCGCCAAACGCAGCCCTTCATTGATCTGGAAGCTGTTGTCCATCTGCGGATCGTTGATCAGCCCCTTCCAACCCACGGTGGTACGCGGTTTTTCAAAGTAGACACGCATAACAACTTCCAGCTCACCACTTAATTCCTGACGCAGCTTCAGCAAACGTGCCGCATACTCTTTCGCCGCTTTGGTATCATGGATAGAACAAGGTCCGATCACCACCAGCAGGCGATCGTCATTACCGCGAAGTATCTTGTGGATAGCATTACGAGCCTGCGACACCGTTTCTGCTGCCTGTTCCGTGGCCGGGAACTTCTCAAGCAGGGCCACGGGTGGCAGGAGTTCCTTGATCTCTTTAATGCGTAAATCGTCGTTTTGGTAATTCATAACTTTTCCATTCGGTATCGGTAGGTGTATTGCGCAGTGCGTAGATTTTACCAATCTAGCCTGTGAGGCTGGCGCTGTAAATCACCTTTGGACTGACCCATGGCACCCAACGGATATTCAGCTCTTTACCGAGGCCGCCTATAATGGCGTAAGTACGGGTCGCATTTACGCTTTGTTTGGCATTAGCGCACCGCAAAATCTATCCATCCCTATGCCGTCCAACAGTCGACGCTGAGAAAAGGAAACGTCATGTCAGGATCCACACATGTTCATCAACCGCAAGACGGAAACAGTAAGCGCCTACTAGCCGCATTTTTGGTCACCGTCATCTTTATGGTTGCCGAAGTGGTCGGCGGATTACTTTCCGGTTCGCTGGCTCTGCTGGCTGACGCAGGGCATATGTTGACGGATGCCGCAGCACTGTTAGTAGCCATAATGGCAGTCCACTTCTCACAGCGCAAACCTAACGCCCGCCATACTTTTGGTTATCTACGCCTGACAACTCTGGCCGCTTTTGTTAATGCTGCTGCTTTGCTGTTGATCGTCATATTCATCCTGTGGGAGGCAATACGGCGTTTCTTCGATCCACAGCCAGTGATGGGCACCCCAATGTTAATCATCGCCGTAGCGGGCCTGCTGGCTAACCTGCTCGCCTTTTGGTTACTGCACCACGGTAACGAAGAGAAGAATATCAATGTCCGCGCCGCCGCCCTGCATGTGCTTGGCGACTTATTGGGTTCCGTAGGCGCTATCGCGGCGGCGATCGTCATCCTTACCACCGGATGGACGCCTATCGATCCAATACTTTCTGTTTTGGTTTCCTGTCTGGTGCTGCGCAGTGCCTGGCGACTGCTCAAAGAGAGTTTTCATGAATTGCTGGAAGGGACGCCGCAGGAACTGGATATCAAGAAGTTACAAAAAGACCTGTGCCTGAATATTCCTGAAGTTCGCAATATCCACCACGTCCATGTCTGGCAGATTGGCGAGCAAAAATTGATGACGCTGCATGCCCAGGTGATCCCTCCTCACGATCATGACGGGTTGCTGCGCCGTATCCAGGCTTATCTGCTGGAACATTACAAGATTGGCCATGTAACAATTCAGATGGAATACCAGCATTGCGATACGCCAGACTGTGGCATCAACAGGATGCCAGAACCGAGTGAACACTCACATACAGGTTCTCGCGCTCATCTGGAGCATCATCACTGAGGCGGCTAACCATTCACCTTACTGCAACCTGTCAAAGCCCCTTTCCCTGCGGTAAGGGGCTCATCGCGTTATGCTAGTGTGCCGAAGAAAGCGGCTGAGAATGATTTTGCGCGGCACTGCGGATCCACAACCAAGAACCATTGAGGGCGATTAACGTTAGGATAGCGTATTCCAGCGCCATCGCGTAAACACCCTGGTAGGCGAAAATAGCCACGCTAATAACGTCAATCACTACCCATAACAGCCAGTTTTCCACGTATTTGCGCGTCATCAGGATCATGGCAACGATAGACAAGACCATCATGGTTGAATCCCAGAATGGGAAAGCGTCCGGCTGCAATTCTGGCATCTGTACGCTGAGACCTACGCCTTGCATAACCGCCACCGCAACCTGCGTCAGATAGGCAAACACGCGGTCGATATTAAATGTCATCAGTGCAATACCGAGTGCGCAAACCGCTCCCCAGGCCAATGCTTTAGGCAACGGCAACCAACGGATCTTCAGCTCCGCCTGGTTATCCTGCGTTTGGCGGCTCCAAGCGTACCAACCGTATATATTCGCCACGAAGAAAAACAGTTGCAGCAGCAGGCTGGCATAAAGTTGGATCTGGAAGAAGATTACCGCAAACAGCGTGACGTTTATCAGGCCAAACAGATAGTTGATGATTTTCTCTTTGCTGGCATACCAGATACACAGTAAGCCAAACAATGTGCCGATGGCCTCAATCCACGACAGATCGTAACCTCCCGCACCAATCGGAATATGAACCAGGATATTGCTGGTACTGAAAAAACTCATCTTGTTTTCCTTAATTGAGGGCTGCCGATACTCAGGCGTTCCCTTTCACTTGGTTCTTCAACTGCGCGGCAAATTCAAGCATGCGGTTGAGGGGAATAAGCGCTTTTTCACGCAGTGTGTCATCAACAAAGATCTCGTGCTGTGCACCGCCCTGCTCTAACCCTTCGGCTATGGCCTTAAGACCGTTCATCGCCATCCAAGGACAATGTGCACAACTGCGGCAAGTAGCCCCTTCACCGGCGGTAGGTGCTTCAAACAGTTCCTTATCCGGGCAGGCCTGCTGCATCTTGTAGAAGATACCGCGATCGGTCGCTACGATCAGTTGTTGATGAGGCAACGTTTTTGCCGCCTGAATCAGTTGGCTGGTTGAGCCTACCGCATCAGCCAGATCCACAACCGCCTGTGGCGATTCTGGATGCACCAATATCGCGGCGTTTGGATACAAGGCTTTCATCCGCATCAGCGCCTGAGTTTTAAACTCGTCATGAACGATACAGGCCCCTTGCCAGCACAATACATCAGCACCGGTTTGTTTTTTCACATAATTGCCGAGATGACGATCGGGTGCCCAGATGATTTTCTCCCCCAGGCTATCGAGATGTTCGATCAGCTCAACCGCGATGCTGGAAGTTACGACCCAATCCGCACGCGCTTTGACGGCTGCCGAAGTATTGGCATACACCACCACTGTACGGTCTGGATGGCTGTCGCAGAAAGCTGTGAATTCTGCTTCGGGGCAACCAAGATCCAACGAACATTCCGCATGCAACGTTGGCATCAGCACCTGTTTTTCCGGGCTAAGGATTTTGGCCGTTTCCCCCATAAAGCGTACGCCCGCGACCAGCAAGGTAGAAGCGGGATGCTGGCTGCCAAAACGCGCCATCTCCAATGAGTCTGCAACACAGCCACCGGTTTCTTCCGCCAGGGCCTGGATTTCAGGATCGGTATAGTAGTGGGCGACCATGACGGCATTACGCTGCTTGAGTAAGGTTTTTATCTTCTGCCGATAAAATGCTTTCTCAGCGACGTCTAACGGCACTGGTTTCGACGGAAATGGGTATACCGCCGCGTTGACATCAAACATTTCACTCATTGCTTTCATCTCTATGCTAGGCTGTTCGTCTGCCATTTGGGCCTGGCGATACTTCGCCCCTTGCAAACACCTCGTTTTATATACTAAACAAAATACCTAACTTCTGACTAAAAGTCGCTGAACATTTCTTGATATGGGCAGATTTGTTTAATGGGCTGAAATTTTGGTTGAAATGAGAAGCTTTGGGATTAAAAGATAACGACTAGGAGCAGTAATCTGTGGGAGAGCGAGCCTGGCAGGAGACCGGCAGTCGCCGTTGTCTCGCAAGCGAGACTCAACCTTTTACGGTTCTCATCCTGAACGATTTTGTATTGTACTAATTCTTTAGAAGTGGTGGGTCGTGCAGGATTGACTTGGCCTTCGGCCTCGCCCTACGGGCAACGCTGCGCGTTGTCGTCTCGCTGCGCTCGGCTCGAACCTTTTACGGTTCTCATCCTGAACGATTTTGTATTGTACTAATTCTTTAGAAGTGGTGGGTCGTGCAGGATTGACTTGGCCTTCGGCCTCGCCCTACGGGCAACGCTACGCGTTGTCGTCTCGCTGCGCTCGGCTCGAACCTTTTACGGTTCTCATCCTGAACGATTTTGTATTGTACTAATTCTTTAGAAGTGGTGGGTCGTGCAGGATTGACTCGGCCTCCGGCCTCGCCCTACGGGCAACGCTGCGCGTTGTCGTCTCGCTTCGCTCGGCTCGAACCTTTTATGGTTCTCATCCTTCACGATTTTGTATTGTACTAATTCTTTAAAATTGGTGGGTCGTGCAGGATTGACTTGGCCTTCGGCCTCGCCCTGCGGGCAACGCTGCGCGTTGTCGTCTCGCTGCGCTCGGCTCGAACCTTTTACGGTTCTCATCCTGAACGATTTTGCACGGTATTAATTCTTTAGAAGTGGTGGGTCGTGCAGGATTCGAACCTGCGACCAATTGATTAAAAGTCAACTGCTCTACCAACTGAGCTAACGACCCACTGATGTGGTTTACTGCTGAACCGCGCAAGCGGAGAGAGGAACTCAACTGCTATAGATGGTGGGTCGTGCAGGATTGACTCGGCCTCCGGCCTCGCCCTACGGGCAACGCTGCGCGTTGTCGTTTCACTTCGCTCGGCTCGAACCTTTTATGGTTCTCATCCTTCACGATTTTGCACTTCACTCACTCTTTAAAATTGGTGGGTCGTGCAGGATTCGAACCTGCGACCAATTGATTAAAAGTCAACTGCTCTACCAACTGAGCTAACGACCCACTGACGTGGTTTACTTCTTAATACGAGAGCAACGAGGGAGGGCTCGACTGCAATTAATGGTGGCTCGTGCAAAATTAGCGGCTAAAGTTTCCACCACAGCGTGATGTCGTCTCGCTTCACTCGGCTCGAACCTTTTACGGTTCTCATCCTTCACGATTTTGCACTTCACTCATTCTATAAAATTGGTGGGTCGTGCAGGATTGACTCGGCCTCCGGCCTCGCCCTACGGGCAACGCTACGCGCTGTCGTCTCGCTTCGCTCGGCTCGAACCTTTTACGGTTCTCATCCTTCACGATTTTGCACTTCACTCATTCTATAAAATTGGTGGGTCGTGCAGGATTCGAACCTGCGACCAATTGATTAAAAGTCAACTGCTCTACCAACTGAGCTAACGACCCACTGTCGTGGTGGGTGATGACGGGCTCGAACCGCCGACCCCCTCCGTGTAAAGGAGATGCTCTACCAACTGAGCTAATCACCCACTGTCGTGGTTACTGCCTTATAAGGACCAATTCATTAAAAATCGGTGAGTTGTGCGCGATTGACCTGTCTTTCAGACTCGTCATGCGGGCAACGCTGCGCGTTGTCGTCTCGCTTCGCTCGGCTCGAACCTTTTACGGTTCTCATCCCTCACAATTTTGCACTTCACTCACTCTTTAAAATTGGTGGGTCGTGCAGGATTCGAACCTGCGACCAATTGATTAAAAGTCAACTGCTCTACCAACTGAGCTAACGACCCAATTCCTTTGCTGCTTTAACATCTTGCAAGATGTCTTGGCAACGGCGGCATATATTACTAATTTATCTCAGCAGCGCAACCTAAATTTTGGCGCAATAGGTTCAACTGCTTGTTCTTCACACGAATGAGCCCAGAATTCGGTCAAATCGACTAACTTCTGGGCTCAGTTTTTTTACTTACAGACTGGCTGCGCGTTTCTTTGCCTGCTTGGCCGCATCGCTGGTCGGGTATTGTTTGATCACCTGCTGGTAAACGGCTTTGGCTTTATCCACCTGCCCTTTTTCCTGCATGATCACCCCAACCTTATACATTGCGTCCGGCGCCTTGGGTGATTTTGGATAATTCTTTACCACCACCGCATAATAGTATGCCGCATCCTCTTTCTTACCTTTGTTGTAGAACAACTGGCCCAACCAATAATTGGCATTAGGCTGGTAAGTGGATTTTGGATACTGCTTTATGAAAGCCTGAAAAGCGGAGATTGCCTGATCATACTGCTTTTTTTCCAGCGCCAGTGAAACAGCGGCATTGTAATCGCTGTTTTCGTCGCCCGTACTCGCCGCAGCGGCTGTCGCGCCCGCAGGGGCACTGCCAGCGCTGTCAGAGGAGGCAGCAGCGGCAGCACCGCCCGTGGCTCCTGCTGCAGCACCAGCGGAATTCTGTGCGCCACCCTGGCTGAGGCTATCCATCTGCTGGTAGATCTGTTTCTGGCGTTCAACAACCTGATTCAACTGGTACTGATTCTCCTGGATCTGCCCACGGAGGGTATCGATATCACGTTGATTGTCAGAGAGTTGTTGTTGAAGCTGGTTTAAAAGCTGGCCCTGAGCATTACTGATCCGCTCAAGTGATGTGACACGGTCTTCGACCGAGCCGGAGCCGACATTACTGATTGGCGCTTGGGCAGTAGCGGCCCATGGGACCGCTACGCCAACCAGTAACGACAGACTCAACAGGTGACGTCTGAGGTTACTGTTCATGCGATTCTCTTAGTAAACCAGAACGGCACGACGGTTTTTAGCATAGGCTGCTTCGTCGTGGCCCAGTACTGCTGGTTTTTCTTTACCGTAAGAAACGATAGAGATCTGGTCAGCAGAAACGCCTTTGCCTTGCAGGTACATTTTAACTGCGTTAGCACGACGCTCACCCAGAGCGATGTTGTATTCTGGCGTGCCGCGCTCATCCGCGTGACCTTCAACAGTCACTTTATAGGATGGGTTGTTACGCAGGAAAGCAGCATGCGCATCCAGCATCTGAGCGAACTCAGAGCTGACGTCATATTTGTCCAGGCCGAAGTAAACAATGTTGTTACGTTGCAGTTCTTGCATCTGCAGACGTGCTTGTTCTTCAGAAGACAGGTTGCTGCTGCCGTTTTCTGTACCAGTGCCAGCGCCCATACCGGATTGATCGTTATTAGCGCTTTTGTTAGAACTACAAGCTGCTACAGCCAGAACTGGCAGTGCCAGCAGAAGCCCTTTCAGCACTTTGTTCAGTTGCATTTCTTTGATCCTTTTATAGTTTGCCATACATATTTACACATGCATCACAGATACGGCGACCAGGCAGGGAATTTGACCTGTCCATCAGTTGCCGGAAGACGCGCTTTGAAACGCCCATCAGTCGATACCAACTGCAGCACGGAGCCCATACCTTGCGTGGAGCTATAGATCACCATGGTGCCGTTCGGTGCGATACTAGGCGTTTCGTCCAGGAACGTGTCCGTTAACACTTGAACGGCTCCCGATCCGAGATCTTGTTTGGCAATGTGCTGAACCCCATTATTGGAACTCACCATCACCAAGAATTTACCGTCGGAACTCACATCCGAGTCCTGATTCTGGGCACCTTCCCAGGTCAGACGTTGTGGAGCACCGCCGCTTGCGCTGACTTTATAAATCTGAGGGCGTCCGCCCTGGTCAGAGGTATAAGCCAGAGATTGGCCGTCCGGGAACCAGCTAGGTTCGGTATTGTTGCTACGACCATCAGTAATCTGGCTGATCTGGCCAGATCCGAGATTCATCACATACAGGTTCAGGCTGCCGCTTTTGGACAACGCGAACGCCAGGCGGCTGCCGTCTGGAGAGAAGGCGGGTGCGCCGTTGTGGCGTGGGAATGAGGCAACCTGACGGATAGCACCATTCGCCAGCGTCTGGATAACCAACGCTGATTGACCGCTTTCAAAGGTTACATAGGCCAGTTTGCTACCATCTGGTGACCAGGCTGGCGACATCAGAGGTTCAGGTGAACGATGCACCACGAACTGGTTGTAACCATCATAATCAGCCACGCGCAGTTCGTACGGGAATTTCCCGCCGTTGGTCTGCACCACGTAAGCGATACGGGTACGGAATGCGCCCTTGATACCGGTCAGCTTTTCAAATACTTCATCACTGGCGGTGTGAGCAGAATAACGCAACCACTGCTTGGTCACTTTATACTGGTTCTGCGCCAGAACGGTACCTGGTGAACCTGAGGTATCTACCAGTTGGTAGGAAATCAGGTAACTGCCATCGGCACCCGGTTGAACCTGGCCAACCACCACGGCATCAATACCCAGCGCAGTCCAGGCCGCCGGCGTCACTTCAGACGCGGTGGTTGGTTGCTGCGGCATACGGGCCACATCGATGGGGTTGAATTTGCCACTGTTACGCAAGTCTGCGCCGACAATCTGGCCAATATCTTCCGGAGGCGTGCCTGGGCCCGCCCATTTAAATGGCACCACACCAATCGGGCGAGCAGAGTCGACCCCTTGGGTGATTTCAATGCGAACTTCCGCGTGCAACACGGATGCCCACAGTACTAAAAGACCTAGCGCTACTCGAAATGCCTGCTTCATCTCATCTCCCTTATCCAGGCGGGATGCCTGCGATAAATTAGCAGAATTTTAACAAACCAACGCAAACAAAACTACATAATCCCTGTTGGTTACCTTGTACATCCATGCGTTTAACTCGGTTTAAGACAATCATTATTGAGGCTTAAATGTAAGAGGAGCATTCTTAAACACCTTATACACTGTACGATAAACAATCACTGAGGCTTGAAGTCAATTGGCGCATTTTTATATGCCTCGTAAACTTCCTTACTTGGCGGCTTAGGTATTTTCGCCTGTCGAGCTGCTGCTACAGCTGCTTGACAAAGTGCTGGATCCCCCCCTTCGATTTTCGCATCGATAACGAAGCCATCTGGAGCAAGATTGATCCTCAAGGTACAGGTACGCCCCTTGTACGAGGTCCAATCGTAAAATTTATTCTTCACGGCATTCTGTATCTGGTTACCATAGCTGGCCAAATCGGCACCGCTCGCCCCTGCGGTCTTGGCATTGCCTTGACCTGCCGGTTTACCGTCACCTTTCGCTTTGGCTGCTCCGCCACCTTTCGGTGCGTTTTTGCCATCGGCCAAATCACCAAACAGGTCATTTACATCGGCTGACTGCTTGGCGGCTTCAGCAGCCTTTTTCTTGGCCTCTGCGGCTTTCTTGGCGGCGGCGGCCTTCTCAGCAGCGGCAGCTTTTTTTGCTTCCTCTGCGGCGGCTTTCTTCTCTGCGGCCTCAGCCGCTTTCTTTTCTGCTGCAGCTGCGGCTTCTTTCTTCGCCTCTTCCGCCTGCTTTTTGGCAGCGGCGGCGGCGGCAGCTTCTTTCTTGGCTTCCGCTTCGGCTTTCTTCTGTGCGTCTGCCTGTGCCTTGGCTATTTTATCCGCCTCGGCTTTGGCTTTTGCCGCAGCCTGTTCGGCTGCTTTCTGTTGTTCTCTGGCCTTCGCTGCGGCGGCCTCTGCCGCTTTCTGCTGCTCGGCAGCCTGCTGCTGTTGCTCTGCGGCTTTCTTCTGCTGTTCAGCCTGGGCCTTGGCATCCTGCGCCGCTTTTTCCTGCGCCGCCAAACGCTCTTGCTCAAGTTCTTTCAGACGCTGCTGTTCCGCAGCCTGTTTCTGCTGCAGTTCTTCCGCCTGTTGTTCTGCCTTCTTCTGGCGTTGCTTTTCCGCACGCTGTGCATCGCTGCTTTGCTGCTGCTGGCGATTATACTGCTCCACCACGGCACCAGGATCGACCATCACGGCCCCGACCACAGACCCCTCACCGCCGCCGCCAGCGCTCATTTCGGCGTTTTCATGCAGCGATCCCCAAATCAACAGGGCAATCAACAGGATGTGCAGAACCACCGAAACAATAACGGCGCGGTTCAGCTTATCGTTTTGTTCAGTTGCCTTTACCAAAATAGAGTCCCAAAAACTGGTGCTTAAACGGGGTTCCTGCTCAATCGCGCAGGAACCGGGTTGCCTCTCACCTTACGGTCAGATTGGCTGTGTCATCAGCCCTACGGAAGTGACGCCCGCCTGATGAAGAATATTCAATGCCTTGATAATTTCATCATACGGGACTTCCTTTGCCCCACCGATCAAAAAGACCGTCTTCGGGTTAGCCGCCAAACGCGACTTGGCTTCTGCCGCAACCTGCTCTGGCGGCAACAACTCCATGCGGTTGTGATCCACCACCAAGGTGTATTGACCCACGCCAGAGACTTCCAGAATCACCGGCGGATTGTCGTCGCTCGACACCGTTTTGGAATCGGTGGCATCAGGCAAATCAACTTCAACGCTCTGAGTAATGATGGGGGCCGTTGCCATAAAAATCAGCAACAGCACCAGCAGTACGTCCAACAGCGGAACAATGTTGATTTCCGACTTCAGCTCACGCCGGTTACGACCACGAACTTTCGCCATGCTACCTCCTACTTATTTGCTGTCGCTGGAGAAGGCCTGGCGATGCAGAATAGCGGTAAACTCTTCCATGAAGTTGTCGTAATTCTGCTCAAGCTTGTTAACCCGCTGGTTAAGGCGGTTATAAGCCATAACGGCAGGGATCGCGGCAAAAAGACCGATCGCGGTGGCGATCAACGCTTCGGCGATACCCGGTGCTACCATCTGCAGTGTGGCTTGTTTGACTGCGCCCAAAGCGATAAAGGCGTGCATAATCCCCCACACCGTACCAAACAGGCCGATATACGGGCTGATGGAACCCACGGTGCCGAGGAAAGGAATATGGGTTTCCAGCGTTTCCAGCTCACGGTTCATTGAAATGCGCATCGCACGGGATGCCCCTTCAATGACCGACTCCGGCGCATGGCTGTTAGCACGGTGCAGACGGGCAAACTCTTTAAAACCGGAATGGAAAATTTGCTCAGACCCCGTCAGGCTATCGCGACGCGCCTGGCTTTCCTGATATAGACGGGAAAGCTCAATGCCAGACCAGAATTTGTCTTCGAAGGCTTCGGCGTCGCGCGTTGCCGCATTCAGAATGCGGGTGCGCTGAATGATGATCGCCCAAGACGCAACTGAAAAGCATATCAGAATCAACATGATAAGCTTAACCAGCAGGCTCGCCTTCAAGAATAAATCTAGGATGTTCATGTCAGTCACTGCTTAAACTCCGCGACAATAGACTTAGGAAGCGCTATCGGCTTCATTTGGTGTGGATCAATGCATGCAATCAATACATCGGCCTGACTCAAGAGAGTTCCGTCAGAATTAACAATGCGTTGAGCAAACGTGAGAGAAGCCCCGCGTATTGAAGTGATCTTGGTCCGCACTTCCAGCATGTCGTCAAGACGAGCAGGCAGCAGATAATCCACCGTCATACGCCGGACAGCGAAAGCGACATGTTCACTGAGCAGCTGCTGTTGATGAAAGTTATGTTGACGCAGCATCTCTGTGCGCGCTCTTTCATAAAAGGCGACATAGCGGGCATGGTAAACCACCCCACCGGCATCGGTATCTTCGTAGTAGACGCGTACCGGCCATCGAAACAACGTATTACTCACTCTACTTCCCAGCAATGCAATTTAACGCTGCTACTATACGCAAGACAGATCGGGTTGGGAATGGGTTACTAGATGGGAATGAAAATAATTATGGGCCTTGACGGCCCATAACACGGGGATAGAGAACAGATTATAAAGAAACGTAAAGTAATCCTGCGGCCAGGATCACAATTGCAGGTAATGGCGCGAAAAATGCACGCCAAAACATGCTGTGAGGCCGAAACCCAACGCCGTGAACAATGCCGGCACAGACCGCCCAGATCAGCAAGATGCCTTGCCAGATCTCCAGGGAGCTGGTGCGCGCAGCAAAACGGGTCGGATCCCAGAAAATACACCCCGCCAAAATCAACGCCAGCACCAATGAAAGGGCCCGTACCGGGCCCTTGTCAGTGATAGCGTACAGCTTGTCAGAAAATGACGAACTCATCACTTACCGTCTTGCTGTGCTTTTGAATCTTCACTGTGCTCAAGCGCCAGTGCCGTAATGATACCAAAGGCACAGGCAAGAAGCGTTCCGAGGATCCAGGCAAAATACCACATGGTTTAGCTCCTTTTGCTTAGTACAGTGAATGCTTGTTATTTTCGATGAAGTTCTTATCCAGGCGACCGAACATTTTGTAGTACGCCCAGCAGGTGTACGCCAGAACGATAGGCACGAAGATAATAGCAACAACGGTCATCACCTGCAGCGTGAACAAGCTGGAGGTAGCATCCCACATGGTCAGACTGACGTTAGGCACGGTGCTTGAAGGCATGACAAATGGGAACATGGTTACCCCAGCCGTCAGGATCACACAGGCAATCGTCAGTGATGAACTCAGGAACGCCATCGCCCCTCTCTCCAAACGGGAGAACAGGATGGTGAACAATGGCAGAACAACGCCTAACGCAGGCAGTGCCCACAGGATAGGATACTTGTTGAAGTTGATCAGCCAGGCACCCGCCTGATGAGCCACTTCTTTACGCAGTGGATTAGACTCCGCCGCCGTATCCAGTGCTGAGGTAATCACGAAGCCGTCGATGCCCTTCACCAGCCAGATACCCGCCAACAGGAAACATACCCCCATCACTAGCGCGGAAATCTGTGCTGCTGCACGTGAGCGCAGGTGAATTTCAGCCGTGGTACGCATCTGCAGATAGGTGGCACCTTGAGTCACCAGCATGGTCAGGCTGACAATACCGGCCAGCAAGCCAAACGGGTTCAACAGTTGGAAGAAGTTACCGGTGTAGAACAGGCGCAGATATTCATCTACGTGGAACGGTACACCCTGCAACAGGTTGCCGAATGCCACGCCGAAGACCAAAGCAGGCACAAAGCTACCGATGAAGATGCCCCAGTCCCACATATTGCGCCAGCGGCTGTTTTCCAGCTTCGAACGGTAGTCAAAACCAACCGGACGGAAGAACAACGCCGCCAACACCAGGATCATCGCCACATAGAAACCAGAGAACGCTGCGGCATACACCATCGGCCAGGCGGCAAACAGTGCGCCACCGGCGGTGATCAGCCATACCTGGTTACCGTCCCAATGAGGAGCAACGGAGTTGATCATTATCCGGCGTTCGGTATCCGTTTTGCCAATAATACGCATCAGGATACCGACACCCATATCGAAGCCATCGGTGACGGCGAAACCGATCAGCAGTACGCCAACCAGGAGCCACCAGATAAATCTTAGTACTTCATAATCAAACATATCTTGGACTCCTGTTTAGCGCGCTTCCTGCACGGCGGCAGTAGGTTGTTCAAAATGATAGCGGCCAGTTTTCAGGCTGCTTGGACCCAGACGTCCAAACTTGAACATCAGGTACATTTCAGCCACCAGGAACAGGGTATACAAGCCGCAAATCAGCCCCATCGAGAACAGAATGTCGCCAGCGGTCAGCGAAGAGGTTGCGACTGCCGTTGGCAGCACCTCACCAATCGCCCAAGGTTGGCGACCATACTCTGCGACGAACCAGCCGGCTTCTACTGCGATCCAAGGCAATGGAAGGCCGTACAGCGCCGCGCGATGCAGCCATTTCTTCTCACCGATACGCCCACGCAATACGCTCCAGAACGACATACCAATGATGAACAGCATGATCACGCCACATGCCACCATGATACGGAAGGCGAAGTACAGCGGAGCTACACGAGGAATCGAGTCTTTGGTTGCCTGCTGAATTTGTGCTTCCGTTGCGTCCGTGACTTTATCGGTATAGCGCTTGAGCAACAAGCCATAACCCAGGTCTTGCTTGGTATCATTGAAGGCAGTGCGAACAGCCGGATCGGTGTTACCGCCGCGCAGTTCTTCCAGCAATTGGTAAGCCTTCATACCGTTACGGATACGGACCTGGTGTTGTGCCATCAGATCGCGCAGGCCAACAACCGGGGTATCAATAGAACGGGTAGCAATCAGACCAAGCGCCCATGGGATCTGAATGGAGAAGGAGTTCTCCATTTTTTCCTGATTAGGAATACCGAACAGGGTAAAGGCTGCCGGAGCCGGTTGGGTCTCCCATTCGGCTTCGATGGCAGCCAGTTTGGTTTTCTGCACATCACCCATTTCATAACCGGATTCATCACCCAGCACGATAACGGAAAGAATGGCAGCCATACCGAAGCTGGCAGCAATGGCGAAGGAACGTTTGGCAAAGGCGATGTCACGCCCTTTCAACAGGTAGTACGAACTGATGCCCAGAATGAACATCGCCCCGGTGGTGTAACCAGAAGCCACTGTGTGAACAAATTTCACCTGTGCTACCGGGTTAAGAACCAGTTCGGAGAAGCTGATCATTTCCATACGCATGGTTTCGAAATTGAAATCAGAGGCGATTGGGTTCTGCATCCAGCCGTTGGCAACCAGGATCCACAATGCGGACAGGTTTGAGCCGAGGGCGACAAACCAGGTAACCGTCATGTGCTGTATCTTGCTCAGGCGATCCCAGCCAAAGAAGAACAGACCGACCAGAGTCGATTCCAGGAAGAACGCCATCAGACCTTCGATAGCCAGAGGGGCCCCGAAAATGTCACCGACGTAATGAGAGAAGTATGACCAGTTGGTCCCGAACTGGAACTCCATGGTCAACCCGGTGGCCACACCCAGAGCAAAGTTGATTGCAAATAACTTGCCCCAGAATTTGGTCATATCTTTATAGATTTGTTTGCCGGACAGCACATATACCGTTTCCATAATTGCCAGCAAAAACGCCATACCGAGCGTTAATGGGACAAATAGGAAGTGGTACATCGCCGTTAAAGCAAACTGTAAGCGCGACAGTTCGACAATATCAAACATCTTGACTCCTTGCTCCTCGCAGGAAGACTCCGACTTGCGGTTATCGGTATTACCCTAGTAAAGAGTAGCCGGTAACGCCCCGCAGTGAATGCCCTTAAACACAACAAATTTGATCCAGCCTCTCCGCTTCCAATCGTACATTCATCACAGGGCCAGTTTGGCCAACAGCAAAATGCACCAATGAAAACCGACAGCGGGTAACAAATGCAACAAGATCAACCATCCCTAATTACACAATGGCATGATACTCGCCAAAGCCCACACAATAAATAGGTTTTTACGTGACGTGGGTTAGACTTTTGGCTACAGGTCAAAAATCAGCCTAAATAGGTATTCGGGCTTATTTTGATCTAAAACAATTTAAGCTTATCTGCATATTATTGCTAGGTTCATTACAATTTTTACTGTAATTTCCCGTTGACCATGTTAAGTAATAGTTTAATTGCTTTTTATTGCTATTATTGTGTTAAATAAATGTAATTTAAAAAAACCGAGATTGTATTAATTAAGCAATTTTTACTCGATAGATATTAACTTTTTATTTTCAGTGGCAATTGCAGTGAGCCAACTCACAGATCAGCTTTTTGCTAGGTAATCATAGACCATGTTGCAGAGTTGATCTCAGAATCTGCGAATGCCGTAGGGCCAGCTCGCAATACTCTCAACATTACCTTGCATTTCCTCTTTTTTCTCAATGAGTTAATAAAAAAAGGCCACCCAAGGGGTGGCCAAACATGTCGAGATATTATTATACCCGTTGTCTTTCAAGCTGCCGTGTTGTTGACTACATGCTCTTACCCGCGGACTTAAACAAGCCTCTGGGGATGTGAATGTAGCGTTCCGCAGCAGTTAGAAACCCATCGGGCACTTTCTACGTTAGAGATCAGCGATGCAGGATCGCTTTCACTGCATCACCGATGTCAGCCAGGCTGCGTACGGTTTTAACCCCAGCCGCTTCCAGAGCCGCGAATTTCTCATCTGCAGTCCCTTTACCACCCGCGATAATGGCTCCAGCGTGGCCCATACGTTTACCTTTAGGCGCAGTAACACCAGCAATGTAGCCCACAACCGGTTTGGTCACATGCGCTTTGATATAGGCGGCGGCTTCTTCTTCTGCGCTCCCGCCGATCTCACCGATCATCACAATCGCTTCAGTTTGTGGATCTTCCTGGAACATTTTCAGGATGTCGATAAAGTTGGAGCCAGGGATTGGGTCACCACCGATACCAACGCAGGTAGACTGCCCCAGACCAGCATCAGTGGTTTGTTTTACCGCTTCGTAGGTCAGGGTGCCTGAACGGGAAACAATGCCCACTTTGCCTGGCAGATGGATATGACCCGGCATGATGCCGATCTTGCACTCACCTGGGGTGATCACACCTGGGCAGTTTGGCCCGATCATGCGTACACCAGCTTCATCCAGCTTCACTTTTACCGTCAGCATATCCAGGGTTGGAATACCTTCGGTGATGGTGATGATCAGTTTGATGCCTGCATCGATCGCTTCCAGAATGGAGTCTTTGCAGAAAGGGGCTGGCACGTAAATCACAGACGCGGTTGCGCCAGTGGCTTCAACGGCCTCACGCACGGTGTTGAAAACCGGCAGACCCAAGTGTTGAGTGCCCCCTTTGCCTGGCGTCACACCGCCGACCATTTTGGTGCCATAAGCGATAGCTTGTTCGGAGTGGAAGGTCCCCTGACTACCGGTGAAGCCCTGGCAAATTACTTTGGTGTTTTTATCGATTAAAATGGACATTATTTACCCTCCACTGCCGCAACAACTTGCTGAGCCGCATCAGTCAGGCTGGTCGCAGCAATGATATTCAGACCGCTGTCCGCCAGTTTCTTGGCGCCCAGTTCAGCATTGTTCCCTTCCAGACGCACCACTACCGGGACGTTAACGCCCACTTCAGCTACCGCGCCAATGATACCGTCAGCGATCAAATCGCAGCGCACGATACCACCGAAAATGTTAACCAGAACCGCTTTCACCTTGTCATCTGACAGGATGATTTTGAAGGCTTCGGTCACACGCTCTTTGGTTGCACCACCACCCACGTCCAGGAAGTTGGCAGGTTCACCGCCGTGCAGCTTCACAATATCCATGGTCCCCATGGCCAGGCCGGCACCATTGACCATACAACCGATATTGCCATCCAGCGCTACGTAATTCAGTTCCCACTGAGCAGCGCGAGATTCACGCTCATCTTCTTGAGAAGGATCACGCATTTCACGCAGCTCAGACTGGCGGAACAATGCGTTACCATCGGCACCCAGTTTACCGTCCAGGCACACCAGATCGCCCTGCTTGGTGATCACCAGCGGGTTGATCTCAACCATCGCCAGATCGCGTTCCAGGAACAACGTTGCCAGGCCCATAAAGATCTTGGCGAACTGGCTGACTTGCTTGCCGCTCAGGCCCAATTTAAACGCCAACTCACGACCTTGGTAAGGCTGTGGGCCTGCCAGTGGGTCGATGGTCATTTTGTGGATCAGTTCCGGGGTTTCTTCCGCAACTTTCTCGATCTCAACGCCACCTTCAGTGGATGCCATGAATACGACGCGACGGCTGGCACGATCAACGACTGCACCCAGATATAATTCTTTATCGATGTCGGTAGCCGCTTCTACCAGGATCTGATGGACCGGTTGGCCCAGTGCGTCAGTCTGATAAGTAACCAGACGTTTACCCAGCCAGGCTTCAGCAAAAGCACGGATATCTTCTTTGCTGTTAACCACTTTAACGCCGCCCGCTTTGCCACGGCCGCCAGCATGAACCTGACATTTCACTACCCACGGGCCGGAGCCGATTTTAGAGGCGGCTTCTTCTGCTTCACGCGGTGTAGTACAGGCGTAACCGGTTGGTGCTGGCATGCCATACCGAGCAAACAGCTGTTTTGCCTGATATTCGTGTAAATTCATGATGTTCTATCCATTCAGGTCTGAAAGTTTCAGCCGAGTCATTTTCGCGGGATCCCGCATGACTTAACGGCCACATAGCACAGAGTGTGGGCGCGGTAAGGCCGCGCCCATGCAGGGATTAAACGTCCAGCAGCAGACGAGCCGGATCTTCCAGCATTTCTTTCACTGTCACCAGATAACCCACGGACTCTTTCCCGTCGATCAGGCGATGATCGTAAGACAGAGCCAGATACATCATCGGTAGGATCACGACCTGACCATTAGCCGCCATTGGGCGATCTTTGATGGCGTGCATACCCAGGATGGCGCTCTGCGGTGGGTTGATGATTGGGGTTGACATCAGTGAACCGAAGACGCCACCGTTGGTAATGGTGAAGTTGCCACCGGTCAGCTCTTCCACGGTCAACTTACCGTCGCGGCCTTTGATCGCCAGCTCTTTGATTTTCTTCTCGATGTCCGCCATGCTCATGGTATCGACATCACGCAGCACTGGCGTTACCAGGCCGCGAGGCGTGGATACCGCAATGCTGATATCGAAGTAGTTATGGTAAACCACATCGCTACCGTCGATAGAAGCATTCACTTCCGGGAAGCGCTTCAGTGCTTCGACTACCGCTTTGATGTAGAAGGACATGAAGCCCAGGCGGACGCCGTGGCGTTTTTCGAAAGCTTCACCGTACTGCTTACGCAAATCCATGATCGGCTGCATGTTGATTTCGTTGAAGGTGGTCAGCATCGCAGTGCTGTTCTTCGCTTCCAACAGGCGTTCGGCCACGCGTTTGCGCAGGCGGGTCATCGGCACGCGTTTCTCGCTACGGCCACTCAATGTTGGCTGTGGTGCAGCGGCAGGCGCAGCAGCAGGCTTCTTGTTGGCGGCCAGATGAGCTTCCACATCTTCGCGGGTGATACGCCCACCAACACCACTGCCTTTAATGGCGGCAGCGTCAAGATCGTGTTCTGCAATCAGGCGGCGGATTGCCGGGCTGAGCACATCATTGCTCTCGACTTCCAGGCTGGCAGTCGCACGTTGTGCCGGGGTGGACTCGACGCTCTGGCTCTTCTCTTCGGTCGGCTTACCTGAGCTGTCACCTGGACGAATACGACCAAGGATCTGACGCGAGGTCACCGTCGCCCCTTCATCTTCCAGAATTGCATCAAGAATACCCGCTTCGCTGGCTGGCACTTCCAACACCACTTTGTCGGTTTCGATCTCAACCAGAACTTCATCACGTTGGACGCTGTCGCCCGGTTTTTTATGCCAAGTGGCTACGGTGGCATCAGCAACCGACTCAGGAAGGTCAGGAACCAGAATATCTACGCTACTCATTAGCTTTCCTTTAATTTTTTAATCAATATTCAGCGCATCGTTCACCAGAGCCTGCTGCTGCTTCTGGTGTACAGACATATAGCCAACCGCAGGAGAAGCGGAGGCCGGACGTCCGGCGTAACGTAAAGAGGCCCCAAACGGAATCACTTCACGGAAATTGTGTTGGCTGCAATACCAGGCACCTTGGTTTAATGGCTCTTCCTGGCACCAGACGAAGTCATGTACGTGGGCAAACTGTTCCAACACGGCCTGAACAGCCTGGTGTGGGAACGGATACAACTGTTCAATACGCACAATGGCCACGTCTTTCTGGTCGTTCTTACGACGCTGTTCCAGCAGATCGTAGTAAACCTTGCCAGAGCACAGCACCACGCGCTTGACTGCTTTCGGATCCAGTTCGTCGATTTCGCCAATAGCCGGTTGGAAAGTGCCGTTTGCCAGTTCGTCCAGAGAAGAAATTGCCAGCGGATGACGCAGCAGAGACTTCGGTGACATCACCACCAACGGACGGCGCATACCGCGCAACGCCTGACGGCGCAGCATATGGTAAACCTGAGCTGGGGTAGACGGAATGCACACCTGCATGTTCTGTTCTGCACACAGCTGCAGGTAACGCTCCAGACGCGCAGAGGAGTGCTCTGGGCCCTGCCCTTCGTAACCGTGCGGCAGCAGCATCACCAGGCCACACATACGGCCCCATTTCTGCTCACCGGAGCTGATGAACTGATCGATCACCACCTGGGCACCGTTGGCAAAGTCACCAAACTGCGCTTCCCAGATAGTCAGGGTGCGCGGTTCAGCGGTGGCATAGCCATATTCGAACGCCAGAACAGCCTCTTCAGACAGCACGGAGTCCCAAACCTTGAACTCACCCTGGCCACTGTGGATATTGGCCAATGGGACATAAACAGAACCATTCTTCTGATTGTGTACCACGGCATGGCGGTGGAAGAAGGTCCCGCGACCGGCGTCTTCCCCGGAAATACGGATTGGGATGCCCTCATCAGCCATGGTGGCGTAGGCCAGCGTTTCCGCTGCGCCCCAGTCAAACGGCTTGTTACCTGCTGCCATCTCGGCACGGTCACCGTAGATCTTCGCCACACGTGACTGCATTTCGATCGCTTCCGGCACCGTACTGATACGGCGAGCCAGTTCCTGCAGGCGCTTCATCTCAACCTTGCTTGGGTACTCTTCATCCCACTCGTGGTTCAGGTACGGAGACCAAGTAAAGGAGTGCAGGTTCATCGGACGCCATTCTTCAACCACACAGTCACCACGGTCGAGAGCATCGCGATACAGGTTGACCATTTCCGTGGCATCTTCCAGGCTGGCAATCTTCTGTTCGGTCAGAACATCAGCATAGATCTTGCGCGGCGTTGGGTGTTTTTTGATCTTCTGGTACATCACCGGTTGGGTTGCACTCGGCTCATCGGCCTCGTTATGCCCATGACGGCGATAGCAGACCAGGTCGATCATGACGTCACGTTTAAAGGTGTTCCGGAAATCCAACGCCAGGCGGGTCACGAAGGCGACCGCTTCTGGATCGTCAGCATTCACATGGAAGATAGGCGCCTGTACCATCTTGGCGATGTCGGTACAGTATTGGGTGGAACGCGCATCCAACGGGTTAGAGGTGGTGAAACCCACCTGGTTGTTGATGACGATACGCACCGTGCCGCCCACTTCATACCCACGCGCCTGCGACATGTTCAGGGTTTCCTGAACCACGCCCTGGCCGGTGATCGCGGCATCACCATGAATGGTGATTGGCAGCACCATATTGCTGCGTGCTTCATCCAGACGGTCACGGCGGGCACGTACAGACCCCATAACGACCGGGCTGACAATTTCCAGATGCGATGGGTTAAACGCCAGCGCCAGATGGACCATGCCACCTTCGGTTTCCACATCCGAAGAGAAGCCCTGGTGATATTTCACGTCACCGGTGCCCAGATGTTCTTTATGTTTACCCGCAAACTCGTCGAATAAATCAGCTGGCTTTTTGCCCAGCACGTTGATCAACACGTTCAGACGGCCACGGTGGGCCATGCCCAGCACCACTTCACGGGTACCATTTTTGCCCGCGTGACGCACCATCTCTTTTAGCATCGGCACCAACGCGTCGCCACCTTCCAGGGAGAAACGTTTTGCCCCAGGGAATTTGGCACCCAGGTAGCGCTCCAACCCTTCAGCGGCGGTCAGCTCACTCAGGAAACGGCGCTTTTCATCTGCCGTAAAACTGGCCTGCCCCACGACCGATTCAATGCGCTGTTGGATCCAGCGTTTTTCTTCGGTGTTGGTGATGTGCATATACTCAGCACCGATCGAACCGCAGTAGGTTTGCTTCAGCGCAGCGTAAAGATCGCTCAGCTTCATGGTTTCTTTGCCAATGGCGAAAGAACCCACGTTGAAGGTTTCCTGGAAGTCGGCTTCGGTCAGGTTGTGATACGCCGGATCGAGATCCGGTACGCGTTCCTGTTTCCACAGCCCCAGCGGATCAAGGTTTGCGTGCTGATGCCCACGAAAACGGAAGGCGTTAATCAGCTGCAGTACCTTAACCTGTTTAGCATCGGTTTCAGGATCGTTGATGGTGGTGTTATAGCGAGCTGAATCTTTCGCCAGGCGGCGGAAGTAGTCTCGCGTTTGGGAGTGGAGCTGATCGGGTTTAACACCCGCGGTTGGTAGCTGTTGGAAAATGGAACGCCAGCTATCTTCAACGGAGCTCGGATCGGTTAAAAAGTCTTCATAGAGCTGCTCTATGTAGGACTGGTTCGCGCCCGCCAGATAGGAGGAATCCAGCCAGGCCTTCATTGCGCCGTTCTGCATTATGATCCCTTAAGCTTTGAAGCTTCAGTTTTCGCCGTGGTTAACATAATTACCGTATCCCCTGAGTCAATGGCATTGCCGCTGACTTTGGGTATATCTCTCTATTACGTTCTATTTTTGTACTGCCCGATTCCTGACAAGGAACCTCTAAAAACCGGCGGGACGAACCTGATTGTCTATTGCCACAATCACGGGTCAGTTTTTAGAGGTACCCTCCCGTACAATGTGCGCCGGAATCGCCTCCGGCGCAGCATCTCGTTCCGTTTATGCGCCGCGTTGCAGCAACATAGACTTGATATGACCGATAGCACGCGTCGGATTCAAGCCCTTAGGACATACACTGACACAATTCATAATGCTATGGCAGCGGAAAACACTGAAAGCGTCGTTCAGATCATCCAATCGTGCTTCAGTTTCCGTGTCACGGCTGTCGATCAGGAAGCGGTACGCCGCCAGCAGCCCCGCAGGACCAACGAACTTGTCAGGGTTCCACCAGAACGACGGGCAGGACGTAGAGCAACAGGCACAGAGGATACACTCATACAAGCCATCCAGTTTTGCCCGGCTTTCCGGCGACTGCAAATGCTCACGCGCTGGCGGATTTTTGCCGTCGTTCTGTAAGAACGGCTTAATCTTTTCATACTGGGTATAAAACTGTCCCATATCAACCACCAGATCGCGCACTACCGGTAACCCTGGCAGCGGACGGATCACAATCTTGTTATTGCCTTTACGCAACGACGAGACCGGGGTGATACAAGCCAGACCATTTTTACCGTTCATGTTGATGCCATCAGAGCCACACACGCCTTCACGGCAAGAGCGGCGGAACGATAAAGTAGGATCTTTTTCTTTCAGCAGGATTAACGCATCCAGCAGCATCATGTCTCGGCCTTCTTCCGCTTCCAGGGTGTAATCCTGCATATGCGGGGCGTTATCGACATCCGGATTATAGCGATAGATAGAAAATTCGAGTTTCATCAATCTGGCTCCGCAATTAGTAAGAACGCACTTTCGGCGGGAATGCCGCGCGCAGTTTCGGTTGCATGTTCACTTCACGACGCGTCATGCTTTCCGATTGCGGCAGATACAGCGAATGGCACAGCCAGTTGGCATCATCCCGATCCGGGAAGTCGAAGCGGCTATGTGCGCCACGGCTCTCGGTACGGAAGTTGGCCGAAACGGCAGTGGAATACGCGGTCTCCATCAGGTTATCCAACTCCAGGCATTCAATACGCTGAGTGTTGAATTCGCTGGAGGTATCGTCCAGACGGGCGTTCTTCAGACGTTCACGGATCACTTTCAACTCTTCCAACCCTTTCGCCATCGCATCACCTTCGCGGAACACCGAGAAGTTATGCTGCATACAGGATTGCAATGCCTTGCGGATTTCTACCGGATCTTCACCTGAACGGGTATTGTTCCAACGGTTCAGACGATCCAGTGATGCCTCCACGTCCGAATCACTGGCGTCACGGCTTTCACCCTGCTCTGCCAGCGACTCCTGCAGATGCATACCGGCAGAACGGCCAAACACCACCAGATCCAGCAGTGAGTTCCCGCCCAGACGGTTGGCACCGTGTACCGACACGCAGGCAATTTCGCCAACGGCGAACAGACCCGGGATCACCACATCTTCGCCTTTCTCGTTCACGGTCAGCGCCTGACCGGTCACTTTGGTCGGAATACCACCCATCATGTAGTGGCAGGTTGGAATAACCGGGATCGGCTCTTTCACCGGGTCGACGTGCGCAAAGGTGCGGGACAGTTCCAGAATACCCGGCAAACGGGATTCCAGCACCTCTTTACCCAGGTGATCCAGCTTCAGTTTGGCATGAGGGCCCCACGGACCGTCACAGCCACGGCCTTCGCGGATTTCAATCATGATCGAACGGGCAACAACATCACGCCCCGCCAGATCTTTGGCATTTGGCGCATAACGTTCCATGAAACGTTCGCCATGTTTGTTCAGCAGGTAACCGCCTTCGCCACGGCAACCTTCGGTGACCAACACCCCAGCACCGGCAATACCGGTTGGGTGGAACTGCCACATTTCCATATCCTGCACCGGTACGCCAGCACGCAGTGCCATACCGACACCGTCACCGGTGTTGATGTGGGCGTTGGTGGTGGATTGGTAAATGCGGCCTGCACCACCGGTCGCCAATACGGTAGCTTTGGCTTTGAAGTAAACCACTTCACCGGTTTCGATACAGATAGCAGTGGTTCCTACCACCGCGCCATCCTGGTTCTTCACCAGATCCAGCGCATACCACTCAGAAAAGATGGTGGTGTGGTTTTTCAGGTTCTGCTGATAAAGCGTGTGTAACAGCGCATGGCCGGTACGGTCCGCCGCTGCCGCGGTACGGGCCGCCTGCTCACCACCAAAATTCAGTGACTGGCCGCCAAACGGCCGCTGATAGATACGACCATCGTCCAGACGAGAGAACGGCAGGCCCATATGCTCCAGCTCCAGAATCGCTTCCGGGCCGGTTTTACACATATATTCGATGGCATCCTGGTCACCGATATAATCGGAACCTTTTACCGTGTCATACATATGCCATTCCCAGTTATCTTCGTGGCTATTACCCAGGGCAACGGTGATGCCGCCTTGTGCAGACACGGTATGGGAACGGGTCGGGAATACTTTGGAAAGCAGGGCACAGGTTGAGCCTGCCTGGGAAATCTGCAGTGCCGCGCGCATACCTGCGCCACCCGCACCGATAACAACTGCATCAAACTCTCTGACTGGCAGTTTCATTTAAGCACCCCACACGACGATTGTTCCGTACAATAAATAGACCAGCAACACGACGACAATCGCCAGTTGCAACACCAGGCGTAACGCCAGTGGTTTGATATAGTCCGTCAGCACCTGCCACATTCCGACCCAGGCATGAACCAGAATCGACAGCAATGTCAGCAAGGTGAACACTTTCGTAATGGAGGTGGCGAAGAAGCCGCGCCAGATTTCATAGGAGATGTCCGGAGCTGTAACGACAAAGCCCAGGATATAGAGTACATACAGGGTGATGACGATGGCGGAAGCACGCAGTAACAACCAGTCGTGTACGCCGTTACGTCCTAATGCAGAAACGTTGCTTACCATACGAGGACTCCAGCCAGAATTGACAGCACAACGGTCAGACCGAACGCCACCTGGGCAGAACGGGTACCAGCGGCTAAACTCTCTTCGATATAGCCAAAATCCATTAACAAGTGACGAATGCCACCGCAAATGTGATAGGCCAACGCAGTGAGGATCCCCCAGAAAATAAATTTCACGAAGAAGCTATTCATGATGGCGGCAGCTTGCAGGAAGCCCTCTTGAGAAGAGAGAGAGATGCCCAGCAGCCAGAGGAGAATACCCACGGCAACGAAAGTAATTACGCCAGAGACTCGGTGTAAAATGGACGCTATCGCAGTAATAGGAAACCGGATCGTTTGCAGATCCAGATTGACAGGTCTTTGTTTTTTCACGGTTTTGCCCACACAGCTCTTATTATTTTCCTTCCTCCGGACCTGGGTGGGGATCAGACAGCGTCAAGAGATAAAACCCTTAAACGTCACGCGCTCAAACAACAACATCCTTGGTGCTCAAACGGCGCGTAGTCATAACGCTGGGTGCTCCTACTTCAGGGTAATCCGGAGACCTGGCGGCAGTATAGGAGGTTCACATTCCCATTACAATTCCCATACAATCCCTTTGGTAACATTTCCCCCGAACAGTGATTTAGATCACAATTTTCACATTTAGTACAAAATTAATTATCTGATTTGACAAGAGATCAACATTTCCATTACAAATAGGGTCGCAATCAGCCCTATGATGCGCTACTGGTCAACAGATACACTTCCCCCTGCGCACAAGTTATGCAACAGTGTATCTGGTTAAAACTTCGAACATATCGTAGGTAATGGTTAATAGAAAATAACGAATTCCGATGAATCATTAACGGCTGGTAACCCGTCTTGTTCGCTTGGTTAGCACTCTGTCCCTACCCGCGCAATTGCGCAGTCGCTCACAGAGTTTGTGTATACCCCCTTTTTTTGCGGGCAACCTGCGGAGATTTAAGGTATTTCAGTTGTTAGAGGTTTTTAAAATAAGGCGCTAAGGAGACAGTAAATGACTGATAAGAAAGCGACGCTAAATATCAACAACGGCGAAGCTCCAATCGAACTGGGCGTACTCACCCCAACACTGGGCCCTGATGTTCTTGACGTTCGCGCCCTGGGCTCCAAAGGTTATTTCACATTTGATCCCGGCTTTACTTCTACCGCATCCTGCGAATCCAAAATCACGTTTATCGACGGTGACAAAGGCATCCTGCTGCACCGTGGTTTCCCTATTGAGCAGTTGGCGAAAGAGTCTTCTTATCTTGAAGTGTGTTACATCCTGCTGTACGGCGAGACCCCAACGGCAGAAGAATTTGAAACCTTCAAGACTACCGTAACCCGCCATACCATGATCCACGATCAGATCACCCATCTGTTCCGTGGCTTCCGCCGTGACTCACACCCGATGGCCGTGCTGTGCGGTGTAACCGGTGCACTGGCGGCGTTCTACCACGATGCATTGGATGTTAACAACGAGCGCCACCGTGAAATTACCGCGTTCCGTCTGTTGTCCAAAATGCCTACTGTGGCAGCGATGTGTTACAAGTATTCCCTTGGCCAGCCGTTTGTTTACCCACGTAACGAACTTTCCTACGCGGGCAACTTCCTGCACATGATGTTTGCCACCCCTTGTGAAGAGTATGTGGTGAACCCAGTGCTGGAACGCGCCATGGACCGTATTCTGATCCTGCATGCAGACCATGAGCAGAACGCCTCTACCTCAACCGTACGTACCGCAGGTTCATCGGGAGCCAACCCGTTTGCCTGTATCGCGGCAGGTATCGCCTCCCTGTGGGGGCCAGCCCACGGTGGTGCTAACGAAGCAGCATTGAAGATGCTGGAAGAGATTAAAACCGTTGAGCACATTCCTGAGTTCATCAAACGCGCCAAAGACAAAAACGACTCGTTCCGTCTGATGGGCTTTGGTCACCGCGTGTACAAGAACTACGATCCGCGCGCCACCGTGATGCGTGAAACCTGTCACGAAGTGCTGAAAGAGCTGAACAAGAAGGACGACAACCTGCTGCAGGTCGCGATGGAGCTGGAACACATCGCGTTGAACGACCCGTACTTCATCGAGAAAAAACTGTACCCGAACGTCGACTTCTACTCAGGTATCATCCTGAAAGCGATGGGTATTCCTTCTTCCATGTTTACGGTTATCTTCGCCATCGCGCGTACCATTGGCTGGATTGCCCACTGGAACGAAATGCACGACGAGGGCATCAAGATCGCTCGCCCACGTCAGCTGTATACCGGCTATGCCGAGCGTGAGTTCAAGTCTCAGGTTAAGAAGTAAGCTTTAGCAGGGGCGTCATATTTGCCCCTCACCCTAACCCTCTCCCACAGGGAGAGGGGATCCACCGTGCGATACATCAACACGGGTGCTTATCCGAAACACCCCATCACTACTCCCTTAGATTTGACGTGCTACATCATGACACTTGCTCAATAATAAATCGTATCGTTCCCTCTCCCTTTTATAGCAAGCAACTCACTGTAAGAAAGGTTGATATCAATCCAACAATAACACTGTACCAGCACCCGCTCCCACAGGGAGAGGGGATCCACCGTGCGATACATCAACACGGGTGCTTATCCGAAACACACCATCACTACTCCCTTAGATTTGACGTGCTACATCATGACACTTGCTCAATAATAAATCGTATCGTTCCCTCTCCCTTTTATAGCAAGCAACTCACTGTAAGAAAGGTTGATATCAATCCAACAATAACACTGTACCAGCACCCTCTCCCACAGGGAGAGGGGATCCACCGTGCGATACATCAACACGGGTGCTTATCCGAAACACCCCATCACTACTCCCTTAGATTTGACGTGCTACATCATGACACTTGCTCAATAATAAATCGTATCGTTACCTCTCCCTTTTATAGCAAGCAACTCACTGTAAGAAAGGTTGATATCAACCCAACAATAACACTGTACCAGCTCCCTCTCCCACAGGGAGAGGGGATCCACCGTGCGATACATCAACACGGGTGCTTATCCGAAACACCCCATCACTACTCCCTTAGATTTGATGTGCTACATCATGACACTTGCTCAATAATAAATCGTATCGTTCCCTCTCCCTTTTATAGCGAGCAACTCACTGTACGAAAGGTTGATATCAATCCAACAATAACACTGTACCAGCTCCCTCTCCTACAGGGAGAGGGTTGGGGTGAGGGGACAATGCTTCAGCCGATACAACACGTTTCATCAGCTTACCGCTGGCAAACCGGGCACCAATAGAATGGCCGTGATGATAGCGCCGTTTTCTCTATCATCCCACCGCAACGAGGGCAAGGCTCGCCGCTGCGATGGAATACTTTGAAGCTGAATAACGTACCGTGGTGACGCTTTTCATCTACCTGACCACGGGTCTGATATGAAATGCGTGGAATATCCAACAGCGCCTGCGCCAACTTATGCAGTGCATCAGGGGGGAGATCCTGCGGCTTATGCTTGGGTGCCAGTTCTGCCTGCCACAAAATCTCGGCTCGCAGATAATTACCCAGGCCAGCCAGGAAAGACTGATCCAGCAGCATGCCACCCAACTGGCGCTTACAAAACGCCGGCGATAACAACCGCTGTTCCACCTGCTCTAAGGTCAAAGCCATATCAAGCACGTCTGGACCAATGCGTTTTAGAAACGGGTGTTGCTCTATCTCGCCACGAGGAGCAACGGTGATATCCGAAGCGCTGTACAACAGGATCGCCCATTCTGCCGTCTCCAGCCTGACACGCAGATCACGCTTGGTCTCAGGGGTTTCGCCAGCCTTGACCACCTTCCAGACACCGTAAAGCTGGTTGTGACTATACATCGTCAACCCATTGGAAAAATCGGTTAGCAAAGCTTTACCACGCGGCTCGATGGCGGTGATACATTCACCGTTCAACTCGGCCTGATAGTGTTTCAGTTGAGGAAAAGCAAACCAGACAGTGGTCAGTGGCTGTCCTATCATTACCGCCGCCAGTTTATCTGCCGCCCGGCGAATTTCCGGCCCTTCTGGCATAAGACAACTCCTTGATTAAAAAGGGTTCCAAGAATAGAACCCGGTAGTTTTAGGGGCGCGAATGACTCACCGCTTCACCAAACGCGGCATACTGCGCCCCTACGAAATAAATACCTCAGTGAGTAGTACCACCTACCACTTTCAAATCATGTTCAACCTGTAAAGCGATTGAAATGGCCATTTCCAAGGCAAACAACACCGTCTGGGCCGCCATACTGGGGGCACCTGGATGTTGCGCTGCCTGCTCTGGGAGATAAGGGATATGAATGAAACCGCCCTTCACCGCCTGTTGCGTGCTCAAACGATGCAACAGGCCATACATCACATGGTTACAGACATAAGTCCCCGCCGTTTGCGATACCGATGCGGGAATGCCAGCCTCACGCATGGCTTCCACCACCGCTTTAATCGGCAAGGTGCTGAAATAGGCAGTCGGGCCCTCTTCCACAATCGCCTGGTCGATCGGTTGCTGCCCCCGATTATCAGGAATTCGCGCGTCATCGACGTTAATGGCGACCCGCTCCAGCGTGATGTCGGTGCGTCCCCCCGCCTGGCCCACCGCCAGCACCATCACCGGTTGGACTTCGTCAATCGCCGCGTTTAACACCGTCAACGCCTCACCAAAGACGCAAGGGAGCTGACGCGCAATAATGTGCGCTCCACCAAGCTCCAGATCGTTTAGCTGCTTAACCACTTCCCAAGAAGGGTTAATATGTTCACCACCGAACGGCTCAAAACCGGTAATTAAAACGTTCTGCATGCGTTCTCCTAGAGGAACATCAGGAAATAAAGCAGGAATACGTTCACCAGCAGCAACGTGACTCCAGTCGGTATCTGCGCCTTGATAACGGCATTTTTATCCGGTAACTCCAACAAAGCTGCCGGTACAATATTAAAGTTAGCAGCCATTGGGGTCATCAGCGTGCCGCAATAACCGGAAAACATGCCAATGGCCGCCATAACCGCCGGATTACCACCATGTTGCAGCACCAGGATCGGGATGCCAATTCCTGCGGTAACAATGGGGAAAGCGGCAAACGCGTTCCCCATCACCATGGTCAGCACCGCCATCCCAACAGCGTATACAGCTACGGCAATGAAGCGGTTATCGACTGCCAGATACTCCTGCGTCAGATGAGAGATGGCCGTGCCAACGCCAGCAACGGTGAACAATAGGCCAAGCGTTGCCAGGATCTGCGGCAAAATAAATGCCCAACCAATAGAGTCCAGCAGGCGACGTGCTTCCTGAAGCGGTTGCAATGCTTTCTCGTGGGTCATTTTTACCGCAATAATCCCGCCCAGCAGGCAACCAACCGCCATTGAGAACAGTGTGATCAGGGTGGCATGATTCCCTACGCCAAAGACCGCATTTTGTAACGCCGGAATATTGTTGAACAGCAGCACGCCAATCACCGTTACCACCGGGATCGCCAAGGCTGGAATAAACAGGCGGTTACCCAACCGCTTAGCGCTGGACTCACGTTCTTGCGGGCTACGTTGGTGATAGCTCCCCAGGCGGACACCGCCAAAACCGGCAATCAATGCCATCACCACCACCAGCACACCCACGACAATGTGCAATTGACGCTTGGCCTCCAGCCCGCTACCAAATAAACCATATGTCCAGTCACCGACCAGGAATATCAGCCCGTACAAGGCCCAAAACAGCCCAGTGCTGACACGCCGTGGGTTAGCCCGATCGCGGAAGGACATGATGGCGACAATCAGTAATACCGCGCCCGCCAGCCAATAGAGATATTGTTGCTGGAAATTCATTGGCCGTCTCCTTTTGCCTGCAACGCCGCCTGATTAAGCTTGCTAAGCTCTGCGGTTAATTGTTTATCCATACGGTACAAACGGAAAGCGTGGATCAGGAAAGCGAAGATCGCCGTTGGGATCCCCCACAGCGCAATATGCAGTGGCTCGGTCTGAATACCACCAGATTCCAACATAAAGTTATGCATGAAAATAATTGCGCCAAAGGCAACAAAGATATCTTCACCGAAGAATAACCCGACGTTATCGGTAGCGGCAGACATCGCCCGCAAGCGATAACGCACCCGCTCGGGCAGTTCGCCATGGCGGTTTTCCGTCGCTCCTTCCGCCATCGGTGCCAGTAACGGGCGCACCATCTGCGGATGGCCCCCCAGGCTGGTCAGACCCATGGCTGCCGTCACTTCACGCACAAACAGGTAGACGATCAGCAGACGCCCGGCGGTGGCACTTTTGATTTTGGCAATCCACGCCTGCGCGCGCTCTTTCAATCCATGACGTTCCAGCAGGCCGATAACGGCCAGTGGCAACAGCAGGATCAGCGGTAAATTGCGGGTATTGAGAAACCCCTCGCCGAGCTTTTCCAAAATGACATCCAACGGCATCAGCGCCGCCAGCCCGGTGATAATACCGGCGACGATCACCACCAGCACCGGGTTAAAACGTAAGACAAATCCAACCACAATGACGGCAATGCCAATCAGTGGCCAGAGGTTTACTGCCTGTTCCATATGCACATCCCTCTCTGCCCCTCTGTTTTTCGAGCAACAGCTCAAAACTCATCGGGTAATGTTGTGTTTGCTGTAATAATTATTTTTTATTCTGCACTGACGCTAATCTTGTTCTTTGCAAAACTTTCTCGTAGTTTGCGAGCATAAGCCAACGCATGTTCGCCGTCGCCATGTAAGCAAACCGTCTCGGCCTGAACGGCGGCCCAGGTGCCTTCAAGGGTGCGAACCCGGTGATGGCGCACCATCTCCAGTGTCTGTTCCAGTGCTTGCTCATCGCTGGTGATCAATGCTCCCGGTTGCCCACGGGGAACCAAGGTGCCATTGGCCTGATAAGCGCGATCGGCAAAAACCTCCTGCCGCGTCATCAACCCCAGTCTTTCACCGGCCCGGATCAACTCGCTGCCCGCCAACCCTACCAGGCGCAGCGCCGGATCCACCGCCAAAACGGCACGCGCAATGGCATCGGCTAATGCTGGCTCCACGGCGGCCTGGTTATAGAGCATGCCGTGAGGTTTCACATGCACCATCGTGCCCCCTTCAGCACGGGTGATGGCGGCCAGCGCACCAAGCTGATAAACCATCTGTGCAAAAACCGTCTCGCTAGGCAGTTGCATATGGGTGCGACCAAAGTTTTCCCGATCGGGGAAGCTGGGATGTGCGCCAATGGCTACCCCATACTGCATCGCCCAACGTACCGACTGACGCATGGTTTGCGCATCACCGGCATGGAAGCCACAGGCAATATTGGCAGAGCTTACCAGTTGCAATAACGCCTCATCATTGGCACAGCCCTCGCCAAGATCGGCATTCAAATCAACGATCATTTAACCCCCAGGCAATCTGCTGAATAAAGTGATCCTGCTCGGCCTTGGCGCGCTGTGCTTCCGCCAAGGTACAAGGGATAAAGTGGATAACGTCACCCAGACGGGTCTGAGCCAAATGATAGAGATCCGCCTCAATCACGCAGGCAATACGCGGATAACCGCCGGTCGTTTGCGCATCGGCCATCAGTACGATGGGCTGACCGTTGTGCGGGACCTGTATCACCCCCGGTAACAAACCGTGGGAAAGCATTTCCCGCTCGGTCGTTCTCGTCAGGGCGTTACCACCATGTAAGCGGTAGCCCATGCGATTGCTTTGCGGGCTCAGCTGCCACGCCGTACGCCAAAAATCCTCCTGCGCCTCGGTACTGAACTCATGGTACTCTGGCCCTGGAATAGCGCGGATGCGGTTGCTGAACAATAACTGTTTCACGCCAAGGCTGCTCGTTGGCAACCTCAGCGGTTTGCCCAGCGGCAACACGTCTCCCTCTTTCAATTGCCGGCCTTCCAGCCCACCAAAACCCGCTTTCAGATCGGTGCTGCGCGATCCCAGCATTTCCGGCACATTAATACCGCCTGATATTGCAAGATAACTACGCATCCCGTGTTTAGGCATTTTCAGCGTCAATTGCTGGCCTGGTTTCACGGGATAACGCCAGCCTGTCCACAGGGATTTGCCGTCCAATTGCGCATCACACCCGGCCCCGGTCAAGGCTATCCACCCCTTACGGGTAAATCCGGCGCTGAACTGCCCTAATGTGATTTCCAACCCGGCCGCTTCCGGCGCATTCCCCACCAGCAGGTTGGCAATTTTCAGCGCCGGGATATCCAGAGCGCCCCCTTGGCTGATCCCTAAGCGTCTGAAGCCGTTACGCCCGAGGTCCTGTACCGTGGTGTAAATACCCGCGCGCAAAATCTTCAACATACGCCCTCCTTTTGCGGCACAAAGCGCACATTATCGCCAGGACGCAACAGCGTAGGTGGCATTTCATTGGGATTAAACAAAGCCAACGGCGTGCGACCAATCAATTGCCAACCGCCAGGCGTCATCAATGGATAGATACCGGTTTGTCCCCCGCCAATACCAACCGAACCGGCAGCAACAGACAGGCGAGGCTCAGCGCGACGGGGTGTCGCGAGCCGCTCTGGCATCCCGCCCAAGTAGGTAAAACCGGGTTGGAACCCGAGGAAATAAACCACATACGCCGCTGATGAATGACATTCAACAACCTGCGGAGCCGTCATCCCAGTATGCCGTGCGACGTCATCCAGATCGGGACCATATTCTCCGCCATAAATCACCGGAATAACCACATCACGGGATTCCGGCACCAGCGTTTCATTCCCTTCCCAACCTTGGCGCAACAGATCCAGTATCGCTTCAGCATCCGCCTGTGGCGTATACAGCAATAGCGTCAGATTATTCATGCCTGGAACCACCTCACGTACATCACGGTGGTGGTTGAGCTTCTCCGCCAAAGCCCAGATACGCTGTTGGCTCTGCAGCGTCACTGGGGGTGCCAATTCAAGCACTACAGCGCGTTCCCCTAACAGGTAATATCGTGCTCGTTGCACCCTACTCTCCTTATTCCCTTATAACTTGAAGTTGCAGGGGCTACCTTACTCCCCCTGTTTATGACCCAGGTAAGTGCCTGAACGTCATTCAGTTACCCCGACCTGCAACGTCAAGAACGTTGGGTATATTGTTTGCAAAACGTATCAGTTATGCGCGAGCGCAGGCCGGCTGTCAATAGAGCAACCTTTTAAAAAATAAGGGATTAGCGAAGCTGACGGGTTCGTAAACCGAACCCGGAAGGGAAATCAGGCTGGATTGGGAATATCGATAAAAGTGACGTCAAAGCCATGATGCTGTGTCAGCCACTCGCCTAACGCCTTGATACCGCCGCGTTCTGTGGCATGGTGGCCAGCAGCGAAAAAGTGCACGCCCATCTCCCGCGCCGTATGGATGGTTTGCTCAGACACCTCACCACTGATAAAAGCATCGACACCAAAGCGCGCTGCGCTGTCGATAAATCCTTGGCCACCACCGGTACACCAGGCGACTTTGCGGATCTTCTCGGGAGCATTATCACCACAATGCAATACCGTTCGCCCAAGGCGGGCTTCGATACGCTGTTGCAGCTCGCTTGCGTTTAGCGGTTGTTCGAACTCACCGTGGGGGAGCAAAGACTCAATCTCGCCCAGCGTGCGAATACCCAATAACAGCGCAAGCTGCGCGTTATTTCCCAGCACCGGATGCGCATCCAGCGGCAAGTGATAGCCATACAAATTGATGTCATTGCTCAGCAGGGTTTTCAGCCGGTTACGTTTCATGCCCCGTACCGCAGGCGCTTCGTTTTTCCAGAAATAACCGTGGTGCACAACAATGGCATCAGCCTGGTGCTGCACTGCAGCATCCAACAACGCCTGGCATGCCGTTACACCGGTCACGATACGCTGCACATGTGGGCGCCCCTCGACCTGCAGGCCATTGGGCGCATAGTCCTGAAAAGCCGCGCAGTTCAGCTCGGTGTTGATTAAATTTTCCAGATCCAGGTTACGCATATTCCTCTCGCTCTTATTCAAAATTGTTGCCGTTCACCCTGATCCATCAAGATAAACTTCACCCCCAGATCGTTACCCTGATCCAGTTGTTGCTTAATGGTAGCTCGCGCATCCTCCCCCTGCTTGAGACTGGGTTTAATATGGCTGATCACCACCGGCAGATCTTTTAACGATCCCTCACCACCGCTGTATTGCTGCAGATTCTTCAGCTCTTTCAGCAACCAGGCCGGTGTCAGATGCCCATAAAGATGCTTATCTTCCACTTCATTAGGATATGAGGTTTCGATAATCATCCCTTTCAGCTTTTTCTGCTCAATCAGTGGCCCCAAGGCACGCCAGGCGGTATCCAGATTGCGTGATTGTTCCAACGCGTCCGGGCCGGTATCGCCAAAGTAAGCGAACGAACCGCCAGGGTCGGACACCAGTAGCATTGAGGAAGGATAGCGATCGTGACTGAGTGGATACATTACTCCACTCAATCCGGTCAATCCCAGAGTCACACGTTGCTGAGGACGCACCGTTTGCAAGCGGTACGTGCCAAGCCGCGAACCATTGCCCGCATCGGTGAAGTTTGGCCAGGCTTTCCAGTTGAAGTAATGATTACGCAGCGTCAGGACGGTATCTGCCTGAGCATAAATGGTTTTTTTGCTGTCTTCCGGCGAAGCGATAATCAACCCGGCCACATGATCCAGATGCCCGTGACTGATGAAATAACTGCCAATGAGCTGACGGAAAACATACCCCTGCGGCGTATAAGGGGCAGCCAGTTCAGGCGTCACCTGAGGGAAACTGCCCTTTTCCAGCCCTTTGGCGATCCCTGGCATCAGCGAGCCTGCATCCAGTGCCAGATATTGCGTCTGGCTATCACTGCGGATCAGGTAAGAAGTCAGATTGCCATCACTGACGCCGCCGTCGACGCCCAGCGCCACTACGTCAAAACCAGCCATGGCCAATGCGGAATAACCGCCCAGGCACAGGACCAGTATTTTTTTCATCATCAGGAAGCTCCTTGCTGTTGCCTTAAGATCCCCCTCGCTTAGCCGCTTCGAAAGCCGCCAGCGTATCCAGCCGGGCCTGCTTGTGATCGACAATCGGCAACGGATAGTTCAGCACCCGTTGTTGCTTTTCCGCCCAGCGATGGGGTTGGTGAATGTCATTGTCCGGTACATCCGCCAATTCAGGCAACCATTTACGGATAAAAGTGCCTTGGGGATCAAAACGTTCGCCCTGGGTGGTCGGATTAAAAATACGAAAGTATGGCGCGGCATCGGTGCCCGTAGAGGCAGCCCACTGCCATCCGCCGTTGTTGGCGGCCAGATCGCCGTCCAGCAAGTGAGACATGAAATAACGCTCGCCTGCACGCCAGTCGATCAGCAGATCCTTGACCAGAAAACTGGCGCTGATCATGCGTAACCGATTATGCATCCAGCCGGTTTGATTAAGTTGGCGCATGGCCGCATCAACGATCGGATAACCGGTATTCCCCTGTTGCCAAGCCTGCAGTGCGTGTTCGTCATGGTTCCAGCATACCCTATCTGTCCAGTCGATAAAGGGGCGATGCTTGCATAACGCGGGATGAGCTACCATCAGATGACGATAGAACTCTCGCCAGATCACCTCATTCAGCCAGCAAAAAGCACCACTTTCTGGTCTTGCCAATACATCAGGGCATTCCGCACGTAACCGATTGAAACACTGACGAGGCGAAAGTACCCCGATAGCCAGATACGGCGATAAATGACTTGTACCGTGAATGGCTGGCAGATCGCGTTGTGTTACATAGTCTTGTACCTGTTCACGGCAAAAGGTACGTAACCTGTGCAACGCAGCGTCTTCCCCTGCCGGATAGGCCTCACCCACCTCAATGAAGGGATAGTCGAAGGCTTCAGGCGCGCTAAACCTGACGGCTTCTCCCCTTGGGCGCGGGGCTGGCAAGGAATTTACCTCGGATTCGGTCAGGCGCTGGATAAAAGCTTTACGAAAGGGGGTATAGACCTTATACATTTCGCCGTTACCGGTTTGGACACTGCCCGGCGGCAACAACAGACTGTCATCAAAACTGCGGCAAGCAACCAACCCGGCCAACGCATGTTCAAGCTGGCTATCACGTTGGCGTTCATTGATTTCATATTGGCGGTTATAAAACAGGGTAGAAACCTGACGTTGCTGACAGAAGTCCACCAGCCAGCTCACTGAGTCGGTAAAATCGGGGCACTGATGGCAAACCAGTTCAATTCCTCGCTCGGCCAGCATCTGCTGGACCTGCAGAAGATTGGCGTGAATAAATGCCGCCTGGCGCGGAGCCATGTGATGCTGACGCCACTGCTCGGGTGTGGCGATAAAAACCGCAAGCACATGGGCTTGCGGATCGCTGCAGGCGGCAGACAGGGCTTTGTTGTCGGTAATACGCAGATCGTTACGTAACCAGACCAGGTGAGTCGTCATAACATTCCTTGCTGACTAATGGCCGTATCGCAGGCGCAGGGCTTCCGGGTAAGGCTCAAAATAACGCTGCTGCGCCAGATAACTATCGGGATATTCGGCCATATAATGTTTTAACAAAGTGATCGGTGCTAATAATGGCTGTAAACCCTGGCGATAGCGTTCGATTAACTGGGTCAATTCCTGACGCTGGGCGGCATTGAGCTGACGGCGGAAATACCCTTGAACATGCATCAGCACGTTGGTGTGATTGCGCCGGGTGGCCTTATGTTTTAGCAATGTCATCAGGCGCTGGCGATATTCCACCGCAAACGCGTCCAGCGACGCCCAATTCTCAATCCCTGCGACAAAACGCCCCAGCTCACGGTACTCCGGCTGCGAATGCGCCAACAATGAAAGTTTATAACGACTGTGGAAGGCTATCAGGCCACCGCGCGTCAACCCTTTGCGCCATAACATATTCAATTCATACAGGGCAAAAACCCGTTCGACAAAGTTCTCCCGCAAGACGGGATCATTGAGCCGCCCATCTTCTTCCACCGGTAACCATGGCATCTGGCGCAACAGTTCAGCGGTAAACAGCCCAACCCCGCTTTTGCGTGCCCCACTGCCGTTCTCCTCATAAACCTTGACCCGTTCCATCCCACAACTTGGCGACTTCGCGCACACAATGTAGCCACATAAATGTTGCAGTCCTGCTACTCGCTGCTCTGAGAATTGCTGCATCTTGTCGGTGAGATCGACACTACGGTCATTGCTGTAACACAGCAATGTCTGTTGCTGATGTTTATTTAATCGCAGAGCTGGCCTGGGCGTGGGCAAACCAATGGCCATTTCAGGGCAGACGGGCTCGAAGTGTACATAGGGTGCCAGCTGCTCTACTGCAAACTCGCACCGTTTATGGCCACCATCAAAGCGTACCGCATTGCCCAACAGGCAAGCACTGATCCCGATGGTAATGTTGTTGCTCATGTCTCGTCTCCAGATATTCTGCCGATGTTAAAAGTGTAGAAGAGTTAACGCACTGATACGACCCTGGAAACGTCATGGATACCATGAATATAAACAAAAAACCCCCGCTACAAGAGCGAGGGTTTCAAACATAACGGCTGACGATAATCAGTAAAAATCGCAGGACGCCGTTTCTGCCTGTTGCAACCAGACCGGTTTGTCGCTGGTTTTTGACCAGACACGGTGCAGATAGCTGTAGAAACGTGCACGATCGGCACGGAACAGCATCACCGGTAAAGCAACCAAACCGACCAGAATCACTGCGCTACGGCGCAGGAGGATCCGATGCAACGGATAGGCGTGATAGTTAGACATGCGAACCTCCTTCAACACATCCACACGACGTTGTCAGGACAGCGTGTAGAGGAAAAAATAAAACCAGACAAATTGGAAACTGAACAAAATATTACCGCATTTGTTGTAATTTTACTACTCATCCGACCACTAAATTGCACAAAAAATCGCAAAAAAATGCCTTACACCGTAATTTTGTTACAGCATGGTTAACAATTAACATAACATTGGTTGCATCATGGTTATTTACAGATCTTTTATCATTAACCGACTTTTTTGCTGCGCAAAATGGCCACGTTAATCGTAAAAAATCACCGCCCGCGGGTTGAGAGAACACAAAACAACCAGTTTTTGCTTTAATTTCAGCCATTTTTATAGTTTTTTTACACCCGGCCCCACTATTTTTTCATCTTCTTTCTTCCTTCCTCCCTACACTCCAGCTATCAAAAACAACACCTCTGGAGGTGTCCCGTGAGTTTCAGCGTTATTGGTGGTGCGCTGTTGGTTCTGCTGCTGTTGGGCTATCTGATTTACGCCCTGTTTAATGCGGAGGATTTCTGATGGCAGCTTCAGCTTTTTTATTGATTGCCAGTTTTATGCTGGTGCTTTTGGTACTGTCTCGTCCACTGGGCAGTTTTTTAGCACGTCTGATTGAGGGGGAGCCACTGCCGGTGTTACGCCGAGTGGAAGCTACCGTCTGGCGCTGTTGCGGTAATAGCACCGCCGAAATGAACTGGTGGCAATATGCACTGGCCATCATCTGGTTCAACATCCTTGGCGTGGTGGCGCTATTTGCCCTGCTGATGACCCAAGGCTCATTACCCCTCAACCCGCAGGGGTTCGCTAATTTATCCTGGGATCTGGCCTTCAATACCGCCGTCAGTTTTGTTACCAATACCAACTGGCAGGCTTACAGCGGCGAAAATACCCTGAGCTATCTCAGCCAGATGGCTGGGCTAACGGTGCAGAACTTCCTGTCTGCAGCGACCGGTATCGCCGTGGCCTTTGCCTTGATTCGGGCCTTTGCACGCCGTTCCAGCGCCACCATTGGCAACGCCTGGATCGATATCCTGCGTATTACCCTGTATGTGCTACTCCCGCTCTCGCTGATCATCGCGCTGTTTTTTGTCAGCCAAGGCTCACTGCAAAACTTCCTGCCTTACCTGCACCTGAACACCCTGGAAGGGGCACAGCAGACGCTGCCTATGGGGCCTGTTGCCTCCCAGGAAGCGATCAAAATGCTGGGCACCAACGGTGGGGGATTCTTCGGTGCCAACTCGGCACACCCGTTTGAAAACCCAACGGTGCTGACCAACTTTGTGCAGATGCTGGCGATCTTCCTGATCCCTTGTGCACTGTGCTTCGCCTTCGGTCAGGTTGCCGGCGAAAACCGCCAGGGCCATGCATTGATCTGGGCAATGGCACTGATCTTCATCATCGCGGTGATCGTCGTGATGTACGCCGAATTGGCGGGTAATCCACATCTGAGCGCGCTGGGTGGTGACAGCAATATCAATATGGAAGGTAAAGAGTCCCGCTTCGGTATTCTCGCCACCAGTATGTTCTCCGTCGTTACCACTGCCGCCTCTTGTGGTGCCGTCAACGCCATGCATGACTCCTTTACCGCGCTGGGTGGCATGGTGCCAATGTGGCTGATGCAGATTGGCGAGGTGGTATTCGGTGGCGTGGGTTCCGGCCTATACGGCATGCTGTTGTTCGTATTGCTGACGGTATTTATCGCCGGATTGATGATTGGCCGCACACCAGAATATCTCGGCAAGAAAATAGATGTCTATGACATGAAGATGACGGCTCTGGCGATCCTGGTGACACCAACATTGGTCCTGCTGGGAACCGCGCTGGCAATCGCTACCGATGCCGGTCGTGCTGGCATCCTCAATCCTGGGGCACATGGTTTCAGTGAGGTGCTGTATGCCGTCTCCTCGGCTGCAAACAACAACGGCAGTGCCTTTGCCGGTCTGAGCGTCAACACCCCGTTCTACAACCTGCTGTTGGCCTTTGCCATGTTCGTTGGCCGCTTCGGGGTGATCCTGCCCGTGTTGGCCATCGCTGGTTCGTTGTGCGTCAAAAAACGCCAACCAGCGGGTAACGGCACGCTGCCAACTTACGGGCCGCTGTTTATCGGCCTGCTGATCGGCACCATCCTGTTGGTCGGCGCATTGACCTTCGTACCAGCGCTGGCACTGGGTCCGGTAGCCGAGCATTTACAGCTCTGGTTGGCAAACTAACAGTCATATACCCGTCGTCTTTTAAGCTGCAGCAGGGCTGCGACTTGAAATCCATAGGGTAAAAAGAGAGAACAAAACGATGACTCGCAAACAACGTGCGCTATTTGAACCGGCCCTGGTGCGTACCGCGCTGATCGATGCGGTGAAGAAGTTGGACCCGCGCGTCCAGTGGCGCAACCCGGTGATGTTCGTTGTGTACATCGGTAGTATCCTGACTACCGCCATCTGGCTGGCGATCCTGTCGGATAATACTGACGGCAGTGCCGCCTTTACCGGCAGCATCTCACTGTGGTTATGGTTTACCGTGCTGTTCGCCAACTTTGCTGAAGCGTTGGCTGAAGGGCGCAGCAAGGCACAGGCTGAAAGTCTGAAAGGCACCAAGAAAACCAGTTGGGCGAAAAAACTCGCCACGCCGAAACATGATGGCGCCACCGAGAGAGTCTCGGCAGAGAGTCTGCGCAAGGGCGATATCGTGCTGGTGGAAGCGGGCGATACCATCCCTTGCGATGGTGAAGTCCTGGAAGGTGGAGCCTCGGTCGATGAAAGCGCCATTACCGGTGAATCGGCACCGGTAATACGCGAATCCGGTGGTGACTTTTCTTCCGTTACCGGCGGGACGCGAGTCCTGTCGGACTGGCTGGTTGTGCAGTGCAGTGTCAACCCAGGAGAAACCTTCCTTGACCGCATGATCGCCATGGTGGAAGGCGCCAAACGCCGCAAAACCCCTAACGAAGTGGCGTTGACCATTTTGCTGATTGCTTTGACCATCGTATTCGTCTTGGCTACCGCGACCCTGTTCCCTTACTCGCAATACAGTGTGACAGCTGCAGGCAGCGGTACAGTGGTATCAATCACCGTACTGGTTGCCCTGCTGGTCTGTCTGATCCCAACTACCATCGGTGGGTTACTGTCCGCTATCGGTGTTGCCGGGATGAGCCGCATGCTGGGTGCCAACGTCATCGCGACCAGCGGCCGTGCCGTAGAGGCGGCAGGTGACGTGGATGTCCTGCTGTTGGACAAGACCGGTACCATCACCTTGGGTAACCGCCAGGCATCAGAGTTTCTGCCTGCTCCTGGCGTCAAAGAACAAGAGCTGGCCGATGCCGCGCAACTCTCTTCTCTCGCCGATGAAACACCGGAAGGCCGCAGCATTGTCGTATTGGCCAAGCAGCGCTTCAATTTACGCGAGCGCGATTTACAGGCGTTGAACGCCACCTTTGTCCCCTTCTCTGCACAAACCCGCATGAGCGGTGTCAACGTGCAAGACCGGATGATCCGCAAAGGGGCGGTAGATGCCATTCGTCGTCACGTTGAATCGAATAATGGCCACTTCCCACGCGCGGTGGATGACCTGGTGGAAAGCGTAGCGCGCACCGGTGGCACCCCACTGGTGGTTGCCGAAGGACCACGCGTGCTCGGGGTCGTGGCGCTGAAAGATATCGTCAAAGGTGGGATTAAAGAACGTTTTGCCGAACTGCGTAAAATGGGGATCAAAACGGTGATGATCACCGGGGATAACCGTCTGACGGCGGCGGCTATCGCTGCCGAAGCCGGTGTTGATGACTTCCTGTCAGAGGCGACACCTGAAGCCAAACTGGCGTTGATCCGCCAGTATCAGGCCGAGGGTCGTCTGGTCGCAATGACCGGTGACGGCACCAACGATGCTCCGGCATTAGCCCAGGCCGACGTGGCGGTTGCGATGAACTCAGGAACCCAGGCGGCCAAAGAGGCCGGCAACATGGTTGACCTGGATTCTAACCCCACCAAGCTGATTGAAGTGGTGCACATCGGTAAACAGATGCTGATGACGCGCGGTTCACTGACCACCTTCAGTATTGCCAATGACGTAGCGAAATACTTTGCCATCATCCCGGCAGCGTTCGCGGCTACGTATCCGCAATTGAATGCACTAAACGTGATGCAACTGCATTCTCCTGCCTCGGCCATTATGTCGGCAGTGATCTTTAACGCGTTGGTGATCGTCTTCCTGATCCCATTAGCACTGAAAGGGGTGAGCTATAAAGCGATGAGCGCCGCTGCTCTGCTGCGCCGCAACCTGTGGCTGTACGGTGTAGGTGGCCTGCTAGTACCGTTCGTGGGTATCAAGCTGATCGACCTGCTGCTGACCGCGCTGAATATGGCCGGCTAAGATAACGAGGAATTTATGATGTCTTATTTACGTCCTTCTCTGGTTATGCTGATCCTGCTAACGCTGATCACCGGTATCGCCTACCCTTTGTTAACCACCGGGCTGTCGCAGTTGCTATTCACCGGTGCGGCCAACGGATCTCTGCTCTACCAAGGAGACAAAGTGGTCGGCTCGGCATTAATTGGCCAGAACTTCACCAAACCGGGTTATTTCTGGAGTCGTCCTTCCGACACTTCTGATTCAGCCTATAATCCGATGGCATCAGGCGGCAGTAACCTGGCGACCACCAACCCGGCGCTGGATAAAGCCATCGCCGAGCGAGTGAAACAGTTACGTCAGGCCGATCCGGCCATGAGCGGGCCAATTCCGGTTGATCTGCTGACGGCTTCCGGGAGTGGTCTGGATCCCCAGATCTCTGTTGCCGCAGCACAGTATCAAGTCGCGCGTGTCGCCAACGCCCGTCATCTACCGCAAGCGCAAATCGCCAAATTGATTGAGGAAAACACCGATCGCGCAACGCCCAACTTTATGGGTGAATCAGTAGTAAACGTGCTGAAACTGAATATGGCGTTGGATGCGCTGAAATAGGACTAACTAACCGTGTTTAATACCGCGACACCAAAAGCTTGAGGCAGGTGGGAGTTATGCAGGTTAACCGACCGTTGAGCGCATGGATGCGCGATTCGAGCCCCCAGAGACGGGTTCACGGCGTGTCGGTGTTCTGTATGACTCTCATCTGTAGCATTATTAGGCACAGCAATTTAGTTAATAAGGATAAACAACTCTGATGGTGGATGAAGAACAGCAACGGCCCGATCCCGACAGCCTGCTGGCGTTGGCCAATGAAAAACCGCGCGGCAAACTGAAAGTGTTCTTTGGCGCTTGTGCCGGGGTAGGCAAAACTTACGCGATGCTGCAAGAAGCCCAACGGCAAAGAGCACAGGGGCTTGACGTGCTGATTGGCGTGGTCGAAACCCATGGCCGTAGTGAAACGGCTGCGCTGCTCGATGGCCTGACAATCCTGCCACAAAAACGTATCCAGCACCGTGGACGCCTGCTGCAGGAATTCGATCTGGATGCCGCTCTGGCCCGCCACCCGGCCCTGATCCTGATGGACGAACTGGCACACAGTAATGCCTACGGTTCACGTCACCCCAAACGCTGGCAGGATGTGGAAGAGTTGCTGGATGCCGGCATCGACGTGTTGACCACGGTTAACGTCCAGCATCTGGAGAGCCTCAATGACGTCGTTGGCGGCGTTACCGGGGTTCGGGTCAGGGAAACCGTGCCCGATCACGTTTTCGATGAAGCCACAGAAGTAGTTCTGGTGGATCTGCCGCCAGACGATCTGCGCCAGCGATTAAATGAGGGCAAAGTCTATATCCCAGGCCAAGCCGAGCGCGCCATTGAGCACTTCTTCCGTAAAGGTAACCTGATCGCCCTACGTGAATTGGCGCTACGCCGAACGGCGGACCGCGTTGACGATCAGATGCGTGCCTTTCGTGATAACCAAGGCCGAGAAAAAGTCTGGCACACACGAGACAGCATTCTGTTGTGTGTTGGCCACAATAGCGGTAACGAAAAACTGGTGCGCATTGCCGCACGCCTCGCCGCACGCCTAGGCTGCCACTGGCATGCGGTTTACGTTGAAACCCCGAAACTGCACCGGTTACCTGAAAGCCAGCGGCGAGCTATCCTGCGCGCACTTCGGCTGGCGCAAGAGTTGGGGGCTGAAACCGCCACGCTTTCCGACCCCTCCGAAGAGCGCGCCGTATTGCGTTATGCCCGTGAACATAACCTGGGCAAGATCATTATCGGCCGCCGGGGCGAACAGCGCTGGAAACTGCGTGGCAGCTTTGCCGACCGCCTTGGCCACCTCGGCCCGGATCTCGATCTGGTGATCGTAGCGCTGGAAAACGATACGCCACTCCCCCAAACCAAAGATCACGACGGCCGCCCTTTTGCCGAGAAATGGCGTTTTCAGTTACGCGGTTGTGCCGTTGCCGTCGCGCTATGTGCCCTTATCACGCTGATGTCTCAGTGGCTGCTGCCCGGTATTGATTCCGCCAACCTGGTGATGGTGTATCTGCTCGGGGTGGCTATTGTCGCGCTGTTCTTTGGCCGCTGGCCCTCGGTACTGGCTGCGGTGATAAACGTGGCCAGCTTCGATCTGTTTTTCGTCCAGCCCGAATGGTCTTTTGCCGTTAGCGATATGCAATATCTGCTGACCTTTGCCGTCATGCTGATCGTCGGCATCACTATTGGTAATCTGACCGCCGGAGTACGTTATCAAGCCCGGGTAGCACGCTATCGGGAACAACGGGCACGGCATCTGTATGAAATGTCCCGAGGGCTCAGCCAGGCATTGAGCAAAGAAGATATCGCCAAAACCAGCCGCCACTTTCTCTCCAGCAGTTTCCAGGCCAAGACCGTGCTACTGCTGCCGCAGGAGGATGGTGTACTGAAACAAATGGTCGGGGAAGAAGGCGGCCTGCTGTCCGTGGATGAGGCCATCGCACGCTGGAGTTATGATAAAGGCCTGCCGGCAGGCGCAGGCACGGATACGTTGCCTGGCGTCCCCTATCAGTTGTTACCCATCCGCAACACTAAACAGACCTTTGGTCTGTTGGCCATCGAACCAAATAACCTGCGCCAGTTGATGGTGCCGGAACAACAGCGGCTGCTTCAGACGTTTGCCGTTTTGATCGCCAGCGCACTTGAACGCTTGCATCTGGCACGCAGTGCCGAAGAAGCCAAGCTGGATGCCGAGCGCGAACAGCTGCGTAACTCGCTGCTGGCCGCCCTTTCGCACGATCTGCGTACCCCTCTCACCGTGCTGTTTGGTCAGGCAGAAATTCTGACGTTGGATTTGGCGGCGGAAGGTTCCAGCCATGCACCACAAGCCAGCCAAATCCGCCAACAGGTATTGAGCACGACACGTCTGGTGAACAACTTACTGGACATGGCACGTATTCAATCCGGCGGTTTTAACCTGCGCAAAGAGTGGCAATCGCTGGAAGAGATCGTCGGGGCATCACTGCATATGCTGGAACCACTACTGACGCTGCATGAAATCCGGGTTGAGCTACCGCAAGAGATGGTCTTGATCAACTGTGACGGCAGCTTGTTGGAGCGGGTGTTCACTAACCTGTTGGAAAATGCCAATAAATATGCCGGAGCCGATGCTATCATTGGCATACGTGCCCGCACCCTGCCAGAATGGTTGGAAGTGGAGGTTTGGGATAACGGCCCGGGTATCCCGGCAGAACAAACACAGCTCATCTTCGATAAGTTCTCGCGCGGTAATAAGGAGTCTGCAATTCCGGGCGTTGGCTTGGGGTTAGCGATTTGTCGTGCCATTATTGAAGTACACGATGGCCGCATCTGGGCAGAAAACCGCGAAGAAGGCGGAGCCAGTTTCCGCTTTATGCTACCGCTGGAAAAAGCCCCCGAGATGGAGGGTGAAGACTTTGACTTATAACCGAATGACAGAGGCACAGTGACCACATCGCCAACCAACATCCTGATTGTTGAAGACGAGAAAGAGATCCGCCGCTTCGTGCGTACCGCGCTGGAGAGTGAAGGCCTGCGGGTGTTTGAAAGTGAAACGCTGCAGCGTGGGCTGATTGAAGCGGGCACGCGCAAGCCTGATCTGATTATTCTCGATCTGGGGTTGCCGGATGGCGACGGGTTGAACTATATCCGCGATCTGCGCCAATGGAGCAGCATTCCGGTGATTGTGCTTTCCGCACGTAATGCCGAAGAGGACAAGATTGCCGCATTGGATGCCGGGGCAGACGACTATCTCAGCAAACCCTTTGGTATCGGCGAGCTGTTGGCACGGGTTCGCGTGGCACTGCGTCGCCACTCCAGCAGCCAACAGGAAAGCCCGCTGGTATGCTTTTCGGATATCACTGTCGATCTGATCAACCGCAGCGTATTACGTAATGGTGAGGACCTTCACCTGACGCCCATCGAGTTTCGGTTGCTGGCAGAACTGTTGGCCAACTCTGGCAAGGTGATTACCCAGCGCCAGTTACTCAGCCACGTCTGGGGGCCAAACTATGTCGAACACAGCCATTACCTGCGGATTTACATGGGTCACTTGCGGCAGAAACTGGAGGCCGATCCGGCGCGGCCCAGGCATCTACTCACTGAGACCGGCGTCGGTTATCGGTTTATGCCCTGACCTCACCAGGCGCCGTATACGGCGCCCTTACTCTCGCCCTCCTTTCTTCAGGCCGATCATAAATTCTTTAAAAGCGTCCCGCAGCGGTTCAAACAGCGGATGCTTGCGATTCTCCATCATCACTTCAGAAAACAGCTTCAGCCCGACGGCAAATGCTGCGCTATTCTGTGCCCCGAAGTTCAAATCCTCCCGCCCTTGGATACGCTCGACAATCGCAAGAATGTCGTCATGATTTTCAACTTCGAACACCAGTTCGGGTTTCTCTACCGGCTCCCCTTTGCGATCGGTTAATGCTTCAACGGTAATACGGAAACGATGGCCTGGCATCAGTTATTCTCCTGGGATTGCTGTGGTTGTGCCATTTCGGCTTCGATCGCCTCTACGGCGGTCAGCAGTGCCTGGTTGATGCGCTCAACCTGCTCCTGCGTCAAATCCGCACGCATCATATTGCCACGCAACAAATAACGCAGGCGGTGCATGACTTCAGAAATCCCTTCGGCCAAGTTGCCCTCATGGCGACGGTGGTGTTCGGTCGCTGCCAAGCGCGCAAAAATCACGTCTACGGCGGCTTGGTGCTTTTGTAATTCCTGCTTGCCAAGTTCGGTGATTTGGTAGCTTTTACGCCCGTTCCCCGGGTTAGCTGGCGCGAGGAAGTCCTGTTCTTCCAGCAACGTCAGGGTTGGATAAATCACGCCAGGGCTTGGCACATACAGGCCAGAAGAGGCTTCTTCAATCGCCTTGATCAGTTCGTAGCCATGGCTCGGGTTGCGCGCGACCAGCGCCAACAGTACCAGACGCAGATCGCCGTGCTCAAACAGACGATGGCGACCACGTCCGCCACGGCCATGTTCTTCTCCATCATGGCCGCTACGTTGGTAATCTTCCCGACCTCTTCCGCCAAAATGATGACGACCGCCGCGGCGATGGTGGCCATGCCCCTCCTCCCGACATTCGTGGTGGTCGTGCGAGTGATGGCGTGCAAATCGATGAAACATCATGATAGTTACCTCTTGGGTTGAAAATAGCATTATCGAGCCATTTAGATACATCTAAATTGATTCGATATATCTAATCTAGATCGATATATCTAAATGCACAAGAGGAAAATTAAAATTAGATATATCTAAATCTCAGGCATAAAAAAAGCGCTGTAAAAACAGCGCCTTATTATTATTGACGAGAAGGTTACTTGGCTGAGGCCAGTACCTCACTGACGATCTCAACCGCTTCACGCTCGATCTTTTCACGGTGCTCTGCACCCAGGAAGCTTTCGCAGTAGATCTTGTACGCCTCTTCGGTGCCTGAAGGACGAGCAGCAAACCAGCCATTGTCGGTCATCACTTTCAGTCCACCGATGGAAGCACCGTTACCCGGTGCAGCCGTCAGGCGCGCAGTGATAGGATCCCCCGCCAACGTGCTGGCTTTCACCATTTCTGGGGACAACTTGGACAGCGCCGCTTTCTGCGCTGAGGTTGCAGGCGCCTGAAGACGATTATAACTTGGTGCCCCAAAGCGTTTAGCCAGATCGTCATAGTGGTGCTGCGGATTCTCACCGGTTACCGCGGTGATTTCCGCCGCCAGCAGGCACATGATGATACCGTCTTTATCAGTAGACCAAGGTGTCCCGTTGAAGCGCAGGAACGAAGCCCCAGCGCTCTCTTCACCACCGAACCCAAAGCTGCCGTCAAACAGACCATCAACAAACCATTTGAAACCAACCGGTACTTCCACCAGTTTACGGCCCAGATCGGCCACCACGCGGTCGATCATGGCACTGGAAACCAGCGTTTTGCCCACGGCAACGTTAGCACCCCACTGCGGACGGTGCTGGAACAGGTAATTGATGGCAACGGCCAGATAATGGTTCGGGTTCATCAGGCCAGCTGGCGTAACGATACCGTGGCGGTCATAGTCAGGATCGTTGGCAAACGCCAGATCGAACTTGTCACGCAGGGCCAACAGACCCGCCATAGCCGACTCGGACGAGCAGTCCATACGGATGATGCCGTCATGATCGAGGTGCATAAAACGGAACGTCTGATCGATGGAGTCATTAACCAGCGTCAGATCCAGTTTGTAATGCTCGGCAATACGCTGCCAGTAGGCAATGCCGGAACCACCCAGCGGGTCAACTCCCAGCTTCAGCCCCGCACGTTGGATGGCGGGCATATCAACGATATCCACCAGCCCTTCAACGTAAGGTTGCACCAGATCCTGCGCATGTAGATGGCCGCCATTCCAGGCTTTATCCAGCGACTGACGTTGAACGCCCTGTAGCTTGAGCGTCAGCAGTTCGTTGGCACGCTTTTCGATAACGGAAGTCAGGTTGGTATCGGCGGGGCCACCATTTGGCGGATTGTATTTAATGCCGCCATCTTCTGGCGGGTTATGCGAAGGCGTGATCACGATACCGTCGGCCTGTGCTCCCCCTTTGCGGTTATAGCAAAGAATAGCGTGTGACACGGCAGGGGTTGGCGTAAACCCGTTGTTTTCCTGGACAATAACGTCAACACCGTTGGCCGTTAACACTTCCAGCACGGAAATAAAAGCGGGCTCAGACAGCGCATGGGTGTCTTTACCCACATAGCACGGCCCCGTGGTCCCCTGCTGGCGACGTACTTCGGCAATCGCCTGGGCAATCGCCAGAATATGCGCTTCATTAAAGCTCTGACGTAGCGCACTGCCACGATGCCCTGATGTGCCAAATTTTACCGCATGAGCCGGATTACCAGCTTCAGGTTGTAGTACATAGTACTGCGACGTCAGTTGCGCTACGTTGATCAAATCACTTTGCTGAGCGGGTTGCCCGGCACGTGGGTCATTCGCCATCGACTCTCTCCCTCTATGCCAGTACCGTGGCCGGGCAATGAGTCGCTTACGGCCACCGTGACGGGCTGTTCGCTAAATTAGACAGTACCGCACACTTTCTCGATCAGTTCCGCCGGGAACTGCATGGACTGCATGATGTGTTCAATCATGCTGCGTTTGCGGCCAGTATTGGTATTGGTGATCACCCAGTACGGAGTGCCTGGTACGTGTTTTGGTTTGGTGTGCGTTCCATTTGCCAGCAAGGTCTGCTGATCGCCGGCAAAATAGGTGCGGGTACGGCCATGCAGAGCATCCGTCGCCGCCGCAAAACCAGCCGCATCCAGAGTGTACAAGGTGGAAAGTACCAGCATAAAACGATTTACAGCCTTATTCTGTTCAGCGTATTCATCCGACAGCAGTAGCTCACGCACAGCGCGTACGCGATCGCGCGGCCGTTGTGCCGGAGCGGCAACTGCAGGAGGTTCCGCTTGAGCGCCCGCAATAGCAGGCGCAGTGCGCACCGGTTGCCCTGCGGTAAACTTAAGCATACGCCGTAAAATATCAGACGCACTTTCACCAATATGCTGCGTGTGGCTAGCAATATAGCGGTAAAGTTCCTCGTCGACTTCTATAGTTTTCATCTTTATCCAAAACAACAATACGATTGATATTTATACCATTTCTATGGTCTTTTCAGAAAAACGGAATGCTGACCTCTGTTTTCTTAACCATCTGGTTTTACGCTATTTCACTGCTTTCGGCTAGATTAACAGACTCTAGGTAAGCAGCCAACTTCCCCCGAGGGGACTTTGCAGCAGAGGGAACTGGCGGACAGGCATAGAGTAAGGTATCGAGGAGGATTGCGGAGGGAAAATAGACAACAATCAGATAAATACCAGCCCCGAATCAAACGTTTTCAACCCGGGGCCAATGCTTGACGGAATGGAGGTTATTTCGCCAATTTATTCGCGATAGCGTTAAACATCAGTGACGCTTCCAGCGGCTGGGCACTGAATGATGGTTCGGCTTTCGGCCAGGTAGACCATTGAACGATCACCAACTTCTGCTGTGGATTGACGGCAATCATCTGCCCAAAGATCCCTAATGCCCACAGCGTATCCTGACTCGCCAACCCGTGTTTTGGCCCAACGTTTTCGGCATTGGCGGGAACGCTGTTATTCCACCATTGGTAGCCGTAACTGCCGTCAGGGTGCGCCGCCGTAACCGATTTTTCCGCCTGGGTCCAGCGACGGGCATCGGTGACCCAGTTATCCGGCAACACTTTGCTTCCATCTGGCAACACACCATCATTCATGATGAATAGCCCAAATTTCCCCCAGTCTTCCAAGGTTGCATTAAATCCATGCGCCCCGACATCATGCTTGCCGACCTGATAGCTGTGCCATACTCCATCATGAACCATGCCGTAAGGCTGCCAGATTTTTTCCTGCAGATAGTGTGCCAGTGATTTACCCGTGGCTTTTTCCAACGTATCGCCAAGCAGCCATGCTCCCCCCGAAGAGTAAGACCATACCTGCCCCGGTTTGGCATAGGCTTTACGCTTAGGATCTTTGATTAACCGGTTCACACAGTCATAGGTGTCTTTATTGGCCTCACATTGAGTCAACTGAGCAAAATCAGATTTTGGATTGGTATAATCTTCATCCCAGACAACGCCCGACGTATGTTGCATAAGCTGCCGCACAGTGACATGTTCCCAGGCGGTGCCACGAACGTCTGGGTTATATTTAACAATCTCATCATCTAACGACGCAATTTTTCCCTCTTTGAGCGCGGCGCCGACCAACGTTGAAACTACTGATTTACCCACGGAACGCGATGTCCACAGCGTCGTCTTGGTATTGCCGCCGCCATAGTAATCCCAGACTATTTTGCCCTCTTTAATCACCATCATGCCGGTCACGCTATTGCGCGCCAGATAATCGGCAAGCCGGTAATCATGCCCTTGGTATTGATAGCTGACAGCGGACAGATCTTTGATTTCGCGTGGCAGAGGAACCGCCTTACCGGCTTTAAACACATCCCCCGGATAAGAACGATAGTCGCTGCGAAACCCGATGACGCGTTGCTGCTGGTTCCATGTCAGCATGTCTTTCACATCGGGCAACTGAGTGTCCAGAGGGGCTGGGCAAACACTCAACTGTGCAACCGGGCAATCGGTTGACGTTTGTGTCGCGTTAGCCTGTAACGCCACACCCAAACACAACGCAAGAAGGCAAAACCCTGTTTTCATTTTGTTCATGATAGTGTCCTTAGCAGCTCTCGACTGGCTTTCAAGATGTCTTCCCCATAAAAAAAGCCAGCGGAGAGAAGAGAGAAATATTCCGGCGCGTTTTCGGCCGACGGGAACACTCTAGGGCAATTTATTGAAAGTGAAGCATCGGTCAGCGGGGGATAATCCCCCGTGGCGGAGAACCAATAAGGGGACAAGGAGCCGGCCTTAGAGAACTAATCAGGAGTGAAAGAAAGCCAACGCTCAGACAACTTGCAGCATGATGGGCATATCTGTGTATCATGGTAACCTGACTGAACGCCTGCAAATTATAAACTTCATCATGAAATTACATTATCAATTGTTGGCCGCAGAGGCCGCCACGCCCGCAACCTTACCGGTGCTCCTGATCCACGGCCTGTTCGGCAATCTGGATAATCTTGGCGTGCTGGCACGCGATCTCAATCAACAGCATACCGTCATTAAGGTGGACCTGCGCAATCATGGGCTTTCCCCGCGCGCCGAAGAGATGACCTACCCTGCAATGGCACAGGATCTGTTGACGCTGCTAGAGGAATTACAGATCGAAAAAGCCATCGTGATTGGCCATTCGATGGGCGGTAAGGCGGCGATGGCGCTGACGGCGATTGCCCCTGAACGTATTGAACGGTTGGTGGCAATCGATATTGCTCCGGTGGATTACCACACCCGGCGTCATGACAAGATCTTTACCGCACTGCAAGCCGTCACTGATGCTGGCATTACTCAGCGGCAGCAGGCTGCTCAATTGATGCGTACAACGCTGGATGAAGAAGGCGTGATCCAATTCCTGATCAAATCGTTCCATGCAGGGAGCTGGCGTTTTAATCTGCCGGTGTTGATTGAACAATACGCCAATATTATCGGCTGGCAGGACGTTCCCCCTTGGCCACATCCAACGCTGTTTATTCGCGGCGGGCTCTCTCCTTATGTGCAGGAGAGTTACCGTGACGACATCGCTCGCCAGTTCCCGCAGGCCCGAGCTTACGTCGTCGCCGGTAGCGGCCATTGGGTTCATGCAGAGAAACCCGAAGCGGTGTTACGTGCCATTCACCGCTTTATTGACGAAGCCTGAACCTTAAATGATGAAAAAATGCGCTAAAGAGAATGGCTTAGCGGGTTTATGGCCAAGTTAAGCATTGTCGTCGCTCTATCTGCTGGGGTAATATGGCGCGCTATATCCGTCGTCTTTCAAGCCGCAGCGTTGTTGACTTCACGTACTCGCCTCTGTCACTTACTCTTAGTAAGCGCCTGAGGATGAGTAAGCTTGTCTTCTGGCTGTGTTGTACAGACCGCGAGCGCATAAATGCGCAAGAGCGGCCAACTTGAAATCCATAGGGTACAAAATTTTGCCACCTGTCCAACGTGTCAATCAGCGTCTGGCTGGGGGTAAATTTGGGTTAGGGTTTAGTGGCCCGAATAGTGTTAACCGAACCGTCCGGAAGCGTGAACTCGCTTTTTGATGCAAACTCCCTTGCAGTAGCGCAACAATGGCAAAAGAACAAACGGATCGCACAACGCTGGATCTGTTCGCAGATGAACGCCGCCCGGGGCGCCCGAAAACCAACCCACTTTCCCGTGATGAACAGCTTAGGATCAATAAGCGTAATCAGCTACGGCGTGACAAAGTGCGGGGATTACGGCGTGTGGAGCTGAAAATTAATGCCGACGCGGTAGATGCTCTGAATAAACTGGCGGACCAGCGTAATATCAGCCGCAGTGAATTAATTGAACAGATGCTGCTGGCTCAACTGGCGGAAGAACAGCCAGAATCATGATCTTTTCTGCCGCACGTGCGGCACGGCGTTAGGGATGACGCCAGATCGCCCCCACTGTTATTGATTCCCCTGGGCATCGCATAAACGTGATAAAACTCCAGGGCAAATTTCTGGCATGATACGCATTTACGGGTGAGGATCCGTGCCTAAAGCAGATTCTTACACCGCGTTTACGCAATACAATCCATTGAATTAAAAGGTTATTTGTAATATGGCTCATGTAGGCATTTTCTTTGGCAGCGATACTGGCAATACCGAAAACATTGCCAAGATGATCCAAAAACAACTTCACCAAAAATACGGTAACGACGTCGCGCAAATCCACGATATTGCTAAAAGCAGCAAAGAAGATCTGGAAGCGTTTGATATCCTGCTGCTCGGTATCCCAACCTGGTACTACGGCGAAGCACAGTGTGACTGGGATGATTTCTTCCCGACGCTGGAAGATATCGACTTTAACGGCAAACTGGTTGCTCTGTTCGGCTGCGGCGATCAGGAAGACTATGCGGAATATTTCTGCGATGCCATGGGCACGATCCGCGACATCATTGAACCACGCGGTGCCGCCATCGTTGGTCATTGGCCAACCAAAGGTTACCATTTCGAAGCGTCCAAAGGCCTGGCAGACGACAACCACTTTATCGGCCTTGCCATTGACGAAGATCGTCAGCCAGAACTGACCAACGAACGTGTAGAAGCCTGGGTTAAGCAAATCTGTGAAGAACTCAGCCTGGCCGATATCATCGGCTAATCAGGTCTTACTGGCAGGATATTGTACAAAAGCCCCGCAAGGCGCATAGTGTTTCGACAGGTAAACCTGCGGGGCTGTTATCGGCATCACGGATTAGAGTAATAGTAACGACAAATTTGTCACTTCTCATACCGTCACGGTAGACTGAATACCCCCTATGAATGGCAAATTGCAGCGAATGCAGATAACAACGCTGTAACTTGAAAGACGGCGGGTGTATCGGTTTATCCCACCCATCAAGGCGTTGCATGTGTAACGTGCAATAGTGCAAAGATATCTTTGTTAACAACCGGCGGTTCCTATTTGCGGCAACCGGTTCTATAATGAGACGCAATTAACTCTTTGTGCCGACCGATGCCATAGGCGAAAACGCCTCAACTTGATTAGCATAATAACAGGACTGAATCCGCATGACTGACAACAATACCGCATTGAAGAAGGCCGGCTTAAAAGTCACGCTTCCGCGACTCAAAATCCTGGAAGTATTGCAGGATCCGGAATGCCATCACGTCAGTGCGGAAGATCTGTACAAGAAACTGATAGATATGGGTGAAGAGATTGGCTTGGCTACGGTTTACCGCGTGCTGAACCAATTTGATGATGCGGGTATCGTCACCCGTCACAACTTTGAAGGTGGCAAGTCCGTATTCGAGCTGACACAGCAGCATCATCACGATCACCTGATTTGCCTCGATTGCGGCAAAGTGATCGAGTTCAGCGATGAGTCTATCGAGGTTCGCCAGCGTGATATCGCCAAGCAGCACGGCATTAAGCTCACCAACCACAGCCTGTATCTTTACGGCCACTGTGAAACCGGTGATTGCCGCGAAAACGAAACCCTGCACGACAAGAAATAAATCTGATTCGTCAGTGATAAACCGCCTTTAATGGGCGGTTTTTTTTGCCCTTTTATTGATGGCAAAAAAATCCCCGGACAGACCCGGGGAAAGATCATGAATTGAAATCCAACAATCGCAGTAGCTTTCTCTTGCAGCACTTCTTCTACGCATCATGTATACCCGGGGGATTACAACCCGCTAAAAAAACCCTGGGTATACCATCAGCCCACCTGCCGACACGCAGATGGGCTGAATTCAAGGCTTACGCCTTAACGGGCTCAGCACGGCTGAAGCGTTTACCATCCGGACTAACCGCACGGATTTGAACGTCTCCCGACACGCTAGGACGTGCTTTATCGTCATAACGCTGCCATTGCTTACCACCGTCGGTAGAATATTCAATCCCCAGGCCTGGCAGAGCAATGTTCGCCTCCAATTGGCCACCAACGATACGTGCACCCGGAACCGGCAGGCGATAGCTCACGCCAGCCTTGTCCATTTTGGCCAGTTCGCGTTGCCCAACCAGGTTGGCAAAGCGCAGCCAGTCTTTGTCCAGTGTCTTGGTATCGACCTGATGAGTTTCGCCACCTTTGTACTCACGGCCCGCTTTGTAATCCTGTTCCCAACTCGCCCGATGCCATGCACGCTCTGCGACAGACAGCGCGCGTGGGTAAATCATATATTCCATCTGCTGGTCGGTACGGACGACCTCACTCCACAGTTGAGCAGACAGGCCATACGCTCCCGGCCAAGGTTTATCGCTTTTGGCGGTGAAGTGGTTGCCATCACGGTCAACTGAGGTTTCGGCGTTTTGCGGCAGGTTGTTCGGCGCAAAGCTGAAGATCTTCTGCTCATCGCTGAAGCGGGTGCCCCAATAGTAGCCATGCTCCTCCGGCGTCACTTCATACGGGAAGTCGAAATAGACATAATCCGGGTTGGAGATCACCACCTGATAGCCCTTGTTCGCCCAATCGTTGGCCGAGTCAAAGCCGCCCCAGTACAGAGTATCCCAGAAGTTTACCGCCACATTCTTGGTCGCGAAGGCCTTCGAGTCTTTGGCGTCTTTCAGACCATCCTGCCACGCCTGCATTCTGTCAATACCATGGGCTTTCACCAGTTGGCTGACTTCCAGCCCGAAGTAGCTCGGCAAGTGCTCCATATCTTCCACTTTGCCGTCTTTAATCATGGCCTGACAAACCTGAGACTTGGCCCAAGGCTTGTCTTCTTTGCTCAGATCAAGCATGCCTTTGCCAGGTTCCGGTTTGTTCACATCGGTATAGCCCGCCCCCAGACGGATGTTCTTCGCTTCATCCCCGCCAAAGTGCCAGGTTTGCAGCGGTTGACCTGCCTCTTTGTGCATCTGGGCGATTTCACCGATCACCTTATCCACAAAGTTCTTGGAGGAATCCAGACAAGGGTTCAAGTAGCTCTGACGGTTGAAATACTGCACCGAGGTCGTATTGGAGGTATCGGTCGGATCCACCAGGCGGAACTCATTGGCCTCTTTTTCTTTCCCTTCTGCAAGCAGTTTCTTGTAGCGGGCTTCCATGGAAATAATCGCAGCACGGGCATGCGCAGGCATGTCGATCTCAGGGATCACTTCAATCTGGCGTGCCTGAGCATATTTAATGATGTCGATGTAATCCTGACGAGAGAAGAAACCACCATGGGGTTCCGGGCCAGAGCCGTATTGTGGCAGCAGGCAGGTTGTTTCGCTCAGGTCATGGCAACGCTGCCCACCCACTTCGGTCAACTCCGGCAAGCCAGGGATCTCGATACGCCAACCTTCATCGTCCGTCAGGTGGAAGTGGAATTTATTCAGCTTGTACGCCGCCATCTGATCCAGCAGGCGCAACACGGCGTCTTTATGATGGAAGTTACGCGCCACATCCAGGAAGATGCCACGGTATTGGAAGCGCGGTGCATCTTTGGCATCCAGCGTAGCGATCTTGCTGCTGCCGTCAGTTGGAACCAGCGACAGAATGGATTGCAAACCATAGAACACCCCGGCCTGATCGAAGCCGGTGATCAACGCACCTTTCTCGCCAATCTTCAGCTGATAGGCACCTGGCACCGCCTGATCGCCTTTAAATGCACCTGGCTGAATATCCGTTTTGATTGGATAGCCTCCGGCTTTATTCTCTACCCCCAGCAGTTCAAAGCGTTTGGCGACAGCATCCGCCGCCGGCTTGGCCAGCGCACTCAGCTCCAGTGCAACGCCTTTGCTCAGGTCAACATCCTGCTGATGGATTTTAACGTCCATCGGCGTGGGGATAATCTGGCCGCGCAGTGTCGCCATCGGCAACACTTTCAGCTCCTGGTTCTTGGTGAAGCGGCTTTCTGGCACCATCAGAATGTTATTGTCATCCTTGGTACGCTTCCACTGGTCACCCGTGAACGGGGCTACAAACTGGTTCACATCGTCAGTATCGGTATTTGCCAGGATCTTAGGCTTGGCATCGCCGGAAGTGGCATACCAGCGCGGAAGGAAGTCACTGTGGAACAGCTGCCAGTACTCAGCAATAATCGGGATTTCCACCGCTTGATTTGCCGGGAAGCTGGTGAATTTATCGGTTGGCTCCAGTTTATACAGATCGCCGGTCAGGTGAGTGACCTTGAACTGGTCGTTATCTACTTTCAACGTTTGGCGCGGGCTGTGGAAATAGATAGCCCAGTCTTTGTCTTTGATTTCCTGGCTACCGTTGGTCAAGGTGATCATCACCTTGTGGCAAGACGCCCAATCTGCGCCCAGCTTGGCGCAATCAACGCCGTGCTCGGCGGCACGATTGTCTAACATCTTCAGATTGACTTTCAACTGGCTGAGTTGGTCAACCACCTGCTGGTTGGCCATGGCAGAACCGATGCTGCCAAATAATCCGGTTGCCGTCAGAACGGCAAGAGCACTCATTTTAAACTTGTTCATCTTCAACCTCTTGGGTAATCAGTTGTTGTTAGCGCGAATTTCTTTCCAAAGCTTTCCGCATTTGGCGTCGTACGCCTGGCCATTACCGGTATGCGCAGCCTGAATGCAGCTTTGGTAATCCAGTACCCGTACGGTTTCCTGTTCAGCAAACTGTTGATGCTGTTTTTCCTGCTTCAATACGTTCAGTACCTGCTGGCAGGCCTGCAACTTTTCAGGTGACCCTTCCGCGGTGTTGATACACGCGCTATAGGCCTGACGCAGTTTCATATCTTCTTGCGGCGCAGGAGAATGCGAACACGCGCTCAGTCCGGCAACCGCAGCCATAATCAACATCAGTTTTTTCATTGTTATATTCCTGTGATGTTCCCCCGGCAGCCCGTGCTGCCAGGGGAGAGCATTAGAAGATGGTGAACGGTGCAATAACGATGAACTTGACGTCTTTCTCATCCTGGAAGATGTTGCCGTAACCACCGCCCCAGCTTGGAATGTCAGAATGGTTGTCATACTGCGTAAAGTGCAGTTTGAACAGGGTGCCTTTGGCGCGCCCTTCCTGCAGGGTGTACATCGCGTCCAGACTATACGCGCTCTCTCTCAAACGCTGGCTTTGATCGTAAATCGGGTTGGTGCTCGGTTTGGCATCCCAGGCATAGACGTAGGAAGCGCCGACGGCCATACCCGGCAGGTTCCAGTTACTCAGGTCGTACATCACGCCACCGAACACGGCTTTTTCGCCGTTGGCGTTGAAGTCAGAACGGTTATCCCACCAGATATCGAGACGGCCGTTGGAGGAAGCATAGGTTGGCGTCATACGTTGCAGGAAGAAGCCCTGATTCCCTTCTGCCTTGACCATGGTCCCTTCCAGACGCCAGTTGAATGGCCCCGTGGTGTAACCCAAGGTCACTGCCTGCAACCAGGCCAGGCCATCGTAGATACTGTTCGGGTTGTTTTTATCACTGATACGGTCTTCTGCACCGTAGAACTGGTAACTGGTAGTCAGTGGATTACCTGCAACATCAAACTTGTAAGACGCCTTGGTGAAGTATTGATTCACGTAGCCTTGAGCCTGGCCAAAAGCGGCTTCCAACACCAGATTGTTTTTGAAATCGTATTTGGCACCCAACGAGTGCAGGTAGGACACACCGGTTTTACGGTCATTCTGACGGAAATCATCCATCTCGATGTGCCAAGGGGCTTTGTATTTGTTGGCCCACATGTAGGAGAAGCTCAGTGCACCGGAATCGCCGTAGTCAAAATTGGCTCCTGCTTCAGCCCCCTGATAAGTGCCCGGCATAAAGCTCCAGTGTGGGGCAAGCAACGTCTGCCCGCTAGGCTGAATATAACCGGCGCGCGCCCAAACCGGGCCATATTTGAATTTACCGGCGGCTTTATACAGGCTGATACCGCCTTTATCGCCGGAGTAATCTTCATCATAGGTACGGTTGCGGCTGGAGAAAGCGATTTCGTTCGGGTGACTACTTTCGCTGGACTCGGCCATCTCAATGGCGGTAAATGCCGCAACGTCGATACCGAACATGTCTGCCGCATAACCAGATGAGAAATCAAGGTTGGCGTTCCAGGTTGAATGAGAAAGGTTAGTTTTAAATTCACCTGTTTCGACGTCTTTACGATCGCGCTGACGTTGCCAGTAATACACCCCACCGGTTAATGTCGAATCATCGATAAAACCTTCAGCTCTTGCTTCAGGCGCCATGGCAAATCCCGAACCTAGCAGCGCACCCGCGACAGCGAGCGCCAGCGTTTTACGCTGAGCACCGTGCGTACCCATAAGAAAATTCCTCTTTGACTTAATAAAAAGTGCGCCCGTCTGCGTTCACCACTGCCCTGCACGGCCGCTAACTAAAAACCCGAATCGGGTAAAATTTTGCTGAGAGATAAAATTCTGCTCAGCCTTTATTGCTGCCTCTAGACTATTTTTCGCGACGCGAATTATCAAATGAAAAGTGAAATAGATTTGTCAAAGTATGACAAAGAGCACATATCGATGAGAATTTGTTACAACAATGAGCCTTATCGTATTCGGCATAAAAAACCCAATAAAATCAGAATAAATCAGGATACCCCATGATATTACTTATGAATTGAATGGTTTCAGCCTGAAAAAAATAACCTCATAAAACAAAAATGAGAGCGCTCTATAAATGATATTAATTCGCATCGCAAATATATAAGAATCAATGATGAAAATTGATCACGGCATCATTAACAGGTTAATGCTGAAAAAGAGACGAAAAAGCAGGCGGTCTACAGGCTGAAGGAGGAAGAAGCAAAACGAAAGTAGGGTTGGTTTAAAAAATAAAAAAAGCGCAGCCTAAGCTGCGCTGTATAACAAACACGCTAATTCGCGCTTAAGCGCCCATTTTTGCCCAGGTATCACGCAGGCCAACGGTACGGTTGAAGACCAGGTGCTCGGCCGAGGAGTAACGACTGTCGGCACAGAAATAGCCTTCACGCTCGAACTGATAGGCTTTTTCCGGTTGCGCGCTCGCCAGGCTAGGCTCGACAAAACCTTGCTTGATAACCAGTGATTCCGGGTTAATGGTAGAGAGGAAGTCCTCTGCCGCCGCCGGGTTAGCCACGCTGAACAGACGATCGTACAGGCGGATTTCTGCCGGTAAAGCGTGCGCAGCCGATACCCAGTGGATCACCCCCTTCACCTTGCGGCCATCCGCAGGATCCTTACTCAGGGTTTCAGGGTCGTAGGTACAGAAGATGGTGGTGATTTCGCCCGCCGCGTCTTTCTCTACGCGTTCCGCCTTGATCACATAGGCATTACGCAGGCGAACCTCTTTGCCCAGTACCAGACGCTTATACTGCTTGTTGGCTTCTTCCCGGAAATCCGCACGGTCGATATACACTTCGCGGCTGAACGGGACTTCACGGCTACCCATTTCCGGTTTGTTCGGATGGTTAGGCATGGTCACCATTTCCACGTCATCTGACATGTTTTCAATAACCACTTTCACCGGATCCAGTACCGCCATAGCGCGTGGCGCGTTCTCATTGAGATCGTCACGAATACAGGATTCCAACGCCATCATCTCGACGTTATTATCCTGTTTGGTCACGCCAATACGCTGGCAGAATTCGCGGATAGAGGCTGCGGTATAACCACGACGACGCAAGCCAGAAACGGTTGGCATACGGGGATCATCCCACCCTTCCACAATATTCTCAGACACCAGTTGGCTCAGCTTGCGCTTCGACATGATGGCGTACTCGAGGTTGAGGCGCGAGAACTCATACTGACGTGGGTGGCATGGGATAGTGATGTTATCCAACACCCAGTCATACAGACGGCGGTTATCCTGGAACTCAAGCGTACACAGCGAATGGGTGATCCCTTCCAACGCATCGGAAATACAGTGGGTAAAATCGTACATCGGGTAGATGCACCATTTGTTGCCCGTCTGATGGTGTTCCGCAAACTTGATCCGGTAGATTACCGGATCGCGCATCACGATAAATGGCGATGCCATATCGATTTTAGCGCGCAGGCAGGCTGTACCCTCGGCAAATTCACCGTTACGCATCTTCTCAAACAGTGCCAGATTCTCTTCTACCGCACGGTTACGGTACGGGCTGTCCTTACCTGGTGCGGTCAGCGTGCCACGATATTCACGGATCTGCTCAGGGGTCAGTTCATCAACATAGGCCAACCCTTTGTTGATCAGCTCAATCGCATACTGGTGCAGTTGATCAAAATAATCCGAGGAATAACGAACGTTACCGCTCCAGCTAAAACCCAGCCACTCGACATCGTGTTTGATGGAGTCCACAAACTCGATATCTTCCTTTACCGGGTTGGTGTCGTCGAAGCGAAGGTTGCATTGGCCCTGATAATCCTTGGCAATACCAAAGTTCAGACAAATGGACTTGGCATGGCCGATATGCAGATAGCCATTAGGTTCCGGTGGGAAACGGGTATGTACCGACTGATGCTTCCCTGATGCCAGATCTTCATCAATGATCTGACGGATAAAATTGGTTGGGCGGGCTTCTGCCTCACTCATGTCACTATTCCTCAAATGCAAAGCGCTACACATAATCGCCTATGTTCCAACAAGCCGCGTCCAGAAACAACCGTTAGTTAAAATTCCCATCGTCTTTCAAGCTGCGGCGTTGTTATCTGCATTATTCCCCCCGGTTATTGACTGTATGCAGCACCTCGGGATGAGATAACTTGTCGCCCGGCTACAGTTTGAAATCCATAGGGAGTCAGGCTGTTACCAGGCAAAATAAAAAAGCGGGAAAAGATCGCTCTTTTCCCGCCAAGGTTGTCGGCATCTCACATCATGACATGTTCAATGCCAAGACTACTCAGGTAAAACAGACTTACTTTTGAATCTCAAACAGCTTGGTCTCGCCAGCAACCACATTTCCGGTTGCCAGTGCGGTCAGACCGGCATACTCATCAGCATTGCTGACCACGACAGGGCTGATCATTGAGCGAGCATTCGCATTCAGGTAAGCCAGATCCATTTCCAGGATTGGCTGACCCGCTTTCACTTCTGCCCCTTCCTCTACCAGGCGTTTAAAGCCCTGGCCGTTCAGCGCAACCGTGTCGATGCCCATGTGCACCACAATTTCTGCGCCTTTGTCGGTTTCCAGGCAGAACGCATGGTTGGTGTTGAAGATCTTCACCACGGTGCCATCGGCCGGTGCCACCACCGTTTTATCGGTTGGGCGGATAGCCACGCCATCACCTACCGCCTTGCTGGCAAAGGCTTCGTCCGGCACCTGATCCAAGGCAACAACTTCACCCGTAACCGGAGCCACCAGAGCCTGGAACACCACTTTGGCTGCGTTAGGCACGGCCTGTGGTTTGACTTCTGCGGCAGCGGCAGCAGCGACTGGCGCAGACGCGGCTGCAATTGGGCCAGCAGCCACAACGTTACGCATAGCGCTGGCGATCAGTTCGGCACGTGTGCCAACAATAACCTGTACGCTTTGCTTATTCAGACGGATAACACCGGAAGCCCCCAGACGCTTGGCCATAACATCGTTAACCAACGCCGAATCTTTCACGTTCAGACGCAGACGCGTGATACAGGCATCAATCCCGGTCAGGTTTTCAGAACCACCGATGGCGCTCACATAACGGCGAGCCAGCGTAGTCGTTTCGTTTTCGTCTTTACCCGCACTGGTATCCACGTCATAACCGTCGGTTTCATCACCGGCAACGGCCAGTTCACGGCCTGGGGTCATCAGGTTGAATTTGCTGATAGTGAAACGGAATACCACGTAGTAGATAACGAAGAACACCAGACCTTGCAGGATCAGCATGTACCAGTGAGTCGCCAGTGGGTTACGGGTTGACAGCACCATATCCACCAGGCCGGCACTGAAGCCGAAACCAGCAATCCACTGCATGCTGGCAGCAATGAATACAGAGATACCCGTCAGCACCGCGTGGATCACATACAGTACGGGTGCAACGAACATGAAGGAGAATTCCAGCGGTTCAGTGATACCGGTGAAGAAGGCAGCAAATGCCCCCGCCATCATGATACCCAGCACTTTCGCTTTGTTCTCAGGACGTGCACAGTGGTAGATGGCCAAGGCGGCACCTGGCAGACCGAACATCATGATTGGGAAGAAACCAGCCTGGTAACGACCAGTAATACCGACCGTGGCTTTACCCGCTTCGATGGACTGTTGGCCACCCAGGAAGTTAGGAATATCGTTGATACCGGCAACGTCAAACCAGAATACGGAGTTCAGCGCATGGTGCAGACCAACAGGAATCAGCAGGCGGTTGAAGAAGGCATAGATACCGGCACCCGCAGAGCCAAGTTTCTGGATGTGCTCACCAAAGTTCACCAGGCCACTGAAAACGACTGGCCAGACGTACATCATGATGAAGGCAACCAGGATCATCAGGAACGAAATCAAGATTGGCACCAAACGGCGACCGCTGAAGAACGACAGCGCTTTTGGCAGTTCAACACCGCTGAAGCGGTTGTAAACTTCGGCGGAGATGATACCGACCAGGATACCAACAAACTGGTTCTGGATCTTACCAAACGCAGCGGGAACCTGATCAACCGGGATTTTCTGGATCATCGCCACGGCGGCCGGTGAACACAGGGTGGTTAAGACCAGGAAGCCGACAAAACCGGTCAGCGCTGCTGCACCGTCTTTGTCTTTTGACATACCATAAGCCACACCTACGGCGAACAACACTGCCATATTGTCGATGATGGCCGAACCGGATTTGATAAACAATGCCGCCAAGGCATTATCACCACCCCAACCAATAGGGTCAATCCAGTACCCGACGCCCATCAGAATGGCCGCGGCAGGCAGTGTGGCTACCGGTACCATCAAGGCCCGACCCACCTTTTGCAAATAACTAAGAATGTTCACCTTTTCCCCCTATTCGTCCGCGAACGGACCCTATTAGTAGTTTATTGAGAAAGCTCACTACCTTTTAGAAATAACGCATGGCTCGTCTTACTCATGCGGAGTGTAAAAAAATTATTTCGTATCGCAAATTAAAACCTCATTTTTTGTGACTAACATCACCAAAAAGTAGTCTTAAGCTGCCAGATTGCTAGCCATCGCACAAAACTTATTTTATCATTCAAAAAATCAAAGGACATTATGCCTAACGCGAGCTTCACAAAGCTGAGTTACGCTTAAAGTTCTGGTTTTGCCCGTAACAGTATAGACACAGTTTATTCTACCAAGAGGTGTATGATGAGACTTATCCCACTGAAAGATACTGCACAAGTTGGCAAATGGGCTGCACGCCATATCGTCCAGCGCATCAACGCATTCAAGCCTACGGCAGATCGCCCGTTTGTACTCGGCCTGCCAACCGGCGGCACCCCGCTGGAAGCTTACAAGCATCTGATCGCGATGCATAAAGCCGGTGACGTCAGCTTCAAACACGTTGTCACCTTCAACATGGACGAGTATGTTGGCCTGCCGCAGGAACACCCGGAAAGCTATCATACTTTCATGTACCGCAACTTCTTTGATCATGTTGATATTCCGCGCGAAAATATTAACCTGCTGAACGGTAATGCTCCCGACGTTGACGAAGAGTGCCGCCAATACGAAGCGAAGATCAAATCCTACGGCAAAGTTCATCTGTTCATGGGTGGCGTGGGTGTGGACGGGCACATTGCCTTCAACGAACCGGCTTCTTCTCTGGCTTCGCGCACCCGTATCAAAACGCTGACTGAAGAAACCCGCGTTGCCAACTCGCGCTTCTTTGGTGGCGACGTGAACCAGGTACCAAAATATGCGCTGACCGTGGGCGTGGGCACGCTGCTGGATGCAGAAGAAGTCATGATCCTGGTCACTGGCCGTGGCAAAGCTCAGGCGCTGGAAGCCGCAGTGGAAGGCAGTATCAACCATCTGTGGACCATCAGTTGCCTGCAGCTGCACGCGAAATCTGTTGTTGTTTGCGATGAGCCTTCCACCATGGAACTGAAGGTGAAAACCGTTAAATATTTCCGTGAATTAGAAGCGGAAAGCGTTAATAGTCTTTAATTTTTACAGGGGGCTACATGTTCGCTTTAACCCAATGCCGGATTTACACCGGCCACGACGTGCTTGATGATCATGCAGTAGTGATTGCTGACGGTCTGATTGAACGAGTCTGCCCACTGGCTGATTTGCCCGCTGGCATCGAAACGCGCGATCTGGGTGGCGCCATCCTAGCCCCCGGTTTTATCGACGTTCAGCTTAATGGCTGCGGCGGCGTGCAATTTAACGACTCACTGGAGGCCATCTCGGAAAAAACGCTGGAAATCATGCAGCGTGCCAACGAGAAATCCGGCTGTACCAGCTATCTGCCAACGCTGATCACCTGCAGCGACGATTTTATGAAGCACGGCATCAATGTGATGCGCGCTTATCTGCAAAAGAATCCAAATCAGGCGCTGGGTCTGCACCTGGAAGGGCCATACCTGAGCCCGGTGAAAAAAGGCACCCATAACCCGGCGTTTATCCGCAAGCCTACCCACGAGATGATCGACTATCTGTGCGCCAATGCCGACGTGATCACCAAAGTCACACTGGCACCGGAAATGGTCGAGCCACAGGTTATCAAACGCTTGGCCGATGCCGGTATCGTGGTTTCCGCTGGCCACTCCAACGCCACTTACGATCAGGCGCGTATCGGTTTCGCCGCTGGCATTACCTTCGCAACCCACCTTTACAATGCCATGCCGTATATTACCGGCCGTGAACCCGGCCTGATGGGGGCCATCTTTGACACCCCAGAAGTGTATACCGGCATCATTGCCGACGGCCATCACGTCGCCTGGGCGAGTATCCGTAACGCCAAACGAGTAAAAGGTGATAAATTAGTTCTGGTCACCGATGCGACCGCACCCGCAGGGGCCAATATTGACCAATTTATTTTCGCTGGTAAAACAATATACTATCGTGATGGATTGTGTGTTGATGAAAACGGCACTCTGAGCGGCTCGGCACTGACCATGATCGAAGCGGTGCAGAACAGCGTTGAACATGTTGGTATCGCCCTGGACGAAGCGTTGCGTATGGCAACCTTGTACCCGGCGCGCGCCATCGGTGTCGAACAACGTTTAGGTACGATCGAAGCGGGCAAAGTCGCCAACCTGACAGCCTTTACTCGTGACTATAAGATCGTCAAAACCCTCGTTAACGGTAGCGAGGTCTAACCCATATACCCCATGGATTTCAAGTTGCAGGCAGGTGGCAACAGAACAAATCCCGAATCACTTACAAAGGTGAGTGATTCGATAAGTGATGGCGGTCAACACCGCCGCAACTTGAAAACACAGGGGATGAACAGCGAGTAAATTTATTGATGAGTACTGGCGGACAAACTCAAATAGGGAATGTTGATTTAGTTAAGCAGCTTAACGGCGCGGCCGTTTATCGCCTGATAGACCAACAAGGCCCGATCTCCCGCATTCAGATTGCAGAACTTAGCCAACTTGCCCCCGCCAGCGTCACTAAAATTACTCGCCAACTGTTGGAACGCGGGCTGATCAAAGAAGTCGATCAGCAAGCCTCCACCGGTGGTCGCCGTGCCATTTCCATTGTCTCTGAAACCCGAAACTTCCATACGGTTGCCGTCCGTCTGGGCCGCCACGACGCAACGATCACCTTGTATGACATGAGTGGCAAATCCCTTGGCGAGGAGCACTATCCGCTGCCAGAGCGCACTCAGGAGACACTGGAAAACGCACTGTTCAACGCCATTGCCCAGTTTATCGACAGTTATCAACGCAAACTGCGCGAACTGATCGCCATTGCCGTTATTCTGCCAGGCCTGGTGGACCCGGCCTTGGGTGTGGTGCGCTATATGCCTCATATCAGCGTGAATAACTGGACACTGGTCGATAACCTTCAGCAGCGCTTCAACGTCACCAGTTTTGTTGGCCACGACATCCGCAGTCTGGCGTTGGCAGAACATTACTTCGGTGCCACACGCGACTGCGAGGACTCTATTCTGGTGCGTCTGCACCGGGGTACCGGTGCCGGGATCATCGTCAACGGCCAAATCTTTCTGGGCAATAATGGCAACGTAGGCGAAATAGGCCATATCCAAATCGATCCTCTGGGTGAACGTTGCCATTGCGGTAACTTCGGCTGCCTGGAAACCGTAGCGGCCAATGCCGCGATTGAACAACGCGTACGTCATCTGCTAAGCCAGGGCTACCCAAGTAAACTGACGTCCGATGACTGTAATATTGCCGCGATCTGCAAAGCCGCCAACCGTGGCGACCTGCTGGCAACCGAAGTGTTGGAACACGTTGGTCGCTACCTGGGTAAAGCGGTGGCGATCGCCATCAACCTGTTCAATCCGCAAAAAGTTGTCATCGCGGGTGAAATCACCGAAGCTGACAAAGTGTTGCTGCCAGCGATCCAAAGCTGCATCAATACCCAGGTGCTGAAGGATTTCCGCAAGAATCTGCCGGTAGTCACCTCCGAGCTCAACCATCGTTCCGCAATTGGCGCTTTTGCCCTGGCCAAGCGGGCAATGCTCAACGGTGTGCTTCTACAGCGGCTGCTGGAAAGTTAAACTCCCTTTTGGTAGGGACGCACTTTCTCTCAGCATTCTGCCCTGCCGTTTATCATGAGAATCATCGACAATGACTATTAAAAACGTGATATGTGACATCGACGGTGTGCTGCTGCATGACAACACCCCCATTCCCGGTGCCGATCTGTTCCTGGCACGCGTTCAGGAACAAGGAATGCCGTTGGTGGTGTTGACCAACTATCCGTCACAAACCGCCCAGGATCTGGCAAATCGCTTTGCTGCGGCCGGATTACAGGTGCCAGAGAGCGCATTTTATACCTCTGCCATGGCCACCGCTGACTTCCTGCGCCGTCAGGAGGGCAAAAAGGCCTATGTGGTGGGGGAAGGCGCACTGATCCACGAACTGTATAAAGCCGGTTTTACCATTACCGACATCAACCCGGATTTCGTCATCGTGGGCGAAACTCGCTCCTATAATTGGGACATGATGCATAAAGCGGCCTACTTCGTGAATAACGGCGCGCGCTTTATTGCCACCAACCCAGACACGCACGGCCATGGATTCGTCCCTGCCTGTGGCGCGCTATGCGCCCCAATTGAGAAAATCACCGGCCGTAAACCGTTTTACGTCGGCAAGCCTAGCCCGTGGATTATTCGCGCTGCACTGAACAAGATGCAGGCGCATTCAGAGGAAACGGTGATTGTCGGCGATAACCTACGTACCGATATTCTGGCTGGCTTCCAGGCCGGGTTGGAAACCGTGCTGGTGCTGTCCGGCGTCTCAACGTTGAATGATGTTGAAACCATGCCGTTCCGTCCAAGCTACATCTTCCCCTCCGTTGCGGATATCAACATCTTCTGATACCCAAGGCGGCAATATCAGCCGCCTTATTATTGCCTGTGCGTACAAAAAGTCATTAATAGCTACGAAGTATTTTTAATATGAAATTTATTTAATGCCGCCGTACAAAGGTTTCACCCTCGCCTCGTAAAAAATCGTCATTCTATATTTGTGCCCAATAACATTATTCACGGCATATTCACTTGATGTTCAGATTAATAAATCACGAGGTTAATTATGACTGCTATTAACGTTTCTTCTCTGACAGCCCTGACGGATGATGCCGCTACAATGCCAGATATGAGCAATAAAAAAATCATGATGGGTTTTTGGCATAACTGGCTGGCCGGTAACAGCGACGGCTATCAACAGGGTCAGTTTGCCAATATGAACCTGACCGATATCCCCGAAGCTTACAACGTGGTGGCGGTAGCCTTTATGAAAGGTGAAGGTATCCCAACCTTTAAGCCGTACAACTTGAGCGATGCTGAATTCCGCCGGCAGGTGGGTGTCTTGAACAGCCAGGGGCGCGCGGTACTGATCTCCCTCGGCGGGGCTGATGCGCATATCGAATTAAAAACCGGCGATGAAGACAAACTGAAAGATGAAATTATTCGTCTGGTAGAAACCTATGGCTTTGACGGCCTGGACATCGATCTTGAGCAAGCCGCAATTGGTGCGGCCAATAATAAAACCGTTTTGCCAGCTGCATTAAAAAAAGTGAAAGCCTATTACGCCGATCAAGGTAAAAACTTTATTATCAGCATGGCACCTGAATTCCCTTATTTACGCGCAACGGGCAGCTACCTGGATTATATTTCTGCACTTGATGGCTATTATGATTTTATTGCACCGCAGTATTATAACCAAGGCGGGGATGGTCTGTGGGTAGATGAAGCCAATGGGGGTAAGGGTGCCTGGATCACGCAAAACAACGATGCAATGAAAGAGGATTTCCTTTACTACCTGACAGAAAGCCTGGTCACGGGGACTCGCGGGTACACTAAAATCCCACCTGCCAAGTTTGCCATCGGTCTGCCAAGCAACGTTGATGCAGCTGCGACGGGTTATGTGGTGGATCCACAGGCGGTTTATAACGCTTTTAGTCGTCTGGACGCCAAGGGCCTGTCGATTAAAGGGCTGATGACCTGGTCGGTGAATTGGGATAACGGTAAAAGCAAAGCGGGCGTGGCGTACAACTGGGAATTTGCCAAACGCTATACTCAACTGATCCAAGGAGGCGTGATCCCACCACAGCCAGAAAAACCCAATGCCCCTACAGCCCTGACCGTTTCCGCCCTGACGGCCACGTCACTGCAATTGAGCTGGGCCGCCGCCACCGGCAGCAACCCAGTTGTCAGCTATACGGTTTACCGCGACGGCAACGCGATCGGTCAAACCGCCAATCTCAGCCTGCAGGACAGCGGCCTGAGCGCCAATACCCAGTACAGTTACTTTGTTACCGCGACCGACAACAAGGGCAATCAATCTTTGCCAAGCAGCACGTTGGCAGTAAAAACCGCCGATGATGGTACAACCCCGCCGGATCCGGGCGTTTCCGAATGGGAAGTCAACCACGCCTATAAGGTTGGCGACGTAGTCACCTATCAAGGGAAGAAATACACCTGTATTCAGGCGCATACCTCCAACGCGGGTTGGACACCAACAGCCGCCATTACTCTGTGGCAGCCTACCGTAAGGTAAAACGATCGCCCTGCTATTAGGGGCCGCCGGAAAATTTCTCCGGCGGCCCATTTACCTCATCAAAACTGAAGATTCGACAATTTATTAAGCATAAAAATGAATATCCGCTAATTTTTCAACCTCACCAACAGACTTTTTCTCAGCCTAACGTGAAATCACTTGCATGTTTCTCTGGTTTTGACGCATTTTCTTAAACAGCAGGTAGCAACGCCGCTCCGTTATCGATATGTCCAAAATAATTCAGGTTGCAGGACAAAAATACCCAGGCGGCTTGACGTATGACGGGGATAACACGGGCGAGCTGCGCATTCACATCACAGTCACAAAAGTCGTTAGGAGAGTTTGTATGTGTTCTATTTTCGGTGTGCTCGATCTGAAGTCCGATCCGGTGGAGTTGCGTAAAAGAGCGTTGGAGCTGTCTCGCCTGATGCGCCACCGCGGCCCGGACTGGTCCGGTGTCTACGCCAGCGATAAAGCCATTCTGGCCCATGAGCGTCTGTCGATTGTCGATGTGAATAATGGCGCCCAACCGCTGTATAACGCTGCGCACACCCACGTTTTGGCCGTTAATGGTGAAATTTATAACCACCAGGCACTGCGTCAGAAACTGGCGGATCGTTATGAATTCCAAACCGGTTCCGACTGTGAAGTGATCTTGGCGCTGTATCAGGAAAAAGGCCTGGACTTCCTGGATGACCTGCAGGGCATGTTCGCCTTCGCCTTATATGATGCTCAGAAAGATGCTTACCTGATTGGTCGTGACCACCTTGGCATTATCCCGCTGTATATGGGGCATGATGAACACGGCAACCTGTTTGTCGCGTCTGAAATGAAAGCGCTGGTGCCAATATGTCGCAGTATTAAAGAATTCCCGGCAGGCAGCTATCTGTGGAGCCAGGACGGTGAAATACGCGAGTATTATCAGCGTGACTGGTTCGACTTTGAAAACGTGAAAGACAATGTAACCGATGCCAACGCTTTGCGTAATGCGTTGGAAGAGTCGGTGAAAAGCCACCTGATGTCCGACGTCCCTTACGGTGTATTGCTCTCAGGTGGTCTGGACTCTTCCGTCATTTCTGCCATCACCAAAAAATATGCGGCACGCCGTGTAGAAGATGATGAGCGCAGTGAAGCCTGGTGGCCACAGTTACACTCCTTCGCCGTGGGTCTTGAGGGTTCCCCGGATCTGCGTGCGGCCCAGGAGGTGGCGAATCATCTGGGTACCGTACACCATGAAATCCACTTCACGGTACAGGAAGGTCTGGATGCCATCCGTGATGTGATTTACCACATCGAAACCTATGATGTGACCACCATCCGCGCCTCTACGCCGATGTACCTGATGTCGCGTAAAATCAAGGCGATGGGCATCAAGATGGTCCTGTCTGGTGAGGGTGCCGATGAGGTATTTGGCGGCTATCTGTACTTCCATAAAGCGCCAAACGCCAAAGAATTCCACGAAGAAACCGTGCGTAAGCTACTGGCATTGCATATGTACGACTGCGCACGTGCCAACAAAGCCATGTCTGCCTGGGGGGTAGAGGCCCGCGTGCCGTTCCTGGACAAAAACTTCCTGGATGTGGCCATGCGCATCAACCCGAAAGACAAGATGTGCGGCAATGGCAAGATGGAAAAGCACATTATTCGTGAATGCTTCGAATCTTACCTGCCAGCCAGCGTAGCCTGGCGCCAGAAAGAGCAGTTCTCCGACGGGGTCGGCTACAGCTGGATCGATACGCTGAAAGAGGTCGCCGCCAAACAGATCAGCGATCAACAGCTTGAAACCGCACGTTTCCGTTTCCCGTACAACACGCCAACGTCAAAAGAAGGCTACCTGTACCGCGAGATTTTTGAAGAGCTGTTCCCGCTGCCGAGCGCGGCGGAATGCGTCCCTGGTGGGCCATCGGTGGCTTGTTCTTCGGCAAAAGCGATTGAGTGGGACGAATCCTTCAAAAAGATGGACGATCCTTCTGGCCGTGCCGTCGGCGTGCATCAGTCTGCCTATCAATAACCCCCGACTTTATTAAACACGGCGGGCCACTGGCCCGCCTTTTTGTTGATGTTTTCAACCGTTAACCGTCCAAATCGATGCTTTTATCGACAACCTGTTCACAAGCCAGACAAACAACACGTTCAGTCGCTTTTTCGGGAAAAAACTTGTTGACGCAAAACGGCCATATACGCATAATGCGCCCCGCAACGCCGATGAAGGTTGCGCGAAAAAAGATGGCTACGTAGCTCAGTTGGTTAGAGCACATCACTCATAATGATGGGGTCACAGGTTCGAATCCCGTCGTAGCCACCAATCTTTTTTGCGGGAGTGGCGAAATTGGTAGACGCACTAGATTTAGGTTCTAGCGCCGCAAGGTGTGCGAGTTCAAGTCTCGCCTCCCGCACCATTTCCTTTCATCGACGTGCATACAGCAGGTGGGGTATCGCCAAGCGGTAAGGCACCGGTTTTTGATACCGGCATTCCCTGGTTCGAATCCAGGTACCCCAGCCATCTTTTCAGGATGGGGCGCTGTAAAAAGTTGATTGTATTATTGGGGTATCGCCAAGCGGTAAGGCACTGGTTTTTGATACCAGCATTCCCTGGTTCGAATCCAGGTACCCCAGCCATACAATGCGATTGACTTGTTAGAATAATTAGTAAATGGCTACGTAGCTCAGTTGGTTAGAGCACATCACTCATAATGATGGGGTCACAGGTTCAAATCCCGTCGTAGCCACCATGCTGTTAGTTTTAAAATTGGGGTGTCGCCAAGCGGTAAGGCTCTGGTTTCTGATACCAGCATACCCAGGTTCGAATCCTGGCACCCCAGCCAAATTCAGAAAAGCTCGCTTCGGCGGGCTTTTTGCTTTTTCGCATAGCCGTAGCGCTACACTGTGAATTTGATGTTGCTTCTTGCAGAAGGCGGGTAAGGCTCAGCCATACTGAGCCTTGTCGGCGAAAAGGTCACAAACCTAGCGCATACCTCAGCGCCTGCTCCTTCAACTTGCCTGCCCGTTGTGCCGCCATCAACGCCAGATTGCGTGCTACGCTCAGCGGTGCCAGGTTATTGCTGAAAGCGGTATAAAACAGATCCATCCCGCTCTGCATCAGCAGATTATCGGTGCGACGGCGACGCTGATAACGCATCAGGACGTCCTCGCAAGCCCAATCTTCGCCCTGCTCACGCGCCGTGGCTACCACCGCCAATAACGCCTCGACATCGCGATAGCCAAGATTAACCCCCTGCCCAGCCAACGGATTGATGGTATGCGCAGCATCACCAAGTAACACTAATCCTGGTTGCACGTAACATTGCGCATGGCGGCGCACCAAGGGGAAAGATCCGGCGGCATGGGCTTTTACTGCCCCCAAGCGCGCGGGAAATGCCACGGCGATCTCCTGGTCAAGCTGCGCCATTGGCAGCGCTTGCAACTGACGGATACGTTGCGGGCTGTCATACCAGACCAATGAGGCCCACCGATCATACAGTGGCAAAAACGCCCGCGGGCCAGAAGGACAGAATTGCTGCCAGGTCACATCCTGCTGCGGTGCCTGGGTTTCCACGGTAATCAACATGCAGGCCTGACGATATTGCCAGCCACTGGTGCCAATGCCTGCCAACTTACGCACTTGAGAGTGTGCACCATCAGCCCCCACCACTAAACGCGCCTGTAACGTCTCTGACGAGCTTAATGTCACCTGCCAATGGTCTTGGGCTCGCTGCATCGATTGCAGCCTGGAGGGGGAGTAGAGCGTCAAATTCTTGCATTGTGCGACTTGCTGCCACAGTGCAAGCTGCAAAATACGGTTCTCAACCATAAACCCAAGCTCCGGCAACCCCAGCGAAGCGGCATCAAACGCCACGCGTGAGGATTCCCATTCCCAGGTTTCCAAGCGGCGATAAGGAGCCAGCCGCATCTGCTGGACTGCCGACCAGGCCCCCAACTGCTTCAACAGACCAACCGACGTACAACCAATGGCGGAGATCCGCAGATCCGGTGGGCTTTGCGCGTCAAAGGCTTCTGGAGCCTGATGCTCCAACAAAGCGACCGAAAGTCCGTCCCTGGCCAGCCCCAGCGCAGCGGCTGCACCGACCATCCCGCCGCCAACCACCACGGCATCAACGCGTTTTTGAGAAGTCATCATGTTGGTTATACTTTTCTGCTAAGCCCATTTCGACATGTCAGGCCAGTGTAACGGATTTTTAATTTGGCTTCAGGTCGCATGCTGCTTTCGCTTCGCTGGTCACCACCGCGCTAAATGATTACAATACGCTTCCTGCATTGCGCGTAACGCAAATTTTCTCTTCGCACTGAGTAATGGCTAGTCTATGACGAAAAAACTTCATATCAAAACCTGGGGTTGCCAGATGAATGAGTACGACTCATCGAAAATGGCAGATTTACTGGGAAGCACGCACGGTTACGAGTGGACCGACAACGTTGAAGAAGCGGATGTGTTGCTGCTGAATACCTGTTCTATTCGAGAGAAGGCGCAGGAAAAAGTTTTCGGTATGTTAGGCCGCTGGAAGCTGCTGAAAGAGAAAAACCCCGAGATGATTATTGGCGTAGGCGGCTGCGTGGCTTCACAGGAAGGCGAGCATATCCGCCAACGCGCGCCCTGCGTTGATATTATTTTTGGGCCGCAGACGCTACATCGCCTGCCGGAGATGATCAACCACGTTAGCGGCACGCGCAGCCCGATAGTGGATATCAGTTTCCCGGAAATTGAAAAATTTGATCGCCTACCGGAACCCCGGGCCGAAGGGCCAACCGCCTTTGTCTCGATTATGGAAGGCTGCAACAAATACTGTACCTTCTGCGTGGTGCCCTACACCCGTGGTGAAGAAGTCAGCCGCCCCAGTGACGATGTGCTGTTCGAAATCGCGCAGCTTGCCGCTCAGGGGGTGCGTGAAGTGAACCTGCTAGGCCAGAACGTGAATGCTTATCGTGGCGCAACCTATGATGGCGGTATCTGCTCGTTTGCCGAGTTACTGCGCCTGGTCGCGGCTATCGACGGGATAGATCGTATCCGCTTTACCACCAGCCATCCCATTGAATTTACCGATGACATTATTGCGGTGTATGAAGATACCCCGGAGTTGGTCAGCTTCCTGCACCTGCCGGTGCAAAGTGGTTCAGATCGGATCCTGACCATGATGAAACGCGCGCATACCGCGCTGGAATACAAGGCGATTATCCGCAAGCTGCGTAAAGCGCGGCCAAATATCCAATTCAGTTCCGATTTCATCATCGGCTTCCCTGGGGAAACTCAGGCCGACTTTGAACAGACCATGAACCTGATCGCCGAAGTGAACTTCGACACCAGCTACAGCTTTATCTATTCTGCGCGTCCGGGTACCCCAGCGGCAGATATGGTTGACGATGTCAGCGAAGAAGAGAAGAAACAGCGGTTGTATATCCTGCAAGATCGGATAAATCAGCAGGTGATACAGTTCAGCCGCCGCATGCTGGGCACTGTACAACGCATTCTGGTAGAGGGCACCTCACGCAAGAGCGTCATGGAACTTGCTGGTCGCACCGAGTGCAACCGGGTCGTCAACTTTGAAGGCACACCCGATTTGATCGGCCAGTTTGTCGATGTCGAAATTACCGAAGTGCTGACCAACTCACTGCGCGGAACCCTGATCCGCACCGAACAGCAGATGGAACTGCGCGTGCATGAATCACCGCAATCGGTGATTGCACGTACCCGTAAGGAAGATGAACTGGGCGTCGGTATTTATTCCCCCAATTAATTGGTGCGACAGCCAGACTGGGGGTTCACGTCCGCAGTCAGCAACGCTGTAGCGTCAAGTAAGCAGGGTATACCAGACTTAAATCCGGGCGGCTTTCCCCCCGCGACCTTGGCATTTTCCTTTTCTCTGCCGGGCAGACAATGCCCGGTGATTTTGTTTTTTATTTTGATGAGGCAACACAATAATGCAACTCCCACACTGCCCGAAGTGCAATTCCGAATACACCTACCAGGATAACGGCCTGTTCATCTGCCCTGAGTGCGCCCATGAATGGAGCGACAGTGCACCAGTTGAAGATGCCGATACCCTGATTGTCAAAGATGCCAATGGCAACCTGCTGGCTGACGGCGATGCAGTCACGGTCATCAAGGATCTGAAAGTCAAAGGCAGTTCTTCGATGCTGAAGATCGGCACCAAGGTGAAAAACATCCGCCTGGTCGAAGGCGATCACAACATCGATTGCAAGATCGACGGTTTCGGCCCAATGAAGTTGAAATCCGAATTTGTCAAAAAGAACTGATCCTGCCAGATAGCCGCTTAAGATAACGGCGCCAGAGGCTAAACTATTTGCCTCCGGCGCCCTCTTTCCCCTTGAAATCCTTCCTCTGCGCACAGATAGATCAGGGGTAAACTTGCACCCGCGCCGCACTCCATGAATAATTCAAGGTAGAAAGTTCAGGGATTACCCTGAATGGGCGCGTTGAATCAGCGCTATGTGACATCAACCAGGCCCTGTGTGAGCCTTGAGGAATCGTTTGAACGTCTCAACACAAGAAATCCTGTTAGAGCCCGCAGACAATCAACGTTTGTTGAGCCTGTGTGGGCCGTTTGATGACAATATCAAACAACTCGAACGCCGGTTGGGGATTGAAATCAACCGCCGTGATAACCGTTTCAAACTGGTCGGTAAAAACCCTTGCGTGGTTGCTGCTGCCGATATCCTGCGCCATCTGTATGTTGATACCGCCCCCATCCGCGGAGTGATCCCGGATATCGATCCCGAGCAGATCCATCTGGCCATTAAAGAGAGCCGGGTGCTGGAGCAGATTGCCGACAGCGTGCCAGACTACGGTAAAGCGGTAAACATCAAGACCAAACGCGGCATGGTGAAGCCCCGCACGCCGAACCAGGCGCAATACATCGCCAATATCTTTGCCCACGACATTACCTTCGGTATTGGCCCGGCGGGTACGGGTAAGACCTACCTGGCGGTTGCGGCCGCGGTTGATGCGCTGGAACGCCAGGAGATTCGGCGTATTCTGCTGACCCGCCCTGCGGTGGAGGCCGGTGAAAAACTCGGTTTCCTGCCTGGGGATCTGAGCCAGAAAGTGGACCCGTATCTGCGGCCGCTGTATGACGCCCTGTTTGAAATGCTGGGCTTCGAACGCGTGGAAAAACTGATCGAACGTAATGTGATCGAAGTAGCACCGCTGGCCTACATGCGTGGCCGTACGCTGAATGATGCCTTTATTATTCTGGATGAAAGCCAGAACACCACCATCGAGCAGATGAAGATGTTCCTGACGCGTATCGGTTTCAACTCGAAGGCGGTGATCACCGGTGACGTGACTCAAATCGACCTGCCACGGAATCAGAAATCCGGTTTGCGTCATGCGGTGGAAGTATTGTCTGAGGTAGAAGAAATCAGCTTTAACTTCTTCCATAGCGAAGACGTCGTGCGTCACCCGGTAGTCGCGCGTGTGGTTATCGCCTATGAAGCCTGGGAAGCCGCCGAGCAGAAACGCAAAGACGCGCTCGCAGAACAACGTAAACGCGAGGCACAGGTTGCCTCCGAGCAGGAGACACCATGAGCCAGGTGATTCTGGACTTGCAAATTGCCTGTGCCAGCCATGAAGGCTTGCCGGATGAAGCCACCTTCCAGCGTTGGCTGGAAGGGGTTTTACCGCAGTTTCAGGAAGAGGCCGAAGTGACTATCCGTCTGGTCGATGAAGCGGAAAGCAACGAACTGAATCTGACTTACCGCGGCAAAGACAAGCCTACCAATGTGCTGTCCTTCCCGTTCGAAGCCCCACCCGGCATTGAATTACCGCTGTTGGGCGATTTGATCATTTGCCGCCAGGTGGTCGAACAGGAAGCGGTTGAGCAACAGAAAGCGCTGGAAGCACACTGGGCGCATATGGTTGTTCACGGTAGCCTTCATCTGCTAGGGTATGATCACATCGAAGACGATGAAGCCGAAGAAATGGAATCTTTGGAAACCGAGATTATGCAGGAGATGGGTTACCCGGACCCTTACCTCGCGGAAAAAGATCCCACCTGATGTTAGCTGAACATCCCGCAGCCCCCATTGGGGCTGTCGCTAACTTTATTAACTCTGACATGAGTGATATTAACTAAAACGCCATGAGCGACGACCATTCACAAAGCAATGACAGCCCCAGTCCCAAGAAGGGGTTCTTTACTCTTATCCTTAACCAACTGTTCCACGGTGAACCTAAAAACCGTGGCGATCTGGTAGAGCTGATCCGTGATTCCGAACAAAACGATCTGATCGATCCCGATACCCGCGACATGCTGGAAGGCGTGATGGATATCGCCGAGCAGCGCGTGCGCGATATCATGATCCCACGCTCCCAGATGGTGACGCTCAAGCGCAACCAACAGTTGGAAGAGTGCCTGGACGTGATTATCGAATCCGCCCACTCGCGCTTCCCGGTGATCAGTGAAGACAAAGATCACATCGAAGGCATTCTGATGGCCAAGGATTTGCTGCCGTTTATGCGCGCAGATTCCGAACCGTTCAGCATCGACAAGGTGCTGCGTACCGCCGTGGTGGTACCGGAAAGCAAGCGGGTTGACCGGATGCTCAAGGAGTTCCGCTCTCAGCGTTATCACATGGCAATCGTCATTGATGAATTCGGTGGTGTTTCTGGCCTGGTGACCATTGAAGATATTCTGGAGCTGATTGTCGGTGAAATTGAAGACGAGTATGACGATGAGGAAGATCGTGATGTTCGCCAACTGAGTCGCCACATGTTCACCGTGCGCGCACTCGCCTCAATCGAAGACTTTAACGAAATCTTTGGCACCCACTTCAGCGACGATGAAGTTGACACCATCGGTGGCCTGGTGATGCAAGCCTTCGGCCACCTGCCTGCGCGTGGGGAAACCATTGAAATCGAAGGTTACCTCTTTAAAGTTGCGATGGCCGACAGTCGACGTATCATCCAGGTTCATGTCAAAATTCCGGACGATTCTCCGCAACCGAAACTGGAAGAATAAATCACACATGGCTAAAGCCTCCTTAATTGAACGCCAGCGGGTTCGCGCCCTGCTGGCGCTGTTATCAGGTGCCTGCGGGACGCTGGCATTCTCCCCCTATGATATCTGGCCCGCAGCCATCGTCTCCCTGTTCGGCCTGCTGGCCGTTACCCTCAACCGTACTACCAGGCAATCTGCCGCGCTCGGTTTCTGCTGGGGAATGGGGCTATTTGGCAGCGGCGTGAACTGGGTCTACGTCAGTATTGCCGATTTTGGTGGTATGCCATTTGCCATCAATATCTTCCTGGTTGTCCTGCTGGCCGCCTATCTTTCGCTCTATACCGGGCTGTTCGCCGGGTTGCTGGCACGGTTCTGGCCCCGTACCACCTGGTGGCGGTTGGCAATTGCCGCACCGGCACTGTGGCAACTGACCGAGTTCCTGCGTGGTTGGGTGTTGACCGGTTTCCCGTGGTTGCAATTTGGCTATAGCCAAATCGATGGCCCGCTAAAAGGCATTGCCCCGTTGCTGGGCGTGGATGCCATCACCTTTATGCTGATGTCTCTGAGCGGGCTGCTGGTGTTTGCCCTCAATCAGCGGCGCATTACCCCAGCGATCATTGCCGTGGCCATGCTGCTTCTGCCCTGGCCACTGCGCCAACTGCACTGGTTTACACCGCAGCCGGAAAAAGCAGTGAACATCGCACTGGTGCAAGGCAACATTGAGCAGTCGATGAAGTGGGATCCGAAGGCATTGTTAAGCACGCTGCAGGCCTATCTGGATGAGAGCCGCCCGTTTATGGGCAAAGCGCCGATCATTATCTGGCCGGAATCCGCCATTCCCGATGTGGAAAGCAATCAAAACGGTTTCCTGACAATGATGGACGACCTGATGCGGGCCAAAAACAGTAGCCTGATCACCGGGATTGTCGACGCCCGCGCCACGCCACAAGGCACCGCGTTCTTCAATAGCGTGATCGTCCTTGGGGAAGAAAAGCCATACAGCTACCCGGCAACCGATCGTTATAATAAGCATCACCTGGTGCCCTTCGGCGAGTTTGTGCCATTAGAAACGCTGTTACGTCCATTGGCCCCGTTCTTTGATCTCCCCATGTCTTCATTCAGCCGTGGAGGCTATGTACAGCCTCAGCTAAGCGTACGCGGTTACAACCTGACGGCAGCTATCTGCTATGAAATCGTGCTTGGCCAGCAGGTGCGTGACAACTTCCGTCCAGATACCAACTTCCTGCTGACTATCTCGAACGACGCCTGGTTTGGCCATTCTATTGGCCCGTGGCAACACTTCCAGATGGCGCGGATGCGTGCACTTGAATTGGGCAGACCGCTGCTGCGCGGCACTAATAATGGCGTCACCGCTGCCGTTGGCCCCACAGGTGAAGTGATTGCTGCGATCCCGCAATTCACCCGCGACGTATTGGAAGTGAAAGTCACCCCCACCACCGGCGTCACCCCTTATGCACGTTTGGGATCTGCCCCCGTGTGGATTATCACCGTTCTGCTGGGCGGTATTGCGTTGCTGGCGGGCTGGCGCCGCCGCTAACACGCTTTCAGGGCACGGTGCCTTACCGTGCCCTCCTCCCCCGATAACATCTCCCTGCGTTCATGTTTCTGGCACGTTCCTTGCTTTGCATACCTTACAGGTTTTTGCTGATTTACTTTTACTGACCTCTTGTCGCACTTATGCACAACTCCAGAGCAACTGGCGCACCTTGGCAGTGCATTCGGGGTTGGTTGCATTGATTTGGTGCGCGTGATGTCGCAAAAAATGAAACGATTTGGTTTCATCCTGTTCACAATCAGCTATTTTCTATCGGTCATCTGTACTAAGACTATTTTTATAGTTCGAACCGTAAATAGCCGTTTTAGCCCGAAACTCCTTGAGTTCGGGTCATCACAACAGCAAAGGAGTTGGACCATGCAAATGCGTAAATTGGCGTTATCGCTACTGCTGATCGGTATGTCTTGTAGCGTAGCCCATGCGGAAGAACTGACCGGTACGCTGAAGAAAATCAAAGATAACGGTGTGATTGTTGTTGGCCACCGCGAATCCTCAGTTCCGTTCTCCTACTACGATAACCAGCAGAAAGTTGTGGGATACTCCCAAGACTATTCCAACCAAATCGTTGATGCTATCAAGAAGAAACTGAACGAACCTAATCTGCAGGTAAAAATGCTGCCGATCACATCGCAAAACCGCATCCCGCTGCTGCAAAACGGTACCTACGATTTTGAGTGTGGCTCCACCACCAATAACCTTGAGCGTCAGCAACAGGCCGCCTTCTCCAATACCATTTTCGTCGTCGGTACGCGTCTGCTGGTGAAGAAGGGCTCCGACATCAAAGACTTTAAAGATCTGGCCGGTAAAGCGGTCGTCGTTACCTCTGGAACCACGTCGGAAGTGCTGCTTAACAAGCTGAACGACAAAGACAAGATGAATATGCGCATCATCAGCGCCAAAGATCATGGCGACTCCTTCCGTACCCTGGAGAGTGGCCGCGCTGTAGCGTTTATGATGGATGATGCCCTGCTGGCAGGCGAACGCGCCAAGGCCAAGAAGCCGGATCAGTGGGAAATCATCGGTACGCCGCAGTCCAAAGAAGCCTATGGCTGCATGATGCGTAAAGACGACCCGGAATTCAAAAAGCTGGTTGATGATACTATCGCTCAGGCCCAAACCTCCGGCCAGGCAGCCAAGTGGTTTGATGTCTGGTTCAAGCAACCGATCCCACCAAAAAATCTCAACATGAACTTCGAACTGTCTGACGACATGAAGCAGTTGTTTAAAGAGCCTAACGATAAGGCACTGAACTAATAAGCCGGTATATCTCACAAGCTAAACCTATGAATTTCAGGTTGCAGCCAAGCGCCTAGCTCAATCAGCCTCAGGCGCTTACGTCAGTAAGTGACTAGGATGAGTCAGTGCAGGTAATAACGCTGCGGCTTGAAAGACCACGGGTATAACCGGCTGTGTTGTTGATGGCTGAAAATGGGACAGACAGGTCTGCGGGAGGTCGTTCCCCTCCCGCATTCTTCCCTCCACGACTCAGGGTATCGCACCGATTAACCAACCTGACTGGTGTGCGTTGCCGCCGCTGAATGGCCATCAAGCTTTTGGGTGTTCTGCACCTGTTTATCGGAGTTTGTTATGTCAATAGATTGGAACTGGGGTATCTTCCTGCAGCAGGCCCCGTTTGGGAATACCACCTACCTGGGCTGGATCTGGTCCGGCTTTCAGGTCACGGTCGCCCTCTCCGTCTGTGCATGGATCATTGCTTTCTTTGTTGGCTCACTGTTCGGTATCTTGCGTACCGTCCCCAACCGTTTTCTCTCTTCACTGGGTACCTGTTACGTCGAATTGTTCCGTAACGTGCCGCTGATCGTACAATTCTTTACCTGGTATCTGGTGATACCGGAACTGCTGCCCGCTGATATCGGTATGTGGTTCAAAACCGAGCTGGATCCCAACATTCAGTTCTTCGTTTCCTCCATGTTGTGCCTTGGGTTGTTTACTGCCGCACGCGTTTGCGAACAGGTGCGCGCCGCGATCCAGTCTCTACCGCGTGGCCAACAGGCTGCCGGGTTGGCGATGGGCCTCACGCTGCCGCAAACCTATCGTTATGTGCTGTTACCCAACGCCTATCGGGTTATTGTGCCGCCGATGACCTCGGAGATGCTCAACCTGGTGAAAAACTCCGCCATCGCCTCCACCATCGGGTTGGTGGATATGGCAGCCCAGGCCGGTAAGCTGCTGGATTACTCCGCACATGCCTATGAATCCTTTACTGCTATCACCCTCGCTTATATCGCTATCAACGCCGTGATTATGCTGTTTATGCGTATCGTCGAGAAGAAAGTGCAGTTACCTGGCAACATGGGGAGTAAATAATGTACGAATTTGATTGGGGATCGATTGTCCCGAGCTTCCCGTATCTGCTGCAAGGCTTGGTCGTCACGCTGAAAATCACCGCAACGGCCATCGTATTCGGCATTATCTGGGGCACTATTCTGGCGGTGATGCGCTTATCACCGATCAAGCCGATCAGTTGGTTTGCGGCCCTGTACGTTAACCTGTTCCGTTCCGTACCGCTGGTGATGGTGCTGCTATGGTTCTATCTGGTGGTTCCAAGCTTATTACAACAAGTTCTTGGGCTCTCACCGAAAACCGATATTCGCCTGATCTCGGCTATGGTAGCCTTCTCCCTGTTCGAGGCCGCCTATTACTCAGAGATTATCCGTGCAGGTATCGAAAGCGTCTCCCGTGGGCAATCCTCAGCTTCATTAGCACTGGGGATGACACGCTGGCAATCGATGCGGCTGGTGATCCTGCCGCAGGCCTTCCGTGCCATGGTGCCTTTGCTGCTGACCCAGGGAATTGTGCTGTTCCAGGATACTTCGCTGGTTTACGTGTTGAGCCTGGCTGACTTCTTCCGTACCGCTTCAACCATTGGTGAGCGCGACGGTACACAGGTTGAAATGATCCTGTTCGCCGGCTTTGTCTATTTTGTTATCAGTCTCGCCGCCTCGGCACTGGTAAGCTATTTGAAGAAAAGGACTGTTTGATGATATCCCTGAAAAATGTTTCTAAGTGGTACGGTCACTTTCAGGTTCTGACCGATTGCTCCACCGAAGTTAAAAAAGGCGAAGTGGTGGTAGTCTGTGGTCCTTCCGGCTCAGGCAAGTCAACCTTGATTAAAACCGTCAACGGGTTAGAGCCGATCCAGAAAGGCGATATCATGGTGAACGGCATCCAGGTCAACAATAAAAGCACCAATCTGGCGCAGTTGCGCTCTAAAGTAGGTATGGTGTTCCAGCATTTCGAACTGTTCCCCCACCTGTCGATCATTGAAAACCTGACGTTGGCACAGATTAAAGTCCTGAAGCGCGACAAAGCGGCATCACGCGAGAAAGGGCTGAAACTGCTGGAGCGCGTTGGGCTGTCCGCACATGCCAACAAATTCCCTGGCCAGCTTTCCGGCGGCCAACAGCAGCGTGTAGCCATTGCCCGTGCGCTGTGTATGGATCCTATCGCTATGCTGTTTGATGAGCCAACCTCCGCTTTGGATCCTGAAATGATCAATGAGGTGCTGGACGTGATGGTGAAACTGGCACAGGAAGGAATGACCATGATGGTGGTCACGCACGAGATGGGCTTTGCCCGGAAAGTGGCCCATCGCGTGATCTTTATGGATGAAGGGAAGATTGTGGAAGATCGCAATAAAGACGACTTCTTCAACAACCCGGAATCTGAGCGCGCCAAAGACTTCCTGGCAAAAATCCTGCATTAATAGCCCGATGCGCCCTGATCGCAGGGCGCATCAATTGTGCTTGTTTCTTCCGCGCTTTCCCCCGATCCTCAGAAATCCCGCTGAATGGCAAGTTGCAGCTAGGCACCCAGCTAGCTCATCCCCAAAAGCTTACATCTTGTAAGTGACTGAGGTGAGATAGTGCAGGTAACAACGCTGCGGCTTGCAAGACGACGGGTATATACCCTATGGATTTCAAGTTGCAGCTAGGCGCCCAGCTAGCTCATCCCCAAGAGCTTACATCTTGTAAGTGACTGGGGTGAGATAGTGCAGGTAACAACGCTGCGGCTTGCAAGACGACGGGTATATACCCTATGGATTTCAAGTTGCAGCTAGGCGCCCAGCTAGCTCATCCCCAAGAGCTTACATCTTGTAAGTGACTGGGGTGAGATAGTGCAGGTAACAACGCTGCGGCTTGCAAGACGACGGGTATAAGGATAACTCTGAAGGAGAAAATGATGCCCCGCCCTATTATCATCGATTGCGATCCTGGTCTTGATGACGCTATCGCTCTCGCCATGGCTTTGCGCTCCCCCGCTTTGGATGTCAAAGCGATCACCACGTCCGCCGGTAATCAGACACCGGAAAAAACCTTGCACAACGCACTTGGTCTGTTGGCGCTGATGCAGCGGGAAGATATCCCCGTTGCGGGTGGTGCCGCGAAACCCCTGATGCGTGATCTGGTCATTGCCGACTATGTGCATGGCAAGACCGGTATGGGTAACACGCATTTGCCCCAACCTACCCGTCAGGCAGTAAAACAGACCGCGGTGGAATTGATTGCCGATCTTCTGCGTACCAGCCCGGAACCGGTGACGCTGGTGGTAACCGGCCCGATGACCAATATTGCCTTGCTGCTGTCACAGCACGCAGAGCTGAAAAGCAAGATTGAACGCATCGTGTTTATGGGCGGTGGGCTGAATGCAGGCAACACCACGCCGGTGGCCGAATTTAACATCTATGTCGATCCGCAAGCCGCAGAAATGGTGCTGCAGTCCGGCGTCCCTCTCACGATGGCCGGCCTCAACGTGACTCATCAGGCCCTGGTTCTGCCGCAGGATATCGAGCGTATTCGTCACATTAACAACCCGGTCGCCACAGCGGTGGCTGGCATGCTCGATTTTTATCTGCCGCTGTATCTCAGCCACCCACGCGGCCTGCCTGGGGCGGCCATGCACGATCCTTGCACCATCGCATGGTTGCTGGCTCCCGAGTTATTTGAAAGCCGTAAGCTGTGGGTGGGTGTGGAGACCCAGGGTCAATACACCGTAGGCATGACGGTGGTGGATGAGTTTGGCCAAAACGGTAAACCGGCCAACGTCGAGGTGTTGACCCATATCAACCGCCAGGGCTTTATCGATCTGATGGTTGAGTGCGTTTCACGTTATTAAATGCCCCCTCACCCTAGCCCTCTCCCCCAGGAGAGGGAACCGATCGAGCGGGCCTGAAAATACGGTGATACACCTTGGATAAGCCGACTCATTGATTTTTCTGCGTAATTCCCTTACTCCCTACTTCCCGAAGCAGCACGAACCAACCAAGCGCTCCAGACTGCTCCCTCGCCCTTTGGGAGAGGGTTGGGGTGAGGGAACCGAATGTGCCACAACTCTACGACATTCTCTGCATCAGCCCCGTGACAGATCCCCCTGCACCTGAACACAACGCCAAACCCGCTGTTTACCGCTACGCCGAAGCCTTTGATAGGTGGGGATTATGCAGGTTAACCGACCGTTGAGCGCAAGGATGCGCGATTGCGAGCTCCCTTGGATGGGTTTACGGCGTGTCGGCGTTCTGCATGATCCCCATCTGTAACATCCATCGTCACAGCTATTTAACCTAACATCTCTGCCAATATATCAAGGCTCAAACGGCCGGCGTTGGAACTGATCGTGTCCGCATTTAGGGCACAGCGGCAACACTTCCGGCGTATAGAAAGCCAGATGGTGATGGCATTTCTCACACACCAGATTGCCTAGCCCGACGACTTCACCACTGTGATACACGCCGTGGTGGCTGACATCTTTGAACACCTCACGCCATTCCAACTGGGTTTTATCAGTGATATCGGCCAGCTCCTGCCAAAGGCTCTCTTTGATCACCCGCATGAAGACGCTGTCGGTGAACTCTTCCCGGCTCTCTTGGTAACTACGGGCAAACTCTTCCAGATCGCGGCGTATGGCCTGAGTCAACTGTTCCACCTCCTTGCGGGACAGCTCCTCCACCTCGTTCAAACGTTTCTCGGCGCTGACGACCAATTCATCAATGTCACGTTCGCCGTTCTTCAGGCGTTCTGTCAGTGATGTCACCAACTCGCGGTAATACTGAGCAACCTTGTTCATAGACTCTCCTCGATGAATTACTGCGACAGGACTTCTCCCCTAAAATCAGGCTGTGTCCACCAGCAGCCCATGAGCCATTGGCGGTCAATTGATAAGCACAGCCTATCTCTAATTATTTTAGCCGTAAATCACTGATGTGGCTTGGCAAGGTGAGCGATTGGCACATTGTGAGGGACATCATGGCAGCGTTATCTTTTAATTACGTCGAGTCAGGCCGCTTGGTGTTGTTGCCGGGAGGGCTTATCAGCTATGCTATGCGGATCTATGTACTTAACAGAATGCTACGGAATATACCCGATAGATTTCACGTTGCGGCCAAGCGGCCAGAATGTGAGCCCCAGACGCTTACACAGCTAAGTGACTGGGTTGAACATACGCAGCCAATACGTTGCAGTTTGAAAGATGAAGGGTATAGCTGTTTACACCTACAGGACCACCAGCCGCCATGCAAGAGCAATACCGCCCCGAAGAGATAGAATCGAACGTACAGCTTCACTGGCAAGAGAAGCAAACTTTCAAGGTTACCGAAGACGCCAGCAAGGAAAAGTATTACTGCCTATCCATGCTGCCATACCCTTCTGGTCGCCTGCACATGGGTCATGTTCGTAACTACACCATTGGCGACGTGATCTCCCGCTATCAGCGTATGCTGGGCAAAAACGTGCTGCAGCCCATCGGCTGGGATGCGTTTGGCTTGCCGGCGGAAGGTGCCGCGGTTAAAAACAATACCGCTCCCGCCCCGTGGACCTACGACAATATCGAATACATGAAGAACCAGTTGAAACTGCTGGGCTTCGGCTATGACTGGGATCGCGAGATCGCCACCTGCAAACCTGACTACTATCGTTGGGAACAGTGGTTCTTCACCAAACTGTACGAGAAAGGCCTGGTTTACAAAAAGACCTCGGCGGTGAACTGGTGCCCGAACGATCTCACCGTTCTGGCTAACGAACAGGTTATCGACGGCTGCTGCTGGCGTTGCGATACCAAGGTTGAGCGTAAAGAGATCCCGCAGTGGTTCATTAAAATCACCGATTACGCCGATCAGTTGCTGAACGATCTGGATACGCTGGAAAGCTGGCCAGAGCAGGTGAAAACCATGCAACGCAACTGGATTGGCCGCTCTGAAGGGGTGGAAATCACCTTTGACGTCGCCAACAGCGACGAGAAGGTCACCGTTTATACCACGCGTCCAGACACCTTTATGGGCGCGACCTATGTCGCCGTTGCCGCAGGCCACCCGTTGGCTCAACAGGGGGCGGTAAACAACCCGGCACTGACAGCCTTCATCGACGAATGCCGCAACACCAAAGTGGCCGAGGCCGAAATGGCCACCATGGAGAAGAAAGGCATGGCCACTGGCCTGTTTGCCATCCACCCGTTGAGCGGTGAAAAGCTGCCAATCTGGGTAGCCAACTTCGTCCTGATGGAATACGGCACCGGTGCGGTGATGGCCGTTCCTGGCCACGATCAGCGTGACTGGGAATTCGCCACCAAATACGATCTGCAGATCAAACCGGTGATCCTGAACCTCGATGGTAGCCAGCCAGATGTCAGCGCTGAAGCCATGACCGAAAAAGGCGAGCTGTTCAACTCCGGCGAATTCGATGGCCTGGATCATCAGGCTGGCTTCAATGCCATCGCCGATAAGCTGGTTGCACTTGGCGTTGGCCAACGTAAAGTGAACTACCGCCTGCGTGATTGGGGGGTTTCCCGTCAGCGTTACTGGGGTGCACCAATCCCAATGGTGACGCTGGAAGACGGCACCGTCATGCCAACGCCTGAAGACCAACTGCCGGTGATCCTACCGGAAGACGTGGTGATGGATGGTATCACCAGCCCAATCAAAGCCGATCCCGAGTGGGCTAAAACCACCATTAACGGCCAACCGGCGCTGCGTGAAACCGACACCTTTGACACCTTTATGGAGTCCTCTTGGTACTACGCGCGCTATACCTGCCCGCAGTACGATGAAGGGATGCTGGATCCTGCCGCCGCCAACTACTGGCTGCCGGTCGATCAATATGTCGGCGGGATCGAACACGCCATCATGCACCTGATGTATTTCCGCTTCTTCCACAAACTGATGCGTGATGCAGGCCTGGTGGATTCTGACGAACCGGCCAAACGCCTGCTGTGTCAGGGGATGGTACTGGCAGATGCCTTCTACTACACCGGCAATAATGGCGAGCGCATCTGGGTTTCTCCGGTTGATACCACCGTTGAGCGTGACGAGAAAGGCCGTATTGTCAAAGCAACCGATCCAGAAGGCCGCGAGCTGGTCTATGCTGGCATGAGCAAAATGTCGAAGTCGAAAAACAACGGCATCGACCCGCAAGTGATGGTAGAAAAATACGGTGCGGATACTGTTCGCCTGTTCATGATGTTCGCCTCACCGGCAGAAATGACGTTGGAATGGCAGGAATCCGGCGTGGAAGGGGCGAACCGCTTCCTGAAACGCGTATGGAAACTGGCTTACGATCATGTTGAAAAAGGCGCAGTTCAGCCGCTGAACGTCGCCGCGCTGGATGAAGACCAGAAAGCGTTGCGCCGTGACGTGCATAAAACTATCGCCAAAGTGACCGATGATATCGGCCGCCGTCAGACCTTCAACACTGCCATCGCTGCCGTGATGGAGCTGATGAACAAACTGGGCCGCGCACCACAGGAAACCGAGCAGGATCGCGCTCTGCTGCAGGAAGCACTGCTGGCGGTAGTACGTATGCTGTATCCATTCACCCCTCACGTTTGTTTCACCCTGTGGCAAGCGCTGAACGGTGAAGGCGACGTGGATACCGCAGCATGGCCAGTGGCTGATGAAGCCGCGATGGTAGAAGATTCCAAGCTGGTTGTGGTACAGGTTAATGGCAAAGTCCGTGCGAAAATCACCGTACCGGCCGATGCCTCTGAACAACAAGTGCGTGAACGCGCCGCTCAAGAGCATCTGGTGGCTAAATATCTGGAAGGGGTCACGGTACGTAAAGTGGTCTATGTTCCAGGAAAACTGCTTAACCTGGTTGTGGGTTAACACAAGGAGGCTTTGTGCGACATCGTATTCTGACGCTGTTGCTGGGGTTGGCGGTGCTGGTCACCGCCGGCTGCGGTTTTCATCTGCGTGGCAACACGCAGGTACCCACGGAATTACATACGCTTGTTCTGGATAGCTATGATCCCTATGGCCCACTGACCCGTGCGGTGCGCGAACAATTGCGCCTGAGCGGTGCCAAAGTGGTCAAATACGATCCGGCACATAAAGACGTGCCTTCTCTTCGTATCGTAAGCTCGCAACAAGGGCAGGATACGGTTTCGATCTTCCAGGACGGTAAAACAGCGGAATATCAATTGGTGATGACGGTGCAGGCTCAGGTGTTGGTTCCAGGGCATGATTTGTATCCAATCGACGTGAAAGTATTCCGTTCATTCTTTGATAACCCATTGACCGCGCTGGCGAAAGACTCCGAGCAGGATATTATCCTGCAGGAAATGCGCGAGCAGGCCGCAAAGCAAATTATGCGTAAACTGCTGGCCGTACACGCTGCGGAATTGGAGATTCAACAGAAAGCGGCCGCCGCCGGTGAAAAAGCGGTCAGTACTGGCGCACAATGATCCGTCTTTATCCTGAACAGCTTGCCGCGCAACTCCGAGAGGGGTTGCGCGCTTGTTATTTATTGAGCGGTAATGAACCGCTTTTGCTCCAGGAAAGCCAGGACTTGATCCGTCAGGCTGCCCAGCAACAGCAGTTCACCGAGCATTACAGCATCACTCTGGACAGCCACACCGACTGGGATGCCATTTTCGCTATCTGCCAGGCGATGAGTCTGTTTTCCAGCCGACAAACCCTGTTGCTGATCTTGCCGGAAAACGGCCCCACAGCCCCGATCGGTGAGCAGTTACTCAAACTGGCGGGTTTGTTGCATCAAGATATCCTATTGGTGCTGCGTGGCCCCCGTCTGACCAAAGCGCAAGAGAACAGCGCCTGGTTTAAAGCACTCAGTACCAACGGCGTCCTAATCAGTTGCCAAACGCCAGAACAGGCGCAACTGCCTCGCTGGGTGGCACAACGCGCTAAATCCATGCAGTTGGAGCTTGATGACGCAGCTAATCAACTGCTGTGTTACTGCTATGAAGGTAACCTGCTGGCGCTGTCACAGGCGCTGGAGCGGCTGTCGTTGCTGCATCCCGATGGCAAACTGACTCTGCCACGCGTAGAGCAGGCGGTGAACGATGCCGCCCATTTCAGCCCTTTCCACTGGCTAGATGCCCTGCTGGCTGGCAAAAGCAAGCGCGCCTGGCATATCCTGCAGCAACTGCAACAGGAAGATGTCGAACCGGTGATCCTGCTGCGCACCCTGCAACGTGAGCTGCTGACACTGCTGACGCTGCAGCGCCGTATGGCGACAACCCCACTGCGCACCCTGTTCGATCAGCAAAAAGTCTGGCAGAACCGCCGTAACCTGATCACCCAGGCATTGCAACGCTTGTCGGGCCAACAGCTACAGCAAGCGGTACATTTGCTGGCGCAACTTGAAATTACCCTCAAGAAAGATTACGGCCAGCCGGTCTGGCCGGCGTTGGAAACCCTGTCGATGCTGCTTTGCGGTAAACCTCTGGCCACGAGTTTCTCCCATGGCGACTAACCCAGCAAACTCCCGTACCCTCCATGCCTTTTTCGGTGGTACCTTTGACCCGATCCACTATGGCCACTTGCACCCGGTCGAAGCCCTGGCAAAAGAGGTTGGCCTCAACCAGGTCACGCTACTCCCTAATCATGTGCCCCCTCACCGCCCGCAGCCCGAGGCCAACGCACAGCAACGATTAAAAATGGTCGAACTGGCCATTGCCAATAATCCCTTGTTCAACGTGGACGATCGGGAATTGCACCGCACGACCCCGTCCTACACCATCGATACATTAGAAACGATTCGTAAAGAACGTGGCGCCACATTGCCTCTGGCGTTTATCATTGGTCAGGACTCACTGCTGACGTTGCACAAATGGCACCGCTGGCAAGCCCTGCTGGATGTCTGCCACCTGTTGGTACTGGCGCGCCCTGGCTACAACCAGCAAATGGATACGCCCGAACTGCAGCGCTGGCTGGAGCAGCATCAGGTTAGCGATACCGCACAGCTCAGCCTGCGGTCGCACGGCGCTATCTACCTGGCAGATACCCCTTTGCTGGAGATATCCGCCACAGAGATCCGCCAGCGTCGTCATCAAGGCATCAGCTGTGACGATTTACTGCCGCGTTCTGTGCAGCGTTATATCGAGTTACAGGGTTTATATCGATAGGCCCCATGCTATACTGCGCCGCTATTTTTCAGGTATCCGCTGAAAACCCCGGAGGCCTTATGGCCGGGCAGTTACCAGAAGGCACACAGCGGCATCCTGCCGAGACAATCATTAATTCAGGCCGTTATGGCGAGCACTTGCTTGCCATAGCCTGATGAACAGAACACACCCGAGGGGGAACCTTTGCAAGGTAAAGCGCTCCAAGATTTCGTCATCGATAAAATTGATGACCTGAAAGGCGAAGATATTATCGCTCTGGATGTTCAGGGCAAATCCAGCATCACCGACTGTATGATTATCTGTACCGGCACCTCTACCCGCCACGTGATGTCGATTGCCGAGCATGTGATAGAACAATCCCGTGCCATGGGTATGGAACTGTTTGGCATGAAAGGCCAGGCAGCCTCTGACTGGATAGTGGTTGATTTGGGCGAAGTGATTGTGCACGTGATGCAAGAAGAAAGCCGCCGCCTGTACGAACTGGAAAAGCTCTGGAGTTAAGCGGTGAAACTGCAATTGGTTGCGGTCGGCACGAAAATGCCTGACTGGGTGCAGACCGGCTTTATGGATTACCTGCATCGTTTTCCGAAAGATATGCCGTTTGAACTGACCGAAATCCCGGCGGGCAAACGCGGCAAAAATGCGGATATCAAGCGCATTCTGGAAAAGGAAGGCGAGCAGATGCTGGCAGCGGTAGGCAAAGGCAACCGCATTGTCACATTGGATATCCCGGGAACACCCTGGGAGACGCCCCAGTTGGCACAACAGCTCGAGCGATGGAAGCAGGATGGTCGCAACGTCAGCCTGCTGATCGGCGGCCCGGAGGGTTTGGCTCCGGCCTGCAAAGCTGCCGCCGAGCAAAGCTGGTCGCTCTCCCCGTTGACGTTACCGCATCCTTTAGTGCGTGTCTTGGTGGCCGAAAGCCTCTATCGCGCCTGGAGTATTACTACAAATCATCCTTACCACCGGGAATGACCGGTGGTGACAGTAACAGAGTGAAATAAAGCAACGGGATGAAAATAGAACGTAACCCTTTTCGCGACTATACGGCCGAATCAGCCCTGTTTGTACGCCGCGCCCTGGTGGCATTTCTCGTTATTCTGGTGCTGACAGGCGTCCTGATTGCCAATCTGTATAATCTGCAGATCGTTCGTTTTGAGGATTACCGCACGCGTTCCAACGAAAACCGCATCAAGCTGGTGCCTATCGCTCCCAGCCGCGGCATTATTTACGATCGTAACGGCACGCCATTGGCGCTTAACCGCACCATTTACCAGTTAGAGCTGATGCCGGAAAAGGTCGACGATCTTAAAGCGACCTTGCAGGCGCTGCGCCCCGTGGTCGATCTCACCGATGATGACATCACCAACTTTGAAAAAGAGCGCAAACGCTCGCGCCGTTTCGTCTCGATCCCGGTTAAAACCGCGCTGACAGAAGTGCAGGTAGCCCGCTTTGCGGTCAACCAATTCCGCTTCCCCGGCGTAGAGGTCAAAGGCTACCAACGCCGCTATTATCCTTACGGTTCCGCCCTCACCCACGTTATCGGCTATGTGTCAAAAATTAACGACCGCGACGTCGAACGCCTGGATAAAGACGGCAAGCTGGCCAACTATGCCGCGACCCACGATATCGGCAAGCTGGGTATTGAGCGCTTCTATGAAGACACCCTGCATGGCAAAACCGGTTATGAAGAGGTGGAAGTCAACAACCGTGGCCGCGTGATCCGCCAGTTGCACGAACAACCCCCTTCCGCCGGTAAAGATGTTTATCTGACTCTTGATCTTAACCTGCAACGCTATATTGAACAGTTGCTGGTAGGCAGCCGAGCGGCGGTCGTAGTCAGCGATCCGCGCACGGGCGGTATCCTGGCCATGGTTTCCAACCCCAGCTACGATCCCAACCTGTTTGTTGATGGTATCTCCAACAAGGATTATCAAGGGCTGCTCAACGACCCCAACCGCCCATTGATCAACCGCGCCACGCAAGGGGTGTATCCGCCTGCCTCGACGGTGAAACCCTATATTGCGGTCTCGGCCCTCAGCGCCGGGGTGATCACCAAGAATACGGTGGTGTTTGACCCAGGTTGGTGGCAGCTACCAGGCTCAGAAAAGCGCTTCCGCGACTGGAAAAAGTGGGGCCATGGCCGTCTCAATGTGACCAAGGCGCTGGAAGAATCCGCAGATACCTACTTCTATCAGGTGGCCTACGATATGGGTATCGACCGCCTGTCGACCTGGCTGAGCAAATTCGGTTATGGCGACTACACCGGTATCGATCTCTCCGAAGAACGCTCCGGCCTGATGCCAACGCGCGAATGGAAACTCAAACGCTACAAGAAACCGTGGTATCAGGGTGACACTATTCCCGTGGGGATAGGCCAGGGTTACTGGACCGCCACACCGATCCAGATGTCCAAGGCGCTCAATACCCTGATTAACGACGGCAACGTCAAAGATCCGCATCTGCTGCAAAGCACCAAGATCAACGGCGTATTGGTGCCGTTCAAGCAAAAAGAGAGCAAGCAGATCGGCGATATCCATTCTGGCTTCTGGGAAATAGCCAAAGACGGCATGTACGGCGTCGCCAACCGCCCTAACGGGACGGCACGCAAGTTCTTTGAGGGAACACCGTATAAAGCTGCGGCCAAATCGGGTACCGCGCAGGTATTCGGCTATGAAACCTATAACGCCCACAAACTGGCAGAACATCTGCGAGATCATAAATTGATGACCGCCTTTGCTCCTTTCGATAACCCAACGGTTTCGGTGGCCATCATTCTGGAGAACGGCGGTTCAGGCCCGGCGGTAGGTACCATCACGCGTCAGATCCTCGACCACATCCTGTTGGGCGACAACAATACGCAATTACCGGATGCAGTACCGCTGCCGCCAGGTATAGAAGGTGATTAAGGTAGAACATGACTGAAAGCCAACAAAAGGGCTCAATCTGGACCAAGATCCATATCGACCCCACATTCCTGTTGTTTATTCTGGCCTTGCTGGTCTACAGCGCCTTCGTGATGTGGAGCGCCAGCGGCCAGGATATCGGCATGATGGAGCGCAAAATCGGCCAGATCGTGATGGGCCTGATCGTGATGGGGGTAATGGCACAGATCCCACCTCGTGTCTATGAAAGCTGGGCTCCTTACCTGTATATTTTCTGCGTCATCCTGCTGATTCTGGTAGACGCTTTCGGCCAGATCAGTAAAGGGGCACAGCGCTGGTTAGACTTGGGGTTTGTGCGCTTCCAACCTTCGGAAATCGCAAAAATTGCCGTGCCGCTGATGGTGGCCCGTTTTATGAACCGTGATGTGTGCCCACCTTCATTGAAGAATACCGGTATCGCATTGGTGCTGATCTTCCTGCCCACCTTGCTGGTTGCCGCACAGCCCGATCTTGGTACCTCAATTCTGATCGCCGCTTCCGGCCTGTTTGTGCTGTTCCTGTCCGGAATGAGCTGGAAGCTGATCGCCGTAGCGGCCGTGTTGCTGGCCGCCTTTATCCCCGTGTTGTGGTTCTTCCTGATGCACGGCTACCAACGTGACCGCGTGATGATGCTGCTGGATCCGGAAAGCGATCCATTAGGTGCCGGTTACCATATTATTCAATCCAAAATTGCGATTGGTTCCGGCGGTCTGTCCGGTAAAGGCTGGCTGCACGGTACACAGTCCCAGTTGGAATTCCTGCCCGAACGCCATACCGACTTTATCTTCGCGGTGTTAGCGGAAGAGTTAGGCCTGATCGGCGTACTTGTATTACTGGTACTGTATCTGCTGGTGATTATCCGCGGGCTGATGATCGCCGCGCGGGCGCAAACCACCTTTGGCCGCGTAATGGTCGGTGGCCTGATGCTGATACTGTTCGTCTATGTGTTTGTTAACATTGGCATGGTCAGTGGCATTTTACCGGTAGTTGGCGTACCTTTGCCTTTGGTCAGTTATGGGGGATCGGCATTGATTGTCCTCATGGCGGGGTTCGGCATCGTGATGTCGATCCACACACACCGGAAAATGCTGTCTAAAAATCTTTAAGAGGTGAGTAATGCGTAAGGAATGGCTTTGGGTCGGCGCAGTTGCTGTTGCGGTATTACTTTCAGCCTGTACCACCACGACGGAAGAAACACAGGCTCCGCCGCAGCAGCCCTATAACGGGCCGGTGACAGAAATCGGTGGCGTTGAGCCTCACTATGAACCCTATAACCCTGGCACCATGCAGGATTATAAGGTTAATGGCGATACCTATCGCATTGTGCAAAATCCGCAGAACTTCTCGCAAACCGGCCTGGCGGCCTGGTATGGCGAAGAGGCCAACGGCAATACCACCGCTATTGGTGAGCGCTTCGATCCTAACGCGCTGACCGCCGCTCACCCGACGTTACCAATCCCAAGCTATGTGCGTGTGACCAACCTGGCTAATGGACGCCAGTTGGTGGTACGTGTGAACGATCGCGGCCCTTATACTCAAGGCCGTATTATCGATCTGTCGAAAGCCGCAGCCAATCGTCTCAACCTGTCTAACAACACCAAAGTGAAAGTCGACTTTATCAACGTCGCCCCTGATGGTTCGTTGAGCGGTCCTGGTACTGTGGGCACCGTTGTTGCCAAACAGAGCTATGCGCTGCCCGCCCGCCCCGATCTTGGCTCAAGCAGCATGGGCACACCGATGCAGCAAGACACACCTGTTGCTCCTGGAGCGGCGGTACGCCCCATTGATAACAGCACGCTGAACACCGGTGACAGCAGCGGCGCGTCAGGCAGCTCCAGCACGCGCAGCGGTGGCTTCCTGGGCGCGGCAAGCGCTTTGCCTGCTGGCGTATTGGAAGGTTCAGAACCCCAGCCAGCGGTCAGTACCGCTGCCGTGGCCGCTCCTGTCGCAGCATCCGCCAGCGCGGCGGATGCCAGTGGCACCGTTGTCGTGCAGGTCGGTGCGTTGAGCAACGCCGAACGTGCTCATAGCTGGCAACAGCAATTGAGCCAGCAGTTTGGTGTGCCCGGTAAAGTTGCCGCCAGTGGCAACGTTTATCGCGTGCAATTAGGCCCGTTCAGCAGCCGCCAACAGGCTGCACAGCTGCAACAGCGTTTAGCCAATGAAGCGCAACAACAATCCTTTATTACTGCTGCCCCCTGACTGTGAAGCCGGCAGGCAAGCATGATGGCCAGTGAACTGTTTGGCTATGCATTTCAAATTGGCCGCTCTAAGCGCATCCATGCGCTCGCGGCATTTGTACTTCCTTGTATGACATAGCCAGGCACTCAGCTCACTCATTCCCCGGGGCTGACTCAAGTCAAGGGACTGAGGTGAGTGACAAATCTGCCAGGAACCGATTTGAACGCTGCTTGCAGCGGCCCCGTGAGGAGCGAAACCCACGGATGGGTTTCGTCATCGCAGATAACAATGCTGCAGCTAGAAAGGCGATGGGTCCTGAAACATTTTCTTTCAGGTAAATATGTGTAAAGCGCCATCAGTCGGATGAATGGCTAATGCCTGCCGGAAGCCCATCTGCTATAGTGTGGCTCGTTTTTTAACTTACTCTTACGGATGTTGTAGTCCCGATCATGAAACATGTAACTTCTTTCCGCTTAATCAAAAGCCTCACGCTCGGCACCGTCATCGCGATAAGCGCAGCGTCAGTTGCCCATGCAGACGATGTTAATATTAAAACCATGATCCCGGGTGTCCCGCAGATTGATGCGGAAGCTTACATCCTGATTGATTACAACTCCGGTAAAGTGTTGGCGGAATCGAACGCCGACGCACGCCGTGACCCTGCCAGCCTGACGAAAATGATGACCAGCTACGTCATCGGCCAGGCGCTTAAATCCGGCAAGATTGGCCAGGATGACATGGTCACCGTGGGCCAGGATGCCTGGGCCACCGGTAACCCGGTGTTCAAGGGCTCCTCACTGATGTTCCTGAAACCCGGCGATCGCGTACCGGTTTCCAAGCTGACCCGCGGTATCAACCTGCAATCCGGTAACGATGCCTGTGTGGCCATGGCTGACTACGTTGCAGGTAGCCAGGACGCGTTCGTTAACCTGATGAACACCTACGTTAAGCAGCTCGGCCTGCAGAACACCCACTTCCAGACCGTGCACGGCCTGGATGCGCAAGGCCAGTTCAGCTCAGCGCGCGACATGGCGTTGATCGGCCAGGCGCTGATCCGCGATGTGCCGGACGAATATGCTATCTACAAAGAAAAAGAGTTCACCTTTAACAATATCCGCCAGTTAAACCGTAATGGTCTGCTGTGGGATACCAGCCTGAACGTTGACGGGATTAAAACCGGTCATACCGATGCCGCAGGTTATAACCTGGTAGCCTCGGCAACCGAAGGCCAGATGCGCCTGATCTCCGCCGTGTTGGGTGGCCGGACTTATAAAGGCCGTGAAACCGAAAGCAAAAAGCTGCTGACCTGGGGCTTCCGCTTCTTCGAAACCGTCGCGCCACTGAAAGCGGGTAAAGAGTTCGCCTCTGAGCCGGTTTGGTTCGGTGATGCCGATCGCGTAGAATTGGGGGTAGATAAAGATGTCTTCCTGACTATCCCCCGTGGCCGCATGAAAGATCTGAAAGCCAGCTATGTGCTGGACACCCCGGAAATTCATGCGCCACTGGCCAAAAATCAGGTGGTGGGTAGCATCAACTTCCAGTTGGATGGCAAAACCATCGAGCAGCGCCCGCTGGTGGTATTGAACGAAGTAAAAGAGGGTGGCTTCTTCAGCCGCATTGTGGATTACATCCGTCTGATGTTCCACCACTGGTTCGGTTAACTCTTGAAACAGGGGATTTCAGCCCCCATATAACGATTAACACTAACTCCCGCCACGGCGGGAGTTATAATTTATAGATTAGCGACACCTGGAGCGCATTCACATGCAAAAAACTAAACTGAACGAACTGCTCGAATTCCCTTGCACCTTTACCTACAAAGTAATGGGCCTGGCACAACCTGAGCTGGTAGACCAGGTAGTTGAAGTGGTGCAACGCCATGCGCCTGGGGATTATAACCCACAGGTTAAACCGAGCAGCAAAGGCAATTACCACTCCGTTTCCATCACCATCACCGCCACCCATATCGATCAGGTGGAAACGTTATATGAAGAGTTGGGCAACATTGAGATTGTCCGCATGGTGCTGTAATTTCAGCATATCCTCGACCTCGCAACCCGGTTCAGGCCTGCCCTTATCCGGGTTGTCGGTTTTTAGCCAGGGATAAATGCTGGCCGCAGGCCAGAGCGCCCGGTATAATGTCTTTACCATTTCTGTAACCTGACGATGCCCCGCTTGCAACACAATAAGATCATTCTGCGCCAGTTGGGGTTGCAGCCCTATGAGCCTGTATCCCAAGCCATGCACCGCTTCACCGATAACCGCAGCGAATCTACGCTTGATGAGTTGTGGCTGGTGCAACACCACCCGGTGTTTACCCAAGGCCAGGCTGGTAAAGCAGAACATGTGCTGATGCCGGGTAATATTCCGGTGATCCAGAGCGATCGCGGCGGCCAGGTCACCTATCACGGTCCAGGCCAGCAGGTACTGTACGTCATGGTTGATCTGAAACGTAACAAAGTGGGCGTACGCCAGCTTGTCACAGCGTTAGAAGATACCGTTATTAATACCCTCGCCCACTTCAAGATCGATTCGCGTGCGCGCGCTGATGCACCCGGCGTTTACGTGGGCGAACAAAAAATCTGTTCATTGGGTTTGCGGATCCGTAAGGGCAGCTCGTTTCATGGCCTGGCCTTGAATGTTGCCATGGATCTTGCCCCATTCCAGCGTATCAACCCCTGCGGTTATGCCGGAATGCAGATGACACAGGTCAGCGCGCTGGTGCCAGGGGTTGGGATTGCCGACGTACATCCCATCCTGGTACAGGAATTTGTTCATTTACTCGGCTACCAGACGGTCGAGCTTCGTAACTGGAACCTGCACGATTATGAGTAAACCAATTCAGATGGAACGCGGCGTCAAATACCGCGATGCAGACAAAATGGCGTTGATCCCGGTAAAAACCGTGGTTACCGAACGGCAGGAGCTGTTACGTAAACCTGAGTGGATGAAGATCAAACTCCCTGCCGACTCCACGCGCATTCAAGGCATCAAGGCCGCCATGCGCAAGAACGGTCTGCATTCGGTGTGTGAAGAAGCTTCTTGCCCTAACCTGTCTGAGTGCTTCAACCACGGGACGGCCACCTTCATGATCCTGGGGGCGATCTGTACACGCCGCTGCCCATTCTGCGATGTCGCCCATGGTCGTCCGATAGCCCCAGATGTCAACGAACCAGAAAAACTGGCGCAGACCATCGCTGATATGGCACTGCGTTATGTGGTTATTACTTCGGTTGACCGTGACGATCTGCGGGACGGTGGCGCACAGCACTTTGCCGACTGTATTGCCGCGATCCGCGCCAAGAGCCCAACCATCAAGATCGAAACTCTGGTGCCAGACTTCCGTGGCCGTATGGATCGTGCGCTTGACATCCTCACCGCAACACCACCCGACGTGTTTAACCACAATCTGGAAAACGTACCGCGTATTTACCGTCAGGTACGCCCTGGAGCCAACTACGAGTGGTCGCTGAAGCTACTGGAACGCTTCAAGGAAGCCCATCCGGATATCCCGACCAAATCGGGCCTGATGGTTGGTCTGGGTGAAACCAATGCGGAAATCGTCGAAGTGATGCGCGATCTGCGTCGTCATGGCGTTACCATGCTGACGCTGGGGCAATATCTGCAACCAAGTCGTCACCATTTGCCAGTCCAGCGTTATGTCAGCCCGGCGGAATTTGATGAAATGAAAGCGGAAGCCATGGCGATGGGCTTTACTCATGCCGCCTGTGGCCCATTTGTTCGCTCTTCCTACCATGCCGATTTGCAGGCAAAAGGAATGGAAGTGAAATAAACGCGGTAATTATTTGTTACGCTTACGCGGATAAAAACGCCAAAAAACGGATGCTAAAAGCATCCGTTTTTTAATGTGCAATGGCAAGCGGGGTTAAACGTCTTTCTTCTCGACGCTTTGCTGTGCAGCCTGATTCTCTGCCGTGGTCGGTGCCGGAGGGGTATTATCATCACCCACCGCCTTCTTAAAGCCCTTCAAGGCAGCCCCGAGATCCGCACCCAACGTGCGCAATTTGCTGGTGCCGAACAACAGCACGATCAACACCGCAATGACCAGAAGTTTGGTAATGCTGATACCTTCCATATTCACCTTCTATATTTATCTATTGCTGCCGAACGCAGCCAGGTAACAAAACTTGCCTACAGTTATATAGCGACTTTCCAGCGGCTAAAACAACAACAACATGTAACAGAGTGAGATCTATCAGAGATGTTCTATGCTAAATTATACAGAATATTCTTAAAATCTTGCTGTCCTCAAAGCATATGATCGGCTTCGCAATTCGTCACAGGGAGACGTTGGATGGCAATCACTCAATCGACCATTAACACCCGGCGTTCTGGCCTCAGCTTCGCCAGGCGTACATACCTGCCGCGTATTGTCGGCTTGGGAATTGGCTTCTTTTGCGTACTCGCCGCGATTTATCCACTGCATCCCCCCATTAGCATCTGGATTTTATTGTTTGCACATGGTTTTATCTGGCCACATATTGCCTATCAATGGTCAATCCGCTCTGATGCCCCCTTCCCAACCGAAGTCCGTAATCTGATGATCGATGCCCTGATGGGCGGTATGTGGGTGGCGCTCATGGAGTTTAACGCACTGCCTGCCGTGGTGATCCTGTCGATGATGGGGATGAACAATATTGCCTCTGGAGGCCACACCCTGTTTTTCAAAGGATTGGTCGCCCAGATTACCGGGGCGATATTAACCAGTGCTTTGCTGGGCTTTCCTTTCCATCCACAAACTACACCGCTGCAGGTTTATCTCTGTTTGCCCATGATTTTTATCTATCCGGTATTTCTGGGTCTGGTTACCTATCGCACCGCAAAACGTCTGGCAGAAAAGAAGCAGGAGTTATTGCGTATCAGTATGCGTGATGGTTTGACCGGTCTGTACAACCGCCGTCATTGGGAACACCTGCTGCATAACGAGTTCGACAGTTGTCGCCGTTATGACCATGCCGCAACCCTGATTCTGATGGACATTGACCGTTTTAAAACCATCAACGACACCTTTGGCCACGCGCTGGGTGATGAGGCGATCATCGTCCTGGCTGAAGAATTGGTGCTTGGGCTGCGAGCGGTGGATATCGTTGGCCGCTATGGCGGCGATGAATTTGGCGCAGTGCTGCCTAACACGACGGCAGAACAGGCCAGCCAGGCATTAAAGCGCATTCAGGATCGCCTGAACGAAATCATCTTCCACGAAGCCCCTGAGCTAAAGCTGAATATCAGCGCCGGGATTGCTGATTACCGGCCTGAGATGGGGGGTTATCAAGAATGGCTTAAAGCCGCTGACAAAGCCCTGTATCTGGCCAAACATAATGGCCGTAATCGCCAGGAACGCGCCGTGCCACAACACTAAGTTAGTGAGTTGCTTAATTGATAAGTTAATAAGTTATCATGGTGTATTTCTCCGGTTATCCAAGAGACTACAAATCAGAAGTCACCCGGTGTAAAATCCCCCAGCACGCTCGAACTGGCTGTGCTGACAACGGAGATGACATTCCTCCATAACCGCCCTCACAGGCTGATGATGTCTACGTAACCTCTCAGAGAGGTGCGTAGCATTGCGCCTGAACCTTTCTGAGCATCCTCTATTTTTACGAAAGGGTTTTCTACCATGTTGAGTTCTTTACTGGCAGTGTTTATTGGCGGTGGTCTGGGTAGCGTGTTGCGCTGGGCGGTCAGCCTCAAGATGAATCCATTGAATCACCATATTCCCCTGGGGACATTGACTGTGAATCTGGTGGGAGGCTTTATCATCGGCCTGGCCCTGGCGCTGTTTTCCCGGATGACTCATGTTGACCACACCTGGAAGCTGCTGATCACTACTGGCTTTTGTGGCGGCCTGACCACATTTTCCACCTTTTCGCTTGAGGTGGTTTATCTGTTACAAGATGGGCGCTTTATCTGGGCGATCACCAATATGCTGCTCAACCTGGCGGGGTCGCTGCTCATGACATTGCTGGCTTTTATGTTAATCAAAGGATTCTACGGGCAATGATTTAGCTCCAGCTTAATGTTTTCTTAATCTGCCATCGGGATAATCCTTGCTCAGTATTCTGAACCAACCGAGGAACCCGATGTTTAGTCTGCCAAAAACGGCTACCGAATGGGCTGCCACCATATCTTGCCTGCTGATCGTCGCGGCATTCATCAAGGTTTATCTGTTCCCTTAACTCGCTCGGGATTCGAACATTACAGATTGCCTGCTGCCCCGAAAGCCGGTAATAAAAAACCCGCTCATAGAGCGGGTTTTTAGAATTTCGGCTACTGTAGCTTAGATAGCGATAACGTTAGCAGCAGATGGCCCTTTGGCACCGTTCGTGATTTCAAATTCTACACGCTGGCCTTCAGCAAGAGTTTTGAAACCATTGCTAGCGATGGCAGAGAAGTGAACGAAAACGTCCTTGCTACCATCTTCAGGAGTAATGAAACCGAAACCTTTGGATTCATTAAACCACTTAACGCTACCTTTAATCTTAGACATCAAACTTACCTTTAACGTGAATGTAAGACACAAAATGTGTGTCTTATACAGTACAGCAATTAGACCGGATTTTGTCCACAACCAAGATCACATAAAACCGATAAAAAGTGAAAAAGTCCGCCATCCAAGGTGTAAATTGATGTCTCCCCTCCCCCATAGTGACCAAAGCAGCCTGATGCACTGGGATCTGCTTGAGTTATGCTCAAACACACTACCCGACTTTCAGAACGGTCGAGCCCCCCGGCGTGGCCCCGCGCCCCTGTCACTGAACGGCATTCCGCGCTATCATTAGCACTGTTGCGAACGACTTTATGAGAATGACAATGAACGGCAAGATAACGACTTTTTTTGAAGACAAAGGCTTCGGTTTTATCACCGACGAAAACGGGGAAAATCGTTATTTTCACGTGATTAAAGTACAAAACCCAGAGCTGATTAAAAAAAATGCTTTGGTAACTTTTGAGCCCACCAATAATACCAAAGGGCCTTCGGCCTACGCCGTCAAAGTACAGGCTCCCAGCAAGTACATCATCATCGCCAACGAGAGAATCAAAATCTCCAGCATCAAATCCTTCCAGGCGTTTACCAAAGATGTGCCGGTCAAAGCAGATGTAGATAAAGAAAACACCGTGCTTTCCGTCGGGTTACTGATGAACCGCATCCGCCCGCAGGCAGCACAAGCGCCACAAGCCATGGAAACGCTGAAAATGTTATCGATCACCACTTTTCAAGGGGTGACGCATACCTTCTCTGAGCATGAAATTGATATCGATGAAACCCTACAGGCGCTGAAGGCACTGTAAAGCGCAAAACAATCAAAGCTATTTGATATCACCTGTGTTAGCGTGGATATTCACCTGACACAGGTATGCAACATGTCTGAATCGACTAGCGTAAAAGGTTTCAATAACCGCACTACACAAATTGCCTGCCCGAAGTGCGCTTATGTTACAGAACAACAATGCTCGCAACTGCGTAAGCATATCACACTGATCTGCCCTAACTGTGGCACGCAGTTTGCTCCTAAACAGGGTTAAAACACTATTCGAATATGACATGGTTCAGGCTTTTACCACTGACCATGTTAAATGATTCAACGCGATTTCGCCCCTGAGACTTGGCACGATAAAGCGCGATATCTGCCATGCTCATTAGCTGTTCCAGTGATTTTTCTTCATTCATCGCCAGGCTCGCGACACCAACGCTGATAGTCAGCCGCAATGGCGATTTTCCCGTTGGGTTCAGATCGGCATTTTCTATCCGCTTGCGCAAATATTCCCCCAACGCCAAAGCCTGAGCCCCTAATGCCCGCGGCATTATGATGGCGAACTCTTCACCGCCCAGGCGACCAAACAGCTGATCGTGGTACAACTCGCGCCGCAAAATATGCGAAAAAGCGGCCAGAACCTGATCACCGATCACATGACCATGAGTGTCATTGACCAGTTTGAAATGGTCGATATCGATCAACAACAGCGATAACGCCTCTTTCGATTGATGCTTACGCTCCAGAATTTCCCTGGCTTGACGGGTTATTGCACTACGCGCCAATGCGCCGGTCAGAAAATCATGATTAGCGCTGTGCTCAAGCCGACGCAACAATTTGCGGTTAACGGCGATCGAGCTGGACAAAATCAACGGCCCCATCACCAGCATGGCAATACCTAACCGGGCCGACATCAGGGTATCCATAATCGTGCCGTGCAATCCCCCGGCTTCGTACAGCATCAGATTGGCAGAAATACTGACAATCTCCGTCACACCGACCACTAACGCCAACAGAGTGACAGTAAACTGATGGTAACGCACGGCACACCACAACAACGCAGGAATGGGGAAAGCGATTGCACCTGGGCCACCAATATGGACGCTAAGTACTAACGATAGCAGCAACCCCAACAAGGGGATGCAGGCACGCCACCGCCAGTCAAATTGCAGACGCAGTAATTGCTTAAGACGAGGTGCAGCTAAAATAACGGGTAATATCAATAGATTGGTAGAAAATTGCTCACTAAACCAAGAGGCCCAGGCAATAGCGGCCGTATTGTTAAACAGGCTATCACTACGCAATATTGAAAGCGTTGCTGAAACCGCGGCCCCAAGCAGGCAAGCGGTGAACATATAGAGAATCGCCTGGGGTTTGCCCATCCGTCGCTGCGACTTTGGCAGCATCTGCATCACAATATAACCGGTGGCAATCAACGCCATATTGCAGGTGTTCAGCCACAGCGCCAACTGCCAGCCTTCACCGGTGGTCAGATCGGCGGCTATCATCCCAAGATAGGTTGCGCTCCATCCCACTGGGGTCGCGTAGCCAGGTTTACGCAACATCAAACCCAATAAGATGGCATTCACCGGCCAAAACAGAGAAAGCGATCCCAAGGGGCGGGTAAAGATACCGAACACAGAGAGCAGGAATGCCAACAGGAAAATATTAACCAGCAGGAGCGTGGCGGGCAGACGCTGTTTGGAATACCTGTCTACCTGCATAGTCTTACCCACAAGAAGATAATAACCCCATTAACTCTATGCATACTCTCTTCCCCGGCAAAGTGAGAGTGAAAAAACAAAACTCATCTAAAAACAACCAAAAATAAATTAAAAAAAGCCTATAATTCAATACATAACAATATTAGCCCAACTCATTTTATCGAGCTTTAAGCTTCTGCTCATACAACCCCATCTTTAAGCCAAAAATAACTGATAAAAGCATAGCTTAAAAGGTTACTACAGGATAAATAACGAATATTCAAAAACCCCAAAGACACCAAGTATTTGTTAAGATTTATCTAATCAGTGTAGATATTTTCCTTCAACACCTGTAAAAGCGCAACGAAAAAAGCCCACAATCTTGTGCTTGTAAGGGCTAGCTGCAAGCAAACTGCTAAATTAACAGTCATGGTTATGGCGCCCACTCTTCCTGGGTTAACAGAGGTTCTGATTGTAACCTATGAGGCTCAAGCTGACGTTGGGCGTAAAAAAGCCCGGCTAGGAACCGGGCGGAATGATACGAAATGCAGTGTTAGCCCAAACAGGCTAATAACATTACGACCATACTCGCCAAATGTGCAGAAAAAGTGAATAGTCGCCAAAGAAGTTCGACCTTTGCCGTGGATGGGAAAATTCACTTTAATAACAATGAATTATAAACAACAACACTCTCTCGGCTAACATGGCTATCATCCGCCATCACCGTTTGGCCGCAAAAAAAATCCCGCACAAGGCGGGATAAAGTCAATAAGGGATGGTAATACACTACAGGACTAACACAACATCATCGGGTAGGCATTACCTTACCAGTTCAAGTGTATAGAAATGTCATGCACGGGTAAGGATGCTACGACAGATGTAACGCCAAATGGAAAAAAATGACAGGCTGTCGGATATGTTCAGATAATTTTTTTATAATCAGATTTTTTTAATTGTAACCAATAGAAAATTTATTGCTTTTCCCCGTTCGACGTCCGTAACACAACGTTTATCCTCAGCAAGACAAATAGCGCATGCGTTGAATGACACGTACCTGTTTGATGTATCCTGACTAAAGGCCCCGATAATTTACCTCCCACGATGCTGGCAATAACTCATAACGGCATCGTGCTCAACCTAGCGTAAGCGGTGTCTCATATTTTATTTCTCAACCTAGTGCTATATTTTCAAGGCACAAACCGACGTCATAATGGGAAGTATATGAAAAAAAATCGTTTTAGCGTTGCCGCTGCCGTGTTGACTGCAGGCGTGTTACTGGCGGGTTGTTCTTCCAAGGTCACAGAAACGACGCAATATTCAGGATTTCTTCAGGACTATAGCAAGCTACAGAAAACTGAAACCGCAAGCGGGCATCAGGTTTTACGCTGGATCGCTCCGGGTTTTAAAGAATCTGATTATCGTGGCATCTACATTGAGCCGTTAGTGTTCTACCCGCCCGCGAAACCTAATGCGCGGGTAAGCCAGGAAACGCTGGATCAAATCAGAGAGTACGCCAGCACCAAACTCAGATCTGCCGTGGCAGAACGCACAACGCTGTTGCCTAACCCATCAGGTAATCGCGTATTGGTAGCAAAAGTCGCGATTACAGCAGTAACGGCAGAAAACGAAGATATGCAATTCTATGAAGTGGTTCCGGTTGCCGCAGTGATTGCCACCACCATGGCGGCCAGCGGACACCGAACGCAAAACACCGCGTTATTCATGGAAGTGAAAGTCATCGATCAGGATACCGGCAAAACGGTGATGGCCGTAGTACGGAAAGGCTATGGTAAGTCAGTCAGCAATGATTCAGCTCCCATAACTGCACCGGAGGTGAAAAAAGCCATCGATGACATGGTGTTCGATATCGTGAACTTCCCTAAACAGTAACCTGGGTAACAACACAATGGGGAACTCTGCTTCCCCATTAGCTTCTCCCTTTCACTTTAATTATGAATCTGATCACAGTCCTTGGCCCAAGCGGCGTATCTGAAGACCAGGCCTTGAAAAAGCCGCCCATGCCCCCATGTCATGATCGTTGTCTGCCATTTCGGTAGGTTTAGCGAAGGGAAATAAATATGTTAGAAAATTATTTTGGCTCAGGGATCACCCCAACAGAAGAGCAAAAACGCCGATTACTGGCCGTGCAGGCAGCATTGGAGCTTTTGAAGGCAACGTTATCTGACACCAATGACGGCAACGGTGTCGAATATCAACTGAAAACGGCAGAGAAACACGTCAGTACCCTTGCAGATGCCATCCAGGCTGCCGTAGAGAAAAAATAACGCAGCACGCCTGCGCAATATCAATCATAATGTTGCGCGGGTGTTGTTTATTTGCAACATCGTTTAATTCCCTTTCAATTTCCCTCCCTCTCGCCAACGCCGATAAAACGGCCAAGACGTATTTATTCATCCATCAACATTAATTTCTTTTAAAATAATCAGTTATCCCTGCCACTATCTTTACCTTATCGTCCCTTAAATCCCCTCATAATTTAAATGTGTGTCAGAAATCACATATTTAAACAGGGAATTTTTAATTCCCATTCACAACAACTTTCCTCTTCATATAGTGTTGTCATTAATCAACAGAAGGAGAGCGAGTAAATCAAAATATCTTTAATGAATTAAAATTGCGTTTCACAGGCTGCTCATCGCCACGTATTTCACGTTTATAATAAAAACAAAACAAATTCATAACCAGAAATATAAACAGTAAGCAAAGCTAACATTTGAAACTCACCAAGCTTATTTCCTCATGAGCCGTATTCGAACGCCTCATATTTATAGGGAGTAGCAAGTGAACATTTTCAATCAACACAGGATAGTCAAATGAAAAGAATATCTCTGGCCTTACTCTTTCCTACCCTGCTGGCTGCCAATATCGCCGAAGCAGTTACCGTATATAACAACAAGGGAACCCAGCTTGATATTTATGGCCGTATCGAAGCTCAAGTCGGCAATGAATGGACGTCAGACCAGACCAATGCCACTAACTTGACTGGCCGTCTTGGCTTTGAAGCCAAAACCAAACTGGACGAACAGTTCGGCCTGTTCGGCAAGCTGGAGTGGCAGGTTAACACCCAGAAGAACGACACCAAGAACAGCAACGATAACTGGGATATCCGTTATAGCTATGTCGGGATCGATGGTAAAGATCTGGGGAAACTCATGGTTGGCCGTACGCGTAACCCAATGTATCAGTGGATGGGCATTACCGACCGTTATATGAACTACACCGCCAACGTTTACTCTAACTGGGTCGGAACGCGTATCGATTCCTCCTATCAATGGAACCGGCAAGACGGCACCCTACAATATGAATATACCAACGGCGGGCTGGATCTGCGCACCGCTTACGTGATGGGCAATGGTGCCAGCAGCAGCACCGTTGAAGATGGTTACATGGCCAGCTTAGGGTATGCCTTTGAGTTCCCGATAGCAGGTACGCCACTGAAAATTAAGCCCGTTGTTGCCTGGCAAAAAATGACCAAAGACCCTAAAGATACTTCGTTGAGCGGTTACTATACTAATTACGTTCAAAAAGGGGCAGGGGTGCGTCTGAACTATGGCCAAGCCTACCTCGGTATTAACGTGGGTAAACAGACCTACGAACGTGCAGGCAACAGGGCAGACAGAAACTTCGACTCCTTCGATTCATTGGCAGAATACTGGTTTACCAAGAAAATTGCATTGCGCGGTGGCTACTCTCAGTTGATCGAATCCGAGGATGACTATGTGCACCGCAAACAATGGGTCTCTGAACTGGAATATCGCGTGCTGAGAAATGTTCATCTCTCTGCCACCTATATTTATGACGATCGGGAAAGTTACGACTCCGCAGAAAATCTGTGGGTGCTCGGGTTGCGTTACGAATTTTAACCCAGAACAAGGATTGGAGCATGAACAGCAAACTCGGTTTATTCACCGTGTTAGCGTTAACGACAAGCCTCAGCCATGCAGGCACATTGCCACAGGGGAGCGGCAGCTTTGATTTCACCGTGCCGCAAACCGGTAAGCGGATGGAAGTATTCAGCTATCAGCCTCCCGGTGCAGATGCCAACACTCCCGTGGTGTTTGTGCTCACCGGCGTGAATCGCAATGCCGCCAAATATCGCGATTCATGGGTGGAGAATGCCAAGAAAAACAAGCTTATCGTTATCGCACCGCTGTTCTCGCAGACAGACTATCCTGGCACGAATGGCTACAACCTCGGCAATATCGAGAATACCAAAACCCATCAGGTGAATCCTGAAGGACAATGGTCATTCACGGTCATCGGGGATCTGTTCGCCAACCTGCAGCAACAAGGCATTACCCGGCAGCCGCACTATTATCTGTTTGGCAATAGTGCGGGCTGCCAGTTTGTTCACCGAATGCTGACTCTGGTACCTGAAGCGAACGTCAAGGCGGCCATCTGTGCCGCCGCAGGCTGGTGGACTATGCCGGATATGGTCGCCCCTTGGCCTTACGGCCTGGCTGATGCGCCCGTCAAAGTGACGCCAAAACAGCAGGCGGATTACTTTGCCAAACCGGTATTGATCACCGTGGGCGATGAAGATGACGACCCCGAACACCCCCTGCTACGCCGTTCCTATGAGGCTATGCAGCAAGGGAATAGCCGGTTAACACGTGCACAAAACTATTTTCTGACGGCACAACAAAAGGCCAAGCGCGACCAGGTCGACTTCCACTGGCGCTTCACCACGCTACCCGGCGTAGGGCATAGCGGCTCGAAGATGTCAGCCTACGCTGCCGAGCAGTTTGCCTGGTTTGAACAACATGGGGAATTTAAGGTTCAACCGTAACTCATAAAGCATACGCGGCCGCCGCCAGGCCCGGCAGTCGTGCGGTTCAGAAGGTAATGAGAGATGACACACACTTCTGACAAGGGAATTTTTGATTCCCCTTTTTTCTTCCTTGAGTTTTGCTATTAATAAATGACGATATTACGCAGGGGGAAGATGATATGAATAGAGCAGAGTTCTCTCAACGTATTGCAGGCATTGATAATCTGACCGAAACTGACCTGCGTATTATCGACTATTTTGACAAGCATTTCGAATCTATTCCCTACAGTAAAGTCATTGATATTTGTAATGAAATTGACATTGCAAAATCAACGCTAGGCCGATTTATGATAAAGATCGGCTTCACCGGCTTCCGTGACTTCAAAGAGTCAACGACAGAACCCGAACAACGCCGGAATATTTCGCCGATAGAGCGCTTTGACAAAAAGAAAAACAAAAAAAACGGTATCGAGTTCATTGAAAAACACTGCAGCGAGATTACCGAAAACATTAACAATACGTTAAAGAATATCAACCAAAAGGATCTGGAGAAAAGCATCGAGCTAATCTGCGATCCAAAGAAAAAGCTTTATATCATTGGTAGTGCCACGGCTCACGCATTGGCAGAATACTTTTACCTGCTGGGCAGATATATTAAAAAAGAAATCGTCTTGCTGGATGCCAACATTGCCAACCTGCCCCATAAATTGATCGACTCAAAAAAGGGCGATGTTTTACTGGCAATTTCTTATTATCGTTTTTCCAGCGTAACCACCCGCTTGATAAAATGGTTTCATCAAAATCGTGGCGACACTATCGTCATTACCGATAACGCGGTCAATCCATTCAGTCATTTTGCCAGCGCAACGTTGCTGATGGAGAGCCACCATAGCGGATTATTTAGCAGCCGCAGTGCTGGCTTCGTATTGATTGAAGCCCTGGTCAATTATATGGGCGAAGTAAGAAGCAATGAGCTGAATGACAACTTCCATGTGATGGAGTCTTTATTCGAGGCGTTTAACGTCTTTAATAAATAACCTCACAGTCGGATGACGAATACCGCACCTTATAGAGATTGCAGCAAAGGTATGAATCACCAGGCGCTGCCTTCGTTAAATGGCAGGGATTCACAACCCGTAACGCTGCAACATCAAGCAGGAAGAATATCGCTATATCTCTTGTATAGCCACGACGCACTATGCCTTGAGACCATGTAGCAAGCCATCCTTGGCATTACTTTTATCAAAGAGGCTTTAATCATGAGCAGTGAAAACAACGGGGTTCCGATTTGCCCTGGGCTGCAAATTATCACAACCTCGCGAGGGAATTTATCTTTCCGCACTTGTGGCGAAGGGGAGACCATTATCTTTTTACACGGCATTCTGGGCAATTCAAAAGCCTGGGCCTTTCAGTTTGCCGCCTTTTCCCCTCACTATCGCGTCGTGGCCTGGGATGCGCCGGGCTATGCCTATTCTGCGCAGGTCCCCGCCGATATTGATGCTTACGAGCACATGCTGCATGAATTGGTACTGACCTGCGATGAGCAGAAGGTCACGCTGGTCGGGCATTCGATGGGGGGCACCATTGCCAGCCGCTATGCCGCCCATCATCCAGAAAGAGTTAGCAAGCTGGTGTTGTCCTGTACCCACCCCGGTTATGGTGCACCAGAAACGGCCCCAAGCTCCGAAAAGCTGGAAAAACGCCTGAAGGAGCTCGACGAAATCGGCCGTGAAGCCTATGGCAAAAATCGCGCTCGTGATTTGTTGCCCTTCCCGGATGTGCCCGCAGCAGTATTGGACTATGCGGCTAAAATTGCGGCAGAAACCCGCCAGGAAGGCTTAAGACGCGCCACGCGCATGTTGCAACTGGCCGACAACCGCCCACTGTTGCCGCAGCTAGAAATGCCAACGCTGATACTGACCGGCGAAAAAGACAGCGTTGTCCAGCCACAGTTGAAAGCCGAGCTGCTGGCGTTGGTGCCTTATAGCCAACACATTGAAATGCCTGGTTTGGGCCATGCTCCTTATTTCCAGGCCCCAGACTATTACAACGCGCGGTTACATGAGTTTATCGCCACTAACCCAATCATAAGGGGGCTATGATGACTGGATTTATCATAGGCATGGTCGTTACCGTCCTGGCGGCCTGGTTTATCATCAAAAATTACCAGCCACAGACCATTCTGTTGCTGGCCGGGTTAAGTTTGTTGCTGATCACCGCCATCTTCTTTCCGGAACAATCGATACTGTATGGCAAAGCGAAGTCCATTGGCTGGGTCGGTGGGGATATTTTCGCCTTCGTTAAAGAGTCATTAACCACTCAGGTGGCGGGCATTGGTTTGATCATTATGGCCGCGGGCGGTTTTGCCGATTATATGGATCACATCAAGGCTTCGAACTCGATGGTGAACCTGTGCATCAAGCCCCTGCAGATGATCAAGGCTCCCTATCTGATCCTGGCGATTGGCTACATCCTTTCGCAACTGCTGCATGTCGCTATCTCCAGCGCGGCGGGTCTGGCCATGCTGTTGCTGGTGACCTTTTTCCCGGTTCTGGTGCGCTTAGGGGTCAGTAAAGCCGCCGCTGCCGCGATGATTGGTATGTCAGCCTTTATGGATCTGGGTCCGGCTGTCGGCACCGCCAACCTGGCGGCAAAACATGCCGGCATGGAAACTGCGATCTACTTTGTCCACCACCAACTGCCGGTGGCAGCCGGTGTGATGTTGGTGGTCGCCACCCTGATCTTTTTCACCGCACGCTATTTTGATGCCAAAGATGGTCATGTGGCTGAGCAAGTACAGCAAGAACTGCAGGCGCAGGAAGAAGGCGTTAAAGTACCTGCGTTCTACGCACTGCTGCCGATATTCCCGGTAGTGTTGGTGATTGTCTTCAGCCCGCTGGTCGTCAGCAGTATCAAGGTTGACGTAGTCACCGCGATGATTGTCGGCACCCTGTTGGCGTTTTTCTGCGAGCTCCTGGTACGCAGGGATTTCAAGGCAGCCTGTAAGGGCATTCAGGTCTTTTTCAAAGGCATGGGGTCAATGTTTACCAGCATCGTTTCCCTGCTGGTTTGTGCTGATGTCTTCGCTCAGGGTCTGCAAATTATCGGTGCCGTTGATTTTATCATTCACACCGTCCAAGCCGCAGGCTTTGGTTTTGGCAATATGACCGTCGTGATGGCCTTACTGGTTTGCGTTACCGCCGCCTTGACCGGTTCTGGCGTCGCCGCCTTCTTCTCATTCTCTGGCCTGGCACCGGGCATTGCCGCCAAGTTTGGCGAAAGCGCCGTCAGCATGATCTTGCCGATGCAGCTGATGGCCGGAATGGGAAGGTCGATTTCCCCGGTCGCGGGGGTGATTATCGCCGTTAGCAAAGCAGGCGAATGCTCACCCTTTATGATTGTTCGCCGTACTTTGATCCCGGCGATTGGCGGGATGGTGACCATGCTGGTATTGAACGGAATGCTGAATTAACCCCAGTCCCCTCAGGGCGGAGAAATCTCCGCCCTGCCTTTATATCTCCTCATGTAAACCCTTTTCTTTCACCCAGTCTTTTCTGAAATCCGCCGCCAGCGCTGTATCGCCTCGTTTTCCCGCAGTAAACTGCCCATCCAACAGTGGGGGAAGCGTTACGGGCCCCGATATGATTAACAAGGAGTGTTGATATGTTCTCAAGGATCGTGTTTGTTCTGTTCGCCGCTGCGGTGTTATTGGTGCTGATTAACTGGGAGCGGATCTGGGAAATCCTGCGCCCGCTGGTGTGATCAACCACCTTAGGCCAGTCGCGCTGGCCTATTAGCGATATCAGTGGCATAAAGCCCAAACAGCCGGAAGTCAGCTTGCTCAAGGGAATTTCCGCGGGTGATACGCAGTCTTGCTCCTCGCGTGGCAAGACGCGGGTTAACGGTATTTCCAACCGTGGGACAAATTCTTCCTGGCGATCGCTTTTCATCCTCTTTCAGGCCCGTAGCGCGTCAAATCAGGCTTTACGCCGTTTTTCTATCGCCCACTTGAGTAATGCCGCAGTACGATAAAAGCCATGGGCAAACTTGCCGTAAGGCAGCGTGAGAAACAGCGCCATTACCGTTCCCAGATGTATCGCCAGCAGTGCTGCCATCAGCGAGGTATCACGCCCCACGAGTAAGGCGATACCGCTAATACTCACCAACAGCAGCAACAGGATAAAACCACGATCCATCGGCTTTTGCGCAGCGTCTCCATGTGCAGGGTTACGGCGCAGATTCAGCCACAGTAACCCTGCCGGGCCAACAATCAGCCCGACACCACCGAGCGTGCCCAATATCACCGGCAAACTCAGCAGGTCATACGGCGCTTCTTGCCCCAACAAGAAATGATAGCCGGTCGCCACGACCGTTGAGGCAAAACACAGCATAAACCCGTAGAAGGTAAAGTGATGGAAACGCCGCCGTCGCAGGGTAAACGCATCGTCTTCATCGTTACACCCTTCCCCGTGGCCGCCATCCAGGTAGGTTAAGGTCAGCACATGTCGGGTGGTTTCCACCATCGCAGGCAGGCTTCCCGCGTCAGAAGATATTTCACGCCAGAACCTGCAGGTGCTGAACAACAACGAACCGATGGAAAACACGAACACGCTGCCAAACATCACCGCCAGCAGGTTGTGCGGGAATATCTGATAAAACTCACCGGCCAACGGTGAATGAATCAGGGTTCCTTTGAGCGCCATCACCAATAACAGAAACAGCCCGATACCCAAAGCCAATGCCAGCGCGACCGCCATCCCCGCTCGCTGATACAAAGCACCAAGGCTGGCCGGCCAGGCGTACTCCTGATAGGTTTCAACACGCACTTTTGCCATCGCTTGCGGCACATTCACGCCGAATTCGTGGGGTGGCGCGTACTGACAGGCGTGCAGACAGGCACCGCAGTTATGGCACAGGTTTGCCAGGTAGTTGATATCAGCCTTACCAAACGTCAACCGATAGGTCATGGCAGGAAAAACGGCGCAAAACCCTTCGCAGTAACGGCAGGCATTACAGATTTGCATCACCCGTTCCACCTCCTGCTCGTTATCCGTCAGGGATTGCGCTTCACGGATCAATAACTCAAGCTGTTTCATACTCAGCCTCCCGCTGCGCAGCCAGTGCCGCTTGATGACCGGCGATACGACCAAAAACCGTGCCAATAGACATACCGACCCCCGCGGTGTACCCCTTACCCAGCACGTTTCCTGCCATCATTTCTCCAGCAACAAATAGATTGCGGCTAGGCTGCCCATTAAAATGTACGGCGGCGTGCTCATTCACTTTCAACCCCAAATAGGTAAAGGTGATCCCAGGCCGCAGCGCGTAGCCATAGAACGGAGGAGTATCGAGCGGCAGAGCCCAATGCGTTTTTGCTGGTACAAGCCCTTCGGTATGACAATCGTCCAGCACGGTATGGTTGAACGTTCCAGGCTGACAAGCACGGTTATAAGTTTCTACCGTTTGAACAAACTGTTGGGGATCTAGCGCTAACTGGAGAGCAAGGTCGTGCAGATTATCGGCTTTAACTCCAGGGAAAACCGGTGGCATAAAGCGCCCGATGGCCTTGCTGTCAATGATGGAGTAGCCGATTTGGCCAGGCTGCTGCGCCACAAGGCGGCCCCAGATCGCATAGCGTTTGGGCCAGAAGTCTTCTCCTTCATCATAAAAACGCACCGCCTGACGATTAAGCATAATGCCTAGCGAAACGCAGTCGACACGGGTGCAGATCCCGCCGTCATACAACGGCGCACGGGCGTCAATAGCCACACAGTGGGATTGGGAGGGATCGCCGATCACATCAGCCCCCGCTTCCATCATGGATTTGAGCAATACGCCTTGATTGAAGCGCGTACCACGGATCAGAAAATTATCTGCTGGCCATTCACCTGCGCTATTTTGCCCCCAGGCTTCACGCAGCCAATCGCGGTTGGATTCAAACCCGCCAGCGGCCAGCACGCAGGCGCGGGCGGCTATACGTTGATCGCCGATCTTTGCCGCGACAAATCGCCCATTATGTAACTCGATGGCATCTACCGGGCTGTCATAGCGGATAACAACGCCCAATTTTTCAGCACTGCGATAATAGGCATTCACCAGCGCTTTGCCTCCCCCCATAAAGAAGGCATTGGTACGGGCCACATGCAGGGCCCCGGAAAGGGGGGGTTGGAAACGAACGCCGTGCTTGTTCATCCATCCCCGGCAGGTTGATGATGCTCGGATCACCATTCTGGCCAAGGATTCATTGGTCAAACCCCCGGTAACTTTCTGCAGGTCTTGCCAGAATTCTTCTTCCGGGTAGCTATCAACCAGCACATCCTGTGGAGCATCATGCATGCAACGCAAATTGCGTGTGTGTTGAGAATTACCACCACGCCACGCTTTGGGGGCCGCTTCCAGCAACAACACTGAAGCCCCGTTCTCCCGTGCGGTTAAAGCGGCACACAGCGCCGCATTGCCCCCACCAATGACCACAACATCAAACATAGTCACACTCTCGGCGCTATTCTTTGGTGCCTAAAATGTAACCTTTGGTATGCGGGGCGGCTACCCGGCAATGCTTAATGGGGGTTTAGGGTTGGTAAAGGGTCGCCCCCGGCCAATGGCCTTGCATCACCCGTTGGCAGATCACGCTTTGCAGCACCACTCTGGCCGCAACACCCACGGGCGAGAGTTCATCATCGGAAAGACTGACCAGGAAATTGGGACGACGTAATACCGGATTAGGTATTTCCACCACTGCCAGGCTGTCGTCCTGAATGCGTGAGATGGCCGCTCCGGGCTGAATAGTAGCGCCCAGCCCTTGGCGAACGGCATCCATCAAAATCGCCAAACCGTCTATTTCCGCCAAGATGTTTAATTCCAGACCTTGCCGAGCAAAGCTGGTATTCACCAAAGCCCGCAGCCCATGTGTCCGGCTGGGTAAAATTAACGGCAACGAAGAAAAAGCCTCTGGGGTAATCGGCTCATCCTGAAACCGCCCAACGAGAGCCTGCGTACCGATCAGGAACAATCGTTCTTCCAATAATGGGATCGCACTCCAGGTCTGTATTTTTTGATGCTGGAACACCACAGCCAAATCCAACTGACGCGCCTTGATCATCGAAGCCAAATTACCTGACAGGCTCTCTATCACATGCAAACGGATGTCGGCATAGCGCTCTCTCATCGCTAAAATAAACGGCACTCCCAGTACGGATGCGGTACTGGGTGCCATCCCTACGCTGACATGCCCAGATAAGCGGGCGTGCTTTGCCGCCCGCACGGCATCGTCAGCATGGCGCAACGTCAGTTGAGCCTGAGAAAAAAAAGCCAGCCCCGCGTCCGTAGCAACGATCCCACGAGAGGTTCTTTGCAATAAGCGGATGGCCAGTTCACTTTCCAGACGGCTTATCTGCTGACTCAAGGCCGAGACACCAATATTCAGATCTTGCGCAGCCTGCCCCATACTGCCTAACTCCACGGCACGCACAAAATAACGTAACTGCCTCAGTTCCACTTTTCTTCCTCATTAACTCACAGCCTATTCCCTTATGTATCACGGAACAGGCCGCCAGAAAGAGAAATGCCTGGCATCTGCGTAAATTCCATTACATCATTAGTCGCCAGGGCGTCGGTTAAGATTAAGCAGCCAGAATACGCCAACCCCGGCAATGACGATCCCTGGTGCCGATGCGGCCATCACCCCTGCTGCCCCGGTTCCCAGCGCCAGCATTTTGCCCGCAATCAACGGGCCGCTCATCGCCCCCAAACGGCCAATCGCAACGGCGGTCCCCACCCCGGTCACGCGTATTTCGGTTGGATAAAATTGCGGCGCAAGCGCATAAAGCACGCTTTGCCCACCGGTAGCAAACAACCCGGCGACAAATCCGGCAACCAGCATGCAGACAAATTGTGTCGAAATCCCCAATGCCACCAGCGAGAGCAACATACCGATGTAAATCACGGCTGACATGATCCACGGCGGCAATCGGTTCATCAATGCGCCCAGAATGAGCGTCCCCACCGCCGCCCCAATCTGCAGCGCAAAGACCACCCAGGCGGCCTGCGCCGAGCCAAATCCCTGATTAACCAGCAGCGTCGGTAACCAGTTAATCAGCATATAAACCACCAGCAGCGTGAAAAAGTAGCTGAGCCACAGCAGAGACGTGGGTAATGCAGCACCGTGGCGGAACAGACCCGACAATGGCAATGTCTCCGTCACTTGCTTTCGCGCATGGAACAGCGCTGACTCAGGTAATGTGTAAGCCAACAGCGGTACCAGAATTAATGGCACCACTCCGCCGAGCCAAAAGATCGTCTGCCAGGGCAACGCCACCCCGGCGATGCCCACGGTGGCGGCCAATGCCGCCCCTAGCGGTACACCACAATACATCATACTGACGGCCAGCCCGCGCAGACGGGGCCCCGCTGCCTCAGAGGTCAGCGCAATCAGGTTCGGTAACGCGGCCCCCAGCCCGACACCGGTCATCAGGCGAGCAATCACCAGCGTACTGAAATCCCAGGCCAATGCCGTTGCAATGGAAAACAGACCAAACAGCGCCACCGAGCCTATCAACACGGTTTTGCGGCCATAGCGATCGGCAAGCCGTCCCCCGGCAAAGGCACCGGGTAGCAACCCCAGAATACCGGCGCTGAAAATCCACCCCATTTGCATCTTTTGCAGTTCAAATGCTTGTGCGATAGGGACGGCAGCAATCCCCATCGCCTGCAAATCCAACCCTTCCATCAGGGCGACCAGAAAACATAGCCCAATCGTAATAACCAAATGTGAATCGACCTTCGACAAAGCGACATTCATAAAGATACCTTTGGGGAATAAACGATCGTTCAACGATACGAAGAGGTTCGCCAACCATCAGATGCGGGTTCCGGCGATCACCAGAGACAGCAGGCCAGCCGGGCTGACCTGCCAGCCATTATCGGGAGCGCAAATCCAGCGCGACATCGACGATCATATCCTCCTGGCCGCCCACCATCCGGCGCTTACCCAACTCAACCAGAATGTCTACCGTATTGATGCCATATTTTGCCGCGGCTATTTCACAATGGCGCAAAAAACTGGAGTAAACTCCGGCATAGCCCAACGCCAGCGTTTCACGATCGACACGCACTGGCCGATCCTGCAACGGACGCACCAGTTCGTCGGCCGCATCCATCAAGGCATACAAATCAGTGCCATGGTGCCAGCCCAGCTTATCCGCTGCGGCAATAAACACCTCAAGTGGCGCATTTCCTGCCCCGGCCCCCATCCCTGCCAGGCTGGCATCCACTCGATCGCATCCTTCTTCCATGGCAACAATCGAATTGGCAACGCCCAGGCTGAGGTTATGGTGCGCATGTATGCCGGTGTGCGTTTCCGGTTTTAACACCGCTTTCAACGCACGAAAGCGTGCACGAATATCATTCATATTCATCGCGCCGCCGGAATCCACCACGTAAATACAGGTGGCCCCATAGCTTTCCATCAACCTGGCCTGGCTCGCCAGGTTTTCCGGCGTAGTCATATGGCTCATCATCAGGAAACCGACGGTATCCATGCCCAGTTCGCGAGCATAGGCAATATGCTGTTTTGAAACGTCCGCTTCGGTACAGTGGGTGGCCACTCGCACTACCCTCGCCCCGGCGTTATAGGCATCCTTCAGGTCATGGATAGTGCCTATGCCCGGTAACAGCAACGTGGCAATCTTCGCGTGGCTTATCACATCCGCCGCAGCTTCAATCCATGTCAGATCGGTATGTGAGCCAAAACCATAGTTGAAGCTGGAACCCTGCAGGCCGTCCCCGTGCGCAACTTCTATCGAATCCACCCTCGCATTATCCAACGCCCTGGCAATAGCCTGCACATTTTGCAGACTATACTGGTGGCGAATAGCGTGCATCCCGTCGCGCAACGTCACATCTGAAATATAGATTTTTTTCTCGTTCATCGCCGTTCTCCAGTCGTATCAGCCATTGCCTGAGCCATACGCTCGGCGGTCGCCAGCGCAGCGGAAGTCATGATATCGAGGTTGCCAGCATAGGCAGGCAGATAGTGCGCCGCGCCTTCAACTTCAAGAAATACCGAGGTTTTCAAGCCGGAAAAACGGCCAATACCCGGCAGGTTAAGCGGGGCTTGCGGGGGGATAACATCAAACTGAACTTTCTGCTTCAGCCGGTAACCCGGTACATAGGCCTGCACCGCCTGCGCCATTTCGATAACAGAAGCCTCAACCTTAGCCTGATCGGCAATTTCGCTCAGCACATAGACGGTGTCGCGCATCATTAACGGCGGTTCCGCCGGGTTCATAATAATGATGGCTTTTCCCTTCTGCGCCCCCCCCACCACCTCAATCGCCCTGCTGGTGGTTTCGGTAAATTCATCAATATTGGCGCGCGTGCCTGGCCCGGCAGATTTACTGGCAATAGAAGCGATGATTTCGGCGTAATGAACGCGAGCTACTCGCGCGACCGCCGCCACCATCGGGATGGTCGCCTGACCACCGCAGGTCACCATATTGACGTTGCCCTGGCTGAGATTTTCCTCCAGGTTCACCACCGGCACGCAGTAAGGGCCAATCGCCGCAGGTGTCAGATCAATCAGCCGGATCCCCGGTTTGGCAGCCCGCAATGTGGCGTCGTTTTTAATATGTGCGCCCGCACTGGTGGCATCAAAGACAACATCAATGTCTGCAAACTCTGGCATCGCAATTAGCCCCTGCACGCCGGTATGGCAGGTAGCAACCCCCATCCGACGCGCACGAGCCAAACCATCCGACTCGGGGTCAATCCCCACCAGTACCCCCATCTCCAGATGTTTGGCGTTACGCAGAATTTTGATCATCAGATCGGTTCCGATATTGCCGGAGCCGATGATCGCCACTTTTCTCTTACTCATGATTGACTGTCCTCATAGAAGTGGGCGCTGACCATACCGATACCGTCGATTTCTGCGATAAAATCATCGCCCGCTTTTACTGGCACCATCGGCCCCAGCGCACCGGTCAGCACCACATCCCCCGCTCGCAGCGGTGTCCCCAGGCCCGCCATTTTGCGTGCCAGCCAGACGGCGGCATTAATGGGATGCCCAAGACACTCGCTACCGTACCCGGTAGACACCACCTCGTTGTTGCGCGTCATACTCATCGCACAACACTCTAGATCCAGGCCATCAAGCCGACGCGCCGGGCCGCCGAGGACATACACGCCGCAGGAGGCGTTATCCGCCACCGTATCGACAAAGGCGATAGACCAGTCTTTGATACGGCTGCCCACCACTTCCAACGCGGGCAATACCCATTCAACCGCAGCGCATAACTCTGCGAAGGTGGTATCAACATGCGGTAGATCGCTCCCCAGCACCAAGGCAATCTCTGCTTCGATACGCGGTTGCATCACCCGTGAGAATGGAATGCCCTGATTGCTGCCGTAGCACATGTCGGCAAACAGGGTGCCAAAGTCCGGTTGGTTGACGCCCAGCTGTTGTTGCACCTTGGGATGGGTAAGCCCTACTTTGCGCCCTACTACGCGCCGACCTGCGGCCTGCCAATGCTGCACATTCAGTTGTTGAATGGCGTAAGCCGCTTTGCCATTGTCAGTACCGATAACATCGCGCAGCGGTTCAATCGCCTCGCCACGGGTTTCTGACTGGCGTAACGCCTCAGCCAGTTGCTTCAGGTTGTCATCATTCATCATTTGCTCCCTGATTAATGGCTGAGAAAATCCAGCACCATACGGTTGAAAGTGTCGGCATGTTCCCATTGCGCCCAGTGACCGCAGTTGCTGAACACGTGCAACTGCGAACCAGCAATGCCCGCCAGCAACCGTAACCCGGTATCCATCGGTACAAAGCGATCGTTGCGCCCCCAGACAATCAACGTCTGGGCCTTGATCTCACCCAGACGGGGGCTGAAATCCGGGAACTGTTTAGGGTTGATAGACAGGCTCTTGACGAAATTGTCCAGGTGATCGCGGTGCGCCAGAATGTTGTCAAGACGGGTTTTGAACAACGCTTCGGTAAGCGCGCGGGGATCGTAAACAAAGATATTCATCATCTTGCGCAAGTTATCGAGAGTCGGTTCACGGTAAAGTTGCTGCAGCAACTTGATACCCTCCGTCGGCATGGGCACAAACGGGCTCGCGCCACCAGTACCACCGCCCATCAACACCAGCTTGCCGACACGCTCCGGCCAGCTCAGGGTAAAGGCCACCGCGCTATGGCCCCCCATCGAGTTCCCCAGCAGATGTACCTGCGGCAGATCCAGCGCATCCACCAGTCCTTTCAAGATACGAGCGTTGAGATCAGAACGGGAACCGGTGCTGACAATGGAGTCACTCTTGCTCCAGCCGGGGCAGTCCAACAGGATCACCCGATAGCCCGCGGTGACCAGTGGCTCGATGTTACGGCTAAAGTTGGCCCAACCGCTGGCGCCAGGGCCGGAACCGTGCAGCATGACCACGGTTTGTGCGCCACTGCCGCAATCGTTGTAATGGATACGCAGTTCGGCTTCACCTTCACGGATTTGCACAAAGCGGCTGGTCTTCTCTTCAGTAAGCTCAAAGGGGTGCGATGTCATGATGTTCTCCAATTGTCATTATTATTTCAGCGGCACCGCGCTTAAGGAGCCGAACCCGGTGATCCATTCGGGAAGTTCGCGGTAGTAACGGTGCTGCGCCTGATAAGGACCAAAAGCCGATAGCGCCGCAAAGGCGGCCATCCAGGTTTTAACTTCGTGGGTTGAGCGGCCAGCGATCGCAGACAGTTCGTCATTACCCAGAGCATCCAGCTCAGCCAGCTTGCCGCTGGCAAGAATACGCATAAACTGGTTATCCCAGACCGGATTGAGCGGATGTAACGTGTGTTGATCTTCGACAAAGGCGCGAGCGGCAGAAATCACCCGATGCTGTCGTAATTGGCGCTCATCTGGCGGTAAGTGTCGGCCACTGCCCAGTAGGCGATCGCGCATGTGGGCATCCGCTCCTGCCAGTTGTGGTACCGGCGGCTGATGCGATAGCCCGCCCGATCCCAGGATCAGTACCCGTTGATTGAGGCCACGCGCAAAACGCCCGATGGCTTCCCCCAGCAGACGCGTGCGCTGGAAGCTGGGCAGCGGTGGTGCCACTGCGTTGATAAAGACGGGCAGTACCGGGTAATTCGCCAACCCGCCAAGCAAATACTCCAGGGGCTGGGCAAAACCATGATCTACCTGCATGCAGTAGGAAACCGCCACGTCGACCCCAGCCGCCATCACCGCATGGGCACAGGCTTCGGCCAGCACTTGCGGCACCGGTAACTCACCGGCTGCGCTGTTGAAATCCCCAATTGCCGTCGCCGCCGTACCTATACAGAAAGGCGGCATAATGTCGTAGAAAAAGCCGTTGTAATGATCGGGCGCAAACAGGATCACCAGTTCAGGATCAAACGCTTGGATCCGTTCCCGCGCGTCGGCAATGATTGTTTCCACTTCGGCCAACACCTCGGGCGCCGGATCAACGTATCCCACCAACGGAGAATGAGACAGACAATGCAGGTAAGCACTCATCTCAAGCCACCTTGTTTTCTATCGTGGTTGTGGTTGTTGCCGCGCGTAGCGAAACCGCCATTGCCAACTCGTTCATCAACCGGGCAAGAGTTTGTGGAATGGCAACACCAGCAACAAAGCGATCCGGGCGGAGAACCACGATGGAGTGCTGCCGCTCGGCAAACCACGCTTTCAGTCTGCCGGTATGATCCCCAACGCACACCACACCGGCAGGCAGTTGATGTATTGCAGAAAGCTGTACTTCTGGCACCACCTGAATGAATTGGGCTCCGACCTGTTGCCACTGCCGGATCTGTTCGGTATTCAACCCCCATTGCGGGTTACTGCCCCAGGCTATAATGGCAAATTGCGGTCCGATGACGTCATCCAGACGTTGCTGGCGTCCATCACTGAGTGTCACTTTCGGCTGAATAAACATACGCCCCACCGGTGAAAACTTCTCCGTGCCCATCACCAGCGCCCCTGCGCGGTATTGCGGCATCGGTTTAAAGCGCATTTCAAGGAAATAGCGTTTGATCGGGGGCAAATAATTGAACAACCAAGACAGGACATCACGCAGTTTGCCTTGCCAGCGGCGCGGTGGGGCCAGCACATGTCCGGCGGTAACGGAAAGATCGATCATCGCTTTGGCATGATCGCGGCGTTCTTGTTGATAAGTATTGAGCAGGGTATCCCCAGCCTGGCCTTTAACCACCATGGCCAGTTTCCAGGCCAGGTTAAAAGCATCACGCATGCCGCTGTTATATCCCTGCCCTTGCCACACCGGCATGATATGAACGGCGTCACCCGCCAGCAGAATACGATCGACCCGGAATTGCGCGGCGAGCCGGGCATTATGGGTATAAACACGCTGGCGGATCAGCTCAACACGGTCAGGCTCAGGTAACACTTTCGCCAGTAATTCCCGCATTTTCTCCGGTTTGCTCAATTCACTTTCCGTCTCCCCTGGCATCACCATGAATTCGAAGCGGCGCACGCCATGTGGCAACGCTGCTGAGACATAGGGCCGTACCGGATCACAGCACATATAAATATGCGGGGTACTGAGCGGATCGTTGGCGATATCCACCACCACCCACTGATTGGGGGCGGTTTTACCATCAAAGGCAATGCCCAGCGTACGACGGATAAAACTGCTGCCACCATCGCAAGCCACCAGCCAATCGGCACGGACAACTTCACGTTTACCGGTCTCATCCTCCAGTTGCAGCGTGACACCTTGCGTATCCTGGCTGAAGGCCATCAGATTGCGAGAAAACAGGCTACTGACATGCGGGAAACGTTTAAGGCCATCGAACAGGACGGCATCCACCTGCGGTTGGATGAAGGCGTTACGCCGAGACCAACCAAACTCGTCGGTCATCGGCTGGATATCGGCAAAACAGCGCCCTTTTGGAGTAAGGAAGCGCATCGCGTGCCACGGAGTGGTATGGGGCAACACCTCATCGATCAAGCCAACCGCCTGAATAGTACGCAGTGCTTCGTCGTCGATGCCAATGGCACGTGGGTAATCGATCAAGGTATCGAGCTTCTCAATCAGCAGAACCTCAATCCCCATTTGACCAAGATAATTGGCCATCATCAGGCCGACTGGACCAGCCCCCACCACGGCAACCTGCGCCTGATAATGGGCAACCTGATCTTTTTCTGAAACATTGTTGTAGGGCATACGTTACTCACTTGTTAATATTTTTATTGTTTCGCGAGTATAGGAGGCGCATTTTTAGCCTACAATGAAAACCATCTGCACCGTGCACCCAGTGCACTTCAATGTTTTTTAAGGATTTATTGATGATTACTATGCAAAATAACCACAATAACGACTACAAAATCGTGCGGGGACTCACGCGTGGATTAGCGTTGCTCAATGTGCTGAATCGATTGGATGGCGGTGCCAGTATCGCGCAGTTGAGCGCGCTCACACATTTACATCGCACTACCGTACGCCGTCTGCTGGAAACGTTACAAAATGAAGGATACGTACGGCGCAGCCACTCGGATGACAGCTATCAACTGACGCTAAAAGTGCGGGAATTAAGTGAAGGGTTTCGTGATGAGCAATGGGTTTCGGCCATCGCCGCCCCGTTGCTGGGGAAACTCCTGCAGGAGGTCGTCTGGCCAACCGATCTCACCACCCTGAACGTTGATTCCATGGTGGTACGTGAAACGACACATCGTTTCAGTCGCCTTTCGTTCCACCGTGCGATGGTTGGCCGCCGCCTGCCGCTATTGTTGACTGCCTCTGGGCTCACCTATCTGGCATTCTGCCCGGACCATGAACGGGAAGAGCTGGTTTCACTGCTGGCGACCCGTGACGAAGCGGAATACCGCCTGGCACGGGAACCTTTGCGCTTGGGCAGTATTTTGCAACGTATCCGCCACAATGGCTACGGTGAGAACTTTATGGGGTGGCAGTCGGAACAGAAGATCGCCGCCATCGCGGTGCCCATCCGTAATGAGCAACGGGTGATTGCCAGCCTGAATCTGGTGTATATCGCCAAAGCCATGACCATTGAACAGGCAGTAGAGCGCCACCTCGCTGCGCTGCAGGAAACGGCACGGCAGATCGAAGCGGGCATAGGCCAACATAAACAACAGCACTGAACGTCTCCGCTGACGTAAAGACGTTCAGTCACAACCGGAGAATACCCAGTTCTCTCCGGGCTAGCGCGAAACATCAGCCTCGCACTTTTCTTTGCGAGCCACGTTGACTCGCCAGATACCAAAGCACACCAGCACCAACGCCAGGGCATAGCGCCATTCCAGGATACTTTCCTGCAGGAAAATTGCGGACAATACCGCGCCGGAAACCGGGATCAGGAAATTAAACGGGGCCACCATACCCACGCGATTGTATTTCAGCAGCAGGCTCCACAGCGCAAACGCAACCGACGACAACAGCGCCAGATAACTCAGGATCGCCACCGATGCCCACCCGTGAAACGTCAGCCTCCCCCCAGCCAAATAACCGCCCAGCGTGAGCACCACGCCCCCCAATGCCAATTGCCAACCGGTCATGATGGTCGGATCAACCGTTTGTGAAATGCGTTTGCCATACAGGGTCGATGCCGAAAGGATAAACGCAGCGATGACCACAAACCCATCGCCCAACCAGGTAAAGCTGAAGTCCATCAACTGGCTGTTAACGTTCACCACCATGACCCCGGCGAACCCCAGGACGCAGCCGATCATTTTGTTCATGCTAAGGCGGTCGTTGTTATAAATAAAATGTGCCAACAACACGCTGAAGAAGGTGCCGGTAGCATTCATGATCGAGCCTTTAACGCCGGTGGTGAAAGCGAGGCCAATATAGAAAAAGACGTATTGCAGCGTGGTCTGAGTCAGGCCCAACAGCGCCAGCTGTGAGTACTGGCGGCGCGACAAACGCCCGATAGGCTTCCCCTGCAGGAAAGCGAAAATCAGAAGCAGCCCACCGGCAATAACGAAACGATAGCCCGCAAACACGATCTTGCCGGGCAGATCGGCGGGAGCGATCTGAAAAATTTCATATCCGTTCTTAATCGCCGGGTACGCACTCCCCCACAGCAGACAACAGAAAGCAGCACACAACCAGACGAATTTCTTCTGGGTAAATAGCGACACGTCAGTCTTCATGCCCCTTTCCTTACTAAAAATGAACTCTTGTTTCAGAATTACGTATTATCCGTAAAAAACTGAAAATAGCTCGATCTTTAGTTCAGGTTTCCTCGCGTCGACATAAAAATCCATAGGAGAAAACGTGTCAGGTAAGCAAAAAACAGCGTCATGGCCAAATAATCCAGATAGAAGGCTATTTTCGACTCTTCGAAGTCAAAAAAGGCAAATTCGACCTGCATTAATAAATACGGCAGCCTGTTGCGGCTGATAAAGACGTACAGGCCATAAAGCGCCATGCTCAAGAACAACGTCGGCATCAAGCGATTCGCCAAAAAAGAGTGGGGAGAGACTGCCGCGACTTTACAGAAAAAGTTAGCCAGCATTTTCCAATGCATCCCCACATGGAGGGCAATGATAATCAGGCCCCAATGTACGCTGACCATATGAATTTTTCTGACCAGATCGGAGGGATTGTGAAATGGCAGATCGGCCAGAACATGCCGTGACAGCATCGCACCACTGACCATCACTGCCGAAAACAGCAGGATCAGCAACAGATTGAGGCCAAGGCGTAACGTATTGAACAGGGTATATTCCGTCTGAAAAAGGTTCTGATACCAGTGTACGTTCAAACCGTTATGCAGCAGGATCAGGCATAAAAAAAATATCCCCAGCCACTCATGGAGGCTTTCTCCCCATAAGTGAAACCCCATCAGTGAAAACAGCACCACCGCCATCAGCACGTCTTGTAGCACCTGAAATTTATATTTTGCTTTCATTCGCCGGCCTGCGCTTATGGCGTGAGCGGCAATTTATTCAGCCAGTTGATCACCTCACTTGGCGTATCGACACTGGCAACATCCCCTCGTGATATCGCCAGGCCCGGCTGGATCAAGCGGGCATCAGGCTGCAAACGCGCGATTTCACGGAGTGAATCAGAGAAACGGCTGCCGCCATGGGTGGTGAAAGGAACAATGGTTTTGCCACTGAAATCATGTTGCTCAAAAAGGCTGTACATCGCCATCGGCATTTTGTACCACCAGATCGGATAACCCACGAAGACGGTGTCGTAATCGGCCAGATTGGCGATCGGTGCCTTTAATATCGGACGATCTCCGTTTTTCATTTCCTGATCTGCGTATTTTAATAAAGGCTCATGCTGTTGAGGATAAGGCTTTGCGGTTTCTATACGGAATATATCCCCACCGGTCTGTTGCTGGATAAGCTGGGCCACATACTGGGTGCTACCCAACACCTCATTATTTTTCAGCAAGACACTGGCACCCGATACCGCATCAACACCGTCCAGTTTCACCTCTTCCGGCTGGGAAAAATAGACCACCAGGACCCGTTGCGCTGACGCGGTTATCGCCGTCATGCTACCCAAAACAATCACCAGAAAGAACAGTATCTTTTTCATCGCGTTAGCGGCCTCCTCTGCCAGTAAATCATGGACATGGAGCACGTTTTTGCGTCATAAGACGGCGGAATTTTCCGCCATCTGTGCGACACAACCCGGCTTCCAATAGGCCCAGTGTAGAAGTGCCTCACTGACGTCAGCATGACCTGAAGATAACATTCCTGTCAGTTCCCTTTCCCACAGTAGTAGCAGATAAACGGCCGCCCGGTATTAGCATCAACAGGCCCGTTTGCCACCGCATTAGGTTACTATGGTGAAACGTCAACCCCCTCAGGAGAATCCGGTGTGTCTATCGCAACGTTTACCCGTTTAACTTCCCTTCTCGATCAACAGCGGGCGCGCTATCGGATCGTTGAGCATCCTATGGCCGGGAAGTCAGAAGACGTCGCTAAAATACGTGGTACCCAGTTGGGGCAAGGTGCAAAGGCGTTGGTGTGTCACGTCAAGGGAAATGGCATCAAGCAACATGTTCTGGCCGTACTACCCGCCGATCAACAGGCCGATCTCGCTGCGCTGGCACAGGGTGTTGGCGGTACCCGCGCGTCATTAGCCAGCCCTGTCGAGGTCAACCAACTGACCGACTGCGTATTTGGTGCCATCCCCCCGTTCAGCTTCCATGCGGATTTATTGCTGGTTGCCGACCCGCTGCTGTTTGAGCGCTTTGATGAATTAGCCTTTAACGCAGGGACGCTGGAATGCTCATTGATTCTGAATACCCAGGATTACCAGCGTATTGCCGCACCCAGGCCGGTGAAGTTTATTCGAACGGCGTAATTTATTGCTGCCCCATCAGCAACGTCGCCATATTGATGGCCTCAATCAGCTGTGGCCGATTCACGCGCGGTGACTGGCCATCCAGCAGGCGCTGCCACAGCGCTATCGCCTTGGCATACTCGGTATGCAAAAAAGCATCGGCAGCCAACAGCATCAACGCCGAGACTTCATCATTATCCAGCGCCAAGGCTTTTTCTATATAGCTCTCCACTTGCGCAGTGATCCGCTGCCCGGCCTGATAATAGAGCACCGTGGCCAGCGCCGAGTACAGTTCTGCATTCTCTCCCCGCAGGGCCAGGGCCTGTTGATAGGCAGCCTGCGCATCGACAAAATTATTGTTATAGAGGTAGTATTCCCCCAGCTCAGCCCATAACACGCTGTCCTGTGGTGACCGCTCGATTTTTTGCAGTAACGCCTGCAATCGGCTTTCAGCTTGCTCTTGGGGCGAGAGAGGAGCAACGGGCTTATTAATTTGTGCCAAAACAGCGGTCGGGCGGCCACTGGCCAGATACCCTGCCACGCTAAGGCCAAGCACTAGCCCGATAAACAGCAGATGAAAACGGTACCGCTTCATTTCGTTCCCCTGCGTCGCCATAACATCCTCGCGATAACCACCAGCATCAATGGCGGAAGCCCCCAGAGCAGTAACGTCGATGTCTCCAATGCCGGTTGGTAACGGACAAAATTACCGTAACGCGCGGTCATGAAATTCATGATTTCGGCTGCCGTTTTCCCCTGTTCGGTCATGGCAAAAACTTCGTGACGCATCGCTACCGCCGCTGGTGCATTTGACTCCAGCAAACTCTGGTTTTGGCACTGAGGACAGCGTATCTGGGCGGCAACCGCCAAGGCTTTCTCCTGCATTTCTGGAGAGGTAAATGCCCAGGTGTCCACGATCTGGGCCGCAAGCGGTAACGCCAGCCCACCACACAGCAACAGCGCGGCTAACCAACGCATGGCTGCCTCCTTTGCCAACACGAGGCCAGCACGCCAACGATCATCAGCCCCCCTCCCCACCAAATCCAACGGATGCCGGTCTGTACATAAAAACGCATGGCATAACGCTGTTCCCCACTTTTTTCACCCATAACTACATACCAGTCATGAAAAGCGCTCCAACCGATACCCGGTTCAAACATCTGCTGCCGACGGGCGGTGTAAAACCGTCGTTCTGGCCGCAACTGCGCCACTTTTTTACTTTGCTGCGAAACGTCGATCACCGCCTGTTCAGTGGTGAAATTGCCTTGAGCCAGCAGCTCAACCGAACGGAAGTGAAACTGATACCCCGCCAGGGTCACCGTTTCTCCAGCGGTGACATTCAGGCTGATCTCATGACGTTGCAGTGAAGAACTTGCAATGCCTAACGCGGTCAGCAACACGCCCGCATGGGCGATCCACTGCGGGATCCGCCGCCGGTCGAATCCGCCGTAACACATCAGTACCAGCCCCAGTCCCGCAAACGGCAACAGCACCAGGTTGAAATAAGGTGCGCCAACCGAGATTTGCCCCCACCCCATCAACCGATAAAACATCGGGTACAGGGTGCCGATCAGCACAATCAACGCTGCGGCGCTGAGAAGTAACACCGCCCCTAACAGCACAGGCTTGGCGGGGGGAGCGCTAGCCGGTGCACGGTTGGCTCGCAGCGCATAGATCAGCAAGGAAATTCCACTCAGGAAGGCAAACAGAATAAACAGCGGTAAGGCACGCTGCTCATCCAGCGCAAAAGCATGTACCGACACCAGCACGCCGGACCGAACAATCAAGGTACCCAACAGACTGAGTACAAAAGTGCCCAGCGTCAGCAACAGCGTCCCATGCCACAGGCTGCCAGTGCGTTGGCTAACGGCCAGACTATGCAGCAAAGCCGTGGCCGTCAGCCAGGGCAGTAAAGAGGCGTTTTCGACCGGATCCCAGAACCACCAGCCACCCCATCCCAACTCGCTGTAGGCCCACCATGACCCCAGAATGATCCCAGCAGTGAGAAAGCACCAGGCGGGTTTTGCCCAACGCTGGCACTGTTCGGCAATCAGGGGAGTAAACGTCCCTTGCAGTAAAGCCGCCAACATCAGGGCACTGCAGACGGCAAACCCACCATAGCCCAAATAAAGCAATGGCGGATGCAGGATCAGGCCAATATGTTGCAGCATCGGGTTCAGATCGCGTCCCTCAACCGCCGGAGGGAAAACCCGAACAAAAGGATCGGAGAAGAGCAGAATAAAAATCAGGAAGCAGCCGATGATCAACGCCAGAATGGCCAGAGTGATGGGTACTACAGCCCCTTCCCCTTGCGGTGTGAACAGCGCAAAGCAGGCCGACCAGGCGGCCAGGCACAGTAACCAAAGCAGCAGCGAGCCTTCGTGCCCACCCCAGAGTGCCCCCACCTTCATCAGAGCCGGTAATTGGCGGTGCCCATGTTGCGCCACGTACAACACGGAAAAATCGTCACGCCAAAACAGCAACAGCAGTGTGGCAAATGCCAGCGCGATCAGGACAAAAGTGACCAAGCTCCAGGCTCGCACTGGCAACCATACCCGACGGCGATGCCACCATGAAAACAGCGTGATGCCCGCCAACAATAGTGATGTGCTACAGGCAAGTAATAAGGTAATAAATCCCAGTTCGGCTAACCACAACACATCTACCAGCCTTATCCTGTTATAACACTCAAGCCACCGTCATTTGCCCGGCATACAGAATGAAATAACGCAGCAGCAACACGCCACACAAACTACCCCCACTGATCAGCAGAATATGGAGATTGGCTTTCCCCCACCCCATGGCTTTCAGCAGCAAAGGCATTACCAGCCCAACGCCAACGACGCCCAGCCAGAACCACCAGGCCCAGAATCCGCCGCCTAATGCCGCCGATAAGGCACGCAGCTTGCCATCATCCCCCAGCGCCAAGCCAATAAAGAACGCCGCCAACAGGAAAATCTCAAGCCACACCACCGGCGTTTCAAGCCGATGCAGGAAGTGCACTTCGCGGCTGTGAATATTGCCGTTAGGGCCGAAGGCCGCCACCAGCAAAGCCACCGCGATCCCGGATGAAATACCGGAGAACAGGAACAGCGCCGGTAACAGGGGGTTATTCAGCATCGGGTACGATTTCAATGCCGAAAGCAGGAAACCGGTGTAAGCCCCCAACAATACCGCCAATATCAGCATCAGCGTTTCCAGCGGCCGCAGCAGGGGCAGGAGGCGAGCCAACATCCTTGGTATCACCGCCAACCTCGGCAACCAGCGCTGCTGTATGGCGCTCAACTCATCACGGAAAATCAACGCCAGCCAAACCACCAGCACCAACATGTAAACCTGAAACAGCATTACCCCCATCGACATCACTGACGTAAAGCTGTAGTGAAACATCAGTTTCCAGAAGGTCCACGGGCGGGTCAGATGAAAAATCAGAATGACCAGCCCGAGCACGATCGAAGCCGGGGCAATAAACAGCGTTGTCAGCATGACCCGGCTGTTTGACGTCCCCTCCGTGGGGTGGTAACGGCGTAACAGGATGGCCAGCGTCACCAGACCGGCAGAAATCCCGATCAGAAACAGGTAAATCGCGATGGGCCAGTCCCAAACCAGCGAATCAAAATGGAAGGCAGACGTCATTGACTTATCTCCCCATATTTAAACGGCACGCGATACATTTTTGGCCGGGTTCCCAGCGCAATCTTGTAGCGATAGGTCGTTTCTTGCCGCAACAGACGCGAGATATCACTGTTCGGATCGTCAAGATTGCCAAACGTCAAGGCCTGCGTCGGGCAGGAAAGTACGCAGGCGGGCAGTTTGCCCTGACGCAGGTTGGTCTTGCGGCAGAAATCGCATTTGTCCGCCGTTTTACTGACCGGGTGAATAAAGCGAACCCGATAAGGGCACGCCGCTATACAGTACTGGCAGCCGACGCACAGATCAGGATTAACATCGACAATGCCAGTGGCCGCATCCAGGAAAGAAGCCCCGGTCGGGCAGACATGCACGCAAGGGGCATCTTCGCAGTGTTGGCAGGAATGGCGGAAAAAGCGGTATTTCACATCCGGAAACTGGCCTATCGGCTCGCTGCGGATAATCTCCAAACGTGAAACGCCCTCAGGTACCTGGTTGACTTCGCGACAGGCATCCATACAGGCGGTACAGCCGATACAGCGAGATTCATCATGAACCATACCGTAGCGGATACCGTTCACGTTCATGGTGCGTGCCAGTAGCTTTTCTGCGGCCGTAGAGGCCACGGCCAGCACGCCTATTCCTGCAATAAAACGGCGCCGTGAGCAGCTCATGGCCGCTCCTTATCCAGCGTTACAGCGGCTGGATTAAACGCCGGATCCTGTTGTTGCTGGCGGTGGCAGTCCACACAAAGTTGTATCCGCCCCTTGTCCGTCAGCACCTGCATCTTATCCTGCTGAGGATGAAGCTGGTGGCAACTGGCACAAGTTACCTTGGCCAGATGCACATCATGCGGCCAGAAGGCTTTTTGCAGCGCCTCAGGTAAATGGCAGGACATACAAACGCTGTTTTGCTGCTCAACGCCAAACATCGGTTCGTTGAAACGCATCACATCCTTGATGCCTTCACGGTGATGCAATGAAGGCGTACCGTGACAGTTGGTACAGGTCACCGGTAATTGGTTGTTGGGGTTGATGGTCCCCTCATGCTTGCCGTGCATCGCACTTTGCTGCGGCTTGTGGCAACGCAGGCAGGCATCGTCCGGGTTTCGTTGTAAGGTGACTTCCGCAGATTGCTGCTGAGCTGCGGGGCTGTCGGTCTGTGCCGATACCGGTAATACTGTCAGCCAAAAACTGCAGGCAAGCACCCCGGTAGTTAATAACGAACGCAGTACGCTCATATTGACTCCATTTTTTTACGCCCCGCAACCGGGGCGGAGGGGTTTATTTGCTTAACAGCCCGGCTTTCTGCGCCTGCTCATCCCACTGCGGAACCACCGTTTTGAGGAACTCTTGTTTCTCGGCATTCAACTGTGGCATATCCATCCCAAGCGCCAACTGCGCCTTCTCCTTGGTGGAAATATCCGGCAGTACGATCTCGTGGGTAATACCTTTGTTGGCCAGCAGACGTACAAGCTGGGTGCGTGCCTGTGCAGCCTGATCCAGCGCCGTACCGAGAACGCGCAACGCTACGTCCGGCGCATGCATATGAATACCGTGGGAGGCGATAGCGAAGTCCCAGCGCCATTGCGCATGGCGGATCTGGGTCAGGATAGGCTTCATCTCGGCTTCTGTTGCCCCTGCATCCCAAGCCGCTTTGGCTTCAAAGTGGGCATGAACCAGTTGATCTTCCACTTTCAGCTTGATCTCGGTGATGTCGTGTTTACGCTTGGCCACCACCTCTTGCAGGCTGGCTTTATCCTGGGTATGGCAGTTCCTGCAGGTTTGCTCAAAGTTATCGAACGGATTGCCAATTTTATGATCGGTGTAGATCTTGCCTTGCGCGTTTTGCACTTTCGGCATATGGCAGTCGATACAGGTAACATTGTTCTTGCCATGAATCCCCTCACGCCAGGTTTCATACTCTGGATGCTGAGCCTTGAGCATTGGCGCTTTAGAGAGAGGGTTGGTCCAGTCGGAGAATGCGATGGTATCGTAATAGACTTCCATTTCATCCACCGTTGTCCCCTTGTCCCATGGGAATTTCACCATCTTGTCTTTGCCGTCAAAATAATATTCGACGTGGCACTGACCACAGACCATGGACTGCTGATCGAACCGGCCAGCTTTATCAAAGGGTTTACCGATCGCCTGCATGGCACGCGCGGCATAAGGGCGGGATAGGGTCAACGCGGGTTTACCGGCAGCAAAATCCGCAGACGCGGTATTGTGGCAATCGGCACAACCGAGATCGTTAACTATCTCCGGCCCTCCGCGCGCCCATTGACCATGAAAATAACTCGCCTCCCCCTGTTCGGCGATCACCCTGGCGACATCGGGGCTTTTACAGCTCCAGCACGCCATCGGCAACGGTCCATCTTCCGCCGTTTTCGGTGCGCCAGTACGCAACGTTTCGCGGATATCCATCAACGCATAGGCATGGCCACGCGGCTTGTTATAGTCCTTGGCAAACGGATAACCGGCCCAGAGAATAACCAGGCGCGGATCTTCTGCCAATGCGTCCACCCGTTCCGATTGCTCAGCGGTAGCTTTCCAGGATTGGTATTGGTCCGGGTGAGGAGCAGAGAAAGTTTCATTTCTGGCTTCAACCTTCTGTGACGCTGCGGCTTGCGGCGCGTCGCTAGCCAGAGCCGAAAGAGAGAGGAACCCCGTCGTCATTCCTGCCAGAAATAGCATTAAGATATTGCTTACCTTATTCATAAGCATCCCATCCATTTAGCCTGCTTTAGCGCAGTGCCTTATTAGTTGTTAGGTTCGGTTAAGAACAGATTTTCGACATTCCACAATGGCTAGGGATAACATAGACCACATAAAAAATGTTGTCTTTGGTCAATTTACGCGGGGATCTTGAGGGCTTGATTGAATTTTGCGAGGCAGCGCAAAAAACCATATACCTCTAATTAGTTATTGAAACCTAAGATATAGTGCTTGAATAGAAAAGAACCAAAACCAGTTCAACACGGGTTCTGGTCCTTCCTTGGCAATAGCCCAGCAAACTACACCCAATCAAAACTGATATAAAACGCCAGTGGCCACCATCACATTATAATCACGCTCAACCATCGGGCTGTTTTTTACCGCATCACTCATTTGCTCATAATGGCCAATCAGCAACAGTTGCCAATTGTCATTTACAGAATAATAGCTGGCGAGTGATAGGTAAGATGATACACCGCTCTTTGCCTTGTATTCAGGTAACGCACTACGCTGTGATTCTGCTTTACTGACACCGAAATAGTAATCATTAAAGGCGCGGTTTTGCCATTGTAAACCCATGCCCGGTACCAATTGTAATTTACCGAATTGGAGTGAGTATTGATAACCGATATCAACAATCATCCCATCACTATAACCCAGGATATCTGTCGCCACTTCACCACTGAGCGTTCCCCAATTGGCATGATGCTGATAACTAACGCCTACCATTGCGGTTGCACGCCGCTTTTCCAACATTTTCATTGCGGGATCGTCACTGTCCTTCGGGTTATAGCTCAACGGGGAGTAATTAATGGCAAAGTTCAGACGCTGGGTATCGGTATTAACGATATGTATTCCTGCCCCTTGCCCATTAATATAAAACTGTTCCCCTTCAAACGTTACAATGGGTAATGGCATAAACTGCATATTATAATCACGATAGGGTAATTGCTCCGCCAGAACACCTGCCCCTACCGACCACTCACCCGCATAGATATCGTCTGAGAATAACAGAGTTGTTAATGCAATAGCATAAAAAGACCTACATGTCGTCGCATGAAAATAGTTAGTCATTGTCAATCATCCATAATTTAGTTAAAGAATCCCCCTCAGCCATAAAGACTGCCACGGGAAATCAAGGTATCATTACTCGTACAATAGAATAATATTGGTTATTCTTTACAGAAAAATTCTTGCTCAATGGCAATCAGTAAAGCGGCAATCAGCAGTAATATTGCAGTCCAGATACATTTGGTTAATGGCGTTATCTGCATAAGTTCTGCCGCCATGACCAACGTAAAGTGAAACAGAATGGCGGCCGGAATACTGCGTTGGCAGCGATAATAAAACCAATTAGCAATGATGGTCGCGGGGAATATACTGATAAAGAAATTAGCTACATATATTCCACCTGCCTGCCATAGTTGATTCTGGTAAGTACCATAAATAAAAAATAAGGGTAAATGCCAGAGTGCCCATAGCAAGCCGAATGCCAGAGTGACTGGCAATAGCATTCGCCAGATCCCCCTTAAACTATCAACACCGTAACCACGCCAGCCCAGCTCTTCCAATATCGCCGCAATCAGTGCCAGCGGCAGCATGGGAAGAAAACCATCGGAAAAGGCAAACTGGCCAACACTCTGACCTGCTCGTACTGATAGCCAAGTTGCCATTACTAACGGTAACAAGATTAGCCCAAACATCATCAACAAGCGGCTTGGCGTTATCCCTTGCAAAGAAAATAATCGCCTGCGAAAGTCCTGCCACAGCAGCTTATCCGCAGAAGACCAAATCATTACCCCTAGTGCAACAGCCGGGCCGAATAATCCCATCAGGGCCATAATCACGGCCAGATGTTGCCTTTCAGGTAAGTGACTTAAGTGAGCAGCGATCGCCCACGGTAGCCATGACAACCCAAAAACCAGAGCAAAAAAGCGCTGCGGGAAGTAACGTATTCGAGGTGTCATCTAGCATTTCTCCCCCTGAATACTGGCCCCTAATGCTGCCGCAAAAGACCCCGGTGCTGCCCCAAAAGCCCGTTCAATCAGCAACAGCATTGCCTGCATACGAGCGGCCTCTTCCTCTGGCGTCCAATTAAAGGTCTGGTGTCCAAACAAAAACAGTGAGCCAGCGAGAACAAACTGAACAGTGGACAATGGATCGGCAACGTGAAAGACCCCTTCCCGATTTCCTTGTTCTACCACCGATGCCAGTATCGGTCCGAAAGACAACACCGTTTCAATATTACTGCGTTCATGAAGCGCACGGTTTTCCGGACGATGCAGATCCTTAACAATCGACTGCCCGTCCTCCACGGTTTGATTCTGTGCCGCAATGATCGCGCAGAATTTTTCAATGGCTCCCAATTGCGGATCATCAGCAATAATTTGCGAACGGCTGACTATATCGGCACAAATCTGCTGCGCCAGCGCCGCCAGGATCTCTTCCTTAGATTTGAAATAGTAATAAAAGGTCCCTTTGGCAATACCTGCACTGCGGACTATCTCATCGACAGAGGTTGTCTCGTATCCCTGCTCTTGAAACAACTTACCTGCCGCTTGCAGGATTTCCGCCCGCCTGACCTCTGGTTTTTTCACTGTACGAACCATATAACGCTCCCTCGGGGATCAATGTAATATCGATACAATACTGACTGACTGACGGTCAGTCAATTGAAATGTGATTTTTGCGTTACCGTAAAGGGTTATGTCAAGATCTGATGCGGTTTGATGAATGCCTAAAAAAGCCAGCCAGAGAGAAGTTTTGATGGGAGTAGCTCAGCCACTACCCGCTGATATTTAAGGTTAATTGGAGAAAAAACGCGGAGGTCCCGATAGGCAGAAAGGTAAACCTTGTTGTGCAGGCCAAGGGTTGAGCGGAAACAGGATAGGAGAAAGCAGCTCCCAAATCGCATCACAATTTACGCAATCCGGAAGCAGCCATCAATAACGTCATTATTCGTCGAAGAACCAGTACCCCTGATTGATCAGTTCGGTTAACTCAACAATAAAAGCCGGATTATTTAGCGCCTCACCCAGCTCTTTTTTGCCGAGCGTAGTGTAACGGCACAGGGCATCAGCCGCTTTGGGTTCGACCGTGTCCAACCGTTCACTATTGATAAAGAAGCTGTCACCGACTTGCAGAACCCGCAGCCCGTTCAAGCGCATCAGCACTTCACCCGCCATCAGGGCATCAGCCACTTCATCCGGTTCGTAAGGCGGTTGCGCTGGCGCGATATCCAGTTCATGGCGTGGCGTCGTCACAAAGCGGCCAAACCACTGTTTAAAATCTTCCGGCTGATTGATCATTTCAACCATCATGCTACGCAGACGATCGAGCTCATAATCTTCTACCCGTCCTGGATGTTCCCGGCAGGTTAAATCCGGATCGCTGTAATGCTCACCGCCGAGATCGTGCTCCAGCGCATAATCCGCAAAACTGCTGATGAGGTCCCTGCCGTTCGGACCACGGAAACCGACAGAGTAGTTAAGCGCCGTTTGGTGAGTGAAGCCGTCATGCGGGAAGCCTGGCGGAATATACAAAATATCGCCCGGCTCAAGGTCTTCATCGATAATCGGTGTAAAAGGCTCCACGTGCAGCAACGCGGGATGCGGACAAAACTGCTTCAACGGCAGTTTATCGCCCACGCGCCAGCGGCGGCTGCCCATCCCCTGGATGATAAACACATCGTATTGATCGATGTGTGGGCCAACGCCCCCACCCGGTACGGAAAAGGAGATCATCAAGTCGTCCAGACGCCAGTCTGGCAGCACGCGGAACGGGCGCACCAGTTCGGCTGAGGGGGCATGCCAATGGTTAACCGCCTGAGCCAGCAGCGACCAGCCTGTTTCGCCCAGATGATCAAAATGCTCAAAAGGCCCATTGCTGGCCTGCCATTGCCCATTGCTCTGGCTGACCAGGCGGCTGTCTACCTCCGCTTCCATCGCCAGGCCAGCCAGTTCATCCGGCGTAATGGGATCGACGAAGTTCGGGAAAGCATTTTTTAATACAACAGGTTGTTTTTGCCAGTATTTTTCTAAAAATTCCGGCCAGTTAAGATTAAGTTGATAAGCCATACTTTCACACCAGTGAGAAGACAAACGGCCCTGATTATAAGGTGCCCCCCCAGCGGCGACCTTGTCATGGGTCAAAGGTGTGCATTCAGCCGCTTCTTTTCCGACGGCAAAACCGTCTACAAGGTGAGTAACTCCCTCCGCCCTCTATTTATCTCGTTCATGAAATAAACACCGGCCCAACGGTAAGCATAATATTGGCAAAGCGTTTACTCTCACCAGATACGATAACTAAAAAAGTATCATCTGACTTTGCCAACGCGTAAAAATCCTGCCGATTGAGATAATCTATCTCGACATCCTCAGGAAGAAGCTGTTTATATTCCAATTCAATGACGTTAATAAAATCATCCGGGTAGGTCATTAACGTCACTTTTTCCACGTTAATATACTGCAGTACCTTCTCAAGAATAACAGGGCTCCTCACCATATCGACGGCCAGATTGAGATAAACAACCGAAGCGTGTTTAGCGACGTTGGTGACAGCAGAGTAGTTAGCATCGGTAATTAATATATTGGCTTTGTGGCCACATTTTGCCAGGCCGTGCAGGAGATCAGGGTGTAATATTTCCGATTTTATCATGATGGCTATTCCTTTTTTTTCATGACAGGTGCTCTCGCACCTGTCATGCTATTGATTACATTCTATAAACGCCGCCGTTAATATCGATTGTGGCACCTGAAATAAAGCCATCATATTCAGAGGCTAAAAACCTGATGGTTCTGGCCACGTCCTCTGGAACACCTGCCCGCCCCAGCGGAATTTCAAGGATGGTTTTTTTAGCAGACTCTTCTGTCGTATGTTGGTTATGGAAGCGGGTTCCAAGAATCAATCCTGGCGCGACCGCATTAACCCGAATGCCAAACTCCCCCAGTTCAGCCGCCAGAGAGCGCGTCCATGTCAGTACCGCACCTTTCGTCATTGAGTACACCAGAGAGCCAGAATGTCCGCCCGACCGCCCGGCCAAAGAGGCAAGATTCACGATACTGGCACCGTTTGTTGCCGCCTTTAAGTACGGGAGTGCAGATTGCGTTACATTAAGCATCGTCGTCATATTGACATCAATGACCGTCTGCCAGAATTTATTATCTATTTCACCCAGCCATTTTCTGGCAATAATCCCGCCAACGTTATTAACTAAAATATCAATTCCGTCCAAAAACTCAGCCGCATTAGCAACGCAGCGTTTTACGTCTTCTTCATTCGTTAAATCCGCATATCCATAAGCCGCCTTTTGCCCCCGCCCCTTGGCCAATTCAACCAGTTCCTTAGGGCCTTCATCACCGCTAAAGAAATGAATGTAGATATCACACCCAGCTTCAATAAGTTCTTTTGCCGTTGCCTTGCCGATACCTTGTTCAGCACCGGTAATAAAGACTTTTTTACCTGAAAGGTTTCCCATGTTTACTTCCTCTCTCTTTAACATGAATACGTGACAGCCACGAATGATTACTGGCCTTGGTTAAAAATGACCATATACTTTCCAGCCCATTTTTATTTCAAAATGAAGCGATTTATCACAAGGATAAAAAAATAATGCAGCTCAGCGGCATTAAGCCACGTCAAACAACCCTCTAGTTTCATTGATTAAATAAAATGTGCCCTTTCGATAACTGGCTATCGCATCTTTATTTCTGGCATTCTCCTCTCTCATGTCCCTCAATCCATGAGGCACATTCAGCAACTACCTCAGCCAAAGGCCGGTCGATATCGATCGTCATGACATCGCGTTCGCTTTCGCCAGGTTGTTCCAGCGCAGCGAATTGAGAATCCAGCATGTGAGGTTGGAAAAAATGCCCTTTACGCTGTTTCATACGTTCTTCAATAACCCGATGACTGCCGTTAAGGAAGATAAAAGAAATCCGTGGATCCCCATGGCGCAAAAGGTCTCGATAGCTTTTTTTCAACGCTGAGCAAACCACCAGCGAGGTGGGATTTGTACGCAGCATCGCATAACACGCCTCACTGATTGCCTGCAGCCAAGGGAGGCGATCGCTATCGTCGAGGGCGCCGCCCTCAGCCATTTTGTCAACGTTAACGCGTGGGTGTAAAAAATCACCGTCCAGGCAAGGGATATCCAACTGCTGGCTGATCTTTTGCGCCACGGCAGATTTACCACTGCCAGAGACGCCCATCAGCACGAACAGACGATGCGCATTTTTTATTGAACAGCCATTCTCATCACTCATATTCATGTTCCTCTGAATTCAGGCAATAGTTGCCCTGGCAGTGAGAGACCTTATCTCTCGCTGCCTAACGACATGGATGTTATTAAAACCTCTGGTGGCGCTTTAGCGGCTGTCCGTCTTGACAGACTGACGGCACACCAACGTCGGAGTAAACAAAAACTCTTCGGGTGCCAACTCCGGGTTATTAATACGATTAAGCAAATGCTCGACCATCACCTGCGCCATATCCGCCAGAGGTGGCATCACGGAAGTCAGGCCGGGGTTAATCAACCCAGACAGGGGGATGTTATCGATGCCCACTACCGAGATGTCCTGCGGTACCCCGACACCGGCATCTCGTAACCCGGCAATCAGACCAATTGCCAACGCATCGTTAATCGCTACCACCCCGTCAGGACGTGGCGAATGCTGCAACACTTTCGCGGCTAATGAGTAGCCCAATTCCGACATTTCGGTGTCGCCATACGCTGTCAGTGCTTTACCTTCAATCACCCCCTGCCTCTCTTGAACCCGATCATTGGCCTCTAGTGCCGTAAAAAAGCCTTTGATCTTATGGCCACGGCTCACTGTCAGGCTGGCTTCAGTCACAAAAACGAGGTTACGGCAACCGCGATCGATCAGATGCTGAGCGGCTAACCTTCCTGCCTCGACGTTATCCATCGATACGCTGTCGTAACGCCTTGCATCGGAGGTACTCTCATCCAGAATACGACTGTCATAGTTCACCATGACCATGCCCCGTTCCGCCGCATAGGAAAAATGTTTCTTTTTCATATCGCTGGCCGCCACGATGATGCCACGGACGCCATAAGAGAACATATCCTCCAGAAAGGCTTGCTCCTCATCCTCCTGACGATAGGTATTTCCTAATAGAACGCGATAGCGGTATTTTTTAGCCCCCAGATCCACTTCTCTGGCTAATGCGGCAAAGCTCGGGTTAACGATCGAAGGGACCAGCAGACCGATCATTTTGGACTGTCCCGTTTTCAACTGTTGTGCTAACCGGTTCGGCTGATAATTCAGCTCATAGACGGCCTGTTTGATACGCTGTAGCGTCTCAGGACGCATCTGATCGGTTCGCCCATTCAATACGTTGGAAACACTGCTTATGGAAACCTCAGCGTGTCGTGCAACATCCCGAATATTTGCCATTGCTGTACCTGTTCCTCATCGTTATACCCGGCATACTTGAAGATGCTTCGGCATTCGCTTGCCGTCTTGATGCAGCTCCAATCATTCTGGGTATATGTTTACCCGTGATAACCCCGCCATCAGATTATCATCTGCTCACTATAAACACCGACAATTTGCTCTGTAATCCGTAATCACAGGCTCACCGTTAATAACCCGCCAGCCCCGGCAACCACGTTGTCAATGACGGTATCATGGCGACAATCACTATCCCGACTAACACCACCATCAGGTACTTCGCCATCGGGCGAATCACGTGTTTCATTTCCACGCCGCAAATAGCGCAGGTGGTATATAACCCCAGCCCGATAGGTGGCGAGAACAGCCCGAAGCCCATGGCAAGGATCATGACGATGCCAAAGTGCAGAGGGTTGAAGCCCAGTTGAATCGCGATCGGTACCAGAATCGGTGCAAAGATGATCAACGCCGGAGCCCCTTCCAATACCGCACCAAAAATAATCAGAATGACGATGGTTAACAGGAGGAATAGCCAGGCCCCCTGTTCCATCCCGATACCGACCAACAACGCTGCAATCTGTTGCGGGATCATCTGGATGGTCAATGCGTACGAAAGGCTGGTGGCACAAGCCACGATAAACAGCAGTACGCCGGACATCGCCGCAATGTCGATAAACATTTTGACCGTGGCTTTAAGCGTCAGCTCACCAAAAGCCAGGCGTCCAACCACAATGGCATATACCACAGCAAAGGCAGATATCTCTGTTGAGGTCGCAATGCCCATCATGACGCCACGCCCAATCATGAAGATCATGACCAGTCCGATAGCAGCCCCTAACCAAAGCTGCATTCGCGGGCGCAATACCGGATAGGCTTCACTGACGTTAATCCGGCCACCGAATCGATTTGCTGCAATCAGCAACAGCACCAACAGACAGGCGGCAGGCACCAATCCCGCAATGAATAACGCGCCAATAGAGATATTCGCGACAAACCCCATCACAATCAGATTCACACAAGGGGGAATGGTCTCAGCCATGACCGCAGAGGCGGCAAATACGCCGGCGGCTTCCTCACTATCCTGTTTGGCACGCCGTACTGCGGGCATCAATACCCCACCCACCGCCGCGACATCCGCCAGTTTGGAGCCGGAAATGCCGGAGAAAAAAGCCATCGACAGCACGGTGGTCATATTCAGTCCACCACGGAACCGCCCCATACCCCTTACGATAAGTTCCACCAGACGTGTCGACATACCGTTGATTTCCATCGCCGCCCCGGCCAACAGGAAGAAGGGGATAGCCAGCAAAACGAAGTGGTCTACACCGGCAGCCACCTGCTGGGAAAAGAAGACAAACGGCAGTGAGGGATCGCAGATAAAGAACACCATCGCCGACATCCCTAAGGTAAAAGCAATGGGGACGCCGGCCAGGATCCCGAGGAAGAAGCAGATCAGCATCAGTCCAGCACCCGCGCTGGCCGGATCGGCCATCAGCGACAGCTTCAGATAGCCCAGCAGAGCCAACAGCAATATGCCTGCGCCACTAAGCAGCACCACCTTGATACGTTCACGCAACGCATGCTCGAGAGCGGCAATCATCATAACCACTGAGCCAATCAAGACGGGAATGACATAGATAATCTGCGGCAAGCCTGTTTCGGTGGTTTGCAGCCTGGCGGCCTGCACCAGATCGTAGCTGGACACCACCAACCCCACAGAAACCAAAAACAGTATCCAACGGCTGGCATGCACGACATAAGGGCGGACCTGTTCGGGAATAAAACGCAGGAACAAATCGACGCCGATATGCCCTCCACGGCCGGTAGATGTCGCGACGCCAAAGAAAACCAGGGCAATCATCATCGCTCTGGCCACCTCTTCCGCCCAATGTATTGGGGAATGTAGCGCATAGCGCCAGATCACTGAGGTGAATACCACCAATACGTTAATCAGCAGTACCAACGCGCCTGCCCAGGAAGTCATGGTGGTCAGAAACCGACTTAATCGACTCAGGTACGCTAGCGGTTTAATCTCATTTTTTTTCATCATAGATACATCTTCCATAATGAACCTCACTCAACGATTCCAATCAGAAAGTGGCCAGCTACAGCCACCGTAGGTATTACGGTGCATCAGCGGAAGATGCCGCATCGATCTGTGCAACAATCGGCTTCATCTGTGGATATTGCGCGAGGAACTTATCCCACACCGGCTGCACCTGCTGGCGGAAATACTCCCGATCGACCTCATGGAAGACCACGCCCCCCGCGGTTAAATTCTCGATAGCCTGCTGTTCTATGCGGTGAGATTGCAGACGTTCATACTCAGTCGCTTCTTTAGCCGCTGCCAACACCTCGGGCCGTAACGGCTCCGGGATCTGTTGGAAACTGTTTTTGTTCATGGCAATCATGACGGGGTTATAGATATGGCGGGTCAGTGCGGCATTTTTGACAATTTCATAGAATTTGCTGGAATACACCGTGGCAGCATCATGTTCAACACCGTCAATCACCCCCATTTGCAGGCTGGAATAGACCTCGCCACCCGGCATTGGGATAGCAACCGCGCCCATGTGATTCACTGTCGCGATAAAATTGGGCACAGGCAGCACACGGATCTTGAGATTCTTCAGTTCCTCCGGTTTCTCAACCGCTTTTTTCGTGTAAATGTTCCTGGCGCCCAGGTTGTAGCCATAGCCCAGAACCACCACATTGGCTTTTTTCAGCATCAATTCTGACAATGACTTTCCAGCCTCGCCATCCAATGCTTTTCCTACCTGATCGTAGTCTTTGAACAAATACCCCAGATCCAGCACACCGATTTCCGGCACCAGAGTGGCCCAGATAGACGTCCCCGAGACCATGATGTTGATTGCCCCAATACGGACCTGCTGCGTGGCATCAGCCTCCTTGCCGAGCATGCCGTTAGGGAAATAATTGAGCTTGATCTGGTCTTTCAGTTTCTCATTTTTCTCAATATTGGCTTGGAAGCGTTTAAACCACACATAGTGAGCGGAGCTCTCATCCGCAGGCAAAGAGGAGTAAACCCGCAGGTTTACCGCCGCCTCCGCCAGGTTAACAGCCCCTACTCCCAGCATAAAAAGCGAACTAAAACAGGCACAAGTAAAAATCTGGCGTAAAGCTGAGTGTCTTTGAATTTTCATAGTGTTTTCCTTCAGCATGAGCTCATAACGTTGTCGTTGTTGACACGTCAATTCGCAAAAAAAGAACGAGAAAAGTAGGATTACTTTCTAACTGTATCCTTTTACTAAAACGTTACAGTTGAAAATAGAGCGGAAAAAACGCGCAATCAATGCTTATTTTGAGAAAGTAAAAACAAAAAAGCCGTTCTGTGAGATGTGCCGAAAAGCGTCATGAAAAAGAAGAAAACAGAAAGTCAGGGATCGGTGTTTAGTCACTGTTTAGTACAAACGGCCTTCAGCGTGTCAGGAGAGTAAAACGGTGTGATGGCACTAATGGTAACTTTTACGAATTTTTGACATCTTCATACAGATATCAGACAACTCGCTGGACTAAACACGCAAGAATGGACGCGATTCTTTTGACAAGGAGCATCACCATGAATCTGAAACGTATTTTTGCGCTACTGGCGTTGTCGATACTGCCATTGAGCGTACAGGCAGCGCCTGCCGCCGCCAAAGTCACCATAAAGTCTGAAGTTGCCTCACCGGTGGTTCTGGCCGATACCCAGGACAAAAACTACCTGAAAGTCTCGTTGGTGGGTTACCCGCTGGCGCTTGAAAAACGCAGCCCTATCAATCTGGCGCTGGTCATTGACCGCTCCTCGTCGATGAGAGGCGATCGCATCATCAACGCCAGAGACGCCGCCATCACCGCCGTCAACATGTTGACCAGTATCGATACGCTTTCGGTAGTGGCTTACGACTCTGGGGTAGAAGTCGTGATCCCGGCAACCAGGGTAAAAGATAAAGCGCAGCTGATTGATAAAATTCAAAAGAGCATTGAGCCTCGTGGAATGACGGCGTTGTTTGCCGGTGTGAGCAAGGGCATTGAGCAGGTTGGCAAGCATCTGGATAAAGAGCAGGTAAACCGCATTATTCTGCTGTCTGATGGGCAGGCCAACGTGGGGCCGAGTTCCAACAGTGAGCTGGCCGAACTGGCGAAAATCGCGGCCAAAAAAGGTATCGCCATTACCACCATCGGCATCGGCGATGGCTACAACGAAGATCTGATGACTACGATTTCTGGCTATAGCGACGGTAATCACGCCTTTGTTGAGAAGTCCAGCGATCTGGAAAAGACCTTCGCACGCGAATTTAACGATGTGATGTCCGTGGTCGCGCAGGATGTCGAAGTAGTGATCACGACGGCCGATCAGGTTACGCCAGTGCGTCTGCTGGGCCGTGATGGCAGTATTAGCGGCAATACCGTCACCGTGAAGTTGAACCAACTGTATTCCAATCAGGAAAAATATGTTTTGCTGGAAGTGATCCCGGCAAAAGGAAGCAATGCTCAGACCAAGCCGCTGGCGGATATCAGCGTGCGTTACGCCAACCTGAGCAGCAAGCAGACCGATACCTTTAACGAAAAAGTGGCGTTACGCTACAGCCAGTCCGCCAGGGATGTCAGTGCTGCGCAGGTGGATGATGTCTTGGTAGAATCCGCCATCCAGAAAGCCGCTATCGAGAATGAACGCGCGGTTCAACTGATGGACCAAGGTAAAATGGAAGAAGCCAAAGCGGTGTTGAGCCAGAACGCAATGGCCTTGGAGAGCCTGCCAGTCACCGCCGCGCCTGCCAGACAAAAAGCCGAAGCCGGTGCGCAGCTCAACAAAGAGTTGATGGGGAAAATGGATAGCGACAGCAAAGCCTCATCCCGTAAAGCGGTGAAAGAACAGAATTACAACATTAAAACCCAGAAGAACCCGTAACCGATTATTGATAGCAGGCGCGCTCCCCTACGGCAACCATGCGGGCGGGGAGCCACAAGGAGCCAGATGATCACGCGAACGCCCCGAGCTTTGACGGTTTTTGTCACCATCACCGTTGTGATTTTCACGCTGATCGCCTATCTGGGCGTGCGAACTCTGGAGCACGAAGCCCTGCTGCGGCACTACCAATCCCAGACGTTAGCGCAGACGCGTACGCAGCAGGTTAGCGCCAGTATTATGGCTATTCTCCAGCAGAAAGCGACGCGGCTGGATGCCATTACTGACTACATGCAACGGGACGCGCAAGCCCTGAAGGAACTGGTTGAGAAAGACGGCGAAATTGACGCCGTGTTTATCCTGCAGAAAAACCGGTTGTTATACCCGCATGAAAGCAGCCCGCTAAGCCAGAAAGAACAGGCTTGGGTTCAGGCCATCACCCCGCTGGTGAACGATCCTTCCCTGCTTTACAGCCACAGCGTAAAAAGCGAGTCGGATACCCCGCAATCCGGCTGGTTCATTCACGGCGAGGTTCAAGAGCCGCTGCTGATTTACTGGCGCCATAAAGGGAATGACATCCTTGGCTTTCGCGTCTCTTACATCAAATTGCTCTCGGATGTGATGAATGCCACCCAGGTCAACTTTGGCAACGACACGCTGGTGCTGGAAGAAAATGGGCGTTTGCTGTATCAAAGCAATCCTTACGCATCATTAGCCGGGCAACAGCGGCTGGATAAGCAAAACCTGCCCTATCCTCTTTCGGCCTGGCAGATAAGCTATTATGGTCAGTCGGTGAGTACCACCGCGCTCTATCTGTGGGGCGGCACGTTTATCCTGCTGCTGCTCGCCATCATAGGATTGATTATTTTCCGTCTCTACCGGGAGTATACCCAGGCGGCGCGGCTCGCCCGCCAGCAGGTGAATTTTGTCAGCCAGGTATCCCATGAGCTGAAAACCCCCCTGACCAATATCACGCTGTACGCCGAGTTGCTGAAAGAACAACGTGATGAACAACAGGATGAGGGCGGGCGCTATCTGGCGGTTATCATCGATGAAAGCCAGCGTTTATCACGCCTGATCCAAAATATTCTGACCTTTACCCGCGAGCCCAAGCTGCATTTCCAGCCTGTTGACGTCAATCACCTGCTGGCGCAGATCGCTGATACCTTTGCCCCCTCACTCCAGGCCAAGGGAATGACGATCTCACTCACGCTGGGTGAAAATGCCATCGTAAGCAGCGATATCGACCGCCTGACGCAAATTATCAGCAACTTCCTGAGTAATGCAGAGAAGTACGCGGCAGCAGGAAAACGGGTCGATTTGCAGGTCGTCACCGGCGCAGACTTTATCGATATTCGCGTGCGAGATTATGGGCAGGGCATCGCGGAACACGAGCTCAAGATGATATTTACCCCGTTTTACCGAGTGAAATCAGACATTACCGAAGGCGTGTCAGGCACCGGTATCGGCCTGACGATTGCCCAACAGCTGGCGCACAGCCTGGGTGGCAAGATCCTGGTGACCCCGCAGTCACCCGGGGTGTGTTTTACTTTACGGCTGATGCGCACTACTGCCGCGCAGCCGATGGATCGTGATAACCACAGGGAGTCGTCATGAAAATACTGATCGTTGAGGACGATATCCACATTCGTCAGGGACTGGTGGAAGCCCTTTCCCGTGAAGGATACGCCCTGATTGCCGCAGAGAATGGCAAAGTGGCGTTGGAAAAGTACCAGCAGGAAAAACCTGACTTTATCATTCTGGATATCATGATGCCGGAACTGGACGGTTACGCAGTATGCCGTCAAATTCGCAGAATGGATGAGCATATCCCGATCGTCTTCTTATCAGCCAAGGATGAAGAGATCGACCGGGTTGTCGGGCTGGAACTGGGGGCCGATGACTATATCAGCAAGCCATTTGGTATTCATGAGATAAGAGCCAGGATCAAAACCATCGCCCGACGTTGTCTGAACAACAAAAGTCCCCAGCCTGACGTCAGCTTTTGCTTTGGCGATTTAACCGTTTACCCCAATGAGTTGTGCGCCCTGCGCCAGACTGCGCGACTGGAGCTCTCCCTGCGGGAGATCAAAATCCTGGACTGTCTCTACCAACACAGGAACCAGGTCGTCACGCGCGAAATGTTGTTCGATGCGGCCTGGGGCTATGACTATCTGCCTAACAGCCGCACACTGGATCAGCATATCTCAAAGCTGCGTAAAACCATTGAGCACGATCCGAATAACCCGCAGCTGATCCGCACCGTGCATGGCATGGGCTATCGCTACCAGGTTAAACAATAGACACCGCCTATTGCCTGGTAGAGAAAGCCCTTTAATCACAGGTTCAGAGCGATTCGATCACCCGGCGCAAAAGGCGCACGCGCGGCTCAATACTGCTCAATTCCAGATATTCTGCCGCACTATGGAACCCGGCACCAATCGGGCCAAAGCCATCCAGCGTCGGCACCCCTAGCGCAGCGGTATGGTTGGCATCCGATCCCCCACCGACTGCCTGCCAGCGAATATCGATATTCTCCAGCTTCCCGGCAGACTCGACCCTTTCCATCAGTTGCTGGGTCTTTTCTGAAGGTGCCATTGCTGGCGAATGTGCCTGCAGGGTGACGTCGAGACGAACATCCGCCGTAAAACACGCGGGAACCGAGGCGCGCATCAGGCTATCGATACGCTCAAATTCGTCGTTCTGCCAAAAACGGACGTCAACAATGACCTGCGCATAATCCGCAACCACATTGGCCGCCGCGCCACCGCTAACCACCCCGGCGTTCAACGTAGTGCCCAATTCGGCATTGGCCAGGTGATTAAGGTGTAATATCCAGTGCGCCATTTCATTAATGGCTGAACGTCCCTTTTCAGGATCGTTACCGGCGTGAGCAGCAACACCATGAAACTCCAGCGCATAACGCGCCATTCCCTTGCGCGCTTTGACCAGTGATCCATCGGCACGGGCGGCCTCACACACCAATACGCAGCGGCTGCGTTTCGCTAAATCATCAATCCATTGCGCAGAGTGGAGTGAACCCGTCTCTTCATCCGGGTTCATGGCAATGGCGATAGAAAGGCGGTCTTTCGCCTCAGCAGATAACTCACGCATCGCCCAAAGCATATTGAGTAATCCGCTTTTCATATCCCCTACGCCGGGGCCATAAACACGATCCTCGCGAATGCTCATCGGGCGCTCCGCAACGGTCCCCACGGGAAAAACCGTATCGAGATGCCCCACCAGCAACACATCAAAATGTGCGCTATGTGGCCGGTTGGTCGCAAAGACCCCAGGGCCGACTTTGTCACCCAGATCGACAATTTCACTGTGCCAACCGAGCTGACGGTATTTTTCATGCATGATGCCTGCCACGGTGGCTACGCCATCCAGCGTAGCAGTCCCACAATCGACATTCACCAATGAGGCCAACTCTGCCAGATAGTCGTCTAATTGCATGGTGTTTCCTCTGTTGTCATCGGCGGCCTGATTGCCGCCCCGTACTGAAATCAAGACGTGTACGAGCAACGCCCGCACTCCCTGGCATTACTGGATAAAAATACGCATCAGCAACATGGCGCCGAAGGCGTTAAGGACCGAGATCGCTATCATCAACGGGATCAACTTGGCGCTGGTGCCAATCACCCCGAGGATGCGTCCGGCATACTGGATCTGCGACCCCATCAGATAGATGGCGGGTGCCAGGATCGCCAGATGCTGTCCCGTCAGACTGCCACTGTCGAACAGGCTGACGGCAACGCCGATCCCACCGCCCATTGACATCCAGCCGCCAATCAGTACCGCTGCCGCCTCGCCCGGCAAGCCAAACAGTTGCATCAGAGGGGCAAAAATGAAGGCCAGCCCATCCAGCGCACCGGTGATGGTCAGGGCTTTAATCACCACAAACGCCATCAGTACGTTAGGCAGGGTGCTGGTCGTTGCAATGTTCCAGCCTTTACGTGCGCCAGCAACAAAGACATCGGTGATCATAGGTTTGGATTCAGTTGACATGCTCATGGCGTGCTCCTTATGCCTCATTGGTTTCAGAAACTGCGGCCTCTTTACGGCGCATTTTCAGCAATAGACGCAGGATATTCGCGCCAACAATTTTCATAAAAAACATCACCACGATGCACAAGCCGATCGAGGCAGGCACGGCCAGGGTTCCATCCACTGCCACCAGCGTGAACAACACTGCGCCAGAAGAGAAGAAATTGGTGATCATCGCACCAGCAGAGAACTGGAACATGGTAAAGACGTCTTTTTCGTTCTCGGTGATCTGTTTCTCATCCACCAGCTTACGCGTTAATGAAGCGCCAACGTCGGTGCTCTGCAAACTGCCAATAAGCGCCAAACCGGTGTTACCGCGCAGCCCAAGCAACGGGCGTAATAATGGGGTCAACAGCTTACGTGCCGCATTCAGTGCACCGTAATGTTCGAGAACGTTAATCATCCCCAAGGCAAACATGACGGCGGGAATCAAACCAAAGGCGAAAAGAAAACCGTCCATGGCGCCGTTACCACCGGTACCACGAAAAGCGCTGTTGGTGACATTAAGTGCATCGCCACTCTGAGTGACGCCGCTGACAACGCGGCCGAATGAGCCATTCAGCGTGGTGAAGTCGAATACGCCATACCATTCCTTCCCCCCGAGCAACCCCGAAAAAAACACCATGGCAAAAAGGAGTGCAACGTAAGCCCCCCAGCGAACCGGGGCTGTTTCTGTTGCCGTGGGGGAAATATTTTGTTGCTGTTCGCTCATATCATTTCCTCATTATCGTATGACAAAATAACCCTCCGCTGGTGAAACTGCGTTGGCTTATCGAAATACTTACTGTGTCCATTTTTTTCAGCAACATTCTGATGATGGTCAAAAAAAACCGCAGAAAGAGAGAGCCATCCGAGTTAATATGACCGCGTTCCCACTTTATTCTGTACGAATTAACGCTCTGGTGATGAAATTGGTACAAAATGTTTGCGCTTTTCAACAATAAAATATACAACTGCCGTACTGAGCACTTGGGATTAAATAGCCAAAGAGAAAAAAACGCGGGTAAATAAATCGAATATCCGCTCACTATCAGGCTAATGCTCGGCAACCAAACGGCCGTGTATTAACATGAATTACCCTCCCGGATGACGTTAAAGCCCATACTGCAGCCAAGTATTGTATTCTCTTGCCACATGACATCCCCCATTTAATTTATGCGACCTCTGTCCCAGTTATAAAAACTCGTAAACAGATAACCAGAAAACAGAATACCGCCCTTCGCATTTGATCGATTAAAAATCATTAATCGACATTTCACGCCATCAGGCCCAAGGAGCGCGAAGATGAGCAGTCAGATTCTTTCCGCAAAGGAAAAATTTGGTTACGGACTGGGGGATGCCGCCAGTCACATCGTGTTTGATAACGTCATGTTATACATGATGTTTTTTTATACTGATATTTTTGGTATTCCCGCCGGGTTTGTCGGCACTATGTTCTTGTTGGCCCGCGCGCTGGATGCTATTTCTGACCCGTGCATGGGGCTGATTGCGGATCGCACCCGCAGCCGTTGGGGTAAATTCCGGCCATGGATCCTGTTTGGTGCCGTGCCGTTCGGCATCGTCTGCGTGTTTGCCTACAGCACACCAGACCTCAGCATGAACGGCAAAATGATCTATGCCGCCGTGACTTACACGCTACTGACGCTGATGTATACCGTGGTTAACATTCCTTACTGTGCGCTGGGTGGCGTCATTACTAACGACCCAACGCAGCGCATCTCTCTCCAGTCCTGGCGATTCGTGCTGGCAACGGCGGGCGGCATGCTGTCTACCGTGCTGATGATGCCGCTGGTCAATCTGATTGGTGGTGAAGATAAAGCGGCGGGGTTCCAGGGAGGGATTGCCGTGCTCTCCGTGGTGGCCTTCATCATGCTGGCGGTTTGCTTCTTTACCACCAAAGAACGTGTGGAAGCGCCGCCGAATACCACACCGGTTCGTGAGGACTTGCGCGATATCTGGCAGAACGATCAGTGGCGCGTGGTCGGTGTGCTCACCATCCTCAATATTATGGCAGTGGCGATCCGTGGCGGCGCGATGATGTATTACGTCACCTGGATCCTCGGCCAGCCGGAGCTGTTCGCTATCTTCCTCACCACCTACTGCGTTGGTAACCTGTTCGGCAGCGCACTCGCTAAACCCCTCACCGATTGGAAATGCAAAGTCAGCGTTTTCTGGTGGACCAACGCCTTGTTGGCAGTACTCAGCTTTGTCATGTTCTTTGTGCCGATGCATGCCAGCATTACCCTGTTCATCTTCATCTTTGTGATTGGCGTGCTGCACCAGCTCGTTACCCCTATTCAGTGGGTCATGATGTCAGACACCGTGGACTACGGTGAATGGCAGAACGGCAAACGCCTCACCGGTATCAGCTTTGCCGGGACGTTGTTTGTACTGAAACTCGGCCTTGCCATCGGCGGCGCGCTGATTGGCTGGATGCTGGCAGGCGCCGGTTATCAGGCCGGAGCCGCCACGCAAACCAACACGACAATCAGCATCATTATTGCGCTGTTCACTCTTATCCCAGGTGTCTGCTATCTGCTCAGCGCCATTGTTGCCAAACGCTACTACACCCTGAAAACGCCGTTCCTGAGAAACATCCTCAGCGATCTGGCTCAGGGTGCGCGCCGCAATCAGCAACAGTTCGACGAATCCCCTGTCTCTAAAGAATTTCAGCAGTAAGAGGAAAAATAATGAAAATCAGTGACGGTAATTGGCTCATTCAACCCGGCTTAACCCTGATCCATCCACTTCAGGTCTTTGACGTCGAACAGCGTGATAATGAAATGGTGGTGTACGCTGGCACCAAAGACGTTAGCGAACGTGCAGCGCAACTGGACACCCCGCTGTTTACCCTGCGTTTTTTCTCACCACAGACGGGCATTATCGGGGTACGTATTGAGCATTTTCAGGGGGTTGAGAACCACGGTCCGCACTATCCGCTGCAGGTGCAGCAAGACGTGAAGGTGAGCATACAGAACACCGACGCCTTTGCTGAACTGAAAAGCGGCGACCTGAGCGTGCGCCTCACCAAAGGCAACCACTGGGCGCTGGATTTTCTGCGCGATGGCAGACGCATTACCGGCAGCACAGCAAAGAATAATGGTTATGTGCAAGACGCAATTCAGCAGCGCAACGCTATGTTTGAACGCCTTGACCTCGGCGTGGGGGAAACCGTCTATGGTCTGGGTGAACGTTTTACCGCTCTGGTGAAAAACGGCCAGACGGTGGAAACCTGGAACCGCGACGGGGGCACCAGTACCGAGCAATCCTATAAAAATATCCCGTTCTATCTCACCAACCGCGGCTACGGTGTGTTGGTAAATCATCCTGAGTGTGTCTCTTTTGAGATAGGCTCGGAGAAAGTGTCTAAAGTACAGTTCAGCGTCGAAGGGGAATACCTCGAATACTTCGTGATCGATGGCCCGACGCCAAAAGCGGTGCTGGACCGCTACACGCGCTTTACTGGCAGACCGGCACTACCGCCCGCCTGGTCGTTCGGCCTGTGGCTGACGACCTCATTTACCACCAACTATGATGAAGCAACGGTGAACAGCTTCATCGACGGTATGGCAGAGCGCCAATTGCCGCTGCACGTATTCCATTTTGACTGCTTCTGGATGAAGGCTTTCCAATGGTGTGACTTCGAATGGGATCCGGTGACCTTCCCAGATCCAGAAGGGATGTTGCAACGCCTGAAAGCCAGAGGCCTGAAGATCTGCGTGTGGATAAACCCTTACATCGGCCAGAAATCCCCCCTGTTCCAGGAAGGAAAAGAGAAAGGCTACCTGCTCAAGCGCCCGAATGGGGCTGTATGGCAATGGGATAAATGGCAACCAGGGCAGGCCATTGTCGATTTCACCAACCCAGCGGCCTGCGACTGGTATGCCGGGCATCTAAAACGCCTGGTGCGCATGGGCGTCGACTGCTTTAAGACCGACTTCGGTGAACGCATCCCGACAGACGTGGTGTGGCATAACGGTGCCAACCCGCAGAAGATGCACAATCATTACGCTTTTATCTACAACGAACTGGTGTGGAATGTGCTCAAGCAGGAACGGGGTGAAGAGGAGGCCGTATTGTTTGCCCGTTCGGCCTCGGTGGGGGCTCAACAGTTTCCGGTTCACTGGGGCGGCGATTGCTATGCCAACTATGAATCCATGGCGGAAAGCCTGCGCGGCGGATTATCTCTCGGCCTGTCCGGCTTTGGATTCTGGAGCCATGATATCGGCGGTTTCGAAAACACAGCCCCGGCACACGTTTATAAACGCTGGTGTGCATTCGGGTTACTCTCCAGCCACAGCCGCCTGCACGGCAGCAAATCCTACCGTGTGCCATGGGCTTATGACGATGAGGCTTGCGACGTAGTACGCCACTTCACCCAGTGGAAATGCCGCCTGATGCCGTACCTCTACCGTCAAGCCACATTGGCCCATACAACCGGCACGCCGATGATGCGCGCCATGATGCTCGACTTCCCAGACGATCCCGCCTGCGACTATCTGGATCGCCAGTACATGTTGGGGGATGCGCTGGTGGTCGCCCCGGTCTTCAGCGAAGACGGAGACGTCGCATTCTATCTGCCAGAAGGAAGGTGGACACACCTTTACAGCAACGTGGAAGCCCAGGGCAACCGCTGGCATAAGGAAAAACACACGTTCCTGAGCCTGCCACTTTACGTTCGTGACAATACTATATTGGCGCTGGGCAATAACGACCAGCAACCGGAGTATGCCTGGCATGAAGGTACGGCATTCCAGTTGTTCCATCTCGATGAAGGGCGCGAAGCGATAGGCGAAATCCCCGCGCCAGACGGTACGGTCATTTTCACCCTGAAAGTGAAGCGCGAAGGCGATACCTTGACCGTGGCAGGAGAAGGTCAGGCGAAAGGCTGGACGTTATGCCTACGTAACATTGAAAGCGTGAAAGCGGTGAAGCAGGGGCAAAGCGCGGCAGGCAAACTGGGCGTAATGATTACACCAGACACTGATGAGTCGCGCCTGGTGATTGAACTGTAATTCCCTCCCCGGCCAAGCCTGAAAGCAGACTGGGTCGGGTAAACGCACGTTAACCTGCTCGCCCCGTTTTCCGGGGCGAGAATCTCTATTTTTCTCCACTCATACCGACGTTCATCGACATCAGCGCGGGTTAATGTGTACTGACCTGGCTGGCCAGATTACCCGGTTCTTCTTTATCCCCCACCCGCACAGCGTTACGCTCAGCCAATAAACGACATATTTCAGCATGTTTATCTTCGGTGAAGGTAAAGCGTGACATGAAACCAAGGCGTATCAGCGAACCGATGGCAGGGAGAACACAAATACCGAAAAAGAGCCCGTTCAAGACGCTATCGGTTTGGCTTTGCGCCTGTGGTATATAGTCAATCAGCGTCAAAAATACCCCAATCAGCCCCCCGCCCACCGCAACAGACATTTTTCCAGTAAATGTTTGGCCAGAAAAAGTGATGGCAGCACAGCGTTTATGAGTGTGGTATTCCGCATACTCAATGGTGTCAGCAATCATTGAAGAGGTAAGGATATTGGTCATCATCACAAAGATCGTGCTCAGGCCAAGCAGGACGAACAGTACCGCCACTTGCTGATAACCCGCGATCCACATCACGGCACGTACAGCAATATCCAGGCCACAAAGGATCATAAACAGTTTTCGTTTCTGCACGTTGCGCGTCAGCATCGGGGCAGTAAGACACACAACCGCCGCCACGATCCCCATCAAACCAATGGCCATTTGCAGACTGGCATCACCCATATTGTAGATAAAAAAGTAGATATAGATGCCGTTGGCAACGTTGTGGAATACGCAAAAAAAGAATGACATTAGAATAATAAATAACGGCTTATTCTGTCGCAGATTATGAAACGTGTCGCGAATGGTGATTTTCTCGGCGCTTGGTGGTACCCGCTCTTTAATCTGGAAGAAACCGTTCAACATTAACGGCAGGCCGATTAGCATCATGACCAACGCCGCCATGAAATAGCCTTTATCATCGCTATACGGCGCAAAGTATGCTGTCAGTTTTGGGAAGAAAATATTCGCACAGGCAATACCGGCATTAACGCCCAGCATCGCTGCGGTCACCGCACGGGTACGCTGCCGGGAGTCGTTGGTCATCACTGAAGACATTGACCAGAATGGAATATCAGAAATCGCGTATAGCGTGCCCCACAAAATATAGGTTACGCCAGCATAGAGAATTTTCGTCGTCATATCTGCTTCGATTTTATAGAACGAAAGCAGCGTGACGCCGGTGATCAGCAGTGGAGCAATTAACAAGAAATGACGAAACTTGCCAAACCGGGTGTTAATCGTATCCATAATGCTGGCAAACAGCGGATCGTGAATCGCATCCCAGGCACGGGCGATAAGAAAGATGGTACTCGCCGCCAGCGCAGAAATGCCCAGCACATCGGTATAAAAATAGTTAATGAATGAACCCACTAAACCAAAACTAAAACACTGACCTAAACCATAGCCAAAATAAGACCACAACTCACGTGAAGGTATTCTCATTGTATTTGCCATAGTGTACACCTTGCTACCCGACAAATGCCTGCCGGGTATGCTTATCGGATAGGAAAATTACGCCTTCGCTTGGCGCGCAATCTGACTGAGCTTTCTGATCAGGTCGATTTCATTGCGGGAAAACGGGATCCCGTTCTCCTCGAACACGTCATGGAACCATAATCGGCAATAGTCGGCAGACTCTTTCATGACCACTGGCCACGGGAGCCAGGTCTGGGTCTTGCCGCGCACCAACCCCCACTGATAAGGCGCAACATTGGCGGCATACATCAATGGCAGTTGTTCTTCAATGGTGCTGCCGACATGGCGGGCCAGCCATTCGGTACAGAAAAGAGGCCGCTCCAGCTTTTGCAACTGGCTGATAATGGCCACCATACGGGCGGTATGGGTATAGGCATGAAAACTGATCACATCTGACATCGCCAGTGCGGTTTGATCTAAGGGGTGCTGATAGAAGGTTTCGTTGTCCACCTCTGCGGGCAGACGCCAGGCGCAGACCGTCAATGGCTGTTGCGGATCTTCTTCCCGTGCCCAGCGGAATGCCAGTTGCATAAGCTCATGGGCAAATAGCTCAAGCTTTTCGTCATATTGCACTTCAACCGTGCCCGTTGCGAAAATCCCCCGATTACCCGGTTCATTATAAAGATCCCACAGCAGCACCCGGTTATCGCAACGGAATTGGCGGATCACATCGCGAATATAACGCTCGATCTGCGGCCAGCATTCACGATCACAGACTTTATCACGGCCAGGGCTGGCGGCCGCCTGGCTATTGTGCTTGCCAGGAACCGGCGACTTCTGCGGCCCCAGGTAAGGCTCATCACCGGAAAATCCGCAATCATCCATTAAGGTCAGCATGGTACGAAAACCTTGCTTATCCGCTAATGCCAGAAAGTGATCGATACGCGCAAACAACCCATCGCGATCATGCTCCCAGACAATAAACGGTAAATTGATACGCAGGGTGTTATAGCCAGCCGCCGCCGCCCACCCCAACTCACGCTCAATCGTTGGTGCATCAAAGGTTTCTTTCTGCCAGATATCAGTCCAGTTTACCGCCGTTGAAGGCAGATAATTGAAACCGCAAAGCCACCCCTGCTGCTGATACCACGCCTGCGCCTGCTGTTTAGTCCACTGCTGCTTCATGCTCACCTCTTAACTAATAATAATTAGCTAATAAATATTACTTAGCGAATAAATGAGCAAACAGCGGTGTTCAGAAAAGCGACAGCAATCACAAACTCTCTGTGTCGATGAAGAAGAAACGTGAACAAACACCGATGAATCTGACGAACAACGCCGCTAATACGCTATGATGTTGTTCCTAACGGGGAGCCATGATGAAGCGGAAAAACAAGATAACAATGAACGATATCGCGCGAGCAGCCGGTGTTTCTCAGGCTACGGTGTCGTTAGTACTCAATCAATCCAGCCAAATCAAACTGAGCAATGAGACGCGCCAGCGGGTGATCGCGGTTGCCGAACAGCTTGGTTACGATCGTCTGCCGACCATACACTCATCGCAAAATCAGCAAGAAATCGTGCTGCTGATCAGCTCATTGCAAAGTTACGATCCCTTTATCGATGCCATCAGCAATGCACGTGAATCCGCCTGGCGAAATGAAGTGGTCCTGGTGGTGTATGAATACGATAATGACACTGACGTCGCTATTAGCATTATTCGCCAGCAGGAAAAGCGTAACTGCGTCGGTATCATCCTGGCCTCATCCATCACTACCGTGATTGATATGACGGCTTTTCAGGATTGCACTCATCTTCCGCTGGTCTTGCTCAACCAATACGCACCCGCGTCGCCCCTGTTACCCTCGTTCATTCCTGACGATTATGCCAATGCCTTCCAGATCACCCGTCACCTGATCGCACAGGGTGCGCGACGGATCGCCCATATCACGGGTGAACCCTGGATGGAGGCCAGCCGCCAACGTGTGGCTGGTTATCAGGCCGCGTTAGCGCAAGCGGGGATCCTCAGCGATGAATCCCTGATCCGGCAAACCAACTGGCAGTTCAATGAAGCCTACAGGGTGACGGAATCCTTACTGCAACTGAGCGAGCGCCCAGATGCCATCTTCTGTGCCAGTGACTGGCTCGCCATTGGCTGCTATCAGGCTTTAGCCGTTAACAACGTGCAAATTCCAGCAGAGATAATGATTGCGGGCTATGACGATCAGAAAATTTCGGAGCAGTTGATCCCTCCCCTGACCAGTATCCAATTACCTTATAGCGAGTTAGGCCGTCTGGCAGTGGAATACCTGTGCAATCAGGAAGATGCAGCCACGCACATTACGCTAGCGGGGCGTTTAAAACCGCGCAGGTCCAGTGAACAGACGGCCCAGCCTTAGCTTGGGCCTGCATGGAATAGAGAAAAGCCACCCATCAACTCTCTTCACAGCGTGCGCCATGCGGGGCGGCGACACGCCCTTTTTCAGGCGGCTAGCGCGGCACATGAAACAGGTATGCATTTACTGACTGTTTGTACCTATTTTTCGCAACAGGTTTCTTTTTCATTGCGTGGTTGATATAAAGAAAATACTGGAAGTGTACTTATAATAATTAATCCACCCTATAAATAATAAAGGAACGGCTATGTCTAGAATACGGCAACGTACTCTGGAGAGTATGCAGAAATTCTCTAGGGCGATGATCGGTGCAGTACTATTTTTGCCAGTAATAGGTTTAATTCTTGCGTTAAGCTCAGTATTAACAAACCCTGCATTAGTTTCTGAAACCAGCGCTCTGCATCAGCTAGGCCAGCTACTCGGCGATACCTTTTGGCCCCTTTTTGGCAACCTGGGCTTACTCTTTTGTGTTGGCATAAGTTATGGGTTGGCAAAGGATAAAAAAACGGAAGTCGCCCTGGTTGCAGTCATGTGCTTTATTATGTTTCTGGGGGCTAACCACTCCTGGCTGGAATTTACTCACAGCATCGCCAATAAAATAAACGATGAATATTACGGTACCGGGCAAACTCAATTATTGGGTTTTGTCGTTGTGGATATGGGGATATTCCTCGGAATCATTCTCGGATGTACTATTGCCTGGGTACATAACAAAGTTTCAGAGATAGAATTGCCTGGCGCACTCGCTATGTACGGAGGAGCAAAACTGACGCTGATAGCCATGACGCCGGTCGTTATCTTTTACGCCATTGCTTTTACCTGGCTATGGCCATTTATGACTCATGGTATTACAGCCCTCACCAGCTTTATGAAAAATGCGGGCGTCGCGGGCGTGTTTGTCTATGGCTTCTTCGAGAAATTCTTGATCCCCACCGGGTTACATCACTTTGTCTGGTCACCGTTCCAGCTCACACAAATTGGTGGAACGCTGATGGTTGACGGCCAGACCGTCTCCGGCACGCAGGCCATTTTCCTGGCTTACATGCGGCATCCAGACCTGACACCGGTGATGAACGATGCGCTTCGTTTTTCACAGCAAGGCATGACCACCATTTTCGGTCTTTCCGGTGCTGCGCTGGCATTTTATCACACGGCCAAACCCGAAAAGAAAATGCTGGCTAAAGCCGTTTTATTGCCTGCGATTATCACGTCTATTTTAACCGGGATCACCGAACCCATTGAGTTTACCTTCCTGTTTATTTCACCGCTTCTCTGGCTTATTCACTCTATCTTGACGGCGGCATCTCAAGCCATTTGCGATATTTTCACTGTCAGGCCGTGGGGAGCAGCCGGTTTAATCGAATTCCTGGCTTACAACCTGCCGCTACCCGCCACATTGACGCGCTGGCCACTGTATATCGTTATCGGCATCGGCCAATTCATTGCTTATTACGCCATATTCCGTTTCCTGGTCATAAAGTTAAATCTTAAAACGCCGGGCCGGGAAGATGACAGCGAGGTTAAGTTATATAACAAGAAAGATTATCAGGAAAAGTTACAACAGGATAAAGCGAGCGGTGATTCACAGGCCGATAATATCATCAAGGGCTTGGGTGGAAAGCAGAACATTATTTCCATCGATAATTGTTTCACTCGCCTGCGCGTAACGCTTTATGATTTAACCATTGTAGACGAAGCCGTATTAAAGCAAACCGGTGCCAATGGCATCGTGCGAAATAGAAATGAAGTACAAGTCATTTATGGCGTCAAAGTTGGGCAAGTACGCTCAAAAGTTGATACCTGGCTGGCTAATCATTAAATTTGGAGTACCTATGAAACTGACCGTATTAGGTGGAGGCGGCGTTCGCTCCCCATTCCTGGCTAAATCTCTGGCTTATAATGCACATCGTATTGGGCTGACTAGCGTGGTATTCCTCGATAGCTCAGCGGAAAATCTGGCTATCTTTGGCGAGATCGCCAGTTATATTTTTAAAACCATTCGCCCTGATATTGAGTTTAGTCAAACTACCGATCCGGTATCGGCATTACAGGGTGCCAACTACGTGATTACGACCTTGCGCGTTGGGGGAGATGAAAGCCGCATTCGTGACGAGCGTATCGCCCTTGAGCACAATACGTTAGGCCAAGAGACGACTGGCGCAGGTGGATTTGCGATGGCGATGCGTTCTATTCCGGCCATTTTGAATTACTGCCAATTAATAGAAGCGCATGCCGCCCCTGATGCCATTTTATTTAACTTCACCAATCCTTCTGGATTAGTGACAGAAGCCATCATCAAATCTGGCTTTAAGCGCCGGGTATACGGAATTTGCGATGCTCCGTCAGAGCTGATCCGCGAGCTTCCTTCGATTCTAAACTGTGATGAAAGTGAATTGCAGGTTGAGTGTTACGGGTTGAATCATTTCTCCTGGTTCACGCACTTTACGGTTCGTGGTGAGGATGTCACTGACCGGCTTATCGCCTCTCCCGATCTGTATACCAAGACAGCAATGCAGTATTTTTCACCGGAGTTGGTTCGCTTATGTGACAAACAGTTATTAAATGAATACTTATATTATTACTACTACAAAGAAGAAGCGCTGAAGGCTATTCAGGATTCTGGTGAAACGCGCGGGGAGCAGATCGCGAAAATTAACCAGGACATGCGCGAAGAACTGATGCGCATAGATGTTAAGGCCGATCCTGCGCAAGCCTTTACGCTCTGGATGAAGCATTATCTTCGCCGAGAAAATAGCTATATGAAAAATGAGTCGCAGCAAGAGAAATTCCACACCAGGGAACCTCTCACGTTGCAACAGTTTATAGAAGAACCAGACAGTGGCGGTTATGCAGGCGTCGCACTGGATATTTTAGAAGCCGTGAACAGCGACACCACAAAGCGTATCGTCGTATCTCTTACTAACAATGATACGTTGGATTTCCTCTATCCCGATGATGTAATCGAAATCAGCTGCGATCTGAGCAAGGAGGGATTAAAACCGGTAAAACCCGTTCATGTGCCCCAAGCCCAGAAAAACATGATTTCCTGCGTGAAGGAATATGAACGCCTGGCGGTCGAGGCTATCCTCACTCAGAACCGAGCACTGGCGGTCAGAGCATTGATGGCGCATCCGTTAGTGGGTTCTTGGTCATTAGCGGAGAAATTGGTATCAGCCTATTTGCAAGGGCCGCAGGGTCAGAACTGGCGGTAACCTCACCGGGGGCGTCAGAGGGCGCCCCCGGCTTATTGTTTCTGCATAAACCACAGCTTGAGAAGGTGCTCAAATCCAAGAATGCAGTAGCCAAAGAAAGGGTTAGACCAGTAGATATCATCATCGTATTTTTGCGGATCATGAATAAGAAAAGAGACATCGGCAGCCTGCGCCAAGGGACTTTGGTGATCGCCTGTAAAACAGACGAGATTGATATTTTTACGCTCAAGCGCTTTCACCCAGCTTAACACGGATGAACTACGGCCAGATTTGGAAACCAGCCATATTGAATCATATTTATTGGCATTTTTCTGCTCAAGGATTTCATAATCTGGCCACAGAGCCAGGCTTGCATTTACGCCGGTGACAAGGAATTTATTATAGATATATTGGGCAATAAGCTGAGAAAACCCACTGCCATGGATAAGGATCCTTTCATGCACCAGGCCTTGTAGCAAAGGGGCGACTTTTTCTGGCGGCTGAATACTCATAAAGTCAACATCATTGGTGACATCCAGCTTGGGTAGGGTGATGTTGAACTTGATGAAATAGACCATTTCCAGCCAACCGCTGAATTTTAGTTTTTTTGCCAGACGAACTAAAGTTGAAGGATTACTGTGGCATTTCTCCGCAACACCGCGAATCCCCTGCTGAATACACTTTTCAGGATCGGCCTGTATATACTTGAGTACGCTGATTTCAATACTGCCTAATTTAACATCACGGAAAATACTTTGTATATCCATTGTCTGCCCCTGTGATTGAGACAAAAGAGTAGCACAACACCTCACACGCAATTGCGCCGGCGATCAAATATACGCAATGCCTGGTAAAGGGGTTATGCGTATTCTTGTTACGTATTAAAGCGCCCTAAACGATTGCTGTTTATCGAACGATGCCCCCTACACAAGAATATAATATGGCTAGCGCCATCGGCCATCATAAAAAGGGCCTCATTCCTCATCAGGCTGAATAAGCCCGAATCAGTTTGCAGCCCTGAGTGCATCAATGTAGAACCGTGCCCTTCTCTTGCAACAGTAAACTTACTTCACATCCACCTGATAAAAAATGTGTTTGCCGAACGGATCGATTTCATACCCGGTCACCTCTTTGCGTACCGGTTCGAAAATCGTTGAGTGAGCAATCATCACTGCTGGCATCTGATCGTGCATCATCTGTTGGGCTTCTTTGTAGAGCGTCACGCGCTTGTCGTGATTGCTCTCGGCACGCGCCGCCAGAATCAACTTGTCAAAAGGCTGATAACACCACTTCGCCGAGTTGGAGCCCCCATCAGCAGCCGTACAGGTAAACAGCGGGCCAAAGAAGTTGTCCGGATCGCCAGTAGCGGTAGTCCAGCCCATCAGCGCCGCCTGATGCTCACCGTTTTTCACGCGCGTCAGGTACTCGCCCCACTCAAAGGTCACCACTTTTGCCTTCACCCCCACCTTCGCCCAGTCGGCCTGGATCATCTCGGCCATCCGTTTGGCGTTCGGGTTATACGGGCGCTGAACCGGCATGGCCCAGAGATCGAGGGTCATACCCTCGGCAAAACCGGCTTCTTTCAGCAATGCCTTGGCTTTCTCAGGATCGTAATCGTAGTCTTTGAGTTGATCGTCGGCACTCCATACCCCTGGCGGCAGCAGATTCTTCGCCGCCGTGCCGGTACCGTGGAATACCGCCTCAATGATCGCCGGTTTATTGATGGCAAGTGCCAATGCCTGACGGACTTTCACGTTATCCAGCGGGGCCTTCTGCGTATTAAACGCCAGGAAACCGGTATTCAACCCCGCTTTCTGCATCAGGTTGATATCTGGGTTTGCCTTCATGCGCGGCAGGTCTGCCGGGTTAGGGAATGGCATCACCTGACATTCATTTTTCTCAAGCTTGGCATAACGCACCGACGCATCCGGCGTGATGGAGAACACCAGACGATCGAGCTTTGCTTTGCCCTGCCAGTAGTCTGGGAAGGCGGTATACAGAATACGGGAGTCTTTATGATACTGCTTCAGTTCAAACGGCCCGGTGCCAATCGGCTCCATATCGACACGCTCAGGCGTGCCTGCTTTCAGCATCGCGTCGGCATACTCTGCAGAGAGAATGGAGGCGAAATACCACCCCAAATCAGCCACAAACGGAGCTTCCGGATGGGCCAGGGTGAAACGCACCGTATGCTCATCCACCTTGTCGATGGCGGTGATTAACTTGCCAAACTCCAGGCTTTCGAAGTTGGAGTAATTGCCATTAGAGACGTTGTGATAAGGATGCTTGGGGTCTTTCTGGCGCATAAACGAGAAAATCACGTCGTCAGCGTTAAAATCGCGCGTCGGTTTAAAATATTTATTGCTCTGGAACTTCACCCCTTGGCGCAGATGAAAGGTATAGACCTTACCGTCTTCGCTGACGTCCCAGCTTTCCGCCAGACTCGGCTGCAATTCGGTAGTCCCCACTTTAAAATCCACCAGCCGGTTATAGATTGGCACCGCACTGGCATCCACACTGGTGCCAGCGGTATACAGCTGCGGGTTAAAGTTTTCCGGTGAGCCTTCCGAGCAATAGACCAGTGTGTTTGCCGCTACTCCAGAGCTTATTGACAGCGCCGCTACTGCCAGCGCAAGCGTGGTTATTTTAGTTATCATCCGTATTTTCCTGTTGGTAAACCTGCCACTGAAAAATAAAACTTGTGCTAATCACCTCAATAAATAACATTAAATTTATCGCGCCAGCAAACAACAAAAAATGAAGTCAACGCCCGCCCTGATTAAAGGCTGCCATTGGCAAAATATTAACGTCTGATAAAAGGATGAATACAGAAAGATTGCACTGATAGCCAGGGTAATGACAAAAACAATGTAAGGCCGTGACTCGCTAAATCTGGATTGTTGGTGGGAAGTAAAGCCCCAGGAAAATAAGGCGTGAGTCAGCGTATCACTCAGGGGTAGGCGAGCAGGCTGCCCTCGCCTTGCGTGTCAACACACTGGCAACCGTTGCAAACGGGATGTGTTCCTATAAAACACCATGCCTTCACCGCTCGCTACGCAGTTAACCCAACGTTTCTTCCGCTACCTGGCCGTCACCAGCCAGAGCACCCCAGGCGCCAACACGCTGCCAAGCACGCCCGGCCAACATGACATGGCAAAAATGCTGGCGGAGGAACTGCGCCAACTTGGCTTGGACAATGTGGTGATTGACGATCATGCGACGGTTACCGCGGTGAAGAAAGGCAACGTCCCCGGCGCGCCACGCGTGGGGTTTATCACCCATATTGATACCGTAGACGTGGGTTTGTCAGCGGATATTCACCCACAAATTCTGCGCTTTACCGGCGAAGATTTGTGCCTGAATGCCGAGAAAGCTATCTGGTTACGCACGGCGGAACACCCGGAAATCAACGCCTACCCGGGGGAGGAGATTATTTTCAGCGACGGGACCAGCGTGTTGGGTGCCGATAATAAAGCGGCAGTCACGGTGGTGATGACGTTGCTGGAAAACCTCACTGCCGAGCACGCACACGGCGATATCGTGGTGGCCTTTGTGCCCGACGAGGAGATAGGCCTGTGTGGTGCAAAAGCGCTGGACCTGGCGCGTTTTGATGTCGACTTTGCCTGGACCATAGACTGCTGCGAATTGGGCGAAGTCGTGTATGAAAACTTTAACGCCGCCAGTGCCGAACTGCGTTTTACCGGTGTGACCAGCCACCCGATGTCCTCCAAGGGCGTACTGGTGAACCCGCTGCTGATGGCAATGGACTACATCAGCCACTTTGATCGCCAACAGACCCCTGAACATACCGAAGGGCGCGAAGGCTATATCTGGTTTAACGGTATGCAGGCCTCACAAAGCGAAGCGCTGCTGAAAGCCAATATCCGCGATTTCGATTTGGCCAATTTTGAACGCCGTAAAAAACAGATCGGTGAAGTAGCAGACAAGATCGCCGCTCAGTACCCGACCGCCCACGTGACGTACCACATCAGCGATACCTACAGCAATATCAGCAACGCCATCACCGAAGACCGTCGGGCTATTGATCTGATTTTTGCTGCGCTGGCCGAGCTCAACATTGAGCCGAAAGTGATCCCGATGCGCGGCGGTACTGACGGTGCTGCGTTGTCAGCAAAAGGGCTGTTGACGCCCAACTTCTTTACCGGTGCGCACAACTTCCATTCACGGTTTGAATTTTTACCCCTGAAGTCCTTCGAGGCCTCTTATAACGTGGCGCTGACACTGTGCTTGCTGGCAGCTAAGTAAGGCCAATCTCCTAACCAGGTTGGCGGTCGTTCTTTCCAGCCTGGTTGGGTGCAGCGCATCATTATACGGCGTTTATGCTCGGGCGCTGCGCGTGGTGGAGTACCGGGTAGATTGAGAACATTTCTGGCTGTGGCCCTACGGAGACGGGGGCAGCCAGTAACTAAAATATTGGCACCGAGAGTCAATAAGCGGAAGCTGTGGAATCTGAAAACTGCTCTAACAACGCCTATCACCCAGGCAGAGAATGCTCCATTGCAGGATATCGATGGTGTATCCAAGCAACCTGACAACGTCACTGAATCAGGTCGAGAGGTGGAATGGCGGTCAGTTCAGAGTCAGAATGTTCTTTATTTGGCAATATTTCAAATCGCGTAAGTAATGTTGCCTCCCCGGAGAGCTCTGATTTCCTAGGGCATGATTATGTAAATCATCATAGGATGACCAAGATTTTCGATGAGAATAATGAAGTCTTAAGACTGAGAAGGCGAACTTACCAACGCCATATTAAAGATTGCAAACAACGAGCTGTTCTCAGCAGCATTGTGGGACTGTATGGTTGATTTTTTCAGTGGATGCCTTACTATTTCAGTGATTATTTATATTGTTTAACTGGCCTATTTTTAATGAAAAAAACTCAAATCGTCCTTATGACTCTTACTGGTGGTGTACTATTGGGAGCGAGTATCTCTGCTCATGCAGGCATATTCAGTAACCCTATAGACTTATCTAAACCTTTTATTTGCAAGGATATCTCTCCGACACCAATGCGAATAACAGAGAAAGGGTTGATTATGAGCGGAGTGCTTTATCCGTTGTACACTCCTAACGCGGCCTCTACACCGATGCTCACTAATACCATCTTCCGTAGCCGAGATAATTTGGAGGAAATAGACGTTGTTCAATATTCTAGTGATGGAAAAGTGAACGTTAGTTACATGAAGTTTCGCAGCAACCCAGACCAATTCATAGATGACGCATCAATCGAAAATAATAAAATTTTTGAGAAGGGAAGTTTTGAAGCCGTAAACCCCGGACCAAATTATTACTCAAGAAATCAAGGGTGTAAACAATAAGGTTTATTTAAACGGCATCTATTCCGGTTTATATAAGAGCGAACGTTCAGATATATCGATGGTAATTAATCGCAATCAGAACGTCCGCTTTATACTCTTAGTTGTCTGCCAGGTTGAGTAATGCCTGGTTCAACTCCTGCAGCTACTCGGGGTGAGCCTCTTACGGGGCTCGCCGCAGGCATTCTTCCCAACAGTGAATTTCAATGGTTCACATTAGCTGAAATAGAAAAACGTCCCTGCCCCAGGGAGTTTCCTTCATGGGTAAAACGGATGATGACCATACGCCGGCCCATTTAAATGCGAAAGAAAGGAGAAGCGATACCGCTTGGCAAAAGCAATATCCTACGCTAATGCGACTTTCTCTACGGCCAGAGCCGCCAAATCGCCGCATCCCCCAGCTGATGCACAATGTTTGTTTGATTGTTGAATTTTATTCATAAACCCATGTTCTTTTTAGCTATTTTCAACGGCTTTAGGCTCGGTTATGCTCACCGAGGTTATGTTGGTTTGTCCCCCACTGATTTGGCACAAAATAAAGGCTGATAAGCATTTAAAAAACGACAATATTACTGACGTTGTATCGCCTCCAGATAACAGCAGATGTCACATTCTTAAACATACGCCAGTGAGAATGGCCGCTCTGGGAGCCCTGATGGTGACCAGATGGCACTGACGATAATCCAGCAGTGGGTATCACTCTGCGTCTGTTCTCCCGCGAAGTGCTTGAAGGTGCAATAGCCGGGCTTCGCTATCAATTTGAAAAGCGTGATTAACGCAACCCTGTCAGAGGATTTTCCATAGACATGAACTTTATCAAGCGGCATCGGGGGCTTTCACTTTTAGCTCTGTTTATCCTTGCAGCGACAGGCGCTATCGCTATTTTCCTGCATACCGCGGTGTTTGGGGCATTGCCAGAGGGAGAGCGTCTTGCAAGGATTGAGCAGTCGAAAAACTACATTGACGGCCAGTTCAGAAATCAGGTGGATACACCGACTTTTTCAGAGGGGAATAACTTTCTGACAGTCAATATTAACTATCTCTTTGCCAAAACTGAGCGCCTGATCCCCGAAAAGCCGCTTCCTGTCGTCAAGATGGACCTGAAGAACCTGGATCCCAATCAGGATGTGGTTATTTGGCTGGGGCATTCTGGCTATTTTATTCAACTTAACGGCAAACGGATCCTGGTTGATCCTGTATTACGCCCGCGCGCCTCTCCAGTTCCATTTGGCGGAGCGGCTTTTACGGGGACTACGCCTTATACCCCTGACGATTTTCCCTCCGTTGATTATCTCCTGATTAGCCACGATCACTACGACCATCTGGATTACCCCACCATTCAGGGTCTTAAAGATAAAACAGGGGCCGTTATCACCGCTCTTGGTATAGGGCAAGATTTTGCACGCTGGGGTTATCCTGAAAGCAAAATTCATGAGCTCGACTGGTATGAGTCCTTTCAGACGGATCCCGGTTTGACGTTCTACGCCATTCCTGCCCGTCATTATTCAGGCAGAGCACTGTCACGAAACAAGACGCTATGGGCAGGGTTTGTCATTGAATCTCCCGCTCATCGACTCCTACTCAGCGGTGACAGTGGCTATGGGCCACACTACAAAGCCATTGGTGAACGTTTCAAAAGCTTTAACCTGGTTGCGCTCGATATGGGGCAGTACGATCCGCTTTGGCCGTATATCCATATGACGCCGGAAGAAGCCTCCCAGGCTGCCAACGACCTTAATGCCCGTGCGTTACTTCCTGCGCATGTTGGGCGTTTTGCGCTGGCAAGTCATGCCTGGGACGACCCCTTCAAGCGTATTACCGTAGCAAGCAAGGATCAGACCTACAGGCTCCTTACACCTAAGATTGGCGAGCCGGTTCAACTCAATATTCCCCATCAGACGTTTAGTGCATGGTGGAATGAGCTTCACTGACACATCCGTAGGTGATCGCCGGTGCGGTTCAAAACTTGATGGTGCTGTTCATCTCCAAGACTTAAACCGCATCCGGCAGGGTGTTACCAGTCAATACCCGGCTGTGCCTTGATACCCTTATCAAAACCGTGCTTCACGGCGCGCATCTCGGTAACCGTATCGGCCAGGAGCATCAGTTGTTCATGGCAATCGCGACCGGTGAGGATAATGCTCTGGTGCTCCGGCCGGTTCTGCAGCACCGCGATAATGTCATTCAGCGGAATATAACCGTAGGTAATCATGTAAGTAATCTCATCCATAATCACCAGGTCATACGCCGGCTCAACCAGCATTCGCCTGGCCTCTTCCCAGACCAGGTTCGCGGCAGCGATGTCCTTTTCCCGATCCTGAGTTTCCCAGGTAAAACCGGTGCCCATCATGAAGAAATCCACGTTGTGGGCCTTGAGAAAGTTGTACTCTCCGTTGTCCCACTTCCCTTTGATGAACTGTACCACGCCGACTTTTTTCCCGTAGCCAATAGCACGCACCGCAGTCCCCATTGCCGCCGTGGTCTTGCCTTTGCCGTTACCGGTATAGACTATCATCACGCCCTTACTGATCGTCGCCCGTTTGACGCGCTCATTCACTAAGGTTTTCAGCATTTGCTGACTCTGCTTGTGCTCACTGTCATCGTAGTCTGTACGCATATTCCCTCACAGTTTCTTTATGCAGGAGTGACAGGACGGCTGGTCGACAAACTGATAAAAGTTGTTCCCTTTATCATCCACCATAATAAAAGCAGGCATATTCTTAACCTCCATCATATAGATGGCTTCCATCCCCAGATCCGGATACTCCAGGCACTCCAGCGATATCACGTACTCTTTCGCCAAGAGCGCCGCTGCACCGCCAACGCTCCCCAGGCTAAAGCCACCGTACTTCTTACAGGCATCGGTCACTTGCTGGCTGCGGTTACCCTTGGTGAGCATCACCAGGCTGCCGCCGACGGACTGGAACGCCTCGGTGTAGCAATCCATGCGCCCGCCGGTGGTTGGCCCCAACGCGCCGCAGATATGATTCGCCGGGGTTTTGGCTGGGCCTGCGTAATAGATCACGTGGTTGGTCAGGTACTCAGGCATCGGCTCGCCTTTATCCAGCTTCTCTTGGATTCTGGCATGGGCGATGTCGCGCGCGACGATAATCGGCCCGCTCAGGCTCAGGCGGGTCGATACCGGCAGACGCGTCAGGGTTGCCAGCGTTTCATTGAACGGAAGCGTTAAATCGAGGTGCACCACCTCAGCTTCAGCATCCACGTCATGGCGGTTGAGCAGATAACGAGCCGGGTTACGCTCGAGTTTTTCCATCCAAATGCCGTCTTTGTTGATCTTGGCTTTCACCTGACGATCGGCGGAACAGGAGAGCGCCATGGCGATCGGACAGGAACCCCCGTGGCGTGGCAGGCGGATCACACGAATATCATGAGCAAAATACTTGCCGCCAAACTGCGCTCCGATCCCAATCTCCTGTGCCACTTTAAGCAACTCCGCCTCCAGTTGATGATCGCGGAAGGCCTGACCGTACTGATTCCCTTGTGTCGGCAGTGCATCATAATACTTAGTGGACGCAAGCTTGGCGGTTTTCAGCGCTTGCTCCGGCGACAGGCCACCGATCACGAACGCAATGTGATAAGGCGGGCACGCTGACGAACCGAGGGTAATCATCTTCTCGGCCAGGAAGCGCTTCAGCGACGTCGGGTTAAGTATTGATTTGGTTTCCTGGAACAATGCTGCCTTATTCGACGAACCGCCTCCTTTATTCATAAACATAAAGCGATACTCATTGCCCATCACCGCACTGATATCAATCAGCGCCGGTAGGTTGGTCTGGGTATTCACTTCGGTGTACATGTCCAGCGGTGCGTTTTGCGAGAAACGCAAATTGTTCTCCTGAAAAGCATGGAAAATGCCCTCGCTTAACGCTTCCCGTTCATTGCCATCCACCCATACCTGTTGTCCTTTTTCGGCAATAATGGTGGACGTTCCCGTGTCCTGGCACAGCGGTAACTCCTCTTCTGCCGCAATGGCGGCGTTGCGTAATAACTGCAGCGCCACATAACGATCGTTATCGCTGGCTTCGGCATCGTCCAGAATATTAGCAACCTGCTGCATATGTGCAGGACGTAAATAAAACGACGCCGCGTGAAACGCATGACGCGCAAGCCAGGTTAAACCTTCCTTCGACACGACAAGCATTTCACGTTCGCCCACCTGAATCGTCGAAACAAAATCTTTGCTGACCAATTCATATTCGGTTTCATCGGTAGACAACGGGAAATCGGGTTGATAACTAAAAACCATACTCATAGATACTCCGTATAATGCAAAGTAAACGGATCAGAATTTTTGTTTTGGTGCCACGAAAATACTGGCCTGCGTGGCATCGGAAATATATTTAATGGCGGCCTGTGCGCGCACGCTATTACCCGCCTCATCCAGCGGTGGTGAATAAACGGCGACGGAATATTTACCCGGCACCACGGCGAGAATACCGCCCCCCACGCCGCTCTTGGCCGGAATACCGACCTGGTAGAGCCATTTGCCGCTGCCGTCATATAATCCGGCGATCGCCATTTCTGCCAGCACGTAGGGCATATACTGCTGGCTAATCAACTGCTGACCGTTAAACGGTGATTTGCCGTTGTTCGCCAGCACCGCGCCCATGCGCGCCAGCTGCAGGGTATTGGCATCCACCGAGCACTGGCGGGTATATATTTCGACCGCACCGTCAATATCGCCGTAGAAACGATTAAAAGACTTCGCCAGATGGGCCAACGCTTTGTTGTGCTGATTGGTCTCCATCTCAGAGTTAAATACCGTTTCGTTCACCATTAGCTCCGCATTAGCGAAGGCATCAAGATTGGACTTAATTTTGCTCCAGCGGTCGGCGTTGCTATCGGCGCGTACCAGGCTCACCGCGCTCATCGCGCCAACGTTAACCAGCGGGTTTTCCAACGCGCCTTTACTGGCTTCCAGACCAACGCCAGAATTAAACGGCAAACCGGTCGCATTCGCGCCGAGCTTCTCTAACACCGTCTGCGGGCCGCTCTGCTGCATGACCAGCCCCATAGTGAAGACTTTGGAGATAGACTGGATCGGGAACGCTTTATTCACGTCACCGGCCTGATAGGTTTTACCGTCGACCGTCACCAGCACGATAGCGAAGTTATTCGGGTCGTAGCTTGCCAGCGCCGGGATATAATCCGCGACCTTGCCGCTATTAAGGTTTTTATATTTGGTATGAGCCTGTTCGACCAATTGCGCATAATCCGGCGCTGAACCAGCTTGCACAGATGCACCTGTCAGCAAGGTAAAGCTGATAATGCAAAGACCAATAAACTTCCTCTTCATTAGTATTTTCCCGCCAATAAAAATCGGCCGACGGCAATCAGCCGATGAAAGGGTCAAGCCTTTTGCTCAACAGGTTGAACGTTTTCCTGGGCCACGGCCTCCACGGCCGCAGGTTCACCGCGGCAACCTTCGCCAAAGTGCTCACCTTCCCAGCGGGAAACCAGCGCGGCCCCCATCGCGTTACTCATCACATTGGTTGCTGAACGCCCCATATCGAGGAACGGATCGACGCCCATCAACAGGATCAGCCCCGCCTCCGGAATATTGAACTGGTTCAGCGTCGCCGCGATAACCACCAGCGAAGCACGCGGCACCCCCGCCATCCCTTTGGAAGTCAGCATCAGGATCAGCAACATGGTGAGCTGTTCAACCATGTTCAGCTGAATGTTGCAGGCCTGCGCGATAAAGATGGTCGCGAAGGAGCAGTAGGCCATGGAGCCAACCAGGTTGAATGAATAACCGATAGGCAGAACGAAGCTGGCGATTTTCGGGCTAACGCCGAAGTTCTCCAGCGCTTTCAAAGTGCCAGGGAAGGCCGCTTCAGAACTGGATGTGGTGAATGCCAGCACCGCGGGCTGGCCGATACCGCGCACTAGGCGTTTGATACAAGGCCCAATCAGCATCCAGGAAAGACCAATGAGGATCACCCACAGCAGGCCAAGGGTAAAGTAGAATTCCCCCATGAAGATCCCGGTGCTAACCAGGATCCCGAGGCCTCGTTCGGCGATCATGCCAGAAATTGCCGCGAAAACGGTGAACGGAGCAAACAACATCACGTAACCCGTCAGTTTCAGCATGGCATGAACCAGCGCGTCTAAACCCCGTACGATAGGTGCAGCAGGTTCACCAACAGAGGCTAACGCTACGCCGAGGAAAATCGAGAACACCACAATCTGCAGCACTTCGTTTTTCGCCATCGCATCGAAGATGCTGGATGGGAATGCATGAAGAATAAAGGATTTGAAGGTAAAGGCCTGCGTCTGAAGCACTTCCTCTGTGCCGGTGGCAACAAAGTTGATCCCGTGGCCCGGCCCGAAAATGTTGACGGTAATCAGGCCAAGAGCAATGGAGATCAGGGCCGCCATAATAAACAGGGTCAGGGTTTTAGAGAAAATACGTCCCAACGTTTTGGCATCGCCCATTTTGGCAATCCCGACAACCAGCGTAGAGATAATCAACGGCGCGATAATCATTTTAATTAAACGTAAAAATATCGCAGTCAGAATATTAATGTCTTCCGCATAAATTTTTGCCGTCTCCGGCGCAACCATTTCATTAATCATTACGCCGACAATACTACCCAGTATTAAGGCGATAATGATCATCGTCGTCAAATTGAGCTTTTTTAACATATTATAATCACCCTGATTAGTAAGCTGGGGTTGTCACCAACCCCAGTTAATGCTCGTCATACGTCAAGTGGCCTGTACGTTGATTCTCCTGCGACTCGAACTATTTAGAGCATTTGGGTTTAATCCAAATTGAATTTAATGGCTAATAGCGGTGCATGTTGCTGTGCGCCATAAACATCTGAATCACCAACTTCACCGGAAACAATGAGCCGCGGCAATACGACTTTGACGGCATTGGCCGGCTCAAACCAAACGATATTAAGAATCTCTTCCCGTTTCATTTTATAAAGACTGGCAATTAACTCAGCGGTAAACTGTCCGGACTGTTTCACCGCAAGATAGTCTTTCCGGCTTTTAAATAAAACATCGAGAACCAGCTCATACGGCCCGGCATTCTTGGAGCGAATCACCAGCGCCACGTCTGAAATCGGTGTTGTCATTTGCAACCCTCCGGTGAAACAGTTTCCATACGGAAAGCAAAATCAAGGCCTTCGACGTCCATCAAGTGATACAGCGAGAACTCAAACACTTCCCCGGTCGGAATATCCGACGGTGAGAACGGAAAGGCCAGGTTGCCCGCAGTGGCAACACGATTCTCATAGCCGTAGTGCAGCAGCGTTGAACGCACCAGCGAGCATACGCTGTTGGCCATCTCCTGCGTTGGCGCCACGATATCAAGCAAAATGCCCAGCTCATGCGGCGTCTGCTGGCTCGGCTCCTGTTTACCCATCACCGCGTTTTTGCCGTAGAGATGGAAGTTGAGCTTAATGGTGTCTTCCGCAACCTTCAGGTTAGTGATGGCCTGCGTTTTCACCTTCTCCAGAATGTTATCGATGCCCGCAATCATGATGGGATCGCGCGTTCCGGCGATGGTGATACAGCGGTACCCCACACGGCGCGCGCCCTCCAGTTTCAGCTGACACGGTGTAGCTTCAAAACGCGATCCCGTCACGTACACTTCACCGTCATTAACGTTGGTGAACTCGCAGCGTTCCAGATTCAGCACGCCCCCCGGCCCCGGGAGAATGTACGGATTAGATTTCTCATACAGCGTATGCGCCGCAGCCGAAGTGGCTGTGAACTTCCGCAACGGGTTAAACGCCTTCAGGGTGAAGCCTTTCTCATCAATGATGCCCATGGCACAGTCGGAACCGCTGCCCGGGGTCGCCGCGATAGCTGCACACTCGAGAATTTTGCCACAGTGCATCGCCAGGCCCTCATCGAAGCCGAGCATCACCGGCAGCGCCGCGAAGCAGGCCGGATCGTAAGCCCGCCCCGCCAGCACGACCTGAGCCCCCGCGGCCAGCGCAGTCTGGAACGGCTGCAAACCGATCTGCGCGACGATGGCGGTGGTGTCGTCTATCGCCTCGTGGGTCAGTTCCGGTACGCAATCCAGAGCATGGATCTTGCCGCTATCCAGCGCTTCATGCACCGTTGCCTTGTCGATGTCGGTCGGGATGGTCGCTAGCCTAAAGGTCAGTCTCTCTTCCTGAGCGATTTCGAGGACGATTTCGCGACACCATGAGAGGTGCGAGATAGCCCCGGAACCGCCCGCCGTACCGACCACCACCGGGATATTGTTCGCCACACCGGCACGAATCATGTAACGCAGATCGCGCTTCACCCCTTCGCGGTCGGTGAAAGGTTTGCCCGAGCCCAGGTAATGAGGGCCCGGATCCGACGATCCGCCGTCAACCGCGATCAGATCGGGTTTTTCCAGCATCGCGCGATTAAAGCTTTCTTCCGGAAAGCCGTAGCCAAGAATGGCCGTCGGCGACAGGATTTTGAACGTCTTAGGCATAAGTCTCTTCCGCCTTCAGTAATGCCATCGTGCGATGCATTTCGTTGTAAACGATGTTCATGCCTTCATCGAAGCCCATACCCGGTTTGACCAGCATACGAATGGGGCGTGCCGCCATGGCGACATGTACGCAAGTGCGGGCGCTGTTGATGGTTTCATTGCAGGTCCCGCCCTGATAGGCTTCCATGTCGTGCTCGTTGCAGTACAACACTGCGTCGACCACGTTGTGGATGCTGCCCAGATCCGGGGTCTTGATCTGCACCATGTGGCAAGATTTCGCCTTAGTGAAATCCACGATATCCTCGAAAGTGTTGCACCATTCGTCCGCGACGATCTTCACGCCAGATTTCAGGCGCGCCAGTTCCTGGGTTATCTCTTTCAACAGGCGGATCTGATCCGGTTTGTTACCTGCATCCACCGGGCCTTCGATGTATAACGGCAGACCCTGGGCTTCTGACTCCAGGCTTGCGATGTACGCCGCACATTTGACAGGATCATTGTTGAAAATGAGGCCGATGGTGCCGTACACATCAATGTGCAGCGTCGGCTGGTAATCTGCGGAGGTACGCAGCGTCATGATGCGGTCAGACAACCAACGCACATATTCACGCAGCTTCTCACCTTCCCGGCCGAGCTTGCTGTCCACGTGATTAATCAATGCATGCGGCAGCGCGTCCACACTCTTCAAGATCATTTTATCGACAGCGTGGTAACGGTCATCGCCGGATTGGGCGAACAACGGGATAGCATCGGCAATGACGGGCAGATCCCACTCTTTGCACACCACTTCGGCTTTCAGGCAGCCGTTAGCCAGCGCGGTAGCGTCGAGCAACGCCTGAGACAGGCCGTAGCGAATCGCGCTGTGCAGCAGCTTGCCATCGATTTCCAGCTTGTCGAAGTGTTGCGCGTTCTTGCGGAACTCACTGACATCGAGACCCAGCAGCAGCGGCTTAATCTGGTTTTCCAACTGCGGAATAAAGTTTTTCGCGATGAACAGCGGATCGCGACCACCGGCTCCGGAGTACTGCACCGCCGCGCAATCGCCGACGGCAACCGCACCGTTTTCCAGAATCAGCTGAATGCATACACACTCCCCCGCCTGGCGAATAGCGTTAAAACCTTCAGTGACGGGCTTACCGGTATAGGTAAAACCATCGTGTTCCGCACCGTTTTTAATCGCTTGCTGATCGTCAAAATAAAAAGACGAATAACCCGGGGTAAAAATCACATTTTTAATTTTCATTGCGGACGTCCTATTAACTGGGAAGCAGAAACTGCCATGATGTCGTCAACGATCATCTGGAAGCAGGGTTTACGTTTCTCGGCGCTGGCGCGCTCGGCGATAAAGTCGTGGTGCAGCGCCAGAATGTCATCTGGCAGCGGGATATTGCCGTGTTCGAACAGGCGGATAGCGCCCTGGTTATCACGAACCGGCAGGATCTTGCCCTGGTTGTACATCGACGGTGCGAACGGCACGTCCAGTACGCCGGCTTCGAAGGCCAGCACCGTACCGCGAGCCAGATCGCCCTCACCCAGCGCGAAAACTTTATCCATCACCGCGCGTACTTCGGCTTTAATGAGGTCTACTTCTCGCTGCACGTCAGCGCACTGCGGGAAGGATTGATCGCGGACCAGATTCAGCATCTGACGTGACGCCTGCAGTCCTTGAATGTTGGCTTCGGCAGTTGGAATACCAAAGGCTTCATGCGGCGATTTGGTGATAACTTTGGTCGCACCAGCAAGACCAGCCACCAGCGCACCGAAGGCGATCAGGCCAAACGCATTCGGCTCTTGCTCCGGGAATCCCCCCATCCACTGGTGGAACACGGTAGAGAGTTCGTAATCGGCATAGCCGTACTCAGTGAAGTACTCATGACCCAGTTCGCGCAGGGACTGAATCGCAGCCACGTCCTGAACCAGGTTACCGACCTGACCATAGCCGAGAGTGATGGATTTCACGCCCTGTTCCAGCGCCAGCAGACCTTCAATCAGCGCCACGGCATGAGACATAAACGGCGGTACCAACGTACCGGTCAACGGACCGAACGGCTCACGGTTGATGGTAATACCGTTTTCCTGGTAGATACCGCACAGGCGATCGACGTACTGCCAGTCACGCAGGGATTTTTCGATAGTGACGCGTTTGGTGTACGGCACGTTGTAGGAGATGCCGCCGCCTTCAAAAGAGGTAAAACCAGCAGCCATACTGATTTCCATCAGCAGACGTGCATCCGGCGTACCGTGACGAACCTGAACCGGCTTCACCAGCGATTCGGTTAAACGACGGCACTCGGTAACGCCATGGTTCACCACCGGCAGACCATTTAATTTTGAAGTGCCCGCCTCGATGGAGTGTTTAATACCGATCGCGGCTTCTTCATAACGGTTATGACGGGTATAAGCATCAATGGTTGACGGCAGTAAGTCGCAGTCTGGTTCCAGTTTTTTCAGCAGCGCAATGTGCTCATCCATCAGCGCCACACCGGCGCGCGGCTGGCTTAGGGTAATACCTGCCTGATCGGCTTTGAACAACGTTAAAGCAAAGTTTTTGGAGTCAGGAATGGATTTCTGATACGCCATGCCGTCTTCAATGTTTTGAACGTCTTTACCTGTTTCCCAGGTAGTCAACACGGTTTCACGTTCTTTCATAAAATCATCAATATTTATTTTTTTATTATTGATTTCCATATTTACGGCCTCGGTTGTCAGTTAAATTTTTAATACTGGTAATGGCGGCATGCTGTGGAAACTCGCGGGCAACGTTCGCCAGTAAAGGAATTAATCCCTGGCTGTCCCGGTAATACTCAAATTCGGTGGGTAAGAGGATCTTTTTACCTTGCTCATCAATATCGCGGTATTTGATCCATCGGTGAATATCGAACGCTTGCGCGCGCGATAACCACCCACCGGTGCCGATAATTTTGCGGACAGGCGTTAAATCTCGGCCAATTTGCAGTTCGCGATTACCCGCAACGGTTGCCACAGTACGTTTGGTGCCTGCATGGCGTTCGCTGGCATAACCCACGTTCAGCCCGGCGAGCACAGCGTCAAAATGCACTTCCGTTGCGTTGGCGGGGGTATATTCCGGTTGGGCATTAACCCGACGCAGGTAGTCATAAAACGCCGCTTTCTCGGACGACTTATTCGCGAATACCGTTTCCACCAGCGCCCGGGCGCTGTCACCCGCAGTGACGGCGGAAACCCGCATGCCAAGATCCCCTTCAACCGTACGTTTTAAGAAAGGTTCTTCGAGGCCATGCTTAAACGTATCCGGCGTCAGGATGTTGTCGCAGGTGGAATAGACATCGGTCGTGGCGCCTCCCATATCGAACAGCATGAATTCACGCCAGGCCTCGGAAGACTGGCTGATGTGATGCACCAGTTCATACATGGTGTACGGCGTCGGTAGTGGCTCTTTGCCGATCACATCGACAATCTTGTCCAGCCCTTTGCCTTTAACGATACGTTTTAAAAAGACGTCACATATCGCTTTGCGCGCCGGACCGGGATTTGGGGTATCCAGGTCAGGTAGCACATTGTCGACAATCGTGAGATCCTTATCCCGCAGCAGTTGACGTACGTCGTCCTGAATATCACGGTTACCGGCAAAGATAATCGCGCAGTCCAGGGTCGACTCACCAAGCATCCGGGCATTGACCAGCCCATATTTTTCTTCGCCACCGTCGGTACCGCCGGTAAAAAGCAGAATGTCCGGGGGTGAGCTTTCCAGCTCTTTAATATCGTGACGGGTCAGCTTGTAGGAGTAATAGTGAACAATCTTGGCGCCAGCAGAATGCGCAGTCACTTTGGCAGATTCGAGGGTAATACAGGGTACCAGGCCCAACGCAGCAACCGCGAGCCCACCTTTTGCCGACGAAGAGTAATTGACTGACAGCTCGCCCCGGCTTAATAAACCGCGTACATCCTCCTGCACGATGTTATCCACACAGTTGAAAAAGCCTTCCGCTAAATTCTGTGTGGTAGTAGGCACCAGTCCTTTATTAATTAACGTCAGCTCGTGACCTTCCACAACAAATAATGCCGCTTTGGTCCATGTTGAGCCAATATCAATTGATAACGTTCGCATCAGCAAACCTCGAGGGATAATTTCTCGTTGTGAGTTTTAACGTCCTGTACGATCTGGTCGCAAAGGGGTTCCAGTTCCTGGTGTGGTGGCATGACAAAATCAAACCCCATCGCCTTGAACTTAGGCTCAACTTCGTTGAAGTCATATTTGCCCACCACCAGGTTGCCGCCGACATACAGCAGAATATCGCCTATGCCACGCTCGATGCAGCGGTCACGCATCCCCAGGCAGTCGGTATCACCGTGGCCATAAATAGAAGAAACAATAATGGCGTCAGCCCCCGTCTCAATCGCAGCATCAATATATTCGTCCTGACTAACCATCACGCCCAAATTTGTGACCTGAAATCCGTATTCGGTGAAAACACGTTCCATGATTTTATTTCCAACAGAATGACAATCTGCCCCTATCACGCCAATAACTAATGTAAGCTTCTTCATTTAACTATCCTTTATGTTGAAAATGGGTGAGTCGCTTATTTATCCCTCGTTGATGAGTTGCAATATGCGTCGTGGTATTATTTTGTGCAATTGATAAATTATGAAGACAACTTGACATTACTTGGGTGATAAAGATCACACAATAAAAACCAATAAAAACAATGAAATAAACAACAAAAATAAAAAGTGACTCGTTTTTTATCTCTATGATAAATATCGACATGGTAAATTTGTGATCATGGCAGAACTTTTCAATATTTTAATTAATTTGGGGTTCTGTGATACCCATCACAGCTAATTTTAAAAGTGTCCTTCTTTTATTTTTTTACACAAATCTTCTGCCGCTAATAAAATGCGTGGACCGCTGCGATTAAACCAGTCTGGATTTAAATTGATAACTGAATAGCCGGTTCTTTGTCGCCAGAAATGCATTTCCTGATCATCACCTTCCTGATGCGTACCGGTAATCAGCAAACGAGGCTGGCGGGAGATAATTTGCTCGCGACTGACCACCGGCCAGGCCACCCGACTGCCGGCAAAAACGTTTTCAACCCCGCAAACCCGTAGAACATCATTTTGTATCGACTGGCCATTGGTGGTCATTAACGGGCTCACGCCAAACAGCAGCGCAGCAGGAATTTTTTCAGCTCGCGCGAACTGCACGCTTAACGCCGCCAGCTTCTGGCGAAACTCGTGAGCACGGCGCGCCCCGGTTTCCGGGTTGCTGCCGTAGCGGGCCAGGCGCTCTATATCCTGTGGGATCGTCTCCAGGCTATGCGGGTCAACGAACACCACCTGAATCCCGTACTTTTGCAGTTTCTCGAGCTCACGCTGGGGATTGGTTTCACGGGAGGCCACCACCAGATCGGGTTTGAGCAGCAGAATACGTTCAAATTTAATACTATTACCGGAAGCCACGCGTTCCAGCTTTTGCACCGCGTCGGGGTAATCGGAATAGTCGCTGACCGCGATCAGCGCATCACCAAGACCTGCTGCCCAGACCATTTCTGTGGTGTGTGGTGCCAGGCTAACCACTCTCAATGCCCAGAGAGGCGAGGAGCACAGCAGGCAGGTAACAAGCAATAAATAACGCGAGATTTTCGCGAACAGGAAAGGTTTCATGTGAGATCCTCAGAAAGCCACGCGAATCAGGGTGCAGCCGCGTGGCAGGCAGGATGATTCAGAACTGATAGCTGGCGCGCAGGTAATATTCCCGGCTCGGCATGTTATAGCCGTTGGCCGTTTGCCAGGTCTTATCGAAGAGGTTATTCACGTTACCGTGCAGGGTTAACTGGCGAGTCATCGGCCAGGAGAGCCCAACATCCCAAAGCGAAGCCCCTCCCACATCAATAGTGGTAAAATCCTTGTTGCTGGTGTCTTTACGCTTACCAACGTAGTTGTACACCACGTTCCAGCCAAGCGACGCCACTTCACCGCTGATTTCGTATTTCGCCTGCTGTTTGGCGCGCCGCAATAACTGTTGTCCGGTTTCATCATTCTTCGGGTCGATAAACTGCAGAGTGACGTTGTGTGCCACTGGCCCGGTAGCGAACTGCCCGGTTAACTCAATCCCCTTGATAGTCGCCTTGTTGACGTTGAAATAAACGCCACTCATCCCCATATCGTCACCGCCCATCTGGTAGTCGATGAGGTTGGTTATCTGGTTGTAATAGGCAGACACCCTCCAGTCGAGCGGGCCGCTCAGCCCTTCGAGGCCAATTTCCCACTGGCGCGACGCTTCCGGTTTCAGGTTTGGATTAGAGGCAATATTAAATCGCGTGGCGCCATACTGCTGGCCTAAGGACGGAGCCAGGAAGGCAGTGCCGTAGGAGAGCGTTGTCTGGTAGTTTTCAGCAAACTGCCATCCGGCGGCCGTTTGCCAGGTGCCATGCCAGCCGAACTGCTCATCATGGTCTTCTCGCCCCGAGAGTTCTAACGTCACCTCGTCAAGCTGTTGTACCCCTACCAGGTAGAGTCCCGTGTTATTGCGCGAATAGCTCTGACTGGAGAACACTGGGTTGATGTCAAACGTCTCACCGGTGGTGGTGAGTTCTTCCCGTTTCCAGTCGATACCACCGCTCACCATGCCGTGGCCAACCACGAAGTTGTGCCCCCACTGCAGATAGTACTGTTCAATATCATCAAGCGTACTGGGTGATGCATAAGGACCTGCGATATCGTTGTAGTTATCGTCTTTAATCCGCTGGTAACTGCCCATCAGTTGGGAGGAGTAAATACCGGAGTGGTAGCGCAACGCCGTATCCCAGGATTGGGTGTAGTTTTGCAAGTGGTTATTACCGCCATCATAGCCATAATCCCCCTGAGAATAGGCGGTGTTGCCGGAGTGGCCATAACCGCGGAAAAAACCGTTGAAGTTGTCGTTAAATGCCGTCGATACCCTGCCAAACAGGAATTTTTCATGATGCCCTTTAGCATCGTGATCGCCAGAATAGGTGGAATCCGGCATCACCTCATACCCTTTGGTACGTTCGTAATTACCGGCCAGCGTCAGCACCGTTTTGTCGATTTTTTTGTTTACGGTGGCGCCATATTGCTGATAGCCGTTTGAACCGATGCCGGTATCCAGCTGCGTTTTATCGTCATCGTGTTGAGTGATAATATTGATGACACCCCCCATCGCTCCGGAGCCGTGTACCGCTGAACGCGGGCCGCGAATATACTCAATACGCTGAACCATAGCGACCGGGATCTGGGAGAAATCAGGGTTATTGGCAATACCGGGGCGCGGGACGGGGATCCCGTCAATCAAGACCAGTACATGCCGAGCTTCGGTGCCACGAATATAGAGCACCGAGTTCTGCCCCATGCCGCCATTTTGCGACAGGTCTACCCCGGGCAAATGGCGAATAACGTCAGAGACAGATTTAGACTGCCAGCGGGCCATGTCCTCTTTGGTGACAACATTCATCGGGGCAAGGACGGTGCTGACGGGTTGCAAGAAACGGTTGGCGGTGATGGTCATGGTTTGTTCAGCCATGACCGGGAAGGTAAATAACAGCGGTACTCCCCAGCCGAATCGATGAAGTTGATCTATTCCCGCAGTAGGCATTGAAAACACTCCTAAGTTAATGAATACCTTAAATTATCGGTATCGTTATTTCCCCAATGAAATCTAACGTCAAACAAATGGTTCAACTGATGGATCTGCATGATCTCTTTGCATTGGCCACGCATAACCATCTGGCCTTTTTTAATCATCCAGACCTCATTGGCATGATGCAGCGTGTGGTTTAATTCGTGTGAACTGGAAATCACTAATATTCCATGGGCGCACATTTCCTCGATAAGCCTGTCGAGCGCGATTTGTTGCACAATATCCAGACTGGTGGCGGGTTCATCGAGAATAAGCAGTTTCCCGGCAGGATTGAGCGTCGGCCACAGCTGCAGAAATATCGATGCCAGCCGCACTCGTTGCCACTCCCCGCCGGAAAGTTGATTAATAGGGCGAGTGAGTTTGTCGCTCAGATACAGCCTTTTACTCAGCGTATGGATGGCAGCATCAACAGCATCTGGTAATGCCCCCTTAGGAATAAAAAAGCCCAGATAAGAGAAAACGGGTATTAACAAATCCGGGAGATCCTGCTGGATCAAACAGGCACGGTACAGAGAGAGTTCCTGTGCGGTCATCGCCGAGAAGGGTTTATTACCCAAGCTTATCGAACCGCCGCCGTTGATGAGCCCGGCCAGACGCAGCAGCAGTGAGCTTTTACCCGCACCGTTAGGGCCGATGAGGTGCACCAGTTGCCCGGGGCTCACGCAGGCGTCGAAGGGAGCGATTCGGCCCTTCACCGAAAGCTGACGGATATTCAGAGGGGTCATTTTACCGCTCCGGCGGGTTTGCGAAGCAGCATCCAGATGAAGACGGGTGCCCCAATGGTGGCGGTCACTACGCCGGTTGGGATCTCAGCAGAGGCAAGCGCCAAGCGGGCAAAGGTGTCAGATGCCAGTAGCACCGTGGCCCCCGCCAGCACGCAACCGGGCAGCAAGCGCTGATGGTTGGTGATGCCCCACAGGCGTAACAGGTGTGGCACCACAAAGCCGATAAACCCAATCATACCGGCCAGCGCCACGCTCACCCCCACCAGCCAGCCAATAAATATCACCAACAGGGTGCGCCAGTGTTGAACGTTAACGCCTAACTGCTTCGCGGTTAATTCATTCAGGGCAATAATATTAATGACGCGTCCCTGACAGGAGAGCCAACCAATGGCCGGGATCAGCGCCAGCGTCAGCCAAGCTTCATTCCAGTCGATCCCACCAAATCCTCCCAGCGTCCAGGCAATAATTTTGCGCATGTCCATATTATTGCTGAAGTAAAAAGCCCAGGCCATAAACGCACTACAGCCAATTCCCATCGCCATACCAAAAAGCAGCAGCCGTGTATTATTCATTCCCTGTTTGATGGAAAATAAAATCAGCAGCATCGTAATCGCCATCGCGCCGCAAATCGCAAACCCGCTTAATAAGCCTAAATGCAGGCTATTTCCGGCCAAAAACAGCGCCATAACCACCGCTACCCCAGCGCCATTAGAGACCCCCAGCAACCCTGGGTCTGCCAGAGAATTGTTAAACAATGCCTGCATTACAGCGCCGCTCAGCGCCAGCGCTGCACCAACACCGATAACGCTCAACACTCGGGGGAACCGGAGATTCCAGACAAAAAGTTCGGCCTCGGGGGTTAACCACTCGGCGGGAGTTAACCAAACATCTCCCGCACACAAACCAAAAATTAACAGTAACGCTAAAAAAAACGCCATGACAATTAACTTAAAATTATCCACCGCCTTTTCATTCGTATTCAGTTGAATAAAAGATGCATATTTTTCGCCTTCAGCCTGAATTTGTGACATATATCTCATCTCTTATTTTTTTAATTGTGAATTAGTCTTATAAGCGCAGAATATATATATGCGGGGTAACTTGATAAGGCAATTGAAAAAAAATGAAGACAACTTGAATTTCACGCCAGCGACTCATTCTTATTAACTTTACGTTTAAGTTTCTTTGCTGGCGTTAGCCATCAATTAACTTAAATAAAACGGATAACATGGTGATTTTGTTGTAATAAATACGCGATTATAGGAATTTTATGAAAAAGAAGATCCCGAAATCAGAGTTATTAGTGACATTTGAAGTTGTTGCCCGACATCAAAGTTTTGCCAGGGCAGCAGAAGAGTTGTCATTAACACAAAGTGCGCTTTTCCGGCAAATAGCAACGCTTGAGGAGTTCCTGCAAGTGCCGCTATTTTCACGCTGCAAGAAAAAACTTTTTTTGAGCGATGCCGGGCGCCATTACTTGCCCCTGGTACGTGACGTGCTGGTGAAGCTGGAAAATGATACCCAACACATTCGCCGCTTCCATCAAAAGAAACAGTCGCTGGAAATTGCGACCACCCCAACCCTCAGCACTGAGTGGTTAATTCCTAACCTACACGCATTCTCTGCATTGCACGATAACATCGTGGTTAACATCACCGCACTCTCCTGCGTCAACGATTTCTTGAACTGCAAAAGCGATATTGCGATCATGCGCGAAAACTTTTGCACTCCCTGGGCTTTTGTTGAACCTCTTTTTGAGGAGGAATTACTTCCCGTTTGCAGTAATACATTTCTAAAAGATAACAATAAAAAAATAAGCGTCTATCAACTACTCTCTGAAAATACTTTATTACACCAGAACTCTCGCCCAGAAGGATGGCAGGAGTGGTTTGCACAATTTAACATCTCTAATCCGGACGTGAACAAAGGCCCAAGCTTTGATTTATTATCAATGCTCATTACGGCGGTACGTTCTAATTTAGGTGTTGCCTTATTACCTAAATTCTCCATTAAAGAAGATCTACGCCAAGGTAACTTAATTATCCCTTGCGAAGCCCCTTTTTTCACCGGGAATAAATATATAATGACATGGAAGCAGGAATCCATGAACTCCATAAAAGTGAAATTATTCAGGGACTGGGTAAAGAAGCTGGTGGAATAGGATCGTAATTCTGATTTGCTAACAGGGCAGACTTCCGCTTTTAAGTCTTCCCAATAACACCGTTGGCTAAGTGATACAGACAAATCGTCCTGCTTAACGTACACAGGTCGCGGATGAGCGCCAGCAAAGCATTGGGCTGTTGAGCCACAGTAGACCTCTCAGAACAACAAGTAGCCTCATGCTCCTTTCATTTTCAGCAAAATACTTCGCATTTTCTTCCTGTTATCAAAAATTTCCGGCAGGAATCGCCACGGCACAATCCGAGACCAGACGACAACAGTCACCTCAAGCGCGCGTTGGGTTACAGAAGTGCCCGGATACGCCGACATCGTCAGCAATGCCTGCATCAACGTCTCCCGCTGTACGGTTGTCAGTGGAAGGCGTGTCGTCACCAACAGATCAATATCACTGTGAGGCTTCAGACCACCGTCAACGGCAGAACTATACAGATGAATAGCGACAAGCTCCGGTTCAAGAACACGCACCATAAGTGCGCAAACCGTTTCCACCTACTCTCGAATCTCACTCTCGATAATTGTGATCATGTCGCTATTTCCTCTGCTGTTATTATCGTTAGTACGTGACTTTTTAGGCGCTCGCTGACGTGCAGTAGGTTGACATCAGACTCAATGACGCCGTATTTCGTGAATCACTGAGTCCGCCATTGGCTGATAGGGAAAACTTATCTGTTCTGCTTGAGCGACTCCTGTCATGTACTCACTTTGCAGATTTTACATATTAAATTTCGGTGCCTTAGAGCAACGCCCTAATCGTTAGTCAAAAACACCATTAATGATTGATGTTACGATTGCGGTACTTAATGCAATCAGAACCAGATCATCACCAACTGCACGCCATTCGTATCCTGGGTAATACGGTAAATCATTAATCATTGAAGCGGGTAAGGTTTTCTTAGCAATGCCCGGAGGTAATGGCTTGCCGCGTACTAAATTTTTTGCGATGCCGGGAGGTAGCGCCTGGTACCCCACCAAGCCATAATTCACGGCAATAGCGCGAGCCGTGGAAAAACTGATATCGGAGTCGACGTGGTCTGGTTTTCCGAAGTTCTTACGATTTCCATGCTCCTTACCAGACTTTCCGTTACCCTGGCCTTTGTTACTATGCTCTATGCTGTTGCCATGATTACCATTGCCATGATTACCACCACCATTACCGTTACCCGGGTTTGCATAAACCGGTGCTGCAAGGACAGTGAGGGATAAAACCGCCGCAAGTGCGGTTCTGAGAAGGGGGTACTTAAACATGATGTTTATTCCTTGGGATTAAATACACATTCTGAATATAAGACAAGGCTATAATCTTAACAATCTCATGTTTTCTTATTTTTAGAATATTCCCAGTGACGTTTATTCACATTAACTTCGCGTCGGCTTATGTTGTGGTCAACTAAAACTGGCCACCGCTTTAGCGTTTTTTCAGCATCGGCTTTCCGATGCGTTTGGTGGTAACCCACTGTTATATTTATGCGACCTGAGCGAGCTGTAATACCCGACGATATAGTCGGTGATCGCACGAGCTGCTTCGCTAAAGTTTATATAACCTGTCACTGGCACCCGCTCGTTTTGATGAACCCCGAACCACATGGCAGAGTGTGGCCACAGAATAATGCGCTCTGAGTTTCCCGATCAACGAGAACTGTTCAGGGAGCCTGACATCAAGAGCGCGGTAGCCTTTTTAAATATTTCATTATCCATTTCAATACGTTGTAGCTTTTTCTTCAGCTCACGTATTTCGAACTGTTCCGTGGTTATGGGGAGGTTTTTGGCATTTTACCCTGTCGTTCGTCCCGCAACTGCTTTGCCCATTGCATCATGGTAGAAAGACCAACATCTATAACACTGGCCGCATCTGCAACGGTATAGTTCTGGTCAAGGACCAGTTGAGCGGATTCGCGTTTAAACTCTGCGCTGAAATTTCTTCTTTTCATTGGAACACCTGTATTGTTCTGAGGTAAGCATATCACCGCTGTTCAGGTGGCCAAATTACTGTGCCACTACAGATGAGGTTGCGCGAATGATACTTAAGAGAAAAACGGCTCTTAAGCATACCGATTAAAAGGTTTACACTATGCCCAATCCGTTTATCACCAGGAGACGTGAAGTTTATAGTCTGGCCAATCGAATAGCAGTACGGAGCCGGTCTAATACGACAGGATTGTCTACAAACCGAGGGATAATACTCCTACCAATCATAAGAGTAGTTAATGCATATAAGGATGACCTATGCGTATTATCAAAATATTAACTTTTTTTATTAGCGTAGTAGCGTATTCCGCACAAGCAACTGTGCCGGCACTATCTACAAAAAGCATTAATTTTGTTACAGTTCCCATTCCTGATTGCCATGCACAGACGGCAACGCGATCGGATTTTCCCTCTGATAGTAAGACCGAGCTACGCTATCGGGCGGTCAATAAAATTATGGGGCAGCGAGACGTGGATAACTACGTCTATATGTATATATTAGGCCGCAAGGCGGCTGATACCGGACATTTAAAATCACAGCTATTGATGGCGGAGTTATATCTGCGTGAAAAAAACGTCAGTTACTATACTGAGTTTAACCCAAAGCAGGCCAAAATATATTTGGATAACTTAATGCAGCATAACGTAGCCCGCGCATTCTTTTTAATGAGTAAGCACCGTTCTCTTTTCAAGACAGCAACCTCTCCGCAATCCGCTTATTTATATCAAGCCGCGGTTTTAGGCGATCCTGATGCCATGGCGAGCGTGGCAAAAATCTTACAAACCGTTAAACGCTTTCCGGAAGCGAATCGCTTATTAACGTGTGCGCTAAAGTTAAACGGCGGTGGAGAGGCGTTAGACGATTTGGCAATGGATACCCTTAGCGCTGCGGGTAACGATTTATCCGAGTGGGAACGAGGTTTTGGCTATTTCATGTCGGCGGCTAAATCAGGTTATCTCCAGGCATTTACCGGCATTATACTTTATGACGATAAGTATTTTCGCCCTAAATTTAAACACTACTACTTCACGAATCCAGAATATGCCAAGCGGATGTATAAGATTATATCTCTTGCCGATCCTTTATTTTATCATGATGATATTAGCCAGAAATCATCGGGTAAAGTGCGCAGAGTACAGGGTAACGAACGTTACCGCTACCCAAATTTAAACAAAGTATTACCTTTCCCACCGGTAAAAGATTTACCCCCTTGGAACGGTGACATTACCGTTTTGCTTTCTGATGAAGATAAACGGGATTATCAGGCTGATTACGACTACAGGCGTATGGCGAAAGAGGTACAGGTGGAAGGATTATTATGATGAATACATTTTGGCGGTTTTTGTTGTGTTTTTTACTCGTCAATATCAGCCACTCGGTATCGGCGGGGACTTGTGGTAACACAGTAACAATGGCTATCACTATAGGCAGTAAAGGCGTTGTGATGCGTGAGCCCGATAAGCCAGTAACTGATGAAGCGCTGGGTGTTATATACGCCAACGAACTTTACTTTCTCCGTGAAAATGGGCGTGAAGTTCAACGTGGTGTGGCGAACAAGCATGGGCAAGTGATTTATCCCTTTGTCATCGGGCAAATGTATCAATTAGATAATGTTATACAACCCATGACCTTTATGATCGCAGATGCAGGTTGCAAACCACAATTAACACAGATTAAGTAGTGAGGGAGGGAAAATGAAAAAATGTACAGGGATGATTATCAGCTTGATATTATGCGCTCATGCTCAGGCTGAAAGCTTTAACCCCAATACCCGCTACCCGGCGGTTTCTCTGCTGAATATAACGGCCCCCGCCTGTACAACCTATACCCCATTGCCAGCTAATTCGGTTCCCAGTGCCGAAAATGCCTATCAGATTGCCAACAAAATATGGGGAGAAAAAGAGGTTGGTTTGTACACGCATATGTACCAGTTAGGTGAGCAAGCTGCCAAGGCAGGACACCTGCAGGCGATGTACCTGATGGCTATTCTGTATACACGAAAGAAACAAAATATTGGCTTCTATGATTACGCAGAGTTCAAACCAGAAGAAGCCCTCAACTATTTGAATATCCTGATGCAGAAAGGATATTCGGATGCATTTTACCTCATGGCCCAAATACGCAATACCAGCGTCATTAAAACGCCTACCCCTGCCTCGTTCTTTCTGAATAGAGCGATGGAGTTGGGGAGCCCCGATGCCTGGATGTCAGTTGCGCAATACCATATAGAACGCCGAGATACACCGAAAGCCAAACCTTTTATACAATGTGCGGCTCAGAATGGTTCCGGGCGAGCGTTAAACATGCTGGCCCTGGCGAAAAATTTGAGTGCAAACACCCCGGCAGATTGGGAGCAGGCATTCAGTTATCTTTGGCGTTCGGCAAAAAAAGGCTACCGCACTTCATTTGAAGAATTTGGCCGATTCAACCAGGATTACCAAAAACAACAAGGGCGCCCTTATCTCACCCAAGAGTTTTTACGACGTGTTCAGCGGCTCCAGGAGGGGTTACAGGTAGGGACATATCATGAAGATCCCTACAGACGAGCTCAAGGGAAGAACCCACAGAAGAAAGGCAACCCCAGGCTCGAATATCCTGCTCTGGAGAAAGTGCTACCATTACCCTCGGTGCCACTGCCAGCCTGGAATGGTGATATGACCGTCGTGATGTCTACTCAGGATGCACGTTATTACCGGGAAGATTATACCCTAACACGATTGAATGATTTGTTAGGGCGTAGAAATGATGCACCAGGTGGTAAGGTCATCATTTTTCATTGTATTAATAACAAAGAATGCCAACCCTATCGTTGAGGGGCTGATCCCGCGCTTTTTCCTCATGGCGAGGCCTTTTCGAAGGCCTCCGGGCTGATGCTACTACAGAGACCGCGTAAGCGACGTCGCCAGAACGCTCTGTGGCAACTATTAGGGCATCATTCCCTGTCTGTCGCAGTCGGTTGTGAGCCCCCTAGAGAGAAAATTCAGCACGCATTGCCGGCTGTTCTCAAAATGTTCTATACAGCCCGTAACGGCGGCCTCAGTGATTGCACCTTCCAAAAGTAGGAAAAGAATACTCGCCTGAAGTGCAGAATTCTCGACGCCCTCCCCATCGAAGATACTTTTCACCAAATCGTATATCCGAGATTTATGGGACTTGGTAATGGCTTTGATCCCGTAGTCCGTTTTTCCGAACTCCTTATCAGCCGAGGCGAACATGCACCCATTGAAGTCGGGGGACTTGAACCATTCAAGATGCCAGTCTATGAGCGCACCGATCTTCCCTTCCAACGAAGATTGCTCAGAGGCACGCCGCGAAAGCGATCGTTGGAACCTCTCGTCTCTTCTCGTTAGCACGGCCAGGATAAGGTCCTTTTTGCTACCGAAATGCTTGTACATGGTAACTTTGGAAACCCCCGAAATATCTTGAATTTTATCTATCCCTACCGCATGAAAACCGTATGTGTTGAACAGTTTCTCTGAAGCATCAAGGATCCTGTCTTTAGAACTTTTCTCTGGCATTATCGCCCCCGGTATATTGACAAAGTACTTTAGTTTACTTTTTAGTTTATCTTGTTTACAGATCTGTAAACCCCGGCATATACTGTAAACCGACCCGATAGTAGTATAAATACTCCTTCGGTAAATATTTATTAAACGAGGATGCCGATATGAGAAGGTTATCTGGGGGCGGTAAACTACCCCCCCCTGCGGGAATATACGAAGTGCTCAGAGGATTTGTCGGTGGTACCTTGGGGATATTTGCCGTCGCGTCTCTGGGAATATGGAGTGGTACCCCGTGGATAATAGCGCCCTTCGGCGCGACCTGTGTCCTGCTTTTCGCCCTGCCGGGGTCTCCGCTGGCGCAGCCGAGGAGTGTCGTGTTGGGTCACCTCGTTTCGGCGTTATCTGGGCTGATTTTCATCAACTTGTTTGGTGACTCAACCATGATCATGGCGCTATCTGTTGGTTGCGCCATTGCCGCGATGCAGGTGTTGAGGGTGACGCATGCACCAGCCGGTGCCAACCCTCTGGTAATATTCATGTCCGGAGTTTACAACTGGGATTTTTTGATAGCGCCGGTGCTGATTGGCGCCGTAACCCTGGTTGTCGTGGCCCTCATTTTGAACAACCTCCGGAGTGGTGACAAGTATCCCGCGTACTGGATTGGCTCATGCCCGACAAAGTCAGCGGTGATGGAACAGCAAAAAGTACAGGGAGGTTAAGTGCCAATAATCACGGTCACTTTGCCTGAGCAGATTTCAGGGTGGCGTCTTCAGGTGAAAGGGTTCCATGCTGGCGCTTCCAGAGTAACAACGCACTTACTATCAATAAGTAGTCGGGAAACCAGGAAAAATAAGCGGTCCAACCTTTTGACATTGCTTCTTTATTTTCTCTGTTGCCATAAGCGTCAATAAAAACATGGTCATCAGTCATAAGTGCAATGATGTTATCACTCTCATGTGAGTTAATTGCGGCGACAAAATTAAGGGCGATCTATTTGTTCATTTTTTTATTACCTTGCTCGTCTGATGCGAAAAAACCGCCCTGAGGGGTCGGCTTTGTCCGTATTGGGTTCAGTTTGGATATCGAATCTATGGTCAATCCCGTTTTTGCAACAGTGACCCGGTGAGTATCTGTTGGAATGAGTTCGAGTAACTTTATTCTATTCAGACTTTTTATACATGCTTGGGTCCCAAGGCATGTTCGGGTCGTAATCATCGGGCGGACGATGCTGTGGGGCGGTGATATACCACAAAACACCAAATCTATCGATTACAGTGGCAGCGCATGGACTCCATGGTAATGGCCCAATCGATTCTTTGATTGTTCCTCCCTCGGCTAAAAGCTTGTATGCCCTTTGCACCTCCGATTCATCTGCCAATGTAACACCCAACGTTACCGTATGTTCCATAGCGACTTCACCCTGCGCTTCAACGACACAGAATCCTTGTCCGTCTTTTGACAGTTCTGAGTGAAAATAGCTTCCATCCGGGTTTTTCACATGATAACCAAGCTCAACCCCAAACGCTTTTTGATACAGCTCCACCGCTTCCACGCTATTTTTTACAGATAGCCCAAAGTCTATTTTCATACTATAGCCTTCTACTCAAAATAAATGTTTGTAGTGGTCGATTTTTAGCCTTAACGTAAAATAATTTCCGATATCCAAACTGACCCCTATACTGGCGTTTTCTTATCGACGGTAACAATGTTAATCCCGCCGTTTGTCGAACGGACACATAAGCGCATATTATCAGCTTTATTCCGAGACTTACGGGGTGTGCGTTCGCTGTGTGATGCTGTTTGGGTCGTCTCAGAAATCGGAAAAAATCGTACGCACTTCCATCATACCGCCAAACTTCTTACGCCATGTGTAGAAGGTGGCGCCGGAGATGGCGTGCTTACGGCAGAGTTCACGGGCTGATACCCCGGCCTCGGCTTCGCGGAGAATGCTGATGATCTGTTCGTCGGAAAAACGATGAGCATGGCGCGCATTCACTCCACAGGCATGAGGATTCTGATCAAAAAGCCCTCTGGCGGCGTATCTGGGCCATTGTAATAATATTCGTATATCTTCCCGGTCTGGCGCAGCCCGGCGGCGTCAGACCAAGCAGCCATTTCTCCGTACACCGGCTCCATGCCTTCATACGAACCTAGGTACATGCACATGACAGCCTTGCACCCTAAGACGAAACCCGACGTGATATCGCCCTTTGCGGAAAGAACACGGGGCACCGTGAAACCGGCTTCCACCATGAAGCCACCGCTTTCAGGCTGGTACGCCACATAGGGAAAATCCGTCATCAGCTCACCGGCCTCAGCAAGATACTCACTGAGCGCCTGGAAGGAACCGCCGATAAATTCAGGAAACTCGGCTGGGCTAGCACAGTGACGGCGTATAAAAATGGCGGCCTGTGCCGGAATGGATAGAAGCGCGAACTCGGAAAATCTGGCCATAGGGTATTCCTTTTTTGTCACATGTTGCGGTGCTGAAATGCATGTTCCCCCTACACTCTGACGTTTATCTATCTCGCTCGTCAGATAGTTGCATTGAGTTTCGCATGAAGTTCGCTCAACCCATTCCCGAAATATTATATTTTCACAATCCCTGCTTTCTACGTCAGCCATACTCAAAGTATGTTCCAATACTACCGTAGCCTATCACAAACTATGCAATCGAGCCGACGTTGAACCTGTTTTTGCTCAAATTTTGCCTGCTGTTCACTTGGATTTTGCCATGGACGGGCTATTGTCAAACAGATTGCGGTGGCGGTCTGTGCCGGTATTCCATATGAAAGACCCTTACGCGCATACGTCGATCACAGGAGTCGCATTTGATTCTTAATTTGTTGATTTTATACTAATATTTTGTGTTGGATAAATGACTTACCCCATAAGCACCCCCAAATGATTTTCCTTGTGGGGAGTGGAGGCATTATAGAGCTGGTTTCTGGGGTAGGGTCAGGGGATGGGAGAGCATAGAAATGGTCCAACGCTACGCGCATCTATCCCCTTCTCATTTAACCGAACATGCGAGAAAAATTGGCGAAGTCTTGGCGGGCGATGTCACTAATCTGTCACTTTTGGAAAATGTAGCAATCTGAATGTTGATGTAACTATATGATTTTAAACCCTACAGGAGCCAATATAAACACATAATAAATTGTTTTATTTTATTATTTTTACATTCAATTTCACAACATACCCCCAATCATACCCCCAAATGTTTTTGTGCCCGCCTAGATTGCTCACTTTTCACCCTGTGGTTGCCGCTGGTTGAAACCTGAGTACATGGACGGAGATCCGCCCACAGGACATTTTTGTCCTCTGGTACATACGGGATAATCACGCATCATGGACGGTTACCCCCTACACAACATCTTCGGATAGCCGCTCCCTGATGTATAAAAAACCGCCCGTAGGCGGTTGATTTAAGATTTCAGAATTTGTTCATAATTAGTCGGGAATTCCACCCCGGGCTCGACCTTCAAAGATTCAACCTTTTTGATGATTAGCGCCTTAACTTCTTCGTTACCGTTCTTATAGTATGGTGACATAGCATCGAGTATCGGCTTGCTATCCCACCCGGTAAGCTCTTGCCCACAAAGGATTGAATAAAGCTCTTTATTTAACTTTTCCATGCCTTCTCCAGTCTTGTTTTTGAGAGGGCATTATATCACCACATTCACATCGAGACTGAACAACACGATCAACTTTACCCGCTCACGGTCATGTCGCCATGGGTTGCAACGTGACAATCTAAATAAAGCTAATCAGGCCAATTTATTTTAGACAAGCATAATCGTTTATCAAGGCATGAAAACAGCTCAAAGCCAGAAGGGGCGCGGGCTAGTAGTAATTGGTGTTGCTGCGCTTGGTGCTCATTCCGTCCATAACTGTCTAGTATTTAGCAGCCCGAAGTCGCCACGCTGAAACATGTTTTCGGCAATCCTCAACTTGGCTGCTGCCCGCAAAGCCCCATTCCACCGTTTGAAAGCGTTTTTTCTCCTGACATTTCTCTATATATAAACAAAAGCATGTTGGTTCAGGTGGTTCAGTTGGTTCAATTTGTAAAGATGTTTGTTTTATAAGGTTTTATTTTCAAAAAATGAACCAACACAAGGTCGTTTTGAACCAACAAATAGGTTTTATGTGTTGGTTCAGTTCCAATCCCCCTCTTTGGCAACCAATGCCACAGATCCCTTCAGCAAATCAGATTACTGATGCCTATTGCTGTCTACATCTCTGATGCGGTTAATCGCAACTATGGAGATATATCTATGAAAGCAGCAATTGGGAGACAACAGCTCTTGGCAAAGGTGCCATTGAGTTGGTACACCATCAACGCACTGGAGAAGGCTGGGAATTTCCCTAAACGGTTCGCCATCACCGAAGGGCGTGTCGCTTGGAATGGGGATGAGGTCGAGATGTGGCTTGATGCCCGCCAAGCGGCAGGCACAGGGACGCAACCAGTAAACATGCCAGATGTGAGGCTACGTAAGACGCGCCCGGTAGCTCAAGGGATTGCAATACAACCCGTGGTAAGAGGCGATCCCGGCTTTGCTCAGTGAGGGGGATAATGGTAACCGACCAACTCATCAAACCATGGCTCTCTGGTGTCTAAAATTTTGCGGAATTAGCCGCAAAGGGAGATCAACCATGAAAGCAGCAATTAATAAAAAAAGGCTCAAGCAAATAGTGCCTCTGTCTGATTCCACAATTAGCCGACTGGAGAAACAAGGTAAGTTCCCGGCCCGGTTCAACCTTGCAGGCGGTGTTGCCTGGAATCTTGAAGAGATTGAGGCGTGGCTCGATCTGCAACAAAAAGAGGGGACCGGTAAAGAACCGAACAGAAAGCCTGACGTTAGGCTGCGTAAGGCAAGGCCTGTGCCTTTATAGATGGAAATGTGAACCAGATAAAATTTGCCCACTACACACGGCCCAGCCCCCCTGGTGGATGAGCTGGCAGATAATGGCCACGATGTATCTGGCATCGTCCGTGAGGTTGAGGTGATGCGGTACTACATCCTGGAGTGCGCCAAGCGTATAGCGGCCATTGCGACCAGTGTGGCGTTCATCGGGCAGCAGAAGAAGATTCAGTGATACAGTGGTGCCCGGCAACGGGCACTTTTTCTTGGGTGGAATCATGAAGAAAAATTTCAAACGGTATCTTAAATCGGCGGGGTGCTTGCTCGATTTATTCCCAAGCACTGACTACACGAAACTTATCGATAAGCGGCCAATTGAGCGGACACTTGCTGAAGACATTCAGGCTATTAGTGATGATATGTGGGCAGTGTTCGGCAGAAAAACAAAGAATGTCAGCAGCAAAAAGTTCTTGGAACTTCCGCCTTCAGAAGCCGAAGGGGCAAAATTTTCCCCTCCCCAAATAGGTAGAAAAGGATTCGGAAGCTTCAAAATAAAACCCCGTCGGTAAGCTGTAAATCGGAGGATTTCATGAGCAAAAGAGATGGTTCTAAAGTTGACATGGTTGGCTTGGCATTGTCTTTAGATGGCGATCCAGAGTGGCAAGAATGGCGCAGCAAGCTTGTGAAGCTTATGCAGACTTATATCTCACGCATTGGTTACCACAGTGAGCTTTATCACTTGAACGATATCATGCTTCACCTGGAAAAAATAAAGCGCAAAAACTAACCACACTGGCCGGGGTGGTGCGAGAGATCGAGGTTATCCGGTACTACATGGCCGAGTCGAAGAAGCGCCTGGCGGCTGTGGCCACATTCTGTTGTTTCATACCTGAGCAAGCGCGGATCGAATGCTCTTACATATGAAATTATCTACTGTAGGTTCCCGGCCGGGCCGTATCAAATTCCGCCCGGGCGGCGATTGACTACAGTATCACTTGTATTCATAATGAACACACGAGTTACCTTTTTGGTAACGCGTTCTGGAGGTTGATATGTTCAGCGAAAGCAAAACAGCTCAAATGGCTGGTTACCTGTTGCTTAAACGTGGCGGGCGCATGGCATACATCAAGCTCATGAAATTGTTATACCTTTCCGATCGCGAGTACATGCTAACATACGGTGACTCAATGACTGGAGACCGTGCTGTATCAATGGATAATGGTCCAGTACTTTCCAAAACCTATGACTTGTTAAAGTCAGGCAGCCCAGAAGAAGAATCTCCTTGGGGTGAATGGATTGCAGGCGAAAGGAATTTCGAGGTATCAATCAAGAAACAAGTGCGTGGTCTCAATGATGAAGACGCATTTGATGAGCTTAGCAAGGCCGACATCAGGATACTGGATAAAGTGTTCGCTGAGTTTGGTAAGTACAAACGCTTCGATTTGTGCGAGCATACTCACAAGATGTGCCCTGAATGGCAAGATCCGCATGGTTCTTCAGTTCCAATTAACCCCAAAGCCATTTTTATGGCAGGAGGAAAAACGGAAGAAGAAGCTGAAATGCTGATTGAGCGGATGCGTGAGCGCGGATTTATTCAACAATTTAGCGCTCAACTGTCATGACAATATACTCACCATACAGGAAAGGCACCGTGTTAGCTCCTGTTGGTGGGTCTAATCACCTGCACGTTATCTGTAACGATCCTGTTCACTATCCTATTAACGGCTGTGATTGTGTTCTTGTTGTAAACATCACTACGGTCTATCCTCCTCCAGCAATGTACGACCCGGCCTGTATTCTACATAATGGCGAACATCCATTCATAACCCATGATAGCTACGTATTTTATGCAGATGCTATAATTTGGAAGGTACCTAACGTAATATCACGTCAGCAAAGTGGAGAGTTAATTCCAAAACCTGACATGGATGAAGCAATATTCCAGAAAATTATTTTAGGGTTTGAAGCATCTGACTTCACACTGCCAAGAATCAAGAAATTCGCCAGGACATATTGCAATTAATAGGCTTTTACTATTGGTATTTCATATGGATAGCACACTTTTAGGAGCGTTAATTGGTGGCGGTTTTGCACTAGCTGGTTCGATTGTTACGGCTGTGGCAACCTATTTAATAACCTCCAGACAAGAAAATAAGAAGTTAATAACGCAAAAGAAAGAAGCTATTTATATAGCTGTTGAAAATCTAAAAATAGATACAACGTCGCGTTTTACAGCACTTTTAAATATCATTAACGAGCATGATGTAAATTTAGAGCAATTTCAAAGATATGAACCATCACATCTAGCAAATTTAAATATGCTTATATCTCTTTATTTCAAAGAGTTGAATGAATCTAGAAATAAGATGAATGAGATGCATAAAGAGCTTAATTCATATTTGATGCAAATTTACTCACCAAAAACCATAATAGATAAAGGGCCTGATTTCAGCGGTGAATTCCTAAGAAATGCGCAATCGCAATACAGGCAGTTCATCAAGCATGTTGATGAAATTCAGAAAGTGACAGTTAACATTGATTGACAAAGTCCCTCGTGGGGCTTGGCTGGGGTTGATCGGCGTGGCGGTTGTGGGTAACTTGTGGTGACTTTTACTTGGAGCTGGATCATGAAAACAAAGAACATATGTGCCCCAAAGCGGGACAAGAGCTTAGTAGCGTTGCCGTGCCCAGCCAAAGGTAATGAGCAGGTTGAGAATGCCACAACCATAGGAATGGCGCGTTATAGCCAGGCAATGCAAGAGCTTGCTAAGTTGTAAGCCCCTCGCGGGGCTTTTTGTCGGATGCTAACTAAACCAACTCGTTTGGTCATGGCATAAACTTTAGACTCGAAACTCAATGGCGCAAAGATACCTCTCGGCATGAATTCTTATTGGTCAATAGGCTTATCAATAGATCGCCATTCTGTTTGTAATACGAAACACTCACAGTATAAAGATTTTCAAGAAGTGATTTCATGGCTTCATTCTTACATACCATAACTTTTACTGGGCTATTATCGTCTGATAAGAACGTCATAATCTCAGCATCATCATTTGATGACAATCTAACATTCAAAAAAACACCATAACCTGGTTCTTTCGGTGGAGTTTGTAGCCCCATATAGCCTGTACCAAATGAATTACTTATAAATGGCCTTATCTCTGCCTTAGTAACTTCGTACTTGATCGCAGCAATTGATATTGCAGGAAGAAGTAAACATATTGACAATAGAAATCTAAACACGCGCTCTCCTTACTGCGGCAATCTATCCTGCGGCCGCCACCAGTATGTTTGGTTGAACTCTTTCTGTGAGCGTTTCTCCATGCGGCGCAGGTAGCCAGGAGAGAAGTGTTCCTGCATCTGGTTGAAGATCAGGTGATCCAACACCGCCTTTGTATACCATAGGTTCTGCCCAGGGATAAGCCCTTTGATAAATTTAACGGCATCACCACCCGTCTGCTCTGGTTTACCTTCTACAGCATTAAGCGGGATGCCCTGAGCAAATTTAATGGCATCGCCAACAAGCCCAGCCACCGGACCGAGCATTGAAGCTAAGGCATCAGACCCGTACTTAGTGTGGTTAGAAAAGAAAAAGTCCCCGTAAAGTCCGAGGCCTCCGCCTTTTAGCATCGCATTCATCCAGAACTTAAATGATTGGTCGCCAAAAGCTTCACGAGGGTTTTTACCCGCAATCATGTCGCTGATCTGCTGAGACATGGCCCCCAAGATCGTCGTGCTGGCCAAAAACGTCGCGAGGTACGCTGCGCGCCCGCCGGCGGACGGCATGTTCAATGCTCGTGACCAGTGACGCATCATTACCGAGATCGGGAATGATTTAAACAGGAACAGGCTGCGCCATAGTTCCCCATGTGCAGTGCCGCGTTGCACACCCGCACCAGCGATCATGCGCTCCCGCGCTCCAGGCGAGATCACCGCCATATCAACCTCTTCGGAAACAGTAGCGAGAAGCTTGCGCATCGCCTCGAACTTCACTCGATCAGGGTTGCCAAATGCCTCTAGTTTTTCGTTTGGAATACGCATAATGCTTTCCGGGGTTAGCATGGTTGTATTGCCGTTTCCCCAATCCTCTTGTTCGGCCAGGCGCCAAATGCTCCAGTCGCGATCTGTAATCCCTTTACTTTTGAGGATCCGGCCATCATCAGCAGCGATTTTTCCAAGGTTGCCATGCTGACGCACCAGGTTACCAACGCCGCCCATCATGGTTACACCATACGCACGTTTATGAGCATCAGACCAGGCTGACAAGCCACTGGCACGCATTACTGCGTTAGCCGTCCAGCGCGACGCAGACGGACCCATGTTGTCTGTCGCCCAGCGGTTCACGCTGCCGATCAGGGTTTCCATCGACAGGCCGGCTCCCCGAGCAAGCCGCAGCTCTTCTTTGTTCGCCGGGTTCATGGCTGCCAACTGGTTACGCAACAGCTGCGCCATGGGCAGATTGTTCACTTTGGCTGTAAGGTACATTGTGCCGTTATCAGAAAGTGAAGAGATCAGCGCTGAACCGAGCCGCGTTGCAACAAGCCAGTTTCTGACGTTATCTGACCAGCGCGCGATATGTGGGTTTGCGATGGGTTGTGTTTTCCCAGCGACAAAGTTGTAAAGGCTTTCGGTACTGTTGCGGAGACGATTAATACGACCGGCCCGCTGCGGGGTTTCCTTAGCTGTTTCGCTGGTTAGTTGATCAAGTAGCGAACGGAATACATGATCGGGGTTAGGTCCGTAGGTTTCCACCAACGCGATGTCTTTGCTGATGCCATCAATGTGATTTACCAAAATGTCCCACATCGATTTTTCGCCAAAGCGCTGCTGATATTCGAGATAGGTCTCAGCGTCACGAAAATGAATTTGCCGTTCCGCACCACCCCGATTCGCACGTGCGCCAGAAATGCGCAGACCACTGTCGCCCAGCTTGTTCATACCACCAGTAGCGATCGTTTTGTAGGACTCACCCAGGAACGCGGCAAGCTCCGCATCATTCATCATCTCGCCGTTTTCTTTCACATATTTGTTGCGGTCGAGTTTCCCCACAACAAAGCCAACCCATTCATCTTGTGACGCCTTGCCCACCTTCTCCATGGAATGATGCTGCGGCAGCCCCCAATCTTCCAGAAACCCTACATCGCCGCCGGCATCGTTGAAGCGCTGGCGCAATAGCTCCGCAACGCGGCGCCACGCTTCAGCGCCTCTTTTCGCCCGCTGATTCCCAGTTTCCTGCCCGCGCATCTCGTAGACCAGATCACGCACGCCTTGATTGTCCTCGAACAGTTGGAAGAAACGTGGATCGATAGCTTCGAAAAGCTCCTCCAACTGGCTAAGAGCATAATCTCGGGTTGCCTTGGTTCTCGACTCAACGGAAAGAAAATTAGCCTTGCCGTCCGCGTGAAAAGCTATGGTGCGGTTTAGTGCCTCGAGCTTTCCATCCTTGCCCTGGTAGCTGTTGATATAGTTATCAAGGCGCTGGCGCGCGGCAATGGTTAAGGCTACACGCCGCTTTTTCAGTGCGGCTTCTCGCTGCAATTCGTCGGCCGCCATCTGCCCGGCGCGCTGCATGCGTTCCGCTTCGCTAAGATTGCGCCATGAGGCTGGATCGTTACGCGCGAGGTTGCGCATATTTTTCACGATGCGATCTTCAATCCCTTTTATTTCTGCAGCGGTAAGCGGTCGCTGTGATGCGGCGGTGATCGCCTGAATGCATTCGTCTCTCATAAAATTATTTCCTCAGGAAGCAGCTCACGGCCACATCAAATAAATTAGCGTCATGCTTGGCATGGGCAACATCGCGATCGGCCTCAGCCATAAGATCGGCAGCCCTTACAATAGTTGTACTATCGTCTGCATTTACAACATGAACCTGCAGATCTGGATTTTCAGCAACGGTCCGTTCTGCATCACGAATGTCTGCTTCAACACTGGTCGTTTCGTCGCCACCACGGATAGCCCTCTCTACTGAGGCAATCTCATCCTGCTGGATCTGCTGCCGAGACCTTGGCTTTGGAGTAGAGAAAAAAGCCAATCCAATGCTTTCTGTCTGTTCTTGCTCTTGTCGCCTACGCTCAAGTGTTGATCGCGCGTCATAGAATCGCCCCCCAGGGGAACTATCAGTAAGTCGTGATTGACGAGTGGCAATGTCAGAGCGTAACGAGTCGATTTCGCGCGTAAGACTCTGTAATTCACCTTGACGTAGTTTGCGCATTTCTGCCAACTTTCGCCCGCTTCCTGTCAGCGGCTGATCATGTAAGCGCTGGAGAGCCGCCTCTGCCTGATTGGCGCGGTATGAGAGATCGTTTATTTCACGTGATAATGCCTGTCGTTCGCCGCGAGGAATAACTTGTGATGCCAGTTCAGAGAGTTCAGCGCCTTCCATTGCTCGAACGGCAGCACCATCATCAACAAGCCCTAACGCTTCACGAACAGAAAGCGATGCCATATCTACGCGGGGTGTTTTTTGTAAAAACTGCGCACCATCGAGCACTGCGCCAACGTCAACAGGATTACCGGTAAGAACGTCAGCCATTGCTTTATTCATGGCGTTATAGTGCGCATTGCGGGAAAGCACACTGACGGGAACACCCGGTGAAACCGTGACCTCATAATTGAGGTGTGAGCTGGTTGTCAGTGCTGCTGATACCTCATCTGATGTGACGGTGCGCGTAGGGATGCTTTCACCACGGCTATTGATAAAGCGGCCAAGACCGCCGAATGCAATACCTAACACCGCATCTGTTGCCAGCGCTTGACTGTCAAAAACATCATATTGCCTAGCCATATCTTCATAGCCGCCACGCCTTAGAATCTCTGCGGATAGGCCACGCTGAGCCATTCCCATCGTAACGTTGGATCCTGCAGCATAGAAAATATCAGGTGCAGCTCTGGCAACGGAACCGGCCATAATGCCCGCCCGACCGGCTCCAGAAAGCGCAGCCCCAATCCCTTCGAAAACTGCACCACCCGCACGTAAACCAAGCGACATTGGAAGTACGGCGCCCAACCCTGCAGTGCCACCTGTTACCAGTGCTTTTTCTACAGCGGTGCCATAATCAACACCGTCAGCGCGGGATTTCTCGTAATCAGAAAAACCCTGCAATGCCCCAACCGTTGCCGCTGCGCCTGGTAAACCGCCCATTACAGAACCGGCAACAGCCTGGCCACCAACCTCAGCAAGAGAGAACAACACTTGTCCGGCTGTGCCAGTGGTACCACGATCGGGGGTTAATGCTCTTACTTGCTGTTCTGCAAGTTTACGTTGCTCTTTGATGAAAGTTTCGGATGTGTCGTTAATACCAAAGGTGTCATTTACAGCACGCGCGACGGGAGAAATAACAGCATCAACACCAGCCCATGCGACTTGATCGGCTTGCGTTACGCCAGCGTATAACCCTTTGAATGGCGCGGTAAATGCACCATCAAAAAAATCAGCATCAGATCGCTTACTCAAACCTATTGGATTTTCGGCTGCAAAGGCTAGCTCCCGGTTTTGTTGAGAAGGGTTAAACCCAAAATAACTCATTCTGGTATTCCCCCTTTACCAAGCCTTACGCGATCAGCATTCAATCGAAGCACCACAGGGTTTCCATCATTTCCAATAAGATACCCACCACCAAGTTTTATTAGGTATTGGCTATCGCCGTAGCTTTGTAGACCATATTGACCAGGAGGCGCTTTAATGCCAGCGTCTACAACTTGATTTTTCCATGCCCTATCTACTTCGCTATCAAACTGGCTTTCTGACATCCCCCAAGGCAGTAAAACATCCCCTTGCCCGTTATAGTCATAAACCCCACCAGTTGCGGCATTTATCGCCTGCTTCCATGCATTACTGTCGTAATCACCTGAAAAGGTGCCTTTGCGAACCATTAACCCCGCGTAATAATCCTTTGCAACCTCATACGCCTGCGCTGCACCAATGGCATCACCGGCAAATGCACTGCCAACCTTTTTGTCAAAATCGGGGCGTAAGTCCGTATCCTTTGGAAGCAGGATGCCTTTGGTTTCATTAACGAAACCATTGATATTGCTCTTGATCCCCTTTCTCGCATTGGCACCTTCAATTATTGTTTTAGCCGCCTGATCAGGGCTAACCATCGTGTCAGAGACTAACCCCCAACCCCACCCAGATTTAGCAACCACGTTACTACTCTTACCCATGATTGCCCCGGCCACTGCTGCGGATGGAGCATAGTTACTGATCTGCTGCATGGCTGCGGAATACTCCGCGCCAGTACCTAGGCCCTGCCGCATCAAATCAAGATAGGCTACAGCCTGAGTGGATGGATCATTAACCAGCATATCGCCAAGTTGAGCAGCCTCCTGCTTTGAGAAGATTGTTAACGGTGTTCCGAATTGCCGTGATACCTGCGCTGCGGATGAAGCACGGCTAACAAAGTCTTTTTTCAGAGATGCGGGGTTGCCGATATTAACGGGGTCAACTTGCCTTAAATCAGTTGCATACTGGATAGGATCGGCCATCCTTGCTTTATTTACCGTGTTCACAGCTTGGGCTAAGATACGTTGACGCTTTGATGCTGCATCAAACCCATCACCAGGCACCGGCTCACGCATGGTTAATAGGTCCTGCTGCGCTGTAAATGACAACTTCTGCACAGCAGCAATATCAGAACCAAGCTGTTGAGTATCTCGAAATTGCTCGTATGCCATTGGCCCGTTACGCTCACCGTAAGCAGTGATGAACTCACCCAACTTTGGTGGGTTAGGTGCTTCCTTACCCATCAAGTAAGCGGCCTCCGCATCCTTGACACGCAACTCCAGCCCAACGCGATATTCTGATTGATACTGATTCCGCATCGATTGCATTTGACCGAGGTAAGAAGCCTGATCTGCTGGGCTAGACATATCGAAAGCAAGATCTCCAGTACGCCTCTTGGAACTTGGCAGTGCTATTATTCCAAGCGCGGCGCTGACGCCGTTATTAATCTGATCGGCGCTGATATTACTGGCACCCTCTTTACCGTTCTCCTGCCGAATTATCCCGGCACACAGCTCGGCCAGCGTGCGCGGGTTGGTTACATCGATCTGGTCATTAGCACCTACGCCGAGCCGAGCGCAAATAGCTTTGATGTAGGCATCTGTTTCATTCTCTTTTGGTGGTGCCCACCGTGTAATTATCCCGCCAACAGTATCCAGACCGTGCAGCCTGTTGTATGACAGCAGGTTTTTGCCCAGGGCGCGGATACCATGCTCCGGAGTTTCGAATGTGGCAAAGCGCCCATCACTACCAGTCTGCCCTTCCCATGGATTTTCCTTACTGGCTTCGATGTTGCCTGGGTTGTTGTTACGCAGGCCACGCGCCGCTGACGAATTGCCATGCGCAGAGAAACGAGGAACGCCACCGCGATCAGACGGTTCACCATTGCGATCAATGTACTGCTGGAATTTACCGGATGCTACACGGGCATGAAGGACGCCACGCCCCAGGCTTTCACGATAATCATTCCAGTTTGATTCGATCTCTTCGTCACTCTGGCCGTGCGCTCTGCCGTAGGAAACAATCTGCTGCCCACCAAGAGAGAGGGAACTCTCGACTATTTCATGGTTATCGTAGTTGTCCCGCGCCTGGCGTACCTGATTAGTGAGCATCCCTTGTTGCTGACCTACTTCAAACTGTTGGCGCTGGCCAACCTCATACTGACGTGCGCGCTTGGCGAGAGGCTTTCCAGCTATTTCAAACTGGTTTCTAAATTGATCTTTAACAGGCCCGTTAGGGAGAGAATTAAAAGCGTCTGTCGCCATAGCGCTTAATTTTCTGGCAACCTCATCTCCCTGGCCGATAGCATTGGCACCCTGCTTTGTGATCAGGCCGGTCTGCGGGTTGTTGATCAGGTCATCAGCATCGGTCTGGAATTTAACCAGCCTATCCTGAGCAAATGCCAGATCCTGCTTTTCTTTCTCCTGGCCAATAGCCTGTATGTAGCTGTTGCCAGTTTGAGCGAGTTGCTCACCAAGCCCCTGCTGTGGCAATCGCAGATTGACGTTGTTGACCGGTGCCATTTCTGGTGCGGTCTGTCGTTGTGAAATCGGTACTGTTGGCATGGAGTTATTCTCCTACTTGCTGTAATGCTTTGCGGATGAGGCCGCGGGCGATGTCTTGGAGGGATGGCGCAACACCAAGGGGGGATTTACTGCGCTCCTGCTCTTGAAGGCGTTTCATCGCCTCAACGCAGTCATGCTCGATAAGTATTGGTTTAGGGTTAAAGCGGGTATTTTTCATGTATGCATTCCCATCGCTGGTTATGCATACAATGATACTCCAGACCAAAAAACACGCAAAATAATTTCCCCACAAAAAACCAAATAAAGAGAAAACTTTTCCACAAAAAGTTATATTTAAAGAATTCTATCGCACCGAGTTATCAGTTATTAACCATTTGAAAGTGATGGATAACGTAATGATTTTGCGTATAAAAAATGATAACTATTGTGATGAAGGTTGGTCTGGTGGGATTCTTTCTTAGGAGAGAACAGTCAAGCGGCGAAAGATGCTCGAAGGCAGTTCCCTTCCCGTTATACCCGTGACTGTTACCTGTGTGTAATACTTCGCCCGCCTCGCCGCGGGCTTTTTTTGGTTAGAATAAAATTGTTCACACAGTGGAGTATCGTTTTGAAAATTAAGAGCTGGATTGTTATGAAGTTTCTATCTTTTACGCACTCTTGGAACCATGAGATCCACAGGCAGATAGAAAACAAAGTGAGCGCTTCTTATAATAAAACCTTCCCTGGCGGGATCGAGGATCCAGAAAAAAGAGACAAAATTTTCAAAGGAATGCGTGATTTTTACTATCAGAGAATGATGAATACAGCAACAATGTTACTGGCAATTTGTACTTTGATAATCTCACTGGTAGCCTTGATCGTTTCTATGTTATCTATCCTGAGGTGATATAGTTAAGCATAAGGATCATAGTCGGTCACCGCCGCGCCGCGCTTCTCGCCAGGCATCGCATGTTGCTTCTTGGTAGCATCATAACACGCAGTGAAAAACCGCCAATCGGCGGGTGATCTGCTGAGTGACTTGTCGTGACCAGTCACGCATTATCGTGTGACACGTCACAGAGTTTTAAGCATCAGGTCAAGCCAGATGCAATAGGATGGTTACGCGCTCCAAGTCATCAGCCAATTGCTGAGAACTTAGCTAGTGTTTTGCCGTGCCAGGAGTGGATTTGGTACTGGTGGTGCCTGGCTGGGATCGTGCTGGTGACAGGGTGATTATTAAAAGGTGATTATCTTAATCGTACGATAGTAATATCAGTGAGTTATGGTGTTTACCGTGTGGCGATCGGTAAGCACAAAAAACCCGGCTCGGTGGCCGGGTTTCAACTATTCGGTAATGAGTTTACTTAAAAAAATCTCGGTTGGTTTGTAAGCATTACCTTTGGTCGATGTAAGCTTATACGTGATAGTAACGTCCGCTCTATATGCGAACTTATGAGAAAGGTCATCTGGCTTAATTCCAGGGGCTAGCACCAACTTAACTCTCCTATCAACGAGCCCAGGTATTACCGCAGCCCAGCCTTTGGATGGGTTATCCAGATCCAAAGCGCGAATTTCAAGATCCACATCGTAATGCTCCCTAGTGTAGATATCTGGCTCGAACACTACCTCTGTTGGTGTTCTTTTAATCAAGTCGGAAGGTATTGTTATAGATGTGTTATCACTACCAACCTGTAGGGTCGCGTTGTCGTCATTGCGTGCGGGAGCAAGAACCTTTACAGCGCTTTTCGCAATCACTTTTTTATCAACCAGTGTGCTATCAATAAGTGATTGAATTCGCTCAGGAGAAATATTAGTTTCCCCCGCGCCAATGTTAATTATGGTGTTGTTGTTAGCCTCAAAATGAGAGGTGCTATTAGGGGCCATATTTTTAGCGGCCTGATACATACCCGTTGCGAATATGCCAGCGATGACCGTCCAAACTAAGGCGCTCCTCATTTTACCCTCTCCAATGAACTTTTTATGCGCACCTTCGAGGAATTTATCGAAATTTTCCTCAGTGCCAAACCCAAGTTTTATAAGCAATTTTTCGGTTAAACTGCCAACTTCCAGTTTTTGAACGCGAACTTCCATCTCAAGAATATCACTTCCAGTCAACTCCGCAAGGACACCCTTTGATTGCTTTATAATAGCTTCCCAACCCTGTAAAGACTCTATGATCTCTTTAATACTTGGGTTGTTACCAATTGAATAATAGATATTTTCCGTAAACTCAAGCTGATAAGGCGCTTCCATAAAAATTCCTTTATTTCTTTAAACTAACCCAATTTTCTTTGCTGTTTACGCATGGAGCGAAAAGGTTATTTTTTATTTCAAACAGGTAATTAACGGCAAACCTTCTTCGACTGGCTGATCGAACCGTCATTGCAGACAAACTTTTCACCTGAACAGTGGGATATGCCACCTTTCTTGCCAGAACATGGCTTGTTTGCAGCGGTTGCCGAGAGTGCAAATAGTGACAGGCATACAGCCAGAATAATTTTCTTCACGATCCGTTCCTTCGAATTTCACACATTAGACGTTTACTGTGTTCTACAGACGGCTATATAGCCATATCAAAATGCTCAGCATTTGATCAAAGACACAAAAAAGCCTGCTAAAAATCATGCCATATCATAAGTTTATGCAATAATCACAGGCCGATATAATTCAATATTTACCTATTAGTACATCCCACGGATTACTATTTTTTGGTTCAAAACTGGCATTTGTTGGTTCAAAATGAAAAGTAAATTCCTTATAAAACAAACATCTTTACAAATTGAACCAACTGAACCACCTGAACCAACATGTTTTCTCTCACGTAGAGATTTTATTCTTCTGACTGTTCGCCTTCTGGCAGGTGGTGGATCACGTACACGTTAATCTGTCGCCCGTCGATACGCGGTGATTTCCGTTGAAAGCCTCTCCCACTGGCTGGAGGTGTCAGCATTCCGGCCCCTGCCAGCGCCTTCGCGAAATGCTTCGAGTTAAACCCTCGTGCAATCTCGTCCTCAAACGCTGCCGGGAACGTGTAGAACACCATCGCATCACAATCATGCTTACCCTTGTCCCTGTAACCAGCTAAATCACGAATAGGAAGGCTCTGCGGGTCGTAGGGCAGCGGTGCAAAGCGGCTCAGGCCGTAGGCATTCAAGAAGGCTTCCGTTTGCTCGATAATCTGTTGGTGCTCCTTGTTACCGGTGCCGAACTCTTTGATCCAGGCGTTAAAGTTGTGCTGGATCGCGTCCCGGCACTCCTGCGCATCCCAGCCAGTAACGACACACCCGAACAGCAGCGCCGCCTCAAGCACAGCGAACCGCGCCGCTACCCGGTGAACCTGTTCCCCGTAGTCTGCCGGTATCAGTGAGCGCCAACGTTCCTCAGCGGCTCTCACAGCAGCTATGGCTTGTTGCTGGTGGTCGGCAAGATGCTTAATCCAAAAGCGCCCAGCGGCCCCGTAGTTGTGTAGATAGGCATCTTTCAAAGCGTCAGCGTGGGCCTTGCCGTTGGCTGTTTCATGGTGTTGCTGTGATTTCTCCAATGGGATATTCAGCAGGCGCACCAGTTGCCCGGCCTTCACTTTGCGGCCAGCGGTAGCGATGAAGGTTTCAATATCCATTTCTCCGGTACTGAGCGCCACGGTACGCCAGCGCTTCAAATCGCGGTTGCCACCCTCTTTGGCCCCTTGGAGCTTACCCACGCCGTTAAACAGGGTGTAGGCCGATTTCGCTACGCTATCCGGATCAGCGCCTTGGCCCACCTCATCCAGCGGCATCAGTCCGTCATTGTGCGCGGCGGCCTCGTTGGCTATCCCTAACGCCGTACCGAACCACGTCAGGCGCAAGGCGTCAGGCTCACCATACAGACTGCTGGCAATGTTGGCGGTGGTGGTCTTACCGGCGCTCGATTGCTCGTAGAAGTGAATGCCGAAACCGTCAGCACCGGCCAGCCCAATGAGAGGGGCTGCCAGCGCAGCACCAATGCCCGCCATCATTGACGGATTGCCCCGCGCCAAACGCGCCACCGAATCACGCCAGCTCTCCGGCGTTCCCTTGATGGTGTACCCGGCAGCGGCAGCACTGCGACCATTGAACAGTACCGGCCTTTCAGGTGAACCAATGATCTCACCATCTGGCATGATGTATGCCCCACACTGCCAGCCTGTAGCCTGCGCCACACGCCAAATCTCATGAGATCCAGCACGTTGGAACCAGTCGGCCAGGGTAGCCCTGAGTGCGGTTTTCGTGGTCACATTCACCCCGCCCGCTTTCAACGTTCGCCAACCTTCACGCTCGCCAATGTCGGCCAGGGGAATAGCTGCGGTTGTTGGCAGGGTTTCTCCTACCGGTAGCCAGCGAATAATCAGGTATTGGTCTTTGTCGTCCCTGCCGGTACCGATCACCTCCAGCGGTGAACACAGCCATGATTCATTGTTGATCACCTCACCGCTCACCTGGTCAACCTTCGGCGTGATCCAGAAAATGCCATCCTTACGGCTTTCAATGCGGGGTTTTAGCGAGTCAGCCTCTTGGTGGTCTTTTTTATCGCCCTCAATGGCTTTCAGTTGGACGCTCACGCCGTCCCCCTTGTGCTGATACTGCGAATCGTTAAATGCTTGTGTAGCGGCTTCTATGCCGTTCTGTTGGCGGTAGTCGTCCCAATCGGCCTTATACTCTGTCGGTGGCACGGATACCCACCCAGCGATAGCGGCGGCAGCTTTCTCTGCGGCGATTCGGCCCGTATTGGCGCTGCCGTCTGCGTGGTGGTCGTTATCCCCGGCAATGATGATCTGCGCGTCTGGGTATTTCCGGCGCATTACCTGAGCAACGTGTAGCAGGTTCCCGGCATCGATAGCGGCCACCGTCAGCGCGTCAGGGCGCATCAGGTGGGCGGTTAAGGTGGTTGCCAGCCCCTCGGCAATAATGACCGTGTGCGGCTGTTCTGGGGCGTTGACGGCATGGTATGCGCCGCGCTTGGTGCCGTCCGTGACCTGCCGTTTCTCACCTGTTGGGGTAATGGTCTGTGCTGCCGTGACTGCACCGGTTTCGTCAGTCAGGGCCACCAGCAAGCGCCCATCATTCAGTACGGGGAAGGTGAAGTCGCTCAGCCCCTTGGCCTTAAGATATTCAGGCTCGCTTTCCACTGCATCGACAGTCAGTGATTGCCAGCGCCTGTTAAACTGCTGGCGCTTCCGCTCATGCTCTGCGGCTTCAGCCTGCTGGCGATCCTGCTCACGCTGTTGGCGCTCGGCTTCGATTATTGCCTTGCTCTGGCTGGTGGCCTCTGGTGCTGTATCTGCTGTCCGGTAATCAATACTCAGCACATCAGCGACCATCCGAGCGGCTTCGGTGGCGTCGCACCGATTTACTTTCTGGATGAGGTCTAACCCGTCACCCGCTCCGCATTGGTTGCAGAAATGCGAACCGCGCCCGTTATCATCGAATCGAAACCGGTCACGCCCGCCACAAGCAGGGCAGGCAACTTGTGCGCGTGGGCTGGCAGGAACGTCGATCCCCACCATCGGCAATACATCAGGCCAGCGGTTAGCTGCTGATTTGGTCACTTCGCGGATAAGATCAATGTTACGCATCAAGCCGCCCCCCATGGTCTAGTACGGTCTGCGTACATCTCTTTCTTTATGCTCTGCCAGACCGCCAAACCTCGCGGTGTCAGGTTGTCATCGTCTAAGCATTTACTAATCATTTGAATAACTAACAGATCCAACTGCGGGCAACTCAGCCTTAATGCCACCAAAAGGTAAGAGTCAACCAAGTCACGGATGCCAGGCACCCCACCCATAATGGCAACATAGCTAGCTTGCCCATTCATGCCAAAATCGAACTGGCCGCCCTTGTTCTGCTGCATTACGTGCCGATGCACAGCAACCGCATACTGGTTTGCGAGGGCATTCAGACGAGGACTATTAGCGATGAGTTTCATTAGGCAAGCCCATCCTCTGATGCTGCGTCCTCGATAGCCTCGTTGCACTGCAATTTACTCAGAAGATTGCTCCCAATATTTTCGGCGGCATCGACTAAAAAACCTTGGCTTTCGGGATCTTTAACATCGTTGATCGTGCGCAAGATTGCTAACAGGCACTCGGTGTCATGAATCAGTCCTGCGGTAAGAAAATGAGTTGTATTAGTCATGGGTTTTCTCTCCGACAAGGGTAAATTCAGACTCAAAACGATTGAGCGGATACGTGCATTCAGCCTGATAACCAACCCGGACAAATATCACACGATTGAAAATGCATGATTTGATGGTAATGATCTGGCCACGCTTATCTTGATAGCGTTCTTTTGGCATCGGTTTACGCATGGCTCACCTCCTGAACCGGCAGGCGTGCGGCCAATGACAGGATGAAGTGAGGGGCCAGAACTTGGCGGGCTTCGCGTTCGGTGTATGCCTCTACAGACATGCGGCAAGGCTTGGCTTTGCGGTCTGAGCGTGATATCGCCAGAAAGCGCCAGGTGAACTTATTCGGGGTGAGAAAATTCCGCCCGGTTAAGGGTGTGATATGATCTGACATAGCTACCTCGATACGTGCTTTATCGTTGGTGGTGAGAGGCCCGGTGAGTGGTGAGACACTTCCGGGCTTCGCTTTACTAAAAGCTATGCAATGGTGTACATTGATAACCTCAAATCTCAATATATACCGGTGAACACCAATGTCAACCAAAGAAAACCAAAAAGAGCGGCACGTAGTGCAGCTTCGCCTTGATGTGGATCTATCAGAACGGTTAGCCGTCGCAATGAAAGAGGATGGTGACGACAATAAAGCTGGCTGGATTAAAAGACTGCTTCGCCGGGAACTAGATAAGCGCGGCATCGAACCAAAGGGCTGACCTACGAAACTTTCGTAGGTGGCATTCGCAATGCTGCCCTTTTTCATTAGTGCCAATCCACCAACGTAACGGCAACGGATACCTGTCAGTGGAAAGGCTTTTTTCTGGCTTGAAAATTGGTTATGCATGGTCAACCCCTAGGCGTTTCGCCATCCAGCGTTGTGATAACCGCACCAGTTCGGCCTTGCGTTGCTGATAGTCCTGCCCTAACTCAATCAGCGTTATGTTGGTGCTTTCTAGATAGGTGAGGTGATCCAGTTGCTCCGCGCTCATACTGTCGCGTGGGTCGCCTTCAATGCCGCTTACCTGCGCCCACTGCTTGGCCGTAAGACCACCCAGCACAATCTTGGCGATCATGTTGCTTTCGTTGTTGTAGTGGTGCTGTAGCGTCTGCTTGCCCTGTTCGGCGCGGGCAGAATCCAGCGCGGCGCACATTGGCTTAAACAGGTTAGCGGCACCGATGCGGGCTTTAAGTTGACGGCGGAACCGGGCGGCCACTTCTGGCGCACTGAGCTGTAATGCTTCCTCGCACTGAATGAAGTAACGTCGAACGGCGCGGCCTTTCTCGTTACGCTCCACCATCGCCAGCTCTTTAGCCATACCCAGGGATAAGCCGTAATCCTTACTGCGACGATCTCCCCCGCGCTTAGATACCCACCCGCTTTTCTGTTGGTCAATATCTGCGCTTTGATTCCTGTAATTTGAGGAATCAAAAATTACATAGTCAGTGCCAAGCACGAAGCCATATTCATCAATTCGGAGTTTTAACCAGGTGGAGAAGTCATTGCCCACGCCTAGCGTTTTATGCAACGCCTTGGCGCTCACAATGTTGCTTTCACGCCCGCTAATTTGGCCAGAAATTACCGGCACCAAGGCGGAAAAATCATTGCCGTTAATACCGCTACGGCTTTCCTTAGGGTGAGTTTGGCCCCGGCCAGTGTTGGCCGTTTTTTCAATTTCCATTGATTATCCCTCGTTAAAGCTTTTGATTGCTGCCGATAAGCATTGAGTACAACTCACCTAAATAGTTGGCAATAGCGAACACCCGAAATTCTTTATCAGGTGATATTTTTGCGCGATTCAGCAATACGTTGATTGACCCATTCGTCAATCTCGCTTTCAACAAAGGCAATGGCTCGAGATCCGATCTTTACGGACGTAGGGAATTTCCCCTGGGACATGAGGCGATAGATCCAGGCTTTGCTGTAACCAGTGCGGCGCTGGACATCTGGTAGTCGGATGAAAGATTGTGCTATTTGTGTCATGTAGCCTCCTGTTTACGATTATTGTCTTTAATAGACTTACCTTGTTTTACAGGAAGAGAGAATGAATTACTTTCAATCTCATTAAAATGGCAAAATTAAAGAATCTACCATTGAGAATGTCATAACAAAAATGGGCCAAACCTCCCTGTAATTGTCATGGCAAACCCAGCACGGAATGGCGTCACTTTGTCCCAAACTGACCTGGCAGGGCATCAAAGCACCGTTGAATCGTTTTCCTATCAATATCATTATTAATAAAATCAGCTCTCATAAAGTTATATACTCCAGAAACAACTTTTTCATTACCAAACTCTCTAAATAGCTTCAATAATTCAACAGCTAGTGCTCTTTCCTGTAAGGTGTCATCGTTTCGGGTGGTAACTATATACTTCTTCATATCATCTATATTTTTAATATTTGCTTGTAGTATCGAAGCATCATTATTAAAATAATCTATATGTAAGAATTTAAAAACATCATGTTCCCTAACCTTGAACAACTCACTTAGTGCGGACTTATATAACTCAAGGGCCTCACCTCCGTTAGCGTAAGCTTCCTTAAGGTTTCCTGATACATATCCACATATAATACGCAATAACCTTTGTTGAAACAGCAAATATTGAGAGTAAAAGTGATTATGTTCATCATCACTGAAATCATTGAGTAAATACCAATAATTATACTCATCCTTTTTATTATGTTTTTTGGCTTTTGACAGCAAACTTGAGATAACCCTATACCTAGCATATCTTTTTACGTCTATAATTTTTAATGGATTAATATCAGAACATGTGAATCCTTTTGAAATTCTTTTGTTTTTGATAATATCGCCCCATATCTTATTACAAAATGCTAGATCACTAGCAGGGAAACGCTCATCAATACTTTCTTCAACCACACCAAGATATTCTTCCAAGTGACTATGTTCTTTAATGAAGTCTATCGCATGAGATGATAAATCAGCCTCAGAAGTAAAACTTAGCTTCTTAAGCTTACGGAAGCCGACACGGTAGTACAATGATGATGAGTCCCGTATATTATCAATAATGGAACTGCATCTTTCTAAAGTTTTAGTGTCCCAATTATCCAATTTACGCCACCTCTCATTCTCTAATATTTAGCGGTTATGCCAGCCCGTAGAGTTGTCCGGGGTTTCGGGAGTTACCATAGGCATAGCCTATTCTTTATTCGTCCACACAAGTCTACTGCGGCCCAATGGCACTGTCTATACATCCAGTCATGCGCGTTGCCCAAATGTGGCTTGCACAACATTCCCACCACGCTCCAGGCTCTCCATATAGTCGGCATACCACTGAAGCATCTCCCGGCGACCATCCAGATATTGGGCGTGATTGTACGTTCCCCGGATACTGTTCTTATCAACGTGGGCCAATTGGGTTTCAATCCAAGCAGTGTTATAGCCCTGTTCGTGCAGGATTGTGCTCATGGTGTGGCGGAAACCGTGACCAGTTGCCCTACCGTGATAACCAATACGCTTTATCACTTGGTTAATGCTGGCCTCGCTCATCGGTTTGGTGCTGTCATTCCGGCCAGGGAAAACCAGCTTAAAGCGCCCTGTCATTTCTTCGAGCTGGCGAAGCAGAATCAAAACCTGCTCAGAAAGAGGCACCAAATGTGGGCGGCGCATTTTCATTCTGCTCTTAGGGACTTCCCAAAGCCCCTTGTCCAGATCGAATTCAGCCCATTCAGCAGCACGTAACTCAATGGTGCGAACACCTGTTAGCAGTAATAGCCGGGTCGCAATTTTTGTTATTGGGCTGCCGGTGTACTCATTGAGGCATTGGAGAAACTCAGGGAACTCTGTCGCAACCAGGTGGGGGTAATGTGTATGCTTCTGAATGGCGAGCGCCCCCGCTAATTCGCTGGCCGGGTTGTTCTCTGCCCTACCGGTGACGATCGCATAACGGAACGTCTGGCTGCAGGCTTGACGAATTTTGCGCATCTTGTCGAGAACACCACGTTTCTCTAACTTGCGCAGCGCCTCTAAAACTTCAAGGGGTTTGATATCGGCAACGGGTCGTTTCCCGATATAGGGGAAGATGTCTTTTTCGAAGGACTCCATCAGATCTTCGGCATAGCCCTTAGACCAGTTCGGCACTTTGTAGGCGTGCCACTCTCTGGCCAGTGCTTCAAAGGTGTTTTCAACGCTCACCTTCTTAGCCTGTTTCTCTGACTTCTTCTCTTCACCAGGATCGCCACCAGCAGCCAACAGGCGTTTGGCTTCATCACGCTTAGCTCTGGCATCAGCGAGCGGCACGTCTGGATACACGCCTATGGCTAAAAGCTTTTCTTTTCCAGCCACGCGATACTTCAGACGCCAGTAACGGGCCCCGGTCGGGTTAACGAGCAAATACAAACCACCACCATCAGAAAGCTTGTAGGGCTTGTCCTTGGGCTTGGCGGTGTCTACTTGGCGGGCATTTAACTTCATTGGGGGTACCCCACTTCATTGAACCTGGACATACCACCAGATATACCCCCACATGCATGTAGATTTCAGTAGAACTAGGTAGACGTTGGGATACGGTGATATCAGCTGTATCAGGCATTATAAAGGGGTTTAGTAGATTTGAGTAGACGTTGGGAGAAGTAAAAATGGTACGCCCTACAGGGCTCGAACCTGTGACCTACGGCTTAGAAGGCCGTTGCTCTATCCAACTGAGCTAAGGGCGCATTGTGATGCGGATGCGGCAACCGAGGCTGCGGGGTTGGATTATACGGTCAGAGGTTAGCGAGTCAATGCCTTTTGATGATGTGGCAGCAGCAGACGTACTTTATGGCGCTTTTTCGCACATAAAAGCAGCACCTGGCAATCCTAACATGATGATCTGTCGGCGCTAATCCTCTACCGTACTCTCAACAGGATTTGAACCTGTAGCCTACGGCTTAGAAGATCGTTGCTCTATCTCACTGAGTCAGGGTGGGATCGAGATCCGCCAGCCCTGTGGTGCCTCCGGCGAAGAAAGCGCGCGTTTGTCTGGCCCCTGCCACTGTTTCTGTTGTAAACAAGCGCGTGCCGACTGAACCACGGCATTAATATCACCCCAGTCAGTTTCTGCAGCATTCAGCACGCTGCAGGTTTGCGCCAATTTTATCCTGGGCAACTCGCTGCTCGCCAAGGTATTCAGCGATGCCCGACAAAAGGGTGCCGCAGTCAGTAATACCACCAGCAGGATGCCGCTATGCCTCATTGGCGACTCCTTTTATACCACTGCGCCATACGCTGGCTCCAGGAAGGGCGATTGCCCTTTGGTTTACAGAGCTGATGTAACGATTGCAGCAACGCCACCTGTGCAGGATGCAAGGATGAATCAAACACCGTCTCACCGATATGCCGTGGTTTATCCGACAGCTTCGTCAGCGGATGATGCAGGGGATAAAGCCGGATAATGGTCATCATGATACTGTTTCCCTAAACCCTGATAGCAAACCATCATTATGGGTCGATGCCTTACAGGCTAAGGCACGGGAGATAAAAAAAGCGTAGAGGATCATTCTGTTGATATAAAAAAAGTGTAAATCGCTGTGCAATCGAAGGCTTATTCTGGACATAACCGCGATTCAACGCCTGACAGCACGCCTCTCTTCTGACAAAATAGCGCTATCCCCCGCTTTTCTTAAATGATGGATTTCCTCACTGATGTCAGCAAAGATTATTGATGGTAAAACGATTGCGCAGCAGGTTAGAAACGAAGTGGCTGAGCAAGTAAAACAACGCCTGGCAGCGGGCAAACGTGCGCCTGGCCTGGCGGTGGTACTGGTTGGTGAGAATCCGGCTTCGCAGATTTATGTCGCCAGCAAACGCAAGGCTTGTGAGGAAGTGGGCTTTACCTCTCGTTCTTACGATCTGCCCGCCTCCACTACCGAACCGGAACTGTTGGCACTGATTGACCAACTGAACGCCGATAACGAAATTGATGGCATCCTGGTGCAACTGCCGTTACCAGCAGGTATTGATAACGTGAAGGTGCTGGAACGCATCCTACCCGATAAGGACGTGGACGGTTTCCACCCTTACAACGTCGGCCGCCTGTGCCAGCGCGCGCCTAAACTGCGCCCTTGCACTCCACGCGGTATTGTCACCCTGCTGGAGCGCTACAACATCGATACCTACGGTCTGAACGCTGTGGTAGTGGGCGCATCCAACATCGTGGGCCGCCCGATGAGCATGGAGCTATTGCTGGCTGGCTGTACCACCACCGTCACGCACCGTTTCACCAAAAATCTGCGCCACCATATCGAAAATGCCGATCTGCTGATCGTCGCCGTGGGCAAACCGTGCTTTATTCCCGGCGATTGGATAAAACCAGGCGCGATCGTGATCGATGTCGGCATCAACCGGTTGGAAAGTGGTAAAGTGGTCGGCGACGTAGATTTCGACGCTGCAAGCCAACGCGCGGCCTACATTACCCCAGTTCCGGGTGGCGTCGGTCCCATGACCGTTGCTACACTGATCCAAAATACCTTGCAGGCCTGCGAGGAATATCACGACGTTCAACCTAACTAAGTTAAGGCAGTATGGAAATTTTTAATCTGGAAAATCACCCTCATGTCGAGCTGTGCGATCTGCTGAAGTTTCAGGGCTGGTGTGAGAGCGGTGGTGCCGCCAAAGAAGTCATCGCTGAAGGGCTGGTGAAAGTTAACGGTCAGGTAGAAACGCGCAAGCGCTGCAAGATTGTTGATGGCCAGAAAGTCAGCTACAAAGGCATGAACGTCACGGTTAAAGCCTGATCGTTACCACGCCGTAAAGAATGCCGGGCCCGCCAAGCGACCCGGCATTTTTGATCTCACAAAACAGCTCAGTGCTCCAACGCGACCGAGCAGACATGATCGATACCGCGCAACATACCATACAGCTCATGCAAGGTTGTTCGCTTCCTCACCGTCAGCTTAAGATTGACCTCTATCTTATTTTTCTTGATGTCGCGTATCGTCATCGCATCAATGAAATTTCTCTGCTGGCTAAGCCTGGCCATCAGCGATGGCAACCCTTCCTTCTCATTGATGATCAAACGTACTTTGACTTTTCCCAAATGTTGATGCCTCGATTGCAGCAGGACAATATGCGGGCTGAGCTTGATCGCCAGTAAGAACAGCACCGTGGCCAGTATCGCGTGCAGATAGAAACTGGCTCCGCAAGCAATACCCACACCGGCTGATGCCCACACGATCGCCGCCGTAGTCAGGCCTGAAATTGCATCGTCACGACGATGCAAAATCACCCCGGCCCCTAAAAAACCAACCCCACTGATAATTTGTGCGGCCAGACGCATCGGGTCGCTGCGAATATTGACGGAAATCTCAGCGTAGTACTCTGCAGACTGAATAGACACCACCGTTAATACACAGCTGGCGACGGCGATAATCACACAGGTTTTAAACCCAACGGGCTTGCCCTTGGATTCCCGCTCCAGGCCAATCACGCCTCCCAGAACAAACGCCGCAATGATCTTGCCTACCGTCGCCAAATGTAGCGGTCCCAACCCGCCTAGCACTGATAACAAGCTGTCCATGTTGATTCCCTTTCCCACCGCAAGCCGTTAAACCGAGCTATTGCCTGGCGGTTTTCAATGCCTCTGGCGTTTTCTCTTTGGACAGATCGTCCTTAAAGAAAATAAAGAAGAACAGCGACACCACTGCCGCGATAATCGCTGAGAAGATCCAGAAACTTTCCCATTGTGGTAACGCCTGCGGCCCCTGCTCCGTCACGGTACTATTAAAGATTTGCCCGCAGATGGTGGAAGCGAATAACAGGCCAAAACCGTTGGAGACAATAAACCGCAGGCTTTGCGCCTGGGCTTTGATTTCTGGCCCGGCCTTGCGGTCGACATAGATATCGCCCACCGTAAAGAAAAAGTCCCAGCAGAAACCTTGCAGCATCAAGCCAATCAGCACAAACATCACGTTAGCGTCAATCGCCGCATGGGAGAAGAACATAGAGCGGATAATCCAACACACCGCTCCCATCATCAGCGTGATTTTGAAGCCCGCTTTCAGCAGGAAGAACGAAAGCAGGAACATGAAGATCACTTCACAGGCGATCCCTACCTGCATCATGGAGGCGGCGTTATCAAAACCGAGTGCTTTCAGGAATACCGGAATATAGGCAGAATAGGCGGTCTTAGGGATCATCAACACAAAGATGCTCAACATCAAAATAGAGAAATTGCGATCCTTGAACAGTGACAGCGCATCCAGACACAGCAAATCACGCAGAGTAAATGCGCTACCTTTGGCCTTTGGTGGTGTGTCTGGCAACGTGAAGCAATACACGCCCAATGCCACCCCGGCAGCCGAAGCGATATACCAGGTCATGGTATCGCCAGAGTAACCCATTTGCCCAATGATGAAGCCAATCGCCATAAAACCGAAGGTGCCAAATACGCGGATCACCGGGAAATACTTCACGCCGTTGATATGGCTAAAGCTGATGCTGTTGGCCAAGGCGGTCGTTGGGTAGAACAATAAACCAACAAGGAAGATCATCGCCAGAGTCATGGTGGTGTCATGTGCTTCGATAAACTGCGGCACACAGAGGATCACCCCGGCGTTAATCAGGTGCAGGATCCCCATCACCTTCTGCGAAGCAAAGAAACGGTCCGCAACCATGCCGATAAACAATGGCGAGAGTATGGTTGCCAAGCCCAGTAAGGCATAGGAAGAGCCGATAATGGTTGCCATACCATAGGTGCTCAGTACCAGACCCATTGTCATGTTCCAGGCACCCTGCATGAAATACTGCACAAACATCATAATCAGCAGGCGAGGCGTCTTGTTAAAATCCATGAGATACCTCCCCTATTTAACGTTAACGGTCAGGCCGTCATACGCAACAGTGATGTTTTTATCACGGCAGGCCGCCACCAATTCCTCATGCAGCAGCTTGCCGCTGTGAGAAATATGGGACACCACGATCTGGCTGTCCGCATGCAGGCATTCCAGGGCACATAACTTCTCCTGCGCCGCAAAGACCGTTTCCAGGCTCATATGGTTGTCGCTGCGATCGTTACCGTTAAAGCCGTAGGTACATTCCAACACCACCAGATCCAGCGCCTTTCCTTGGAGCCATTGCCAGGTAAGCGCCGGGAACCAGCCGGAATCATGGCCATAGAAAAGGGTTTTGCCGTCTTTTTCGATCACATACACGTAGCACAGCTCCCACTTGGCGTGGTTAGCCAGTAGCGGCGTGATCTTGTAGCCATGGCTTTCAACGGTGACGAAAGGCACCAGGCAATGGAAAGCAAAGCGCTGTTTGCTGTAACCCGGCAATACCGCAGCGCAACCATTGATGGCGCGGTCATTACCAAAGATTTCTAACGGATGATCGATATTGAAACCGTACCCCTCCATCCGGCTGAACAGCTCGCCTACGTTGAAATGATCTGGATGGGTATGGGTAAAAAGCAGGTCAGTAAAGCCGCTAGCGTCCAGTCCATCACGTAGCAGTTGCTGGCTGAACTCCGGGGCCACATCAATCAGCATGACATCATCAACGATCGCAGAAGAGTGGGTGCGCAGATCCTTTCCTTTCAGGAAGCGCGCCTGCTGGCAATGCTCACAACGGCAAAACGGATTAGGGATCCCCTCAGAGGCTGCCGATCCCAGGAAGTGTATTTTCATTTTTTATCCTTTTTATTCAGCTAATTACTGATTTTCGTCCCTAAAACTCGAGAAGACAGAATCACCTTATGAATTTTGGAACGTGTCAATAATATAAATCAGGATAAAAATAGAACAATAATCACTAATCGCATTGGTGACAGCCTTCAAACATTTTATTTTAAAATTATAAATATCAAATAATTATAAAAACAAAAATAATAGTTAATGAACAAAAGAGGAATTAGCTATGGTGCGTACTTTAGCCGCATAAAATGGATGAATAAGCACCAATAACAAATGGAACGATCCAATTTTTATAGCACGAAGTAAATCAAGATAGCGATGTCACCATGCCGGTGTTAGCATCAAAACATGTTGGTCAATGTGATGGGAAAAATGGCGACTATCAAGGATATAGCAAGGCTGGCGGGGGTTTCACACGGTACCGTTTCTAACGTGCTGAACGGACGTGGCAATGTCAGCGTAGAGAAGATTGAAGCAGTTAAACAGGCAGCTCAGGAAATGGGTTATCAGATCAATGCCCAGGCCCAATCCTTGCGCGCCAGTAAGAACAGCGGCATCGCCCTGATCCTGCCCAATATCAATACCGAGCAGTACCATCAACTTTACCGTGGGCTGCAACAAGCGTTGCGATCCTCTTTTGCAGGCGATCTGGATCTCTATATCACCGACGATCTACCTTCTGCGGAAAGGGAAATTCTGCAAACGCTGGCCGCTAAATCTTACCAAACCGTGATCACCGTATCCTGCCTATCTGACAGTGAGCCGTATTATCAGACGCTACGATTGCCCGCCGAGCAGATCCTGTTTGTTTACCGTCATCCGACGCAGGCCAGAACCAAATTTAGTTTGAACTTCGCTCTGGCAGCGGAGGCTATTGCCACCGAGATAGCCCGTGAAAACCCGCACCATGTTGGCGTACTCTGTGAACCGCTGGCTTACACCAACAGCCATAGCTTTGTCGATGCATTTAAAAACACGCTGGCGCGGCTGTGCCCATCGGCTCAATTAACGGTTATTCCATCACCCGCCAGTGAGTGTCATACCGCCGCCTTTGCCTTTTTTGATGGTCAACCACCGCAAATCCTGGTAGCCCAAGACAGCGAGAAAAGTCGTTGCCTGACACAGGCAGCCTATTTAGGCAGTGCCGCCCCTTGCCCGCCGCTGTGGCAACTCAGTGATAACGACCCAGCCGTTGTCGCCAATCACTATAGCTATCAGATGGATTATGCCCGCTTGGGATCGGAAATAGCCGATTATATTGCGGCTTCAGAGCCCCAATTTAATGAACAGATCATCGCTAACCGCGGATTCGCCCTCAACGTTTATCCCGTTCCGGTAGTCACCGAACGAGGAGAAACCCTGAACATGCTGATCCTGCCAAGCCCTTCAACCGATGCCCTGAAGAAGTTGTTGCCGCATTTTTATCGTCAGACCGGGATCAAAGTTAATCTGGCCGTTTACCCTTATGACGAGGTGTTTGAGATCCTTTCCAACCTGCATTTACATCCGTATTACGATTTACTCCGTATCGATATGGCTTGCTTGCCCTGGTTTGCCGAAAAAGCCCTTACGCCGTTAGCCGAGATAGCACCTGAGCTACCGGCCTTGCTGGATAATTTCTCTCCAGAAATCAACCATCACTTCAGCGAGATCGATGGCAAAGCCTATGCACTGCCGTTTGATGCCAGCACACAATTACTGTTCTACCGTCGCGATCTGTTTGAAGATCCAACAATCAAACGCATGTTCTATGAGAAATCAGGCAACGAGCTGAAAATCCCGACCCGTTTCGAAGAGTTTGACGCCATCACCGCCTTTTTTACCGCCATTCATCAGCCGGGTAACCCGCAGCGACCAATGGGATCGTCAACCACCCATGGCAGCTCGGGCTTGATTGCCACGGAATATCTGCTGCGCTATTACGCGCTGGGTGGGCGCTTGGTACATAGTGACAAACCCATACAGCTCGAACCCTCACGGGCCATAGAAGCCCTGCAGCAATATCTGCAGCAACTGGCTGTCACCACCAACCTGAACAGCGAGTGGTGGAACGCCTCGGTAGCTCAATTTGAACAGGGTCACCTGGCGATGTTGATCATGTATATGAACCTATTCAACGATGTCGCACACAGTCCTTTATCCCCAGCGATTGGCTACGCGCCAGTGCCTGGCAACATCCCGCAAATGGGCGGCGGTTCGTTGGGGATGTCCCGATTCAGTGGAAAAAAAGCGCAGGCAGAGCAGTTTTTCCGCTGGTTATATTCTGCCGAGATTACTGAACATCTGGTGCTGCTCGGTGGTAACAGTGCCCATCGCTGCATCTATCAAAACCAACGTATTTTGCATCTCTACCCGTGGTTCAATTTATTGCGCGACCGCCCTAGTACCGGCATCCGTGAATCCCGGGGATTACAGGGGGAACTGTTCAACCTGCGTCATGCGGAGATCATTATTGGCCAAGGCGTGACTAACGTAGTGAATAAGATGATGAACCCAGAGCAAGCCATTGATTACATCAATCAGCGCTTGCTGAGCGAAGCTCAGGCCTAAAGCATAAAAAAGCCGGGTGGCTCAGCTCCGGCTTTATTAATTTAATTAACTAACAACTTAATAAGCTATTAACTTACTTGCGGCGCCAGGTCGTTCCCTGTGGGCCATCTTCCAGCACGATATTCATCTCATTCAACCGGTCACGGGCAGCATCGGCCAACGCCCAATTTTTAGCTACACGTGCATCGTTACGCTGTTTGATCAAGGCTTCAATCTCGGCCACTTCCGCGTCGTCCGCTTGCGCCCCGCCTTGCAGGAACTGTTCCGGTTCCTGCTGTAGCAAGCCTAAGACTTTGGCCAGTTTACGCAATTCTGCCGCCAGCCCGTTTGCAGCCGCCAGATCTTCGCCCTTCAACCGGTTCACTTCTCGCGCCAGATCGAACAGTGCGGAATAAGCTTCCGGCGTGTTGAAATCATCGTCCATCGCTTCACGGAAGCGAGCTTCAAACACTTCACCACCAGCAGGCTCAGCATTGGCATCGGTGCCACGCAGCGCGGTGTATAAACGCTCCAGCGAAGCACGCGCCTGCTTGAGGTTCTCTTCGCTGTAGTTCAACTGGCTACGATAATGGCCAGACATCAGGAAGTAGCGCACGGTTTCAGCATCGTAGTAACCGAGCACATCGCGGATGGTAAAGAAGTTGTTCAATGACTTGGACATCTTCTCTTTATCGATCATTACCATACCGGAATGCATCCAGTAATTGACGTACGGGCCATCGTGCGCACAGCTGGATTGAGCAATCTCGTTCTCGTGGTGCGGGAACATCAGATCGGAACCCCCGCCGTGAATATCAAAATGCGTGCCGAGCTGTTTGCAGTTCATGGCCGAGCATTCGATATGCCAGCCAGGACGGCCTGGGCCCCATGGCGATTCCCAGCTTGGTTCACCGGGCTTGGACATTTTCCACAGCACGAAGTCCATCGGGTTACGCTTCACGTCATCGATTTCTACGCGCGCACCGGCTTGCAGCTGTTCCAGATCCTGGCGCGACAGCAGACCGTATTGCGGATCGCTATCAATCGAGAACATCACGTCGCCGTTGCTGGCAACATAAGCGTGGTCACGATCGAGCAAGCGCTGGGTGATCTCGATGATCTCCGCGATATGGTGGGTCGCACGCGGCTCAAGATCAGGGCGTTCGATCAGCAATGCGTCAAAATCCGCATGCATCTCTGCCAACATGCGCGTGGTCAGTTGATCGCAGGTTTCGCCGTTTTCTGCCGCACGGCGGATGATCTTGTCATCCACGTCGGTCACGTTGCGCACGTAGTTCAGCGAATAACCGAGATAGCGCAAATAGCGCGCAACCACGTCGAAAGCAACAAAGGTACGCCCGTGGCCGATATGACACAGATCGTAAATGGTTACCCCGCACACGTACATGCCAACTTTACCGGCATGAATAGGTTTGAATTCCTCTTTTTGACGACTCAGGGTATTAAAAATCTTTAGCATCGGGAGATTCCGTGGTGTGCGTGATAACAAAAATATTAGGGTTAATCCAACGTATTGAAACCCGAAGACTGCTCTATTGCAAGGTCAAGGCCAATGATTACTGATTTCGCCAAGAGAAAGCGGCGTAAAATCAGAGTTCATCCCGTCATTGCTGGCGATCGTTCCGCCCTCCTCCGCTTCTACAGCGGCTGCTGACTCGCTAATTGAGATATGTTATAAAGTCGCTCTGATTACTCACGCCCCTATGTGATATCTCACTTCATCTTGTTAGGACTAAAACTATGGTTACTTTCCACACCAATCACGGCGACATCGTTATCAACACCTTTGCAGACAAAGCACCGGTTACCGTTGAAAACTTCCTGAACTACTGCCGTGAAGGCTTCTACGACAACACTATCTTCCACCGTGTTATCAATGGCTTTATGGTTCAGGGCGGTGGCTTTGAGCCAGGTATGCGCCAGAAAGACACCAAAGCAACCATCAAAAACGAAGCTAACAACGGTCTGAAAAACACCCGTGGCACCCTGGCAATGGCGCGTACCAACGATCCACACTCTGCCACTGCCCAGTTCTTCATCAACGTGGTGGATAACGACTTCCTGAACTTCCGTGGCGAAAACGCCCAGGGTTGGGGCTACTGCGTATTCGCAGAAGTGGTTGAAGGCATGGACGTGGTCGACAAAATCAAAGCGGTAAAAACGGGCCGTAGCGGCATGCATCAGGATGTGCCGGTTGAAGACGTTGTGATCAACAGCGTTACCGTCAGCGAATAATCGCCACTGCATGAGCACGCTGTTCATCGCAGATTTGCATCTATGCGCACAGGAACCGGCAATCACTGCCGGTTTTCTGCGTTTTTTGCAGCGTGAAGCGATTCACGCCGACGCGTTATACATTCTGGGCGACCTGTTCGAAGCCTGGATTGGTGATGACGATCCCGAACCTTTGCACGGCGAAATTGCCGCCGCCTTAAAGGGATTACAGCAGGCCGGCGTACCTTGTTACTTTATCCACGGCAACCGCGATTTCCTGCTGGGTAAACATTTTGCCCACGCCAGTGGCATGACATTGCTGCCGGAAGAGCAGGTAGTCGAACTGTATGGTCGCCGGATACTGATCCTGCATGGTGATACGCTGTGTACCGACGATCAGGCCTATCAGGAGTTCCGCAGTAAGGTACATAACACCTGGATCCAAAAACTGTTTCTGGCGCTCCCCCTGCGTTGGCGCCTGAAGATTGCCGCTAAAATGCGTGCACGCAGCCAGCAGAGCAACCAATATAAGTCCGAAGCCATTATGGACGTCAATCCACAGGCCGTTAAGCAGGCGATGTTGCGCCATAACGTTCACTGGATGATCCACGGCCACACCCATCGCCCTGCGGTACATCAACTTGACTTGCCTACTGGCGAAGCCCATCGCGTAGTGCTGGGAGCCTGGCATGTTGAAGGTTCGATGATCAAAGTCACGCCAGAAGCCGTGGAGCTGATTCAATTCCCTTTCTGATGCGCGGATAGATAATATTCGCGCTTTTGACGGTAAAACCGGCTACGCAACCGTTTTCCTCGCCTTTTACCCATGATATGCTCTACGCCCTCATACGGCCTGCCGCCGCAGGCAACTGACCGACGTTTGTCCAATCACAGGAGCCATACACCCATGGGAGCCACCGCTACTTCAGCCACCAATGCTGAGGTTAAAATCGCAATTGTAATGGGATCAAAAAGTGACTGGGCCACCATGCAGTTCGCGGCCGAAGTCCTGACCATGCTGAATGTCCCGTTTCATGTCGAAGTCGTCTCCGCCCACCGTACGCCAGACAAGCTGTTCAGCTTTGCCGAACACGCCAGCGCCATGGGTTTTGACGTGATCATTGCAGGTGCAGGCGGTGCCGCGCATCTGCCGGGTATGCTGGCGGCAAAAACGCTGGTTCCAGTGCTGGGTGTGCCGGTACAGAGCGCCGCACTGAGCGGTGTCGACAGCCTGTATTCCATTGTTCAGATGCCGCGCGGCATTCCGGTGGGTACGCTCGCCATCGGCAAAGCCGGAGCCGCTAATGCCGGGCTGCTGGCCGCGCAAATCCTGGCGCTGCACGATGCTGCGTTGGCGCAGCGCCTGGGGGATTGGCGTCAGGCTCAGACCGATGAAGTGCTGAACAACCCGGACCCACGGGAGGAAGCATGAAGCCGGTTTGCGTACTCGGTAACGGCCAGCTAGGGCGTATGCTACGTCAGGCCGGTGAACCTTTGGGTATTGCGGTTTATCCTGTCGGCCTGGATGCCGAACCGGAAGCGGTGCCTTATCAAAACGCGGTGATCACCGCAGAAATCGAGCGTTGGCCAGAAACCGCGCTGACGCGTGAATTGGCAACGCATAGCAGTTTCGTTAATCGCGACATCTTTCCCCGCCTGGCCGACCGGCTTACGCAAAAGCAACTGCTCGATCAACTGCACCTGGCAACGGCTCCCTGGCAATTGCTGGCAAATGCTGGTGAATGGCCGCAGGTATTTGCCACCTTGGGTGAACTGGCAATCGTCAAACGGCGCGTTGGCGGTTATGACGGCCGTGGCCAGTGGCGTCTGCGCCCTGGGCAGGAAGCTGAATTACCCGCAGAGGCTTACGGTGAGTGCATCGTCGAACAGGGGATTAATTTCTCAGGTGAAGTATCGCTGGTAGGTGCGCGTGGTCATGACGGCCAATCGGTATTCTATCCGCTGACTCACAACCTGCACGAAGAAGGCATTTTACGTACCAGCGTTGCGCTGCCTCAGCCCGATGCGGCGTTGCAACAGCAGGCCGAGCAGATGCTGGCCGCTATTCTCAACGAACTGAACTACGTCGGTGTGATGGCGATGGAGTGTTTTATCGTTGGCGATCGCCTGCTGATCAACGAGTTGGCACCGCGTGTCCACAACAGTGGGCACTGGACGCAGAACGGTGCGTCTATCAGCCAGTTTGAGCTGCATCTGCGTGCCATCCTGGGGCTGCCGCTGCCTAAACCGGTAGTGAATACGCCTTCGGTGATGGTCAACCTGATAGGTACAGCGGTTAATCAGCAATGGCTGGCCCTGCCGCTGGTGCATTTGCACTGGTATGAGAAAGAGGTGCGAGAGGGGCGTAAAGTGGGGCACCTGAATCTCAACGATCCCGATACTACCTCTTTGCAACAGACGTTGCAGGCGCTTGCCCCGCTGCTGCCAGCCGAGTACCAAAGCGGCTTGGCCTGGGCGCAGCAAAAACTGGGGTGATCTTGTGGGGTGATAGGCATGTAATCTCTGTGTATCCCCCTCACCCTAACCCTCTCCCAAAGGGAGAGGGGATTTAACGTGCCACAAATTAACTACGGTATTCATTCTTTACATCAATCCGCTAAAGACTAGCGCCTTCTCCTGATAGCCCCCCGTACGGCGCCTAAAGGGGACTTACCGTGCCACAAATTAACTACGGTATTTATTCTCTACATCAATCCGTTAAAGACTAACGCCTTCACCTGATAGCCACCCCGTACGGCGCCTAAAGGGGACTTACCGTGCCACAAATTAACTACGGTATTTATTCTCTACATCAATCCGCTAAAGACTAACGCCTTCACCTGATAGCAACCCCGTACGACGCCTAAAGGGGACTTACCGTACCACAAATTAACTATGGTATTTATTCTCTACATCTTCTCCAAATCAATCCGTTACAGATCAACGCATTCACCTGATAGCGCCCCCTCACCCCAACCCTCTCCCTGTGGGAGAGGGTTGGGGTGAGGGGAAATTAACCTTGCACTACCATCGCTACAGCCAGTAAAAAATTAACCTTCGTAGCTGCGGAACAGCGCCCTGCCGCGCAGCAGGCGCACACCCAGCCAACCACCGCACAGTGAAAGCAATAAAGCGCTCAACAGCGGTAATGCCCACCACAGCACCGGCGTCGGTGCCCAAGGGAAGTCAAACACCTTGGTTTGCAATAGCCACAGCGCAGCTTCCGCCCCTAGCGCTGCCGCAATACCGGCCACCAAACCCAATAAGGCGAATTCACACCATAATGTGCCACGCAGCAGGCGTTTTCCCGCCCCCAAGGTACGGTAGACCACCAGCTCTTGCCGCCGCTGCCGCATCCCGACCTGAACCTGTGCCAGCAGCAACAGCCCCCCGCAGATCACCACCAACACCACCATGACTTCCAGCGCCCTGCTCACCTGTTGCAGCACGCCACCGACCTGTTTCAGGATCGAACCGATATCCAACAGGCTCAGCGTGGGGAACTGGCGGTTAAGCTGTGTCAGCACTTTACCGTCTCCGTCATAACGGAAGCTGGTCAGCCAGGTTTGCGGCTGGTTATCCAGTGCTCCCGGTGGGAAGATAAAGTAGAAGTTCGGCTTCAGGCTTTCCCAATCCACCTGCCGGAAACTGGTCACTTTGGCACTGAACGATTGAGTATCACCGCTGAACGTCAGGGTATCGCCCAACTTGACCTTTAGCCGCCCGGCGATGCCTTCGTCCATCGAAACCTCGCCGCTTTTCGGCGGCCAACTCCCCGCCGTCAACGGGTTATGATCCGGCAGATCGCGTTGCCAGGTCAGATTCAGTTCACGGTTCACCGCCTCGCCACCGGGATCGTCTTCATGCACCCGCTCCGTCGCCACCTGCTGGTTAATTTCTGACAGGCGCACACGTACGATGGGATAGAAGGTTTCCTCATGCAGTTGATGCTGTTGCAAGAAGGCTTTCACCTGCGGAACCTGTGCCGTCGTCATATTCAGCAGGAAATAGTTCGGGCTGTCTGGCGGTAACTGTTGTTGCCAACGGTCGAGCAAATCACCACGCAAAACCAACAATAGCGCCAACAGCATAAACGACAGAGAGAATGCCGCTAGCTGGCTGATCGTCACCCAAGGCTGATGCAACAGGCGATTCACCGCCAACCGCAGCGCCAGATCCTTAAGAGTGATGCGCCGCAGCAGCAACAGGCTGCCCCAGCCAATTCCCCCTAGCAGCAAGGCCAGCACCACCATACCGGCCAGAATGGCCCACAGTAGCGTACTTGCCCCCATCAATACCGTCAGTAGCCCGATTACAATCACCGCAGTGGCTGGCAAGAAATAACGCAGCGGCCAGACGTTGGCTACCACATCCCGGCGCAGTACGCGCAGCGGCTGAGTCGCCAGCAGTTGCCGATACGGGCGCAGCCCAACCAGCAGCGAAATCATGACCAGAGCCCCCATCGCCCACAGCCACGGCCAGCCCCCAGCGGCGGGGAGTTCCCCCGGCAACACCGGTGCCAGCAAGCGGATCAGCACCGCTTCAAACCCGAGACCAATCACGCTACCGCATATTCCCGCCAGCAGTAACACCGCCAGCCACTGGCCAATAATCAGCTTGCTGAGCGCCTTTCTGCCAGCGCCCAGGGTTTTCAGCACTGCAATCAGGTCATAGCGGCTGCGGCAATAGTGGCTCATCGCCACCGCCACAGCGGCGATCGATAGCAGCAAGGTCAGCAGCGCCGAAAGCAGCAGGAACTGTTGGGAACGCTGTAGCGATTTGCCCAGCGCGCTGCCGGACTCCTCTAACCCATACCAGCGCTGATCGGGTTTGAGCTGCGGTTTGAGGCGTTCTTCATAGCGTTGAATATCGGTTGGCGCACCGGCAAACATATAACGGTAGGTCAGGCGACTGCCCGGCTGTACCGCTCCGGTTTTATCCACATCTGCCAGGTTGATGATAATGCCAGGCGCAGTCTGGAACGGATTGAAGCCAGAATCCGGCTCCTGCACAACTTCACCGGCTATGCGTAACGTGGTATCCCCCACCTCCAGATTATCGCCGACCTTGATATCCAATAATGCCAACAGGCGCGGAGCCACCAACACGCTGCCCGGCACAGGTTTGAAATTGGCTGGCAGGGTTTCCAACTGCCCATACAGCGGATAGGCCGCATCGGTAGCCTTCACGTTGGCCAGTAGCGGACGATCCCCGGCGTAGGTCATGGTGGTAAAAGAGAGCTGGCGGCTGACTTTCAGCCCCTGTTGTTGGGCATCGAGCAGCCAGCCTTCCGGCACCGGGCGCGCGGTACGCAATACCCGATCCCCGGCGATAAAGTCGCGGCTTTGCTGGCTCAAGCCTTTGTCCATGCGATCGCTGATGCTGCCCAGAGCCAACACGCAGGCGACCGACAACGTCAGCGCCAGCCAGACGATCAGCAGCGAAGGCGAACGCCATTCACGCCAGAACCAACGCCAAATCATGCTTCCTCCCACAGCTTGCCTTCACGCAAGCGCAACCGCCGCTGACAACGTGCCGCCAGGGTTTCATCATGAGTGACCAGGATCAGGGTGGTGGAAAAATCGCGGTTAAGAGAAAACAGCAGATCGGCAATGCGCTCACCGGTCTGACGATCCAGGTTACCGGTGGGTTCATCGGCAAACAGCACGCGAGGGCGGCCACTGAACGCACGCGCCAGGGCCACACGCTGCTGCTCGCCCCCAGAAAGCTGAGCAGGCAGATGGGTAAGGCGTTTGCCCAACCCCAGTTGCTCCAGCAGTTGCACCGCTTGCTCACGGCTCTGGCGGTCGCTTTCGCCACGCAACAGCGCCGGTAATTGTACGTTCTCCAATGCGTTCAGCGTAGGAACCAACATGAAAGACTGGAACACAAAGCCGACGTTTTTCGCCCGCAGCGCCGCACGCCCTTCTTCATCCAGCGTGGTCAATGATTCGCCCAGTAGCCGAACCTCTCCTTCACTACCATCATCCAATCCGGCCAAAATGCCCAGCAGCGTCGATTTGCCCGAGCCGGATTCGCCAATCAACGCAATTGTCTGCGCAGGTTTGACAACCAGCTCGACTCCGGTAAGGATGGTAAGCTGATGCTCACCCTGACCAACGTGTTTACTAAGATGATGAACTTCAAGAACGTTTTCCGCTGGCATCTTCCCTTCCTTTTGCTGTTGGGATTATTCAGTTTACGCGCTGTCGCCGCCGACACTTTATTGATTTTGGGCGACAGTTTAAGTGCGGGGTACCGCTTGCCCGTCGCACAGGCCTGGCCAACACGGCTGGCCGATGAGTGGCAGAAACAACCTGGTCACCCGACCGTAGTCAATGCCAGTATCAGCGGTGACACCGCTGCCCAAGGGCTGGCACGCTTGCCCGAGCTGTTGAAACAACACCAGCCTCGCTGGGTGATGATCGAACTGGGTGCCAACGATGGCCTGCGTGGATTCCCGGCTAAGGATATTGAACGCGATCTCAGCCAGATTATCACGCAAGTCTTGCAGGCCGGTGCAAAACCCCTGCTGATGCAAATTCATATCCCGCCAAACTATGGCCGCCGCTACACCGAGTCTTTCGGCGCAATCTACCCAGCGCTGGCCAAGCAGTTTAACATTCCGCTGCTGCCGTTCTTTATGGAACAGGTGGTGATAAAACCGGAATGGATGCAAGATGACGGATTGCATCCTAACCAGGATGCTCAGCCGTTTATCGCTACCTGGATGGCGAAACAGCTGGAACCTCTAGTAAAACATGAGTCTAACTAAATAGGATTGCCTACTAGGTAAAGTTATGCAAAAAGCGGTATTGATAACCGGCTGTTCCAGCGGGATTGGATTGATTGCGGCCCAGGATCTGCGCAATCGTGGCTATCGGGTGCTGGCCGCCTGCCGTAAACCCGAGGACGTTGAGAAAATGCATCAACTGGGGCTGGAAGGCATTGAGCTGGATTTAGACGATAGCGCCAGCGTAGAACGTGCAGCCGCACAGGTGATAGCTCTCACCAACGGACGGTTGTATGGCCTTTTCAACAATGCGGGCTTCGGCGTTTACGGCCCACTCAGTTCGGTTTCCCGTCAGCAGTTGGAGCGGCAATTTTCCGCCAACCTGTTTGGCACCCACCAGCTTACCCAGTTACTGTTACCGGCGATGCTGCCACACGGTGAGGGACGAATTATCCAGACCAGTTCGGTGATGGGATTGATCTCCAGCGCCGGACGCGGTGCTTATGCCGCCAGCAAATTTGCATTGGAAGCCTGGTCAGACGCGTTGCGTATGGAACTGCACGGTAGCGGCATTCAGGTCAGCCTGATCGAGCCAGGTCCACTCACCACGCATTTCACCCAGAACGTTAATCAGACACTGAGCGATAAGCCGATACATAACCCCGGCATCGCCAAACGGTTGACACTGCCAGCCGAAGCCGTATTGCCCAAATTGCACCACGCGCTGGAAAACCCAAGGGCCAAGCTACGTTATCCGGTCACCCTGCTGGCTCATGCCATGGGTATCCTGCGCCGCCTGCTGCCGGGGCGGGTGCTGGATTGGTTGCTGCGCAGTAATGCCTAGGTAATTCGGGGCAAGGGTTGAAGCGCGCCAGTTTGCCCCCATCTAGACTAAAATGGCATCGCCAAAATCAGATAGAGAGAAACCATGCTAGCTCAAGCCGTTGTTGATATTAACGAAACTAACCTGCACCAGACGCTGGAACAGTCCATGTCCCTTCCGGTGCTGTTCTATTTCTGGTCCGATCGCAGCCAACACTGTCTGCAGCTCACCCCGGTGCTGGATAAGCTGGCAGCGGAATACGCGGGTCAGTTCGTGCTGGCGAAGGTGGACTGCGACGCAGAACAGATGATCGCATCGCAGTTTGGTTTGCGCTCGATCCCGACTGTCTATCTGTTCAAAGACGGGCAACCGGTTGATGGTTTCCAAGGGCCGCAACCGGAAGAAATGATCCGCGAATTCCTGCAGCGCTTCCTACCAAAGGCCGAGGATCTCAAGCTGGCAGAAGCGACTGAGCTGCTGGAAGAAGGCCGAGCGCTAGACGCCCTCCCCCTGCTTAAAGAAGCATGGCATACCAGCAACCAACGCAGCGATATCGGGCTGACGCTGGCTGAGACGCAAATTGCCCTGAATAAAAGCGAGGATGCCGAAGCGGTGCTGGCCACGATCCCGTTACAGGATCGCGATACCCGTTATCAAGGGCTGGTCGCGCAGATTGAGTTACTGAAGCAGGCTGCCGATACGCCAGAAATCCAGCAGTTACAGCAACAGGTTCAGCAACAGCCGGACAACGTGGAACTCGCCGTTCAACTCGCCCTGCAACTGCATCAGGTTGGCCGTAACGAAGAAGCGCTGGAAGGGCTGATGAGCCATCTGAAGAAAGATCTGGCCGCGGCTAATGGCAATGCCCGCAAGACCCTGATGGATATCCTGGCCGCACTGGGGACTGGCGATGCGCTGGCCGCCAAGTATCGCCGCCAGCTGTATTCACTGCTTTACTGATTCGTTCGGGGCGCAGCCGCACGGTTGCGCCCTGCATCAAACATCAAGCCTCCTGCGCCGGTTTCCCCTCTTTGACGAATAACATGGCGATAAAGCCCACCACCGTGATCATCGCGGCAAAATAGAAGCCCGCATTCAACGTTCCCGTGCTGTCGGCAATGAAGCCGGTCACGTAAGGCGCAAAGATCGACGCCGCCATACCAAAGAAGTTATACAACCCGAAAGCGGTACTGAGCGCGGCACGCGGTGCGTTGTCTGCTACCAGGGCGATAAGTACCGGGTTGAGGCTGATTTTGCCGATAAACCCATACAGCACCAATACGCCAATCAATGCCGCTTCACTGGTGGAATAAACGATGCCGAAGATCGCCAGCAGTGAGAAAGGCAGCATAAACAGCACCACCGGTTTTCTGCGGCCCAGCTTGTCGGAGATATAGCTGCAAATCAGCGTCCCGAGGACCGAGATCCACGGTACGATAGAGGCGATACTGGCTGCGTGCACAATATCCATACCGCGTTCTTTTTGCAGATAATACGGCAGCCAGGTAATGATCACGAAGAAGCCATAGATCGAGCAAAAGATGGTGATGTAGGCCATCAGCAGGTTACGGTTTTTAAACAGATCCAGAAAACTGAATTCGCTCTTTGCTGCCGCCGCTACTGGAGTGTCGCTGGCACTTTGCGGCGCTTTTTCACGAATGAAAAACAGCATCAGCAGCGCCACAATCAATACCGGGACCGCCATCGCCAGGAACGGCATCTTCCACGAAGTATGAAAGTGTTCGATCATAAAGCTGGAAAGGTAATACCCCAGCGCGATACCGAACGACATCCCACTGCCGATCACCGCACTGCCCAAGGTGATCCATTTCTTGGGGATGGCCTCGGATGAAAGCGCATACTGCGGGCCATAATAGACGCCTTGCGAAGCACCGGTCAGCATCCACAGCACGATGAAAATCAGAAAGTTGGATGAGATGCTGACGGCAGCGATAAACAGCGCAAACAGCATAAAGCCGCTGACCAAAATGCGTTTTCTGCCCAAGCGGTCACCCAATAGCCCCGCAGGCACCTGTAAAATGGTGTAGGTCAGAAAGAACAGGCTGCTGATTAAGCCCAGATCGCTTTTTGACAGCCCGAACTCGGTTTGGATCTGCGGCATGATGGGGCTAAGTACCGAACGCCCGGCATAGATAACGACCCAGCCGAGGAAGAAGATCACTACGGTTTTAATCCAATAGGGCATTCGCTCTGTTTTTAGAGTTTGCATATTCATTTTCCCTTGCTTGATGGGCCGCTCGGCCCATCCAGTATTACGGCGTAATTAATGTCCCCGCGGTGCCTGCCAGTACCGACTCGATATCTTGCAGGGCACCGATATGTGCCACCTTGCCGCTGCGCTGCACAAAGCGGCTGACCGCCATGATTTTTGGCCCCATCGAACCATCGGCTACGGCCATCGGGGCCAGTTCTTTGGTGGTGGCAGAACGAATGGCTTTTTGCTGCGGGGTACCCCAGTGCTGATACACCGCATCAGCATCAGTGAGGATCACCAGGTGATCGGCGTCCAAGGCTTCGGCCAGTAACGCAGAGGCCAGATCCTTGTCGATCACCGCCTCGCTACCGATCATTCCCTGTGCGCTGGCCACCATCGGAACACCGCCACCGCCGTTGCAAATCACGATGTGGTTTTTCGCCAGCAGCAGATTGATCGCTTCAATATCGATGATCTTTTTCGGTTCAGGGGAAGGCACCACCCGGCGCAGGTATTTCCCATCCAGCTTCATGCTCCATCCATACTTTTTTTCCAGCTCGGCTTGCTGTTGCGGCTCATAAACCGGCCCGATAAATTTGCTGGGTTCCCGATACGCCAGATCTTCGCTGTCTACCAAGACGCGAGTCAGCAACGTGGACACCGGTTGAGCAGGATGGAACGCACCTAGCTGCTGGGCCAGCATATAGCCGATCATGCCCTGGCTTTCCGCCACCAGAATATCCAGCGGGTAAGGGGGAACATCGCGATAGGCCAGGTTTTGCAGCGCCAGCAGCCCCACCTGCGGACCATTACCGTGCACGATGGCGATGCGGTATTTCTTGGCCAGCTTGCCAATGGCATCGGCAATTAACGCAATGCTCTGATACTGATTCTCTGCAGATAACACCGCGCCACGCTTTAACAGGGCGTTGCCCCCCAAGGCAATAACTAAAGTTTCCATTCAAATACCTGTATTTAATACCCGTCGTCTTTCGAGCTGCAGCGTTGTTACCTGCACTATCTCACCCCAGTCACTTACAAAAGTAAGCTCCAGGGAATGAGATAGCTTGGCGCCTAGCTGCAACTCGAAATCCATAGGGTATGTATTGGATAAATTCAGTGTCTTTCAGTTTCAGATTAATAAAGACGATTGATTGCCATCGCGCCCAACCAGACGCCCAATAACGTGTCCGCGCCGGAAAAATGGCCGGTTGCCAACATGTCGTTGATGGCTGCGGGTAATTCTTTGGGCCTGAGTAAGGCGCGTGCCAGGAGCTGTACCGGGGTGGAGAAGATCCCCTGCTCGGCAAACTGCAAATAGTGGACGCTGACCAAGGTGGTCAACTGGCTTAAGGGTTGGCCGGCGGCAAAAAAGGACGACAACCTTGCGACATCCACACGGCTATCGAGATGAGCCGCCAGCAACATGCCCAGCACCGTGTCATCATTGCTTGGCGTCAAGCCTGGGCCTTTGCCAAGCACGGCGCTCCAGTCTACTTTCTGCCCCAACAGCCAGGCGGTAAAGTGCTGCTGTAGTTCGCAAATTTCCAGACAATGCGGCTGGTTAACGAGGTTGTCCAGGCGGCCAAACAGGCCGGTCTGGGCATCAACATCGGCCAGCGCGGTAGCCAATGGCGGCAACGCAATTTCTCCGCTCACCTTCAGGCAGAGATCCAAGCACCTCCCCTGGCGGTAGATGGCAATATCCTCCAGTTCGATCCCCGCCGGTGAAAGCTGGCAATGCTGGGCCGCAGGCAGGCTGTCAAAGATTTCGTCGAAGTCATCGTCGCCAATTTCCCAGCCCATCGGGCTAAGCCCACGCCCTTCACGGTGCAACGTCAGTAGCCGATCGTTAGGCGAGAGAAAGTTGATGGCATTGTTGAAACGCCCCACGCAGCGAAGCGGACCGTAATCTTGCGTGGCATAGCGGCTAATGGCTAACGCAGTGATATCCATAACTTGCTCCCTAGCCCGGAGTCTCCTCCGGGCGAACCGGTTGTTACCCGCTGATGCCTAGTTTTTCTGCCAGTGCTTCGATGGCTTTTTCAAAGCAGCCCAATGGAGCACGCACGGTCCCGGCACCAATCTGCCCAACCCCGGCTTCACGGTGGGCAATCCCGGTGTTGATCAACGGAGTAATGCCGGTTTCCACCACCCGGCGGGCGTCCAGCCCCAGGCAAGCGCCCTGGAAGTCCCAGGTTGGGATTTGCAGCATCATGTTGCGTTCCAGGTAAATCTCGGCCATCTCTTCGGAGATATCGGTCGCGGCACTCATGCCACCGGCGGCTCCGACAAAGCGGGTCACGCCAGGCGCGGCGACCATGGCCGCACCGCCAATGCCGAAGGTCTCGGTAATGGCGCTATCGCCAATATCCGGGTTGGCGTCAGCCTGGCTATACCCGGAGAAGAACAGGCCTTCCGGCGTATTGACCGGCGCGGTAAACCATTGGTCGCCCATGCCGCTGATCTTGACGCCAAAGTTTTTGCCGTTACGGGTCATCACCGTCACGATAGTGCCTTGCTTAATCTCGGCCCCAGCGTCCATGGCTGCCTTGCAATAGGCCATCGCCAGGTTGAGGAAGAACTGATCGGTGATGCTGAGGAATTGCATGACCTTGGCCAGCTCAAGGTTGTCCCGCTCAAGCAGGCTGATTTTAGGGGCTAACAAACGCATCAGCAGCGCCGACGCCGCGATATTACGCTGGTGGAACTCGTCCCCCATGGTGATGGCCTGGGCCATAACGGCGGTGAGGTCAATCCCCTCATCAAAGGTGGCCAGTACCTCTTTCAGTACCGGTGCCAGTGAGTCACGCATCCAGCGCAGGCGCGTCTGCACGTCTGGCCCATAGGCACCAAAGCGCATCACCTTACCGATCCCTTCGTTCAGGTTGCAGTAGGCATGGTTACCATGAACGGTGTTTTTCACCACCACCAGCGGCATATGCGCCGAGGTGATGCCCCCCATCGGGCCAACGGCACTGACGTTATGGCAAGGGATGAATTCAATCTCACCGTTTTCCAGCAGTGCCAGCGCCTGCTGCTCACTTTCAGCCCACTGTTCAAACAGGCATGCTCCAATGCAGGCACCGCGTACCGGGCCACTCATCTCCGCCCAGGTGACCGGCGGCCCGGCATGCAGCAGTTTTCTCCCCTGTGCCAACTGAGGGATCAGGTTTTTCGCTAAATCAACATCCTGCCAATGAGGGCGAGCTTCACGGATCCTGGCAATAACGGCAGCATTTGCTTGTTCAATAGTTGCGTACATATCAATCCCTTACTTTAAATTTTTCAGTATGTTAGCCAATCGTTGATTACCACCGGCCACCGGGGCCCATTGGTAATGCACCACTGAAATTTCGTTGGTTTGCAGATCGTCGGCAAAGCTACGCAAGCCTGCATTGATCACGGAAACACCGGCCAGCATGGCGGGTGCTGGTTCGTTATTACCCTGCGCTGGAGGGGCGATTAACTGACAGGCCAGCGCTACCGCTTCAGGCAGCGAATTCATCACGGCAATGCCCGCCTCGGTGAGCGTGGCAATCTGTTTGGAGCGCAGCTGGGGGTCTTGTTCGGTGCCTGTCACCGTGGCGATAACTGCCAACGGATGGGCCGCACCACGCTTTTCACGCACGCGTTTGACTTCGGTAGCCAAGGAATCTGCGGGATCTTCCTGCGCGCCATAGCCAATCACCACATCCAGCAGCAACACGCCAATCTGCGGCTGCTGAGCAAGGCGAGCGATTTCCTGATTACGGGTAGACGGGTCGATCATCGGGTGTGGTTTGCCTTGGGTGTAGAAATCGTCCCCCATATCGATAATGCGGTGTCCGTCGGCGTTGAGCATTGAGCCATGCTGATGCTTGCTGTCGGCCTCCACGCCCAGCCGATCGGCCAGCAACATGGCGCATTCCGCCGCCAGCGTGCCACCGGCGTACAGGCCGGATATTTTGCCACCACATACCGCAGGTTGCTGTGCGGCCATTTGCTGCACGTTTGCCAACATCGCAGCCAGGCGGGCGGCTTCATCCAATGTCGTGGCGAAGGTAATATTCCCCTCCTGTTTCGCAGGCGTTTTAGCTCCCAGGAACAGCGCGACCACCGGTTTGCCAAGGGTCTTCATCTCACCGATAACCCGTTGACGTACCGCTTCTGCCGGAGGCTTGGAGACAAACGCCAACACCTGGCTTTGCGGATCGGCCGCCAACATACGCAGTGCGCTGATAGCGCTGATACCACCGATTTCGGCGGTTAAATCACGCCCGCCCAAGCCAATAGCGTGAGAGATGCCTTGCCCAGCCAGGGTAATTTGAGAGGTCAGCTCCTGGATACCCGTTCCCGAAGCACCAATGATGCCGATCATGCCTTTGGGGGCAACGTTGGCAAAGGCCAGCGGTGCCCCGGCAATATTGGCCGTGCCACAGTCTGGCCCCATCACAATCAGGCCCTTGTCACGCGCCTTGGTTTTTAGCGCTACTTCCTGCTCAACGCTGACGTTATCGGAAAACATCATCACGTTGCAGCCATCGTCCAGTGCCTGATCGGCCAGCTGCGCGGCATATTCCCCTGCAATGGAGATCAGCACCATATTGGCATCCGGCAACTTCTGCCGCGCCATGCGCCAACTGCGTGCCTTGAGCAGGCGTTTACCGCCCTGCTGCCCCTGGGCAATGGCTTTCAACGCCAGATCTAACGCTTCGCCGATCTGTGTGGTGATGCTGTCATCGGCAGATTCCGCCTTGATCGCCACGCAAATATCATTGGGGGTCGCTTCACTGAATTGCGGATGCCAGAAACCAGTCGCTTCAAGTAAGGATTTATTGGCCGGCGTCCCCATCATGACCGATATTTCTTCGACGTTGGGTGATTCGCTGAGCTTACGGGAAATTAGCATCAGGCTGACGGAATCCTGAAAGCTCCCTTTTTTTATAAAAGCATGGATCATAGTGATATCCTTAAAACAGCATGTGAACTTCGCAATGGGTGTTCTCAGATATTTTTAGTAACCTATTTATTTCAGACCCCATATTCTTATTGGGCAAGCTACAAATAAAACCCGTTGACTAAGGTGAGTCTCATCACACTTTGCCCATTGTTAGAAAAAATCATCAAGTCCGGTGGAGATTAATTGAATTCAATCGTCAGAAAGACGGCGATTTATTAAAAATAATCTAATAATGGTAATGCCATTCAACGAAAATTTAAGCCAATAAAATAATAGCCGTCTGGATCACATTATTCCCTTGCTATGTTTATACAGTAGGAGACAGAGATAGTTTTAATAAACCGTATATCCGTCGTCTTTCAAGCTGCAGCTTGAAATCCATAGGGTATATCAATGGAAGGACTGTCAATGAAAGTCTCTAAGCAACAACTGCATCAACTGATTCAAAATAAAATTCATTCTGCAGGCCTAAGCCAGGAACACGCCGGGATTGTCGCGGACGTTTTAGTCCATGCAGATGCGCGCGGGATCCATTCCCATGGTGCGGTGAGGGTGGAATATTATTCTGAACGCATCAGCAAAGGCGGCACTAATAACGCCCCGCATTTCACCTTTGAAAAAACCGGCCCTTGCAGCGCAGTTTTTGATGGCGACAATGGTGCCGGGCATGTCGCAGCCAAGCTGGGTATGGACCACGCCATCGAAATGGCGAAAGAGAACGGCGTCGCGGTGGTAGGCGTTCGCCGCATCGGCCACAGTGGCGCGCTGTCTTACTTTGTGCAACAGGCCGCCCATGCGGGCATGGTTGGTATATCAGTGTGTCAGTCAGATCCGATGGTCGTCCCTTATGGCGGTGCAGAGGTCTATTACGGCACCAACCCCATCGCTTTCTCGGCGCCGGCCGAAGGCGACGACATCATGACCTTCGATATGGCTACCACGGTTCAGGCCTGGGGCAAGGTGCTGGACGCCCGCTCACGCAATGTGCCAATCCCGGATACCTGGGCGGTAGACAGCGAAGGCAATAACACCACCGATCCTTTCGCCGTCAGCGGGCTGTTGCCTATCGCCGGGCCAAAAGGTTACGGCCTGATGATGATGGTCGATATTCTATCCGGCGTGTTGCTTGGCCTGCCGTTCGGTAAACACGTCAGCTCGATGTATCACGACTTAAGTGCAGGCCGGGAATTGGGCCAGTTGCATATCGTGCTTAACCCAAGTTATTTCACCAACGAAGTGACCTTCCGCAAACATATCAGCCAGGTAATGAGAGAACTGAACGAAATCAAACCGGCACCTGGCGTGAAACAAGTGCTCTACCCTGGCCAGGGTAGCCATATGCGTGAAATAGAAAATGAAAAGAATGGCATCGATATTGTTGACGACATTTATCAATACCTGATTTCTGACGATATTTACCAGCGTTCCTACGACCATAAAGATCCGTTTGCCAGTTAATCGTCAGATTAATTAAATCAGGCGGAGAAAAGCTATTTTCGCCGCCATTTTCCTTATCACTCCTCCCGACAAAGCTGAGTTGGCGCATGTCTCAGGGACGTTACAAGCAGGCAGATAAATATGAAGAATTTCCAACAAGAAATTAGTGAAACTTCTGGCTGGTTATCCAAGATCGGGGCAGATCCCAGCGGCGGCATGACGCGCTTGCTGTATACCCCTGAGTGGGTGGAAGCCCAACAGGCGCTGAAGCAGGCTTTTGAAACCGCCGGTCTGGCGACCTCTTTTGATGCCGTCGGCAATTTATCCGGCCGCCTGCAGGGCAGCAAATATCCCGATCAGGTGATCCTTTCTGGCTCGCATATCGATACGGTCGTCAACGGCGGCAACCTTGATGGTCAGTTTGGTATCGAAGCCGCCTATCTGGCGATCAAACATCTGAAAGAAACCTACGGTGCGCCGTTGCGCACGCTGGAAGTCATCTCGCTGGCCGAGGAGGAAGGCAGCCGTTTCCCTTACGTTTTCTGGGGCAGTAAAAACATTATCGGTTCCGCTCGCCCGGAAGAAGTCAAAAGCATCTGTGATGCCAAAGGCGTGAATTTCGTTGACGCCATGCATAGCGCAGGCTTTGACTTCCGCCCGCAAGACCAGCCGCTGCGCAAAGATATCGCCGCCTTCGTTGAACTGCATATCGAGCAGGGCAAAGTGTTGGAGACCGAAGGAAAGACCATTGGCGTGGTCACCAGCATCGTCGGCCAGCGCCGTTACGATATCAAACTCAAGGGCGAGGCCAACCACGCAGGCACCACGCCAATGGGTTACCGCAAGGACACCGTTTATGCCTTCAGCCGGATCTGCTGCGAATCCATCGCCAAGGCCAAAGCGGAAGGCGACCCGCTGGTGCTGACCTTTGGCAAGGTCGAGCCCAAGCCTAACACCGTCAACGTCGTGCCCGGATTCACTCATTTCACCCTGGATTGCCGCCACACCGACAAAGCCACGCTGCTGCGTTTTACCCAAGAGATCGAAGCCGATATTCAGCGCATCTGTGCCGAAATGGGCATTGAGGTCGAGATCGACCTGTGGATGGATGAAACGCCGATCCCCATGGACAAACAGCTACTGGCCTGCGTCAGCCACCTGTGTGAAAGCCATAAGCTGAACTACCGCATGATCCACAGCGGTGCTGGCCATGACTCACAGATTTTTGCCCCGCACGTGCCGACGGTGATGATGTTTGTGCCAAGCATTGCCGGTATCAGCCATAACCCAGCAGAAAAAACCGAACTACCCGACCTGGCCGAAGGGGTGAAAATTCTGGCGCATACCTTATATCAACTTGCCTATACCGAGCAGGGAGCCCGCCTATGAGCAACAGCAAAACCTCCTCCAACACCGGGTTTGATCCGCTGTATTGGAAAAAAATCGTGGTGGTCCTGTGCCTGGGCTGGGCGGTGATCTGGATTTACCGCACGGTGTTGACACCAATTTTCCCTGAGATCCAGGCAACCATCGGCTCGCATTCCAACGCCGAGATGGGTCTGATCGCCAGCTTCTACTTTTTTGCCTATACCGGAATGCAAATCCCGGCAGGGATCCTGGTGGATAAGTTCGGCAAGAAGGTGGTGCTGATCCCAGGTTTTTGCCTGTTCATCATCGCCACCTTGCTGATCGGTAACGCCACCAGCCTGACCATGATCTACGCCGGTAGCCTGCTGGCCGGTATGGGCTGTGGCTCTTACTACGGCTCAGCCTACTCGCTGTCATCAGAAAATATTCCGTTGGAACGCCGTGGTTTGGCCACCGCCATTATCAACAGCGGCTCTGCGCTGGGGATGGCCATTGGCCTGATCGCCTCCAGCCTGCTGGTGAAAAGCATGGAGATGGACTGGCAAATCATGCTGTTTATCATCACTGGCTTGCTGGTGGTAATGACGGTGGTGTTCTTCCTGGTGATCAAAGGGGGCTCCTACACCGCCTCTCTGGCCGCCAGCCCGGCTGCCTCCGCGGCCACTCCAGTGGAAGAGACCGAGGAAGCCAGTGGGTTGTTCAGCCTGCGGATGATTTCCGCCTACGTGATGTATTTCGCCACCTGCTATGGCTACTACATGATCGTGACCTGGCTGCCTTCCTTCCTGCAGCAGGAACGTGGGTTCGAAGGCGTGGCCATCGGCTTCTCCGCCGCGCTGGTGGCCTTTGCATCCGTACCAGGGGCGCTGTTCTTCAGCCGCATGTCTGACCGTTTCCGCGCCAAGAAAGTGCAGTTGATCATCTTCTTGCAAATCTGTGCCGCAGTGACGCTGGTCTGCACCGTGATCTCACCGGACTCCACCACCCTGCTGGTCAGCCTGATCCTTTACGGCCTGCTCGGTAAGCTGGCAGTGGATCCAATCATGATCTCCTTCGTCGCGGATAACGCTCCGAAGAAAGGCTACGGCACCAGCTTTGGCGTGTTTAACTTTTTCGGCATGTCCTCTTCGGTGATTGCTCCATTCCTCACCGGAGTGATCTCCGACAGCACCGGCTCCAAGGTGATGGGCTTCTATATCTCGGCCGCCATCCTGCTGATCGGCACCGTGATCTTCTTTACCGTCAACGTATTGATGAAGCAGAAAAACACTCGCCAAACGGCGGCACAAGCATAATTTTTGTTGTAGGGCTACGGCCCTGACTAATCAGGAGAATTAACGTGGGTTATATCAATAATCAGATTGGCTATCCAAAAGATATCCTAGCTTCGCGCTCCATTATCAAACGCGACAACTATGCCGTGATCCCACCGGATGGCCTGGTGCGTAACATCATTCCAGGCTTTGAGAACTGCGACGTTACCATTCTTGCCACCCCGAAACTGGGCGCCACTTTTGTCGATTATCTGGTGACGCTGCATGATGGCGGCCGTAACCAGCAAGGCTTTGGCGGTGAGAATATTGAAACCTTGGTCTACGTTATCGAAGGCAACATCACCGCGTCAGCCGACAGCACCGATTATCCACTCACCACTGGCGGCTATCTGTATTGCCCTGCCGGTGTGCTGCTGCGCCTGGAGAACACCAACGGCGGAAAACCAAGCCAGCTGTTCCTCTACAAGCGTGTCTACAACCGCATCAAGGGCTATGAAGCCCACGTGGTGAGCAACAACGTCAACAAGCTGGAAAAAATTCACTATGAAGGCATGAGCGATGTGATCCTGCAAGATCTGCTGCCGAAGGATCTGGGGTTCGATATGAACATTCATATCCTCTCCTTCAAGCCAGGCGCCAGCCATGGCTATATCGAGACTCACGTGCAGGAACATGGCGCTTATATTCTCAGTGGTGCTGGGATGTACAACCTGGATAACGAGTGGATCCCGGTCAAGAAAGGGGATTACATCTTTATGGCTGCCTATGTTCCGCAAGCCGGCTATGCGGTGGGCCAGGAAGAGTTCAGCTATATCTACTCGAAAGACTGCAACCGCGACGTTGACTTCTAAACCCGCCCAAAGGCCACGCTCTATGTAGTGTGGCCTAATTGATTAAAGCAGAGTCTTATTACTCATTCAGCAATCAATATTTCCCCTCACCCCCCTCTCCCACATGAAGAGGGAGCCAGTTCCGCACAACATTCAAGTGTAGAAGCCCATCGGTAAGACAAAGGCATTAATACGCTGGATTCAATCTATCGATTCGATACGCTGGTGTTAATCGGTAATACGTTGCCAATCCTTAATTAAGGATCCCGGTGAAGGTATTAATACGCTGGAGTTAATACGTGGCACATTCGGTCCCCTCTCCCAGTGGGAGAGGGTTAGGGTGAGGGGCCAACACTGAGTCACCTGTTATTCATTCCACCCTACTCCACTTTTAATATCGCCACCATAGCGTTACCCTCTTCATCATTAGCCAAAAAAAACCACACCCTCAGCCAATGAAATAGATCACCACATAGGCAGAGAAAGCATGGTTTTTTATCAATCGGAGCAATTATCAATAACCGAACTTCTATTGACTATTATTTATTAACCAGTTTTGCCGGAACGCTATAGGTCAGTATGGCCCCCAGTATCATCATACTGGATAGCACACACATCGCGACCAGATTACTCTCCGTGATATTTTTAAAATAACCAATAATATAAGGGGAAATAAAGCCACCTATATTGGCAATAGAGTTAATTAGCGCTATTCCAGCAGCAGCGCAGGTACCGGTAAAGATGGCATTTGGCAAACTCCAGAACAGCGGCGAAGGAACCAGGCTGGAGGCGACAGCAATACATAATGCCACCATCACGATGACTTTATTGTCTGGGAACAGGCCGATAAAAATCAGCGAAACCGCAGCAATACAGAAAGGAACAATAATGTGCCAACGCCTTTCTCGATGTTTGTCAGAGCTGCGCGCAGCCATTAGCATAGCGACAACGGCCAGCATATACGGCAGCATGGTCAGCAAACCGATATCCATTACCGAGCTTACCCCCGTATCACGGATCATGGTTGGCACCCAGAAGGCCAATCCCCCTTGCCCCATCACCGTACAGAAACAGATCAACCACATTTTAGTGAAAGCAGAAGACTTCAGCATGGTCTTCATTGTCCACTCCTGCGCTGCACCATCAGCACCTATCTTTTTCGATGTTCCCTGTGCCATATCTTGGGTGATCATCTCTTTTTCTTGTGGACTGAGCCAGTTAGCACTCTGATAGGTATTATCCAGGAAGAAGAAAATGACGGCCGCAATCAATAATGCACGCGGACCACTGATAAAGAATAACCATTGCCAGCCGGACAGCTCGAACATGCCATTCATATTTTCAATAATCCAACCGCAAAGTGGCCCACCGATGATGTTACTCACCGGTATCCCGCAAACAAACAGCGCCGTCATTTTTGCCCGCTGGCTTGAAGGGAACCACAGTGTCAGATAGAGGATCACCCCCGGATAAAAACCGGCTTCGGCTAACCCCAGCAGGAATCGTGCCAGATAAAACTGAGTGGGATTGGTAATGAAAATACTCAGCATTGAAATTGTGCCCCATACCAACATCAACAGGGCGATGACCTTCCGCGCACCATATTTACTCAGTAAGATATTACTTGGCACACCGGCGATAATATAACCAATAAAAAATACGCCAGCGCCGAGGCCATAAACCGCCTCCGCCATCGACACATTACCTTGCAGAATATCCGGCATCATCTGGAATTTTGAAAATGATATTCCAACACGATCAAGATAACCGACGATATAGCTAATCAGTAATATCGGCATAATTCGCCAGGCTATTTTACGGTAGAGTTTAGCCTTGTTGGGACTGGCCAGAATAGCTTGATCAATCGCAGCATTATTGGTCGCCATATCGGATCTCCTTGGTTGGCATCCTGCTATTTCAGATTTTATTTCAGTGTCATTGGATTAACTCGCCCTGATTATCAAAGACAGGGCGCTGAGAATTTAAACAATATTGATTAATGGCTATGTTATAAATGCTAGCGTGGTTTCACCTTATCCCACGGAATACTATTCTCAACCAACACCGCCAGTAGCACGCCAATCAACAGGCCATTGCTAAATAGCGGCCTGATGGTGATCGGCACCCCCTGCCAAAAGGAGGAAGGCATACTCATCAGGAATACGCCTAAAAATAGCGGTAGCGCCAGCCGATAAATGTTGCGGCTATTCAGTTCGATCTTGTTGATAAACAGCACCGAGGAGAACAGCAGCGGCAGATAAGAGGCCAGCATGACGGCACTGCTGACCGTGAGAGGAATACTGCAGAAGAATTGCGCAAGCGGCGTCAACATCCCCACCAGCAGGAATACCACGCTGCCAATAATAAACGAGCGCTGGCTGCTGTCTTGTGTCTGGGTCAGCAGGCCAATGGAAGAGACAAAAGGCGAGAAAGGCACCACGCCCAGCGGAGCAGCCAGGCAGGTCAGCCCGCCCGAGACCATAAAGCTACGCCGGAACAGGCTTCTGCCCGCCGGGCCGTCCGCGTAAAAAATATCGGTGCCACGAATGGCGGCAAAGTTATTCGATACGTTGACCAAACCGGTCAGGACGGCGCTGATCACAATCCCCCAATGCAATTCCTGCGGCCACCCGAGTGGGAACAGCACCCAATTGCTGCCCGTGAGCGGCTCACCGGTAGGTGCAAACCACCAGTTGTAAACACCCCAGCCAACCAGAGTGCCGATTAACAGCGCATATTTGCCGATCGCCCGCGGTAAAAAGGCAATAATGGCAATAATCAGCAGCAACACCGTCAATGCCCAGTAAAAGGCCGGATAGTTAATGGTCACGACGCCGGTATAAACGCCAAAAGGTAACCCCAGCATCCCTTTCATGAAGATGGTGATTAACTGCGCCCCCAGCAAAAACATAAACGTGGCCATCACCGCCGGACGGAACAGCCGTGCCAGGTAGAACCCCAAGCCGCTAGCCCCAATAAGAATGGTCAAGATGCCAGAGATCAGGATCCCCACCGCAAGGCTGCCACCAATCTCTGGCAGCGGCGTACCGTTGGCCGCTTCCGCCAGGGTCAGGGTTAAGATGGTCACCCACCACAGGCCTGTTGGCCCTTCCATAATGGCTCGTCGATGGCCCAAAAATACCTGTGCCAGGCAGGCCAGTGCCGTTGAGATAAAGGTATATTGGGTAATACAAAAGGTCACACCAGCAGAGAGGTTGAATGCAGATTGCAGGGTCGGCGGGATCACTACCGTATTGCAGAAAATGAAAAAGAACCACTGCAAGCCCGATAACCAACTGCTACGACTGGCACATAACCCGTTCATGGGTGCTTCCTTCATATCCAATATCTCATCATTCACGCGCCCGCCCGGTGACGGGCGCTGATTAACTAGCGTTATTGCTGATGTTTAAGCACAAATTTACCGATCGGACGAACGCCAAAACCCGCCTTGAGATCGTAAATCACTTCGCCACGCAGGATGGTTTTGGCCACCCTTGCGTTGATTTTCCGCCCCACATAAGGGCTGACCTTATGGCGATACTCGAGATCGTCGGTTGCCAGTACGTAGCTGCTGTTGGGCTGAATGAACACCAGGTCGGCATCTTTCCCTACAGCAATGCGCCCCTTGTGCTTCAAACCAAAAATATCGGCGGCGTTGGTCGCCATCAATTTGGCAAACACCGGCAGCGACATGCCCCTTTTCTGCACCGCTTCATCGAACATGATATCGACGCAGTTTTGTATCCCGGCGATCCCGCCCCAGGCCTGCATGATATTGCCCGCTTTCATATCCGGTGGGCATGGCGAGTGGTCGGACACCAGGCAGTCAATCTCACCGTTAAACAGCTTATCCCACAGCCCTTTTTGGTTCTGCGCATCGCGGATCGGCGGTGAACACTTGGCAAGAGTGCCAATTTCATCAAACTGGTCGGTATCCAGCACGAAGTAGTGCGGGCAGGACTCACAGGTGACCTGTTGCCCTTCCAGACGAGCGCGAGTCACTTCCGCCACCCCTTCTGGGCTACTGACGTGGCATATGTGCAAGCGGCAACCCGCGACCTTGGCCAGATACAGCACCCGGCGGATCGCCTCAACCTCGGTAAATACCGGGCGAGAGGCGACATAATCGTGCGCCGTTACGCGTCCTTCCGCCTTGGCCTCTTCCCCCAACGCATCACAAATCAGGGCGTTTTCGGCGTGCACCGCCACCAACTGATCCAGCTTGGCTAAGGTCTGCAAACCTTTGAAGTATTCGAAGTCGTTCACGTCGCGGAAGTCATTGCTGACGCTGCGATCGCCGCAGGTCGCCACGAAGCATTTATAGGCCACCACGCCAATCTCATCGAGTTCATGCAGCCGATCCAGATTGTAGGAAACCAGGCCACCAAACTGGGCCGCATCGATGGTGAGCTTGCCTTTTGCCGCCGAGAACTTCATTTCTATCGAGGCTCTGTCCACCGTGGCTGGCAGTTGGTTCAGCGGCATTTCGACCATGGTGGTGATACCGCCCTTGGCCGCAGCACGCGTACCGGTTTCATACCCTTCCCAATGGGTACGGCCCGGCTCGGACATATGTGCATGGGCATCGATCATGCCCGGTGCTACCACCATTCCGCTGGCATCAATCTCCGTTTTAGCGCCGGTAAGACCATTGCCGATGGCGGCAATCTTGCCCTCTTTAACCGCAATATCAGTAATGATGGCATCATGTTCTAAAACAACCTTACCGTTCTTGATAATTAAATCGTATGACATGGTCATGCTCCTTCGTGAAATTAAAGTATCATATTATTACGCTTAGGATTATTTACTTCTTTATCATATTCACTTCAGGTATATTCTTGCCGATTAACCACTGTTCTACTTTTGAGTAGCGCATATAAACAGAATGCGCTGATAACGCCAACAAACCAGGAAACCCGTGATAAAGGTTCGAGTATTTCAATGAGCTTACCGCCCAATGACAGCAATACGGCAAATAGCGTTACAATAAACGCTACGCTATTAAAACCGTTATCGTAGTATTTATAATTACCGGGTTCGATATATAAGGTATCGAGGTCGATCTCACTGCGCATCACGATGAAATAATGCGCCATCATCACGCCGATCACCGGCCCTAAAATTCCGCCGATCACATCAAGGAACAGGTAGATGCTTTCCTGATTCTCCATCAGTTTCCACGGGCAGATAATCAGGCTGATGATGCTGGCAATCACTACGCCATTTTTATAGGTGAGTTTTTTCGGTGCGATAGCAGCAATCTGGTAGCCAGCAGGTATGATGTTACCGGTCGCATTGGTTGAGATAGTCGTCATCAGGATCACCAGCACCGCAAACACCGAGGCGAAAATACTGTCCCATTTTTGTACGATATCCAGCACGTTCCAGGTATCAACACCGTAATGAATGCTGGCCCCGGCCAGGATACAGACGCTGGCGACGGCAAACAGCAGATAGCCAACCACCAATCCCAGCGTTTGCCCCCAGGCCTGCTGGCGGAAACTGCTGGCGTTCTGGGTAAAGTCCGAGGCGCTGACCGCCGGAGCGGCCCATACCGCCACCACCGCATTGATCACCACCAGAAACATGAAGCCGCCATTGTTAGTCGTTATAGCATTGGCCGGAACATAAGCGATGATGTTGTCCAGGCCAGCGATGGAAATAGCCCAAATGGCCATGCCGCCAAACACCACGTAGATGCAGGGGTTGAGGATCGCAGTAAACTTGTTGAGAATGCTGCCGCCTCCCAGACCGATGGCCACGTTAACCGCCCAGAAAATCAGGAAGGCAATCAGCCCAGGCAGGCCGATCCCCAACAGGTTGAAATCCCCGCCCAAAGTCAAAAACTGTGGCCACAGTTTGCCAATCAGGATCAGGAAGGCCAGCGAACCTGCGTAACACTGCAAGCCAAACCACATGATAGCGGCCACGCAGCCTCTGAGGATCCCTGGAAACAACGCGCCACGCACGCCATAAGAAGCACGTAGGATCATGGCAAAAGGAATACCGTATTTCGAACCGGCAGCGCCGTTCATCACCATCACAAAGGCAATAATAAAGGCGCTGAGAATAATGGCGGCCATGATGCTTAAGGTGGAAAGCCCCAGAATAAAGAAGCCCCCGACGGCTACATAGTTGGGTACGTTATGTACCGAACCCATCCACAAGGTAAAATAGTTAATTCCCTTCCAGGTTTTCTTATCCGCTTCTTTGGGTAATAGGTCCTCATGATAGCCGCGCCGTTGGTAAATCTCTCTCTGCTTATTGTTAATAGATTCCATGACAGGTCCTTCTTATATTAAATAAGAAAATAGCGTAGGGTGTTTTTGTTTATTATCATTACAACAAACTGATGTTCTAATCTTTATATTAGTCAAATACCAATACGGCCAAGACAGACAGGAATATAACCATTAAACAACGATACGATAACCAGAATTCAAGTTGCAGGCGAAAGGCACCTGCAACTTGTTAAGTCTTACTCTTTAGCCAGACACTTTATGGTTAGCCATAATTTCCAGCGCCTGTACCAACGCGGAATGGTCGAGATCTTTGGCACCATTGGCCGCACAGAGGTTGAACAGCTCTTGGCAAGTGGCTGTATTAGGCAAACTGAGCGCCAACGACTTCGCCCCCTGTAACGCCAGATTGAGATCCTTTTGATGCAGGGAGATACGGAAGCCCGGCTCAAATGTCCGTTTGATCATCCGCTCACCGTGCACTTCCAGAATGCGCGATGAGGCAAAACCGCCCATCAGCGCTTCACGGACCCGAGCCGGATCGGCACCCGCTTTGGAAGCAAATATCAGCGCTTCGGAAACCGCTTCAATCGTCAGAGCCACAATAATCTGGTTGGCAACCTTGCAGGTCTGGCCGTCACCATTGCCACCGACCAGCGTAATGTTTTTCCCCATCAGGGCCAGCAACGGTTTTACCCGCCCAAATACGCCTTCGTCACCGCCGACCATAATGGTCAGGCTGCCCTGCTTGGCCCCCACTTCACCACCAGATACCGGCGCGTCCAGATAATCGGCGCCCAGTTGGTTAATGCGTTTGGCAAACTCCTTCGTCTCCAGCGGCGAGATAGAACTCATATCTACCAGGATCTTGTTTTTGAGCGGTGCTTCGGCACAGCCATTGGCCGCAAATAACACCTCTTCCACCTGCGGCGTATCGGGCACCATAATAAAAATAACGTCAGCCTGCTCGGCCACCTGCTTGGGAGTAGCACAGGCGATGGCCCCTTTTTCCACCAGCTCCGGCGGAACCTGATGCAAGGTGTTGGCATACAGCTGATGGCCGCCTGCGATCAGCTTTTCAGCCATTGGCGTGCCCATGATCCCTAAACCAATAAAGCCTACTTTCATGATATGTCCCTCAATGTTGATATTGCTTAATCCATGACAGGCCGGCTGCCGTCGTGGTCGCTGGTTTGTATTCACAGCCGATCCAACCGCGATAGCCCATCTTGTCCAGCGCGCGGAACAGATAGTCGTAATTGATTTCCCCGGTTCCTGGCTCATGGCGCCCCGGATTATCGGCAACCTGGATATGCGCGATTTTCTGCAACAGCGTTTCCATGGTGTGGGCCAGTTCGCCCTCCATGCGCTGCATGTGGTAGATATCGTATTGAATAAACAGGTTAGGGCTCGCGACCCAATCCATCAGCTCCAACGCCTGACGAGTGGTTTGCAGATAGAAGGCGGGCATATCGTATTTATTGATCGGTTCAACCAACAGACGGATATTGGCCTTGGCCAACTCCCTTGCCGCATAGCTCAGGTTAGCGACCACAATCTCATCGGTCTTATGTTGAGCGACGGATTTATCCGGGTTACCGATCAGGCAGTTGATCTGCGCACAGCCCAGCGCACGGGCATATTCCACCGCCAGACCTACGCCATCACGAAACTCGGCCTCGCGCCCAGGCAGGCAAGCGATACCACGCTCACCCGCAGCCCAATCCCCGGCAGGCAGGTTTTGTAATACCTGCGTGAGTTGGTTCTCTTCCAGTGCGCCCCTCAACGCCTGCACGGAATAATCGTAGGGAAACATATATTCAATCGCCGTGAACCCCTGCTCTTTGGCGCAGCGAAAACGCTGCATAAAATCGACTTCATTAAACAACATCGATAAGTTGGCTGAAAACTTCGGCATGAGCCTGCTCCTTACTGATAGTTGAAGTAGCTGACCGAGGTCGGCGCATCTTCTGGCGACTCGGCAACGGGTTCGAATTCATTGACGTTATCCAGCTCTGTCCCCATCGAGATATTGGTGACCCGCTCGAGGATGATCTCCACCACCACCGGAACCTGATGCAGACGCATCAACCCTTGCGCCTGCTGGAAGGCCGGAGCGATATCCTCAGGCTTAACGACGCGGATCGCTTTACATCCCAGCCCTTCGACCACCTTGACGTGATCGACACCGTATTCGCCCCCTTCCGGATTGTTGATGTTTTCATAGGACAGTTGGACGCAGTAATCCATATCGAAACCGCGCTGAGACTGGCGGATCAGCCCCAGATAGGCGTTGTTGACCACCACGTGGATGTACGGCAGTTTGAACTGCGCGCCAACGGCCAACTCCTCGATCATGAACTGGAAGTCGTAGTCACCAGACAGCGCAATCACTTTGCGCTGCGGATCGGCAGCACAGACGCCCAAAGCAGAAGGAAGAGTCCAACCTAATGGGCCCGCCTGCCCGGCATTAATCCAATGGCGCGGTTTGAACACGTGCAGCATCTGCGCCGCCGCGATCTGCGAAAGCCCGATGGTGGTGACGTAGCAGGCATCACGCCCGAACGCCCGGTTCATCTCTTCATAAACGCGCTGAGGTTTGATGGGCACGTTGTCGAAATGGGTTTTACGCAGCAGAGTTTGTTTGCGCTGGCGGCAGGTTTCCGCCCACTGTGAACGATCCGGCAGCAGCCCTTGATCCGCACGTTCACGAGCTCTTGCCACTAACATTTGCAGGGCGATTTTGGCATCGGAAACAATGCCCAGATCCGGGCAGATCACGCGGCCAAGCTGGGTCGGTTCGATATCAATGTGGATCACCTTACGCCCGGCGGTGTATTTATCTACCGAACCGGTATGGCGGTTAGCCCAGCGGTTGCCGATGCCAAACACCAGATCCGAATCCAGCAGGTTGGCGTTACCGTAACGGTGTGAGGTTTGTAATCCGGCCATCCCTGCCATCAACGGGTGATCGTCCGGGATACAGCCCCAGCCCATCAGCGTTGGGATCACCGGTACGTTGCAGGTTTCCGCCAGCTCTTGCAACAGGTCGGCCGCATCCGCGTTGAAGATCCCGCCACCAGCGATGAACAACGGTTTGCTTGCGGCACACAGCATGTCCAGGGCTTTGTCGATCTGCGCCTCAGTGGCCGCCGGTTTGTAAGCCCCCAGCGAGGAGTAGGTGTCCGGATCAAACTCAATCTCGGCCATCTGCACGTCATAAGGCAAATCGATCAGCACCGGGCCAGGGCGGCCAGAGCGCATCAAGTGGAAAGCCTGCTGCAACACGCGGGGCACCAGCGCCGGTTCCATGACCGTCACCGCCATTTTGGTCACCGGCTTGGCGATCGATTCAATATCTACCGCCTGAAAATCTTCCTTATGCAAACGCGCCCGGGGAGCCTGGCCGGTGATGCATAAAATGGGAATGGAATCGGCAGAGGCGGAGTAAAGTGCGGTGATCATGTCCGTTCCCGCTGGCCCCGAAGTCCCGAGACACACCCCGATATTGCCGGGTTTGGCCCTGGTGTAACCTTCCGCCATGTGGGAAGCGCCTTCAACATGACGCGCCAGATAGTGTTTGATGCCGCCGTGTTGACGCATCGCGTTATAGAAAGGGTTGATCGCCGCGCCAGGCACGCCGAATGCGGTGTTCACGCCTTCCTTTGCCAACACGTACATTGCCGCATCTACTGCTCGCATAATTGCCATCTAAACGTTCTCCTAAATATTTGGAAAAATTTTCCAAAATCAAAGTGTGCTCAAAAAAACCCGTTTAGCAATAAACGGGGAGGTCACCTCATCCTGTAGCCGCGATCGCGGCTACAGGTTTTGCTTTAAACGTGCTATTTCTTGCTGCGCGACTCACCTAGCGCGGTACTGATGTCGTTGGCTACGTCGCGCACCAACTCCCCCAGCTCCTTGAAACGATCGCTGCTAACGCGCGAACTGGGTCCTGAAATGGAGATGGCCGCAATGACGTTGTTGTTACGGTCAAAAATCGCCGAAGCCAGGCAATTCAGGCCAAGGGCATGCTCTTCAGCATCAACGGTATAGCCCTGCGCCTGCGATTGCGCTAAATCCTTACGTAATAGATTTACGCTGGTCAGGGTCTTCGGGGTAAACGCGTGCAGCCCCGAACGTACGCACAAATCCAGCATCTCCTCTTCCGCCAGCGGATACAGCAGCGCTTTCCCTGCCCCGGATGCGTGCAGCGGTAAGCGGCTGCCAAGTGGCGCACACATGCGCACCATGGCCTGGCACTCACATTGACGGATCAGTACGGCGTCAAAGTTATTCCTGATGGCCAGATTGGCAGTTTCGCCGGATAGCAACATCAGCCGCCGCATGTAAGGCCCCGCCACCGAAACCACGTCCCGGTCATTCATATAGGCCGCACCGACGGTAAACGACTGGATGCCGATATGCCACCAGCCAAGCTGGGGATCCTGAAAAACGAATTCCGATTTCTCTAATACTTTCAATAATCTGAAAGTCGTTGATAGCGGTAACTCCAACTTCTCGGATAGCACGGAAACGGACGAGCTTCCTCCGGCATTGGCCAGAAATTGCAGGATCTCCAACCCACGATCCAACGCCTGCGCGCCTTTCGTCGCCCCTGCTTCTGTCGTTGGTCTTCCCTTTCTGCGTACTTCGTTCATTCAGGCTTTCCTTATTTAGCTCAAGGTTTCTCCGCTATAATAAACAGCCTATGCGCTTGGGGACAGCGCTATCCAAGCACAACCCGGTAAGTCTCTGGCAATGTTTTGACAATACAGTTGTCGGCACCGCCACGATCGACCGTGAAAAAGTCGGTGATCGCACCGTAGGCAAACAGCGGGTGGTGCCAAACATTGCGGTGATAATTCACCCCTTGCTTACCGTTGGTGATAAAGGCGCGCAAAGTATGTAACGGAATTTCGTCCCCTTCCCCGGCTTCAGCAACAATCACCACGAAGCGTTCCCCCTTCATAGGCATAAAAGCCTGTGAAGACAAAGGATGTTTCTCCAACACTGAGAATTCCAACGGAAGATCGCAAGGCTCAGATCGGTTGATGCTGACCAGCACCCGATGATCGTCGGCCACTTCTACTTTGGCAAGATCGTGATATCGCTCTGTTTTTCCACCATTAATATGGAAAAAGGGTGCCCCCTCGATCTGCAATACATTCCCATAGGGTGCAAAGGCTTCAGGCGTTAACTCAACGGCAATCAGGTCCATCAGTTTCTCCAGGATCGTTTCAAAAAGGAACATTACTGAATGGGTTCACTCTAGACAGGTCGCCTGAAATTTAAAAGTTATTATTGGAAAAATTTTCCACAACAAGATCTGCTGCACATTTCCTGTGCCACACTAAAAATATTCCATTAAAAATCAGTACATTAAAAAACACATCATAGCGATACAGTTCGTTAACAGAGTTGTTACTTTCAGCAGAGGAAGGGTAATAAAACGTGAGCGCGATCACGGGAAGCCGTTTTATGACTAACCCCAGGCAACTAAGGCAAGTAAATTCTTTTGCAACACTAGGAGAACGGTGGCCGCACCGGTTAAGGAATCGATATGCTGGATCACGAAACAATTCGATCGTTTATCAAAGTCGCGGAATGCCAGAGTTTTTCCCGCGCCGCCGAATTACTGCACAAAACCACTGCCACCATCAGTTACCGCATCAAAACGTTGGAAGAAAGCATCGGCACCCAGCTATTTATCCGCACCACCCGCAGCGTCAACCTGACACCCGCAGGTGAATACCTGCTGGAACGTTGCCGCCAATGGCACAACTGGCTCGACTCCATGCCCGATGAGCTACGCCAGATCAACGACGGCGTGGAGCATCAGGTCAATATCGTGATCAACAACCTGTTGTACAACCCGCTGAGCGTCGCCCGGCTGTTGGCCTACCTGCAACAGCGTTATCCCTTCACGCAGTTTCATATCTCGCGTCAGGTGTATATGGGTGTATGGGATTCGTTGTTGCACGGGGATTTTCAGCTGGCCATTGGCACCACCGGCTCTGAATCACTGGCTAATGACGTCAGCGTCTTGAAATTGGGGGGGATCAGTTGGGCTTTTGTGGTCACGCCAGATCATCCGCTTGCAGACTGCCAGGACACGGCACTGCACGAAGATCGGCTGCGCAGCTACCCGGCGATCAACGTGGAAGATACTTCGCGCAACCTGACCAAACGCGTTGCCTGGCTGCTACCCGGCCAAAAAGAGATCAAGGTGCCAGACCTGCGCAGTAAACTCGAATGCCATCTGCAGGGGCTAGGCGTAGGCTTCTTGCCGAAAAATCTTTGCCAACCCTATCTGGATAGCGGCCAGTTGATCACCCGTGACGTCGTCAATCAGCGGCAACCGTCACCGCTCTCCCTAGCCTGGCGTAACGATTGTGGTAAAGCCGTGGAAGAAATTGTCACGCTGTTCCAACGGCGCGATGAACGCATCACCGGCTTTCTGCAAGGTATTGATTTACCAGCTTAACACGCGATTTTATCGCTTCTTGGCCGCCACCAGGGCCCGGAGTTTCTTAATCGGCGGTGACGGCTCACGCTTCAGGACGTGCAGAAATTCATACGCCTTGTCATTGGTCGCGTACTCTGCTGGCACGCCAAAGTCCTGGATCATCATCCAGCGCTAGAACAACTCCGGAGCGGACTCTTTGATAAACCACAGCATTTTGACCGCGGTTGTGGTGATGGCCATCTTGCTGGCTGGCTGCACTTCTACGGCGTCGCGCATGGCTGAATGTGAAGCACAGGGCGTTTCCAAGGATACCTGCTATCTGGCCGAACAAAACCGTCAGACCGCCATTTACGCTGCGGCAGAGAAGCAGGCGTTGGAAAATGTGGCAAAACAGTACGCGCAATCGGCGAAGGAGCAAGACACTGCAGGCACGCATTGCCGGGATGGACATCGTGATGGCCAAATCGTCGGCAGCACCAAAGGACAGCCCTCTTGAAAAAATCCCAAACCGACAGATTCAAACATTTGCCCAAGATGCAGCAATTCGTTTGTCTTAAAGCGCTTCAACATATCGAGCAGACCGATCTGCAGTCCGGCGTGATCGGCATGGCGGTCAGCGTGTTGCCGACCAACGGCCACACGGTGACGCTGAGCAAATTCGACGCGGATCCTGAAGAGGTCTCCATTATCACTTCATGGCAACGTTAAGCCAGCTCTTGGCAAACCCGGTTAAAACTGCCCATTCGCGGTGACATGCTGGCGTTTTCTGCAAAAAATGGCTTTATACTGATGATACATTAGGCATTCCCCCTGTCGCTGGCGTAATATCTACTTACATATCAAATCTTACAGGAGGTTGTGCCATGCTCACCGTTATCCCAATTGTGATCGTTGTAGCGTTGATTATTGTCTTTGCCGGTATAAAAATTGTGCCGCAGGGTTACCAATGGACGGTGGAGCGCTTTGGCCGTTATACCAAAACACTGATGCCAGGATTGAACCTGGTTGTGCCATATATGGACCGTATTGGCCGAAAAATCAATATGATGGAGCAGGTGGTAGATATCCCGTCCCAAGAGGTGATCTCACGTGATAACGCCAACGTGGCGATTGACGCCGTTTGTTTCATTCAGGTTGTCGATCCCGCGCGTGCCGCCTATGAGGTCAGCAACCTCGAACAGGCGATCGTTAACCTGACTATGACCAACTTCCGTACCGTGCTCGGTTCAATGGAACTGGACGAAATGCTGTCGCAACGTGACAGCATCAACAGCCGCCTGCTGCGTATCGTCGATGAAGCCACCAACCCTTGGGGCGTCAAAATTACCCGTATCGAGATCCGCGATGTTCGCCCACCCGCTGAACTTATTGCCTCTATGAATGCCCAGATGAAAGCGGAACGAACCAAGCGAGCAGACATTCTGGAAGCGGAAGGGGTGCGTCAGGCCGCTATTCTGCGCGCCGAGGGGGAAAAGCAGTCGCAGATCCTGAAAGCCGAAGGGGAGCGCCAATCTGCGTTCCTGCAAGCGGAAGCGCGTGAACGTGCCGCCGAAGCAGAAGCCAAAGCGACACAGTTGGTTTCCGACGCAATTGCCAGTGGCAATATTCAGGCAATCAACTACTTCGTAGCGCAAAAATACACTGATGCGCTGCAGAATATTGGGTCCGCCGATAACAGCAAGGTGATCATGATGCCGCTGGATGCCAGCAGCCTGCTGGGATCCATCGGCGGTATCACCGAGTTGCTGAAAGAGAGCAAAGGCAAGTAATCATGATCGAACAGATCGCAGCAAACCCACAATGGTTTTGGCTCACCCTCGGCGGGTTGCTGTTGGCGGCGGAAATGCTCGGTGCCAGCGGTTATCTGCTGTGGAGTGGGGTTTCAGCAGTGGTAGTCGGGTTGGTGGTCTGGCTATTACCGCAGTTGGGCTGGGAGTGGCAAGGGGCTATGTTTGCCGTCATGACCATCGCCGTGGCCTATCTGTGGTGGTACTGGCTGCGCAAGCGGCCCACGGCAACCAGCGGTTCTCAGGTGCTTAACCAACGTAACCGCCAGTTGATCGGAACGCGTACTACTCTGACTGAACCGATGCACAACGGCTTGGGCCGTATCAATATCGGCGATAGCAGTTGGCGCGCTCAAGCCAATGAAGATCTCCCCATCGGCACCGAAGTCGAAGTAGTAGCGGTCGAAGGGGTAACCTTGGTGATCCGCGCCATTCCTCGCTAATGTTTGTGGCAGCAGCCTGCCAGATTATTAATGATCGGGCAGTCTGCGCCTTCATCTCCCGGACACTGTTCCGCCAGTACCAACAGGCGCTGACGCATTTTTCCCAATTCACTGATGTGCTTCTCGATCTCGGCCACTTTCTGCAACGTGCGGGCTTTAACATCGGCGCTGTGACGGGCGGGATCATTGAACAAGGCCACCAGCTCACGGCACTCATCAAGGTTGAATCCCACCTGGCGAGCCTGGCGCAACAGCGTCAGTTCTTCAATATGTTTGGCATTGTAACTACGGTAACCGTTGTCCGTGCGGATAGGCGCGGTCATCAAGCCTTTCTCTTCATAGAAACGAATGGCTTTGCTGGTCAAACCGGTTTTTTTCGCAACGTCGCTGATATTCAATGCTTCCCCCTTGACCTTCCCCTTGCTGGAAGGTTTAACCTTATTCTCAATGATAAAAGCCGAGGCGGTCAACCGCCATTAATTTGCGAGGAAAACCATCATGTCACAAACTACCGTGCTGGCGTTGCAGGGACTCTCCTGCATGAACTGCGCGCAAAAGGTGAAAAAAGCCTTGGAAAGTCGCGCAGATGTCGAACAGGCCAACGTCAACGTTCACTACGCCAAAGTCACCGGTGTAGCCTCGGCTGTCGAGCTGATTGACAGCGTAGTTGCCGCTGGTTACCACGCAGAGGTCGCCACACAGGCTGATACCGAGCTACAGCTTTCAGGCCTTTCCTGCATGCACTGCGTCGGCAGTACACGTAAGGCACTGGAAGCGGTGCCGGGTGTGATCGCGGCAGAGGTCACCACGGATGCTGCCAGGATCTACGGTGATACTCCCCCCGAGCAGTTAATTGCTGCGGTAGAAGCGGCTGGTTATCACGCCAGCCTGGCGGGAGAACGCCATCACCCAAAAACTGAGCCGCTGACTGAATCTGCCCCAACATTGCCGGAAACCCAGGCAGCGGCCATCTCTTCTCATCCGGTAACTCACATGGACGACGACGACAGTATCCAGCTGTTGCTCAGCGGTATGACCTGTGCAAGCTGCGTCAACAAAGTCCAGACGGCGTTGCAAAATGTCCCTGGGGTTGCGATAGCACGAGTCAATCTGGCGGAGCGCAGCGCACTGATTAGCGGTAATGTGGCGCCTCAGGCGCTGATCGCAGCGGTAGAAAAAGCGGGCTATGGCGCGGAAATGATTCAGGATGAAACTGAACGCCGCGAACGCCAGCAGCAGACAGCGCAAGCCAACATGAAACGCTTCAGTTGGCAGGCCGCATTAGGCTTGGCAGTGGGCGTACCGTTGATGGCCTGGGGGGTGTTTGGCGGCAGTATGACGCTAACACCAGAAACCCAACAACCCTGGATGATTGTTGGCATCGTTACCTTGGCCGTGATGGTATTCGCCGGTGGCCACTTCTATCGTAATGCCTGGCGCGCACTGATGAACGGCAGTGCCACCATGGATACCCTGGTAGCTTTGGGGACCGGGGCCGCCTGGCTGTATTCCATCAGCGTCAATATCTGGCCAGACTTCTTCCCTATGCAAGCCCGGCATCTGTATTACGAAGCCAGTGCAATGATTATCGGCCTGATTAACCTGGGTCATGCTCTGGAGCAGCGTGCACGCCAGCGTTCCTCCCAGGCGCTGGAGCGGCTGCTGGACCTGACGCCACCGACGGCCAGGCTGGTCACAGAGCTGGGTGAAAAGAGTATCCCGCTGAAAGACGTCCAGTTAGGTATGACGTTACGCTTAACCACTGGCGATCGCATTCCTGTAGATGGAGAGATCGTTCAAGGTGAAGTCTGGATCGATGAAGCCATGCTGACCGGCGAAGCCGTACCGCAGCAGAAAGGCGTTGGCGATACGGTTCATGCCGGTACGGTAGTGGATGACGGTAGCGTGCTGTTCCGCGCGGCGGCTATCGGCACTCAAACCACACTGGCACGCATTATTAAACTGGTACGCCAGGCGCAAAGCAGCAAACCGGAGATCGGCCGTTTAGCAGACCGGATCTCGGCGGTGTTTGTGCCGACCGTGGTGGCGATTGCCTTATTCAGTGCGGCAATCTGGTACTTCTTTGGCCCGCAACCGCAGTTGGTTTATACGCTGGTGATCGCCACGACGGTACTGATTATTGCCTGCCCTTGTGCCTTGGGTTTGGCGACACCTATGTCGATCATTTCGGGTGTTGGCCGAGCTGCAGAGTTTGGTGTGTTGGTACGTGACGCCGATGCGCTGCAACAGGCCAGCAATCTCGATACTTTGGTGTTTGACAAAACCGGTACGCTGACGGAAGGCCAGCCACGCGTGGTCGAAATCATCACCTTTAACCAGACAGAGGAACAACAGGCATTACGTTGGGCTGCTGCGCTGGAGCAAGGGGCTAACCATCCGCTGGCCCGTGCCATCGTTGACCATGCCAGAGGGCAGATATTACCTGCGGTCGAACAGTTCCGTACCTTGCGTGGTGCCGGTGTCAGTGGTGAGGTTGAAGGTGTTCAGCTCTTGCTGGGCAATGCCAAATTGTTGCAGGAAAACCAGATCACGACTGATGAGCTACAGCAGCAAATACAGCAGCAGGCAGAGCGTGGCATCACACCAGTACTGCTGGCTGCCAATGGCAAACCCGCCGCGTTGATTGCTATCCGTGACCCTTTGCGCAGCGACAGCGTCAGCGCGTTGCAGCGCCTGCATCAGCAAGGTTATCAGTTGGTGATGTTGACGGGCGATAACCCGGTAACCGCTAATGCAATAGCCAAAGAGGCCGGTATTGACCGGGTGATTGCTGGCGTCATGCCGGAAGGGAAAGCGGATGCCATCAAGCAACTGCAGGCTCAGGGCCATCGGGTCGCCATGGTGGGTGACGGCATCAATGATGCCCCGGCATTGGCACAGGCCGACGTGGGGATCGCCATGGGGGGCGGGAGCGATATTGCGATTGAGACCGCCGCCATCACCCTGATGCGCCACAGCCTGAGCGGCGTCGCCGATGCGCTGGCGCTGTCAAAAGCCACGCTGCGCAATATGAAGCAAAACCTGCTCGGGGCGTTCATCTACAACGCGCTCGGCATTCCCATTGCTGCAGGTGTGCTGTACCCACTGACCGGTACTTTGCTCAGCCCGGTGGTTGCCGGAGCAGCAATGGCGCTGTCTTCCATTACCGTGGTCAGCAACGCCAACCGATTACTGCGCTTCAAACCCAAGCAGTGATCCTAAACCGCAGCGCAACTCATTACGCTGCGGTTTCTTTAGGGTAATCCCGATTATTCCGACTTTCCTGTCTGACACTAAGCGTTTAGCATGGAACAAACGCCACAGCCACCGGCTCTGTGGTGAGGATAATCAGGAGCCACGCTGTATGGGTCAATTGTTACGCCACATCGCCGCCTTTCTCGGTCTTATTTCCCCGATGGCCTATGCCTACCCAGCCTTGGATATTACCCTGCCTGGAGAGCGTCACCTTCATCTGGTGGGGAGCATTCACATGGGCACTGTTGATATGTCGCCGCTTCCTCCACGGCTGGCGGCGCGTTTACGGCAGGCCGATGCGTTGATTGTTGAGGCCGATATCACCGGTTCCGCCTCCCCTTTTGGTCACAGCGGGCTTCAGCCTACGCTGGATGAGCGTCTTTCCAACGAGGAGTTCCAACGCCTGCAGGCATTATGCCAGGAGCTTGGCTCAGATATTGAGGCCTTTTCTACCCTGCCCGGTTGGCAGATCGCGCTGATGATGCAGGCACAACAGGCTCAGCGGCTGGGATTACGTGCCGAATACGGCATTGACTACCAGCTGTTGCAGGCTGCCAAAACGCGACAAATGCCCGTGATAGAACTGGAGGGTGCCGAAGAGCAGCTAGACATGTTGGAGCAACTGCCTGAAGGGGGCATGGCGCTGCTGCACGACACGCTAGAGCATTGGCATACCAACGCACGTTTGCTGCAAACCATGGTGAGTTGGTGGTTGGATAGCAAACCAAACGCCACGCTTGAAACGCTCCCCTCCACCTTTAGCGCCGGACTCTACGACGTATTGATGCACCGCCGTAACCGTAACTGGCAGCAAAAACTGGAAGCATTACCACCGGGAAACTACGTGGTGGCCGTTGGGGCGTTACATCTTTACGGTGAAGACAATCTGCCCGCCATGCTGCAAACGCGATAAAAAAATGGCCAATATCGCTATTGGCCAGTCAAAGAGGAATTTCTAATATTCTCACCCGTCATACTCCACGTCGTCTGTGCGTTAGCTTTCTGACAACTCGAATTATTCAGGGCATTGTTATACGCTTAGTAACCGTGTTAGCGATTACTACAGACAGGGTAGCAATCTGGTGAACATATTGGCAACTGCCTTTACTTATTCCTGACTCAGGTTGCTCATTGGATTCCAATTTTGTAGTTTTATTGCATCTCAATGCCACTTCCCTCGATTTTGGAAAATAGCTTATGACGCCCGCCGTGGTTCTGCTCGAAAAACAAAAAGTCGCCTTTAGCCTTCACACCTACCATCACGACAGCGATGAAACCCACTTCGGCGAGGAAGTCGTGAAGAAGCTGGGGCTGAATGCCGAACAGGTCTACAAAACGCTGTTAGTCGCCCTCAACGGCGATGGCAAAAATCTGGCCGTGGCGGTTACGCCAGTGGCAACGCAATTGGATCTGAAAAAGGTGGCCAAAGCGCTGGGTGCCAAAAAAGCCGACATGGCCGATCCCACTATCGCTCAGCGCGTGACAGGTTATCTTGTTGGCGGCATCAGCCCACTCGGGCAGAAAAAACGCTTACCTACGGTCATTGACAGCCCGGCGCAGCACTTCGCGACCATTTACGTCTCGGGTGGCAAACGTGGGCTGGATATCGAACTCGCGCCCGGCGATTTATGCAGTCTGCTTTCTGCCACATTCGCTGATATCGCCAAGCGGGATTGAAAAGTAGGCAGTTGCGTTGTTAACGCAACTGCTAAATACTCCGAACAATTAAAGCCCCTCGTTAAAAGAGTAGGCTTTAGCATGACTTTACTTGGCTATAAGTTTGATACGAATTGCCTGGATCGCCAGTTTTTGACCTGTCGTCCCCGCCATTTCGCCATTTTTAACCCATTGCATCCACCCCTTATTCGTAACATGTACCTGATACGTAATGTCATACTTAGTTTCCAAGCCATTTTTTAGCCTGATTTTTACAGCTTGCAGCGATAATTTTTGCCCAACGGTACCACCAGCATTAGTAAGCCAGCCTTTTTCTGCAACATGGGCATCGATTTGAATATTTTCTTTTTTACCATTTACACAAACCTCTAAACATTGTGCATCTATATTCAAACCCGTGGTGCCCGCCATCTGGTTATTTGAGACATAACCTAACCAACCTTCTTCCGCTAAATGCATACGATAAGAAAGCCCTTCAGTTCCAGGTTTAGCCACGCCCTGTACAATAGGTTTGCGAACCAATTTCATTTTAATGGCTTGCATACTCTTCTTTTGCCCCGTAGTGCCCGCTGTTTGGCCATCTTTAACCCAACTCAACCAGCCGTTTTCCGCTACGTGTGCCTGATACTCCAAATTGTAGTAGTTGGCAGCTTCTCCTGTCAGCTTTGCCTGCAACGCCTCAACGGCTTTAGACTGCCCGGTGGTACCGGCAATCTGACCACTTTTAACCCAGTTGGCCCAGCCGACACCTGCGATGTGTGCTCGATATTCAACAGAACCATTGATATTTCCATTCATGAAAATAATTTTAATTGCTTCGATAGGCAGTTTATAACCAGTGGAACCAGAAATAGCGCCATCTTTGACATTGTTCATCCAGCCCACTTTACTGACGTGAGTTTCATAGTTAATGCCTTTTGACACAGCCTTCGCCGGATTCTTTGGCGGTAATTTCGGTGCTACTGGCGCAGAATCCTTATATGGTGGTCGAATGACTCCCCAAAAATTAGTATAACCTCGAGAATATGCGCGGGCAGGACCGCTACCATCATAAGGAGGCTGACCATTTTGCTCTACGGAAGTATAACTTGTCATCGTTGCACTAGTGATAATACCTGTATGACCGTACTGATCGTGATCCCAAATAAAAATATCTCCAGGTAATGGCAAAAAGTCGGGGGTATTTTGAAAACGTTTAAACCCCGCGGGTAGACCTTGATAAGCTAAATCGCGAGCATTTCCTTTTGGCCACCAACCAAAATGCTCATGACAGAATGCCACAATCAAATCCATGCATTGTGCACCTGCAAAATTATCCATATCAATTCTCTGACCAATTTTACTATTTGCCCATGAGACTGCTTGTTCTTTTGTTAACTCCATAGTATTTCTCTCCATTTATATTAATAACCACTGTGCAAATACACAGTAGTTTTAAGTTAACAAAATTTAATGTAACTTACGAAACAACCTCAATGTGTACGACACCACACAACAAACACGTGTATTTGATAGCAAAACTTTTCACTGCCAGAAATGAAGTTGATTGGCTTTCTGACACACAAAAATATGTATTCATAGCTGATTATGGTTGTTTTTTACTGGTATTAGGGCGAGATGCGATATCGTTTTAAACTATGCAATAAGTTTAATGTTTTTTTCTGGAAGTTTGTTTTTTGCTGGGTACTTAACGCCATTGCGTGTGATGTCAGGACGGATATTGAGCAAATCACGCTAGAAAAGAGTTATTACATTATTGAAGGCAGGCGGTTTTCTATGCTATCGCCGCAAGAAAACCGCCCTTATATTGAGTTAGTTATATATAATCTCGCCTTTAGGCTCAAACGCAGCCGCGTCCAGCGGTGAATGTTTCTCGATATACTGCTTCAACACTTCGGCATCGATAAAACCGGTATTGACGTAGCTTGGCAGGGTATCTAACTTCGGATAACCGTCGCCCCCCAGCGCGTTGAAATTCAACGTCGCCATGCGGTAGGTTTTATCCGCCTGGAGCGGTTCCCCCTTAATCTTCACATTGCTGACGCCCTTGCCGTCCGCCACCAGGCTGACGTTGGCGAACTGGGCATAAGCACCGGAATCCACCTTCATGTTGGCCACCACCGCCAGATACTGTTCAATCTCACTGCCTTTCATCTCGGCGTACACCAGCGTGTTGCCAAATGGCTGCACCTTGAGCACATTTTTATAAGTGATATCTCCGGCCTCGATCGAATCACGCACGCCTCCCCCACTCATTACGGCAAAATCGGCATTTGCCCGCTCCATCTGCGCGGCCAACAGCAGACGGGCAAGATTGGTCTGCACGAAGCGAACTTTGCTGCGATCGCCTTCCAGCTTGCCGTTAACGCTGCCGATCTTCACTTCCAACTGTGCCTTACCCTTATCCTGGAACGGCGTCAGCAGTTTCATCATGCCCGGATCTTCAGCAATCTCCTGCGTGTAGTACACGCGTTCGCTGGTGCCATCGGCTTTCTCTACCTTTTTCTTCAGGTTGACCGGGATCAGTTGGTAATGCATCAGCTTCAGTTCGCCATTACGAAACTGGAAATCGGCACGGCCTACATACTTGCCCCATTCATGAGCCTGGACGATCCAGGTACCGTTCTGACGATCCGGCGCACAGGGCGTGCCCGGCACGTAATCCACCTGCTTGTGATTTTCACTCGCCATACAGACCGGATCCTGTGAGTGTCCGCCGACAATCATATCCAGATAGCCCGTTGGCAGACTGCGCGCCATTTCCACATCCCCTGGTGCGTTAGAGCCGTGGTTGCCATCGTCATAGTGGCCCATATGAGTAGCCGCAATAATCACATCCGGCTTTTCCTCTTGGCGCAACTGCTCAACCACCTGCTTGGCTTCCTGTGCAGGCACACGAAATTCGATGTCGGTAAAGTATTCCGGATTGCCTATTTTCGCCGTGTCATCGGTTGTCAGGCCGATAACCGCAATTTTAATCCCCTGTTTATCAAACAGAGCGTAAGGCTTGAACAGGCGCTGCTGAGTGCTTTTTTGATAAATGTTGGCAGACAGTAGCGGGAACGAGGCCCATTTCTCCTGCTGGCGCAACACACTGAGCGGATTATCAAACTCGTGGTTACCGATCGCCATAGCGTCATAACCAATCATCGTCATGCCACGGAAGTCGGGTTCCGCATCCTGCAAATCTGATTCAGGTACACCGGTATTGATATCCCCACCGGATAAAAGCAATACGCTGCCGCCTTTCGCCGCCACTTCCTGACGAATGCTGTCCACCAGCGTTTTCTGCGCCCCTAAACCATATTCGCCATGGTCGTTCTGCCAGAAATGGCCATGGTGATCGTTGGTGTGCAGGATGGTGATGTCGTAGGTTTTATCCTTTTCCCAAGCGCTGACCGTTCCCGAAAACAGCGTCAGGGAAACAGCCAACGCACATGCAGTGGTTTGAAGCGAAAAACGCATGGCAGCTCTCCATTTTTAATAATGGGTATTTTTGATGAGGGCGAAATTGTAGCGCGAATCAACATCCACTAATTTCAAATTTTTGCGACATGCATCAAATTATGTCGGATAGGGCCAACAGGATGAATCCGTACTCAAAGAGGATCAGAGGACAGCAACAGCATTGTCGAGCGAAAGTTCTACAGGTTAAGATGTCAGCTTCGTCTTCTCTCACTGACCAGGCTAATAATAATATGACTAACCGTAGTGAAACGGCTGTACCACCCATAAAAAGCAGCGCAGTTAAAGGTACTGCTTTTTCTATTCTCGGTGCCATCAGCGTTTCTCACCTGCTCAACGATATGATCCAGTCGCTCATTCTGGCGATTTATCCGATCCTGCGCGCCGATTTCAACCTCAGCTTCGTGCAGATCGGCATGATCACACTGACCTATCAGCTGACCGCATCGCTGCTACAACCGCTGATTGGCTATTACACCGATAAACACCCACAGCCTTATTCGCTGCCTATTGGCATGGGCTTCACTCTGTCGGGTTTACTGTTGCTCTCGGTCGCCAATACTTTCCCGCTGGTATTGCTGGCCGCGGCCTTGGTGGGCACCGGTTCTTCCGTGTTCCATCCTGAATCATCCCGCGTAGCACGCATGGCTTCCGGTGGGCGTCATGGTTTGGCACAATCACTGTTCCAGGTTGGCGGTAACTTTGGTAGCTCGCTAGGCCCGTTGCTGGCCGCGCTGATTATTGCCCCCTATGGCAAAGGCAATGTTGCCTGGTTCTCGTTGGCGGCGCTGTTGGCCATTGTGGTCTTGCTGCAGGTCAGCAAATGGTATCAACAACAACATCGAGCCGCTCAGGGTAAACCAAAGTCGGCATCCTTGGTCAAACCGCTGCCAAAACGTACTATCGTATTTTCTCTATCTATCCTGCTGATCCTGATTTTCTCCAAATACTTCTACTTGGCGAGCATTAGCAGCTATTACACCTTTTATCTGATGCATAAGTTCGGCGTTTCGATACAGAATGCTCAGATTCATCTGTTTGCATTTCTGTTTGCCGTGGCAGCCGGCACCATTATTGGCGGGCCTCTCGGCGATAAATTCGGGCGTAAATATGTTATTTGGGGCTCTATCCTGGGTGCCGCTCCCTTTACCCTGATTTTACCTTACGCAACGCTCTACTGGACCGGGATTCTGACGGTCATAATTGGGGTAATTCTCGCCTCAGCATTTTCAGCGATTCTGGTATACGCGCAGGAACTGATCCCAGGTAAAGTGGGGATGGTTTCCGGCTTATTCTTCGGTTTTGCTTTCGGTATGGGCGGATTAGGTGCGGCCGTTCTTGGCTATGTTGCCGATTTGACCAGCATCGAACTGGTTTATCAAATCTGTGCATTCCTGCCTTTAATCGGAATTATCACCGCATTACTGCCAAATATGGAACATAAACAGCAATAACCCTTTAGTTAACCCGGTTTATCCGCAGAGTAAAACCGGGTTATCTGCGTTTTAATGCCTTGCTCTTTAACTTATCACCCTCAAATTCATCCATCTCCCCGCCCAAAAGCGCAATAGTCTGGTTTTATACAAAAAAAACCAAATTAGCTAAGCAATGCTCGAATAAATGCAATAAACTAAATGTATCTTTTCGTAAAATTGCTGTGATGCATAACATTACCCAAAGTAATTGGAGTTGCAGCCAGGCGGTGAGGGGATCATCCCCTGAAGCCTACTGTTGTCAGTGACAGGGCTGCCCCGCTGCAACTTCGAGTAAGAAGGGTATAGAAGGAGTCTGGATGCATAATTCTACCCCCTTGATCACCACTATTGTCGGAGGGTTAGTACTCGCCTTCCTCTTCGGTATGCTGGCAAATCGCCTGCGCATCTCCCCTCTGGTGGGATATCTTGCCGCGGGCGTACTCGCTGGCCCGTTTACCCCAGGTTTTGTTGCCGATACCTCTTTGGCACCAGAGCTGGCGGAAATTGGCGTGATCCTGCTGATGTTCGGTGTTGGCCTCCACTTCTCCCTTAAAGATCTCCTCGCGGTAAAATCAATCGCTATCCCGGGTGCCGTCGCACAAATCGCCGTTGCCACCCTGCTGGGGATGGGATTGTCCAAGCTGATGGGTTGGGATTTGGTTTCCGGCCTGGTGTTCGGGCTCTGTCTTTCCACCGCCAGTACCGTCGTATTGTTGCGCGCCCTGGAAGAGCGGCAACTGATCGACAGCCAGCGCGGTCAAATTGCCATTGGCTGGCTGATAGTCGAAGATCTGGCGATGGTGTTGGCGCTGGTTCTGCTCCCCGCCTTCAGCAATATGCTCAGCAGTGATAACACCAGCACCTCTCATCTGCTGACCGAGCTAGCCGTCACCATCGGAAAAGTCATCGCCTTTATCGCTTTGATGATTGTCGTAGGTCGCCGTCTGGTGCCATGGATCCTGTCTAAAACCGCCAGTACCGGCTCACGGGAGCTGTTTACGCTGGCAGTGCTGGCACTGGCCTTGGGTATTGCTTACGGCGCTGTCGGCCTGTTTGACGTCTCATTTGCGCTGGGTGCCTTTTTTGCCGGGATGGTATTGAACGAATCAGAGTTGAGCCACCGTGCAGCGCACGATACCCTGCCTCTGCGCGACGCCTTTGCGGTACTGTTTTTTGTTTCCGTAGGGATGTTGTTCGATCCAATGATCCTGATCCACGAGCCACTGGCCGTGCTGGCCACCTTGGCGATCATCCTGTTCGGTAAATCAGTGGCGGCCTTTCTGCTGGTCAAAATGTTCGGCCATTCCAAACGTACCGCGCTGACCATCTCCGCCAGCCTGGCACAGATCGGCGAATTTGCCTTTATCCTTGCCGGGCTGGGCATCACGCTGGGCATGATGGACCAGAATGGCCGCAATCTGGTACTGGCAGGCGCGATTCTGTCGATTATGCTGAACCCGCTGCTGTTCACGCTGTTGGAGCGCTATCTGGCCAAAAACGAAACCATCGAAGAGCAGATCCTGGAAGAGGCCGTGCAGGAAGAAAAGCAGATCCCGGTCGATATGTGCAACCATGCGCTAGTGGTGGGGTATGGGCGCGTAGGGAGTCTTTTGGGTGCGAAGCTGGCTGAGGCGGGTATTCCTCTGGTGGTGATCGAAAACTCACGAACCCGGGTAGAAGCGCTGCGTGAACAGGGGGTCAAGGCGGTACTCGGCAATGCTGCTAATCCTGAAATCATGGAGCTCGCCCGCATCGACTGCGCGCGTTGGCTGCTACTGACCATCCCTAACGGTTACGAAGCCGGTGAGATCGTGGCGTCGGCCCGTACCAAACGGCCAACCCTTGAGATCATTGCCCGTGCTCATTACGATGATGAGGTTTCGTATATTTCCGATCGCGGTGCCGATCAGGTTGTGATGGGTGAACGTGAGATAGCCAACAGCATGTTGAATATCCTCAAGCTGGATACGCTGTCAGAGGAAGAGAAAATGGGCGCCTGCCCAATCTGATAGCGCCAAATCAGTCAGGAGCGCCGTAACAGCGCTCCTGCTCTCTCTTTACCGCTCCCAGTAGGCCTCTTCCAGGCTATCTTCCCGCTCTGGCAGCCCACGCGTCAAACGTGGTGAATGCTGATTAAGCACCTGATAGCTGACGCGGTTGGCATATTTGCACACCTGCGCCAAAGATGAATAGGTCAGATAGCTACGCACATGCTTGCTGGAATTCGGGATGTTAGTGCGGTGATAGCCGTTGGCGGCAATATCGTGCAACAGTGCAGACAATGCCCCATCTCCCGCACCGTTGGTGTTCATGATTTTTTCTGGCCCGCCCATGTAAGGCGCGATATGCGAGTAGACCCGCAGTGGATTTTCGCAGCTTTCCCGACGCATCGCACGGCTGAATTCGTAACGGTTAAACTCGGCAATGTTGCCAGGCAACAGCGGATGCTGAGTCTCACGCTTATTGGCTTCTTCCGTATACCCAGCCATATACAGGCCGCTCGGTCCGGCGGTACAGAGCACCAAATCCACCCATTCCAGCGCCATATCGGACGCCATCAGCGGATCGCCGAGTCCGGTCAGTTCCAATGCCTCATCTTCATTCATGGCCAGAATAGAAACGTGATCCTTGAGAAAATCACGCCACCACTGCGGATTATCCGCAATAACATATTTGGTGCCCAGCGTCAGTACCACCGGGACATCGTGCTTTTTGGCAAACTCGATGGCCCGCATGGTCGCCGCAGGCATCGGCTCACCGGCTTTGCAACGCACCAGATAAGACGTCAGTACCAACGCGGAAGCCCCCGCGATCACCGCTTCGGGAATGCTTTCCGGCCGCAATTGGTTCATCTGCCCAGGGCTGATAGCAAAGGTTCGCTCGCCGCTCTCACTGATGAGGGTAAAGCAGCGGCCAATAGCCCCATCCACGGCCTGCAGATAGTTGAGATCGGTACGGCTGGAGGTATTGCACAGATACCGGTAGGCATAGCCGCCAATTTTGACATTGCTGCACATCACGCCAAGCAGGATAGAACGATCGTCCGCCAGCACTGAGTAGTTATGCAAGGTGTTACCGATAGTGCCGCCTGCAAACTGATGGGTGATCAGATTTTTGTCGATCAGTTCCTGATACAGCGCCTCGGCAACGTCGTCTTCAATCACCAGCGAATGGCCAAGGCTCAGGCCATAGCGCTCGACAAACGCGTCATCCACTTTAGCTTCAATGTCCACCAGCGTTTGATCGATACCGACGACGTAGGAGGTGCTGACTTCACTTTCAGGCTGTGCTTGCTGCAACAAAGGATCGCGAGCATTAACCGGAAAATAATGTTTGGATTTACGCTTACCAGGAAATTTCATGTGATTGGGGATAATGGCTGTGAACAGGCAGAGAATGTTAGCACATTCCTGCCTGATTGACGGCCGGAAGTTACAGCCGTTGTGCCACCAGTTGCTGCATCATATCAATATGGGCGGCATCATCATTCAGCGCCGGGATATATTCAAACTTTTCACCGCCCGCATGCAGGAAAATCTCCCGATTCTGTTCTTTGATCTCCTCCAGGGTTTCCAGGCAATCCGCTGAAAAACCAGGGCAAATCAGTTGGATATGCTTCACTCCTTGGGCTGGCAGGCTTTTCAGCGTTTCGTCGGTATAGGGAGTCAACCAAGGTTCCCGGCCAAAGCGTGACTGGTAAGTCATCATCACCCGATCGGGCGCCAGCGGTAACGTTGCCGCAAGCTGACGGTAGGTGTCCTCACAACGTTGCGGATAATCGTCGCCCAGCCGGGCGTAACGCTTGGGAATACCATGGAAGGACATCACTAAACGATCGGGCTGGCCGTGCTGCGCAAACGCGCGTTCTACACTTTGCTGCAATGCGGAAATGTAGGCCGGATGCTCGGCATAATCACGGATAAAACCTATCGATGGCAGGCGGCGATACCCTTTTAACACCCGGGCAATGCCATCCCAGACTGCTGCGCTGGTGGAACAGGAATATTGCGGATACAGCGGCAGCACCACCAGATTAGTTACCCCTTGTGCCAGCAGGTTATCAATCGCCTGCGCCAAGCTTGGTGAGCCGTAGCTCATCCCCAGTTCAACCGGGGTATTTGGCATGCGCGCCGCCAGTTCCTGTTGTTGGCGACGGCTGTAAACCAGCAATGGAGAACCTTCGTCCATCCATACGGACTGGTATAACTTGGCCACCCGGGGTGAACGGATCGGCAGGATGATGCCGTTTAGAATCGGCCACCAAAGCAAGGGGGAAGTATCCACAACACGGTTATCACTGAGAAACTCTTTCAGATAGCGTTTAACCGCCTTCGGGGTAGGTGCATCCGGCGTGCCCAAATTCACCAATAATACCCCGTGCTTTTCTTGTCTCATCCCAGTTCCCTTTTCATTCCGGCTAAACCCTGTTATTGATCAGGGTATTAACAGCCCTTAATGGCACCTATTGTAGCGGAAAAGTCTTGAGTCGGAACCGATATCAGCAACAGGTATTTTCCCTCATCCCTATTGTCGCCGACAACGCGACGGCTTGAACGGTACTACCGTTGTGCTTGCAGCCAGACTGCGGCCACATTGCGCGCCGTCACTTCCAGGTTATGCGCCGCATCGGCCAACGCCTCTGGCAACGTGACGATACGATCAATCACAGAGAACGCAGCGTCAATACCGTGCTGGTGAACGATCTGATAATCCTTGGCCAAGCTACCGGCGATCGCAATGACCGGCAGTTGATGGCGCTTGGCGACGCGGGCCACGCCGATCGGCGTTTTACCATGGATCGACTGGCTATCGAGCCGCCCTTCACCGGTGATCACCAGATCAGCACCGTGCATGGCCTCTTCCAAGTGTAACGTTTCAATCACGATCTCAATGCCTGGCCGTAGCTGAGCATCAAGGAAACCAATCAATGCCGCTCCCATCCCCCCCGCCGCACCGGAGCCGTGTGCCTGCAAAACGTTGCGCCCGGTTGTCTGTTCCAGCAGCATTCCATAATGGTGCAGCGCCAGCTCCAACGTCTGCACCATACTTTCCGTCGCCCCTTTCTGCGGGCCGAAGATTGCCGAGGCCCCCTGCTCGCCACAGAGCGGATTATCCACATCGCAGGCTACCGTCACCTTCACCTGCTGTAACCTCGGATCCAATCGGCTGAGATCGATGTGCGCCAACTGCGCCAAAGCCGCACCACCGGGTTTCAATTCCTGATGATATTTATCAAGCAGCCTGGCTCCCAACGCCTGCATCATGCCCGCACCGCCATCATTGGTGGCGCTGCCACCAATGCCTAAAATGATCGTGCTCACGCCTCGCTGTAATGCAGCCAGAATCAACTCACCAGTGCCATAGCTGGTCGCGATGAGAGGATTGCGTGCTTCTGGTGTAACCAAATGCAGCCCGGACGCGGCGGCCATTTCGATCACGGCCGTTTTCCCCTCCCCCAGCAGGCCGTAGAAGGCCTTGACGGGATGCCCCATGGGTCCAGTGACCGTGACATTAACGATCTCACCACCGGTAGCGGCCACCATGGCATCAACTGTGCCTTCACCGCCGTCAGCCATGGGCAGCTTAACGTAGTCTGCCTGGGGATAGATTTGTCGGAACCCGCGTTCAATCGCTTCCGCGACCGCCAACGCATTCAAGCTTTCTTTAAACGAATCGGGAGCTATTACCACTTTTTTCAGCGTATTCATCATCAGCGCCTTAATCCTCAGGGGATGTTGCAAGCATAGGTTACCAAGCACCATACCTGCCTGCTGCCCCAGAATCTTCAGCAAAAGACACAAATAAACCGAATAAAATAGAGGCTATTTTGTGTTTTAACACAAATCAATCATGCATCAGCATACCAATATACAGCTGTAATACGTCTGCTAACTGGTTGATCTTCAGACCGGTATGCTTTTCGATACTCTGCAGGCGATAACGCAACGTATTAACGTGAATATGCAATTGTGCAGCCGTCTTGGTCTGATCGCCATTGTGCTGAAGGTATTGGCGTAGCGTATTTCTCAACACGCCTTTTTCATCTTGAGCACTCAAGCGGTGCCAAGGACGAGAAAGCTCTTGCGCACGCCAATCTTCACCTAAATCGCACAGCAAAGACGGTAGCGGATAATCATGATAAAACAGCAGGTGTTGCTGCCATTTGAGGCGACGAGCCAGGGTTTGCGCCGCTCGCGCCGTCTGGATGGAACGATGTATCCCCTCTTCACCGGTAAAAAAGCCCCCCACGATCAAGCGCAGATTAAACCGTTTCTGAAGTTCATGTTGTAGATGCTGCGCCTGCTTACGCTCCTGCTGCGCGTCCCATATTCCCTGTTTCAGGCAGGCAGGCCGCAACAGGACCAGCTCATTGAAGCTGGTCATGGCAATTAATGCTTCCCGCTGGCTACTTTCTAACTCCGCCAGCAACCCCCTCAGCAGCTGCGGTTGGGGTTCATTGAGTTCCACAATCCAGACAATGCGCGGCTGTTGCAGATCCAGCCCCAGATAGGCGGCCATTTCCTCTCGCGAACCCGGCTCACTTTGCCCTTGCAACAGTTGGTTGGCCAACTCTTCCCGGTAGCGTTTCTCCCATTGGTGCTGATCAAGCATCGCGGCCTGTTCCAGCATCAGTTCCGCCGCCATTTTCACCAGTTCACCGTAGGCACGCACCTGTGCCGGATCGCCGGAAATGCCAATAGCCCCGATCAGTTGGTTGCGAAAACTGAACGGCAGATTGATGCCGGGCTGAACGCCTCTCAGGTTTCGCGCGGTGGCCTCATCAATTTCCACAACTCGGTTTTCGGTCAAGGCCAATACCGCTCCTTCATGACGCTCATAAAGACGAGAAGCATTGCCGGAAGCAATAATGACGCCATTGCTGTCCATCACATTGACTGAATGATGAATAATGCTCATCGCGCGCTGTACGATCTGACGCGCGGTTGCCTCTTCCAGAAAATTTGTCTGCCTGATCATGCGCTTCTTCCCATCGGCTGAAACAGTGGCCATCTGCGGCATACCGTAAGGATCTATGGAGCCAGTCAAAAAAGCAAAAAAAAACGCCGGGCGTCAGGCCCAGCGCTTTCCAGAACGATAAAAACCGATCAACCCAGAATGGTCGCCAGTTCAGCGCTCACTTCGGATACTTTCCGGGTACCATTGATTTTATGGTATTCCGTATTACCGGCATCAGCTTCTTTACGATAGTAGGACACCAGCGGCGCGGTCATCTGATGGTATTCCACCAGGCGCTTACGCACGGTCTCTTCCTGATCGTCTTTACGGGTGGTCAGTTCTTCGCCCGTGACGTCGTCTTTGCCTTCCACCTTCGGTGGGTTGAATTTGATGTGGTACACACGGCCAGATGGCGCATGCACACGACGACCAACGATGCGATCGACAATCAGCTCGTCCGGCACGTCAAACTCCAGCACGTAATCTACGTTGATGCCAGCTTCTTTCATCGCGTCTGCCTGCGGAATAGTACGCGGGAAACCGTCCAGCAGGAAACCATTACGGCAATCTTCCTGGGTGATGCGCTCTTTAACCAACGCAATAACCAGCTCGTCGGTGACCAGCTTGCCAGCATCCATGATTTCTTTCGCCTGCTTGCCCAGCTCAGTACCGGCCTTCACGGCTGCACGCAACATGTCACCGGTGGAGATTTGCGGAATGCCGTATTTCTCCATGATGAATTGAGCCTGAGTACCTTTACCAGCGCCCGGAGCGCCCAGCAGAATGATACGCATTGCGTAAATCCCCTTGCTATGAATTTCCCCTCACTCCAGGCAGCACCCCGTCGTCTTCCAAGCCGTAACTTGAAATCCATAGGGTTTTAGCCTGGAGTCAATCGGGTTTAAGTTTTTATAAAATTGCGAAAACACTCAACCTTACCATTTCTGGGGGGGAGGGCTCAAGGTCGCAGAAGGAAATCGATTGCGGGTAAAGCGGGCTGAAACGAGGCAAGTTGAAAAAAAAATGGGGCAAAAAGGAATAAGCCCCTGACCAGACGATCGGGGGCTTATCAGGGGGTTTTAAGCAGACAACAGCTTATTCATACGGCGAATAAACTGGTTTGGATCCTCCAGCGTGCCGCGTTCCGCCAGCAACGCCTGATCCAACAGCAGATCGATCCACTCGGCAAATTGTTCGTTATCGCCCACATCAGATGCGCGTTTAACCAACGCATGTTCCGGGTTCAACTCGAAGATATACTTCACTTCCGGCGCGGGTTGCCCTGCAGCGGCAAACAGTTTGGCCATCTGAGTGCTCATTTCATCCGCATCGGTGGTGACAATCGCTGGCGTGTCCGTCAAACGATGCGTCAAACGCACATCTTTCACACGCTCGCCCAGCAGCGTCTTAACCCGCTCGATAAACGGCTCCAGCTGTTTCTCAGCTTCTTTCTGCTCTTCGGTTTCATCTGCCAGTTTGTCCAAGGCTTCATCCGCCTTGCTGACCGACTGGAACATCTTGCCGTCGAATTCAGTCAGGTAGCTCATCATCCACTCGTCAATACGATCGGAAAGCAGCAGCACCTCTATGCCTTTCTTGCGGAACAGCTCCAGATGTGGACTGCTCTTGGCGGCGGCATAACTGTCGGCGGTGATGTAGTAAATCTTCTCCTGGCCTTCGGTCATACGGCCTACATACTCTTCCAGCGAAACAGTCTGCGCCGAGCTGTCGGTATGCGTTGAAGCAAAACGCAGCAGTTTGGCGATAGTTTCTTTGTTGCTACCGTCTTCCGCTGGCCCTTCTTTCAACACCATGCCGAATTGCTGCCAGAATTTCTGATAGGCTTCCGCATCGTCTTTCGCCAGCTTTTCCAGCATCTGCAACACACGTTTGGTCAATGCGCCACGCAGGCTCTGCGTCACCCGGCTGTCCTGCAGAATTTCACGAGAAACGTTCAACGGCAGATCGTTGGAATCGATCAAACCACGGACAAAGCGCAGGTAATTCGGCATGAACTGCTCTGCGTCGTCCATGATAAACACGCGCTGGACATACAATTTCAAGCCGTGTTTGTGATCGCGATTCCACATATCCCACGGCGCCTGTGCCGGGATATATAGCAGGCTGGTGTATTCCTGCTTACCTTCAACCCGGTTGTGGCTCCAGCTCAGCGGGTCGGTAAAATCATGAGCGATGTGCTTATAGAACTCTTTGTACTCTTCATCGGTCACGTCTGATTTGCTGCGAGTCCACAGAGCCTGCGCCTTGTTGATTTTCTCCCAGCTGACGGTACCGTCTTCTTCGTTCTTGGTCTCGATCTCTACCGGCAGGGCAATGTGATCGGAGTATTTACCAATCACGGAACGCAGACGCCAGCCGTCAAGGTATTCGTCTTCGCCTTCACGCAGATGCAGCGTGATTTCGGTACCGCGATCGGCTTTGCTGATATCGGCGATGGTGTAATCCCCTTCACCGGCAGACTCCCAGAACACGCCGTCATCCGCCGCAGCACCGGCTGCGCGGGTACGTACAGTGACTTTATCCGCCACAATGAATGCCGAGTAGAAGCCCACACCAAACTGACCAATCAGTTGGCTGTCTTTAGCCTGATCTGAACCGATAGACTCCAGGAAGGCTTTGGTACCTGACTTGGCAATCGTACCCAGGTTTTCAATCACTTCCTCGCGGTTCATGCCAATGCCGTTATCGGCAATGGTCAACGTGCGCTTCTCTTTGTCGAAAGAAAGGCGTACACGCAGCTCACCATCACCTTCGTACAATTCCGGCTGGGAAAGGGCGCGGAAACGCAGTTTGTCAGCGGCATCGGAGGCGTTGGAGATCAGCTCACGCAGGAAGATTTCTTTGTTGGAGTACAGCGAATGAATCATCAAATGAAGCAGTTGTTTAACTTCAGACTGGAACCCACGGGTTTCTTGACCTTTCATACTCATTGATTACCTCAATAGCCAGTAATGTTATACCCAATGAATTTCAAGTTGTGGCGAGGCGACCAGCTCGTAAGCCCCCAGAAACCGAGTTCAGCTCAGTGACTGGGATGAGGCCTGCAACGCCACAGCTTGAAAGGCGAAGGGATATGACCAAATCGAACAATGAGCATTAGGTGGGGTTAACCCTGAGGTTTTTCAAGCGGCTGGCGGGGAATTTTTTGTGAAGTGAATACGGGGCAACGCATTGCCCCGAGAGATTCATCAGAACTTGATAGCGTGGCGCCCGGCTAATGAGTGCGACAGCGTAGTGCCATCTACCATCTCCAGTTCCCCACCCACCGGCACGCCGTGGGCAATACGGCTAGCAAGTACGCCATATTGGCCGCACATTTCAGCGATGTAGTTGGCCGTTGCATCACCTTCCACCGTCGGGTTGGTCGCCAGGATCACTTCGGTGATGGTTTCCTTTTCCAGCCGTTGCTCCAGCCGATCCAGGCCAATATCACCCGGGCCGATACCATCGAGCGGCGACAGATGCCCCATCAACACAAAATAGCGCCCGGCAAATTGCCCGGTCTGCTCTATGGCATGGATATCCGCCGGGCTCTCCACCACGCAGATCTGGCCGTTTTGCTGACGGCGCGGATTATTGCAGATAGTGCAGATATCCTGCTCGGTGAAAGTCCGGCAATCAGAACAGTGACCGATTTCCGACATGGCTCGGGTCAGCGCCTGTGCCAGTCGCATTCCGCCGCTACGATCGCGCTGCAGCAACTGAAATGCCATGCGCTGCGCTGACTTGGGGCCAACGCCCGGCAGGCAGCGCAGCGCTTCCATCAATGACTCAAGGAGCGGGCTGGTTTGCATCAGAACGGCATCTTAAAGCCAGGCGGCAACTGCATCCCATTGGAAACAGACGCCATCTTCTCTTTCTGGGTTTCTTCAATGCGGCGCGCAGCATCATTGAACGCAGCGGCAATCAGATCTTCCAGCATCTCTTTGTCGTCTTCCATCAGGCTAGGATCGATTTCCACACGGCGGCAGTTGTGCGCACCGTTGATGGTCACTTTCACCAGGCCAGCGCCGGATTCGCCAGTTACTTCCAATTTGGCGACTTCTTCCTGCATCTGCTGCATTTTTTCCTGCATTTGCTGGGCTTGCTTCATCAGGTTACCCAGACCGCCTTTACCAAACATAGTCGTCTCTCATAGCATTGGCCGCGCACGGTGCGCCGCGTTAAATTGGGCGAATACTCTCTTCGTCCAGATCTGCGTCGAAAAATCGGCACAGCGTCTGAATATGGGTATCCGCAACGATGGACTGGCGAGCCTGCGCCAGTTTTTCTTCATAAATGGCTTGCCGCCACTCCAGCGGAGTCCGCTCCGCCGGATTATCGTCTTCCACCACGGTGAGTTCAACCGTGCTACCTGCTAACTCACTGAGTGCTTCCGCCAGCGTCTTCTGCGCCGAAGGCGAATTCAGATGACGCTGCGAAGAGCGCAGGTGGAGACAAATGTTACCCGGTGCCAGCTGTTCTTTAAAAGCATTCAATGCCAGTTGCTGCACCAGTTTCGGTATTTTCAGTTGGTCGATTTCCGCCGCCCATGGATCGCGTTCGATGGACTCAACCACCAGTTTAGCTGATAACTCAGGCGTCTTTTCATGCTCGAGCGCCGTGCGTAGTGCTTTTGGCGTTGCCAGCGGTTCCGGGGCCGCTTCAGGTTCGGTTTGCGCACGCCAGCGATAGGCTTCCGGTTTGGCCGGTTTTTCTGCCACGATCTTTTCAGCCTGACGCTTCTGACTGCGCTCAGTCACTGACGCTAAACGCTCCAGCGCCGAGTTTGCCGGCCGCGCTTTTCCTGGCGCCGCCGGCTCATTCTTTTTTGGTGTGGATGCCCCCTGTTGCCGCAGCAACTGGGTACGCGCTTTCAATAATTGCGCGGTGGCATCCGGTAAATTCGTCTGTTGGCTGTTCTGTGGCGATGCCGCCTGCCCTAACGGCGGCGGTGTATCGGGGTAATAAGGCTGCGATGTGGCGGCCTGATGACCCTGCACTGGCGCGATCGGCGTTGGGGCCACCTGAACCATGGCAACCGGCTCCGGGATCACCGCCTTCGGATGAAACGCCAGTGCCCGCAGTAGGGTCATCTCAACCCCCATACGACGATCCGGTGCATAGGCCAGTTCTTTACGGCCAATCAGCAAGGTCTGATAATAAAGTTGCACGTCCGCCGGGGGTAAGGTGCGAGCCAGTTCACGTAACCGCTGCTCAATGGCTGCGTATTGGTTATCCAGTACCGAGGGCAGCAACTGTACCATGGCAATGCGATGCAGCAGCGCCAAGGTTTCCGCCAGCAGGCTCTCCCAATCCACGCCACGTGACGCGGCCTGGGCAACCTGAGCCATGACTTTTTCGCCGTCTGCGCTCACTAAGGCTTCCAGAATCGCCAGAGGCTGCTCATCATCCAACGTCCCCAGCATCTGGCTGACGGTAGAGGTAGTCACCTGCCCTTCGCCCATGGCAATCGCCTGATCGGTCAGGCTTAAGGCATCACGCATACTGCCATCGGCGGCGCGTGCCAACAGTTGCAACGCGCGGGCATCACTGGTGATGTGTTCCGCCTGCAGGATGGTTTCCAGCTGAGTACGGATCTGCTCAACGTCCATCGCTTTCAGATGGAATTGCAGGCAACGGGAGAGAATAGTGACCGGCAGTTTCTGCGGATCGGTGGTGGCCAGCAGGAATTTGACGTGTGCAGGCGGCTCTTCCAGCGTTTTCAGCAACGCATTGAAGCTGTGGCGGGAGAGCATGTGAACTTCGTCGATCAGGTAAACCTTGAAACGACCACGCGCTGGAGCATATTGCACGTTATCCAGCAGGTCACGGGTATCTTCCACCTTGGTTCTGGACGCGGCGTCAATCTCGATCAGATCGACAAAGCGCCCCTGCTCAATCTCGCGGCAGTTATCGCATTGGCCGCACGGTGTGGCAGTGATGCCCGTTTCACAGTTCAGGCCTTTGGCCAGCAAACGCGCGATGGTGGTTTTCCCCACGCCACGTGTGCCCGAAAACAGATAGGCGTGATGGATCCGCCCAAGTTTTAGGCCATTAGCCAGCGCCGTCAGGACATGTTCTTGTCCGACAACATCTGCAAAGGTTTGAGGACGCCACTTACGGGCTAGAACCTGGTAGCTCATTAATACCGGAGAAGTCGAGTAATCTGGAAGGTCATGCTAACACAGCCCCGCGGCAATCCGCGAGGCCGTTATGGTTTTCGCGATCGTACTGCTGTAGATCAGTGGCCTGCGAAGTTAACCAGGCAATAGCAATCAATGCCCAGCGTGTTCAGGCGCGCTTCACCGCCGAGGTCGGGCAGGTTGATAATAAAGGCCGCATCTTTCACTTCCCCACCCAAACGGCGGATAAGCTTGGCAGTGGCCTCAATGGTGCCGCCGGTGGCCAGCAGATCGTCCACCACCAGCACGTTGTCACCCGCCGCGATAGCATCGGTGTGAATTTCCAGTTTATCGGTGCCGTATTCCAGCTCATAGCTTTCGCTCAGGGTAGCCCGCGGCAATTTACCTGGCTTGCGTACCGGCACAAAACCGACGCCCAGGGCCAGAGCAACTGGCGCACCGAACAGGAAACCTCGCGCTTCAGTACCGACCACTTTGGTGATGCCCGCATCACGGAAACGTTCAACCAACAGTTCAATGCTGGAAGCATACGCCAGTGGGTTTTCCAACAGGCTGGTCACGTCACGGAACAGAATGCCTGGTTTCGGATAGTCAGGAATGGTTTTGATACTGTCTTTAATATACTGAAGCTGCTGCGCAGTCGCGGTCATAGTTATTGCCTGATAAAACTACCTGATAACTTCCACGCAGGCCGTCAACTGCCCTGCCTTTAACAAGAAAATGGCGGGAGGAAACCTACGCACGAAAACGCCCAAATCTATGCAAAATGCGGGATAAATGCAACTGACACCGCACAATCAGCGCTGTTTTTGTTGCGGCAGGTCAATAACCGGCAGACGCAACATGAAGGTGAGCAAAATAATCAGGATCGCCATCAGCACAGCGCGTACCCACCAGAGCTTTACCAGCCACAAAGAAACGGCAAACGTCAGTACGATCACCAACACCGCTTTCCACTTCACTCCCGGCGGTAACGCCTTGTGTTGCTGCCAATGGCGCAAATAAGAACCAAACCAGGAACGGTACAACAACCAGTGGTGGAAACGCGGGGAGGAACGGGCAAAACACCAGGCGGCCAGCAACAGGAAAGGCGTGGTCGGCAATAAGGGCAGCACCACTCCCAACGTTGCCAGCCCCACCGCCAACCATCCTAGAATAATCAAAAGCCAACGCGTCATGCCGTTTCTTCTCCCACCGGTTTGGAGCACTTTAGCACTTTGCCGCCAACTTCAAAAACGCCCCAACCGGCCTGGGCGTATTTGTCACTTGTCTCATCGCGCTTTCACGGGCAAGCTTAGGCACAAACTGCTTTACCGAAGGATCCTCCGTGAGTACGCACCGTTTACTGCAGGCGCTTGAACAGCAGATAACCGCTTTAGCCAGCGAAATTCAGCCACAAGGTGATGTCCCGATCCCGCAAGCGCGGTTTGATATTGCACTTTTCTCTAACCACGGCACGCGGTTGCGGGATTATCTGGCCGAAGTACAAAAAAACTTTGCCCAGTTGCAAACGGCGGTCAAGGATAACCGAACCGCCCACGTCGCCTTTCTGGCGGAAAAGCTGGTGACCCAGCTCACCGCCTTGCAGCGTGAAATGGCCACCCTGGCATTACGGCGCAAAAATCAGCCTAAGGAGACCGTGGATGTCGACCTGTATCATAAACTTGCCGAACATCAGGATTATGAACGCCGCCTGATCTCCATGATTGAGGATCGCGAGAATCTGCTAGGCCAACAAACCACGTTTGCGGCGCAAAAGAAATTGCAGCAGGAGTTGGCCGCAATCGAAGGCAGATTGGTACGCTGTCGGCAAGCATTAACGCGAATTGAGCGCAGCATCGAGCGAAAAGAAAACGGTTTTTGAAGATTTATCACATTATTTTAATGAATATTCCCCACCTCGCCGCATGTTCACTATACTCTGCCCAAACAGGCGCGCACTCTTCTGCCCCCGGCCATCTTTGGTAACCGAGCCCTGAGGAAGAGAGTATCCACTCACTTACACAAACGTTGGACTTATGTCGCTAGAGAATGCCTCTCCGGAACTGCAACTGGCGGTAGACTTGATTTACCTGCTGGAATGTAACGAGATCGACCCGGCAACGGCGCTGGCTGCCCTGGATATCGTCAGAAAGGATTACCAGGAAAAGATGCAGCGCGCGGGAACGGCCTCACCCTATTTACCTGTGGGCCAATAACACGGCCCACCGGTTTACACGGCTGCCTGGCTGCCCGGATTTTGCGTTCTCTTGACTTCCTGCACTTCATTCCCCTGCTGGTTATGCAAATACACTTCCAACTGGTTGAAGGCGATATTGATATCGTTCTCGCGGCACAGCCGATCGATTGATCGGTTCAGTTCATCCACGGTATAGCTGCGATCGCGCAATTCCCGCACGTACAGACGCAGTTCATGATCCAGCGTGCTGGCACCAAAATTGAGGAAGAACACCATAGGTTCGGGATCGGTCATCACGCGCGGGTTTTCATGCGCCGCTTGTAACAGTACCGCCTTAACCTTGTCCAGATCGGAACCGTAAGCTACCCCGACCTTAATCAACACGCGGGTAATGGTGTCTGACAGTGACCAGTTAATCAGCCGTTCGGTAACAAACGCTTTGTTGGGAATAATCACTTCTTTACGGTCAAAATCGGTGATGGTGGTGGCGCGAATACGGATCCGGCTGACCGTGCCAGAGAAGGTACCGATAGTAATGGTATCGCCGATGCGCACCGGCCGTTCAAACAAAATGATCAGACCAGAAACAAAGTTGGCAAAAATCTCCTGTAAACCAAAGCCCAAACCTACCGACAACGCCGCCACCAGCCACTGCAGTTTGTCCCAAGAAACCCCTAACGACCCAAGTGCGGTTATTGTGCCCACCGCGGTAATCAGATAAGTCAGAATGGTAGTGATCGCATAGGACGCCCCCTGCCGTAGCTGCAAGCGCGACAGAACCAACACCTCCAGCAGACCCGGCAGGTTCCGCGTCATCACGTAGGCGACGATTATCGCCAAGATCGCCACCATCATATTGCCCAAGGTCACCGCTTGCGGCAGCACGCTGCCGGCCACATTGCTGGTGTAATGCCATAGCGAGATGCTGTCGAGGTAGGAGATCACCGTGACCAGATCTGACCATATCGCATAGAACGCGCTGGCAAAAATCAGGAACAAAATCATGGTAGTCAGGCGCAGAGATTGCTGGTTTATCTGATCAAGCGCCAACGGTGGCTCTTCGACCGGTTCGCTGCCCTCTGCCCCCTCTTTCTCTTTTGCCAGACTCTGACGGCGGGCCACGGCGCGACGATAAGCCAAGCGGCGAGCGGCGACGCTCAGGCCGCGGATCGCCGCCAGATAAACAATGTTCCACAAGAAGAACAGATACAAACTGTCAATCCAGCGGCCTGCCAGGCGCAACGTAGTATAGAAATAACCGGCAAACATCAGCCCAAGCAGGATTAACGGCGTCGCCGCCAACGCGGTAACCACCAGCAGCCTCACCGTGTGGGAGTCTTTTTCGCGCCAACTGTCTCGGCAAATAGGGAATACCAGCACCGTTAACAAGGCCAACGTCAGGATCACCACCACTTGGCCGATCACATCCTCAACCAGTCTTAAGGGCGCTTTCTCACCCAGCACTGACCAGAAAATCAACGGCAACAACGCCAGGCCCAACCTGATGGTCTGCCGCCTGTAATGCGCACAACGATCGACGGGCGTAGTAAAGTGGCGCTCGGAAATACCACCAGGGGCCAACATGCGGAAAGTAAAGCCAAACACCAGCCAGAACAGCGCCAGCTGTTGCGACAGCGCCCAGATAAAATCACTGATGCTAAAACCGGCCCGATAGAACCAGAACCCGCCCCCCAGCATCAATAAAGAACCCGGTAACACCTTCAACAAGGTCAGCAGGATCGCTTTTGGGGTATGCAACTGGGTATCACGTTTTAGCTGACCAACATCATTGGCCAGCTTTTGCAGATGGCTATCTATCAGGCGATAACGCCAGCGCAAGATACCGATGATAATCAGCAAGGGGATAAGGAAAACCAGCGCCTTTAAACCGCCCAACAGCATCTGGCCTGGCTCAAATTTGAAATCCAGGCCAGCAAGCTGATCTTTCACCGCACTCGGCATCGCCTTCAACCAAGCCAGATCGATAGGTTTATTACTGTTAACCCAGAAAATCTGTTGCGTCAGCGTATCCTGCAATGACGTGTAGACGCTGGTGAGCTGCTGTTGATTAATCTGCAGATTGATCGCCAGTGACAGCTGGTTATTGAGCTGTTTATTCAGTTGATCGAGCAACTCACGACGCATGTCGATAATTTCATTCAGGGCATCAATGACATCACCGTTAGCTTTCTCTTTACTGTCGGCCACCAGTTTGTTGATAAAGTCGTCCCCCTTGAACAGCTCATCACGCTGCTGATTAACCTCGAACTGTTCCAGGCGTAAATCCGCAATCTGGGTGCTCATATCCGAGACCAGCGTCCCTGGCGGCAGGTTTTGCTGCTGCTGATAAAGGATGCGTGATAACACCAGGCTCCCCTTCAGCACCTGGATCTGTTCTTTGAGGTTCTGTTCGGATTGCAGGCCGCGATCGAGCCAGTTTTTCACCTGAATGTTCTGCTGGAACAAGGTGTTGCTCTCTTCCGTTGCCGTAATCAAACGCTGGCTGATTTCACGGTTGATATTGAGCTCTTTACTCACTAACCGATCGTTCTGGATATCCGTGGCATCTTCCGGGGTCTGCGCTTCCTTAGCCGTTTTCTCCGACAGGGTCAGCCGCTTGCTGTTAACGACTTCCTGCAACACCTGAACCCGGTGATCGAGAGCATCGATGCTCATCGTGGTGTAATCACGCTGCTTCTGCAGCAGATCCTGCAGGGTAGTATTCGCTTCCAGGCTCCTACGCTGCAAATCTATCTCGGCATTGAGCAGCACCTGTTCGGTATTGAGCATCACCTGCTGACTACTGCGTAATGCTTCCTGCCCTGGAGTGCGCTCGTTGAGAAGATTACGAATTTCCTGCAGGCGCTGGGAAGCCGTATACATACTGCTTTGTACGCGCTCAGGTTGGGTCTGTAATGAAATTAGCTGACTGTTGTAGGTTGAGAGGCTTTCCTGCATGTCTTGCAAGTCGTCCAATGTTTGGTACAACCGGCTTTCCAACTGACGCAAGGACAGAGGCAGCAATTCGGCGCGCGTCACCGCTTCATTTGCCGGGTTTTTCAGCGCCTCCAACTCCCGCGTCACCAGCTGTAACTTTGCAGGCGCCTGCTGAACCTGCTGTTTAAGCTGAGTGGCCTCCTGCCTGGTACGATCGATGGCATCAAGCAATTCCAACGTACGGTTCAAATCCTGTTGGGACAGCTTCTCAACCGATGTCAGGTTTTTTTGTTTGTTCAGCGCATCGAGCTGCCCCTGGATCTCGCTGCGCGCGGGGACATCGCCATTTTGAGCGAAAGCCCCCAAAGGCAGCAACAGCGCTGTCGACAGCAGGAAAAACAGAGTAATAATGCGGAGCCACCCCGCGTCGGGATACCAGAAAACAGCTTGGCAAGAAGGGATTATTCGCCTGCGACTCATGATTTAACGTCGGTTTAACAATGAAGCGCCAAGATTATCACGACCGCAGGCCAGCAATGAATAAGAAAAACGTTGCTGATGATGAATCGCAAATCCCCGTCGTCTTTCAAGCTACAGCGTTGTTACCTGCGAGCGTTAACTCCAGTCACTTACAATAGTAAGCTCCAAGGGATTAACGCTCTTGTCGCCTAGCTGTAGCTCGAAATCCATAGGGTATATGTAGATATGTAGCGTACCGTTGTGAATTAGAAAGTCAGCACTTTCTCTGCCGCCAGCGTCCACTGCGCCAGTTCTACCAAGGTGCCAATCTCTACGCCATCCGCCAGCGTCAACTGACTGATACCGCGGGCATCGGCACAGGTTTTACACAGTTTTACCGGAACCTGTTGCGCCGTGAGAATCTCCAGCATCTGCTGCAAATGATAGCCTTCACGCGGTTGTTGCCCTGCAATACCCGCCACCACCGCATCGGACATCAGAAACAATTTCAGGTTAAGGTCAGGCTTTTGCTCTTTTAGGGTAATCGCCAGGCGCAAGGCATTAAACAACGATTCCTGCCCATAGGCCGCACCGTTGGCAATCAATAACAGGGATGACATAAAGATTCTCCTTATCAGACTTGTGGATCGGCCGGCGGCGGCGATTTCACACGTAAAGAGGGGCTTAACTGCGCCATTTCGATGAAAGTATCGACAAAGGTACTCGCTTCGGCTTTGAGATCAAAGCTCTCTGGCATAAACAGCCAGTTTTCCATCAGACCGGTAACGTAGGCGCGGAGTATAATCGCCGCCCGGCGAGTATGCAGATCGGCAGGCAGTTGGCCATGTGCCATACTATTGAGCAGCACGCTTTCGATACGCTCATAACTTTCAAGATAAAGCACCTTGCGCGCGTCATGCAACGGCATCATTTCGCCGATAAACTCGCATTTATGGAAGACGATCTCCATCAAGGCGCGACGGCGGCAGTCATCAACCGTGGCTGTCAGAATGTAAATCAGAATTTCTCTGAGAATACGCAGTGGATTCTCAGGAAACTTTGCCTGATACTCTATCTCCAAATCGCCTATTTTCGATTCTGATAGCTCCCAAACTTCATTAAACAGGTCTACCTTATTTTTGAAGTGCCAGTAAATTGCACCGCGCGTAACCCCGGCAGCGGTAGCAATATCTGTCAGAGAGGTTGCTGAAACGCCACGCTCAGAGAATTCTCTCACTGCGGCGTCGAGGATCTGCTGTCGTGTTTCTTGCGCCTGCTGTTTGGTTTTTCGTGCCATGACGTTGTTTTTTACGGGGAGTGTGATTTACATACATTCGCGAATGTATGTACCATAGCACGCACATAAAATTAACGCAGCAATGGGTTTTAAAGCTTGTGATCCATTGATCATTTTGAAATCGGACACTTGAGGTTTTTCTATGAACAAAAACAGAGGGTTAACGCCTCTGGCGGCAGTTCTGATGCTTTCAGGCAGCTTAGTGCTTACAGGATGTAACGATAAAGAAACCCAGCAACAAGGTGCCCAACACCCAGCGCCTTCCGTGGGTGTGGTGACATTGAAGGCTGAACCTCTCAATATTACTACCGATCTTCCTGGCCGCACTGCAGCATACCGCATCGCCGAAGTTCGCCCTCAGGTCAGTGGCATTATCCTGAAACGCAACTTTGTTGAAGGCAGCGATATCAAGGCAGGCGTTTCACTGTATCAAATCGATCCTGCCACCTATCAGGCGACCTACGACAGTGCCAAAGGCGATCTGGCCAAGGCCCAGGCCGCTGCCGAAATCGCGCGTCTCACGGTCAACCGCTACAAGCCGTTGCTGGGTACCAGCTACATCAGTAAACAGGATTACGATACTGCTACCTCTACACTGCTGCAGGCCAACGCTGCCGTGGTAGCGGCCAAAGCCGCCGTAGAAAGCGCGCGTATCAACCTGGCATACACCAAAGTGACCTCACCGATCTCTGGCCGCATTGGCTTGTCGACGGTCACCGAAGGGGCTCTGGTGACCAGCGGCCAGGCGACTGCATTGTCTACCGTGCAGCAACTGGACCCAATGTATGTCGACGTCACGCAATCAAGTAACGACTATCTGCGCCTGAAACAGGAATTGGCCAACGGCACCCTGAAACAGGAAAACGGCAAGGCCAAAGTGAAACTGCTGCTTGAAAACGGGCAGGAATACGCGCAGGAAGGTTCACTGGAGTTCTCTGACGTGACCGTCGATGAAACCACCGGTTCCATCACTATCCGCGCCATCTTCCCTAACCCGAACGATGCGCTGCTGCCAGGTATGTTCGTGCGTGCCCGCCTGGATGAAGGTGTGCGTAATGATGCACTGCTGGTTCCACAACAAGGCGTGACGCGCAACCCTCGTGGCGAAGCGACAGCATTAGTGGTTGGCGCGGACGAAAAAGTAGAACTGCGTACGTTGACCGCCACGCAGGCTATCGGCGACAAATGGTTGGTAACAGCCGGCCTGAAAGCGGGCGACCGCGTCATTGTTACCGGCTTGCAGAAGGTTAAACCTGGTGTACAGGTGAAAGCGCAAGAGGCTGACAGCCAGACATCTGCTCAGCCACAGACGCCATCTGAACCCGCGAAGCAGTCATAACAAGGAGCCGGTAATACATGGCTAAGTTCTTTATAGATCGCCCCATTTTTGCGTGGGTAATCGCCATTATCATTATGCTGGCAGGTATCCTGTCAATAATGAAACTGCCTATTGCGCAATACCCGACTATTGCGCCACCGGCAGTGTCGATCTCCGCAAACTACCCGGGCGCTGATGCCAAGACGGTGCAGGATACCGTGACACAGGTTATCGAACAGAATATGAACGGTATCGATAACCTGCTGTACATGTCATCCACCAGTGACTCGTCAGGTAACGTCCAGATTACGTTGACCTTCAACTCAGGTACCGATCCTGATATCGCACAGGTGCAGGTGCAGAACAAACTGCAACTGGCCATGCCGCTGTTGCCGCAGGAAGTGCAGCAACAAGGGGTCAGCGTTGAGAAATCAAGCAGCAGCTTCCTGATGGTTGCGGGCTTTATTTCCGAAGACGGCAGTATGTCGCAGGAAGATATCGCGGACTATGTAGGTTCCAACATCAAGGACCCTATCAGCCGTACTTCCGGTGTGGGTGACGTTCAACTGTTCGGTGCACAGTATGCAATGCGTATCTGGCTTGATCCGAACAAGCTGAACAACTACCAATTGACGCCTGGCGATGTCATTGCTGCTATCAAAGTGCAGAACAACCAGATTGCAGCAGGCCAATTGGGGGGTACACCACCAGTTAAAGGCCAGCAACTTAACTCATCAATCATTGCGCAAACCCGTTTGACCTCGCCGGAAGAGTTCAGCAAGATCCAGCTGAAAGTCAACCCGGACGGTTCGCAGGTGCGCCTGAGAGATGTGGCTAAGGTGGAGCTGGGTGGCGAAAGCTATAACATTATTGCCCGTTATAACGGTAAACCGGCTGCCGGTATCGGTATCAAACTGGCTACCGGCGCCAACGCCCTGAATACGGCCTCATCGGTCAAAGCAGAACTGACCAAGCTGGAGCCTTTCTTCCCGGCAAGCCTGAAAGTTGTTTACCCGTATGACACCACACCATTCGTTAAAATTTCGATTAACGAAGTGGTAAAAACCCTGATCGAAGCGATCATCCTGGTCTTCCTGGTCATGTATCTGTTCCTGCAGAACTTCCGCGCCACGCTGATCCCAACGATCGCCGTGCCGGTGGTATTGCTGGGAACATTCGCCATCCTGGCAGCATTTGGTTTCTCGATAAACACCCTGACGATGTTCGGCATGGTGCTGGCGATAGGCCTATTGGTGGATGACGCCATCGTGGTGGTGGAAAACGTTGAGCGTGTGATGGCGGAAGAAGGTTTACCGCCAAAAGAAGCCACCAAGAAATCGATGGATCAGATCCAGGGCGCACTGGTCGGTATTGCCATGGTGCTGTCTGCGGTATTTATCCCGATGGCCTTCTTCGGCGGTTCAACCGGGGCCATCTACCGTCAGTTCTCGATTACTATCGTTTCCGCCATGGTGCTATCTGTGCTGGTCGCGTTGATCCTGACGCCAGCACTGTGTGCCACGATGCTCAAACCGATCCCGAAAGGCGATCACGGTGTCAATACCGGCTTCTTTGGCTGGTTTAACCGCATGTTTGAGAAAAGCACCCATCACTACACCGACAGCGTGGCAAACATCCTGCGCAGTACCGGGCGCTACTTGGTGATCTACCTGCTGATCGTTGTGGGTATGGCCTTACTGTTCCTGCGTTTGCCTTCTTCATTCCTTCCGGACGAAGACCAGGGCATCCTGTTGACCATGGTGCAAATGCCAGCGGGTGCAACTCAGGAACGAACCCAGAAAGTGCTGGAAGAAGTTAACCACTACTTCCTGACCAAAGAAAAAGACAACGTTAACTCGGTGTTTACCGTTAACGGCTTCGGTTTCAGCGGCCAGGGGCAGAACACCGGTTTGGCGTTTATCAGCCTGAAGGATTGGTCTGAACGTAGTGGCGCAGCCAACAAAGTACCGGCCATTGCTGGCCGCGCAATGGGAGCTTTCTCGCAGATTAAGGACGGTCTGGTCTTCGCCTTTAACCTGCCTGCGATTGTGGAACTGGGTACTGCGACCGGCTTTGACTTCCAGTTGATCGATCAGGGTAACCTGGGCCACGAAAAACTGACGGAAGCACGTAACCAACTGTTGGGTATGGCCGCACAGCATCCTGATTTGCTGACCGGTATGCGTCCAAACGGTCTGGAAGATACACCGCAGTTCAAACTGGAAATCGATCAGGAGAAAGCACAGGCATTGGGCGTTTCCCTGAGTGATATCAATACCACGATTGGCGCTGCGCTGGGCGGTACCTACGTGAACGACTTTATCGACCGTGGTCGTGTGAAGAAAGTTTACGTGCAGGCTGAAGCACCATTCCGTATGTTGCCGGATGATATTAACAACTGGTATGTCCGCGGTAGCACTGGGCAGATGGTGCCATTCTCAGCCTTCTCCTCGGCCAAATGGCAATACGGCTCACCGCGTCTGGAACGCTATAACGGCCTGCCATCAATGGAAATCCTGGGTCAGGCTGCGCCGGGCAAGAGTACCGGTGAAGCGATGAACATGATGGAAGAGCTGGCGGCGAAACTGCCAACCGGTGTTGGCTATGACTGGACCGGTATGTCCTATCAGGAACGCCTGTCTGGTAACCAGGCTCCATCACTGTATGCCATCTCACTGATCGTGGTGTTCTTGTGTCTGGCAGCACTGTACGAGAGCTGGTCGATTCCGTTCTCCGTTATGCTGGTTGTGCCGTTGGGTGTTATTGGTGCCCTTTTGGCTGCGACTCTACGTGGGTTGGAAAACGACGTTTACTTCCAGGTTGGCCTGTTGACAACCATTGGTTTGTCGGCGAAGAACGCAATCTTGATCGTGGAATTCGCCAAAGATCTGATGGATAAAGAAGGCAAAGGGCTGGTTGAATCAACGTTGGAAGCGGTACGTATGCGTCTGCGTCCAATCCTGATGACATCACTGGCCTTCATCCTCGGGGTAATGCCGCTGGTTATCAGCAGCGGTGCAGGTTCCGGTGCTCAAAACGCGGTAGGTACCGGCGTAATGGGCGGGATGGTAACCGCAACCGTATTGGCTATCTTCTTTGTTCCTGTGTTCTTTGTGGTGGTTCGCCGCCGCTTCAGCAAAAAGTCTGAAGATCTGGAACACGCTCATCAGGTAGAGCATCACTGATGCTTTTCTGCTGAACATCAAGGCCGCGCAAGCGGCCTTTTTTTTGCCTGCTATGTAGCCAATAAGCCCAACTCTGATTAACGCTATTTTGGGGTTGATCCCGATCCCAGAGAGGTGCATAATCTATGTTATATTATAACATAACAATTGGAGTCATCATGAAAACAGGCATACACCCCAATTATCGCACCGTGGTTTTTCACGATCTCAGCGCCGATACCTATTTCAAAGTCGGCTCGACTATCAAAACCGATCGCACTGTCGATCTTGACGGTAAAAGCTGGCCTTACGTCACCATTGATGTCTCTTCCGCTTCGCATCCGTACTACACCGGCAAGCAAAAAGAATTCTCAAAAGAAGGCAGCACAGCGCGATTCCAACAACGCTTTGGCCATTTGGTCGGCAGCAGAAAATAACGGGAGATCATCATGCAGGTTTTGAGTTCATTGCGCTCGGCAAAGAATCGCCATCCAGATTGCAAAGTTGTGCGTCGCCATGGCCGCATCTATGTGATCTGCAAGTCCAACCCACGTTTTAAAGCGGTACAAGGGCGTAAGAAAAAGCGTTAATACCTGAACCGTTTGTCACCCAAGCCCCGTTGCTGCTCAACGGGGCTTTTTATCGAGAAGAGCCTGAATGCGAGGAGCTCCACCGATTACGGTGGGGATAAAACTTACTTCATACTGCCAACAATCGTTTTAACATTGTGCTTAAACGCCTGAATATACGTGGCTGCGGGGCCTTGCGGTTTGGATAACGCCTCCGGATACAGTTCCCCACCGGCTTTTGCCCCTGTCGCCGCCGCAATCTGCTTCACCAGGCGCGGATCGGTTTGGTTCTCAATAAAGTAAGCATTCACCTTTTCCTGTTTTATCTGCTTAATCAAACTGGCGACGCCACTGGCACTGGCTTCAGCTTCGGTAGAAAAACCGACTGGGGCCAGGAAGGTGACGCCGTATTCTTGCCCAAAATAGCCAAAAGCGTCATGGCTGGTCAGAACTTTACGTTTTTGCATTGGCACCACCGCAAACTGAGCCTTCGCCCAACTGTCGAGTTGCTGGAGTTGCTGGATATAGTCGGTACCACGCTGGCGGAAATAGCTGGCGTCTTCTGGATCGGCGGCAATCAGCGCATTCATCACGTTAGTCGCGTACTGCACGCCATTTTTCATACTGTTCCAAGCGTGCGGATCGGTGATCGTCTTCCCATCTTCCTCCATGCTGCGTGATGTGATGCCTCTAGATGCGCTGATTACGGGTCCCCGATAACCAGAGGCCCCCACCAGACGGTCAATCCATCCCTCAAGCCCCAACCCGCTGACAAAAACGATCTCGGCTTGCGATAATTGCTTGCTATCCTGCGGCGAAGGTTCAAAGCTGTGCGGATCGCCATTCGGCCCGACCAACGTGCTAACCTGCACATGATCGCCCCCCACCTGTTTAACGATATCGCCAAGAATAGAAAAACTGGCTACCGCCTCAACGGTTTTTGCCTGCACCAAGGGGCTGGCGAGCAGAGCAGCTGCCACCAGTGTTAAGGATAAAGATTTCATGATTTTTCCTTGCAAAGGTCACTTCTCAACGACGCGCGAAACGGTAGATCCCCCCGCGAGTCCCGAACAGAATCGAAATAAAAAATATCACGCTGGCACTAAGCACTATCGCCGGACCCGCTGGCAGCGAGGCATAGTACGACCATTCCAAACCAATCAGGCTGGCCAGTAGCCCAATGCCCATTGCGGCTGCCAACGTCTGCGGCAGATCGCGCGCCCAAAAGCGGGCGCTGGCGGCCGGGAGCATCATCAGCCCGACTGACATCAAGGTGCCGAGGATTTGAAAACCGGCTACCAGATTGATCACCACCAAGGCAAGAAATAATCCGTGAACCCACGCCAGCCAGCCGGGGGCGCTGACACGTAAGAAAGTGCTATCAAAAGATTCAATGACCAGAGCACGGTATAGCAACGCTAGCACCAGTAAAGAAAGGCTGGCAATCATACCGACCATCACCATCGCCTGCCCATCCACAGCCAGAATCGAGCCAAATAACACATGTAACAGATCGACACTGGATCCCCGCAGAGAGACTAACGTCACCCCCAACGCCAGCGAGCCAAGATAAAAACCGGCAAAGCTGGCGTCCTCTTTCAACGGCGTCTTACGACTCACCAGCCCCGACAGCATCGCAACGGCTAACCCGGCAATAAATCCCCCCACGCCCATCGCCACCAGTGACATACCGGATATCAAGTAGCCGATCGCCGCACCGGGCAATACCGCGTGTGAAAGCGCATCGCCAACCAGACTCATCCTGCGTAATAACAAGAAGACGCCTAACGGTGCAGCACTGAGCGATAACGCCAGGCAGGCGATCAATGCTCTGCGCATAAAACCAAAGGAAGCAAAAGGATCGATCAGCAAATGGAACAGCATCATCGAGCCCCCGCCATAGCCGCCATCGGCAAGGGAAAATGTGCCAAAACCCGATCGGCATGATCCCAACGGCAACATTCCGTGGTAAGCAGCAGCACGTCAGGGAAATGGTTAGCGACTGTCGATATGTCGTGCAATACGGCGATCACCGTTTTGCCTTGCTGATGCAGTTGTTCGATCACCTGCAACAGCAACTGAGTGGTACCGGCATCAATACCGGTGAAAGGTTCATCCAGCAAAATCAATGGTGCCTGCTGTACCAGCAAACGCGCAAATAACACCCGTTGTAGCTGCCCTCCTGAGAGCTCACCGACCGGGACTCGGGCCATCGCACTCATACCGACATTGTCCAACGCGCTGGCTATTTGCCGCATAGCGCGCTGATTTATGCCGCCAAACAAACCACTTTGCGGCCAGCATCCCATTGCAACCACGTCGTTGACCAGAATAGGAAATTGCCGATCCAGCTCGGCCTGTTGCGGCAGATAAGCCATCGCAGGCGGCTTTCCCCCGACAAAATCAAGATTGCCACCGATCAAGGGATGCAGCCCAGCCAATGACTTCAGCAACGTAGATTTACCCGCACCATTAATCCCCATTACTGCCGTCAATGAACCTGTAGCAAATTGACCACATAGCGGGGGAAACAACGGCGTATTGTCATATCCGACAACGACTTTTCGTAATGTCATCATGGCAGCGCCACCGCCCAGACAATGGTCAACCACAGGAAAAGCAGCAGCACGATAACAACGCTACAGCGTAGGGCCGCCGAAACCGTAAACAGAGTTGCAGGAAATAGAGAAGGCATACGCATTGTGATAAAGACCAAGCTTTTATGTTATAGTATAACATCACATAAAATAGTGAAGTTCAAGCTTGATGTCGGGGCAAGATGCAACTAAACGTAACGTGATGCTTATTACCTTAAACCGAAGCCCTGCGCTGCCAAGTACGTAACACAAAGTAAAAGAATCCTATTCAATAAAAATGTTTGCCCATCCGGGAGAGAAAAGGAGTAAGATAGAGGGATAGAATGTGGTAGAACTAGATATCCATACCTGTTTCGCTAGGCTGAGGCTCTAAAGTAGGCACACTTTCTGTAAAACAATTAAAGAAAGTGATCGGTAATCAATTAGTAGACCTGATTCCTATACTGACAAAAGGGCTGTTTTTTATTCAGAGAACACCCGGCATGCTGAAAGCTCATTAGCGATCATTGAGATTAAACGGTTCGGCAATAACGAGTATTCAATGGGTTACTGCGAGCAATGGTCAAGTTTCAATGTGTATCTGGATATCAGTAGTGGTGAATACATTAATGATGTTGTCACGTTTACCCTGACGGAAAAGGGTTTGGTGTTAGACGTAATCGATAACTTGCGCCCATCTACCGCTGATGAATTGTAAGTTTAGGTAATAGTAACAGGCCAGATGGCAAAAAATGATTTATATTTTAAAGGTAGAAAGTTTATTAACCCAGCGTTTAACAACTTCTGCTTATGATGTAAGTCAGTGTACTCACATAGTGTTATCAACACCGAAATTAAGACTGACGGGGGGATGATATGGATGAGTATTCGCCTAAAAGGCACGATATTGCTCAACTCAAATTCTTGTGTGAAAATTTGTACGACGAAGGCATCGCCACTTTGGGTGACAGCCACCACGGTTGGGTAAACGATCCTACGTCCGCCGTCAATCTTCAACTTAATGAGTTGATTGAACATATTGCTTCGTTTGTAATGAGTTTTAAAATTAAATACATGGACGAAAGTGATTTGTCGGAGTTAGTCGAAGAGTATCTCGACGATACCTATACACTGTTCAGCAGTTATGGCATTAATGACTCCGATTTGCGCCGCTGGCAAAAAACCAAGGCGCGAACATTCAGAATGTTCTCAGGAGAGGGCATCTGTACCACGATGAAAACTTAGAGGATAATTATCCTCATATAATTCTACGGTTAATAAGATTAAAGGTTACCATGACAAAAATTGACTATCTGATGCGTTTGCGTAAATGCACCACGATTGACACCCTCGAACGTGTGATCGAGAAAAATAAGTACGAACTCTCTGACGATGAGCTAGAGTTGTTCTACTCTGCTGCAGATCACCGCCTTGCCGAACTGACCATGAACAAGTTGTACGATAAAATCCCGGTTGCCGTTTGGAAATTCGTAAGATAATCAAAGTAACGTCGCACTGAGCCGATAATACTATCGGCTTCAATGAGGGTATAGGCCAGGTCGTTTTCTTATAAAATCAAGGTAGCTTGCTTCTTTTCTGAAAATCCTGCAGAAGTAATTGAAAACACTTTTCAATTAATGGCGGGGAATTTTGCTTTACACTGCGCATTAAGGCTACAGTGCGGCTTAGCATTGGCTGTTGTAAATGAACAATGGTTAATTCTTCATCATGCAAGTGTGTGGTATAAAGTAACGGCAAAATAGCAACGGCTAATTGTGAACGTACCAGTCCATACAAGGTTTCAAGAAAATCGACCTGATAGCGTGCCGTCAAATTCAAGCGATGGCTTTCTGCTAGCGCTAGCACTAATCTGCTAATATTTCCTTTCGAAAATACCGCAATATCCCTGCGACTTAATTGGCGCCAGGGTAAGTGTCGTGATTCTGCCAAAGGATCATCGCAACGCATCACCACCACAAATGGATCTTCCTGCAAGGGGTAAATTTCCAAGCTCTCTGGTACCGAACTGTCCAAAGCCCCAATACCGAAATCTATCTGCCCATTTTCCAATTGTACTAACAGAGAGTCATTGGTTTGGTCATGGAATTCAATGCGTAAACGGGGAAAATGCTCGGCCAGCAAGCGTGGTACGGCCGGGAATAACAGGCTGCTCACCGAAGGCACCAAACCAATGCGCAGCGTACCATCCCCCCCGGCCAGCATAATGCGCTGCATATCATCAAAGGCGCTATGGGCCACGTTGAGCAGCCGCTCCGCGTGAGGTAAGATTGCCGTCCCCAGCTCAGTCAACGTGACTGAAGAGGCCGCACGGTTAACCAGTTTCCCACCAAGCATCGATTCAATTTGACGCAGTGCGCTACTTAACGCGGGTTGACTGATTGCCAGGCGATTGGCGGTATCGGTGAAATGCCGCAATTGCGCCAGGGTAACAAAATACTGAATTTGCTTTAAAGAAAGTGCAGGCAAGCGACGCCATGGCTCAGACATATCAGGATCTGCCGGGAAATAGGTAAACGTTTGCTACAGCATAAACGTTTCTTATCGCGCAATAAATTAAATCATCTGTGCAATTCCGTTCTGCCCACCTACATTAAACCCCTATTTTTATGCTGGGAATGACCATGACCCTTTATTCTGTCAGTAGCAACGTGCGCCAGCAGGCCATTCAGGCAGCACTAGGCAACACGCCGTTCGATCTTTTGCTGACCAACGCGAATCTGGTTGATATGGTTACAGGGGAAATCCGCTCGGTTGATGTTGGCATCGTAGGCCCATTGATTGCCAGCGTTCATCCTTGCGGCGCCCTAACTGCCGCACATCAGAGACACGATTTGGCAGGAGCCTATCTCAGCCCAGGTCTGATCGATACCCATGTTCACGTCGAGAGTTCCCATCTGCCACCAGAGCGCTATGCCGAAATTGTGGTGGCCCAAGGCACGACGACCATTTTCTGGGATCCCCATGAGTTAGCCAACGTTCTCGGCGTGGCGGGTGTGCGTTACGCGGTTGATGCCAGCCGCAATCTGCCTTTGCGCGTGATTTGTGCCGCTCCGTCCAGCGTCCCCTCGACGCCAGGGTTGGAAATGTCTGGTGCCGATTTCGCCGGTGCCGAAATGGATACCATGCTGTCCTGGCCCGAGGTGGCCGGTGTTGCAGAAGTGATGGATATGCATGGTGTACTGAATGGTAGCGCACGAATGCAGGAGATCCTCAATGCCGGTCTCAGCAGCGGAAAATTGATTGAAGGCCATGCGCGTGGCCTGAGCGGCGCCCAACTGCAAGCCTATCTGGCCGCTGGCGTAACTTCCGATCATGAACTGACCTCTGCAGCAGATGCTTTGGAGAAATTGCGGGCCGGACTGACGTTGGAAATACGCGGGTCCCATCCTTATCTGTTACCCGAAATTGTTGCCGCGCTAAAAACGTTGCCGCATTTCTCCTCACAGATCACCGTCTGCACCGATGATGTGCCACCGGATATGCTGCTGGAAAAAGGCGGCATCATCGCCCTGCTCAACGTGTTGATTGAACTGGGCCTACCCGCTACTGACGTACTACGTATGGCAACACTTAATGCCGCTATCCGCCTGCAGCGTAACGATCTGGGTCTGATTGCTGCCGGACGCATAGCCGATCTGGTGGTGTTTGACTCGCTGGAACACCTTGATGCGCAGTGCGTTTATGTCGCAGGCCAATGCCTGGCCCAGCAAGGTAAAATGCTGGCGCCGGTCGAAGCCACTCCTGGCGTCTGCGTGCCGCGCGATACGCTACGCCTGCCGCCGCTCGCTGGCGATGATTTCATTTTACGTGTGCCCACCATTCGCCATGGTAAAGCCACGTTACGCCATATTAAAGGCGCGCGCTTCACCCAGTGGGGTGAAACCACGGTGGACGTGCGCGACGGCAAGGTTCACATCCCTGAAGGGTTCAGCCTGATCTGGGTACAACACCGCCATGGTCGTCATCAGGCAAAACCGCAGCTTGCCTTACTGGAAGGTTGGGGAGAATTGCGTGGTGCGATTGCCACCAGCTATTCCCACGACTCGCATAATCTGGTGGTTTTAGGGCGGGAACCCCGCGACATGGCCCTGGCTGCCAACGCCCTGATCGCCACCGGTGGCGGCATGGCTCTCAGCCAGAATGGAGAAATCCTGGCTCAGGTGGCAATGCCGATCGCGGGCATGCTTTCGGATCTGCCAGCAGAAGAACTGGCGAAGCAATTTAAAACCCTGCGCGATCTGAGCGCCAAAGTGGCTGACTGGGAGCCACCATATCGGGTTTTCAAAGCCATCGAAGGCACCTGCCTGGCATGCAATGCCGGGCCGCACCTGACCGACCTCGGCCTGACCGATGGGACAACACGCCAGATTATCGATCCGCTGGTAGCCTGCTGGGAAACCCCAGCATAACAACAATCACAATAATGAGAATACCCTATGGATTTTAGGTTGCAGTTGGACATCCACCTCATTCCCTCCGCCACTGACTTCGCGAAGTGGCTGCAATGAGAGTACAGGTAACCAAGCTGCAGCCTGAAGGCCCACGGGGATAGTCGACAGGAGAGCCATTGATGGCTGATGATTCAGTAAACATTGCAACATCGGGAAATTGGCTGCAGCGGCGTTTTCGGCTGCAGGCGCGCAATACCACGGTGAAAACCGAATGCCTGGCTGGCGTTACCGGTTTCCTGGCCGCCGCCTATTTATTGGTAGTGATCCCTGGCCTGCTGGCCGTAGGCGGTATGGACAAAGGTGCCGCCACCACAGGAACCATCCTGGTGTTTGTGCTAGGCACCATGCTGATGGCCTTTTATGGCAATCTGCCCTTTATTGTCGGCCCGGGTATCGGCGGTTCGGTGCTGGTGGGTGTCACGCTGGCAGGCAGTGAAGGCATCGGTTGGCAAATTGGTCTGGGTATTGCCTGTTGGTCAGGTATTTTGTTTTTTGCCCTGACCAAACTCGGATTGCGCGAGGTGGTTACGCGTTCGGTACCGCAATCCATCAAATTGGGGTTAACGGCATCCATCGGGCTGTTTGTCGCTGTTCTGGGCTTCCGTAATGCCGGGTTAGTGCTGGCTAATGCCAAATCCAATGCGCTGATGCTAGGTGACTTCACCGCTCCTGGTGCATTGATTGCGCTATGCGGCCTGTTCCTGGCAATTGCGTTGCAGGCACGCCGTATTCCTGGGGCTATCCTGTGGGCCATTTTGTTCGCGACCTTGATCGGGATCCCGTTTGGCGTCACCCATCTGCCCGCCAGTCTGATGGCCATGCCGCACTCATTAGCCCCTGTGCTTGGGCATGTCGATATGATCGGTGCGCTGAATATCGCTTTTCTGCCTTTTCTGTTCGTGTTTTTCGCCTCCGAGTTTTTCTCCACCATGGGGACTACCTTGGCAGTGGGTGGCGAAGCAGGCTTACTGGATGAGCACGGTAATATGGAGCACATCAATCGGCCCTTTATGGTGGATTCCATCGCCGCCGCTCTTGGTCCTTGGGTGGGCATTCCCGCCGCTACGGCGTTGATCGAGTCTTCGGCCGCAGCCGAAGCCGGTGGCAAAACCGGCCTGACCGCATTGGCGGCAGCCGTTATGTTCCTGCTGATGCTGCTGTTCACCCCAATCGCGCTGATGATCCCGAAAGAAGCTACCGCGCCAGCATTGATCCTGATCGGCCTGAATATGTTCAGCGGATTGCGCAAGGTCGATCTGGGTAACTTTACCGATGGACTGCCCGTGCTGATGATGGTGATGATCACTTTAATTGCTAACAGTTTCGGCACCGGTATTGCTGGGGGCCTACTGTTTTATATCATTATTAAGGTGATTGCCGGAAAATGGCGCGAAGTGCCGATCGGGTTATATCTGTTGGCAATTCCGTTGGCGTATTACTTTGCAACCTTGGTGAGACACTAATAACGAAGAGAGCATCGGCACTGGCCGGTGCTTTTTTTGGCAAGCCTGAAATTGGTGGGGACCCTGCCAGCTAAGATTTCTTCAACAAAAATTATGTATTTCAATGCACTAAAAGGAGGCACTGGCAAGCCGTTTTCTCATGCGACTGCCACAAAAACCGGGACTGCCCCGGTTATGTATAGCTTTTGACCAAACTCCATCTAGGCTACATTTTCCACTATCATGTATGATCGTCCAACCTCTTCAATCAATGGCTGGAGGTTCGTATTACTGCCTTTGACTGTAAATAGGTTTTCAGTCTGTCCATCTTTTACGGCCCTTGTAACATCGCCATAGTACGGGCGGCTGAAAGCAGGTCTTTAAGAAACCTCTGTACGAGAAGGTAGCGCGACCACATTTTCCCCAGAGTACTTGTACACTGGAGGCACGTAGTTTTTGATCTCGCTTCAGCAAGAGCTCATAAATTGTATGAACGCTTCAATTTCACCCGCCAGAATCAAACGACGAGCGTGTTCGCTCTCATCATCAGTAAGATCGGAAGAGGAATTTCCCTGATCAAATATCTATAAAAAAACAATATCCCCCTCTTGAAAACCCACCATAAACCACAATAACAGTAGGGCAAGTTGCACATTTTAAAATGGAGTGGTTATGGCACATCCGGTTGGGAAACACATTTCAAAAGAGCAAGATCATGAATTGAACTACTGGTTAAAAAAGCATGATTTCAAGGAAAGTGAAGATAACAGAGAAGCTCTCTGTCACTTGATTGATACTGCAAAATCGGCTTTGGAGATGAGTAGCAGCGAACACTTGGAGCATACTGAATTAGACAGCTACTACGAAGAGCACGAATGGTTGTGGAAAGATGATTTTGAAAAGAAATGACGCAGGTCATTTCTGAAGTTTTATCAAACGCCCTAGCCATCCGAGGGCGTTTTACCTTAAGAGGTTGACATGAGCCTGTAGTGATACACAAAAGTTGTACCACTTAAGCTTGTTAGGCATGGATTAAGTACTTTATATCATTAAGAATGAAGTAATTAGCCTGAAATTGGTGGGGACCCTGCCAGCTACATCCCGGCACACACGTCACCTGCTACGGCTGCTTCCTTCCGGATCTGACCGAGTTCACAAGTTAGTGTTGCGGGAGAACCAACAGGGCCCCCATTGACGGCTTCATTAACGATGAAGCGGTGGGCATTATCGGCGATGACCCGTTAAATAGCAAGCCAACCCCAACTAACCGCTGTTTTCTTACCCACCCAAGCTGTGGCACACTTGCCCTCCCGGATTTTTATGCAGCAGGAAGAGCAGCATGGCACCAGAAGACGCCTCCTTCAGCCAACGCGTATTCCACATAGTGGCCGCCATCCCTTACGGCAAAGTCACCACCTATGGCGAGGTGGCACGGTTGGCAGGCTCCCCCCGCGCGGCACGTCAGGTTGGCGGTGTATTACGTCGGCTGCCGGAAGGCAGCACGCTACCCTGGCATCGGGTCATCAACCGGCATGGGCAGATTTCGCAACAAGGCGAAGACTTTCAACGCCAGCGGCAGGCGTTGCTTGAAGAGGGGATTATTTTCGGCCCACACAGTACGGTGGATTTTCAACTATACGGTTGGCGCTGGTAGCCCAAGCAAAACAGCCTTTGGCCAAAGGCACAAAGGCTGTTGAAAGCAGGACAAAAGCTTAGGGTACTACAGGCGGCGTTACCTGAACCGGAACATTCTGTACCGGTACCAGCAACAGGTCGGCCTGAGTGCCGTTACGGTTGATGACTTCCTGGATGGTATCGGTAATGAACATCAACTGGCCGTTCAGCGTAATAGCCGCGCTCAGGATGATACGCGCATTAGGCTGAATGTCCGCAGGGTTGTATGGCAGCACAAAGTTGAATGGAGCCTGTTGACCTTCGGTACGGATGGTTCGCTGCGAGATGACTCTTGAAGGCGCATCGGCAAGCGAAGCATCAGATAACGTCACAGTCAGTACGGCATCCGGTGGCAGCGCCATGCGCTGACGAATGTTAACTGACCCCTTCACCACCGGGCCCTGAATCTGCGTTTGTGATGCAGCAGGGTTACCCGCGGCCTGCGTCGGCACATCTGCACTCTTGTGGGCACAACCTGCCAGTGTGATAGTCAACGCGGCTGCTCCCCCTACGATTTGCCAGAGTTTCATGGATCGGTCTCCTTTCTTATTATCAACATGTTGGTGGCTTCAACCACCGCACCCATTAAACCTAGCACAAAATTCTGAGACATTCCTATCAGACTACGCTTAAATCACTTCAACATCGAATAATACTCGCCTCTCCCTTGGCGGCGAGGGTTGGAACAGACCATTTAATTGAATCGTTGCGGCCGGAATACAGCAATATATTGACGTCCAGCGGTGATATTCAGCACACTGCGCAAATTGATGATTAAAAGGATCGCTACATTATGAGCCAAGCACTGCAAAACCTCCTCGACCTGCTGGATTTAGAGAAAATTGAAGAAGGTTTATTTCGCGGTCAAAGCGAAGATCTGGGACTACGACAGGTATTTGGCGGCCAGGTTGTTGGCCAGGCGCTGTATGCCGCCAAACAGACCGTTCCAGCCGATCGCAACGTTCACTCATTCCACAGCTATTTCTTGCGCCCAGGCGATAGCAGCAAACCGATCGTTTATGACGTAGAAACCCTGCGTGACGGTAATAGCTTCAGCGCGCGTCGCGTTAGTGCTATCCAGAACGGCAAACCGATTTTCTACATGACGGCCTCTTTCCAAACCCCTGAACAAGGGTTTGAGCACCAGAACACCATGCCGGATGAGCCGCAGCCAGAAGGGTTGATGTCGGAGTCAGAAATCGCGCAAAAACTGGCACACGTACTGCCAGAAAAAGTGCGCGAGAAGTTTCTTGGCCAAAAACCGATCGAAATGCGCCCGGTGAAATTCCATAATCCTTTGCAAGGCAGTGTGGAAGAACCTCATCGCCACGTCTGGTTACGCGCCAACGGCACCATGCCGGACGATTTGCGGATCCACCAGTATCTGCTCGGCTATGCCTCTGATTTTAATTTCCTGCCAACCGCCCTACAGCCTCATGGTGTCGGTTTTCTTGAGCCAGGTATGCAGGTCGCCACCATTGATCATTCGATGTGGTTCCACCGCCCATTCCGCCTGGACGATTGGCTGTTGTATGCGGTAGAAAGCCCTTCAGCCTCCGGTGCTCGCGGCTTTGTCCGTGGTCAATTCTATACCCGTGACGGCGTCCTGGTTGCCACCACGGTACAAGAAGGCGTTATCCGTCGCCGTGACGCATAAATGAAAAAGGGCGATGTCACCATCGCCCTCTCGCCTGAACAGAGATAACTCAGGGCATTGCCCTTCCCACCTTATTGGTTGTAGGCATTCTCGCCATGGCTGTTGACATCCAGGCCTTCGCGCTCCTGTTCTTCCGGCACACGCAACCCAACCACCGCACCTGCCACTTTAAAGGCAACAAACGCTGCAACACTCGACCACACCAGAGTCACTGCCACACTCAGCAGTTGAACCCATACCTGATGGCCCATGGTTACGCCAGTGGCATAACCCGTTCCTCCCAGTGATGACGCGGTAAACACGCCGGTCAGCAGACAGCCCACGATACCGCACACGCCATGAACACCAAACACGTCACAGGTATCATCCACTTTCAGCCATTTCTTCAGCGTGACTACGCCCCATAAGCCTGCCACGCCACCCAGCAGACCAATAATCAATGCCCCCCCGACACCCACGGTGCCTGCCGCTGGCGTAACCGCAACCAGTCCCGCGATACAGCCAGAGCAAGCCCCCAGCAGAGAGGGTTTACCACGCAATATCCACTCGGCAAAGGTCCAGGAGAGGATAGCCCCCGCCGTAGCGACAACGGTATTAAGGAACGCCAAAGCCGCAATACCGTTAGCCGCGCTGGCCGAACCCGCGTTAAAACCGAACCAACCGATATACAGAATAGATGCACCGGTAAATACCATTGGCAAGTTATGCGGCTTGAACGCTTCTTTACCAAAACCGGCACGCTTGCCCAGCAGGTAAGCCCCCACCAGACCGGCACTGGCGGCGTTGATATGCACCACCGTCCCGCCCGCAAAATCCAACGCGCCATCGGTAGCCAGTAACCCACCTCCCCAGACCATGTGCGCTATCGGGAGATAAGAAATAGTGAACCAGATCGCCGAGAAAATGATCACCGCCGAGAAGCGAATACGTTCGGCGAAACCACCTACGACCAACGCCACGGTAATACAGGCGAAAGAAGCCTGAAACGCGACATGGATCATCTGGCTAAAAGTACCGGTTACGCTATCTACCCCGATCCCTTTCAGCATCGCCGTCTGGAAACCGCCGAAAAACGCATTCCCCTCGCTGAAGGCCAAAGTGTAACCATAAAGCACCCACAGCACACACACCATGGCAAAGGTCACCGTCACCTGCGTCAGCATCGAAAGCACGTTCTTGGCGCGCAGCAGACCGCCATAAAACAGCGCAACACCCGGTAAGGTCATGAACAGCACCAAGGCAGTGCAAATCATCATGAAGGCGTTGTCAGCCTTGTCTGCCACCGCGGGAGCTGCCATTGCCAGAGAAGGAACCAGGGTAACCGCACTCAGGCCCAACATGGATAAAAGTCTTTTCATTATCAGTCCATCCCCATTCACTTGACTGAGCCTGTGGTTACAGGGCTGCTTCGTCTGTTTCGCCGGTACGAATACGAATGACACGTTGCAATTCGGCAACGAAAATTTTGCCGTCACCGATCTTGCCGGTGTAGGCTGCTTTGCTAATCACATCAATCACTTCATCTAACTGGTCATCGGCAATAGCAATGTCAATTTTGACCTTAGGTAAGAAATTGACGCTGTATTCAGCTCCGCGATAGAGCTCGGCATGCCCCTTCTGGCGCCCAAACCCTTTGACTTCGGTTACGGTCAACCCCTGAATACCTACTGAGGATAGGGCTTCACGCACGTCCTCTAACTTAAATGGTTTGATCACCACGGTAACCAGCTTCATATTGCCTCTCCACGAATTAAGAGCTTATCCATTCGGCTATTTTGCTTGCCATTCTGGGCCTGGGCTGTGCCCAAACTGCCTGCACCAAATAACGCCTACCGGGATAGGCTCTAAGCCAAAAAACTCACCCCTGGTACGAGTCTTATAAAGCAAAGGCTATGCCATAAATAATTTTGTTCAGGAATTCAGGCTATTGTGCGAACCGAAGAGAGGTTTTACCCACGCGGCGCACGGCTGTGCGAACAGAGCCCCGCCGATCGCGCACCAAATCAGTGCAACATGCGTCTGGGAAGTGCAGTTGAGGGGATAGAAAAGCTTTCGTGCCAGTTTGTGGTGCGAAATATTAAGGGCTCCGTCACCGGAGCCCTTAATGGCAGGATTATACCGTTTGAGTTTCCTCACGCGCTGCGGCTTGTAACTCTTCGCCCACCAGTTGTAGCTGATACATCTGATAATAACGCCCCTGCTGCGCCAGCAGTTGCTGATGATTACCCTGCTCCACCGCGTGGCCACGGTGCAGCACCAGAATGGAATCCGCATCCACAATGGTGGAGAGGCGGTGAGCAATCACCACCAGCGTGGTATGTTCGCGGATCAGGCGCAAAGCACGCTGGATAGCTTGCTCCGTTCCAGAATCAATGTTGGCAGTCGCCTCATCCAGGATCAGGATCTGCGGTGCCTGCACCAATACGCGGGCCATCGCCAGCAGTTGTTTCTGACCAACGGACAGGTTATTCCCCTGCTCGCCCAGGCGCGTATGGATCCCCTGAGGGAATGTTCGTACCAGTTCGGCCAGTTGTACCGCTTCCAGCGCCTGCCAGACCGCCTCCTCGCTGATATTACGGCCAAGTGTGACGTTGGCCAGCACTGATTCTGCCATCACCACCGGATCTTGCTGCACCATGGCGATACCCTGACGCAGGGTCCGATGCGAAAGCGAGGACAAAGGCCGCCCATCCAAGCAAATTTCGCCTTCGCTCAGCGGATAATACCCCATCAACAGGTTAGCCAGCGTGCTCTTACCACTCCCAGTGTGCCCCACCAACGCGACAAATCCCCGCGACGGTACCTGCAACGAGATATGCTGAAGCACTTTTTTGTCGCTGCGGTAGGCGAAACTCAGATCCTTGATGTCAATACGCCCGCTAGCCAGTGGGCGATCGTCACTGCCGTAGCGCTGCTGGCTACGATCCATCAGGTCGAAAATACGCTCCCCTGCCACCACCGCCTGCTGCAGAATTGATTGCTGGGCGGTCAACTCAATTAAAGGTTCGTTCAAACGGCCAAGATAGTTAATAAAAGCATACAGTACCCCCACGCCGATCACACCTTGGCCGCTGAAACCAAACAGCATCAGCAAGCCACACAACACCAGCGCAGAAAACAGGCTGAGCAGAGGGCGTAACAGGAATCCATCCAGCCGCAGCGTCTGCATACGCGCCGTGTAATGCGAGCGACTGGCCGCGCTCATGCGTTCACCAAAACGTCTCTGCTGACGGAACTGCTGGATCACGCCCATCCCGCTGATCACTTCATTAAAACCATCATTGATATCAGCAAGATAGCTGCGTACCCGCCGTACAATCGGCGTACTGTAATATTGATAAATCCCCATCACCACCAGCACCGCCGGGAAGATACAGATCGCAACCAGCGCCATACGCCAGTCAAGGCTAAACATCGCCACCAGCATCGCACCGATCAGCGCGGCACTTTTCAGCACCGTGGAAACCACCATCACATACAGATCTTTGATAACTTCGGTATCGTTGGTGACCCGAGAGATCAATTGCCCGACAGGTTGTGTATCGAAAGCGCTCAGCGGCTGGCGCAGAGCGGCATCCATCACATCGGTACGCAATCTCTGCACGACGCCTACTGCCGCCTGATTGAACAGGATAGCCTGAAAATAATGCAGGGCGGCTGCAAGCAGCTCAAGCAGGATATAAGCCACCGCTAAACCGCTGACGATCATCAACGGTAACTGGCCTTTGGCGACATAATTATCGATAAAGTAGCCGATCAGAATCGGCCCGGCGACCTCCGCCGCTGCCGCAACCCAAAGCATCAATACGGCCAACCCCAAGGGTTTGCGGTACGGCGAACCATAGGCCAGTAAGCGTCTCAGCGTTGGCCACCACTTCTGCATCTTATTCATCGGCCAACGCCTCCTCGGTATGTTCAGGCGCATCATCCAGTGCCGCTTCCAGTTGCTGATAGCGGTACATATCGCGATACCAACCTGGCTCAGCGGCCAACAGCGCATGTTGGCCACGCTGTGCCACCGTGCCATGTTGCATCACTAAAATTTCGCTGGCCTCCGTCAGGGCTGAAAGGCGGTGCGCACTGATGATCACCGTCCGATCTTGCCCCCAACTGCGGAGGTTGTGCAGGATCTGATGCTCTGTGCGCCCATCAACCGCGGAGAGTGCATCATCGAGGATCAGGATTTCCGCATCCAGCAGCAGCGCACGCGCAATCGAAATACGCTGTTTCTGTCCCCCTGAGAGCATCACGCCACGCTCACCCACTTCCGTCTCGTAGCCCTGCGGCAGACGCAGAATATCCTCGTGCACGCTAGCCAGGCGCGCAGCCTGCTCAATTTGCTCTTGGGTTGCCGAGGGAGCGCCCAGGGCAATGTTATTTGCCACACTGTCTGAGAACAGGAAGGGGGTCTGGCTCACTACCGATAGCCGCGAACGCCATCCATCAAGCTTTATCTGGGGAAGCGCTAAACCGTGATAGCTGATATGGCCATCATCAATATCAAACTGCCGCTGGATCAACGATAACAGAGTCGATTTTCCCGATCCCGTTGGTCCACACAGCCCCAGCATCTGCCCTGGTTGCAGTTGCAATGCCACATCGTGCAGCGCCGTCTGGGCGTTTTCCGGGTAGTGAAACGCTTTGATATCCACACTCAAACTGCCACGTCCGGCAGGCAATTCGAGTTCGCCATCCTGCACCGCTGGCGCCTCCTCCAGCAAACTGCGGATACGGCTGTAAGCAGCGCTGCCACGCTCGACAATATTGAACATCCAGGCCAGCGCCAGCATCGGCCAGATCATCAGGCCGAGATACATCACGAAGCTGGTCAGTTGCCCCAGTGTGAGAGAACCGTTGACCACCATCCAACTGCCGCCGCCGATCGCCAACAGATTGGAAGCACCGATAGCGATATAAATCGTCGGATCAAAACGTGCGTCAACGCGCGCGACGTGCATGTTCTTCGCGCCGGTTTGCGCCGCCACGTCAGCAAACTGATTAGATTGATGGTCTTCCAGACCAAAGGCTTTGATCATGCGGATGCTAGTCATGCTTTCCTGCGCCTGATCGTTTAGGCTGGAAAACGCCGCTTGCGCCGATTTGAAGCGCTGGTGCAGTTGATCGCCATAGTATTTGATAACGATCGCCATGATCGGCATCGGGATCAGCGAAAGCAGAGTCAGTTGCCAACTGATCTGGGTACTCATCACGATCAGCACCGCCAGCCCCATAACCAACGAATCCACCAACGTCAGCACACCTTCACCGGCGGCGAAAACCACGCGGTCCACATCATTAGTCGCACGTGCCATCAAATCGCCCGTGCGATGTCGCAGGTAAAACGCCGGATTTTGGCGGCTGAGTTGGCGATAGAAGTTTTCACGCAGCTCGACAGCAAGCTGATAAGAAGCACCAAATAGCAACACTCGCCACACATAGCGCAGCAGATAAACCACGATCGCGGTAGCGAGCATCAGCCCCAGCCAGGCCATGAGCACGTTGGTGGACATCTGTTTCTCGGTGACACCATCAACAATGATTCCCACCAGTTTAGGCGGCAACAGTTGCAATATGGCAATGATGATCAGCAGCACAACAGCCCCGAGGTAGCGGCGCCACTCACGGCGGAAATACCAGCCGATTTGAGCAAATAATCTCACACAGTTTTATTCCAGATGGCTATTCAACAGGTGACCAAGTCGCACCCTGGCAACGTCAACGAGCGACAGGTGAATGAACGGGTCACTCCGGCACCGGTAACGCCGTAGTATACTTGATTTTCTCCATGGCGAAGCTGGAGGTGACATCAATCAGCCCCGGCACTCCGGTCACCAGGCGTTTGTAGAAATTGTCATAGCTTTTCATATCTGCGACTTCAACCTGCATCAGATAATCGTATTCCCCCGCCATGCGGTAGAACGCCAGCACCTCAGGCATTTGGGCTGTGAGCGCGACAAATTTCTGATACCACTCACTGCTGTGCTGCTGGGTTTTGATCAACACAAACGCCGTTAGCCCAAGCCCGAGCTTTTCATTATCCAGCAACGCAACACGCCCACGGATATAGCCTTCATCCTCCAACCTTTTCAACCGCTTCCAGCACGGCGTAGAGGTCAGATTCACCGCCTCGGCCAGAACCTGTAGCGATTGGGTACAGTCTTGCTGCAGCATACACAACAGTTTACGGTCTGTTTTATCCAGCATATCGCTAGTCCATAGAAAATATTTCTCTCATTAGGCGATTAAACAGGAAAAATGGCAATCCTTTTTTCTCAGCGAAACGCTATGCTACTTCACAAATATTCCCTATGAATTTCAGGTCACAGCTTGAAAGGCAACGGGTGTTAGCTCCCTATTCTGAGGCCAGATTATGACAAACGCTTGGGTAAAATATGCTATCGGTGAAATAGAAGCGGATTTCCAGCGCTCTGCCGACACGCACTTAATACGTTTGAACCTGCCAGAATTTCCTGGCATTTACCTGTATCTGAAGGATGAGAGCACACATCCGACCGGCAGCCTGAAACACCGTCTGGCACGTTCGCTGTTCCTCTACGGTCTGTGCAATGGCTGGATAAACAAAAACACGCCGATTATCGAAGCCTCTTCCGGCAGTACGGCGGTCTCGGAAGCCTATTTTGCACGCCTGCTCGGCCTGCCGTTTATCGCGGTCATGCCCTCCTGCACTGCGCGTCGCAAGGTAGAACAGATCGCCTTCTACGGTGGCCGCAGCCATTTTGTCGATCATGCGGCACAGATTTATGCGGTGTCAGAAGAATTAGCCAAAGAGCTGAACGGACATTATATGGATCAGTTCACCTACGCTGAGCGAGCCACCGACTGGAGAGGCAACAACAATATCGCCGACAGTATTTTCCGCCAGATGGCACGTGAGCCTTACCCGGTCCCCAAACACATTGTGATGAGTGCCGGTACCGGCGGCACCTCGGCAACGCTGGGCCGCTACATCCGCTATCAGGGCCATGAAACACAATTGACGGTGGTCGACCCCGAGAATTCGGTATTCTACGACTGTTTCCATGATAACGATCGGACCCTTATTGGCAGCTGCGGCAGCCGGATCGAAGGCATTGGCCGCCCACGCGCCGAGCCTTCATTTATCTCTTCGGTCATCGACAACATGCTGCGGGTGCCAGACGCAGCCAGCGTCGCCACCATTCACTGGTTGGAAAAAATCCTTGGTCGTAAAGTGGGAGCCTCTACCGGTACCAATGTTTGGGGAGCGCTGCAATTGGCCAAACAGATGCGTGAAAAAGGTGAGCAAGGTGCCATCGTGACCCTGCTATGCGACAGCGGCGAGCGCTATCTGGATACCTATTACAATAGCGACTGGATCAACAATAATATCGGCGATTTGACGCCATATAGCGCTCAGTTGGCCAAACTTTAAGTGAATAAATCTTCCCATCGTTCAAGTTGCAACCAGAACGATGGGGATAAAAAAAGCCGGGTAGTCATACCCGGCCGGCTGTAATAGTAATACCTCATAATTCGGGGGAATAGGTGAGGTGTGGTGAACGCAGCCAATGTTGTAAATAGTGAGCCACCGCCTGTTGATCGCAGCGGCCGATAACCTGTAGCTGAGGCAGCAGAGATTTCAGCTGTGGCAACGCATTTCCCATCACCACGCCGTGCCCCACTCCGGCCAGCATTTCTTTGTCATTCATCGCGTCGCCAAAAGCCATGCAGTCCGCCAGCGTTATTTCCAGATGACGACTCAGCGCCTCCAGAGCCATCCCTTTATTGCAGCCCTTTGGCAGTACTTCAAGACAATCGTAGGCAGAGAAACACAGATCGACACGCGAGCCGAAATGTCCGTATAACTGTTCCTGCAACTCGACTAAGACTTCCTGGGGAGCGCAGAAACAGACTTTGCTGTTACCAGACGCCGGCAGGCGACGCATATCGGTCAGTTGAAAATGGAAACCGCTAAGGTGATGAGCCGCCAGCATCTCCGGCACCGCATGTTCGGTCAACCATCCTTCGTCACGGAAGACATGCATGCTGGCGGGAGTACGCCAATGAGTACGCAATACCTCTTCAGCGATATCGGCGGGTAAATCCGTGGCGTGCAGTTGTTGCCCTTGAGGATCATATACACGGGTGCCGTTGCCGGTGATTAAATAGCCCTGCAAACCCAGTTGCGCCATGATTGGCTGAGCGTCGAGGAAGTGCCGCCCGGTGGCAAAGGTTACCACCATCTCTCTGTCGATAAGTTGGTTCAACACGGCCAGCGTTTCTGCCCCTACCCGGTGATCGGGGGTCAGTAACGTGCCATCCATATCGAAAGCCGCCAGCCGATACATGCGAACCTCATTAATGTGAACATTCTTGCAATCATCGCAGTATGGCGAGATATTTACGGAAGTAATAGTGAACAATTTGGATAAACACTTCCTGATTTATCCCCGCTGCCCAAAAGACGAAGGATAACGCCATGCGCCTGGTTCACCGCCTCAGCCAATATCAGCGCTTGTATCAGCAACTGGGCAGCACACCGGTGGCCATTACCGTTGGGGAGCTGGCAGCGATGTTCTATTGCAGCGAACGCCATGCCCGCACTTTGGTACAACAGATGCATGAACAGGGTTGGCTCACTTGGCATTCGCAAGCCGGGCGCGCTAAACGCGCGCAATTACGGTGTCTGAAGACGCCGGATGAGCTACGCGCCGCTCATTTACAACGTTTGTTACAACAGGGGGATCATCAGGGAGCCTTGGAAATGGCGCAATTAGCGCCGCAACATTTACAGGAACTGTTGAGCCCTCACCTCGGTGGTCAATGGCAGGAAGGCAGCCCCACGTTACGTATCCCTTATTACCGCACGTTGGAAAAACTCGATCCGCTAATGTTAACCGGCCGCGCGGAGCAACATCTGGTCGCGACTGTCTATGCCGGGCTGACGCGCTTTAATACCGGTAACCCCGAGCCACAGCCCGATCTGGCCCATCATTGGCAGATCGGTGAAAATGGCCTGCGTTGGCAGTTCTTTTTACGCAGCCATCTGAGATGGCACAATGGAGAAGCGCTAACCGGCCAGCAATTGCTGCAAACCCTGAACAACTTGCTCAATCACCCCCGCAGCCGGCCATTATTGAGCAGCGTGGCGACAATAAGCCTGCCGCATGCATTATGTATTCAGTTCGATCTGCACCTACCAGACTACTGGCTGGCCCACCGGCTGGCGGAGCTCCCCTGTCTGATAACGCATCCAGAATTACCGGCGCTCGGCGCGGGCCCATTCAAGTTGGCCCTGAATGAACCCCATCTGGTTCGGCTGGAGCAACACCCTTACTACCATTTGCAGCATCCTTATCTGGAAAGTATCGAATACTGGATCACACCCGATTTGCTGACTAACAAGACAGACACCAGTTGCCAACATCCGGTAAGGATCACCATCGGCCAGCAGGAAGAACTGGCCCAGGCAAGACCGGTACAGCGCAGCATGAGCCTGGGATGGTGTTATCTGGCCATCAACCAGCGCCGTGGCATGCTGAGTGAAGCACAAGGTCAAAAGCTGCTGGCGTTAATCCAGCACTCCGGGTTGCTGGCTACCTTGCCACTCCCGCACGGTGTTATTACACCAAGCCATGAAATGCTACCCGGCTGGTCGCTTCCCAAACACCCGATTGAAGCGGTTGAACTACCGGCTAAATTAACGCTGCTTTACCGCCCGCCGGTCGAGCTGGAAACCATGACGCAAGCCTTACAGCAACTGCTGGCCGCACATGGCTGTCAATTGGAAATCCACTATTACGCTGGCAAGCGCTGGCAAAGTGCCGAACAGGTCGCTAAAGCCGATTTGTTGTTAGCAGATAACCTGATTGGTGAAGCACCAGAGGCCACGCTGGAAAGCTGGCTGCGCCGCGATGTTCTGTGGCAAGGGATCTTGAAAGAGGAGGATTGGCAACATCAGCAGCAGATCTTGCGGCATATCCAACAATGCCCCACGCAACAGCAGCGTTACAACCTACTGAAAGACTATTATCAACAGTTGATGGGAGCCGCGATCCTGACGCCTCTGTTTAATTATCAATATCAGGTCAGTGCGCCTCCTCGTATTCATGGTGTGATGCTCACCGCCTATGGCTGGTTTGATTTTTGCCAAGCCTGGCTGCCACCACCGCTGGAGAACGTGCCGTCACCTGAGTAGCTCCCCCGCATGCTCGCTACGGTATAGCCGTTATATCTGATACCATCACACATTGAGTGCAAAAACTTTCTATACCCTATGATTTCAAGTTAACTGCTCTTGGGTAGCAACTTGAAAGATGAAAGGTATAAACCTGCCGCCCGAATGTACATCGGGAATGGCTTCTCTCCAGAGGTAGATTTTATGAAACGCGCAGTCGTCGTTTTTAGCGGTGGACAAGACTCCACGACCTGCTTAATTCAGGCATTGCATCAGTATGATGAAGTTCACTGCATCACGTTCGATTACGGCCAGCGTCATCGTGCCGAAATCGAGGTAGCCAAAGCTTTGTCCCAGACGTTAGGAGCCAAGGCGCATAAGGTACTGGACGTTGGGTTACTCAATGAGCTGGCCATCAGCAGCCTGACACGTGACAACATTCCGGTCCCCACCTACGACAGCTCACAGACCGACGCGCTGCCAAGCACCTTTGTGCCGGGCCGCAACATCCTGTTCCTGACATTAGCGGCGATTTATGCCTATCAGGTAGAAGCCGAAGCCGTGATTACCGGCGTGTGCGAGACCGATTTCTCCGGTTATCCCGATTGCCGTGACGAGTTCGTCAAAGCTTTGAATCAGGCTATCGTCTTGGGGATCGCCCGCAATATCCGCTTTGAAACGCCACTGATGTGGCTTAACAAGGCAGAAACCTGGGCACTGGCAGATTATTACCAGCAGTTGGAGCGCATACGCCACGATACGTTGACCTGCTATAACGGCATTCAAGGTGACGGTTGTGGCGAATGTGCAGCCTGTCATCTGCGGGCAAACGGGTTGCAGCAGTACCAACAGGATAAGGTTGGTGTCATGGCCAGCCTGAAGCGGAAAACCGGGCTTGTTTAAACCGGATTAAGGGCGGCGGCAACGCCGCTCAATAAGTCAGATTAAGCTATCATTGGATCCCCTCTCCCAGTAGGAGAGGGCTAGAGTGAGGGGCCATGACCAGCAAGATGCTTGATCAGGCCTCAGCATCTTTCTGCTGTAGCGCCAACAGATGTTCACGCAGTTCCCCTTCGATCGGCAGCGCCCGCTGGGTTTTCAGATCGACACAGGCAAAGGTCAACGTAGCATCGGCAACCGGTGTGCCTTCTGGCTCCAGCGTGACCTGCTGGCTTAATACACCACTTTTGCCATTCAACTGCAGCATTTGGCTGTCAATGCGCAGCTTGTCACCCAGCACCGCCGGTCTGCGGTAATTGATATTGATGTTTACCACGATAAACGCAATGTTGTTTTGCGTCATCCAATGGAATGCGTCCAGATCTTCCAGCCACGCCCAGCGCGCTTCTTCCAGGAACTCCAGATAACGTGCATTATTAACATGTTGAAAAACGTCAATATGATAGCCACGAACCGTAATGTAAGTTTGCATAGTGAAACAACCGCTCCTGCCTCTGGTGATAATAAATAAGTCCCTACCCGTTCGAATATGCCTCCTTGTCTTTTCAAGCCGCAGCGCCTGGTCTTGCTGGCCCCGATCGCCTGGAAACACAGAGGCGTTTGCGATGCATAACTGGTATGACCTGTAAAATGTAGCAGAGGAAAGCGGCTGTGATAGCACTTTGCCACACAGCCGCGAGCAGGATCACATTTTCAGCCGTTTACGATTCCTTTCCACCAGCGAAGGCCCAATTCCAGGCACCTCCTGCAGTTGTTCTACCTCCGTAAAAGGGCCGTTCTGCTCCCGATAACGCACAATGGCCTCAGCCTTTTTCAGCCCAACCCCGTTCAGTACGCTGGCTAGCTCCTCGGCATCAGCCTGGTTGATGCTGACCTGTAACTCGCCTTCGGCCTGCCCTCCGCTATTGACGGTCTTGGCCGATGCAGCACCCGCTTGTGGCTGCCCTTGAATGGGTTTTTCTGCAGCAATAGCCGGTGCGCCTAATAGGCTGAACATGGCCACTACCAGCATCAGTTTTAGAGAGCGAGAGAAGCGGTTGAGGGTTTTATTTTCGATCAGTTGCATGCTGTATCCTCCTTGTGTTTAACAGCAAGGCTACCTTGCCGCACAGGCAAACGATCGGCAAACGACGGAGTTTAAATATGGAAAAGGCCGCGAAAGCGGCCTTGAAGTATTACAAGCAGTTGCAAAGAAGTGCGGGGCTCATTCCCTTAGTCTGGCAAGCCGCAGTCGCAACTTGCCATCCATTGGGCCGATTAAGGTTGTTGCTCAGCCGCCCCCATTTTGATGGAAGCCTGTTTGCGCAGGTTGGCCAGCAAGGAGTCGAAAGTCACGCTAGTGGCTCCCTGCTCCATTTTACTGACAAAGGTTTTCATTTCGTCTGCAGGTAAAGTACCTGGTCTTACCGCATCCAGGGCGATCAGCACCACGTTATCCTGAGGGTCCTGTGACATACCGTAAACCGCTTTACCTTCCTGCGGATGAGGTAAAGAGAATACGGCGTTGACCAATTGGCTGTCTTCCGGGGTCCGCGCCATCTTCTGCACGCTACCGAAACTCAGGCCAGCGGCTTTCATCGCCTCATCACCTTTGCCCTGCTTTAACTCAACCAGCAGTTTTTCACCCTGCAGTTTGGCTTCTTGCAGTGCCTTGTTATGTTTCACCATCTGAGTCACGCGATCTTTGACCTTGTCGAAAGGTTCGACGCCCTCAGGCTGATGTCCCACAACGCGCACAACGAACGCACGATCGCCGTCTACGGTGATCACGTCGGAGTTACTGCCTGGTGCGCCGTTCTCACCAATCAGGGAACCATCAAAAATAGATTGCACAACAGGTTTGAAATTCAACGCAGCAGGCACGTTATCGCGGGTGAACCAGTCGGTGTTCGCCGCTTTAATACCGGCAGCTTCTTCTGCAGAAGCCAGAGATTCGTTATCGCTGGTCGCCGCTTCACTCACTTTCTGCTGCAGCGCATAGAAGGCATCTACCGCTTTTTCCTGCTTAACCTGCTTGGCGATAGCATCATGCACCTCGCTCAGCGGTTTCATCAGCGCTGGCTTGATGTCATCCAGGCGCACAATCAGGTAGCCAACAGAGGATTTCACCACGTCAGACAACTGGCCTTTTTCGGTCAGATTCGCCTGTTTCAGTTCGTCTGCTGTCGTGTCTGGCTCCATCCAATCCATCTCACCGCCGTTACGGCTGGAAATGATGTCGGTGGATTTTTCTTTTGCCAGCGTGGCAAAATTGGCGCCTTTTTTCAGCTCTTCCAACACCGTTTTGGCTTCCGCTTCGGTTTTCAGTTGGATAATGCTGAATTTTTTGCGTTCCGGCTGACCATAGTTGCTCTGGTGCTGATCGTAATAGGCACTGATATCCGCCTCGCTCACGGTCACTTTATCCTGCATTGCCGCGGCATCCAGCGGGATATAGCTGACCTTCACCAGCTCTGGCGCAATGAAGCTGTTTTTGTTCTGCTCGTAGAAAGCCTTCAGCTCATCATCGGTAACGGATTGTTTGGCCAACATGGCTTTCAGATCGATCGTCGCCAGACGAACATCCCGCTCTTGCAGCATCAGAGCAACCATCGCCTGTGCTTCGCTAGGTGGGATAATATCGGAACTGCCAAAGCCCTGGATAACCTGCTGGTTAATCAGTTGCTGACGCATAGACTGTGCGTAATTTTCAGCGCTGTAGCCCAGGCGACTAATCAGATCGAGATATTTGGCATTATCAAACTGGCCATCGGTCTGGAAGTAAGGCTCCTTGCGGATGGCATCTTTCACCTGCTCGTCACTGACGTTCAGGCCTAATTTCTTGGCGTACTGGTCAAGCAACGTCCTGTCTATCATCTGTGACAGTACTTGATGACGTAGCTGCTGCATGTAGCCTTCGTTGCCAGCCAGCTCAGAAAACTGGTCACCCAACTGCTGTTGCATACGGCTACGTTCACTCTGGAAAGCCTGTTCCAGTTGGGCGCGCTCAATCACCTGGCCATTTACTTTTGCTGCATAATCGCCGGCACTCCCCTGATAACTGACCACGCCAGTCAAAACAAATGACAAAATGATCAGGCCCAGGATGATTTTTAGCACGACATGGTTAGCAGCCGCGCGTAAATTGTCCATCATAGTGTGACAACACTCCGCTGTGATGTGGATTAAAAACCCTTGTGCAGGCGCGTTCCCTGCGACAAAAATAAAAAAAGCGCATCAGTCCGATGCGCCTTATATCTTACCTTACCAATACCGCTGCGTCAGGTGATTGTTTCAGTGACGCTGGCCGATTAGACGCTGTAATCAGTTTACCGCGTCTTTCAGCGCTTTCCCTGCACGGAAAGCCGGAACTTTGGCTGCTGCAATTTTGATCTCTTTACCCGTTTGCGGGTTGCGACCAGTACGCGCTGAACGCTCACGTACGGTGAAAGAACCGAAACCAACCAAAGCTACGTCATCCCCTTCTTTCAAGGATTCGGTAACGGATGCAATGATGGCATCTAAAGCACGTCCGGCTGCCGCTTTGGAAATATCAGCACCTGCAGCAATTTTATCGATCAGTTGTGACTTGTTCACTCTATCATCCCCTCTAGAATTCAAACGTCGCACCGAAAAATCCCTACGGTTACGACAGCGCAGCTGTTATATCAATCCCATCGAACCTTGGCAAGCCACCAAAAAGCGGCACAACGCGGCCCGACAGGGATCTAACTTAGCGGCACATAAAAATACTGGCAAGTCCGAAATGGCTTGCCAGCATAAGTTTTATCAATGGTTTTTGCTATCCGTCACTATTTTACCGCGACAGGCTGCGCACCGAATGCCGGATTCTGCAATGCGATGCTTAAAACTTCATCAATTTTCTGCACCGGATGGATCTCCAGATCGGCAATAACGTTATCCGGGATCTCTTCCAGATCGCGCTTGTTTTCGTAGGGGATCAGCACGGTTTTGATACCACCGCGGTGTGCCGCCAGCAGCTTCTCTTTCAGGCCACCGATCGGCAGAACCTGACCACGCAGCGTGATCTCGCCGGTCATTGCCACATCAGCACGCACCGGGTTGCCTGTCAGGCAAGAAACCAGCGCGGTGCACATAGCGATACCGGCACTCGGACCGTCCTTCGGCGTCGCCCCTTCAGGTACGTGAACGTGGATGTCACGTTTTTCATAGAAATCGGCGTTAATGCCCAATTTCTCTGCACGCGCACGCACCACAGTCAGCGCCGCCTGAATGGATTCCTGCATGACTTCGCCCAAAGAACCGGTGTAGGTCAGCTTGCCTTTGCCCGGTACGCAGGCGGTTTCAATGGTCAGCAGATCGCCACCCACTTCCGTCCACGCCAGACCGGTCACCTGGCCAACGCGGTTTTCGGTGTCGGCACGGCCGTAATCGACGCGCTGCACGCCCAGATAGTCCTTCAGGTTGTCGCCATTGATCTCAATATGCTTGATTTTTTTGTCCATCAGCAGCGATTTCACCGCTTTACGGCACAGTTTGGAGATTTCACGCTCCAGACTACGCACCCCAGCTTCACGGGTGTAATAGCGGATAATACCGATGATGGCGCTGTCGTCGACCTTCAGTTCGCCTTTTTTGAGCGCATTGCGCTCAAGTTGCTTCGGCAACAGGTGCTGTTTGGCGATGTTCAGTTTTTCGTCTTCGGTATAACCGGAAAGACGAATCACTTCCATACGGTCCAGCAACGGTGCCGGGATGTTCATCGAGTTAGAGGTCGCGACAAACATCACGTCGGAAAGATCGTAATCGACTTCCAGATAGTGATCGTTAAACGCCACGTTCTGTTCCGGATCCAACACCTCCAACAGGGCGGAAGCAGGATCACCACGCATGTCGGATGACATCTTGTCGATCTCATCGAGCAGGAACAGTGGGTTTTTCACCCCGACCTTGGCCATTTTCTGGATCAGCTTACCCGGCATAGAACCAATATAAGTCCGGCGGTGACCACGGATTTCCGCTTCGTCACGCACGCCCCCTAACGCCATACGCACATACTGGCGACCGGTTGCACGCGCGATCGACTGCCCCAGCGAGGTTTTACCCACGCCCGGAGGCCCAACCAGGCACAGGATCGGCCCCTTGATTTTGCTGACACGGCTTTGAACTGCAAGATACTCAAGGATACGATCTTTGACCCGCTCCAGGCCGTAGTGATCGGTATCGAGCACTTCCTGCGCCTTGACCAGGTCTTTTTTCACCTTGCTGCGCGCATTCCACGGCACCTGCAGCATCCAATCGATATAGCCGCGTACTACGGTCGCTTCCGCAGACATTGGCGACATCATTTTCAACTTTTGCAGTTCTGCTTCGGTTTTCTCACGCGCTTCTTTCGGCATTTTGGCCGCTTCGATCTTGCGCTTCAACGCCTCGTGCTCATCCGGCGTGTCGTCCATCTCGCCCAGTTCTTTCTGAATGGCCTTCATCTGCTCATTCAGATAGTACTCGCGCTGGCTCTTTTCCATCTGTTTCTTGACGCGATTGCGGATACGTTTTTCAACCTGCAGCAGGTCGATTTCCGACTCCATCATCGCCATCAGATATTCCAGACGCTCGGTGATGTCGAACATCTCCAGCACCGATTGCTTGTCGCTGAGTTTCAACGGCATATGTGCAGCGATGGTATCCGCCAGGCGTGCAGCATCGTCGATGCTGTTCAATGACGTCAGCACCTCCGGTGGAATTTTTTTATTCAGTTTGATGTAACCTTCAAACTGATTGATAGCCGTGCGCACCAGGACTTCTTGCTCACGCTCATCAATAGCCGGTGATTCAAGATATTCTGCCTGGGCAGCAAAATGCTCGCCGCTGTCGGAAAGCGTAGTAATACGCGCACGCTGCAAGCCTTCGACCAACACTTTTACCGTGCCGTCCGGCAGCTTGAGCATCTGTAAAATCGACGCAACAGTACCGACAGAGAACAAATCGTTAATGCCAGGTTCATCCGTCGAGGCCTCTTTCTGTGCCACCAGCATGATCTTTTTATCGTGATCCATCGCGGCTTCGAGGCACCGAATTGATTTTTCCCGGCCAACAAACAACGGGATCACCATGTGCGGATAAACCACCACGTCGCGCAACGGCAGAACGGGGATTTCAATGCGTTCGGAACGCTCAAGGTTCATAGAGCTCTCTCTTAGTTTAATTTCCGCCAGGTTTAGGGGGAATCTTATGAGACGCAAGCATCAAACGTTTCACAAAATCTGGATTATGAGTATATGGGGATGATTCTCTTACATTCAACGGCAAGAATGTAGAGAAAAAGAAATGGGGGATAAAATCCCCCATTCTGCGATTAACGCTCTGGTTTGGTTGGTTAATTATTCGCCAGAAGCTTGCGCTTCAGGTTTGCCATAAATCAGCAACGGCTTGGATTGGCCCGCAATGACCGACTCATCGATCACCACTTTGTCCACGCTTTCCAGAGACGGCAGATCGTACATGGTATCCAACAGCGCACCTTCAACGATAGAACGCAGACCACGAGCACCGGTTTTGCGCGTCATCGCTTTCTTGGCAATGGCATTCAACGCTTCTTCACGGAACTCCAGCTCCACCCCTTCCAGATTGAACAATGCCTGATACTGCTTGGTCAGGGCATTTTTCGGCTCTTTCAGGATCTGAATCAGTGCATCTTCACTCAGTTCGCTGAGGGTCGCGACCACCGGCAGACGACCGATGAATTCCGGGATCAGACCGAATTTAATCAAGTCTTCCGGCTCTGCCTGCAACAGCAGTTCGCCTTCGGTCGCTTTTTCAGATTCACCCTTGACGGTTGCACCAAAACCGATACCGGAACCGGTGTTCACACGCTGGCCAATCACTTTATCCAGACCGGCGAATGCCCCACCACAGATGAACAGGATCTTGGAGGTATCAACCTGCAGGAATTCCTGTTGAGGATGCTTACGCCCCCCCTGTGGTGGCACCGCTGCAATAGTGCCTTCGATCAGCTTCAGCAACGCCTGCTGCACGCCTTCGCCCGAGACGTCACGGGTGATTGACGGGTTGTCCGACTTACGTGAAATTTTGTCGATTTCATCGATATAGACGATACCGCGCTGGGCTTTCTGCACGTCGTAATCACATTTCTGCAGCAGTTTCTGGATAATATTTTCCACATCCTCACCCACATACCCCGCTTCAGTCAGCGTAGTGGCATCGGCCATGGTAAAAGGCACATCCAGGAAACGTGCCAGCGTTTCCGCCAGCAGGGTTTTACCGCTACCGGTTGGGCCAATCAGCAGAATGTTGCTCTTGCCCAGTTCGATCCCGTTGCTGGTATCGCCGTTACGCAAGCGTTTGTAGTGGTTGTAAACCGCCACCGCCAGCACTTTTTTCGCCTGTTCCTGGCCGATAACATAGTCGTCCAGGTGGTGTCGGATCTCGTGCGGTGTCGGCAATGAGCTGCGCTCGCGGTGCGGGGCAACTTCTTTAATCTCTTCGCGAATAATGTCGTTACACAGATCAACACATTCATCGCAGATATACACTGACGGACCGGCAATCAGCTTACGCACTTCATGCTGGCTTTTGCCGCAGAAAGAGCAGTACAGCAGCTTACCTGAACCGTCTTTGCGCTTATCTGTCATGAGTCAAACCTCTTCTTTTGTCTTTGTCCCGCAGGAATTCACGGCGGCCGTGCGCCCAAACATTATACCGGGAACGCCGATAATGCTGTCCAAAGTGAGCGATACCCGCTATGAACACTATAGTCTATCGGTTCGCAAGCCGCGTTTACCCGTTGCCTTTCAAGCTGCAGCAGCCTCGCTGCAACTTGAAATTCTGAGGGTGGAGCTCTAGCTGCGGTGTGTCAGGATGCCGTCTACCAGACCATATTCTACCGATTCTTCCGCGGTCATAAAGCGATCACGCTCGGTATCACGTTCGATCTGTTCCAGCGATTGACCCGTATGTTGCGCCATCAATTCGTTCATGCGCGCTTTCACTTTCAGGATTTCACGCGCGTGGATTTCAATATCCGTCGCCTGACCCTGGTAACCCCCCAGCGGCTGATGGATCATGACCCTGGAGTTTGGCAGACAGAAACGCTTGCCTTTGGTCCCTGCCGTCAGCAGGAACGACCCCATAGAACAGGCCTGTCCCATACAGATGGTGCTGACATCCGGCTTGATAAACTGCATGGTGTCATAAATCGACATCCCAGCCGTGATCACGCCGCCCGGTGAGTTGATATAAAGGAAAATGTCTTTTTCCGGGCTCTCTGCCTCAAGGAACAACATCTGCGCCACGATCAGATTCGCCATATGGTCTTCAACCTGGCCGGTCAGAAAGATAATGCGTTCTTTCAGCAGGCGGGAATAAATATCGTAAGAACGCTCCCCGCGCGAAGTCTGCTCTACCACCATCGGCACCAGTGCCATGTTAGGTGCAAATTGATCTCGTTCGCCACTGTATGACATTACCGTCTCCTAATAGAAATTGCCTTGGCGCCATTGTCTGTCGATTCTACTTGAGAACGGCCATCATGACTACGTTCACGCTATCGACAGGCTCCACACTGATTTGACGGCGCAATACAGCCGATACTGTTGTAGAAATTGGGGGGCCACAGATTGAATTTCAAGTCCGATGAACAATTTTCGCCAACGATCCAATGTGGCAAACACACTTCAGCCAGTACTACGCAACCACCTTCTATACCCTAAATAATGTGAGTTACAGGAGGGCTGCAAGCTCGTGAACCCACCCACCATGTAATAGTGATGAGCGAATGCAGCCAACACACCTGCAACTTGCAGCATGAAGGATATAACCCTAACAACATAAATATAGTGCATATTGCCACAGTTAACCTGAGATTAATCAGTCACGTGGCAAAAGAAAAGCCCGTAACCTTGGTTACGGGCTTTTTAAGGAAGCACTTAACGCGAAAGGAACTGGCCTAGAAGGCCCTCGTTGTCAGTGCCTCAGTCCCAACCCGCATTACGCTTGTTGAGTCTGGTTCATCAGCTCGCTGAAGGTAGTCGCTTTTTCAGTGACTTTGGCTTTAGCCAACAGGGCTTCAACCGCCTGTTCTTCCAGGGCAACGTTACGCATATTGTTCATCAGCTCTTTGTTTTTGCTGTAGAACTCAATAACTTCGCTCGGATCTTCGTAGGCAGAAGCCATTTCTTCGATCAGGGCTTTAACGCGGTCTTCGTCGGCTTTCAGATCGTTGGTGCTGATCACTTCGCCCAACAGCAGGCCAACCACAACGCGACGTTTAGCCTGCTCTTCGAACAGTTCGCGAGGCAATTCCAACGCTTGCTTCTCGTTGCCACCGAAGCGCTGTGCAGCCTGACGGCGCAGAACGTCGATTTCGCCGTCGATCAGTGCCGCTGGCACGTCGATTTCGTTAGCGCTGACCAGGCCGTCGATTGCCTGAGACTTGATGCGGTTGCGCACAGCACCTTTCAGTTCGCGTTCCATGTTCTTACGCACTTCAGCACGCAGACCAGCGATAGAACCATCAGCCACGCCGAAACGTTTGATGAATTCTTCAGTCAGTTCTGGCAATTCGCGCACTTCAACTTTCTTCAGCACGATAGCGAACTTGGCCGCTTTCCCTTTCAGGTTTTCTGCGTGGTAATCTTCTGGGAAGTTGACGTCGATGGTGAACTCTTCACCCGCCTTGTGACCCACCAGACCTTCTTCGAAGCCTGGGATCATGCGGCCCTGGCCCATAGCCAGAACGAAATCAGCAGCTTTACCACCTTCGAACTCTTCACCATCGATAGAACCGGAGAAATCAACGGTCACACGATCTTCTGCAGTCACAGCGGCGTCAGTTTCTTTCCAGGTTGCCTGCTGCTTACGCAGGGTTTCCAGCATGGTATCAACATCAGCGTCGTTAACTTCAACAACCGGTTTTTCAACCTCGATGTTTTCCAGGCCTTTCAGCTCAACTTCTGGATAGACTTCGAATTCTACGGAGAAAGCGAAATCTGCGCCTTCTTTATACTCGCCCGGGACATAGTTTGGTGCGCCAGCCGGGTTAATTTTTTCTTTGATGATGGCGTCAACAAAGTTGCGCTGCATCAGATCGCCCAGCACGTCCTGACGGACAGAAGCGCCATAACGCTGTTCAACGATGTTCATCGGCACTTTGCCTTTACGGAAACCGTCGATACGTACGCTTTTTGCTGCGTTGATCAGCTCTTTCTTCACCGCCTGATTGATAACATCAGCGGGTACAGTAATAGAGAGACGGCGCCCAAGGCCTTGAGTGGTTTCTACTGAAACTTGCATCTTGTTACCTCAAAAAAATCACAGTGCTCGGTCAACTCCGTTCCAAGAACCAGGACGGCTACATTAAAAACCGAGTTCCCTGCTGTCGAGAGCGTCCCGAAACCATTCCGGAAAAATAAGACGCGACATTATAGCGGCGCAAACGTAGCGAGTCGAGGATGGCAAGGTGGCACTGGCGCGTTAAAACTCACACTTTTGCCGGTTTCCCGCCCAAATACCTTGATACCTCGGCCATCGGCGCTGCATTCCCCATTGGCTTTGTCATCGTCAAAAACAAAACGGCCCGAAGGCCGTTGCAAAATTCGTCAGTAGTAATACCTTAAATCAAGGTGAAAGTTCCACTGATACCGTAAATTTTAGACTTAGGCCAACGTCCCAGCCCCACGGCAAGGTGGTGAAGCCGGGACCGTATCCTGTAGCCCTTCCCACTCTTTGACCGTATAGGTATGCAAAGCCAACGCATGTACGCCGTCCGCCAACTCTTCTGCCAACACCGCATAGATAGAGCGATGTCGGGTCAGGAAACGTTCACCAACAAAGTGATCGCTGACCAATACCACCTTGAAATGGCTTTCTGACCCCGCCGGAACGTTATGACGATAACTTTCATCAACCACTTCCAGATACGCGGGCTCAAATGCCGCCCTCAACTTTGCTTCTATTTGCTCGCGAATCATAGAACCTCCTCCTTCCAACACCGGCAGTCTACCTCAATAGTAGTCGGTTTTGCCCTGGCTAGAATGCTCAAGATGTAAAACTCCGTACTCAGTGATGAAAAAAAAACCAACATTGTGCACACCTTGAGGCTTATCTGATTGAGACGAACAATAAAGCCTGTTTTTATTCCCGTTGAGTAAAAATTTACTCAACAACCATGTTCAACACTTCCCCCCGTTGACGGCAATGCTATGATGGCAACAATTTTGTTGTTAACTCTAGCGCTTTGATTACCAAGCACCCCTAGTGATACCCAATAAATTTCGGTTACAGCCAGTTCTGCTCTAACCTGGGATCGGTTGGGTCTAAAACCACGATTAATGAGACAGTCATATGTTAAAAAAAATTTGTCTTCCCCTGCTGGCTGCATTGATGCTCGCTGGCTGTGCCACTAGCACCAATACCCTGAATGTGACCCCGAAGATCGTACTGCCACAGCAGGATCCCACCCTGCAAGGCGTTACCATCAGCATTAACGGGGCTGACCAACGCCCAGACCAGGCGTTGGCAAAAGTGAACCGTGATGGACAACTGATTACCCTGACACCTTCTCGCGATTTGCGCTTCCTGCTGCAGGAAGTCCTGGAGAAACAGATGGGCGCACGTGGCTATATGATTGGCCCGGCTGGCGCGGTGGATCTGCAGATCGTCGTGAACACGCTGTTTGCCAACGTATCCGAAGGCAACCTGCGTTATAACATCACTACCAAAGCGGACATTTCCATCATTGCCCAGGCGAAGAACGGCAACAAGCAGGTGAAAAACTACCGTTCAACCTATAACGTGCAGGGAGCCTTTACCGCTTCTAACGACAAAATCACCGACGCGGTCAATACCGTACTGGGTGATGTTATTGCCGATATGGCGCAAGACACCAGCGTCAATGAGTTTATCAAGCAAAACGCACGTTAATCGGTTTCAAATGCCTTGTGCTACCCGGTCTGGCCGGGTAGCGCAGACAAGGATCTCATGTCAAAACAGTATCTGAATATATTCACCCAGCGTAACTCCATTATCCTTCTGATTCTGGGTTTTGCCTCGGGTCTGCCGCTGGCCTTGACCTCCGGTACGCTGCAAGCCTGGATGACCGTCGAAAACATCGATCTGAAAACCATTGGCATCTTCTCACTGGTGGGACAGGCCTATGTGTTCAAATTCCTCTGGTCACCGTTTATGGACCGTTACACCCCGTCATTTTTGGGACGGCGGCGTGGCTGGTTATTAATTAGCCAGCTGTTATTGATCGTGGCCATCGTAGCCATGGGGTTTATGAATCCGGCGCAGCATTTGTGGTGGCTGGCTGCCCTGGCGGTGTTGGTCGCTTTCTGTTCCGCCTCGCAGGATATCGTTTTTGACGCTTACAAGACCGATCTGTTGACAGCCGAGGAACGCGGGGCCGGTGCGGCCGTTTCAGTTCTGGGGTATCGCCTGGCGATGTTGGTTTCGGGGGGATTGGCGTTATGGCTGGCCGATCGTTATCTTGGCTGGCAAGCCACCTACTGGTTGATGGCCGTCCTGATGCTGATCGGCGTCATCGCGACCTTGATGGCTCCGGAACCTAACGACAGCATTCCCGCTCCGCGGACCATGGAACAGGCAGTCGTCGCCCCATTGCGCGATTTCTTCGCCCGTAATAATGCCTGGTTGATCCTGCTGCTGATCGTGATGTACAAAATGGGCGATGCTTTCGCCGGTAGCTTGAGCACCACCTTCCTGATCCGTGGCGTAGGATTCGACGCTGGCGAGGTTGGGCTGGTCAACAAAACGTTAGGTTTGTTTGCCACGATTGTCGGCGCCTTGTTCGGCGGCGCGTTAATGCAACGCCTTAGCCTGTTCCGCGCCTTGATGCTGTTCGGCATTCTGCAGGCGGTTTCCAATATTGGTTACTGGTTGCTGGCGATCACCGATAAAAATATCCTCTCCATGGGCAGTGCCATTTTCCTGGAGAACCTCTGCGGCGGCATGGGCACAGCGGCGTTTGTCGCCCTGCTGATGACACTGTGCAATAAATCTTTCTCCGCCACCCAGTTTGCCTTGCTCTCGGCGCTCTCCGCCGTGGGGAGGGTCTATGTCGGGCCCATCGCCGGTTGGTTTGTCGAAGCTCACGGCTGGCCGCTGTTCTATCTGTTTTCCATCGTGGCAGCCCTGCCAGGATTGCTGCTGTTGGCCATCTGTCGCCAGACGCTGGAATACACGCAAAAAACCGACAACTTTATGCCACGCACAGAGTTCCGCGATGCCTATCGCTGGGCGCTACGTCTGCTGACGGCGGGCTGTTCATTGCTTGGCATTTGGCTCCTGCTGCTGATCACCAACGCGCTTGCCTGGACCCAATGGCCAGATCTTGCCGTACAGATACTGCAAATGGGGGCGCTGTTAAGCCTGATAGGGATCGTCATGGGCAGCCTGCTGGACTACCTTGCGCTACGTCGAACCCAATTAGCCTGATTTTTTGTCGGCCGATAAAATATCGGCCGACAAAAATGCATCAGAGAAATGAATTTATTTCGTTGAAAAAATTATATTGCCGCTAAAGTTATTTTTTTACCTGAGTAATACACTAGGAAATAAAATTATCTTCACCTTTAAAGAACAATTATTTTACATTAAATAAACCTTTCCCACGGCTTTAAAATCGGAATCGCTTTATGTATCGCCCTGCATACCGTTGGTTTTCCTTGATATAGCGCAAACCCGGAACGATTCAGCCCGCCAACACGTTGTTGCCATTAGTAAATTGTCACGTAACGTTACATCTGTGACCCCCTTAACAGAAAGTGTCAACAAGCCGCTGACACTCCCTTAAGTATGTTTACAGTACTGCAACCTTCCCGTAAAATGCCCGCACACATGAAACGACAATATAGAGCCTTTGTAATTGAGGTCGTTAGATGAGACTTAAGAAATACAATAAAAGTATTGGGATGTTGTCCTTAATTGTCGCCACTGTCATGCTCAGCGGTTGCAATATGGTTCTGATGAATCCCAAAGGAGCAATAGGTGTTGAACAACGGACACTGATCCTCACGGCAATCGGCTTGATGCTGATCGTTGTGGTGCCAGTGATCTTCATGGCGTTTACCTTTGCCTGGAAGTTTCGTGCTTCCAACAAGAGCGCCAAGTACACGCCAAACTGGTCACACTCCAACAAGATTGAAGCGGTCGTCTGGACCATTCCCATCATCATCATCGCCATCCTTGGCACCATTACCTGGAAAACCACTCACGCGCTGGACCCATTCAAGCCGATTGTCACCGACAAGAAGCCGATGACCATCGAAGTGATGTCGTTGGACTGGAAATGGTTGTTCATCTACCCAGAGCAAGGCATCGCGACGGTTAATGAAGTGGCATTCCCGAAAGATGTTCCAGTCGAATTCAAGGTCACCTCTAACTCGGTAATGAACTCGTTCTTTATTCCTCAGTTAGGTGGGCAGATTTATGCGATGGCCGGGATGCAGACCAAACTGCACCTGATCGGCAACGAAGCCGGCAAATACGATGGTATTTCCAGCAGCTTCAGTGGCCGCGGGTTCTCCGGCATGAAATTCACCGCTGTTGTTACCCCAACCGAAGGCGACTTCGATCAGTGGGTTGCCAAGGTGAAGGAATCTTCCAAGAACCTTAATACCACCGACGACTTTAACAAACTGGCAGAGCCGAGTGAAAACAACCCGGTCGAGTACTTCTCCAGTGTCAAACCGAATTTGTTCAAAGAAACTATTGGCAAATTCATGGGTGATATGCACATGCACAAAGGCGCAGAAGCTTCCGCGCACGAAGGTATGGACATGAGCCAGGGTATGGACATGGGTGAACATGCTCACGCCGGAGCCGAGGAATAATCTGATGTTGGGAAAATTAACACTTGATGCGGTTCCGTTGCATGAACCGATCATCATGGTCACCGTTGCTGCAATTATCGTTGGAGGCCTGGCACTGCTGGCGCTGATAACGTATCTCGGCAAGTGGAAGTGGCTGTGGAGCGAATGGCTGACCTCTGTTGACCATAAAAAAATCGGTATCATGTATATCATCGTGGCAATCGTTATGTTGCTGCGTGGTTTTGCTGATGCCATCATGATGCGTAGCCAACAGGCGCTTGCGTCTGCCGGTGAGGCTGGGTTCCTGCCACCGCACCACTACGACCAGATCTTTACCGCCCACGGCGTGATCATGATCTTCTTCATGGCGATGCCTTTCGTGGTCGGCCTGATGAACGTTGTAGTGCCCTTGCAAATCGGTGCACGCGACGTTGCCTTCCCGTTCCTGAACTCCCTGAGCTTCTGGTTCTTCGTGGTTGGCGTGGTGCTGATCAACATCTCGCTGGGTGTCGGTGAGTTCGCACAGACTGGCTGGCTGGCGTATCCGCCGTTATCGGGTAAAGAATACAGTCCCGGCGTCGGGGTCGATTACTGGATCTGGAGTCTGCAGATTTCCGGTCTGGGTACGCTGTTGACCGGTGTGAACTTCTTCGCCACCATCATGAAAATGCGTGCTCCTGGCATGCCGATGATGAAGATGCCTGTCTTCACCTGGGCAGCACTGTGCACCAACGTACTGATCATCGTTTCTTTCCCAATTCTGACCGTTACCATCGCGCTGCTGACCCTGGATCGCTATCTGGGTACCCATTTCTTTACCAATGATATGGGCGGCAACATGATGATGTACATCAACCTGATTTGGGCCTGGGGCCACCCAGAGGTGTATATCCTGGTTCTGCCAGTGTTCGGTGTGTTCTCTGAAGTCACCGCGACCTTCTCGAAGAAACGCCTGTTTGGCTATACCTCACTGGTATGGGCAACCATCGCGATTACCGTTCTGTCGTTTATCGTTTGGCTGCACCACTTCTTCACCATGGGGTCAGGCGCGAACGTTAACGCCTTCTTCGGTATCGCCACCATGATCATTTCCATCCCGACCGGGGTGAAAATCTTCAACTGGCTGTTCACCATGTATCAGGGCCGTATTCAGTTCAACTCTGCGATGCTGTGGACCGTGGGCTTCATCATCACCTTCTCCATCGGTGGGATGACCGGCGTGCTGCTGGCAGTGCCGGGGGCAAACTTCGTGCTGCACAACAGCCTGTTCCTGATTGCCCACTTCCATAACGTGATTATCGGCGGTGTGGTGTTCGGCTGTTTCGCAGGCCTGACGTACTGGTTCCCTAAATCCTTCGGCTTCCGTCTGAATGAAACCTGGGGTATCCGTGCATTCTGGTTCTGGATTATCGGCTTCTTCATTGCCTTCATGCCGCTGTACGCACTGGGCTTTATGGGGATGACCCGCCGTATCAGCCAGAATATCAATCCTGAGTTCCACCCACTGCTGCTGGTTGCTGCGGGCGGTGCGGCGCTGATTGCCTGCGGTATTCTGTGCCAGCTGATTCAGATTTACGTCAGTATCCGCGATCGCGAACAGAACCGTGATCTGACCGGTGACCCATGGGGTGCGCGTACGCTGGAGTGGTCAACCTCTTCTCCACCACCGTTCTATAACTTCGCTGTTGTGCCAGAAATTCACGACCGTGATGCATTCTGGGATATGAAAGAGAAAGGCGAAGCTTATAAAAAACCCGCTAAATATGAGCCGATTCATATGCCGAAGAATACCGGTGCCGGCGTGATTATTGCTGGCTTCAGCCTGGTATTTGGTTTCGCGATGATCTGGGACATCTGGTGGATGGCGATTGCCGGCTTCGCAGGCATGATCGTTACCTGGATCGTCAAGAGCTTCGATCAGGATGTTGATTACTATGTGCAGGTTGATGAGATCGAGCGCATTGAAAACCAACATTATGAACAAATCAGCAAAGCAGGCGTGAAACATGTCAACTGATACTCTGACTAACCATCATAGCGCAGCCCATGCAGAGCATGGGCACCACGATGCAGGGGAAACCAAGGTCTTCGGATTCTGGATTTACCTGATGAGCGACTGTATTTTGTTTGCGAGCTTGTTCGCGACTTATGCAGTTCTGGTGAACGGGACCGCTGGCGGTCCCTCTGGGAAAGATATCTTCGACCTGAAATTCGTTCTGGTTGAAACTTTCCTGCTGCTGTTCAGCTCCATCACCTACGGTATGGCGATGATCGGCATGAACAAGGGCAAGATTGGCAGCGTTAATACCTGGCTGTTCCTGACCTTCCTGTTCGGCCTGGGCTTCGTGGCGATGGAAATCTATGAATTCCATCACCTGATCGCTGAAGGGTTTGGCCCGGATCGCAGTGCGTTCCTCTCCAGCTTCTTTGCGCTGGTGGGTACCCACGGTCTGCACGTCACCACCGGTCTGATCTGGATCATCATCATGATGATTCAGGTGAGCAAACGGGGTCTGAACCCAACCAATAAAACCCGTCTGATGTGTCTGAGCCTGTTCTGGCACTTCCTGGACGTGGTCTGGATCTGCGTATTTACCGTTGTCTACCTGCTGGGGGTTATGTAATGAGCCATTCATCCCATGAAACCTCTCACGGCGGCGCAAGCCATGGCAGCGTGAAGTCATACCTGGTCGGCTTTATCCTGTCGATCATCCTGACGGTAATTCCATTTGCGATGGTGATGAGCGGCTCAGCCTCTCACTCTACCATCCTGGCGGTTGTGGTCGGCATGGCAGTTATCCAGGTGATCGTTCACCTGGTTTACTTCCTGCACATGAACACTTCATCGGAAGAGCGCTGGAACCTGGTGGCATTGCTGTTCACCGCTATGATCATCGGTATCGTTGTTGTGGGTTCACTCTGGATTATGTACAACCTCAACATCAATATGATGGTCGATTAAGAGCAGAGCTGGACGTGATGATTAAGCAATACCTGCAAGTAACTAAACCAGGAATTATTTTCGGCAATTTAATTTCTGTCGTCGGGGGGTTCCTGCTCGCTTCTAAAGGGAGCATCGACTATCCCCTGTTTCTCGCCACCCTGTTGGGTGTCTCGTTGGTGGTCGCTTCGGGCTGTGTATTTAATAACTACATTGACCGTGACATCGACAAGAAAATGGAGAGAACGAAGAACCGGGTGCTGGTAAAAGGCCTGATCGCGCCGAGTGTGAGCCTGGTTTACGCTACCATTCTGGGTATTGCTGGTTTTGCACTGCTGTATATCGCAGCCAACCCGTTGGCTATGTGGCTGGCGGTAATGGGTTTTATGGTTTATGTCGGCGTTTACAGCCTGTACATGAAACGCCACTCGGTATACGGCACGCTGATCGGTAGCCTATCGGGCGCCGCACCGCCGGTAATTGGCTATTGTGCGGTCACCAACGAGTTCGACGCTGGTGCCCTGATTCTGCTGGCAATCTTCAGCCTGTGGCAGATGCCGCACTCCTATGCGATTGCCATCTTCCGCTTTAAAGATTATCAGGCGGCCAATATTCCAGTACTACCGGTGGTGAAAGGCATTTCCGTTGCCAAAAACCACATCACGGTCTATATCCTGGCGTTTATGATCGCTACGCTGATGCTGACCCTGGGCGGTTACGCCGGCTACAAATACCTGATCGTCGCAGCGGCAGTCAGCGTATGGTGGCTGGGGATGGCGCTGCGCGGTTACAAGGCCGAGAATGACAGCGTTTGGGCACGTAAGCTGTTCGTGTTCTCAATCGTTGCCATTACGTCGCTAAGCATCATGATGTCTATCGACTTCAGCGCCAGCGCTACGCCAGAAAACCTGTTAACCTACGTCTGGTAAACCAGGTTCTCTATGAATGGGCCGCTCAGCGGCCCATTTTCTTTGTCTCCCCTATAAATGCCGTAACTGTAATATCTGTTAAATAACATTCGATTTACCCCCCCTGCCCTACGCACTAAAATGACGCAGCTTTGCCGAGGCTATTCCAACAGGTTAAGTCACCCGGCTTAACCTGTTGGAATAGGTTCGATACCCTATGAATTTCAAGTTGCAGCGTTGTTACCTGCACTTGAAAGACGATGGGTTAACTGAGGTTTACATGAACGACAATATTATGACGCCCCAAGAACGCCGGGCAACCTGGGGGCTGGGAACCGTTTTCTCCCTGCGCATGCTTGGCATGTTTATGGTACTGCCTGTTCTGACCACCTATGGTATGGCGCTGCACGGTGCCAGCGAGGCACTGATTGGGCTAGCCATCGGCATTTATGGTCTGGCACAGGCCGTGTTCCAGATCCCTTTCGGGCTGGTTTCCGACCGTGTTGGCCGCAAACCGCTGATCGTCGGTGGGCTGTTAATCTTTGCGCTTGGCAGCGTAATCGCTGCAATGAGCGACTCTATCTGGGGCATTATTCTTGGGCGTGCCTTGCAGGGCTCAGGGGCGATTGCGGCGGCGGTAATGGCGTTGTTATCGGATTTAACCCGTGAGCAGAACCGAACCAAAGCCATGGCATTTATTGGTGTCAGCTTTGGCATTACCTTCGCCATCGCAATGGTTGTTGGCCCGATAGTGACCCATGCCTTAGGTTTATCTGCGTTGTTCTGGATGATCGCCGTGTTGTCACTGGCCGGTATCGCTATTACCTTACTGGTCGTCCCTTCTGCTGATGAACACGTACTGAACCGGGAGTCTAGCATCGTACGGGGCAGTTTCAGCAAGGTACTGAATAATTCGCGGCTGTTGAAACTCAACTTTGGCATCCTGTGTCTGCATATCCTGCTGATGTCCAGCTTCGTCGCCCTACCGTTGGCGATGGAAAAAGCCGGGCTGGCCGCGGCGGACCACTGGAAAGTTTATCTGGTCACCATGCTGGTTTCCTTCATTGCCGTAGTGCCATTTATCATCTATGCAGAAAAGTATCGCCGCATGAAGCAGGTCTTTATGGGCTGCGTAGCGGTTCTGTTTTGTGCCGAGGTGGTGCTGTGGTCTTCTGGCCAGCATCTATGGGGCATCATTGCCGGAGTACAGCTATTCTTCATGGCGTTTAACGTCATGGAAGCCATCCTGCCCTCGCTGATCAGCAAAGAGTCCCCTGCGGGCTATAAAGGTACGGCGATGGGCGTTTACTCCACCAGCCAGTTTATTGGCGTAGCCATTGGCGGCAGCGTGGGCGGCTGGTTATATGGTCTGCAAGGCGCAGGATTGGTCTTTATCGCCGGTGCGGCACTTGCCGCAGTCTGGTTTGTGGTCAGCAGCACCATGAAAGAACCGCCTTACGTCAGCAGCCTGCGTATTACGCTATCAGAACTGGCGGTGAAAGATTCCGCGCTGCAAAGCCGTTTGCTGGCTCAGCCGGGTGTAGCGGAAGCGGTTGTGGTTCCCGAGGAGCGCAGCGCTTACGTGAAGGTAGATACCAAACAAACCAATCGCGACCAGTTGGAAGCCCTGATCGCAGCGCTTTAATGCTGCCCATCTACTTGGCTTAATCGTCTGTTGTTCCCCCTCACCCCAACCCTCTCCCCAAAAAGGAGAGGGAGCGGGTACGGCTATGATAGTCAGGCACAACATTCTGTCTGTGGCATGTTCAGTTGAGTATTTGACGTGAGGCTGCAGACTGGAACAGACGTAAAGTTGTGACTTAATCGGTCCCTCTCCCTATGGGTGAGAGAGCTGGTATAGCTATTATGGTCAGGCACAATACTCTGTCTGTGGCATGCTCAGTTGAGTATGTGACGTGAGGCTGCAGACGGGAACAGAGGTAAAGTTGTGACTCAATCGGTCCCTCTCCCTGTAGGAGAGGGAGCTGGTACGGCTATGATGGTCAGGCTCAACATTCTGTCTGTGGCATGTTCAGTTGAGTATTTGACGTGAGGCTGCAGACGGGAACAGACGTAAAGTTGTGACTCAATCGGTCCCTCTCCCTATGGGAGAGGGAGCCGGTATGGCTATGATGGTCAGGCACAATACTCTGTCTGTGGCATGTTCAGTTGAGTATTTGACGTGAGGCTGCAGACTGGAACAGACGTAAAGTTGTGGCACGAGCGGTCCCCTCTCCCTGTGGGAGAGGGTTAGGGTGAGGGGCTATCCCCCCAAATCGACACGACTTAATCGCGGAAGTTTTTAAACTGGAATGGCTGCCCCAGATCGGCACCACGCACCAGCGCCATCACGCTTTGCAGATCGTCGCGTGACTTGCCGGTCACTCTGACCTCATCCCCTTGAATTTGCGCCTGGACTTTCAGCTTGCTGTCTTTGATCAGCTTGACGATTTTCTTCGCCAAGGTGGTTTCAATCCCCTGCTTCAGCTTGGCTTCAACACTGTATGTTTTACCACTGTGAGTGAATTCTTCCGGGATCTCCAGCGCGCCACCATCAATACTGCGTTTACTCAGCTTTTCACGCAGAATGTCCAGCAACTGCTGTACCTGGAAATCAGATTCGCTGGCCACTTTGATGCTTTCGTTTTTCTCGTTCAGCTCGAAGCTGGCTGGCACATTACGGAAATCCCAGCGAGTGCCGAGATCGCGGGTGGCGTTCTCAACGGCGTTGCGAACTTCCTGCATATCAATTTCGGAAACGATGTCGAAAGATGGCATACTTCTTCCTCCAGATGGGTGCTCTATGATTTCGATGCGGTGCATGATACCCGCTTTGTCGCCTCAGGCAAAATTCCGATAACACGGTAGAACAAGACGTTTAACGGCAAAAAAGCCTATAATCAAAGAGATTCAACAGCGGTATTCCCGGACACCAAGGAGATGGAATGAAAATAACAATTCTTGGTTGCGGTGCGCTCGGACAACTGTGGCTCTCCAGGCTGTATCAACAAGGCCACGACGTACAGGGATGGTTACGGGTACCTCAACCGTTTTGTGCGGTAAACGTGATTGAGCCAGACGGCACATCATTCAACCGCAATTTACCCACCAACGATCCCGAACACCTGTCGCACAGCGAGCTGCTGCTGGTAACACTGAAAGCCTGGCAGGTCTCCGGGGCCGTGACCACATTACTCCCCAAACTAAACCCGCGCTGTGCCATTTTGCTGTTGCATAACGGTATGGGGACTCAGGATGAACTGCCACCACACAGCCAACCGGTGCTGCAGGGTAATACGACACATGCCGCCCGTCATGATGGTAATACTATTGTTCATGTCGCCAATGGCATCACGCATATCGGCCCAACAACGTCACAAGCCACACACCTTAGCCATCTGGCAGAGATACTGCACCAGGCTTTGCCGGATGTGGCCTGGCATAACAACATCGCTTCTGCCAGTTGGCGTAAGCTGGCGGTCAACTGCGTCATCAACCCATTGACAGCGCTGTATGACTGCCGCAACGGCGATCTGCAACGTTATCCACAACAGATTGAGCTTATCTGCCGCGAAGTGGCCAGCGTCATGGAAATGGAAGGGCACCACACATCCTGTGAAGGACTGCTGTCTTATGTGATGCAAGTGATCCACAGTACCGCCGACAACGTCTCGTCGATGCTGCAGGATATCCGAGCACAACGGCACACCGAGATCGACTACATTACCGGTTATTTACTGCGTCGCGGGCGCAGCCACGGCATTAGTCTGCCTGAAAATACCCGGTTGTTTGAAATGATTAAGCGAAAGGAAAATGAATATGAGCGCATCGGCATTGGTCTGCCTGGCACCTGGTAGTGAAGAAACCGAAGCCGTTACCACTATCGATCTGCTGGTTCGCGCCGGGATAAAAGTGACAACGGCCAGCGTGGCCGGGGACGGCAGCCTGACCATCGTCTGTTCACGCGGCGTAAAACTGCTGGCAGATGCCCCGCTGGTCGCGATTGTTGACGATCCTTTTGACGCCATCGTCTTACCGGGCGGCCTCAAAGGTGCAGAATGCTTTCGCGACAGCCCGCTGCTGGTAGAGAAAGTCCGTCAGATGCATCTGCAGGGCAAAATCGTGGCGGCCATCTGCGCAGCACCAGCCCTGGTCTTGCAGCATCACGATCTGTTCCCGGTAGGGAACATGACCGGATTTCCAGGGTTGAAAGAACAGATCCCGACTGAAAAATGGATGGAGCGACGCGTGGTCTTCGATCCACGCGTTAATCTGCTCACCAGCCAAGGGCCTGGCACCGCAATGGAGTTTGCCCTAAAGCTGATCGATTTACTTCTGGGTAAGGCCAAAGCCGCTGAGGTAGCCGCACAGTTGGTGCTGATCCCCGGTATGTACGACTTCCGCGATTAACTCCCCTTCATCTTTGGTTGCCAGCCCTCACGCCTCCCAGTCGCTGACTTAAGTGAGCGTCTGGGAGTCTGTTCGGTTGCCGCCTAGCCACGGCTGAAATCTCTTGGGGATGAAGCAGGGATTACGGGCGGTAAACCTTAACGTTGGCGTAGCCCTGCTCAAGCAGATACAACGCTTGCAGACGACTCATCACGCCGCGATCACAATACAGCAGATAGGTTTTGCTCTGGTCGAGATCGCCAAATTGCGTGCTCAGTTTGTAGAACGGTAAAGGTTTAACCTCAACCTGTGCCAGTTGCAGCGGTTTTTCTTCCTGCTCGTCGATAGAGCGGATATCCAGAATCACTTCATCAGCAGTAAATTCAGCCACGGTTTCCACTTCGGTAACCTGTTGCTGCGCTTCTTCCGCGATAGTGCGAATATCCACATTACGCGCTTCACGCACTACGCGATCCAGAATATCGAAGTCGAAGTTGCCCTCTTCTTCTTCAATTTTGCTTTTCACCGCTTTGACTGTCGGATTCTTTGAGATCACCCCACAATATTCAGGCATGGTCTTGGCGAAGTCTTCGCTACCGATCTCGCGCGCAATCTTGATAATGTGCTCTTTATCATGAGAAATCAGCGGACGCAGGATCAGCGTATCGGCAGCATTATCAATCAGACGCAGGTTGGTCAGCGTCTGGCTGGAGACCTGGCCAAGCGCTTCGCCGGTCACCAATGCCTGCACGCCATAACGCTCGGCAACCTGAGAAGCTGCACGTACCATCATACGCTTGAGCACCACGCCCATCTGGCCGTCGTCTACCTTTTCCAGGATCTCACCCACCACCGGCTCAAAGTCGATGGCGACAAAGCGCACCTTGTGCGAGCTGCCAAAACGGTTCCACAGATAGTAAGCCACCTGCTTCACGCCAATTTCGTGCGCGGCACCGCCCAGGTTAAAGAAGCAATAATGCACTCGGCAGCCGCGACGCATCAGCATGTAGCTGGACACACCGGAATCAAAACCACCAGAAATCAGTGACAGGACATCTTCCTGAGTTCCGATAGGATAACCGCCGATCCCTTCGCGACGCGCTTTGACCAGCATCAGCTTGTCGTCTTCAATCTCCAGATTCACCGTCACCTGTGGGTGCGAAAGTTTTACGCGCGCACTTTCGATATGCTGATTCAGACCACCGCCAACATAGCGTTCCACATCCTGCGAACTGAATTCGTGCTTGCCACGACGTTTAACGCGCACACAGAAGGTCTTGCCTTCCAACTGTTCCCGATAGGTTTCCAGCGTCTGTTCAAAGATGTTATGCACATCGGTATAGGCGCGGTCTTCCACTTCCAGGATATGGTGAATACCGGGAATACGCGTTAATGCATCGGCAATTGCCGGGCGCTGATTTTCATCTTTAGCCCGCACCTCGATAAAATCCCAGTGACGGACAACCGCCAGCGTTTCATCATACTGCTTCAGGACGTTACGGATGTTAGTAGTCAGGATCTTAATGAAGCGCAAGCGCACAGATTGACTCTTGATGGTGATTTCCGGGAACAATTTAATGATAAACTTCATGGCGGTCTTTATTGTCTGATAAGAATTTCGGGGTAAAAGATTTATACCCTACCCCTTCTCAAGCGGCGGCGGTTGGCTGCAACTTGAAAGCGATTAGGTATACAATGACGATAAGAATGATAAAACGTCGCCTCTCACGAACTTTTATCATTCTTATACACAACATCATTCAAAATGCCTTGCAGCGGCAAGCGCGCAGGTCCCCAGGAACAGAGATACTCAGTAACCGGGATGAACAAGCGTAACCACAAAGAGGCAACTTGAAGGATAATGTTTATATCTGGGCGCGAAGTATATCACTATCTGATCGTCCACCGTGCACAAAACCACATAGACGCGCCATGATTTGCTAACCAAGATCCGCTAGGATAGGCTCTGGCCCAGTGTTCACATGATGATGTAAAAAGAAAATTATGCCGAAAAAACCTGCACAATCAGACAGTAAAGAGCAAAGCATCAGCTTTGAGAGCTCACTTGGTGAACTTGAAGGTATCGTCACACGCCTGGAGTCCGGCGAATTGCCATTGGAAGAAGCGCTGAATGAGTTTGAGCGTGGTGTGCAACTGGCGCGCCAAGGCCAACAAAAACTGCAACAGGCTGAGCAGCGTGTACAGATCCTGCTCAACGACAGTAACGATGATACTGCGCTGGCCCCTTTTACCCCGGACGCTGAGTAATAACGATGTCTGAGTTCCAAGATCAGTTACAGGCCCTTCGCCAGCGCAGCGATCGTGCACTGCTGAACTATATCGCCCCCTTGCCGTTCAGTGATGGCAGAATGGTCGAGGCCATGCGCCACGGTGCGCTATTAGGCGGCAAACGACTACGGCCCTTTCTGGTTTATACCACCGGCCAGATGTTTGGGCTGAGCCTGAATAATCTGGATGCGCCTGCCGCGGCGGTGGAATGCATTCATGCCTACTCACTGATCCACGATGATCTACCGGCCATGGACGATGACGACCTGCGCCGGGGCCAACCCACCTGCCATATCAAATTTGGTGAAGCCAACGCGATCCTCGCAGGGGATGCCCTGCAAACGCTGGCTTTCTCAATCCTTGCCGATGCAGAGATGCCCGATGTTGCGCTGCGCGATCGCCTCGCGATGATTTCAGAGCTGGCGACGGCGAGCGGCGTTGCCGGTATGTGTGGTGGCCAGTCATTGGATCTGGAAGCCGAAGGTAAACACGTCGATCTGCAAGCGCTGGAACAGATCCATCGCCACAAAACCGGCGCTCTCATTCGTGCCGCTGTTCGTCTAGGGGCGCTGGCTGCGGGTGAACCTGGTAGGGCTGCCTTGCCCTTGCTTGATCGTTATGCCGCCGCCATTGGCCTGGCTTTTCAAGTGCAGGATGACATTCTCGACGTCGTGGGTGAAACCGAAAAAATCGGCAAACGCCAAGGTTCAGACCAACAGCTTGGAAAGAGCACCTACCCAGCCCTGCTAGGGCTTGACAGCGCGAAGTTAAAAGCGTGGGATCTTTACCAGGAAGCCTTGGCCGCCTTAGCCTCTTTGGCAACACAATCCTATAACACAGCGCCATTGCGTGCGTTAGCCAGCTTCATTATTGAACGCGACAACTGACGTTTAAAGCCAACACCTCTGATATGAGTATTGCATGAGCCTTGATATAGCCAAATACCCGACCTTGGCACTAGCGGAAACCCCGGAAGAACTCCGCTCATTGCCAAAAGAAAGCCTGCCGAAGTTGTGTGACGAACTGCGGCAATATCTGCTGGACAGCGTCAGCCGCTCCAGTGGTCACTTTGCCTCTGGGCTGGGTACCGTCGAATTGACAGTGGCACTGCATTACGTCTACAACACCCCATTCGACCATCTGGTCTGGGACGTAGGTCATCAGGCTTATCCGCATAAAATTCTGACAGGCCGCCGTGACCGTATCGCCACCATTCGGCAGAAAAACGGTTTGCACCCCTTCCCATGGCGTGACGAAAGCGAATATGACGTGTTATCTGTCGGCCACTCCTCCACTTCAATCAGCGCCGGTCTTGGTATGGCCGTCGCCGCCGCGCGTGAAGGTAAGGATCGCCGTACTGTCTGCGTGATTGGCGATGGGGCCATCACCGCTGGCATGGCGTTTGAAGCCATGAATCATGCGGGGGATATCACTCCCGATATGCTGGTGGTACTGAATGACAACGAAATGTCGATCTCCGAAAACGTCGGGGCGCTGAACAACCATCTGGCGCAACTGCTGTCTGGTAAGCTTTATTCCACGCTGCGCGAAGGTGGCAAGAAAGTGCTCTCTGGCCTGCCGCCGATCAAAGAGCTGTTAAAACGCACAGAAGAGCATCTGAAAGGCATGGTGGTGCCCGGCACGCTGTTTGAAGAGTTGGGCTTTAACTACATTGGCCCGGTCGATGGTCACGATGTGCAAGGGTTGGCCGCCACGCTGAAAAACATGCGCGAGCTCAAAGGCCCTCAATTACTGCATATCATGACCAAAAAAGGCCGAGGTTATGCACCGGCAGAAAAAGATCCCATCAGCTTCCATGCCGTACCCAAATTCGATCCTGCCAGCGGCACTCTGCCAAAAAGCGCCGGCGGTTTGCCAACCTATTCGAAGATCTTTGGTGAATGGCTGTGTGAGATGGCGGCCAAAGACAGCCAACTGATGGCAATCACGCCTGCGATGCGTGAGGGCTCAGGCATGGTGCAGTTCTCACGTGAATATCCGCAACAATATTTCGACGTCGCGATCGCCGAGCAGCACGCAGTCACCTTTGCCGCAGGGCTGGCCATTGGCGGTTATAAACCGATAGTTGCTATCTACTCCACCTTCCTGCAGCGCGCCTACGACCAGGTGATCCACGATGTGGCGATCCAGAAACTGCCGGTAATGTTTGCCATCGATCGCGGCGGTATTGTCGGTGCCGATGGCCAGACCCACCAGGGGGCGTTCGATATTTCCTTCCTGCGCTGTATCCCGGGCATGGTGATCATGACGCCAAGCGACGAAAACGAGTGCCGTCAGATGCTGTACACCGGCTATCAGTACCGCGAAGGCCCAACGGCAGTACGCTATCCACGCGGCAACGGCACGGGAGCCACATTAGAACCGTTGGCCGCCTTGCCCATCGGTAAAGGTATAGTGCGCCGGGAAGGTGAAAAAATCGCTATCCTCAACTTCGGAACACTGTTGCCAGAAGCGGCACTGGTGGCCGAAACCATGAATGCCACGTTGGTTGATATGCGTTTTGTTAAACCCCTGGATGAACAACTGGTGCTGGAGATGGCCGCTAGCCATGAAGTGCTGGTGACGTTGGAAGAAAACGCCATTATGGGAGGGGCTGGCAGCGGTGTGAACGAACTGTTGATGGCCAAACGCCGTATAGTGCCGGTGCTGAACATTGGCCTGCCTGATTATTTCATCCCGCAGGGTAGCCAGGAAGAGATCCGTAGCGATCTGGGCCTGGATGCCGCCGGTATTCAACGCCAGATCGAGGTCTGGTTGGCGTAACTTCGTGTCGGGCGCAGCCTATTGCGCCCATATTCCCCCCTCCTGCCTAACCTCAAAGTCGTGAGCTTGTCCCCATCATTTCTGCATCATGATCCGTTACAGTTATTTTTTGAACGGTACACAGGAGATAAGCATGAAATATCTAAAGCTGGGTAAGACCGAGCTGCACATTTCCCGAATTTGCCTGGGCTGTATGACCTACGGTGAACCTGCTCGCGGCAACCACGCCTGGACACTACCGGAAGATAGCAGCCGCCCGTTGATCAAACAGGCTCTGGATGCTGGCATCAACTTCTTTGATACTTCTAACAACTATTCCGATGGCAGCAGCGAGGAAATCGTTGGCCGTGCCCTGCGTGATTATACCCGCCGCGAAGATGTCGTGATTGCCACCAAAGTCTATAACGCGATGAGTAATCTGGAGCGCGGCCTATCACGCCCCAAGATTATGCAATCTATCGATGACAGCCTGAAGCGCCTGGGTACTGACTACGTTGATTTACTGCAAATCCACCGCTGGGACTATGAAACACCGATCGAAGAAACGCTGGAAGCCCTGCATGACGTGGTAAAAGCCGGTAAGGCACGTTACATCGGCGCTTCATCCATGTTTGCCTGGCAATTTGCCAAAGCGCTTTATACCGCCGATCTGCACGGTTGGACTCGTTTTGTCAGTATGCAGGATCAGTACAACCTGATCCAACGTGAAGAGGAGCGTGAGATGCACCCGCTTTGCGCTGCCGAAGGCATTGCCGTGCTGCCGTGGAGCCCTCTGGCTCGCGGCAGACTGACACGTCCCTGGGGGGAAACCACCGCCCGGCTGGTCTCAGATAACTATGGCAAAACCCTGTATGACGCCACCGACGGGATCGACGCACTGATTGCCGAACGGGTAGCCACCCTCGCCGAGCAGCGTGGCGTTTCGCGAGCACAGATTGCCTTGGCCTGGCTGTTGAGCAAACCGGTGGTCACTGCACCGATTATTGGCGCATCACGCAGCGAACATCTGGCCGATGCCGTAGCCGCCGTTGATCTGACACTCACACCGGAAGAGATTGCAGAGTTGGAAACAGCATACGTGCCGCATCATGTGGTCGGTTTTGAATAACGAGACCGTTGTGGGGGCGAATACCTGCGCCCCCTCCGTGACGAGAGGATATCAGAACAGCCCTATCGGCCAGTGATTCCCCACCAGATAAATCACACCGGCAGCAATCACCCCGGCGACGATATCGTCCACCATGATCCCCATGCCACCATGCACGTTGCGATCAAACCAGCGGATCGGCCACGGTTTCCAGATATCCAGAATGCGGAATACCACAAACCCGGCAGCAACCCATTGCCAACTGTTGACGGGCAGCGCCATCAGGGTGATCCACATCCCGACAAATTCATCCCAGACAATGCTGCCATGATCGTGCACTTTCATGTCTTTCGCGGTCTGATGGCACAGATAGACGCCGATGCAGATACTGAACATGACCAGCAGCGAGTAAAGTTGCCACGGCAACTGGATCAGCAACAACCAAAACGGAATGGCGGCGATCGATCCCATCGTGCCCGGCATAACAGGGGATAAACCGCTACCAAACCCCGTCGCCAACAGATGCCATGGGTTGCTCATACGCAACCGGCTTTTCGCTTCATCCTTCATGATTCTTGCTCAACGCTGAAGTGATCGTAACCCTGCCACGGCAGCTCAACCTCTCGGTTATCACGATAGAACGTCATGCCTTCAGACTGTGGGCCGATCTGACCAATACAGGTGTAATCGGCCCCTAAATGGCTCAGTGCCACTTCCAGCGCCCCGCGATTAATCTCTGGCACGGTGAAGCACAGTTCATAGTCCTCACCGCCGGTCAGCGCCCAACGTAGCGCCTGCTGCGCATCAGTATTACCGGTCAACGCCTGTGACATTGGCAATTCATCCAGCTCGATACGCGCCCCGCAGGCGGAGGCACCAAGGATATGCTTCAGGTCTGAAATCAGGCCGTCTGAAATATCTATCGCGGAGCTGGCCAAATCACGCAACGCCTGCCCCTGCAGCACACGTGGCAACGGGCGGAGATGGCGCTTCACCAGATATTCACGCGCTGCCCGATCATCCACTTGCAGACGCTCTTGCAGGATCGCCAACCCGGCGGCGCTATCACCGAGCGTACCGGTCACATAAATCCAGTCGCCGATCCGCGCGCCGCCGCGTGTTAACGCACGCCCGGCAGGGATCAAGCCATTGATCGTCAAGGTCATGCTCAGCGGGCCACGGGTGGTGTCTCCACCAATCAGCTGCATACCATAGTAGTTTAGCTGTTCGAACAGGCTATCGCTGAACGCCTTGAGCCAGGGTTCATCGACTTTCGGCAACGTCATCGCCAACGATAGCCACGCGGGATCGGCGCCCATTGCTGCCAGGTCGCTCAGGTTAACTGCCAATGCTTTATAGCCGAGATCGGCGGGATCGATATCCGCCAGGAAATGAACACCCGAAACCAGGGTATCGGTACTGACGGCTAAAAGCTGTTTTTCTGCCACTGTCAGAAGTGCGCAGTCATCTCCAATGCCCAGCTGTACATCCCGGCGCACACTTTTGAACCGGTCAAAATAGCGGGCAATGAGGTCAAATTCGCCGCATGCCATGGTTAGTCTTCCAACGAAAGTAAGGCCGGTTTCCCGGCCTTACTTTTTATTTTTTCTTACGGATGCTAGGGGCTGCTTTATCCAGCACCCCATTCACAAACTTATGGCTATCTTCAGCACCGAAGGTCTTAGCCAGTTCGATCGCTTCGTTGATAGCCACCTTGTAAGGGACATCTTCACGCATTTTCAGCTCGAACAGCGCGATGCGCAGCACGGCTTTTTCCACCTGGCCCAATTCTTCGAGCTGGCGCGACAGGTAGGGGGCCATCAGGCCATCCAGCATACCTGCGTTAACTGCCACGCCGGACAGCAGCTCACGAAAATAGGCGACGTCAACATCTTTGACATCCTGCTCCGTCAGGAAGTGGTGTTCAACATCGGCAATGTCATTTTTAGACAACTGCCAAGAGTAAAGCGCTTGAACAGCGCACTCACGAGCGCGGCGACGAGCAGCAGGTTTCACGGAATTCCCCTTAACTAAATTCAGGCTTTAATAGCTTTGATGACATTGATCATTTCAAGTGCGGTCAGGGCAGCTTCTGCGCCTTTGTTGCCCGCTTTGGTACCGGCACGCTCGATCGCTTGTTCGATGCTTTCGGTGGTCAGCACGCCAAAGGCAACCGGGATCTCGGTATTCAGTGAGACATTACCCAGGCCAGAACTGGCTTCGCCAGCCACATATTCGAAGTGCGCGGTGCCCCCACGGATCACGGTACCTAAAGCAATAACGGCGTCATATTTACCAGTATTAGCCAGTACGCGCGCGGTTAACGGCAGCTCGTAAGCGCCAGGGACCCAGACAACAGTGATGTTGTCATCAGCAACCTGGCCAATACGTTTCAGTGCATCGATAGCACCTTGCAGCAGGCTGTCGTTGATGAAATTGTTAAAACGTGCAATTGCGATCGCCACACGGGCATTAGGAGTAGCAACAACACCTTCGATAACTTTCATGGGCTTTCCTTAAAAATGGGTTCAGTACCCCGCAGGGGGGCGGATTCTAACATATTCTTTGCTTGCCTGCGCGGCGGTTTTGTAAAACACTCACGGCGCCGGCAAGCAAAAGTGGCATTCAGTATTTAGCCTTTAACCGCAGACGTAAATCGGGACCAACCTGGCGCACATCGCTAAAGACAAACTCCGGTGCATCGGCCAACTGCGTGAGCCCCGGCAACTGGCAAAGCCCACGCGCATTGTCACCCAATAATTTGGGCGCGACATATACAATAAGCTCGTCGACCAATCCGGCCTGCAACAGCGCACCGGCCAGCTGCGCCCCCGCCTCAACCCAGATGCTGTTCACCTGACGTTTGGCCAACTGCATCATCATCACCACCAGATCGATACCGCCACCCAGCGCAGGGAACGACAATTGCTCTACGCCCTCCGGCCAGATTTGCGCGTCCGGCTGCAGACGTGCCAACCAGGTTGTGCCAGGTTGTTGTATCACCCGATGCTGCGGGGTTACCCGGTTCTGGCTATCCAGAATAATGCGCAACGGCTGGCGCAGGTTTTCACGCGGGTAGATCTGCTGAGTATCGCTGTCCAATTCATCCCACCGTACCGTCAGCGAAGGATCGTCTGCCAATACGGTGGCACTGGTACTGAGGATCGCCGAACTTTCCGCCCGCAGGCGCTGAACATCCTGCCTGGCCTGCTTCGATGTGATCCACTGGCTTTCTCCCGATGCCATGGCGGTGCGGCCATCCAGTGACGCCCCCAATTTCAGCTGCACATAAGGGAACCCGGTGCGCATACGCTTGAGGAAACCCAGATTGACCGCTTCAGCCTCTGCCAGCATCACGCCATGGCGAACCTCAACGCCTGCCTGCTGTAATTTATATAGCCCGCGCCCGGCGACCTGAGGGTTAGGATCCTGCATGGCAGCCACCACACGGCTGACCCCCGCAGCAATCAATGCCTCTGCACAGGGCGGTGTACGGCCATGATGGCTACAGGGCTCCAATGTGACATAAGCGGTAGCCCCACGGGCCTGTTCGCCCGCCATACGCAAAGCATGCACTTCCGCGTGAGGTTCACCAGCCCGTAGATGGTAGCCCTCGCCGACGATATTCCCCTCGCGCACGATAACGCAGCCAACGTTGGGATTTGGTGTCGTGGTGAAACGCCCCAGGCGTGCCAGTTCAAAAGCACGGGCTAGGTAAAATTCGTCGTTATGCATGAGGATCCTGTTAATCCTGCAGTTTGGCGATCTCTTCGCCGAATTCGCGAATATCTTCAAAGCTGCGGTAAACCGATGCAAAGCGGATGTAGGCAACTTTATCCAGCTTCTTTAGCGCATCCATCACCAGGTTACCCACCATCTTGGTGGGGACTTCGCGTTCGCCAGTGGCACGCAGTTGAGATTTAATGTGGTTGATGGCATTTTCCACGTCGTCTGAGCTGACCGGGCGTTTTTCCAACGCTTTCAGCATGCCACGCCGTAGTTTATCTTCGTTGAACGGTTCGCGAACCTCATCACTTTTAATAACACGTGGCATCACCAGTTCGGCCACTTCAAACGTGGTAAAACGTTCATTACAGACCAGACATTGGCGACGACGGCGCACCTGCGATCCATCCCCCACCAGGCGGGAATCAATGACTTTGGTATCAACGGCAGCGCAGAAAGGGCAATGCATAACTCGTCCTGATAAGCGTTTTTATAGTTAAGAACAGTTTACCCCGAACTTCCGCTACAACAAAGACCGCCAGACATTTGTTGCGATTTGCCGCCATGATTGCGCAATAAACCAGCCATAACCGGGTTGCGAACATGACTTTACCCCCCGATGAGGCTAAGCTGGTAACCGGTGTCACGAAAAAGGAAATTGCCGCCATGACAATCAGTTATCGTAAGGTTTGCCTGCTTACCGCCATGATCCTACTGGCAGGGTGCGCGCAAAACCGCGAAATTCCGAAACTAAAAAGCCAGGTGGTTGAGCTGAAACAAATGCTGGGGACGCTGGCCGATCAGGCCCTTGCTCTGGAGCGCCAAAACAGACTTAACCAGAACTCCACTCACGGGGTTTACCTGCTGCCTGCTGCCAATAACGCCGCCAGATTACAAAGCAGCGTGGGCGAGTTGAGCCTTTCACTTAACTATGTGAAGAATGAGGCTAATGGCAGCCAGGCAATGCTCTTTATCCGCACGCTATCTGGCCAATACCTGCCTGATTTTACCGCTACCGTGGAATGGGGTCAGTTGGATGCCACCACCGGCATGCCATTGACGGCTGATGCCCAATCGCAGTTTATCCGCAGCCGCAGTTCGCTGCTGCCAAAAACCGAGCAGGTGTTTGAGCTACGCCTGAGCGGGCTCACACCGGAACAACTGGGTTATATTCGTGTGCACAGCATAGAACCCGCTACGGCAGCCGCCGCCAACGCGGATTGACGCTTACCGCGTAGAGTGGCCCACCTCACGCCGATTGGCGCGCCCTCAATTGCAACCGCGTTTCAGTGCACTGGCACATCAAAAAAAATGCCAGTCAGCGTAAGCTGACCGGCATTCAGTCTAAGTTACGCGTGGCTTATTCAGGCACGCGTAGATCAATCACGGCAGGATTGAAGGCTGGTCTGCGCCCTCTTTCTCCACTTTCTGTTGCAGCATGTGTTCGCGTTTCATCCCCAACTTCAACGCCAGCGCAGAGGCCACGTAGATAGAAGAGATAGTACCGATAGACACACCGATCAACATGGTCAGCGAGAAGCCCTGCAGCATTGCGCCGCCGAAGATGTACAGCATCAGCACCACCATCAACGTCGTGGCGGAGGTCATGATGGTACGGCTCAGCGTCTGCGTCAGCGAGACGTTCATGATTTCGTAAGGCGTACCGCGACGGATCTTGCGGAAGTTCTCACGAATACGGTCAGAAACCACGATACTGTCGTTGAGCGAGTAACCGATTACCGACATCAGTGAAGCGACGATAGTCAGGTCAATCTCAATATGGAACAGTGACAGTACTCCCATAGTGATGACCACGTCGTGCGCCAGTGAGATAACCGCCCCCAACGCCAGACGCCATTCGAAACGGAACCCAACGTAAATCAGGATACAGATCAACGCTACCAGCAGCGCCATGCCACCGGTTTGCGCCAGTTCTGCCCCAACACTCGGGCCAACAAATTCGATACGCTTGACGCTCGCGTTCTTATCAACGGATTCGTTGATCACGCCAATCACTTTGTTACCCAGTTCCTGGCCAGCGGTACCGACCGCCGGTGGCATACGCACCATAACGTCACGGCTGCTGCCAAAGTTCTGAATAATCGGGTCCTGGAACCCGGCTTTTTCCAACGTATCGCGCATCAGGTCCAGATTCGCGGGTTGCTCCAGGGTAATTTCAATCACCGTACCTCCGGTGAAATCCAAGCCCCAGTTAAAACCACGCACCGACATAGTGGCGATCGACGCGATCAACAGCACCAGAGAGATGCCAAAGGCCACGTAATCCCAGCGCATAAAGTCATAGACTTTACGGCCGTAGTTGAGTTGTTCAACAGTATAATCCTGTGCCACAACGCACTCCTCAGATAGACAGCTTGTTAATGCGCTTGCCGCCGTAAAGCAGGTTGACGATGGCACGGGTACCGACAATAGCGGTGAACATGGACGTTGCCACACCGATTGCGGTGGTAATTGCAAAGCCCTTTATCGAACCGGTACCCACGGCGTACAGAATGATTGCGGTAATCAAGGTGGTGAGGTTCGCATCAATAATACTGGAGAACGCGCCTTTATAGCCCTCATGGATCGCCTGCTGGATGGATCGCCCATTCTTCAGCTCTTCCTTGATACGTTCGTTTATCAATACGTTGGCGTCGACCGCCACCGCCAGCGTCAGCACGATACCGGCAATCCCCGGCATGGTTAGCGTTGCCCCTGGTAACAGTGACATCACGCCGACAATCAGCACCAGGTTGGCCATCAGTGCGGTTGAGGCGATCAGACCAAACTTACGGTACCAGACCACCATGAACACGATAGAAGCCACCAGGCCCCACAGACAAGCTTCCAGACCCTGGGTAATGTTCTGCTGACCCAGTGTTGGGCCAATAGTACGCTCTTCCACAATCTGGATAGGCGCGATCAATGCACCGGCACGCAGCAGCAGCGAAAGCTGACGAGCTTCGTTCGGGTTGTTGATGCCGGTAATACGGAAGCTGTTCCCCAGACGCGACTGAATATTCGCCACGTTGATCACTTCTTCCTGTTTCACCAGAACCGCACGGCCATTGGTGTCTTTTTTACCGCTGTCTTTATACTCCACAAACAGGGTCGCCATTGGTTTGCCAATGTTATCCTTGGTGAAGTTGGACATGGCGGTACCACCGGCACTGTCCAGCGAGATATTAACCTGCGGCTGGTTGTATTCATCGGTGCTGGAGGTGGAATCCGTGATGTGGTCACCAGTCAGGATAACGCGCTTGTAAAGCACGATCGGCTGGCCTTCACGGGTGTATTTCACCTCTGAATCCCCTGGCACACGACCGCTTGCTGCTGCAGTCGCATCCGCATTGGTGTTCACCAAACGGAACTCCAGGGTCGCGGTTGCGCCCAAAATTTCTTTGGCACGCGCCGTATCCTGAATACCCGGCAGCTCAACAACGATACGGTCGGCACCCTGGCGCTGTACCAACGGTTCGGCAACGCCGAGCTGGTTGACACGGTTACGCAGGATGGTGATGTTCTGCTGTACCGCGTACTCCCGCGCTTCGCTCAGGCGGGCGTCGGTCATCGTGGCTTTCAGCGTGTTGCTGCCATTGGCAGAAAGCACCAGGTCACGCTGGCGCGGTGTCATGTAGCTGATGGCCTGATCGCGGGCAGCGTCGTCACGGAAGCGGACTTCCACGCCGTTGTTGTCCAACTTGCGGATCGAGGCATAGGGAATGCCCTTTTCACGCAGTTCGCTGCGCAGGGTATCCATGGTTTGTTCTTGCAACTTGCTCAGTGCGGTGTCCATGTCGACTTCCATCAGGAAGTGCACACCACCACGTAAGTCCAGGCCCAGCTTCATCGGCTCTGCATTGAGCATCGCAAGCCAGGCTGGCGTTGCCGGGGCAAGGTTCAGTGCCACAACATATTTGTCACCCAATTCCGCCATCAAGGCTTCGCGGGCACGCAACTGAACGTCAGGATCTTTAAAGCGAGCCAGGATTGCACCGTTTTCCAGCGCAATCGACTTGCTCGCAATATTTTCTTTTTCTAATACGTTACGGACTTGGACCAGCGTAGTCTCACTGGCGGCGACACCGCGCGCGCCAGTGATTTGTACGGCCGGATCCTCACCGTAGATGTTGGGAAGCGCATAAAGCAGACCGACGAAGATCACGACGATCAGCATCAGGTACTTCCACAAAGGATAACGGTTTAGCACGGCAATTCCCTTAGGGAAAACAAAATTACAGGGCCTTCATAGTACCTTTCGGCAGAACGGCCGCCACGAAGTCACGCTTGATCATCACTTCCGTGGTGTCGTTCAGCGCGATGGCAATAATACCGGTGTCAGCCACTTTAGTGACACGGCCAATCAGGCCACCGGTGGTCAACACTTCATCACCCTTACCGATGGAGTCCATCAGCTTTTTGTGCTCTTTGGCGCGTTTCTGCTGTGGACGCAGGATCATGAAATAGAAGATCAGACCAAACACCACCAGCATAATGATCAGAGAGTACGGGCTTCCCTGAGCCGGAGCCCCTGCGGATGCGACGGCGTCAGAAATGAAAAAGCTCATTGAAATTCCCTCATTAAGTTATCAATTATTAATTCAAGCGTTCTACCCTTTGTCCTTCAGACTGCGGCAGTGCTGGCTTCTCTCTTTGCCCCCGGTCACCTGGCTATCCAGGAGTCTGGGGAAACATTCGGTCGCCATCTGGCCACGGTTTGAAATCTATCAGGTATTTAAAGGTGGAATCGGTTTGCCGATCCGCCCATAAAAATCCGCAACAAACTGCTCTAATTTACCCTCTTCAATGGCCTGGCGTAAACCCGCCATCAAGCGTTGGTAGTAGCGCAGGTTATGAATCGTGTTCAATCGGGCACCGAGTATTTCGTTGCAACGGTCGAGATGATGCAAGTAGGCTCGGCTGTAATTGCGGCATGTGTAGCAATCACAGTCTTTATCCAGCGTAGAGGTATCATCCTTGTGCTTGGCGTTACGGATTTTTACCACACCGTCAGTCACAAACAGATGGCCGTTGCGGGCATTACGCGTTGGCATCACGCAATCGAACATATCGATACCGCGACGAACGCCTTCTACCAGATCTTCCGGCTTGCCAACACCCATCAGATAGCGTGGCTTATCTTCAGGAATTTGTGGACAAACATGTTCAAGAATGCGATGCATATCCTCTTTTGGCTCACCGACCGCCAAGCCGCCCACAGCGTAACCATCAAAGCCGATATCCACCAGCCCTTTTACCGAAACATCTCGTAAATCTTCGTAAACACCGCCCTGAATAATACCGAACAACGCATTCTTGTTGTTCAGCTCATCAAAACGCTGGCGGCTGCGCTGCGCCCAGCGCAACGACATTTCCATCGAACGCTTGGCATAGTCCCAATCGGCCGGGTATGGCGTGCATTCATCGAAAATCATTACGATGTCAGACCCCAGATCGTACTGGATCTCCATCGATTTTTCCGGGCTGAGAAACACTTTATCGCCGTTAATGGGATTACGGAAATAAACGCCTTCCTCTTTAATCTTGCGCATCGGTCCCAGGCTGAACACCTGGAAACCACCGGAATCGGTCAGAATCGGCCCGTGCCACTGCATAAAATCATGCAGATCGCCGTGCAGCTTCATGATCTCCTGCCCTGGGCGCAACCACAGATGGAAGGTGTTACCCAGCAGGATCTGCGCACCGGTATCTTTCACTTCTTCCGGCGTCATACCTTTCACCGTGCCGTAGGTACCGACCGGCATAAAGGCCGGGGTTTCCACTACGCCACGTTCAAAAACCAGGCGGCCACGACGTGCGCGGCCATCGGTTGTCTGTAATTCGTACTTCACAAAACCTCCTACGTTAGAGAAACAGTCTAACGTCATTAATACCCGTCATACTTGAAACTGCCTCTGTGTTGGCTGCGTTCACTCACCCGAATCACTTACCAATGTAAACTCATCGGGGTTCGCTCCCTTGCCGCCTTGATGCAGTTCCAATTATTTAGGGTAATACCTCGAAAATTTATTCGCCGACGGATTCGCTCTCCGCCTGCGGATTACGGCTGATAAACATCGCATCTCCGTAGCTGAAGAATCGATATTGCTCTGCCACCGCCTGATGATAGGCATTCATGGTGTTTTTATAGCCAGCAAAGGCTGAAACCAACATGATCAGCGTCGATTCCGGCAGGTGGAAATTGGTCACCAGCGCATCGATCACCTGATAATGGTAACCTGGATAGATAAAGATGCTGGTATCGCCGAAGAAAGGCGCAATCAACGCCTCCTGGCAGGCATTGGCGGCGCTTTCCAGAGAACGCACGGACGTGGTGCCCACGGCCACGACCCTTTTGCCACGCGCTTTACAAGCCAGCACCGCATCCACTACGTCCTGCGGCACTTCGGCATATTCTGCATGCATCACATGCTCTTCAATGGTTTCCACCCGCACCGGTTGAAAGGTGCCTGCGCCTACATGGAGCGTCACAAACGCCATTTCAACGCCCTTGGCACGCAACGCGGCCAATAGCGGCTCGTCGAAGTGTAGCCCCGCAGTCGGTGCCGCAACGGCTCCCGGCTTTTCGCTATAAACGGTCTGATACAGTTCGCGGTCGGCGTCTTCATCGGGACGATCGATATACGGCGGCAGCGGCATATGCCCCACCGCATTGAGGATGGTAAAGACATCACGCTCATCATTAAAGCGCAGTTCAAACAGGGTGTCGTGGCGCGCGACCATGGTCGCGGCAATGCTTTCATCGTCACCCAGCAATAATTCTGCGCCAGGCTTGGGGGCTTTGGAGGCCCGCACATGTGCCAATACCCGATGATCGTCCAGCACCCGCTCGACCAGCACTTCAATCTTACCGCCGCTGACCTTACGGCCAAACATGCGTGCCGGGATCACCCGGGTATTGTTGAATACCAGCAGATCGCCCGCCTCCAGCTTATCAAGCAGATCGGTGAATACGCCGTGCGTCAAGGCTCCGCTCGGCCCGTCCAATTGCAGCAAACGGCACGCACTGCGCTCAGGTTGTGGATAACGGGCAATCAAAGACTCAGGAAGCTCAAAAGAAAAATCGGCGACACGCATGGATATTCACTTCTTCAAAATAGAGACAATCGGAAAAAACAGGCGGTACAGTCTAAAGCCGTGGACGACAAGCAGCAAGGAATAAGGCGGAATTGCATGACTTGCGTTATAGTTGCCGTATGAATTTTCTCGCTCATCTCCACTTGGCCCAGCTCGCGGAAAGCTCGCTGCTAGGCAACCTGCTCGCTGACTTCGTACGTGGCAATCCCGCAGGTGATTACGATCCGGCGGTGGTCGCTGGCATCATGATGCATCGGCGTGTCGATGTATTGACTGATACTCAACCGGAAGTTAAAGCCTGCCGCGATTATTTCAGCACGGAATTTCGTCGCGTCGCGCCCATTACGCTTGATGTGGTGTGGGATCATTTTCTGGCTCGCCATTGGCAGCAGCTTGAACCCACCTGCAGCCTGCTGAGCTTCACACAGCAAGCACGTAATCTGATCGAACCGCACCTGGCGCAAACGCCGCAGCGCTTCCAGAATCTTAACAGCTATCTTTGGCCTGAACGCTGGCTCGAGCGCTATGCCGAGCTGCCTTTTATCGCCGAGGTATTACAAGGCATGGCCAGCCGCCGTCCGCGTCTGGCAGCCCTGGCGGGTTCTATTACGGAAGTAGAACGCCATTATCATCAGCTTGAAACACAGTTCTGGCAGTTTTATCCGCGAATGATGCGACAAGCCCAAAACAAAACCTTATAATGACTGGCTAAAATACCATGACATTTAAAGGGTTACATGAATGTGGCTTTTAGCCCTTGCCCTTTTGTACGAAAAGGTTATTTTTAAAGCTTGCCAAATTTAATCTCTCGGTTTGATAGGTAAAAACTATCTCATTGATTGGTCTTTTACCCTTTCATCACCGGGTAGCGGCCCTTATACTGGCCACTGCTTTTTACATCAACCCCTTAACAACTATTACAGGAGTAATTATGGTCCTGGTAACTCGTCAAGCCCCTGACTTCACAGCAGCTGCCGTATTAGGCAGTGGCGAAATCGTAGAAAACTTCAATCTGAAGAAGCACCTGAACGGCAGACCAGCCGTGCTGTTCTTCTGGCCGATGGACTTTACCTTCGTATGTCCTTCTGAGCTGATCGCTTTCGATCACCGTTATGAAGAATTCCAGAAGCGTGGCGTTGAAGTTGTAGGCGTTTCAATGGACTCCGAATTTGTCCACAACGCATGGCGTAAAACCCCTGTCGACAAAGGCGGCATCGGTGAAGTGAAATACCCGATGGTTGCTGATATCAAGCACGAAATTATGCAAGCTTACGGTATTCAACACCCTGAAGCCGGCGTTGCCCTGCGTGGTTCTTTCCTGATCGACAAAAACGGCATCGTTCGTTCTCAGATCGTGAACGACCTGCCAATCGGCCGTAACATCGACGAAATGATCCGTACCGTTGATGCACTGCAATTCCACGAAGAGCACGGCGAAGTGTGCCCAGCTCAGTGGGAAAAAGGCAAAGCAGGTATGGGCGCATCTCCAGACGGCGTAGCGAAATACCTGTCTGAGAATGCTGCCAAGCTGTAATTTCAGCCTGCAAGTCTCTGAACCGGTCAGCCCTGTTGGCCGGTTTTTTTATGCCCAAAATCGGTGCAACCGCCCCTCTCCAGTGCAATATTCCCCTGTTTCGCTTCACATTTTTCACTCTGCCTACCGTCGCATTCCCTATTCGTAGCTACTCTTCATGGGTTGGCCTGCGCTTTGCAGCACCTGCGGGACAAATAAAAACACAGGGATCAACACAGGAGTCGTTATGTTTTTGCAAAAATGGGGTCAACCGCTGACCTTGGCAGCCTTGCTGGTCAGCAGCCAGCTGTATGCAGCCTCAAACCCGGCGGTGGAAGCGCAAAATGGCATGGTGGTGACATCACAGCATCTGGCCTCCCAGGTCGGTGTGGATATTCTCAAGATGGGCGGTAACGCGGTCGATGCCGCCGTCGCCGTCGGGTATGCACAGGCCGTGGTCAACCCCTGCTGCGGGAATATCGGCGGTGGCGGTTTTATGACCCTGCATCTGGCGGATGGTACCGATACCTTTATCAACTTCCGTGAAACCGCTCCGGCCGCCGCCAGTGCCAACATGTATCTGGACGCAGACGGTAAGGTGAAAAAGGACGCCAGCCTGTATGGCTATCTGGCAGCTGGCGTGCCAGGTACGGTGCTGGGGATGGAAACCGCACGCAAAAAGTACGGTAAACTGAGCCGCGAACAGGTGATGGCACCGGCCATCAGGCTGGCGCGTGAAGGTTTTATCCTGACCCGTGCCGATACCGATATTCTCGACACCACCGTCGCACGTTTCAAACAGGATCCTGAATCTGCACGCATCTTCCTGCGTAAAGACGGCTCGCCTCTGCAACCGGGCGATCGCCTGATACAAACCGATCTGGCTAATACGCTGGAAGCCATTGCCAAAGAAGGCCCCTCAGCGTTCTATCAAGGTAAAATTCCCCAGGCGGTTGAAGCCGCAGCTAAGCGAGGGGGCGGCATCCTGACCGCTGCCGACTTTGCGCACTACAAGGTGACCGAAACAGCACCGATTACCTGTAGCTACCGCGGTTATAAATTCGTCTCTGCACCACCGCCCAGCTCTGGTGGCGTCACACTGTGCGAAATTCTTAATATCGTCGAAGGCTACGATTTGAAGAGCATGGGCTTTAACTCGGCAGCAGCAATTCACACCCTGAGCGAAGCCATGCGCCATGCCTACATGGATCGCAATACCTATTTGGGCGACCCGGAATTTATCAAGAACCCGATCGACCGCCTGGTGAGCAAAAGCTACGCCGATGACATCCGCAAACAAATCGTCGCCAATAAGGCGACACCTTCAGAAAACGTACAGCCGGGCATGGCCCCCCACGAAAAACCGGAAACTACCCACTACTCCATCGTCGACCATCAAGGCAATGCCGTCTCGACCACCTATACCGTCAATGGTCGCTTCGGTGCCGTAGTGATCGCCCCAGGGACCGGATTCTTTCTCAATGATGAGATGGATGACTTTACGGTCAAAGTCGGTGAGAAGAATCTCTATGGGCTGGTACAAGGGACGGCAAACGCCATCGCCCCCGGTAAGCGCCCACTATCGTCTATGAGCCCGACACTGGTCACTAAAGATAACAAGATCTTTATGGTGCTCGGTTCGCCTGGCGGCTCGCGCATCATTACCATCACGCTGCAAACCGCCCTGAACGTGATTGATCACGGAATGGCACCGCAGGAGGCCGTAGATGCCCCAAGGATCCACCACCAATGGTTGCCAGATGAGGTGTATTACGAGCAGCGAGGCGTTTCCGCCGATACGCTGAACATCCTCAAGGGAATGGGGTACAAGATGATTGAGCAAACGCCCTGGGGAGCCGCCGAGCTGATTCTGGTGGGGTTACCGGGAGCGGCTGGCGTCAGCCCGGCCAATTCAGGGAATGATTCGGCCGTTTCTGGCCGAGTGCGCGAAGGTTACCTGTATGGCGCCAACGATGTACGTCGCCCTGCCGGATCGGCGGTAGGATATTAAGTTTCTTTCCCTCTCCCAACCGGGAGAGGGAGTGCCATAGGGCTCAGCGTGGCAAGCGCCACAGGTTGGCCGACTCGGCCGATAACCGTAGCCGCAGCCCACCTTCCGCCGCATTGAGCTTCCCTTCACCCACGGTCTGCTGCCATTTTCCATCCCGTAACAAGGGGTTATACGGCAATGTAATCTCACCGCTGCCGCTACGCTGCAAAGCAATCAGCACCTGCTCTCGCTGATAGGTACGAACAAACACCAGCGTTTCCCCTTGTGCATACAGTACCTGGCAGCCCCCGCGTCGCAGCGCCTTGCTCTGTTTGCGTAACGCTATCAGCCGAGTGAACAAGGCCAGCAATGGGTGATCCCACTGGCTCTCATCCCAAGGGAAAGTCTTGCGACAGAACGGGTCGTTGCCCCCATCCAAGCCAATTTCATCACCGTAATACAGGCAAGGCACACCAATCCAGCCAATCAACCACACCGCCGCCATCTGCATGCGCTGCGGGTTATTTCCCAGCAGCGTCAGGAAGCGGGCGGTGTCATGGCTATCGAGCTGGTTAAACTGGATCAACTGACGGTTATGTGGCAGCCCGGCACGGTAGCCATCCATCCATTGCGCACACGCGGCCGCGTCCATTTGCACCGGATGATAGGCGACGTCGACACCGGCCAGAAACGCCCTTACCGGCAGGGCAAAGCCCATATAGTTCATGGCGGCGTCTTCAACACCGGCATGCAGCCAGCGGCGTGCGTCACCAAAATGTTCGCCTAGCACATAAGCCTGCGGGTTTTCCTGCTTGATGGCCTGATAAATCCCGGCCAAGTGGTATAGATTTCCCTGCGCCCCGCCATTCTCCCCAAGCATATGCACCACGTCCAAACGCCAACCATCGATACTGTATGGCGGGCGTAACCAGTGGCGTACCACGCTGCTTTCTGCACGGTAAATGGCATCCACCACCTGCGGTTCGGCAAAGTTGAGCTTTGGCAGATTGGTGTTTCCCTTCCAGCTCAACGCATTACCATCCGGATAGAAATTGAACCAGCCGCGATACGGAGAGTCCGGGTTGTGGCAGGCACCATTCTCCACCTGCTGATGGCGATCGAACCACGGATGTGAATCGCCGGTGTGGTTAAACACACCATCCAGCACCAGTTTGACACCCACCTTGTGAGTGCTTACTCGCAAACGCTGCAATGCCGCGTTACCGCCGAAGTAAGGATCGACCTGATAGTAATCTTCCGTATCGTACTTATGAACGCTCGGTGAGGTGAAAATAGGATTTAAATACAACGCGGTAACGCCTAGCTTCTGCAGATACGGCAGTTTCTCGCTGATACCATCCAGATCGCCACCATAGAAGGTAGAAGCGGCATATTCATCCTCCAGAGGATGCTGCCAATCACGGCGCACCACGTCACACCCACAAGCGTGATGATGATAGCTGCCATTTTTGATGCCATGTTCCCTACCGCTGCAGGCAAAGCGATCGGGGAAAATCTGATAAAACACCTGATCGGCCACCCAGGAGGGTGCGCTATCCGGCACATCCAGCGCAAACTGGGCCAGTTGCCCCGGCGGCGTCAGCGACCAGCCCTCCGGGCCAAACCATTGCTGACGATCGGCCCACAACAGTTTGAAACAATAGCGCCGCACCGGTTCCCCTTCATGCAGCGTCAGGCTGGCCTGATAACGCCATTTTCCTGCGACCTGCCGGGCCTTCATGATCAGTAACCACTCTTCATTGTCCGGTTCGGCGCGCAGAAATACCCGTTCGGGTAAATCATCTCCCTGTAACCACAGCGTGATATCCAGCCGTTGTCCCTTATTCTCCATGAATGGCGGAACGGGTTGATGCCAGGCATTCAGCATGACTTTTCTCCTGATGAACAAAACGAAATCGATGGCCTAATGCCTCGCACCATGCCACGTTGAGTGCATTTCCCCCTCATCTCTGAGCAACAAACTCGGGGATGAGCTGAGGGGTGGAGATGCTGATTTGCAATGTAAAAGTGAGTAAACAGACACATATCACGCCCGCTAGCCGTTAGGCTAATGGGTTTTGGATTTCTTGGATATTTTTACGTACTTTTTAGGGAGAGAAAATGCAGCAACAGATAAGAGAGTGGTTGGAACGCTTTGGGATAGAGTTCACCGACATCATGTCCTTGGTGATGGTGCTTGGGCTGATCGTACTGATTTCCGTGGTTATCCATCTGATATTGCACCGCGTGGTGCTGACTGCGATTCAACGCCGTGGCCAACGCTCACAGCACCTGTGGCAACAGGCTATCACCCAACACAAGCTGTTCCAGCGCGCCGCATTGTTGTTGCAAGGGGTCATTATTAATGTCCAGGCGGTGCTGTGGCTGCATAACAGCAGCCAGACGCAGGCGGTTATCGTCACTGCTGCACAGGTGTGGATTTTATTATTCGCACTGCTGACCCTGTTCTCACTGCTGGATACGCTTCTCACCCTGCTACGCCAGAGCCCTCTAGCCAACCAATTGCCTCTGCGTGGCATATTCCAGGGGGTGAAACTGGTGGCTGCCATCTTTATCGGCATCATGATCATTTCACTGCTGATGGGCCGATCGCCGCTGCTGTTGCTCAGTGGCTTGGGTGCCATGACGGCGGTATTGATGTTGGTATTTAAAGATCCCATCCTCGGCCTGGTAGCTGGGATCCAGCTTTCCGCCAATGATATGCTGAAAATCGGCGATTGGCTGGAGATGCCCAAATACGGTGCCGACGGCGCGGTAACCGATATCGGCCTGACCACGGTCAAAGTGAAAAACTGGGACAACACCGTCACGACCATCCCCACCTATGCCCTGATTTCTGACTCCTTCAAGAACTGGCGCTCCATGTCAGAATCCGGTGGTCGTCGCATCAAACGCAGCATCAATATTGATACCACCAGCGTCCATTTCCTCACCGCGGAGGAGCAACAGCGCCTCAACCGCAACCCACTGTTGCAACGTTATTTGAATGAAAAGACCCAGGAGCTGGGCCAGCATAACCAGCAAAGCGCCGTGGATCTCAGTTCCCCACTTAATGGCCGCCGCCTGACCAATGTCGGTACTCTACGCGCCTACCTGGTTGCCTATTTACGTTCCCACCCTGGGATCCACCAGAATATGACGCTGATGGTACGCCAGTTGGCGCCGACGCCGGAAGGATTACCGCTGGAGATTTATGCCTTTACCAACACCACGGTATGGGCAGAATACGAAGGAATTCAGTCAGATATTTTCGATCATCTGTTTGCGGTGATTGGCGAGTTTGATCTGCGAGCACATCAGACACCAAGCAGCTACGATATGCGCAGCATGCTGACAGCCCTGCCGCCAGTGCCCAAGAATACCTGACGTAAGCTGACAAAATTATTTCTGCTGGTAATTATCTTCGGCTGATTGCCAGCAAATATCTCCGTGCACTTCTCTTCTGCTGCCAGAAAGGGATAAATACGCTCACACCATTTCATCACTCGGAGCGTCGACCTTGCTGAAGCCGTCAAAACACCGCCTGTTTACCCTTTTAGCCACCCTGATATTTGCTGGCTATCTGCACAGCGCCTCGCTGGATGAAAGCCAATTGAGCCGCACGTTGCAACCCGCGCTCTGTGCCCTGAGCAGCAATATGCTGGATATTCGTGAAGTGCTAGCACGCTGTGCCAGAGACGGTGAGGAAGAACGACAGGTTGAAAGTAATCTGGTGATGGAAAGCCGAACGGCAGGAGAAGGTGATCCTGAAGTACACCGTTAATGCGCTCCCTCCCCGGCTGGAGAGGGAACGGATGGCATCAGTCCTGCTGTTGTGCCAGCGAAGCCTGCTTCTTCTGGCGGTTAACCTTGATGTAATAGCCTATCAGCAGAATCGCTACCCACACCAACCCGGCATACAGGGAAACGCGCGTCGTTGGGAAGTAGCCGATCAGACCGATGATAAACACCAGGAAGATGATGGCAATCACTGAGGTGAAGATGCCGCCACGCAGCGGAAATGCCAGCTTGCTGACCTGGTCTTTGCTCAGGCTGCGGCGGAACGCAATCTGCGAAAACAGGATCATGATCCACACCCACACGGTAGCAAAGGTCGCCAGTGAAGCAATCACCAGGAATACGCTTTCCGGCATGATGTAGTTGAGATACACAGCGATCAGCATTGCCGCCATCATCACCACTACCGTGACCCACGGAATGCCGCGCTTGGAGATTTTACTGAAGACCTTCGGTGCATGTCCCTGTTCTGCCAAACCGTGCATCATACGGCCTACGCCGAATACATCACTGTTAATCGCCGACAGCGATGCGGTGATCACCACAAAGTTAAGAATACCGGCGGCAATGGTGATCCCCATATGCTGGAAGGTCAAAACAAACGGGCTACCGTTGACGCCCACCTGATTCCATGGGTAGATGGACATGATGACAAACAGCGTCCCCACGTAGAACACCAGAATACGCCAAGGTACCGAGTTGATAGCCTTGGGGATCGATACTTTCGGGTCTTTGGCTTCCCCGGCGGTGATGCCGATGATCTCAATGCCGCCGTAAGCAAACATCACCAGTTGCAGCGACAGGATCATGCCGATAAAGCCGTTACTGAAGAAACCACCGTTAACCCACAGGTTGTGTATCCCGGTCGGTTGCCCACCATTGCCGATACCCCAAACGATGATGCCAATACCGGCGACAATCATGATGATAATGGTCGCGACTTTGAAGAAAGAGAACCAGAACTCCAGCTCACCGAACACCTTCACGCTCATCAGATTGATGGCACCGATAATCAGCACCACGCTCAAGACCCAGATCCAGTGCGGCACTTCCGGGAACCAGACGCCCATATAAATGCCGAAGGCCGTTACATCGGCAATGGCGACGATCAGGATTTCAAAGCAGTAAGTCCAACCGGTAATGTAACCCGCCATCGGACCGAGATAATCCTGGGCATATCGAGAAAAAGAGCTGGCCTGTGGGTTATTGACCGACATTTCGCCCAGTGCGCGCATGATGATAAAGGCAACGATACCGCCGATAAGATACGCCAGCAGGACGCTGGGGCCAGCCATTCTGATGGCCTCTGCAGAGCCATAAAACAGACCGGTACCAATGGCTGAACCGAGGGCCATAAAGCGAATGTGGCGCGTACTGAGACCACGTTTCAGCTTATTGGCGGGTGCTGTGGTGGGTGACTGTTGTTGCATGAAAATGACCTGTCTTTTTTAAACGTAAAAAAGCCACGGACAAGTCCGTGGCCCTAAATTCAGACCGTAGGTTTAAGAGTGCGCAGTCACTTGGCTGCGAGCAAAAACCCGATCATAAATTGCGACCAGTACCAGCATCAGCAACGAAGGTGGCAACCATGCCAGGCCCTGCGCTGCCAGCGGCAGGTGATTGGTCCATGCTGGCATCAAATGCTGTAAGCTGGACGCTTTCACGGCATCAAGGATACCAAACAACAGGCTGACTAACATCACCGGCGCGACAATACGTGACGCACTGCTCCACCAACGCAGGGTGAAACTCAACACCACCAGCACAATACAAGGCGGATAGATCGCCGTCAGCACCGGGATTGAAATCTGGATCAGATGGCTCAGGCCAAGGTTCGACACTACCATTGAGAACAGACCGAGGATGAACACCAGCGTTTTGTAGGAGAACGGCAGATATTGTTCAAAGAATTCTGCACAGGCGCAGGTCAGGCCAACCGCAGTAACCATACAGGCGATAAAAATCAGTGCTGCCAGGAAGAAACTGCCCAGACCACCGAAGGTATTTTGTACGTACGCATGCAGGATCACCGCGCCATTCGTGGCATCAGGTGTCAGGACACCGCTGCCGGAACCCAGCTTGAACAGGCTCAGATACACCAGCGTCAGCCCCACCCCGGCAATCAGACCGGCCAGAATGGTGTAACGGGTCAACAAGCCTGCATCTTTAACGCCACGGGAACGCGCTGCGTTGACGATCACGATCCCAAAGACCATGGCGCCCAGCGTATCCATCGTCAGATAGCCGTTAACAAAGCCGGAAGAGAATGGCACGCTCTGATAAGCCTCTACTGCTGGGATCGGTGCCCCGGCAGGCCAAATCAATGCAGCAATGCCCAGTACGGCCAGCGCGACAATCTTTAACGGTGCCAGGATATGGCCCACGGTGTCGAGCAAACGGCCTGGATACAGAGAAATACCGATCACCAGCGCGAAGTAGACCAGGCTGTAGATAAACAGCGGCATGGCGCCGTCGCCGGTCAGTGGCGCGATCCCCACCTCAAAAGAAACGGTCGCGGTGCGCGGGGTGGCAAACAGCGGGCCAACGGCCAGATAACAGACCGTTGCCAGCAGCAAACCGGCACTACGGCCAATTGGTGAACTCAGTGCGTCAACACCGCCACCCACGCGAGCCAAGGCGATCACGGTCATCACCGGTAGGCCTACCGCAGTGATCAGGAAACCAATCGCCGCGATCCAAACGTGCTCGCCGGACTGCAAGCCAACCATCGGCGGGAAGATAATATTCCCAGCCCCGACGAATAAAGCAAAGGTCATAAAACCTAATGCCAGAATATCTTTTGATGCTAAACGATGACTCATACGATGTTGTGTTGCCTGTTCAAATGAAAAAAAATGCCCTATTCCGGTTGCTGGCCTGCCCTTTCATCGTGAGCCTCATAAGCACAAGAAACGCGCATACCTGGCGTTTTGTTCTCATTAAACGGTGACCACTCGTGACGATGGGCAGCAATTTAGACGTTATTTCCCCCAAGGCTTTTCAACCGCGGCCAACAACGCCTGCCGATTCTTTTCAGGGAGGATTAATGGATATTTAGTCCAGCAACGGGGGCTAAGGTAAACGTTTATAGCGCTGAAAGGCAAGATGCATGTCAAAAAGCAGAGTGATCGACCAGATTATATTTATCATCCAGTCGATCATAGGGGGTATCAATAAATACACACTACATGATTTGTATTATTTTTGAGCAGCGCACTCACAAACCGTGAAATAAATGGTTACATGACGCATGAAAACGCCATCAGATAGCCATTAAACGCGTGTGATGTACTCAGTTTTCATCCATCACCAGACCGTTGCCGTAAGATTTATCAGGCAGCGAAGATTAATCCAGCCCCAACAGCGTACGGGTTTTGCGCAGCGTATCTGGCGACAAGGGCAGGTAGCCATCATGATTCACCAGGCTTTGCCCCTGTGCGGAAAGCACGCGATCCAGGAAGGCCGCCGTCAGGGGCTCCAACGGCTGGTTGGGGGCTTTATTTATGTAGATATACAGATAACGCGCCAGCGGGTAACTGCCATTGCGCACGTTGGTTTCGTTAGGTACAACGTAGCGATCACCAGCGTCTGCCAATGGCAACAACCGGACACCGCTGGCACGAAAACCAATGCTGGCATAACCAATCCCGTTTAACGATCCGGCGACGGCCTGCACCACGGAGGCAGAACCCGGCAACTCGTTAACCCGCGCCATGAAATCGCCACCGCACAGCGCACGTAATTTGAAGTAACCATAGGTCCCGGAAGCGGAGTTACGGCCAAAGCGCTGCAAGGTGCGCTGCTGCCAACTGCCTTGTAGCCCCAGTTCTCCCCAGCGGAGGATCGGCGTATCTTCCCCACAACGGCGGGTAGCGGAAAAAATTTGATCAAGCTGCTGCAGATTCAGCCCCCGCAGCGGATTATCCTGATGCACCAAGACCACCAGCGCATCCACCGCCACCGGTACTGCCAATGGCGCATAGCCATAGCGGTGTTCAAAAGCCGACACTTCCGCCGCTTTCATCGGCCGACTCATTGGCCCAAGCTGTGCCGCCCCCGCGGCCAACGCCGTTGGCGCCGTCGAGGAACCCGCGGCCTGCAGTTGGAGGTTTACGTTAGGATAGTGCTGACTGAAATCCTGCGCCCACAGCGCCATCAGATTGGCCAGCGTGTCTGAGCCCACGCTTGAGAGGTTGCCGGAAAGCATCCCGTCAGGCCCAGCCTGAACACTACGGCAGACCAATAGCGTCAGACAAAGCAATAAGGCTTGGGAAAATCGGAACATGACGGCCTACCTGTTAATTTTTCACCGCATTCTCTGATAAAGCAGCGGATACAATCAACCTGTTAGGTAAGGTAAAGATAAAACGGGTACCGATGCCGGGTTCACTCAGGATCTCCAGCCGCGAATCATGATGGCTCAACGCATGCTTGACGATGGCCAACCCGAGCCCGCTCCCCCCGGTCTGGCGAGAACGCGCTTTATCCACCCGGTAGAAACGTTCGGTAAGGCGTGGAATATGCTCAGAGGCGATCCCCGGCCCGTTATCGCTCACCTGAAACTGAGCGCCTTGTGGCGTTTGTTGCCAGCTTACTTCAATATTAGTGCCCTTTGGCGTGTGATTGACCGCGTTATATACCAGGTTGGAAACGGCACTGCGCAGTTGATCTTCGTTACCAAACACCTTCAGGTTTTCATTCACTCTAAAACGGATCTCGTGATGACCGCTGCTGAGTGACTGCGCCTCACGCTGCAAAACGCGCAGCATGAGCGGAATATCAACCTTTTCGTTCATCTCCACGTTCGGGGCGGCCTCGATACGTGACAGCGTCAGCAACTGCTTGACCAGGCCATCCATACGTTTGGTTTGCTCTTGCATGGTGCCTAACGCTTTACCGCGTAACGATCCCTCCAGTTCTTCATCACTCATCATCTCCAGATATCCCTGCAGCACCGTCAGCGGGGTGCGCAATTCATGGCTGACGTTGGCGAAGAAGTTACGTCTGGCCCCCTCCAACTGGCGCATCTGGGTCACATCACGTGCCACCATTAGCAGTTGGCCTTCGGAATAAGGCATGATGCGGAACTCGACGAAGTGTTCGTTATTCAACTGTAGCGTCAACGGCTTGGAGAATTCCTGCTGTTGCAGATAGTGGCTGAATTCAGGGTAGCGCAGCAGGTTAAGAATATGTTGGCCATTATCTTCCGGCCAGCGAAAACCCAGCAGATGCTGTGCCAGACCGTTACACCAGAAGATGTTACCTTCCACGGTGGTCATCACTACCGCATCCGGTAAGGATTCGGCACCGCTACGAAAGCGTTTGATCAGCAGCGCCAACTCTCGGCGGCGGCGGCGGTTACGCTGTTGCATCTGATAAAGACCGTAGAACAGCGGCTCCCAGCTCCAGCGCCCCGGCGGCGGTGTCATGCTGCGATCCACCCACAACCAGTGGGACAGTTTAAGCTGGTTATAAAAGTTCCAGGCCAGCGCAGCCAACACCGAAACCAACAGGAACCAGGGCAAATAACCGAAAATCAACCCCAGTAATAAGGCAGGCAGGCAAAAGAGGGCCAGCTCCAATGCCAGCCTCTTCCACGATAAACGTTCTAACACGGTATAGCCTCCAACGCGGCGTAATCAGTAGCGCGTAGAGAACCGATATCCGGTGCCACGAACGGTTTGAACCATTTTGTCATGTTCACTGGTCTCCAGCGCCTTACGCAGCCGGCGGATATGCACATCAACGGTACGGTCTTCCACATAAACGTTAGTGCCCCAGACGTGATTAAGCAACTGTTCGCGGCTATAAACACGCTCTGGATGAGTCATAAAGAAGTGCAACAATTTGAACTCGGTCGGCCCCATATCCAGCGCCTGCTCATTGGCCATGACCCGGTGTGAGGAAGGATCCAGGCTTAGCCCCTGCATTTCAATCACTTCTTCCACCGCCATCGGTGAAATACGGCGCATCACCGCCTTGATTCTGGCCACCAGCTCCTTGGGCGAAAAAGGTTTGGTGATATAATCATCTGCCCCGACTTCCAGACCTCGAACCCGATCTTCCTCTTCACCACGCGCGGTCAACATCATTACCGGAATATCCCGGGTCATCGCCTCACGCTTCATATGCTTGATAAACTGGAGCCCAGAACCGCCAGGTAACATCCAGTCCAACAACACCAAATCAGGGAACGGCTCAGACAGGCGCATTACGGCACTGTCATAATCCTCGGCTTCCAACGGTTGGTAACCGTTCTGTTCCAGCACAAAGCACACCATCTCACGGATCGGCGCTTCATCTTCCACCACCAGTATGCGTCTTGCCATCGTCAATCCTGCTAATGTGTTAGCTATCTGCGGTCGCCATTATGCGTCAGTTTTGTGACACTTTTATGAAAAAAAAGCCCCATAAATGGCACTAAGCATAGCGATTATTTCAGTCGTCAGAGCAAAATCATGCTTCTGTCACATTAATTGCGTCAGGACAGGGGAGAGTTACCCCCTTATAATCATCGCCATGACCTTGTTTGCCTGGACGATTTAGCATGCGCCTGATCCATACCTCTGACTGGCATTTGGGCCAGTACTTTTTCACCAAGAGCCGTGCCGCCGAGCATCAAGCCTTTTTACGCTGGCTGACAGAGCAGGTGGAACAGTTGCAGGTCGATGCGCTGATCGTTGCCGGCGATCTGTTCGATACCGGTTCCCCGCCGAGCTACGCCCGCGAACTCTACAACCGCTTTGTCGTAGAACTGCAATCGAGCGGTTGCCAACTGGTGGTGTTGGGCGGTAATCATGACTCCGTCGCCACGCTGAACGAATCGCGCGAACTGCTTTCCTGCCTGAATACTACCGTTATTGCTAACGCACAAAGCGAAATAGAACAACAAATCGTGGTGCTTACGCAGCGTGATGGCCAACCGGGTGCGGTGCTCTGTGCCATTCCGTTCCTGCGCCCACGCGACCTGCTGACCAGCCGTGCCGGAGAATCGGGTAGCCAAAAGCAGCAAGCCTTACAAGAAGCCATCGCCGAGCATTACCAACGCCTGTATCAGGCGGCTTGCGCACGGCGCGATGCGCTGGGCCTGCGCATCCCGATTGTTGCTACCGGGCATTTGACTACCGTGGGCGTGACCACCTCCGACTCGGTGCGGGATATTTACATCGGTACGCTGGATGCCTTCCCGGCACAGGCTTTTCCCCCTGCCGACTATATTGCGCTGGGGCATATTCATCGCGCCCAGAACGTCGCCAAATCCGAACACATCCGTTATAGCGGTTCCCCTATTCCACTGAGTTTTGATGAACTGGGTAAAGCGAAAAGCGTATTTCTGGTCGACTTCGCCGAGGGTGAACTACAACAGGTGACGCCGCTGGAGATACCCACGTTCCAACCCATGCAGTTGATCAAGGGTGATTTACAGCAAATCGAGGCTCAGTTACGGCAGTTTGCCGAATATCAGGGCGCCTTACCGGTTTGGTTGGATATCGAAGTGGCCACCCAGGATTACCTGAGTGATATTCAGCGCCGTATCCAACAGTTGACAGAAGATCTGCCGGTTGAAGTCGTGCTGTTACGGCGCAGTAAAGAGCAACGCCATCAGGCGATCGCCCAGCAGGATAAAGAGACCTTGAATGAACTGAGCGTCGGCGAAGTGTTCGAACGGCGTTTGGCGTTGGAAACGGAAATGGCTGAGCCGCGCCAGCAACGGATGCGACAAATGTTTAAGCAGGTAGTGGAAAACGTGCATCACCACGAGGAACCCTCGGCATGAAGATCCTGAGTCTAAGGCTGAAAAACCTCAACTCGCTGCAGGGCGAGTGGAAAATCGACTTCACGGCGGAACCCTTTGCCAGCAATGGCCTGTTCGCGATCACTGGCCCGACCGGAGCAGGCAAAACCACCCTGCTGGACGCCATCTGCCTGGCACTGTATCACCAGACACCGCGTCTTGAGATCAGTGCCAGCCAGAACGAACTGATGACACGCCACACAGCCGAATCACTGGCAGAGGTAGAGTTTGAGGTAAAAGGCGTCGGGTATCGCGCATTCTGGAGTCAGCGGCGGGCGAAGAACGATCCCGATGGTAACCTGCAGGCTCCCAAGGTCGAACTGGCATTGCGGGAAGGCGGTAAAATCCTGGCAGACAAAATTTCCGATAAAAAGGAGTTGATCGCTTCTATTACCGGGCTGGACTTTGGCCGCTTCACCAAATCAATGATGCTGTCGCAAGGACAGTTCGCCGCCTTCCTCAACGCCAAAGCCAACGAACGTGCCGAACTGTTGGAGGAACTCACCGGCACCGAGATTTATGGCCGCCTCTCGGCAATGGTCTTTGAGCAACATAAACAGGCGAAAACCGATCTGGAGGCTTTGCATCACCGGGCTAGCGGTATTGAACTGCTCAATGACGAGCAACGCCAGGCGCTGGAAGAGCGGCTCAACACGCTCAGCGCCGAAGAACAGCGCCTTAGCCAGCAGGTGCAACAGCAGCAACATCAACTAAACTGGCTGCAACAGTGGCAAACCACCCAGCGGCATATCCAGAACTATCAGCAACAGTTAACCAGCGTACAACAGGATTATCAGCAGGCAGAACCGCAGTTGCAGCAATTGGCGCGCAGCGAGCCCGCAGAGAAGTTGCGCCCGTTGTTAAATGAACGCAACCGTTGCCAGCAAGACCTGATGAGTCTGCAACAGCAGCTCGACCTGCTAGGGCAACAGCAGCAACAGCAATTGGCCGATCTGGCTCCGTTACAGCAACAGTTGGAACAGGCCCAAAAGGCCAGATTGGCTCAGGCGGAACACCAGCAGCAGCAACAGACGCTGATTGATGAAAAGGTATTGCCGCTAGATAACCAGATCGCACAGCTAAAAAACCAGTTGGCGGAGGGGCAAAAGCAGCGTGAAACCAGCCTGCAACAAAGCGAAGAACAGCGGCGTACGCTGGAACAGCTCAGCGAAAGGCGTACCCAACTCGCCACATTAGCGGGACAATATCAGCGTAAACAAACGGAACTGACGGCCGTACTGGAAAGTTACAGTCAACGGCAGGCGGCCCTGGAGGCACACTCCCCGTTAGAAAAACTGCGTCACCGGCTGAGTGAACTGAACGGCCTGCGCCCCGTTCGCCAACAGTTATCCAATCTGGCCTTGCTGTTTCAGCAGAACTTACAACGTCTGGAACAACAACAATTAGAATTCACCACACGGCAAAAGCAACTGGCCGAGGTAGAAAACCAACTCGACGCCATCCGCCAACAGTACAAGCAGCAAAAGGCGCACCTGCTTGATGTCGAGAAAGCGCTGGAACTGGAAAAACGCATCGTCAGTCTGGAAGCCGAACGAGCCCGCCTGCAAACCGATGCACCCTGCCCGCTGTGTGGCTCAACACAACACCCGGCGATCGCACAGTATCAAGCGTTGAAGCCGTCAGAAACCGAACAACGCGCCGCTCAATTACGCAGCCAAACCGAGGCGTTGCACGCCCAGGGCATTGAGCTACGTGCCCGTTGCGAAAGCCTGAAAGAACAGCAGCAGCGGCTGCAAACCGCGCTGAACCAAGAACAAGAGCAACAACAGCAACATCTGCAAAGCTGGCAAACACTCAGCGCACCGCTATCCTTTGATTTTTCACTACATGACCATGCTCGGTTACATGTATGGCTGGACGCTTGTGACCACGAGGAGCGCACGGGACAACACGACCTTCAGCAACACGAGCAAGCGGCTCGCGCGGTACAACAAGCCAAAGATGCTTTAAATACCCTGCAACACGAACATCTTGGTTCCCTGCAGGAAACGGCGCGACTGAATGAACGTTTTGAGCTGCTGCAGAAAGCCCAGGCTGAAACCCAGCGCCTCTTGGCGCAATGGCAGCAGCATTGCCAGGAAAACGAAAAGCGGTTGACGGAACACTGCAACGCGCGTAGCACACTGTTCGGTGAACAAGCGGTCTCGCAAGTACGCGAACAGTTGCGTCTGGCTCAGGCCGCCGCAGAAAACGCCCTGCAACTGGCCACAGAACGGTTGCATAAAGCGCAGGAGCAGCGCGACCGCCTGGCAGGCCAACAGGTTGGCTTGCAGCAACAGCACCAGCAGCAAAGCGAACGCCTGCAACAGGCAGAACAGCAATGGCAACGGGCGCTGGCCAGCAGCACCTTCCAAGACGAATCCTCGCTCATTGCCGCGTTACTTGATGACGATGTACGCCAGCAATTGCAGCAGTATAAAGAACAGTTGCAACAGCGTCAGGTGCAAGCCACTACGCTGTTGGCACAGGCCGTACAAACGCTGGAACAACATCGGCTGAGTCGCCCCGCCGAATTGGATGAAACCATCGCCGATGCCGATCAACTCACTGCCGCTCTCCACGGGCTGGCGGAACAGTTGAAAACGCTGCAACAGCGCCAGGGAGAAGTCCGCAACCAATTAAGTAGCGATGCCGAACGCCGTCTCAATCAGCAAACCTTGTTTGCGCAGATCGCCCAAAGTCAGCAACAGTATGACGACTGGAGCCTGCTCAACCAGTTGATCGGCTCTAAAGAGGGCGATAAATTCCGCAAATTCGCCCAAGGCTTAACGCTCGATCATCTGGTATACCTGGCCAACAATCAGCTTGGCCGATTACATGGGCGCTACCTGCTGCAACGAAAAACCAGCGACGCACTGGAGTTACAGGTAGTCGATACCTGGCAGGCGGATGCTCTGCGTGATACCCGCACCCTCTCCGGTGGCGAAAGTTTCCTGGTCAGCCTGGCGCTAGCACTGGCGCTATCCGATCTGGTTAGCCACAAGACCAGCATCGATTCCTTGTTCCTGGACGAGGGTTTTGGCACGCTGGACGCCGAAACGCTGGATACCGCTCTGGATGCTCTGGACAGCCTTAACGCCACGGGCAAGACCATCGGCGTGATCAGCCACGTTGAGGCGATGAAGGAACGCATCCCGGTGCAGATCAAGGTGAAGAAAGTCAACGGATTGGGCGTTAGCCGCTTGGATGCCCAGTTCCGTATTGCATAATCACAGAGGAAACAGCATGAAGATTGCCCAGGTCGGTGAAGCCCCTGATTACCGTTTCTCACTGGCCAACGAACGCACATTTTTAGCCTGGATCCGCACTGCGCTGGGTTTCCTGGCGGCAGGCGTAGGGCTGGACCAGTTGGCTCCCGATCTCGCAACCCCGCTGATCCGTGAAATGGTTTCATTGTTACTGTGCCTGTTTGCGGGAGGATTGGCGATATACGGTTATCTCCGCTGGTTACGTAACGAGAAGGCAATGCGCCTGAAGCAGGATCTCCCCTACACCCGCAGCCTGCGCGTGATCAGCCTGTTTATGGTGATCGTGGCCGCAGCGGCGATGATCATGGTGTTATATGGCGGATAGCCGCACTCAACGCCGCCAGGCCGATCCTGGTTTGCAGCCAGAGCGCACGTCGTTGGCCTGGTTCCGCACCCTGCTGGGCTATGGGGCATTATTGGTGCTGGCATTACGCCACAGTTATCATTACGCCGGTATCCTGTTCTGGCTGGCTTTTGTTTTGCTGGGCTTGGTGGGGATAGTGATTTATCGCTATGCCCGGCAACGTAACCTGATGGATGTCGCGATAAGTGATTTTGCCGACCAACAGACTCTGCGTGCAAAATTGCTGATCGCGCTGGCAGTTTGCAGCCTGGCGCTGCTGTTTGCCGTTACCCATCTGCGGCAGTTGTGGTTATTGTTGGGAGGGCACTAAAACACGGCATGTTCTGCCCACATAGCGCACCAGAACACCCTTGTCTCTGTGACCTGATGCAAGCCAGAAGTGTGATCGCGGCGTCAGTCCGCGCTGAAAAACATTGAGCAACCGACAACAATGGTTATCATGCTATCAATAACAGGATTGTCACTGTGAATACAGGCAAAACCTGACCTTCGGGATCGCTCCTGAACGTCAGGTTTTTTCGTTTTTAGCAGGCCGGGAATAGCCATGAAAATCGCTAAAATACTCAATAATAACGTAGTGATTACGCTAAACGACCACCAGGAAGAAACGGTGGTGATGGGGCGTGGCATTGGCTTTAAAAAGAAAGCCGGGGATAACGTGGATGAAAGCCTGATCGAAAAGGTATTCACCCTCAATAGCGGCGAAATGAGCGAGCGTTACAAGGAACTGCTGGCGGAAATTCCGCTCGCCTGCGTGACGACGGCGGACAAAATCATCACCCTCGCGCGTGAACGGCTGCCGGGGAAACTGCACAACATCGTATACATCACGCTGACCGATCATATCCATTTTGCATTACAACGCCACGCGCAAGGGCTGGATATCAAAAACGTGCTGCTCTGGGAGATCAAAAAGCTCTACCCGAACGAATTTGCCCTTGGGTTAGAGGCCTTGACGATCATCGCTCAACGGTTAGAGGTGAGCCTGCCCGAAGACGAAGCCGGGTTTATTGCGCTGCACTTGGTCAACGCCCAGTTGAATGACGAGATGCATAATACTTTGCATATTACCCGCGTGATGCAGGAAATCCTCAATATCGTCAAATACCATTTCCGCTTTGACTACAATGAGGAAACGCTCAGTTACCACCGCTTCGTCACTCACCTGAAGTTCTTTGCCCAGCGGTTGCTGGGGAAAAATTATGTCAACAGTGATGATGATTCGCTTTATCAGGTCGTGAAGGAAAAGTACCACGAATCATTCGCCTGTGCCGGCAAGATCAATCAACATATCGCCAAGCACTATCAGCACCAGTTAACCAGCGAAGAGATGATGTTTCTGACGATCCATATCGAGCGAGTGCGCAGTGAAAGTGAGGGGAATTACATACCAAAGGACTGAGGCTCAGTCCTTTGGTTGGTTTAGCAACGCGTTATTGCGGCCATAACCAGGCGGCGCCACGGACGCCGCTGGAGTCGCCGTGCACGGCCTTGAGGATCGGGGTTTCACATTCCCCGCCAAATACCCAGTTTTTCACCCGTGGTGGCACCGTTTGATACAAACGCTCCACGTTGCTCATGCCGCCGCCAAGCACGATGACATCAGGGTCAAAAATGTTGATGACATGTGCCAGCGATTTCGCCAGCCGCTGCTCATAACGCTGGATCGCCAACTCCGCCAACCTATCCCGTTGGGCGACCAACGCCATGATTTCATCCCCTTTCAGCGCACTCCCGCTCAGGCGCGCGTAGTCGGTTGCAAAGCCCGTGCCGGAGATAAAGGTTTCAATGCACCCTTGCTTGCCGCAGTAGCAAGGCACTTCTGCTCGAAAACGCAGCTCATCGTCATCCAGCCACGGCAACGGATTATGCCCCCACTCACCGGAAATCCCATTTCCACCAGCATGCACCTGACCGTTAATCGCCACCCCGGCACCGCACCCGGTGCCGATAATCACCGCGAACACGGTTTGCTTGCCCGCGCCCGCGCCATCGGTCGCTTCGGATACCGCCAGACAGTTGGCGTCGTTGGCCAGCCGGACTTCACGTTCCAGCATAGCGGAAAGATCTTTGTCCAACGGTTGGCCGTTTAGCCAGGTTGAGTTGGCATTTTTCACCAGGCCAGTAAACGGCGACAACGTCCCTGGAATGCCCACGCCCACCGAACCCTGCTGGCCGGTTTTCTCTTCTGCCCGCTTAACCAGCCCGACTATCGCCAGCAGCGTCTGTTGATAATCATGGCGTGGCGTAGCAATGCGCTGGCGGAACAGCTCTTTGCCGTCGTTGGCCAACGCGATCACTTCAATTTTAGTGCCACCTAGATCGATACCTATACGCACAACTTTTCTCCTCAACGCACGACGGCAATGGCCCAATCTTCCCCTGGCCCGAATCACGCCATTTTCACCGAGTAGGACGGCATTGGCAATTTCAGCCGCTGATGACTGTTGGTTTGCTTCTTCACGCCGTGCTGCAGATCGCCTTATTCCAATCTCATTACCCGATCCGCCGAGGCGATCGTTGATGGCCGATGGGCAATGATCACTCGGGTGATATTCAGCGTCTGTATCGACGCGTTAATGTGTGACTCGTTGTCACTATCCAGATGGCTGGTTGCCTCATCCAAAAACAAGATGGCAGGGCGGCGATACAGCGCTCTGGCTATCAGTAGCCGCTGTTTCTGGCCACCGGATAAACTGCTGCCCAGTTCGCTGATCAAGGTATCGTAGCCCATCGGCATACGCATAATATCTTCATGAATGTGGCTACGGCGTGCACATTCAAGCAAGTGTTCCATTTCTTTGGGCTCGTCAAAACCGGCAATATTTTCCGCAATCGAGCCTGCAAACAGCGTGTCATCCTGCAGTACGCAAGCAATGCAGGAGCGGTAGTTGTTAACGCCCACCGTATTGATATCCAAACCATTAAGCCGGACCTCTCCCGCTGTCGGCAACAACAGTCCAGCCATGATCTTCATCAGGGTAGTTTTCCCTTTACCGGAAGGCCCAGTGATGGCAAGGCTCTCCCCAGGGGAAACAGTAAAGTTTAGGTCGGTGATCAATGGTGCCGACAGCGCATCGTACTGAAAAGACACATTATGTACGGCAAGCTCTGCCGGGGCCCCCGGTTTGAGCAATGCGCGTGCAGGCTGTATTTTCTCCGTTCCGGTCAGCGCGATATCGGCAATACGCTCAGCATGAAGCGACAGCATACGGAGCTGCAGTAGCATATTCAGTAAATTTCCCATGCGATCGGAAAATTGCCCACGATAGAGATTGAATGCCACAAACATCCCCAGCGTCATATGTCCATCGATAACCTGCACCGCCCCCAGCCACAGTAACAGGATTTGATCCAGGGTTGCGATCAGCGTATTGCCACCGGTAAATAACATCTCAAATTTTGTTTTGCGCACGTTGGCATTAGCGGCATCAATGTTCATATTCAGCCAGTGTTGGCTCCGGGTTGCTGATAACCCCAGCACCTTCAGGGTGCCCACCCCATAGAGCGTCTCCATAAAGTGCGACCCTGCACGTGCAGTTTTCACCAGTTGCTCTTCTGCTATCTGCCGGTAACGGGGGTAAGTAAACAGCCGAAACAGGATGTAAAGCACGGTAATCCCCAGCACCACCCAGACCAGCCAACCGCCATATAGAGCCATCATCACAATCAGCCCAACCGACATAATGCCGTCCATCAGGCTGTTAACCACGTTAGTGGTCAGCGTGGTTTTCAGAGTATCAAGGGAAGTAAAACGCGACTGGATATCGCCAAGCTTACGTTTTTCGAACCAGGCCAGCGGTAACGCTAAAAGATGATCAAACAAACGCGCTTTCCACTGCACGTCAATCAATGTCGTCATCACCAGTGACGTCCAAGAGCGCAAAATGCCCATGCCGGTGCGAAACAGCACAAAAAAGAGCAACCCTAAACAAATCAGGGTCAGTAAACCCACATCTTTCGATGGGATCACATGGTCCATGACCAGTTGCGTCCCCACCGGTAACAGCAGATTCACTGACTCAATCAGCAACGCAAAACAGGCAATTTTGGTCAAGGTGGGAAACAGGCCACTGACGTTGCCCATCAGTGAGCGAATGCTGATACGGTTTTGCGTCTTTTGCGGCGTAAATTCACCATCAGGCCATAACTCAAGCGCCACGCCGGTAAAATGCTGAGACACCTCCTGCATGCCCAACACTCGGCGACCAAAGGCGGGATCATGGATAATGACTCGCTTGCCTTTTACCGCAACCAGTACGACAAAATGATTCATGTTCCAATGCAAGATACAAGGGGTTTTCAGCGCGGCAAGTTCATCTATATCAAGCTCCAGCGCGCGCGATTTCAGATGTAAGGCATTGGCGATACTGATTAAGGTGCGTAACGTTACTCCGCGCGATGAAACATCAAAACGCTGACGCAGGCTGATCAAATCCGTATGCAACCCGTACCAGCCGCAGACCATTGCCAGACAGGTCAGGCCACACTCTGCAGCCTCAGTCTGGATGATCTGTGGCACGCGACGACGTATACCGAAATGCAGACGGCTGGCGAGCTGCTGTACAGCTTCTTTATTCATTTACCGGTCCTGTTATGCTTTTTTTCAGACTGTAATAGGGTGATAGCATCCACTGATAAAGTGGTCGTTTTTCCAGAAAAAGCGAGACCTGCGCCTGCATGCCGCTTGAGAGCGCTAATGACCTGCCATGCCAGTTCATGCTGGCCTCATCCAGCGCGACAGTGGCTTTATACCAAGAGCCGCTCACCGTACCGTCAGTGCCTCTTGGCGCGCTAACGTACCCCTCTAGTTCGCGAGCTGAAACTGGCGCGGAAGAGACAGAAATAATACGCCCAGGAAACTGGCCGTATTTTTCAAAGGGAAAAGCCGCATAACGAATATTAATAACCTCGCCGGGCTTGACATAGGGACGGCTGTCATCGGGTAGCCAGGCAATAAGGCGGAAGGTATAGCTGGTCGCAGGAACCAGCTGTATCAAGCTGTCACCGGCATTCACCATCTGCCCAGGTGTGACGCTAAGAGATGACACTATCCCACTGGTCGGTGCGGTAATTAATCGGCTTCCCTTAGCATCTGTCTCGGCCATCTGACGGGCCAGATCATCGCGCTGATAGCGTGATTGCGAAATTTGATTATCAAACTCGGCGGCTTTGGTCACCAGTTCGCTGCGCAGGTTGCTGATTTGTAGCGCCTGTTGAATAGCCTGTGAATTCAGGTTTTGATAGACGCTTTGCTGCTGATAGTAGAGATAGCTCTGGTTATTCATCTGGTCGGAAGTAATCAGCCCTTTGTGCAATGCGTTTGCGTAAGCGTTCCGGCTGCGCTGCATGGCGTGCAATCCTTCCAGCGCCGAGGCCACCATGGCCTGTAATGCTGGCTGCTCCTGCTCATATTGCGTCAGTTGTTGTTGCAAATTCACCAGCGTTTCCCGCTTGTTGCTTTGCAACTGACTGATAATGGCATCGAGATTCTGTTGTTGTTTTTGAATGGCAGCAAGGGAGGTGGTGGTGACATTACCAGAAGGGGTAACTTGACTGACATTAAGCTGATACAACGGTGTACCTGCCGCTACCCTCTGGCCATTCGCGACCAGTAGCTGTGAAATTACGCCTTGTTCTGGTGCAAATAGATTGATGGTATGCGGCTCAGTGGTGACCTCACCGCTGACGTTAATGCGACGGGTGAAGCTGGCAAACACCAGAAAAGCAAGCAGAGCGACCATAAACCCAGCCGTCAGCAATACGGTTATCCAACTGGGCCAGCCGGTAAGTAACAGCACTTTACCGTTCCAGCGGGTTTGCTGATGTTGAATGACTTCCGGGCGAAACTGTATGGGCATATCTCATCCTGTAGAAAACGGCCGAAGGTACCTTCACACGCGGCAGACCTGGCGTATCTCTTGTTATTTTATTGAGGATAGATGAGGTTTTAATAAATTCACGGTGAGGAAGAACAGAAAAAAGAGTAAGTTGCAAAAAGATGTTCCACTTTGTAAAAGTCTAAACAGGCTTGCATCAGTTTTCCTCGGGGTATCGTTCTACAACAGCATTCAACCAGCCCCGTCGGAAACTCACCTGAGAACTTCCCCCTCCTGTCTGTCAGAATGGCACAACAGCAGGCACGCCAACCGAAACCCGGGAGCAAGCGCAAATTAGTGAGAATGAGGCGATTTTTCAGCGTCAATTCGTTATCATGCTGCCCTGCTTTTGACGAATCAGCGTGCTGAGTCGCACGCCCTGCCTGGGATAACACTATGCTGTGGTTTAAGAATTTAATGGTTTACCGTTTGAGCCGCGAAGTTGCGCTAAATGCGGATGAAATGGAAAAACAGCTCAGCGCCTTTGCCTTCACCCCGTGTGGTAGCCAGGATATGGCAAAAACCGGCTGGGTTTCCCCGATGGGTTCTCACAGCGATGCTCTGACACATGCGGTCAACGGCCAGATCATGATCTGCGCACGTAAAGAAGAAAAGATCCTCCCCTCTCCGGTGATCAAACAGGAACTGCAGGCGAAGATCGAGAAACTGGAAGGCGAGCAGCACCGTAAGCTGAAAAAAACCGAGAAAGACTCGTTGAAAGACGAAGTGTTGCACAGCCTGCTCCCCCGCGCCTTCAGCCGTTTTAACCAGACGTTTATGTGGATCGACACCGTGAACAGTCTGATTATGGTGGACGCCGCCAGCGCCAAGCGCGCCGAAGATACTCTGGCGCTGTTACGTAAGAGCCTGGGATCGTTGCCGGTGGTACCATTAACCATGGAAAGCCCGATCGAACTGACGCTGACCGAGTGGGTACGTTCTGGTGAACTGCCCGCTGGTTTTATCATTCAGGATGAGGCCGAGCTGAAAGCGATTCTGGAAGAAGGTGGCGTGATCCGCTGTAAGAAACAGAACCTGATCAGCGATGAGATAGCCGTACATATCGAAGCAGGCAAGCTGGTGACCAAACTGGCGGTAGATTGGCAAGAGCGCATTCAACTGGTGCTGGCCGATGATGGCTCGCTCAAACGCCTGAAGTTTGCCGACGCCCTGCGCGACCAGAACGATGATATTGACCGTGATGATTTTGCTCAGCGTTTCGACGCCGACTTTATCCTGATGACCAGCGAACTGGCAGCACTGATCAGCAACACCATCGAAGCCCTGGGTGGCGAAGCACAACGCTAAAACAGAAGGGGCGCAACCTGTTGCGCCCGCTGGAGAGAGGTATCAATGCCCGAGGACTCAAGAAGCAGCGAGGACTGCAACTTGAGAGACGAGGGCTATTTCTATTTACTCAGGTAACGGCACAGATAAGCCGTCGCATCGGCAACCTGTAGATTGAATTCACTTTGCCCAGGTACAAAGAACTTTTCGCCTGGAGTAAACACCTGCCAATCCGGCGCTCCCGGCAGCAACACTTTCAATGCCCCGGAAATCACCGTCATTTCTTCCGGCTGCGCGGTACTGAAGGTGTACTCACCTTCCTCCATCACCCCGACGCTGGTACGACCGATGCTGCTACTATCGAAACCGATAGACTTCACTTTTCCGGCAAAATACTCGTTCACTTTCAGCATAGACTGGCACCCGCGTAATCATCTTTGTGGAACCCCCATATTGGGGGATGAAATTGGGTCTGTCACTGGTTTTTCATGCAAAATGCGATCGCCACGTGCGTGAAAACCTGTGCGGGATCAAACAATCAGCTCAGCAGCCAGCTTGGCCATCAGCACGTTGGAGAGCAGCACCGGGATCCCCAACCTCGCCTGCAGAAAATCCCGTTGCTGTTGCTGATAACCAATACAATCCAGCACCACCACTTCTGCCCCCTGCTGCTGCAACGCCCCCGCAGCCTGGGCCAAGGTCATCTCATCAACCTGATAGGGACTGGCGACGGCAAAACAGGGCGGCATCGCCAATAACTGCCATTTGCTGGCCTGTTCCTTGACCTGTTCTTTCACCGGTACCATGATCCCGACCTGGTGCTGGCCCACAATGGCTGAAATTAGCGGCGGTACAATACGATCGGGCTCCAACAGCAACGCCTTTTCAGCGTGCAAATGGTCAAACTTGCCGGTACACAGCAGCAAGATCAGCGTGCATCCTCTCGCCTCCAACTCGGTAATTTTCTGTTGCAGTCCCTGTTCAACCCATCGTGCGGAAAGCCTCACCTGAGCGCCATTTTGCAAGCGCGAGACCAGTACTTTCTCACCCGCTTGCGGGAGATAACGTTCGACGATTTGTGATTCGCTCATCCCATCCAGCAGGCCCACATGCACCATCTGCTCCAGCGGCAGATAGGCGGCCAGCAACGGCATAATGTCGTGGCGTGGAGCCTGGCCAATGGTCAGGGTAGCCAATGAGGCATGCATGGCATTATTTCCTCTGTTGCAGATGGCTCAGGCTGCCATAGAGCGTCAGCAGCCGTTCATAGTCGGCAGTATCGTAGAAACGGCAAGTCCCACGCCCGAACTCTTTTGCCACTTCCACTGCAAATTTCACCGCCAGCGCGATATCCACTTCATGGCTGGCACCGGTGCCACAACCCGGTACCACCGACTCGGTACAAATCGCTACCCCCACCACCGGTGCCGCCGTGGCGGTTGAAGGCTGTAAGATGCTGTTGAGATGATGAACGCCGTTGCCATAAGGCGTAATATCCTGCGTGGTGATGGGGAAGGTCACAGCGGGACGGCCGCTGGTCATCTCCATAATACGCAGCAGATCTTCCGCTACCCGCAGAATGTAGCCCTGTTTGACCGTCGGTGACAGCGCATAACCTTTATGGTTGATAATGCGATTGCCTTTGGTGGTATCGATCGACAGGATGGCATCCGCTTGCGCCACCACTTCGTGATCGTTCATCGTGATATCATCAATAGGCGAGTCCATAAAGTCCACCGGATCATGCGGACGAGTGGGCGCATTTGGGCAAATATGGGTGGTAACAATCACATCCCCTGGCAGAATATCGCCTTTGCGTTGCATGTCTGCCAACTTCAGGGCGCTGGCAATCGCCGCGATGGCGCCATCACCATCAGAAACCAGACCGATGCGCGTTGGCCGTGCGCCAATGCCCCCCAAGCGACCAATAATCCCCAACGTCGGAGCGTCCCCCCCAACCTGCTTACCTGCACTGCCGGGGATTTCAATACGCACAAAATCCGTGGTGCCTTTCTCACCGCTGACACAATCCGTGCTGGCCTTGACGTTCGGATAGTGAGCAAACAGATCCACCACGTCCTGTCCTTTGACATAGGCATTGTCGATCAGCTCATAAACCTGCAGCGTTTGTTGTAAACTCATAATTATCCCTCGCAAATGTTACCTGGTGTAGCGGTGCCTTCAGCCGTGGCAGGCACAGCGTTATTTTCCTTTGCTGGCAAAGATCGAGTTGAAAAAGTTGTACAGTGCATCACCAGCAATAAACCCGGCAGCCATGATCTCCATCGGCGTACGCCCCTTATCTCCCCAGCGTTTAATAATCAGAATACGCAATGTGATACCCACCAATACCGCCCATCCCGCCAAGGCGTTATTGATCAGTAACCCAGTAGCCAATAGCACCCCAAGTTGACGCTTGGGCCCGCCAATCAATTGCACGATAGCGCCCGGAATAGCCCAAATCAGCAGGCTGGAGGCGATCCCTGGCTGCACACCAGCTTCAATGGTTTTGGCATACACGCGCGCTACCGGCGGGATCAGCTCCTGCAGGAAATAGCTGGTGTAAGAGAGATAAACCACCGGAATGGCAATCACAAAGGCAATCATGGCGGCGATCAGCTGAATGCGGCGCCCCACCAGTTCTTGCTGTAGATCCTTGCCATATCCCCGCAAAATAAAGCCGGCTTTCAGATCAAAGCCCATATCGGCAAACGCCGGCCCCGTCGCCGCAGTGAAACCGGTCAGCACGCAAAGTGCCAAAGGAGGGAAGCCGAGCAAAATCCCGACGATCAGCGTGATTAACGCCACTGCAAACGCGGGGAACCAGCCAGAATGCATAGCCGCAATCCCGACGATCAATTCATGTACGAAGGCGGCAAAGGCGGCATAAATCACAAACAGCACCAACATGGTCAGCGACATTTCGCTATACAATCCCCCCGCCAATGCCAACAAGGCAGCAATCGCAACATAGCCTACCGCCCCCAGACCCAGAGCTTTGCGCACCTCAATATCAGGTTGACTATAGGTAGCTTCCCCTTCTTTATTTTTGTTGCGGATCACCTGTACTACCTGGATCAACGCCACCAGACCGGCCCCCACCATCACCCCATGCGGAATATAGTGAGCGTTGATATCGACCCCGGTCAGCGGTTGGCCGTAGGCACGCAGCAACAGACCGACACCGAACATACTCAGCGCCCAGATATTGCCGATAAACGCGGTGCCAAAGGCCGCCATCGGGATCTTCAGCATGGAGCCCGCAATCCCCACGGCCACGCCAACCACCAATAACCACGCCTGTTTGCCACCGCGATCGCCTGCCTTGATCGCTTCGGCCGCGGCCACGCCTGGCGGCCAGGCATTCGCCGCCGGGAACACTTTGGTATCAAACATCCGATACAGCAGGTAGGCATCCAGCAACATTGCCGCCGCCACGCCGCAGAACATCGGCAAAATCAATTGCGGCTGCCCCATGACATAAGGCACGGCAATCGGCATCAGCAGACTGTTAGCCGCCCCGAAAGTGGCTGAGGAAATCACTGTCTGTGCCAGATTCTGGATGTGTATTGATCGGTAACGTTGAAACATCTGTAACGGAATACGCGCCAGCAACATAGCGAATAACGCGCCGATAATCGACGTATTAGGCGTCACCCCCAAGGTTGTAATCAGTTGCACACCGATAATCGCCCCGACGATGGATAACAGCACCATCACCAGTAACGTACCGATATCTTTCAATGGATTGGTAGTTGTCTCTGGTTTCATTAACCTGTCCCCTGAATATCCCTGTCCTTGTCACCTTTCAAGTCGCAGCAGTGTTTCCTGCGCGATGAAATTCACCGGACCTGTATGGCGAAATAATATTTCAGGCATAGGCTGCCGTCGTAGTTCCATTATTTGGAACTCACAATGAAATGAATTATTTATTGCCGGCCTTGGCTAAATTAATTGCAGAAAAAAAGGTTCTGCTATTAACTCATCAGCGAAGTACCCTGGTGTTGGCACGCTAATTAAGCCATTAAAGATACGTCTTTCGGTGCGCTATTTGATCTGACGCCAATATTCATCACCGAGTTTTTCTGCCAATTGCCGGGAAACGGCCATTAATGCCTCAAGCACCTGGGGTGAGTAGGGTTGTTCCTCGGTCTGCGAGGGAAAAGATAAACATAGCCCCACCGTCTCACTGCGGTGTTTATTCGTCACCGAGGTAGCCAGTGAGCTGATCCCAGGCAGCGTTTCGTTTCGGGCCAGAGACCAGCCCTGCAGCCTGATTTTTGCCAACTGTTGCAGCAACGCCTCCAACGTTTGAGGTGAGTTTGCCGACCCCGCATGGTAGCCAGCAGCAAAGCGCTCCCGCACCCGATCATCGCTTTCTCTTGCCAGCATCGCTCGCCCTACTGAGGTTTCAGCGGCCGGAGAACAGGTGCCCACCGGCGTTACTACCTGCAGAAAATGGCGGCCGGGGAGCGTGCGCATCACCCAGTTTTCCTGCCCTTCCAGTTTCGAGATATAGCCGGTACAGAACGTCAACTGGTTCAGCTGCATCATCGCCACCGTCGCACTTTCGACCAATGGCGTCGAGAGATAATGGCTAGCCACCCCAAGCAACATATAGCCAATGTGATACTGGCGGCTTTGCGGATCCCGCTCCAGCAATCCCTGGCTTTCCATCGTTTGTAACAGGCGCGAGACCGTGCTTTTTGGTAACTGAAGCCTTTCGACCACATTAGTGAAAGAAATCCCTCCCAGACCATGTGTGATTTGCCGTTGAGAAAATAACTTTAATACCGCCGAGGCATTTTCTAATGTGGTCATTACACGCCTTGTTCCACTATATGGAACTTAGTTCCTCATCTATATTTAAGAAACTAAAACCCGCACCACTTATCGTCAAGTGGTTTATTTTTATTAACAGCTTAAATTACAGCGAATGATGCTTAAATATTAAGAATATTGCACAGATCGCAAAGTCATTCCTCAGCATAACTGATTAATGTGCGTCTAATGAGGGAAATATCAGCACAAGATGCCAATATTCGCCATGCTCTCAGGGAATATCTATAACGCAGTTATTCCCTTATTAAATATTGCGCAGAATATAAATAGCTAACGAAGCCTCAAACAGAATGATGAAAATGGACCAAAATGCGGGTAAAAAACGACTATGGTTGGAGAGAAACTGCCGAACTGATTTCATGACGTTTACCACTGGGGTCTCCCTGGGGGCTGAACAATGCCGCAATCACCTTTTCGCCAATCATGCTACGCCTCCGCCTTGCCGGGTACAACTCGCCTTAAAAAGTACAGCCGGTTTACACCGGCCACCTTTTTTTACAGTCAAAACGAGTCGCTCAGGGTCTCATCTTCATAACGCCGTTTAGCGTCCAATGCTTCCCGCTCGGTTTCATGCTCGCTGATCAGAGTATTCGGCTTGGGATGGTCGGCTCGTAGCTCATACCAACGAACCTGCTTGCCCACTTCACCTTTGTCTACGGCTGCAACACGCGCGGTTCTTGGATAGGGAGGTTGACTCGGCATAACGATCTCCTGTGTGATTAACCTGCGGTTAAGTATAGACAATCACACTAAAACGCCAGTTAGCACCGTCCCCAGGTTGCTCTCATCTGGCCCCCTCACCAGTAATTGCGCCAACACTCAACAAGTTGCAACAGCGCCTGGTGGCGGTTTGGCTTAACGAGATGCAAAGTGAGGAAGCTAAACCATTACAACTGCCGCAGCCGAAATACGCCCAGGCTGTAAATAACGTCTGCCAAACGCATTAAGAATGTGCTCGAAGAGGACGCCCAGGTGCCAGGCCGTACCTTTAATTGACCACAGTGCTGCCGCAGCCGCCTCGTGATCAAGCTGGAGAGACGAGCCTACGATTGAGACAGACAATGCAAAGAATAAGCTTTTGAGGGGCGCATCAGGCTGAAATCATTGGGGCACAAGGCGGGGTGCCCACAGAAAATTATTTTACCGTCTCGCGTGGCAATACCGCCAAGATCTGCTCCACCACCTGCTGTGGATTGGCACTGCCATCAATAATATGGTGTGCCGCTTCCTGATACAGCGCCTCGCGGGCCGCCAGCACTTCTGTCATTTCTTCAGCAATCGGCCGCCCGGTCAACGTCGGGCGTTGCCCCTCTTCCGGAAACTCTTCCAGGCGCTGCGCCAATACCCCGGCTGGAGCGCGCAGGTAGATCACTGAGCCATGCTGGCGCATAAACTGCCGGTTCTCTTCAGAAAGGATCGCGCCACCACCAGTGGCAACTATGGTTGACGGCTGCGTTACTGCCTGCAGCGCCATGGTTTCGCGGCGGCGAAATCCCAGCCAACCTTCTTGTGCAACCATTTCCGCCACGCTCATCTGCGTAGTCTGCTGCATAAACAGATCGGTATCGACAAACTGATAACCCAGTGCCTGCGCCAGCGCGCTGCCTACCGTGGTTTTACCTGCTCCGCGAGCGCCTACCATAAAAATGGTTTGTGTCATTACGGGTTGTCCCTTATGCGGTAACTTGAATGCATGGGTTTGCCTGCGAAAATGTCAGCAGGCAGATTAAACGTTGGCATTGTTGCTGCATCATACCGCCCCCAGTCTGTATTTCAATCTTTACGACAGTGTAAATTCCATAGCACAGCGACTTTCGGCAGCGAAACCCAGCTGGATCTCCTGTGCCAGGATATCTTGTAATTGCGTATCCAACTGCGCCATGGGAATTTGACGAAAGCCAAGACGCTGATAGTAAGGCGCATTCCAAGGCACCCGCACGAAGGTGGTCAGCGTCAAACGCGCTATCGCCCGTTGCCTGGCCAGTGCCGCGACTTCGGCGATCAAGCGTTTCCCCACGCCCTGCCGCTGCCAATTGGCCGCCACCGAAAGTTCGGCGATATGCCAACTGTGCTGCAACTGTTGCACGGCAATAAAACCGGCAATCTGACCAACGTCACTCACAGCCAGCCATTCCTGCTGCCGGGCAATAAACTCAGCATGCTGCTGCGGACTCATCACCTCACCATCTGCAATAAATTGCAACTCCGCCTGTTGCCGAAATAGCCGTGCCGCCGAGCGTTCAACCGCAACCAACTGCGGGATATCCGGCAGTTGTGCCAGACGTAAACTCAGGCTCATCATTGATTCCTTATTTGAAGGCGGCCATTTAAACAGATTTTACCCCCGGCAGAAACCAAGAGTAACGCCAATGCCACTTTATGGTAATAATTCTTATTAGCATTTTAAATCAAACAAAGTTGACCAATGCTCTCTCCCCAGCCCGATCACTCAAAAAATAATCGTTCAAAACAGAGAAAGCAGTCGCTCCCCCCCGATCAGACAGGTTAGATTAAAGAAACAACAAGAGAGGAAAACGATGGCACAACACATTGTTACACTGGTGGAATATCCACAGTTTGTCGACGTCTGCGCCGCCTGGGCGTTTGGCCAATGGGGCTCACAGCGAGGTGGTACGCTGGAACGCACTCGCCAGCGCTTTATCTTGTGTAGCAAACCCAGTACAGATTACCTGACACTGCTGATGATTGAGGATGAGCGCCCGCTAGGGATGGCTAGCCTGTGGCCCAGCGACGACCACCATCGTATGGACCTCTCTCCTTGGTTGGCCGGCGTCTTTGTGCATCCAGACCAACGCCGACAAGGCATTGCGCAGCGTTTGGAACAGGAGATTATCCGTAAGGCGCAACAGCGCGGCCACTCGGTCCTACACCTGATTACCGATCACTCAGAAGGCCTGTATACCCGCTGGGGCTGGCATACTATCGAGCGCCGCCAACAATATGGTGATGAAGTGGTCGTCATGGAAAAGCGACTCTGATTGGCGCGGTAGACCGTTCGACCTCTGCGCGCCCAGAAATGACGGGCGACTAAACCGCGTTTTCCAATGAAAAAAATAGTGCGAAAGGATTTTGATTGACGCCGCATCCTGTGTGTTTACCCAATCTGGGCTGCGTTCCACCGAAAGGTAGCGATGACGTTACAATCAAATACAACCTGGCACGAATCAATAAATAAAAAAGACTGCGATAATAATCAACAAATAAGCCATGTTGGCATTATCGGTCAGATTATTATCCGCAGCCGTCTATTATATTGGCCAGAATTCTTGGCTTATTGACGCTTACCCGTTAATCACTTAACGGTAGATTTCCGCAGTACCGCGCCAATCGCTGGAATCACCCGGGTTATCCAGGCCAATGATACGATAATGGCTTGCGCCATCTTCAGTCGCTTTCTGTTTCAGCATATGGATAGCATCATCAGGTGAACCCGCGACACCTGAAACCGAGACTACGCCCATGCTCTGCATGGTGCTGGCCTGGGTACTATCAACCATTTTCGCACCGGCTGCCAAGGTAGAGAATGAAGCGGTGGCGATCAGTGCAGCTGCGATGTAAGGTAATAGTTTCATGATTGACTCCGTTATTTTGATTATCAATGCGTTCTCAGTGGTGTTAATTATGAGTTAGCCAATGAAAACGGACGTCATCCAATGTAAAGAACCTCAATCATTGTGAGCAAAATAAGGAGAAAGTAAGAATGGGTATTTCCTGATAGCGCAAAAATTTATTTATAATGGCAATTTTACGCCCCTTTCCGAAAAATAAAAACTTTATTTTTTAATTAGGATAACCGCATTTATTTTAAAGCAATTTTACCGTTTGCAGTGCCTGCACTACGCTGTGCAAGAAAGCTCTCTTATCAGGAAGGATGCTTATGCCGCAAAGCCTGCTACGTGTCCGAGATGGTCGTGGAGCCTCTGTTTCGTTCTCAGAACTGCTGTTCGCCCTGATGTTGCTGGGACTTTTTGCCGCCGCAGCCCTGACACACGCCTTTGGGAATGTGAACTGTCTTTACCCTGTTCTATGCAGTAATACAGGTTGGCCGTACATTGATTATCCTGTCTCTGCTTAAACAGATGGCGGTCACCGTGTGGGAGAGTATTTCACGCGGCAGAATAACAAAGGGAAAACATCACTGAAGGAAACAATCCGGGCCTGGTATTGACACCAAGCCCGCGAAGTCGTTAGCGCAGCGGTTCTGGGAGTGTCAGCACCCACAGCTCACTCAATGACTCCGGTTTATCTAGCGGCCGCAGTTCGATAGTCGTTTTGACCGGTTTGCCTGCCAGATTGAGCTTACCTTGCTGATCCAACTGATAGTCGGTGATTTTTTTCCCTTCCGGCTCAGCATCAACCAATTTAGCCTGCAAGCCAAAATCGTTGTCGTTGATCACCGCCAGCCGTTGGTTATCGATCAGCGCCAGCCCTTCTGCTTTTTCTTGCTGCCAGCCAAGCTTACGCAGGTCTGCCACCTCACGCTTCTGTGCCAGCTTCACTCCTCGTTTCGCCAACTGTGCCGCATCGTCAAATTCCAATGCGCTCTCTTCGTTATCGAAGGGGGTCAGATCGCTTGCCTGACTGAGATCTACCAGATAGATCTTGTTCATTATCTGTTTGTCTTTACCACTCCCTTGCTCGATCAGTAAAATCTGCTGGTTATCAACCGCCACGATATCGCCAATCTTGGCATCTTTTGCCTTTGCGTAATGGTCAATATCAATGGGATAACCATACATCGCGGTCTTGCCGGTCGCCGGATCAAAACTCACCAAACGAGTAAACTGCGCCTTGTTTTTACTCTTCCCGTTGATGTCCAGCGTGCTTTGTACCGCTGCCAGTATCCGCCCGTCAGGCAGACGTGTGACACCTTCAAAACCCCGGTTTGGCTGACGCCATTTGATAATGTTTGGCAAACCAGTGGCGACAGCCTGTTCTCCTTGTAATGGCGTTGGGCCATATTTGGCCAGGATTTTACCTTGGCGATCGATATGGATCAGGAAAGGACCATACTCATCGCACAGCCAGTATCCCCCTTTGCCATCTGGAGCGATCCCTTCGGTATCCAGTCCACGCTTGTCAGTGCTTAGCGGCTGCAACGTATCACTCAGTGCGAACTCGTTGGTTGAGCCAATCAGATTGCCCGGTAAGGGTAAGCCGCTGATTGGGCCACGCTCATCGTGCAAAGGGCGTGCCTGGGTCGCCGTGGCTTTACCGCCGCTAACGCGAATCTCCATCAAGAGAGGAACAAAAGCAGGGTTGGCGAAAATTTTGGCATCCTGTTTGCCTACGGCGGGAGCATCGGCATTCGGGCCACGATCGGTCACCGTCGTCAACAGCAGATCATCCCCTTCCAAACCATTAAATACCAGCCCGGAGCCAATGCCTACCGGAAATCCCTGAGGAAAGTGTTCCGCGAAGGCACCTGAATAGCTTACGCGGTTCCCTTCGGGAAAACTGACGTTATAGCGCTCAACCTTGATATCCGCCGCAAGGGATAACAGTGGCAACATAGAAGCAAAAAAGATACATAACGGCTTGATTCTCATCGCATTGGCTCTTTGTAAGCAGAAGTAACAACCTGTAAGCCTAGTCGTCGGTGATGACACTTTAATGACGGTACCTGCGAATAACAGGGATTCAGTCGCAAAAAATCACCCCATGGCCAATAGAAATAAACAATCAAAACTTATTCATTGAATGTTAAAAACCAATTGAAAAAATGACATCTGCCAGCAGGCAATATAAAATTAAGAGTTTAGCCAGTGACGGCTAAGACAAATACCTAGTACTCAGATAAAAAAACAGCAAAAAAACGATAATTTGTTAAAACTCCCTTTTTCGCATAGACAAAATAAAAAGATAGCGATTTAATACCGGCCGTAATCGAGGGTGTGCAAAAAATTATGTATTCAACACCGCAATATAAAAAGGTGTTCTATAGTTTTTAATGCTAACGCCCGTTAGTTTTCTCCCAGCAGGATGGAATATATGTCAAAACGCCTTTTTGCCGAATTTTTCGGCACATTTTGGTTGGTCTTCGGTGGTTGTGGTAGCGCAGTATTGGCTGCGGCGTTTCCGCAGTTAGGTATTGGTTTTGCTGGTGTTGCTTTAGCATTTGGCCTTACCGTGGTGACGATGGCGTATGCCGTGGGTCATATTTCTGGTGGGCACTTCAACCCCGCGGTGACGGTGGGATTATTTGCGGGTGGCCGTTTCCCGGCAAAAGACGTAATTCCCTACGTTATTGCTCAGGTAATTGGTGGTATTGCCGCCGCCGCAGTGCTTTATTTGATTGCCAGCGGTAAAGCTGGCTTTGATGCTACCGCCAGCGGATTTGCTTCCAATGGTTTCGGTGAACATTCACCGGGTGGCTATTCTCTGCAGGCCGCCATCGTTATTGAATTGGTGCTGACCGCATTCTTCCTGATTGTTATTCATGGTGCGACAGATAAACGTGCACCAGCAGGTTTTGCGCCGCTGGCAATTGGCCTGGCACTGACGCTGATCCACTTGATCAGTATTCCTGTAACCAATACCTCTGTTAACCCGGCACGCAGTACCGCCGTGGCCATTTTCCAGGGAACCTGGGCATTACAACAGCTTTGGGTATTCTGGCTGGTGCCATTAATTGGTGGTGTAGTGGGTGGTCTGATCTACCGCTGCCTGCTGGAAGACAAAAAATAAGCTTTTTTCCGGGCAGCCTGCAACGGCTGCCCGGCGATTTATCCCTTCACTGTGTCAAACATCATGATGTCACTGGTAAATGAGCCATCTGCCTGAATGGCAAAATGCTGGCGTACATCTTCCGCTACGCCTTGCTGCAAAGCTCGAATGGCCGTGACAAAATGTTCCGGCGTGCGCATGCGCGCTACCCAACTGCCAAACTCCAGTTCCAGACGATCGGATGTCACCTCGCGTACCAGCAACCCGGACTCAGTCAGCATACTTAACCATTCCCCTGGCGCATAATTGCGTACGTGTGAGGTATCCCGCAGCACTTCAACCGTTTGCAGATAAATATCCAACAAAGGATGTCCAGGTGAAACCACGTCCATAAAGATGGCGCGGCCACCGGGTTTCAAGACGCGCCTCACTTCACGCAACGCCCGCCCCACATCGTGCCAATGATGGGCTGAATAGCGACTGATCACCACCTCAAAGCTTTCATTATCGAACGGCAGCGACTCCGCTACCCCCTGCTGTACCTGAATATTTGCCAGCCCTTTTTCCTGTGCAGCTTTGCTCACAACCGCCAGCATTTGCGCCGACAGATCGTATGCCACTACCTGAGCCACGTTAGGGGCTGCGGTAAAACTGGCATGCCCCGCCCCACACCCCAGATCGAGCAAGCGGTCAGCAGAACTGGCGGCCAGCAACCAGGTCAGTCTCTGAAGATCGTTGCCTTGTGCATGGACCGAGCTGGTCAGATAGGCATTGGCCTGCTCGCCAAACTGACGATCAACCGCATTTTTATGACTGTTGCTGATGCTCATAGCTGCTCCTGTTTTTATCTGGCTTACGCCTGTGCCGGATGGCTGCTGATGACTATAATCACGCTATTATACGGGTACAATATGAGCAGTTATCCTAGTATCAGTAGGTACCACCCTATGAAATCAGACACCATATCCAGCCAGAAAGCCCTCGGCGCCTTTCTGCGTGCGCACCGGGAACGGGTAACGCCAGAAATGCTGGGCTTACCCACGGCCACACGCCGCCGTACCAGCGGCCTGCGCCGTGAAGAACTGGCACAAATCAGCGGCATCAGCGCAACCTGGTACACCTGGATCGAACAGGGTCGCGAGGTTTCTATTTCGCCTTATACGCTGGCACGCATCGCCAAAGCGCTACGGTTGGGCAATGCCGAGCGTCACTATCTGTTCACACTGGCACGCATCACCGATCCCGAGCAGGTTGCCCCGCAGGAAACCATCAATGCGGCGGTGTTGCAAAGCGTACATCAGATGACGGTGCCCTGTTATCTGCTCGATCTCACCTGGAATATGATGGCCTGGAATCCGCAGGCTGAGCAGCTTTTTTGTGATTGGTTGGGGCAGGCAAAAACGCCAAACCTGCTTCATTTCATGTTCTTCCACCCCCAGGCAAAAGTGCTGGTCAGTAATTGGGAAGATCGCGCCCGTCGGGTGGTGGCCGAATTTCGTGCTGAAACCAGCCACCATCAAGGCACTGAGGAGATTCGAGCCTTCGTCCGTAATATGACGCACAACAGCGAAGCCTTTCATCACTGGTGGAAACAACAGGATGTGATGGCCCGTGAAGGCGGGGAGCGTACCTTCAGTCATCCACTATTGGGTGAGCTGCATTTTCAACAGGTCACATTCTACCCGGCAGAACATAATGGGTTAAAACTGGTGATGCTGATGCCGCTGTCGTAACGGGTAACAAATTCGTAAACAGGTTTACCTGCTATTTATTTATTGCGCCAGACAAACGCGCTAGGGTAGTCACCTGCATCCTGTACTGTTATTGAGGTAATCCTATGCAATCCGAAGAGCAACGCCTTATCGAAGGTCTGTTCAACCGCCTGAAAGAGGCCCAGGCCCAAACAGGCCAAAGGGATATTCAGGCAGAACAGCAGATCAATCAGCATATCCGTGAGCAACCTGCGGCTCCTTACTATATGGCTCAAGCCATGATCATTCAGGAAGCCGCATTGAAACGGCTGGATCAGCAGGTCAAAGCGCTGGAAAACCAGATCGCACAGCTACAGCAAAATGCTCAAAGCCAACAAAGCAGCGGCGGGTTCCTTGCCGGATTATTCGGGGGCGGCAGCCGCAATGCGCCAAGCCCACGAGAACAATATCAGGCACAGCAGCAAAATAACTCCGCCTGGAACAATCAGCCTCAAGGTGGCTATGCAGCGGTACAGCAACAAACCTACGCCCAACCTCAGCAGGCCGCGCCTTCTCGTGCCGGTGGTTTTCTTGGTGGGGCGTTACAGACGGCAGCAGGTGTTGCTGGAGGGGTCGTGTTAGCTGATATGCTGACCGGAATGTTCCGCCATTCGCAACCGGAAGAGATCGTCAATATTATTAACGAACCCCCGGTTGATGACAGTGCGATGCGCAATTTTGATGCATCAAACAATCTCGACACCTTCAACAATGGCGACGATCGTTTTATCAGCCAGGATAATGGATTCCAGAATACGGATTATCAGAGTGACGACTTCTCCTCTGATGATGATTACAACGACGACGACTCATTCATCTGACACGCCGCCCTCTCCGTTCGGGGAGGGTTTCTCTCCCCAACACGCAACCTCAGGACGTCTGGTTATTATTTAGCTTTGCCAAAGCCAGGCGGTACGCTTTGACCTTTTGGCGTTTCTTCAGCCAGATGGTGGTCGAAACGACAAAAATGGCACCAGACATAGCCAACACGCCGGTTGGATGGTCGTAAAATACCATCAAGGCAAAGTAAACGGCTGAAACAATCGCAACCCATTTCGCCGAATTCCCCACGGCGTTTTTCTCAAGGGTCAAACGGCGGATATACTCTTCTTCGCTAATTCCCATACGCGCTCCTTGTTCGCTTAACAGACCATTATATGGGGGAATATTGCTGAATTTTCAATCGATTATTTAGTAAAGAAGCGTAAATTACAACGGGTTACCGCTGCAGGCCAAAGGAGGGGATTGATGCTGAACAATAAAGAGGGCGCAACCTGGCGCTGCGCCCATGCAAATCACTTGCCTTCGGTGGTTAACGGCATGGCACCAAACTGCCCACTGTTGAAATCACGAAAAGCCTGCTGGATCTCCGCCTCACTGTTCATCACAAACGGGCCGTAACCAACGATAGGCTCATTGATTGGCTCGCCACTGAGTACCAGCAGAGTGACATCATTATTTGCCTCAATGGTGATCGAATCACCAGCGCGATCCAATAATACCATTTGCGTTTCACGCACGATCTGCTCGTCGTTGACCAGAATGGCACCATGCAGCATCACTAATGCCAGCGTGTGTCCTTCCTCCACCTGCAGTGTGGTGGTGTGCCCGGCGTTAAGCTTCATATCCCACACGTTCACAGGGCTGAAGGTGCGAGCCGGGCCGGCATGGCCGCCATAGCCCCCAGCGATCACCCTGACAGCCCCGACGTTATCCGCCAGCGGAATGAGCGGAATGTCCTTATTCAGTAACGTCTGGTAACCCGGCGGTGCCATTTTGTCCTTGGCCGGCAGATTGACCCACAGTTGCACCATTTCCAGAGTGCCACCTTTGTGCGAAAAGTTTTTGGAGTGAAACTCTTCATGCAAAATACCCGACGCCGCGGTCATCCACTGCACGTCACCTGGGCCAATCACCCCGCCGCTACCGGTAGAATCGCGGTGTTCAACTTCTCCCTGATAGACGATGGTAACCGTTTCAAACCCGCGATGTGGATGCTGCCCTACGCCACGTCGGCCACTGGCCGAACGGAATTTTGTCGGCGCAGCGTGGTCCAGCAGCAGGAACGGGCTCATCTGTGCACCCAACTCGTTATACGAGAACAGAGAATTGACCAGGAAACCATTGCCGACCCAGTGAGCTTCCGGGCTGTTATAAACACCAAGGATCTTTTTCATCTTGAACTCCTGTTGTCAGTCTCACGACCTACATTGATGCCAGAAGTTTAATTCAGCCGGATTTGCTGCAGTAGTCCGCAAGATATACACTCAGTGTTCTATTATTGGAACGATAAAGGTAACCGATGACGACAGACCTGAACGATCTGTTTTTCTTCGCCAGCGTGGTGGATCATCAAGGCTTTGCCCCCGCCGGGCGCGCACTCGGTATCCCCAAGTCCAAACTCAGCCGCCGGGTAGCGCAGTTGGAGGAAAGGCTTGGCGTGCGCCTGATCCAACGTTCAACGCGACGTTTCTCAGTGACCGAATTGGGACAAAGTTATTACGTTCACTGCAAGGCCATGCTGGTTGAAGCTGAAGCAGCGCAACAGGCGATCGAGCAGACGCGCGCGGAACCTTGTGGAACAGTGCGCTTATCTTGCCCGGTCGCTCTGCTGCATACGCGCATCGGCAGTATGGTGGCAAGGTTTATGGCAGACTACCCCCAGGTGACGGTACATCTGGAAGCCACCAATCGTCGGGTCGATGTCGTGGGTGAAGGCTTGGATCTGGCTATTCGCGTCAGACCACCTCCGCTGGAAGACAGCGATCTGGTGTTGAAAACCCTGGCGCATCGCCGCTGGTGTATCGCTGGCAGCCCGGCGCTGGTGCGAACCCTTGGCCCTGTCAACACCCCTGAAGCGTTGAAGAACTATCCAACGCTCGATCTCGGTCCGGCCAGAACTCAACATCAATGGCAACTCAGCGGGCCGCAGGAAGAAAAATTCCAGTGGGAGCACCAGCCCAGGCTCGTCACCGACGATATGCTGATGCTACGAACGGCAGCGATTGCCGGTGCGGGCATCGTTCAGCTCCCTGCCATGATGATGCGCGACGAAATTTTACGGGGTGATCTGGTGCAACTGCTGCCCGGCTGGCAGCCTCAGGGGGGCGTGATCCATATTGTCTATCCCTCACGCCGCGGCATGCTGCCAGCAGTGCGATTACTGATAGACTTTCTGGCACAGCAATTTGCTGCCCTGGAAGAGGCGTAATCAGGCGGTAATTTCGATGAGGTTGCCGTCAGGATCGCGAATGATGGCTTCATAGAAGCCGTCTCCGGTCCAGCGTGGTGCCCCATGCAGAATGCCTTCTTGTTGTGCTCGCTGCGCCAGCTCATCCACTAATGCCTCACTGCCCACTGAAAGCGCAATGTGTGCCCAGCCAATGCGTTCTTCACCTTTGCTAGCTGGCAACAAGCCAGGAACCGACATGATCTCCAGCGTTGGGCCACAAGCCAACCGAACAAAACGGGAAACAAACCCAGGGCGGTTTTTGCTCACATACTCTTCTCCTGCCACGCCATTGAAGTAGCGCTGCCAGAACCCCACCAGCGCATCAACATCCGCGGTCCATAAAGCAACATGGGCTATTTTCATCATCGTTCTCCGTTGTCTGCCGGAATATAGAGCACTTGGCCACCGCTGAGGGTAACCTGCTGCTCAAGTTGCGGATGACCGCCGCGGGCAATCACCAGATAGTCGACCTGGCTGGCGGGCAGCAGCATATAAGGGGCGTAGGTATTGAATTTGTCGCGGGTACACAACACCGCTACGTTGCCAGTGCGTGCCAGCACCTGCTTTTTAAACTGTGCCTCCTGATAGCGCAGGGCTGAAAATCCCCCGCTGGGGTCATAGGCACAGACGCCGGTAAAAGCGATGTCGAACTGAAACGAACCGATCTCGGCCAACGCTTTAGCGTCAACACAGCCCCCCACTTGCGCATCAATTTCCCCACCGATCAGAATGGTGCGAATCCCTGGCCGTTCAAGCAATCGGCTGGCTATGCTCAGCGCATTGGTCACTACAGTGAGTTGCTGGTCACGCGGCAACAGATCGGCCAGATACAGGTGAGTACTGCCCGCATCGAGAAAAATCACCTGCCCGGCCCGAATTAACGCTAAAGCGGCCTGCGCCAATTGCAGTTTTTCATCGCCGCTGAGAGAAAGCCGTTCGGCAATGTAGCCCGTCGCAGGCGTCGGGGCTAAAGCTCCACCATAAATTCGTTTGCACAGATTTTGCGCCGCCAATTGGCGCAAATCGCGACGTATGGTGGCCTCCGTGGTGTTTAACTGCGCCGCCATTTCTATTGCCAATACCCGCCCCTGCTGTTGCAAAGTGGCAAGAATGGCCTGATGGCGTTCGTTAGGCAGCAATTTTGACATCATGGGTGTCCGGCAAAGTCACAATGAACACAAATGTACACAATCACACACAAACGTACAACAGTCTGGCGTAAAAAGCGCTTTTGGTTATTTTCACTCTCAGGATGTTGGCTATACTGGGAAAAGTAACGTTACCGCAGACGTAACGCATTGGGCATGATAGGAAAAACAATGCTATTTAGAATCGCGAGGTGGCTGTTTGAACTACCTGCCAGAGTGTTTACCCCGATCTTCAGAAACCGACTGAGGTTATCGCTGTTTTTTTTACTGCTGGCCGCCAGCATTTTTGTACTCAAGCACTATCTGCACGAGCAGCCTCAAGAAGAAACGTTTACCCTCAACGCGTCTCAGAACTTTGTGATCCAACGTGAGGCGCCACGACGAGAAGCACGTGAACACTGCATTGGGCCATTGCCGGATAATCACGGGCAGCCGTGGCCCACCTCCGCAGGCTATCTCCATCAGCCAGAATGGAAAACCGGCAGCAAGCTACAGAGCGTTACCCTGGACAATCAACACAACCCGTTTGCGGTAGTCGTAAAACTGGAGGATGTCTCGCGACAGGTACAGGCAGACGTGTTCATCCCCGCGACCAGCAGTTTCAATATCAAGCTGGGCTCTGGCGGCAACTACGTGATGAAAGTGAAAGAGATCAAAAACGGCTGCAGTTTCCGTTCGGTCTTTTCGGTGGCAGATAACCACGACGGGAAATTGCCCATTACCTTATCGGCGGAAGGGCCGCTACAGTATCATCCCATTGCCAATAACCAGTTCTAATCTGCATCAGCAATGGGCCATGGTTTATTTCGTCACCGGATGATCGCGGCGGAACAATGCCCAACTGTCTATTTCCTCCCCATTGGGCAAGGTACAGGTAGAATATTGCCCCTGAGCATTTTGCCTGGCGTTCAACGTGCCCCCCATTTTGGTGCAATACACGTCTGCCGGATTAGCCATGCCAATATTTTTATTCACTTGCGGCGGCGGTGGGGCCTCGTTATTGGTTTTCACCGCACACCCCTGCAACAGCGCAACACTGGCCAAAAGGCAAAGCATCTTTTTCATTCAATACGGCCTGAGAATAACATTGAAAAGTGGTGCAAAGTGGCACCACCGTAGAGTTGATCAGGAAATAAAGGATTTGCCCTGTTTAAGAACCAAATCACAGGCTTTATGCTTCACCTTTTCGGTAATTTGCGACGTGCCCAGGCTGTTCAAATCCAATGTTTTCCCCTCGCCCGTATTCAACAGGCCCCCCAGGCCTTGCTGATAATCTTCGCTTTTGGCGTTCGCGCTGCTGGTGATACCCAATTTGCCCAGCAACTGGTCTTTCACCGCTTCGGTCCCATTTCCGGAAATAAGATTATTTTTCACACAGTACTGCAGGATCCCTGCTGCGTTAGTCATGCTATCGGAACTCAAGGCCTTATCGCCACCGTTAAGCAACCCGCTCAGTGAAGACAGTGACATACCACCGCTGCCGCTACCACTGGTGCCACTTGATTTGCTCAGCTCGCTGGCCGCACTGTTGAGAGAATCCATCAATCCGGTAGCCTGAACGCTACCTGCTGCCATCACCGTGGTCATGGTCAGCGCCAGCAATAAGCGATGTTTGGTGCTCATAACGGTAAAACTCCTGTTTGTCTTCAGTATGGCAGCGGCCAAAAGGCGCGTGCCAGGATCCTAGCTTCGGACGTCACTTATCCCGACAAGTTCCTTAAATTAGATCTAGATCGCATTTTTCGGATTTCAGGAAACGGATCAGAACTGCCAGCGAAGCCAGGCAAAAAACACGTTACCGTTATTATAGGTGCCCGGAATATAGGTTGCCTGGAAGGTAAGCCGCTGATAACCGATAGAAGCCAGCGGTAGCGGCGCGGGGATTGGGATATATTTCCAATTGTCACGGGCGGTCACGCTGGCGGTAAAGCCCAGGCCCAGGCGGAAATCCTCGCCGTCGATCGGACGCCAGATCTTCTCATAAGCATAGCCACCAATCGGTTCCCACTTGTTGAACGAATCCTTAAACGCCATCGCGTAGATGGCATGCCAGTCACCGTCTTCATCAAACCGGGAGATCCCGTAGCCCGCCCCCCAAGGACGCTCATTATAGTCGTCTGTCTTTTCCCGATCGTAAGTCCAACGGTTGTGCCAGGTAATTGCGGGCAGATAGAGCTCTTTATTCGGCGAATGATTCCAGGTTTCCGCCACGTTGTGGGTAAAACGCCCCCACCAGCCAGATTCCTGAGCAGCCGTGACATTGCTATTTTCTGTACCAACCTCAGCATGAGAAGGCAGTGCAGGGAATATCAGTGCCAATGAGCAAGCCAGAAAAGTCCTTTTAGAAACCATCGTAAAGCTCCTGTAAAAATAAAGCCGGGGATTTTACCGTCCGTTATGCACAGATCAAGCCATAGGCGACTTTATCCAATACTTTTCTCTCCTCCCGTTTAGCGTTCATTGAGCTTCACGGTATCGCCAGGTAAACACGTGTAAAATCAAGCCTGCAAGCGTAGCGCCGCTAATTTATGCTGCTGCCAGCAATTTGTCTCTCGGAAAAGTCCTGTTCCTTGTACTTGCATATCAACACCTTATAAGAGAATCTTAATGTTTTGCTTGCGGAGGTGGGGATATGGTTATCGGTCCATTTATCAATGGTGCCGCAATTCTGGTCGGGGGTATTGCTGGCGCAATGCTGAGCAACCGGCTGCCGGAGCGCGTTCGCCTGGCATTGCCAATGACCTTTGGCATTACGTCGATGGGGATGGGAGCGGTGCTTATCGTTAAGGTGGCACACATGCCCGTGATGGTGCTGGCGCTGGTTCTTGGGGCGTTGATCGGCGAGCTTTGTTATATCGAACGGGGTATCGGCAAGATAGGGGGTTGGGCCCGCAACCTGATAGAACGCAGAACCTTGCCCAAAGGCAGCACCAGAGAAAACCAGAAAGAGTTTCTGGAAGCGTTTGTCGCCATTATCGTGCTATTTTGCGCCAGTGGTACCGGCATCTTCGGCTCAATGCATGAAGGAATGACCGGTGATGCCAGCGTACTGATCGCCAAATCCTTCCTGGATTTCTTCACCGCCATTATTTTTGCTGCCACTCTTGGACTGGCCGTAGCGCTGATAGCCATTCCTCAACTGGCTATCCAACTGCTTCTGGCATTTGGGGCCGTATTTATCCTGCCCTTGACGACAGCGGCAATGCAGGCAGATTTCTCCGCCGTGGGCGGCTTGATGATGTTGGCAACCGGCTTGCGTATCTGTGGCATCAAACTGTTCCCGGTGGCCAACATGCTGCCAGCCTTGGTTCTGGCAATGCCGATCTCGGCGTTGTGGGTCACTTTTTTCTGAGTGCCCACCGTTTTACAGTCATTTCTCTTGCCCCGGGTGTAGCGAAATATTGCCACTGCGCTAAAGGAGAAATGTGATCTTCGCCACGCGGCGCTGTGCAGGGATATTGCTCTTGCGCACGCCGCGCGGCGCTAGTGATTGTAAAGCGATCCTGCCAATGGGATAAATAGATCCGGTAAAGCGATGAGCATGTCGTTCAGACCTTGCTGCAGACCGTGATCCCTCAGCAACCGTTAATTCAATGCCACAATACAATTCACTTTATAGATTCATGATTTGAAAAATTGAATCAGGATTAACATCAACAATGAAAAGTCCTGGTTTGTCTTTTCTTTCCTATTATCGGCATTATTTCATGTAATAACTCGTGAAAGAAAAGTACCCATTCGCCTTTCAGCGTCCGGCCACTTATCCCACCCAGCCGTAAACCTCCTGATACGATACGTTAAAACCCATCCTAATCTGACAACTTGAACAACTTGCTACTTTAACCAACGGTTAATGCTGACGCCCTACAAGCGACACGCATCTTCAACGATTAATGGAGCGACATCGCCAGCAAAACACCGCTGCGTTCCATTAAATAACAATAAAGTAACGTGAACGTGGAGCAAAAAATGAGAATCACGATAGGTTCATTCATCCTGCAACAGCTGGCAGCCCTCAAGGTGGCACATATTTACGGCGTGCCCGGCGACTACAACCTGGCCCTGCTGGAAATGATCGAACACGATCCCAACCTCAAATTCATTGGTAATTGCAACGAACTGAACGCGTCTTACGCTGCAGATGGCTATGCCCGCCTGCGGGGCGCTGGCGCATTAATTACCACCTATGGCGTGGGCGATCTGGCCGCCCTGTCCGGCATTGCCGGTGCCTATGCGGAATCCGCCGCGGTGATCTGCATTGCCGGTACTCCCCCGCTACACGCCATGAAAAGTCATGCACTGGTGCACCATTCATTGGCAGACGGCAATTTTGACAACGTGATGAACTGCTTCAAACAGTTCACCGTGGCGCAGGCGCTGATCACCCCTGAGAATGCCGCCAGGGAGATCCCACGACTGATGGCCTGCGCCTGGCAGCAGAAAAAACCCGTTTACCTGCAATTACCCTCAGACATTTGTGACGTGGAAATTGAAATCGACACATTCGTTTCGCCACGGTCTTTACCAGGCAGCGACACCAACCACCTCAAGTTAGCGGCCAATGCCTTATTTGAACAGCTCAATCAGGCCAAACGGCCATTAATTCTGGTCGATCAGATGGTAGATCGTTATCACCTACAGACGTTGGTGATTGCGCTAGCCGCTAAATTCGCCATCCCAATCACCAATATGCCCACGGCAAAATGCGTGATCCCAGAAAATACGCCGGGCTGGCAAGGGGTTTATAACGGCGATCTGTCTCGCCCTGAGCTGTTTGAGCTCATGGCACATGCGGATTGCCTGCTCAGCTTTGGCGTGCGTCTTGTTGACTCCACCACTGGCTATTTCAGCCAGCAGCTCCCAGCACAGGCCGTTGTGGATATTCAACCCTTTTCGCTGAAGCTGAATAACGTCTCGTACCCGGCGGTAGCTGTGACAGAACTGCTGCAAACCCTGTTGGAGAAAGAGACTCCCACCGTCCACACCACGCAGGATCTCCTACCTGCCCCGCAACGCAAATTAGCCGCCCCAGACGAAACTCAGCTCGATCAGGCCTATTTCTGGCAACGCATGAACCGCTTTATCCAGCAGGAGGATGTTCTGGTCGTAGAAAATGGGACCTCAGGCGCAGCGATCGGGGGCATGCGCATGCCTGATGGCGTTACCGTCGTCAACCAACCCATCTGGGGCTCTATCGGTTATACGTTGCCCGCGTTACTCGGCACGATGATGGCGGCACCACAACGGCGGCACCTGCTGTTTATCGGTGACGGTTCATTCCAGCTAACCGCGCAAGAACTCTCCACGCTGTTGCGCTATGAGCAGAAGCCGATCATATTTCTGATCAATAATGACGGCTATACTATTGAACGCTATATCCTTGGTGAATCATCGACTTATAACGATATCGGCCCTTGGGCTTATGCCAAACTCCCGGCAGTATTGAGCCCGAAAACGAAGGCGTTCTGCGCAGCAGTGGAGACTCGCCAACAGCTGGAGATGGCGCTGGAGCAGGCTTCACGCCAGGATAGGCTCGCGTTTATCGAAGTAAAAGTGCCGATGATGGATACCCCACCGGCGATGAAAGCGTTTTGCAACCGCTGCAACCATTTCAACTTTGGCTTGCACAATCCACGACGCAGTACCTGAGCAGACTACTCGGGGGCAGATTAACCCGCCCCCTGACATTTATTGCGCTTTCACCATACAACGCTGATAGCGTTCGTCGACACGTTTAGCAAACCAGGCGGTGGTCAGCTTGCGAGTAATTTTCGGGCTTTCCAGCATAATGCCCGGCAATATTTCCCGTGGTAGTTTTTTCCCTGCACTTTTCTCCGCTAGCGCAAAAACGCGCTGGTACAGCGTGGTCTTTTCAAAATCCAGGCGATCTCCCTTATCCAACGCACTTCGGATGGCAGAATCGCTCATCTCCAACCGTTTACCCAAAGCCCGCACTGCCAGTTCGGTTGAACCCGGTTTATCGCTGCCGTAATTGATCACATCCCCATCCAGCACCAACGGAATGCCAGAGGCACGGCTGACGGCACTCTGGAACGCCGCATTACGGCTCGCGTACCACCCCGCATTGAAATCGGCAAAACGATAAATGGGTTGTGGATAACTCACCGGATAGCCCAGCAAATGCAGAATACCGAAATACATACCGCCCCGGCGGCTGAACACTTCCTGGCGAATAGAGCCGGTGACTGGATACGGATACCCTTTGGCATGCGTTTTTGCAAATTCGATACTGACCTGCATCGGTCCACCAGTGCGCACCGGGTTGAGGCTGCCAAACAGTTTCTGTCCCATAGGCACCATGCTGATGAAATCATCAAAAATCGCGCTCAGCTGTTTCTCACTGCGGACGCTATCCAAGCGTTCACTGTAGCTTTTGCCGTTGGGGGATTTAATCAGTAGCGCAGTGCGCACCACAAAGTGAGGGATATGCAGCTGATCGGCCCGACGGTCGATCTCTTTCCAGGCTATTTTGGGTAGCCCTGGCACCGGTGGATCGGCCTGAAAACCCGACTCCTGCTCGGTAACCGCCAGCACCGAGCACAAGTTTTCATTACTGGGTTTAATGTCTTGTGCGGTAAACGCCGCGGTGATATCTAACGCCCATCCTTGGCGATCGCTGACCTTGGCCGGCATCAGTTTGATAATTTTCGCCTGCACATCGGCCGGACTTACAGCGGTTTTTTCCGATTTTTTACTACTGCAACCTGCCAGCACCAGCAAAACTATCAGGCTCAATATTCGGTATATTTGCATTTTTTCCTGGTCGTCATCACATCAGCAACGATGACGTTAGCCCAGCCAAGCGTTAGGATCCAGTATAAACTTTGCCGGCCCAAAGCAGGCCTAGGCAAAACCTCGATAAAGATGTATTTTAAATGCAATATATTTTATAGGAAGATCACGATGGTTTCACAAACGGCCTTGCCAGATGATTATTACACTCAAAAATACGCCCTGACGCCTACCCACTCCGAAGTGCTTGAAGCCGCCCAAGTGATTCCCCCCGGCAACGCGCTGGATCTTGGCTGCGGCAGTGGCCGCAATGCGCTTTACCTCAACCTGAAAGGCTTTGATGTCACCGCCTGGGACAAAAATCCCCTGTCGGTCGCATCGTTGAACCAGATTATAGAAGCCGAGCAACTCGCCCATATCAGCGCCAGCGAGAAAGATCTCAATACCCATCGCTTCAGCGGCCAATATGACTTTATCTTGTCTACCGTCGTATTTATGTTCCTTAGTCGCCAGCACATTCCCGCGATCGTGCGCAATATGCAAGACAGCACGGTTAAAAGAGGCTACAACCTGATCGTCGCCGCCATGGATACACCAGATTATCCCTGTACAGTCCCTTTTTCATTCACCTTCAAACCCGATGAGTTGAGAAAGTACTATCAGGGCTGGGACATCATCAAATACAACGAAAACCCAGGTGAGTTGCACCGCACAGACGCCGATGGTAATCGCATCAAGCTGCGCTTTGCGACATTACTGGCTCGCAAATAATCCTCTGTTTCACGCCAGGCAAACTCATTGTCTGGCAGAAAAACCGATTCGGGTATTTGCCTTTAGGGTAATGTTCATTCGGCTATAAAGCGGGATTATCATACTGCCCAATCAGAGCGTATAGGTAAAATCAGTCGATGCTGATTGAAAAGTGAAAGCGCGAAGAAATAAACTTGAATACTGCATGAAAAATAAGGCATAGCACTACAATGCTATACCTTAACTTAATTAGCGGCTATTAAGCGCAGCTAGACAGATCGGCTGGAACGCTAGTACGGGTTTCGCCGAATTTGCTCTGGCACTCAGTGATTTTACGGCAAACAGTAGTTGTGCCTACAGTTTCTTTAGCGTAAGAAACAACACAACTCGTGAAAGTCCCACCAATAACGTTTGAAACTTCAGATACGTTTAACTTTTTCATGAAACATCCTTATTGGAAATAATAGAATTACCTTAAGATTTTCGCCACCAATAAAGTATTTAATTCTAAAGCCACCTACTATTGATTAACGAAGAATAGGTTAAACCCAACCTTAAGGGAATGGAATTATAATGATCATTCAAATTTATAGTCAACGTTAAAGCTCTACCTAAAGCACCTTCGGGAATATTCTCAATTAAATAAGTGCATCATCCCAGCAAAACCGATAATTATAATTTCATTATATATTTAACAATAAAATTAATTGCAAATTGAATATAAGATGAATATTACAAAAAAACAAGAAATAACTCTATATACAAACGCTTGTGGTGCTCACTTTCAAATCTCCGCTTATCCCTACCAGGGTAAAATTAACTTGCAGCACGCACGACGTAGAAAAAGCGAACATAATTTATACCAAATCCATGACCCAGATCACTGTATAAATATACACTCATTGTAACAATAAGCACAGGAAACAAGAGCATAAAAAACTTACAGGAGAACATAATGAAAACAAATATTGTTAATTGGTTTGAGATTTATGTTGCAGATATGCCGCGAGCACAAAAATTCTATGAGGCGGTTTTCGAGACTCAATTGGAGGCGATCGACGCCGAAGGGATAGAATACCGAATGTTTCCTTACCAAGAAGGAACCGAGGGCACCGCTGGCGCACTGTTAAAAATGAAGGGGTGTGCCCCAGGACCGGGGGGAACCCTGGTTTATCTGATGTGTGAAGATTGCGCCGAGGAAGAAAGCCGCATCGTACCCAATGGTGGCGAGATCCTGAGAGCAAAATTCTCTCTGGATGAATATGGCTTTGCCTCTATTGTGAAGGATACCGAAGGTAACGTGATTGGTTTGCATTCGATGAAATAACGTAATTTTCGCGTCCAATAGCACGTTGTCTTTTTATGGCCAGGTACCATCCTGGCCAGTCATACAGCGAGGTTGACAACCTATTTTCGTTGCTGGTTGACATACATCAATCTATTCGTCTGTTTTTTGCCCGAAAGCTATTGTATGCTTTCAATGTTCGCCCTCCCCCACTTTCAGCCGAGGTTCATATTTGGAAATAGTGACAAATCAGTAAACCTTTCTACTGCCGCTACTCGCGCAGAGAACAAACGTTATTGCTCATACTCTGCTCTATGAGCCATACGTTATTGATTGCCACGAAATTTCAACACATGAACGTTGCGGTTACCCATTGCCGTTTATTGCAAACGCCAACTTATTAAGCTTTAACTTACTGCATTGGTTGCACTTTCCTTGCGTTGAATTTCGTTTTTCTTCTGGTATTGGCACATACCTGCATTCAGGATTAAAAAGGAAGTGAAGAGTGAAATTCACAGATATCATTGATAAGCAACGGCCACTCACTGCCTGGGCAGATGCAGAAAAAATCCCCTGGCATGATCCTCTGTTCAGCGAGCGAATGTTGCAAAACCATCTTGCCCAAGAGCATGATTGGGCCAGCAGACGCCTGACAATCATCGACCAGCATGTCGCCTGGATCGTTAACCAACTCCCGGCCCAGGCGCAGGTTCTCGATCTTGGTTGTGGCCCAGGATTTTATCTGCAGCGACTGGCCCAGAGAGGCTTCCAATGCACCGGTGTGGATTTCTCTCCGGCCTCTATTCGCTATGCCCGGCAACAAGCCGCAAGCGCAGGGCTGAGTATTGACTATCACTGCCAGGATATCCGCCAGTTCGAACCTGACACACATTATGACCTCGTCATGATGACCTTCGGCGAATTCAACGTATTCAGCAAAACTGACGGATTGGCAATACTGGAAAATGCCGCAAATCGATTGAAACCCGGGGGGCAGCTTATTATCGAGGTTCATACGCAGGCAGAGGTCAAACGCCAGGGGGAAAGTGAAAACCACTGGGTATCTCAGCAAAAAGGCTTGTTCTCCCCCCATCCACACTTGATCCTGACTGAAAATGCCTGGAACGAGCAACAGCAAATCGCCTCTACGGCATGGTGGATACTGGAACAGCAGGGGAAAATTTCGTTGTTTGCCAGCCATATGCAGGCCTGGCGCGATGAAGAATATCGCCAAAGCTTAGCCGGGCTCGCCATTGGCAATATCACCCAACTGGCGGGCAGCGACTGGCCTGCCGGTGAAGCGTTTACCGATCGGCTGGTGGTATTACACGGCATCAAGCACCCTTAGTACGATAGACATGGAGTCAAAATGAAAGAATGCGAACCACCACAAAATAACGGCCGTTCGGTTGCTTTGCTCTTCCCGTTATCGTTGATGCTGTTTGAATTTGCCGCCTACCTGACTAACGACATGATCCAGCCCGGCATTATCAATGTCGTCAGAGAGTTCAGTGCCGATGTCAGCCTGGCCCCGGCGTCGATCAGCGTCTATATGGCGGGTGGCATGGTCCTGCAGTGGCTGTTAGGCCCCCTTTCAGACCGGATTGGCCGTCGGCCGGTGTTGTTAACTGGCGCATTGTTGTTTGTATCTGGCTGTCTTGCCACCCTTTTTACCAACAGCATGGAACAGTATCTGCTGACACGGTTTATTCAAGGAACCAGCATGTGCTTTATTGCTACGGTTGGCTACGTGGCAGTGCAGGAAGCCTTTGGTGAGAAAGACGCGATCAAGATGATGGCACTCATCACCTCAATCACGCTGATCGCACCGATTATCGGCCCGCTGGCGGGGGCAGCCTTCATCCAGATTGCCCATTGGAAAGGGATGTTTGCTTTGATAGCAGTTATTGCGTTGATCGCTGCACTGGGATTATGGCGCACCATGCCAGAAACGGTCACGGCACAACGCGCTGCTTTCAGCTTGGGAGGAATAGCGCATGATTTTAAGCAGGTTTTCGCCAGCCGCTGCTTCCTGGCTGGCGCACTGACGATAAGTTGCGCCTATATTCCGATGATGGCCTGGGTGGCCACCTCGCCGGTGATCCTGATTGATGACGGCGGGTTAACCTCGTCACAGTATGCCTGGACGCAGGTGCCCATCTTTGTTGCCGTGATCCTGGGTAACCTGATGGTGGTCAAACTGGTAGGCGATAACCCCTCCGATCGCATACTGTGGGCGGGTGTGCCTATCCAACTTGTCGGATTGAGCATGGCGATAGTGGGCAATCTGCTCGTACCGCATGTCTGGCTATGGTCGGTCGCTGGCCTCAGCGTCTATGCTTTTGGTACCGGTATGATCTTCCCTATCCTGTTCAGACGGACACTATTTTCCAGTTCGGCTCCCAAAGGCACCGTTTCCGCCACACTTAACATTATTGTGTTAAGCAGCGTTGCATTGAGTATCGAACTCGGCAGAGCGATCTATCAGTACGGCAATAAAGAGCTGTTTCATGCCATGGGGCTGGCCGCTGGCGTGCTGAGTTTGATATGCCTGGTGCATTTCCTGAAACAGCTAAAAGTGAATGCGGAAATAAAGCCTGAAAGCCCCTTGCTGGAAAACATTCAGAAATGAAATCAGGGCGGCTATACACCGCCCTTTCTTCACCCTATGTATCATTGCGGCGGCGTTCCAGAACGCCAGTCTGCCCTCAATAATGAAAGAAAGCGGCTCCTGCAACAGCAGCCCGATCTTTTCTTTGCTGGCTTGCAGCGACGCCAACGCCTATTCCTTGTTGGCTTGACGGGTCCCCCCTTTCTAAGAATTGGCTCAGCAAAAACACGCATAACACTATTTCGCGGCAGAACGAAAATATTGCCGCCTCTAACTTATTGACAATACTGATTTTTTATCATTTATTAAATAATGTTGGTTTGGCTGTACGCCAACGTAATCGTTGTCAAATCAGATAAAAAAACTGATTAAGACCAATAGAACTCTTCTTTTATTTTGCCAGGAAGCAAATATGCCGCTGCATTTACGTCATTTAGTATTAATACCGCTATTAACGCTGGTTGCCTGCCATCAACCTCCACACCCAACGCATTCCCTGGTCACCACGGCGAACAACTCGCCGGAGGTGGTGAATAATGCCCGACTGGAAATTTCTCAACGCGCCCTGGAATACAACACTCACAAAATTCAGCAGTTACTGGGCAACAAAACCACCCTCTGCGCCATATTAAAAGGCGATGCTTACGGACACGATCTGTCCCTGGTAGCCCCAGTGATGATCAAAAACAACGTGCAGTGTATTGGGGTCGCGAGTAACCAAGAGCTCAAAACCGTACGCGATCTGGGTTTTACGGGGCGCCTGATGCGGGTTAGAAATGCCACAGAAGCGGAGATGCGCCAGGCCACTGACTATGATACCGAAGAGCTGATCGGTAATCTGGATATGGCTAAACGTCTGGATGCCATCGCCGCCCAGCAAGGGAAAACGCTGCGCTTCCATTTGGCACTCAACTCCGGCGGTATGTCGCGTAATGGCCTTGAAGTCAGCGACAGCAATGGATTGGCCGAAGCCAAAGCCATCTCTGCATTACCTCATCTGAAGATGGTGGGCATGATGTCTCACTATCCTGAGGAAGATGCGGCGGCAGTGCGCAAAGATCTTGCCCGGTTTAAAGCACAGTCTCAGCAGGTGCTTGATATTACCGGAATCAAGCGCAGTGATATCACTCTCCACGTGGCCAATACCTTCGCAACCCTCACCGTTCCGGAGTCATGGCTCGATATGGTTCGCGTCGGCGGGGTGTTCTACGGTGATACCATCGCCAGCACAGAATACCTGCGTGTGATGACCTTTAAGTCTTCCATCGCGGCGCTCAATCATTATCCCAAAGGCAACACCGTGGGGTACGACCGCACCTATACGCTGAAACGTGATTCGGTACTGGCTAATATTCCAGTGGGTTATGCCGATGGTTATCGCCGGGTATTCAGCAATGCCGGTCATGTGCTGATCCAGGGGCAGCGCGTTCCAGTGGTAGGTAAAACGTCAATGAATACCGTGATGGTAGATGTCACCGATGTCAAAAACGTAAACCCTGGCGATGAGGTAGTGTTGTTTGGCAAACAAGGCAACGCGGAGATCACGGCTGAAGAAGTTGAAGACATCAGCGGAGCACTGTTTACCGAAATGTCGATTCTATGGGGAGCGACCAACAAGCGTGTGTTAGTGAAGTAATCAAACAGACCGAGGAGAGCCCGGCTCAGGAGAGGTTAAACGCCTTTCTGAGCCCTATCCCGCTCGTCTTCCCACAAAAATGGCCCTGATCAACAGGGCCATTTGCAACTCAGCTTAAATCAACATTTTTGCTGCCAAACAACCAGGTCAAGACAAACCCGGCGATATAAGAGATCACGATGCCAGCAACATAAACCAGCATACCGGCAAAAATACCTTTTGCCGAAGTCATCAGGGGAATAGACACCAGACCCGACGGGCCAAAGACCGTGTTCAGCCCCACCGGCAGCCCCAGCCAAGCGATCAGACCAATAAAGAAACCACCGACCGCGCCGCCCAAACAGGCTGTCACAAACGGCTTAAGGCGTGGCAGCGTCACACCATAAATCAGCGGTTCGCCAATGCCCAACAGACCGGGGAAAATAGCCCCTTTAATCTGAGTACGTAGCAGAGAACCTTTTGGCGAACGAGCGAACAGCGCTAATGCGGCCCCCACCTGCCCCGCTCCGGCCATGGCAAGAATAGGGAATAGCGAGTTAAAGCCCTGCGCATCCATCAGCGCGAAATAGACTGGCACAAATCCCTGGTGAATACCGAATACCACGGCGATCAGGAACAGGCCGGCCAAAATAGCCGTGCCAAACGGGTTGCCGTTCAAGTGCATAAACAACCAGGACATACCTTTAAACAACTCGCCCCCTACCGGCATAATCGCCACAAAGGTAATGGCACCGGTGAGTAGCAGGGTAATGGATGAGGTGAGGATCATATCCAGATTATCGGGAATCACCCGGCGCACCTGCTGTTCAATCCATGCCCCCAGAATACAGGCCAACAGGACGCCAATAATATTGCCTCGCGGATCGATAGCCAGCCCAAAGAAGTCACTCATGCCGGCGTAATAGCCAACAGTGCCTTCCGGAACGTAACGGAGAATAAATAGCGAAGCGATAATCGCGCCATTCACCCCGGTACCGCCAAAGGCTTTCTGTGTGTTAAAACCGATCAGGATGCTGAGAAAGGTAAACAGACCAATACTGAACACTTTCATGTAAGCAATCAGCCCCTTTAGCCAGGCGGCCTGAGCCACACCGTCTACCACCAACGTTTGCTGCAATAAGGTCGCAATCCCTAATAATAGCCCTGCGGCAATAAAGCCAGGGATCAGCGGAGTGAAGATCGTGGCAAACTTGGTCAGAAAATTATGCACCGCACTATTTTGCTTCGACTTCATCTGCTGCTTGTTCTGGCTGGCCAACGCGCGCAAATCCTCCGGCTCAGCACATTCTTGCTGTAGTTGGTCCGAGAGCATGGCGTTCATCATCTCACTGGCCGTTTGCGCCTTGCCGGGGCCGAGGATAATCTGCAATTGATCATCACCGTTAACGATACCCATCACGCCAGGGATTTTCTTCAACTCGTCGAACCGTATCCTTTGGCGATCTTTTAACGTCAGACGCAATCTGGTCATGCAGTTACCGCAGATAAGGATATTTTTACTGCCTCCGGTGAGGTGTAGAATCTGCTCTATCATTGAAACGGTGATTTTCGCCATGGCTATGCCTGTATTCCTTGTAGCGCCTTGCGGATAAACCCTTTGTTTTTACTCAACACCGCCGCGGCCTCTTGCGCTGACAGCCCCCCCAGGATCATCACAATCGCGGTTTTACAGTGGCGCTGACATTCATTTAGCGCGTTTTCCGCCTCTTGCGGACTGCACTCCGTCGCCTCAACGACAATATTGACCTGGCGCTGAACCAGCTTGGCGTTAGTGGCCTCGACGTCCACCATCAGGTTACTGTAAACCTTGCCGCTACGGATCATGGCCCCCGTGGTGATCATATTCAGGATTAATTTCTGGGCGGTTCCCGCTTTCATACGCGACGAACCAGTCACTACTTCCGGACCGACCAGCGGTTCGATAGCGATGTCCGCCGCCTGGCTCATTTCACTGCCCGGATTACAGGAAATAGCCGCTACCGTTGCGCCAAGGCTGCGCGCGTAGGTCATTGCCCCCAACACATAAGGCGTGCGGCCACTCGCCGCAATCCCCACCAATACGTCACGCGAATTGAAATCGAGATTACGCAGGTCCTGCTTACCCATTTCAGGGTTATCTTCTGCATTCTCAACCGCCTGTAAAATCGCCGTATGTCCCCCGGCAATCAGGCCGATAACCTGTTCACGCGGCGTACCGTAGGTTGGCGGGCACTCGCTGGCATCCAGGATCCCCAGACGTCCAGAGGTACCAGCACCGCAATAAATCAATCGGCCACCGTTGGCGAATGCCTCAACGACGCGATCAACCAGTTTGGCGATCTGCGGCAACTGAGCCTCCACGGCAAGAGGAACGTTTTTGTCTTCGCTGTTGATCACCGTGAGGACGTCCAGCGTCGGCAGCGTATCAATGTGAGCACTGGCCGGGTTACGGCTTTCTGTCACCATCTTGCTTAAATTAATTTTCATGGGGCTTCCTGGTTAAGATTTTCGGCAATGTTAAGGAATTATTTATTCCGCAAACGTGATGATTATCACGGTAAATCTATTCTTAACTTCCCACAAATAAGGAATAAAGGCAGAAAAAAAGCGCAATAAAAAAACATATCATTATTAATTTCATATAAATAAATCAGTGGAATCAAATCTCCCCTACTGGAATAATCTATTACACACAGTGGAGACTTTATCGATGTCAGTGCTCAACGAAATCACCTGGTTGCTACCCAAGCTCGCCGAAAACCAGCAAAAAATAGCGAAGTTCATACTTGATAACCCAGAGGCAATACTCAGCCAGTCTTCCTCACGCTGTGCTGAAGAACTGGGAGTCAGTCAATCAGCCATCGTGAAGTTTAGCCAGAAGATTGGGATGAAGGGATTCCCTGCGCTGAAAATAGCCATCAGCGAAGAATTGGGCAGGAATAACCTGTTCAAATCTTATCCGCATAAAGCCTTGCACAACGCCATATCCTCAGAGGATTCATTGATGGTCGTGGCGCAAAAGTTGGCACAAGAGAAAACGGCCGCGATCATGGAGACCACTAACAGGATAAATTTTCAGCTTTTTCATCATGTTGTGGATATAATCAATCAGGCTCAACGCGTGCAGATTGTGGGGATCTGGGGCTCCGGGTTAACAGCGAAAGATCTGAGTTACAAGTTGCAGAAAATAGGGATCCTCAGCTTTGCAGAGGCAGATCTGCATGTCCAACTGGCAACAGCACAAGCCCTGACACCAAAAGACGTACAAATTGTGATTTCATTCAGTGGCAAAAGAAAAGAGATGCGCATTGCCGCCACGATGGCAAAAGCCCAGGGAGCAACCGTCATCGCCATTACCGGCGACCAGACAACTCCGCTGGCCAAGATAGCCGATTACGTACTGGAAAGTGTCTCTGATGAAAATGAATGGCGCAGCTCTTCAATCTCATCAAGAACGGCGCAAAACACCCTCACCGATTTGATTTTCCTGGCGTTGATGCAACGGCGCAAAGATACGGCCAAACCTCTGGTACACAATGCCAGTATGACCATAAACAATCTGGACGGCTGAAGGAGTCGGGCAGTTTACCTGCCCGTTGATAGGATCACTCGCGTGTCTGGATCCAGAATGCGTGGATAAGCCCAGGAATGTAACCCAACAGCGTGAGAACAATGTTCAGAAGGAAAGCTCCACCAAAACCTTTATCCAGCAGTACCCCCAACGGGGGCAGAACGATCGTGAAAACAATACGCCAGAAACCCATAACTCCTCCCGATAAACAAACAAAACGATAAGCATAGTACTTACGCGCAAATATGACGGCTTAAAACCGATCACGTGCAAAACCTCTCCCACAGTGCTTAATCCCTGCAAATTGAAAGGTCAACACTCTGTGCTACGCTTAAAACCGGTATAGATCGCCAAGGGCATTATGTTTTTCGGCATAGAAAAGTTGGCATTGCCCGTTACCAATCCCACTGTTTCTCTACTGGTGGACTGACGTAATGACAGCTTTTCGTTTCCATCGGGATCATAGAGAAAAAACAATGAACATTGAAACTCAGTCAGTTGGCAATATTCTGGTCGTTACGCCCTTAAACAGGCGGTTAGATGCATCGGTCTCCTCTCAATTCAAAGAGGAAATACAAACGATGATCGCGCAAGGGGCTCGTCACATTTTACTGGATTTCAGCCAGGTCGATTTTATTGACAGCAGTTGCCTGGGGGCTCTGGTCTCTTTATTGAAAACCTTACAGGGTAAAGGTGAGCTGGCGCTTTGCTCACTGAACAGCAATATTCACAGCATGTTCAAGCTAACCCGAATGGATAAAATATTTATTATCGGCGTTGATAAAAATACGACATTACAACAACTCTCCTCAGTCAAACCTTGATTCACAAGGAATATTTATTATGAAAGCCATGATCCTTGCTGCTGGAAAAGGAACCCGAGCCAGACCGCTGACGACAATATTACCAAAACCGATGATCCCCTTGATTCGCAAGCCTATTATGGAGTCGATTATTGAGCATTTGAAAAGATACGGCTTTAATCAGCTCATGGTCAATACCAGCTATCTTTCTGGGGATATAGAGAATTATTTCCGCGATGGCCATGCCTGGGGAGTCGAGATCGGTTATTCCTACGAGGGTATTATGGAAGGAAATACCTTTGTTGATAACGTATTGGGCTCTGCTGGCGGGATGAAACACATCCAGAACTTCTCGGGTTTCTTTGATGATACTTTTGTCGTGGTATGCGGTGACGCCTTAATTGATGTGGATTTTGATCAGGTACTGGCTTTTCACCGCGCCAGAAAAAGTGTTGCAACCCTGATTATGCGCCCTGTCCCGGCCGATCAGGTAAGCAAATACGGTGTTGTCGTCACCGATGAACAAGGCCGGGTCAGCAAGTTTCAGGAAAAGCCTAAAATGGAAGAGGCGTTATCCAACAATGCCAACACCGGTATCTACGTGTTCGAACCCGAGATCTTCGACTATATTCCCGACGGAGTCGAATATGATATCGGTAGCCAGTTATTCCCTAAGCTGGCGGAACTGGGCGTGCCTTTCTACGGTATTGCCTTGCCATTCCAGTGGGTAGACATTGGCTCTCTACAGGACTTTTGGCATGTGAACCGCATGATCCTGAATCAAGAGTTACCTGATTACCCCATGCCAGGCCTTCAGATTGCGCCACATATCTGGTGCGGGCTGAATGTGAAAGCGGATTTTTCAACTCTGGATATCGAAGGGCCAGTTTATATTGGCAGCAGCACAGAAATACAACCTGGTGTCACCATCAGAGGCCCGGCAATGATTGGGGCCGGTTGCCTGTTGGAACAAGGCGCTGTTATCGATCAAAGCTTTATTGCTGACTATACCCGGGTTGGAGGCATTGCGAATCTGTACCAACAGATGATTTTTGCCGGGAAAGTTATCTCGCCGGACGGTACAGCGATCGATTTGTCTGAAGCAGGCTTGAACTGGTTGATTGATGACAAACGGCGGATGGACCGAATCACGGCTGAAAAATCACTATTTAATGAGTTTCTGCAAAGCCAACGATAGCGGCTTTCACCAAGGTAAGTCGCAGGTCAGTTAATGTACAGATACCTCTCTGCCACATTATCGGGCCTGCGGATATGACCAGGCGCGAAGGAAGTAGGATTATGGGCCACCGGGGCTCCTCCAACTCGCCTCGTCTCATTTTGGTTTTACTTGTTTTGCCTGATGCTTATCCATATTTATCCTGGCATCCTCTTTCGCTTTTTCAACTAAACGATTTATCTCTTCTTCGCCAACCCACTCACTTGCTTCGTGTAATTTTGTCAGCCCGTCATTCACTTTTATGTCTTGCGGATTTTTATCTTTCATTGCTAGCTACCCCTATTATTGAAGTAAAGGATGCAATCCCTTGATTATCGCTGGCGGCGACGCACTCCAGAGCAAGTAGACATGCCGCGCCCTCAATATATGAAGTTTAAGTATACGCCTGCCTAACGATGATAGCCCGTGGTTGTTTTTTAATTCGCGAGGATTATTGCCGAGTAAATCATTTTATTACGGCTATGTACGCAAGCGTACAGATAATTTTCCGCCACTCATTTATCATTAGCACGAAATAAAATCCGAATGCAAACAAAACCAGGATAAGAAAAATGACCCTTTCAAACATTAAATGCCTTCCAATTATGGCGTTATTACTCCTTAGCATGAGTGCAGGGGTTGCCTCTGCGGCAACGGCCGACGATTTAGACAGGGATGCGTTGCAGTCGCTCAAAACCCTTTATCAACATAACCCTGTCGCTGAAAAAATAGCGAAACAGTCCCATGCCATACTGGTATTTCCTAGCATAGTAAAAGCGGGACTCGTGTTCGGCGGCAGCTATGGAGAAGGTGTGCTGTTAAAAAATAATAAACCGGTCAATTATTATAACTCGGTGTCCGCCTCCTGGGGATTACAAGCTGGCGCTCAATCCTATGGCTATGTTGTTTTCCTGATGAACGACAGCGCAGTAAAATATCTTCAAAAATCAAAAGGATGGGAAGTCGGCGTGGGGCCAACCATCGTAGTGGTAAATGAAGGCGTGGCCAAAAACCTGTCATCATCAACGCTAAAAGATGCAGCCTATGCGTTTATCTTTGATCAGCAGGGGCTCATGGCGGGTCTCAGCATCGAGGGCAGTAAAATATCCGTTATTAATCGCTGATAAAGCCGTCTTAAGAAGATGGGTGTTCCACGTCCGGCGGGTAAATTAATAGCCGATCGTATTCTTTCTTCACGACGGCGTAACACTCACAGGTGCGGCACTCTAGTCCAAGGCGATCTAATACGGTTATACGTCCCCGCGCATAGCGGATTAATCCTGCCTGCTGCAGCCTGAGCGCAGCTTCAGTGACGCCACTGCGGCGTACGCCCAACATATTGGCAATCAACTCCTGGGTCATGATGAGTTCATTACCCGAAAGGCGATCCAGACTGAGCAGTAACCAGCGGCACAACTGTTGGTCAATACTGTGATGCCGATTACAAACGGCCGTTTGTGCCATCTGAGTCAGGAGGGCTTGTGTATAGCGCAAAAACAGGCGCTGCAATTCTCCTCCACGATGGAATTCGTTTTTTAACGCCTGGCTGGGTAAACGAAAAGCATAACCGGCACTTTGTACCACGGCACGGCTAGGCGTTGATTCTCCCCCCATGAATAACGAAACCCCGACCAGCCCTTCGTGTCCTACAACGGCGATCTCTGCACTGGCGCCGTTTTCCATCACATACAACAGCGAGACGATGGCCGTCCCAGGAAAGTAGACGTGAGTTAAAGTATCCCCCGATTCGTACAATACCTTGCCAAGGGAAAACTTGACCCGAGTAATCAGGGGGAGCAAACGTTGCCATACTGCCGGTGGTAAAGCAGCAAGCAGACCGTTTACATCAGGCGCGGGATCATCGGTCATCGCGGGTGTTTCCGATAGGAAGATTGCGTTACCATAACCTAAAATAGGTCATGACTGTTGAATTTATCACCTTGCCAATTCTCAAATGAAAATATATTTCTCCATATTGAGCAAATTTCCTTATTGGTGACGTAGGGCTGCGACAAACACGCTCTAATTCACCAAGACTTATTGCCTAATAATGGTGAAATTATGATGATAACGTTAAGATAGTGTAAATACAGTATGGCGGCGCCAACATGAAAATGTTTGGCCAATATTTTTTCTCACGCCTTCGCAAACAAGACATTCCCCCATCTCCCCCTAATTGCTTCATATCTTGAAAGCCCTGCCACACCGGCCTTCATGCCATTTTTCTCTGCCTGAATCCGTAACATTCTTCTCGCAAACCGGCTCTTATTCCTGACTTATCAGAGGCTTTTATGTGATCTATATCACCACCTTCTTGTTGATAATGATTATCGATATGCTTTATATTCCCACTCGTATTTATATATCAATTCATTATGGGAACGTCTTTCATCATTATCTCTGGAGACAAGGATGAGTATTCAATCTATAAATAGAAAATTAAAAACAGGCCTGTTTATTCCCGTTATCGGATTCGCTTGCCCGGTACTTGCCGACGGTGAGATCGCAGAAAATAACGATGATGTAATGGTGGTCACCGCCTCCGCCATTGAGCAAAGAATCAAAGATGCGCCTGCCAGTATTTCGGTGATCACTGCAGAAGAACTACAGCAGAACGTCGGCAAAGCCGCTACCGATCTGGCGGATGTACTTAGCCGCGTCACCGGGGTTTCTAAAGCGATTGGTACCGACGTCAGCTCAGGCATTCAAATCCGCGGCATGCCTGCGGCCTACACGTTGTTACTGGTTGATGGCAAGCGTGTTGGCTCCAGTAATGGCGTCAAATCCACGCAGCAAAACTACTTCGACGATATCAACTGGCTGCCGGTGGAATCCATCGAGCGCATCGAGATTGTCCGGGGGCCAATGTCTGCACTGTATGGCTCAGATGCCATGGGCGGCGTGGTCAACATCATTACCAAAAAGAACGCCAAAACGGACTGGCACGGGTCATTAACCGCTGGCACCCGCCAACCCAAAGATTCCGATCGGGGTGATACCAATACCTGGACCGGTACCGTCGGCGGGCCGTTAGGACACGGCTTTGATTTACGCCTGAACGGTTCCTGGAACAAACGTAATGCGGATACCAGCGATACCGGCTCATTACGCTGGGGCAGCGGACTGGAAGGGAAGAAAGTCTACAGCTATGGCGCTGAACTGGGATGGGATATTAATGATAATCACCGTCTGTCGGTCTCGACGCTGCAGGGTAAGGAAGAAGGCATTCCTGGGGCGAGCGCCGACGGCGACAGCATCGGCCTGCGGGGAGTCAACAAGCTCGAACGCGAAAACTATTCTGTCGACTACCGGGGATTGTTTGATTTTGGCACCACCAAATTATCCGCTTATCAGAATAAGTACAAAAATGCCGCTACGGATGTCCCCGTCATCAGTAATGGCGTCGCCGTCGGTACACAGGACACCAAATTGTGGACCCGTGAGCGCATTGTTGAAGGCGACATCAACCTGCCATTTGAGCTGCTGTTGCCACAAAACCTGACCATTGGTGGACAGTGGAAAAAAGAGGAACTGGATAACCCACGCTCCATCGGCGCCGTGGCTGATTCACCGGACACTTATGGCATTAGCTACGGTAAAGCCACCAGCAAAGGGATCTTTGTTGAGGATCAGATCGACCTGCTCGACGATGTCACACTGACCCTCGGGCTACGCCGGGACAATACGGATTACGGTAACAAAACCACACCACGCGCCTATCTGGTCTGGCATACCACCGATTATCTGACCTTCAAGGGAGGCTATTCAGAAGGTTTCAAGGCACCGAGCATTCGTCAGGCCAGCCTTGGATTTATCGAAACCTCGCGCGGTGCAGGCTGTAACGGTTATGCCGAGTATACCGGCGGCGGTTGCTACACCATGGGCAACGACAGCCTGAAGGCTGAGAAGTCTGATAACTGGGAAATCGGTGCCCTGTTTGATTACCAGAACTGGGCGGCGGGGCTGACATTCTTCGATAGCCGCTTTAAAGACAAAATCGCAACGGCACCTTTAGGTTATATCTATGGCCCGTCGAACGGCTTCTGGCTTGAGCGCGTCAATCTGGATAATGCACATACTCAGGGTGTTGAAGGCAACCTGACGATCCCGCTGGTCAGCGAATCCAAAGGGCCGTGGCTGCAGAAACTCTCATTAAGCAACAACTTCACCCGGATGATCAAGGCAGAAGATTCGCGGGGGGTCATGCTGGTGACCACACCTAAATTGACCACTTGGTCTTCCCTTGACTGGCAGGTGAATCACGATCTGAGCTTCGCTTTCACCGCCCAGTACTACAGCAAAATGCTGGGGCTGGACAGTGCGGCAGATCAGGAATCCCGTGGGGGGACAGCCACCGCTCGTATCCGTGAAGCCTATACCATCTACGGAGTATCCGGGCAGTACAAGGCAACTAAAAACCTGAAGTTTAACTTCGGTGTCGACAACCTGTTCGATAAAGATCCAACCCCTGCAGAGCCTTCAGGCAGTTCAACCAGCGGCAATAACTACTACGTCCCTGGCCAGACATTCTATGCCTCAATGACGGCCTCATTCTGATCGCTGAGCCCGTCATGCTTTAACGCCCCGGCTTTCCGGGGCGTTGTCTCTAAACGACCGGCAGCCAGGACCACGAAGAAGGGGTAATGCGAGCAATATCTCACTGATGGGAGAATTCATAATTTCTCCACAATCGATACCCCTGCTTTCATCAGGGTTTAAATGTCTTATTTAACAATTAATTACTTAGTCTCGGGCTTTAGCGCTCAGGCTTAGCCTACGGCATTTAGGCGGAAATATTAGGTTACTCCGCTGTTCAATCTTTCATTTTGCCGTTATTATCACGCAAAAAAGCAATACGAATCATTCGTATATGTAATAAGGATACTGTTTTCAGGAGAAAAAATGCGTCTTCCTCTGTTAGTCGTTTCATCCCTGTTTGCTACCGTTTTAGCGTGCTCATCCCCCGCCATTGCGGCAAGTCAGGAACCCCTTGACGTTGTCCATGCTCAGGGAACCACCCAGGTTGTCAAAAACCCACAGCGTGTGGTGATCCTCAACCCTGCCACACTGGATATCGCGGATGCTTTGGGTGTGAAGGTGATCGGGGTACCACAAACCAGCGCTCATTACCCGGCCCATCTGGCCAAGTACAACGGCAGTGAGTACTTCAACGCGGGAACGCTGTTTGAACCCAATTACGAAGCCCTGAGCAACGCCAAACCAGACGTGATCATCGCGGGCTCCCGTGCGGTTGCCGCCTACAACAAGCTGAGTGAAATTGCGCCAACCATCTCGTTGGATCTTGACCCAAAACATTTCCTGCAGAGCCTGACGCAACGTACCGAACAGTTGGGTGATATTTTTGGTAAGCAGGAGAAAGCCAAAGAAATTCTGGCTGCCTTTAACGCACAAATTGCCGATATCCACAAAGCCTCTGAACAGGCTGGAAGCGCCATGATGCTGATGGTGAATGGCGGCAAGCTGAGCGCCTACTCGCCAAACTCCCGCTTCGGTTTTATCTTTGATGTCCTCGGTTTCAAACCGGCGGCAACATTCCCGGCAGGCGGCCAGCACGGCAATACCGTGTCACCAGAATTTATCATGGAGGCCAACCCTGACTGGCTGTTTGTACTGGACCGGGACAGCGCCATTGGCAGTAAAGAAGGCGCTTCCGCCAATCAGGTGCTGGATAACCCTCTGGTACGCAGAACCAACGCCTGGAAAAACCAGCATGTGGTTTATCTCGACTCCAGCTCTCTGTATATCGCCGGCGGGATCCAGAGCTACAGTAATCTGATGACACAGATAAAACAGGTCCTGGGTAAGTCGAAGCCACAGCCATAAATGAAATCTGCCGCTTATATTGCCGGCCTGGCGTTGCTGCTGGGCCTTATCCTGCTCAGCCTCTGCGTGGGTGTCAGCCGTATTTCGCTAGTCGAGCTTTGGCATGACGCGGAAATGCGCGAGATCCTGTTTGTCAGCCGCTTTCCGCGTACTGCAGCCCTGATTCTGGCCGGTAGCGCGATGAGCGTTGCCGGGCAAATCATGCAGATGTTAACGCAAAACCGCTTTGTCGAACCTTCCGTTGCAGGTACCACGCAATCAGCCGCTCTTGGGCTGTTATTGGTGATGATCATAAGCCCGGCGGCACCGATTATGGTCAAAATGGGGATAGCCTCACTGTTTGCCCTGGCCGGAACAGCGCTGTTTATGCTGTTGATTAACCGCATTCAGATGAAATCCTCTCTGATGGTCCCTTTGGCGGGGATTATGCTGGGTGCGGTATTCAGTTCAGTAACCACCTTCCTGGCCATGCAGTTTGATATGTTGCAATCGCTCGGCGGCTGGGAGTCCGGTGACTTTTCCAGCGTGATGCAGGGGCGTTACGAACTGCTGTGGGGCGTGGGGGCGATCACGGTGTTGGCCGCCATCATTGCCGATCGCTTTACCGTTGCGGGAATGGGGCGCGATTTCTCCGTGAACATCGGCGTGAATTATCGCCGGGTACAACTGACGGGGATGGCGATGATCGCCGTCATCAGCGGCGTCGTGATCGTGGTTATTGGCGTATTGCCATTCCTGGGCCTGATTGTGCCGAATATTGTCAGCATGATTTTTGGCGATAATCTTCGCCGGACCGTGCCTTGGGTCGCTCTGTTTGGGGCGTTGTTGGTGATCGGTTGCGATATCATTGGCCGCCTGATCATTCACCCGTTTGAAATCCCCGTCAGCGCATTACTCGGGGTGTTAGGTGCCGCGATGTTCCTTATGCTCATCATCAGAGGGAAACGCCATGCACGCTGACGTTTCATCACCTGGTCGCTCACTCAAAACGTCTCTCTCTCCGGGCAAACGGCTATGCCTGTTAAGTCTTCTGGCCCTGACGTTGGCCCTCATTTTTATGGTGATCAATCTACAGGGAAATGTGGCTTACATCCTGAAGCACCGGGGGCAGATTCTGGCCACCATGGTGCTGGTCGCGTTTGCCTGCGGTATCAGTACGCTCCTGTTCCAGACCATAACGCAGAACCGTATCCTGACCCCTTCCGTGATGGGGCTGGAGTCCTTGTTCGTGCTGCTCCAGACCCTGCTGGTTTTCTTTTTGAATATTGCCGGGCTGGGCATGTTCGGCAGTATCGGGCAGTTTGTTGGGGAAGCAGCGCTGTTAATGCTTTTTGCCACATTGCTCTATCGCTGGCTGCTCAGTGGCACCGGGCTCGATCTGCACCGCGTATTGTTGATCGGCCTGGTTTTTGGCACGCTATTTCGCAGTAGCGCAGGCCTGATGCAGCGCTTGCTGTCCCCCGGCGAGTTTGCCGTGCTGCAAAGCCGCATCTTTGCCACCTTTACCCGCGCAGACAGCGACGTATTGATGATCTCTGGCGTGATCATCGCGCTTATCACGCTGGTTGTCTGGCGGATGCGCCACCGGCTTGATGTCATCGCACTGGGTAGCAATACCGCTACTGCACTGGGCATTCCTTACAAACGTTACGTTACCGGCCTGCTGCTGCTGATCTCGGTGCTGGTTGCCATCTCCACGGCGCTGGTCGGCCCCATGACGTTCCTGGGTCTGTTGATCGTCAATCTGACCTATCCGCTGATGGGGTCCTGGCGTCATAGCTACCTGCTCCCCGGTAGCATAATGATCGGTATGATTACGTTGATCGGTGGTCAGTTGGTGCTGGAACGCGTATTTGGTATGGCGGGTACGCTATCCGTTGTCATCGAATTTGTCGGTGGTGGATTGTTTATTTATCTCTTACTGAAGAAGGTCGCGAAGTGATTGAAGTCAAGAATGTCAGCAAAGGGTATGAAGATCAGCCGGTGCTGCAAAACATCAGCGAAACCCTGCCCTCTTCGGGTATCACTTCGATTATCGGCCCAAACGGTGCCGGTAAATCAACGCTGCTATCGGTGATGAGCCGCCTGTTGACGCCAGACAGTGGCCAGGTGATGGTCGACGCACTGAATGTCAATGACGCGAACAGTGAAAAGCTGGCGAAAGTGTTGTCGGTACTACGCCAGGAGAATCACTTCACCAGCCGGTTAAGCGTCTACGATCTGGTGAGTTTTGGCCGCTATCCTTACACCAAAGGGCGGCTGAATGAAGAAGATCGGCACCATATTAATCAGGCGCTCTCCTTCCTGGATTTGCTGCCACTCGCCAATCGCTATCTTGATGAGCTTTCCGGTGGCCAGCGGCAACGCGCCTTCGTGGCTATGGTGCTATGTCAGGATACCAAGTACGTTTTGCTTGATGAGCCGCTCAACAATCTGGATATGAAGCATAGTGTCGCCATGATGAAACAGCTGCGCCGTGCAGCAGACGAGCTGGAGAAATCGATCGTACTGGTCATTCACGACATCAACTTCGCTTCTGCCTATTCCGATCACATCATCGCAATGAAAGGCGGCGAAGTGGTGTTTCGCGGTACTCCGCCTGAAGTAATGATACCAAGCGTAATTGAGGGCATTTTCGATTTACCTGTCTCCATTGAACACCTGGCCGGGCAGCATATTGCTGTTTATTACCGCTAGGCTTGCAATAACGGTGCATGCGACTTATCTGCTCTGTGAGAACCAAGGCGCTGCTTCCTTTGAAGACAACATGTGTATCTGAATGCACTGGCGATGGCTCATGCGGTGCATAACAACGATGATGCAAATGGCTAAAAATCCCTAAAATCGCTACCCATCTCCGGTTATCTGATCGATATCATCGTTGTCGCTCTTTCGGGTAATAAGCCCCCCATTTTTTACGATTAATTTTTGATCTGGCACCTCATGTCAATCAGCTAAACTCGGTATCTTTATGAGACATAAGCGCTATCTGACAACGATGCCTGCCCTGAACCGCGCAGGTTTAGCGACAATGGACATAGCGACCTCATCAGATACCGGAAGACCGCTGCCCTAAGCGTTTTACTGGGTTAGATCCTTGATATCACACTGATGCCCTCCGCGGATAAAGCGCGACATGACCTGAGTTAACGGGAATTAAGGCTCACGAATTGAATAGGGCGGGCTCAGCATAGGGAGGCCGGACTGTCAGCATCATGACCGGCGCATAACAATTGTGTCAGCAATAAGCGTTGGCGTAACTGACAAGAATGTCAGGAAACTGTCAGGCAGATGTCGGTGGGCAACGGCTACTATGGTCATCGCGCTTCCCCATCATGCATACGCAACAGGAGACTATGGATGCGACTGTTATTAGTGGAAGATGAAGAAAAAACGTCGTCTTATCTTAGCCGTGCGCTGGGAGAATCTGGTTTTACCGTTGATGTTTCTGCTGATGGTGCAGAAGGGCTGCATTATGCGTTGGAATATGATTATGACACCATCATCCTCGATGTCATGTTGCCAGGCATGGACGGCTATCGGGTGCTGGAAAACCTGCGGGCCAGTAAACAAACGCCGGTGCTGATGCTCTCTGCCCGGGGCTCAGTCGATGAGCGCGTCAAAGGGCTGCGTCTTGGCGCGGATGATTATCTGCCCAAACCCTTTTCACTGATTGAGCTGGTTGCGCGCATTCAGGCTTTAGTGCGGCGGCGCACCGCAGATGGCGCGGATATCACACAGCTGCAAATTCACGATCTGCAGTTGGATCTTCTGGCTCGCCGGGTTTTTCGCGCCGGTGTGCGGCTGGAGCTGACCGCAAAAGAATTTTCTCTGCTCAGCCTGCTGGCCCGTCATCAAGGGGAAATCCTGTCGAAAATGATGATTGCCGAACAGGTCTGGGATATGAATTTCGACAGCGATGCCAACGTCGTTGAAGTGGCGATAAAACGTCTGCGCGCCAAGATTGATGTCCCGTTCGAGGTCAGACTGCTGCACACCGTGCGCGGCATGGGGTATGTTCTTGAAGTCAGGCCGGAGCCCTGCGTTAAATGAAGGAGAAAACCATGTTCAATCGCTCCATCTCCGCGCACCTGGCGCTGATGTTTGCCTTGAGCGCCATCCTCATTGTTTCCGCAGTTGGCTTCCTGTTGAGGATTTCCCTGCATGACTCCTTGCAAAAGCAGATGCATAACGAACTGCTTTTTCGTGAATCGCTGATGAATCCCTGGATCACTATGCGCACCTCTGCGGAGGGCTGGTCCGTACTGGCCAACAAGTTTACCGACCTGGCCAATTCCGAAGGCGAGCGAGTACGCTATTGGATAGTCAGTGACGATCCCCGTTTTAGCGTCGGTGGCCCACCGCCAGTGGGGGTAACGTGGTCTGCACTCAAGGAAGGCGTCAACAAGATGCCTGGCGCATCTGAAGGGGCCTGCTCTCTTTTCCTGCTGGTAAAAACAATTCCCGCCAATGGAGAGCGGCCAGCGCTTCGCTATGTAGTCGCCATCGACTCAACGCCTTACATGGGCACGCTGGAAGCGTTCACCCAGACGCTGTTTGTCATCATCGGCTCTGGGGTGCTGATTGTTGCCTTGCTAGGCTATGCCGTCTCCAGGATAGGGCTGCGCCCGGTTGGCGCATTAAGCAATCAGGCGCGTCACCTGGCACCTGGCGATCACCGCCAGCGGTTGGACAGCGCCGCGTTACCCACCGAGTTGCAACAACTGGCCTCCTCGTTCAACGGAGTGCTGGAGCGTCAGGAGATCGCCTGGCGACAGCTTGAAAGCTTTAATGCTGATGTAGCCCATGAATTGCGCACGCCATTGACGAACCTGATTGGCCAGACGCAACTGGGCTTATCCCGCCGGCGCTCTCACGCAGAGCTTGAAGAGTTACTCGGCTCCAATCTGGAAGAGTTGGAGCGAATGGCGTCTATCGTTAACGATATGCTGTTCCTGTCGCACGCTCACGCAGGTGAGCATGCCTCCCAGCTCACACGGATTTCCCTGCGTGAAGAAACCCTCAAAACAGCGGAATACGTTGAACCGTCCTTTGCCGAAAAACAGCTTTACCTGCAGGTGAATGGCGATGTGGTCGCTCACATTGACCGGCGTCTGTTCCACCGCTCGTTGGCCAACCTGTTGGAAAACAGTGCGAGACATTCAGCGCCGCAGAGCACAATCACCGTCAGATTAAGTACCCGAGAAAACCAGGCGGTGGTTGAGGTATCAAACCCAGGTGACCCGATCGAGCCTGCGCATTTGCATCGCCTGTTTGAACGTTTTTATCGCACGGACTCTTCACGCGCTAAAAGCGATACCCACCATGGTCTGGGGTTGTCGATCGTCCGGGCGGTAGCAATTATGCACCGCGGAGAGGTGTTTGCACGTAGCGAAGAAGGGCTTAATACTTTTGGGCTCACTTTCGCGTTGTCGCCCAATCCGGCAGCACTGCAGCACCTGAACGACGCCTCTGATGTCAAAGCGGAAATCACGTTCTCTCCCTCAAATGACAAAATTGTCAGGAGGCCGTCAGCCTGACGACATGTAACCCTCGCTAGAATCATGGCAATACCCCATCCCTTTGATTAACGAAAAAGGACGCATGACATGATCAGAAAAATAAGCTGTCTTGGGTTGTTATTGCCTTTCATCACTCTCTCTTCGTTGGCACAGGAGCAAAACGCATCGGTTCATATCGCCCCCGCTGGCAGCCAGAACGCGATGGCCGGGCCGGCGGAAAACTTCACCGGCAAGGTACGCGTTGATCCGTTATTTTCAGCGGACAAGGATATCAATGCTTCCGGTGCCTACGTCACCTTCGAACCGGGTGCGCGCTCGGCATGGCATACACACCCGGCAGGACAGCGGCTTATTGTCACCTCCGGCGTCGGGCTCACCCAACAGGAAGGTCAACCGGTGCAGACCATTCGCCCTGGCGATGTCGTGTCCTGCCCTCCAGGGGTGAAACACTGGCATGGCGCGGCTCCAGGGAGTGCCATGACCCATCTGGCGATAACGGGGAGCATCAACGGGAAAAATGTCGAATGGATGGAGAAAGTGACAGATGAACAATATAGCGCCCATTAAAACACTCACGGCAGCGGCGTTACTGGTTTTTAACTTCAGCCTGAACGCACACGCCGTACCGGTGAGCGGAGAGACATCAGAACCCCATCAACAACACACGCTCTCCGAGACGTTATCTGCGCGCCAGCAAGCGATCCCTTTAATTGCGGTATCAATGGCCAGCAGCAACATGGAAAAACTGAACGCCGCACTGAATCAGGGGCTGGATGCCGGGCTGACAATCAGCGAAGCAAAAGAAATGCTGGTTCAGCTGTATGCCTATACCGGTTTTCCACGCAGTCTCAATGCACTGACTGAGCTAATGAAGGTCGTTGAGGAGCGCAAACAACGCGGCATTAATGATGTTCAGGGGAAAGCCCCCAGCGCACCGATTCCGGTGGGTGATGAACTGCGCCGCGTAGGAACCGCCAACCAGACCAAAATCTCTGGCGCACCGGTACAGGGCCCACTGTTTGATTTTGCACCAGAAATCAATCAGTTCCTGCAGACGCATTTATTTGGTGATATTTTTGCCCGCGACAACCTGGACTGGCAAAGCCGCGAATTAGCGACAGTCGGTGCGTTAGCCGCTACGCCGGGCGTAGAATCACAGTTGCTGTCCCATATGCGCGCCAGCCTGCGTGTCGGGTTGAGTGCCGGACAGTTGCATCAGATAGTCAACATACTGCGTGAACAAGGTGATACCGCCAGCGCCTCACGCGCCGAAAATGCGCTACAACAGGCCTTGGCCAGCCCAAAGTAACCCGCACCTTTTCGTCATAAAATGACCAAAGGCAGCGTTTATTCAAGGACGAATAAACCCTGTCATCACACCAATTCGGTCTTCGGCTTGCCAAAACGCCTTACTGCTCCCCTCTTTTGTGCCAGCGCAAGGCATCAATCACCCGCTCAAAGGCCACGGGGAGATGCTGCCTGCTGGGATAATAAAGATAGTACCCCGGAAAATGGGGACACCAATGAGAAAGCAGCGACACTAAACGTGCTGATTCAATATCTTTTGCTACAGCATCCAACGGAACATAGGCGATCCCCACCCCGTCCAGCGCAGCCTGAATCATCAGGAAGGTATTGTTAAAAACGGTTTGCCCATCAACCCGAACATTTATTTTTTGATTGCCATTCTCAAACTCCCAGGCGTATAGCGCACCGTGGGTAGGCAGCCGAAGATTAATACAGTTGTGGTTCATAAGATCTTCAGGGCGCGCAATCGCGGGTTTACCCGCCAGATAATCGGGGGAGGCAACCACCGCCATGCAGACATCAGGCGTCATGCGTACAGCAATCATGTCTTTGTCTACCTGATCGCCCATACGTACCCCGGCATCGAACCGCTGGGCTGCAATATCCGTCAATTCATAACCTACACTGAACTCAATATTGATATCCGGATACTCCTTCAGTAAAGGCAGAAGCCGGGGCCAAAGAACGGTAATGATGGCATGATCGTGGGCAGTGATACGCACCGTTCCGGCAGGCTTGTCGCGCGAAGCGCGTAGCGAGGTCAGTTCAGACTCGATTTCATCAAGGCGCGGAGCGACGACGCTCAACAAACGGCTGCCCGCCTCTGTTGGAGAAACACTTCGTGTGGTTCGCGTCAGTAGCCTGAGGCCCAGGCGCTCTTCAAGCCCCAGCAACGTATGGCTTAATGCTGAACGGGATACGCCCAACGCCGCTGCAGCGCGGGTAAAGCTACGCTCTCTGGCCACGGTCACAAATGCCTGAAGATCGTTGAGTTTTTCTTTGGTCATGATTGGTGAATTTATTGCACTAGTGTATGCGCATTTGGGCATCTTATCATTTAATCAACCTTTCAATACACTTTCTCCCACAGGCAGTATCCTTTCCCAATATTTCCTCCCGGAGATTCACCATGCAAAATTCGCTGGACGATAAACAACGGGCCGTTATCCCGATAGCTGTATTCACGGCAAACGGAAACAGGGCAAAACTGCAATCCGCGTTGAACGACGGCCTCAATGCCGGCATGACCATTAATGAGATCAACGAAATATTGGTTCAGCTGTATGCCTACACCGGATTTCCGAGAAGCCTGAATGCGATTGGCACTTTTATGGCCGTGGTGGAACAGCGTCAGCAGGCTGGGATCAAAGATGAAAGGGGTAAAGAGGCCTCTGCACTTGCTGAAAACGGAAGCAGCCTTGAAACCGGCACCAAGAACCAGACGCAGTTGGTTGGCCAGCCCGTGACCGGCCCGTTATTCGAATTTGCCCCAGCCATTGATCAGTTTCTTAAATCACACCTCTTCGGTGATATTTTCCAAAGGGATACGCTGGACTGGTCCACAAGAGAGCTGGCAACCCTTTCCGCACTTGCAGCTCTGTCTGGTGTCAATAGCCAGCTTAAGAGCCATTATTCAATGGGCCTGAATGCAGGGCTGACTGCCGGACAACTACGGGATTTTGTCGAGCAGCTTAAACTGAAATGCGACACCGACATGGCGACGAATGCCCATGCAGTCCTGAATGAGGTTATTCCTCACACTCATACCAGCAACATACCGGCACCATCCGGGAAGGAAGAAAACATGAACGCACAATTTGACGGCAATGGCATTTTCCCTAAAGGGGAGAAAAATGAAGCGTATGCGCAATATTTTCAAGGGACAAGTTACCTGAGCATGCTGTCTACGGAGGGCGTTAAAATTGCCAATGTGGTATTTGAACCGAGCTGCCGAAATAACTGGCATATTCACCATAAGGGGGGCCAAATCCTGCTGGTCACCGGTGGGCGCGGTTGGTACCAGGAATGGGATGAACCGGCTCGCCAGCTTACCGCCGGAGATGTGGTTAATATTCCCGCCGGAACAAAACACTGGCATGGCGCTGCTGCAGATAGCTGGTTTGCGCATATTGCCGTAGAAGTTCCGGCTGAAGGCGCATCCAATGAGTGGCTGGAACCCGTTTCTGACCAAGACTACCGTCAGTTGCCTTAGTCTGAGGCAGGATAACGAATACGTTTGTTGGTGAAGATGAACCGCCGTTCCGGAGGCCGTGCAATCAACGTGTTGTTTCACCATCAAACGTAATACCCGCGTTCGATGAAGGTACCGATGATCCAGTCGTGCATTTCCGGTGATGTTGAATATTGAGTCGTACTCTTTACGCCATACGTACTTACGGAGTTTTTCGTCACTGCCAGCAAAAAGTTTCAGATCCCTGCGCAGACTTAAGCTCACCCGATCGTGCTTATAAGCGAACGTCTAAATACGCCGAGTCTTTTTGTACGCAAATCGCATAGCGTCAGCAAACTGATTGTGTATCTGATTTTACTACAGAGTACCGCCGAAGATTACTTGACGGGCGCTTGATTGAGCAACTATGGGGGAGCGTTTCTCTCAGTTACTGTAAAGCTGGAGTGTGAAATTATCGAGATGGGCGGAGAGCCGTATCATGTGCATCTTTTGCCGCGTATCCACCCAAGATGCCAGTGAGTGATGGTTAATAAAACCCTGGACTACAGATAGCTATATCGTCGACTATTCAGAAAAGAGGCATAGCCAGGCCAGATTATAAAAAATAACCTGTCCCCCAACTACGCCTAATATGCTTAGAATCACCTAAAGAAGAAAACCTACTGTTTTACACCAGTGAATTCACTATAAGGCCGGCACCTTCTTGCACTCCATCCAAAAGCGTTTCCGCTGCATCGTAAGATTTATTTACGACAATATCTGCAAAATCCAGAACTGAGCCTAAAACACCCGCTCCGCCAGACACCGCATTCAACTCTTCTTCGTTAAGTTCATGTAATTTTACGTACATTTGGTTCACCTCATGCTATCGCATTAAATAACAAGATTGAGATCATGACATAACGTTTTGAAGTATTGCTCCGTAAACCGAGATTTAACCCCATGCCTTTTACCTGGGTTACGCTGCTATCCATGCTACCTAATAACCATAGCAGGATGATTTTTTTTTGCACAAAAAACAGGCGTGACAGCGATGTTGTTTCATGGCTGTCTAAAAAGTCATGAACGGGCACCGCTTTTGGATTTTTTGTCAGCAGTTAAAACACTGGACTACACAGGATAAAGGGCGCTTGAAGTGCGGGTTGTTTCCGGTGAAGCTTGAGACGGCGACACGCCAACGGCATGGATGCCCCCATGACTGACATTGCCAAGTGGTTGCGCTTTTTCCACCAAAGCCTGAACAGACACATTAACGGTAGTGGTATAGGCCTAAAAACCGGCAACACGGAGAATCTTGGCGGCGGCGTAGGTATCAGGTTCCGCAAGCAACACGCGTTTACCCACGCTGACCCGGCGCGCAATCGCCTGACCGAGGAAATCCGCACCATCAATAGCGTTAACGTCTTTCATCTGCACGCCTCGTCATAAGGCTTAACACCTGGCACTGGCCTTTTGCTTATGCACTAACACATAAAACACGCGCTATTGATGGTATTAAGTATACACATGCCGTTCACGGAGATAATCCGGCAATGTAATGAGTGTCATTCATATATGTTGACGCAGGGCGGGGATGAACACTTGGCGGGTATCACGTTGATCTGGTTATATGAACAGATTTAAATCCGCGGGCATAAAAGGCGATCATACCATTTCTCATTATTGAGAATGATAAAGAATATCCGCTTTAACCAGAACATCACTACCAAAGAAAATAGTTTCCAACCACAACATGCAAGATAAACTTATTAAAATCACACCAAAGTAGGTTTCCCATCCCCAATGGGATTCGTATTACCGGGACGTGTCACCCCATCAAAATCCTTGCACTGGAAAGAAATAAAGAACACATTAGAATCATTAACCCTTTATTAATTCCCTGATTCATTTTTTTCGGCACTAAATTAGTATGAAACTCTGCAATATGCATATCTATTGCCTTAGTGAAGAAGATGGACAACTGCGCGCTCCCTGAAATTAACGTGAAAAAACAGCAAGCAATCTCTATATGAGACAGGGTTGAAGGCTATCATGGCAACCGCGCAGTTATCCCGTATTCCTCAGCATCATTTGACATCTATCTAAAAAAAGTCGTCACCCTCGAATACTTAAGAAGTTGAAATAAACCACTTACTTTTCCTCTCACTCTGTTTCCTATTATAAATGAGCCCCACAGACTCAAGTTTTATTAACCAATTCCGTGAAGAGTAAATGGATAAATCGCAAGCATTTGATACTTGTCGCGTGGTTACCCCCTCCTCACCTTGCTCACGTAAAAATTGTAGTATCAAAGTCATCACTCTTTTCATTTCTGCCGTTTTTTCAAGTGGGCTCTGATTTTTTCCATAAAATACTGTTTCAAGCTTTTCTTTCATATGATTGCCTCATAGGTAACGGCAAAATTGCAACATGACCTGTGTTAGCGTCATGACTTATTGAGTATATCACCCAATCAGTCTAAGAATTGTCTTGCATCCATCAGACAAGTGCATAATAACAAACAAACTACTCATAAAAAATAATCATAATCTACTTACGGGCATTACGACATATTATGCTGCAAAACACAACAATTACGATAAATAAACACAAAAAAGTCAAAATTAAATTTAAAAATCGACAATAAAGTCGATATTTTAAAATACCTTTCAAAGACCAATCTTAGGGCGTTAAATTTAAAGAATGTTTAACATGATATAAATACTGACTGGGATAATTCTTAAAAATATACAAAACATGACAATAAATATTAAGAGCTTCACATGATAATTTAAATAACAAAAAAAGAGCATTCATGATGGGATGCTCAAAATGTTAAAAAAAGACAACTTTTTTATTAAATCAAGGGTATGTCACCATCAATATACTCGATCCATAAAAAGAGCCCGCAGTGGTAGGTTGCCCGTTCAAGGTTACGTTAATGTCAAAAGTCTCGGATGTTCCACCATAAAAGGTGGATCCTAACGCACCTTTAGAGGTGCTCACGGCAGCATTCATCCCATTCGATAACCGGAAATTGGTTGCATCCCCAGGGAGGGTCAACTTATAGGCCACGTTATTCGCACTACACTGCATCGTTATCGGTTTCGATAACGATTTACCTGCGGCTTCTGAGCGGTTGATCGTGCCAAAATTAAAGTCGATTCTCTGCGTGACGGGCGCACAAAAGACCGGAGGCGTCGGCGGCGCTACTGCTAACCGGCACTGATTGACAGGATAGGGAAACGTCGTTGTAAGCACCGTCGACAGATAGGTCGGATACATGGGCGACATAAAGAGTTTAATCAACCCGGCACACTGGTTTATAGTCTCAGTGGAGTTAACGTAATTCGACTTTGTGACCGTCACTGTCCGGCCTACCATCGATTTGAGTTCCTCAACGGCGCTACCGTAATTGGTATGCACCGTGTCGGATAGCCATTCCACCGAATAGTTACCCCCACCAAAAGGCACTGTCCCTGCGCTGCCGCTCGTTTGAGCAACAACGCCCCAACGCCAGCCGCTTCCATCTACCGTGGGAATAGTCTGTGCGGCCTCTTGATCGGTAAGTATGACAGGTACCACCACACCAGTGGTCGTACAGGTACGGTAAAATCCGCCAGGGGGTGTTTGATAATCACCTTGCCCGCAGTGGGCGACGGTCAGGTTTAATGCCCCCCCTCAACTATCGCATGCGCTCCCATCGGCAGCAGAGGAATACAGGAAGCCGCAAAAATGAGCGTCTTGGTGAGTTTGCCATAGCTGTAAATTATATATTTCATACCTAAATCCCTATTGTTCTCTAGCACCGCTTCAAAGGAAACGCCGGTGCTATAACATTCTCCAGTAATGCCTAAGTCAGCCATTCAGATGACTTAACGATCTCAATGATATTCAGCTCTAAACGTCGCCCTGGCCGTAAAAGCGCCGTCATCAAGATCGCTTCCCGGTGCCTGTACCAGCACGGCCTCCAATGCAGGCATGGTCAAGTTATTGATTTTCAGCGGCTCATTAAGTTTCAATGGTTGACCATTGGCAAAAATCTTCACCCCCAGCACCGCGCGTTCCGCAGTGCGCACCGTGGCATTATCCGTATCAAAGGTCACGGGCATTCCGGTATAGGTTAATGACAATTGCCATGCGGCCGTGGTCGCGTCACAATCCAGATCCAAGTCCACCGGCTTCCGATAGATACCGCTAGCGACTTTCTTTATGCCAACCTTATCGCCAAAGCTGACCAATAAGGTATTGCCGCCATTTAACCTACAGGGCGGCGGCGTAATCAGCGTACCGTGCAAGACGAGGTTTTGTGGATCGTCATCCGCACTTGCCACGTTGAAACCGCTACTGGCACCATAGAGGGTAAAAAACATTGCTGCGGTGAGAGGCAATAATCTTGCCTTACCGGCCATATCGCTAAACAGGCGGATCACCTGGACTCTCATTGCCATCATTTTATGTCCCTTCATATCATTGGTAGTCCACGACCAATGAAGCCACAACCCGAAACGCCCCACCATCCAGAGTAACGTTGCTATCACTGATAGGCACCGCCGCCAGCACCGGAACGCTTGCCGGACTGAAGTTTAACCAGGTGCCCGGCCTTAAACGCTGTGTACCCTGCAAGAGAGCAATCCCCAGCCCGGTTTTACCGCCTGCGAGCGCCGAGGTATCAAAAGAAGCAGCAGGCCCGGTGATACGCAGCTTTAATGCATTATTGACGGCTTGCGCGCAATCCAACGTAAAATCGATATTTTTTTTATAATTCTCGCCATCGATACGGGTTGTCATCACGTCACCAAAATCGACATCAATAATAGCGCCATTATTTCCCGTGACTTCACAAGGGGGTTGTTCCACCAGCGTGCCGCGAAAGGTTACCGTTGCATCGGCCAGCGCACCGTTACAAACGCCGAATACGCCCCCCCCCAGTAATGAAAGAGCCATCAGTGGCCGGGGAAACCGTCGTTTTATTAATTGCCACATATCTGCACTCCCTTGCTACTGATAGTTAATAACCAACGTTGCGGTTCCGGTGAAAGTCCCGCCGGTTAACGTCGTATTGTCCAGGGCCACCGGGGCAGCATAGAGCGCAGGCACCGTAGGGTAGGTAAAATTCACCCAACTCCCAGATGCGAGTGGCGTTGTTCCGTAGAACAACCGGATCCCCAGTCCTTCCCTGTTGGTCTTAATCAAACCACTGCCAAAACTTGGCGGATCACCACTGATTGCCAACCTCATCGCGGTGCTTTGGGGGCTGATACATACCAGGCTGAACTGGATAGGCTGTTTATATTCCTGCCCGTCTATTTTTCGCGTCACAATGGCATCGCCGAAATTGACATTAACCTGATTGTTACCATTAACCGTGCATTGAGGCGCATCAACAATCACCCCGCTGACATTCAGCATTGTTGTATCGCCTTCTGCGGCGAGGGCCGCCGTCGGCAGAATAAGCGCCACGAGAAAGGCGTAATAGGGAAGCCCCATGAGCTGTTTTTTCATTATTCATCCCTTAATGGCTTGTCGACGGTTTATTCGGCGCGGCAACGGGATTTTCAGGCCTACCGGCTTTACAGGTGTTACCCGTACAGGTGAAAGGCAATAAACGCTGGCTCCCGTAGTCATTAACGAAAATCAGTGCCGGTGAATTGCCTACACTACTGACCGGTACATTGAGTTTTAACGTACCTTTAGGCGCTACCATGTCGGGATCAAACCCAGCAATCGCATTTCCCTTGGCACCATTACGTAACTCAACAAAAGTAAAATGATAAGGGGTTGGGTTATTCACCACCATCTGCGATCCCTCACGCGTGAGTGTTAGTGTCTCAGTGCCCGGTACGGTGTCTGCCGAAGGATCAACCGCCAAGGCCTTGGGTCGGTAAAAAACCTTCAGGCGAGTCTGAACGGCCAGCGTTAATACATTGGCCTTTTCATTCTTGGGCGGGATCTCGCGCAGATTAAACCAATAAACACTCTCTCTATCTTTCGGCAACGATGCCAAATCAGCCAGCGCCTGCACCCTAACCAACGTTTTGCCGTTAGGCTCAATACGCTGTACCGGAGGTAAAATCATTAACGGCCCGGAGATCTTTTGTTCCTGCTCGTTTTCCAGCCATACCTGAGCAAGATAGGGATCCTGAGTATTACGATTCGCCACATTAATACTGACCGACTTATCGCCCTCATTGAAAACCAGGCGTGAGCGGTCAATCGTTAATGCGGCATTAGCATTGAGGCAATAACAAGAAGCCAGGAGCGTGATAGCGCATACAACGCGTTTTTTTAAATCTTCCATAGAGGCCTCCTATTCATACTCAAGATAAAATGTTACCGCAGCATAAAAATCCCCTTCCTCTACTAATGAGAAATTAGGCCCCTGCAGGTATGCTTTATAATTTAATAGCGTCTCTCCGTCCGTCAGGGCAACAGGACGCATTTCTTGTTCCGGCTTAATTTGATTACCCTGGTCGTCCTCTAGGTAAATAGCGATCCCCTTGGCATCGCCTTCTACGGCAAACAATCCTGGCTGAGCGACGTCTTCATTGCCGGAAAAAGTCACTTTAACGATTTGTCCTAAGGTTAAGTCACAGTCTATCAAGCGAATACTGAATTTCTCAGGTGCTGTTCTAAGGTGATTAATGAACGTCTTAGCCGGTACAAAACGGAAATCAACGATCTGATTTTCGCTGCCTGGGCTAACCACGCAAGGATCGACAACCAGTGTCCCCTCAAAATCAACATGCGTTTCAGCAATGGTATGAGCGGATAATAGAAATAGGCCCATACCGACAAAAATTGCGGTATACAGGTTTCTCAGCAACCTCATTATTCGTACTCCAGTGCAATTTTCATCACAGATAGCCATGCGCCTGGGACCAGTATTCCGTTCACTCGCATAAGTTGTGCCTGGAAGCGCAATTCATTTCTGCCTGCAGTCAACACCTGAGGCCGGGAATTCATTCCTGGGATCAGCTGTTCCCCATAGCTATCTTGCAGCCTGAGAGCCAGTCCCTGTGCCTCGCCAGTTACCCGAAATAGACGCAAGTCGCTAGGTTCGGCATCACCAATAAATTGTATTTTCACCGCAGGTTGCAATGACAGTATCAAGGTTCCCTGCATTCTCTGTGGGCTTTCCGTATAGGAAAAAACTTCAGGGCAACCGTTTAATATGATGCTAAATATCTTTGGTGAACTTACCGTTCCCACTCGTTCAAACAGAGATGTCGATGACGTCCCAAAATCGAGCTGTTGCTCCGTTGACTCATCAGCAAGGGAGCATGGGGCTGAAACCAATTCGCCCGTTGCAATAAGCCCACCGTTCATCCCCTCTACATTGCGGTTATCCACCTGAGCCAGTGCGATTGTCGAAGGTAATAACAACGCTAATACTGCATTTCGAATCCTACATGTCATTCCCATCACTATTCCCTCAGACAATAACCCAGGCCAGTTAGCTTTTAACATCAGCGTGACATACGCTACCGCTACATTTAAATTTCAAGGAAGGCTTCCCACCAAAGTCATTGATCGTGGTGACATAAGGTGCGCTAAATCCTTCACTCTTAATAAACCCTTTTGATTTCGGTGGTATCATTATGGGGTCAGCATCCTTCAAAAACTTTCCTTTTTCCACACCAGAAATTCCCAACACCGTCATAAAATAGGGTGTAGGATTTTCAATGTCATAACCGCCATTGGCTTTATATAGCACCAACTTGTCATCATGGCGGCTGAATTTAGGCGGAATAACACCGGCAGGGCGATAGAACACTTTAATTTTCGTTTGCAGCGCAAACTGTAAAACATTTGGCCGTTCACTTTTCGGTGGAATTTCTTTCACAATAAAGTAAAACAGGCTCTCACGATCCTGAGGCAACGATGCGCTTGCCGGTAACGCATTAACTCTGATAATGCTTTTTTTACCGGCCTCTACCCGCTGCAGTGCAGGCGTGACAGATAAAGGCGATGCCACTTTATTGCCATTAGCATCTTCAATCCATGCCTGTGCCAAGTAAGGTTTTTCCCTACTGTCGTTCTGAATGTTTAGCGTCACACTTTTATCCGAGCCTGGATAAACCAAACGCGTTCTATCCAAGGCAATAGCTGCATACGCTGAAGATGACGCTAATGCGAACAGGCACGTAATCACGCCAACTTGAAATTTATTTACCATGCGCATATCTCTTTTCCTTATCTCGATGTCTTCCTTGAGACCGAGAAATCAATTTTCAAAATCAATCAACCTTGGCGACTGATATACCATTACTTAAACTAGCTTGTTGATGACAAGGTAAGAGCAACTGTTGATTAGGAATAACGGCAGGAATCTCAACCTGACATTTATTATCCTTCCCCCAACTGACAGACAAGATTTCGTTCGGGTTAATTCCGCTTAACCATGCCAGTCCGGCATCGCTAACCATCCCCAACTCCTGATTGTTTTTATTACGAACGCTGGCGCCAAAGGGGGGATAGCTTCCATTACGCATAGCAATTGTCGCAATAATCTTCTGCCCTTTGAGCACGTCGAATTTACGATAACCAATAGCGCCTTCCGTTAAAGCCGCTTCAACAACAGGCGAACCTGAAGCTTCAATATCATCCGGTAAACGTGTGACATCAATCGATGTGCTATGGCGATAATAACTGGGAATATCCGCCGCAACGGCAATACCAAAGGCGTTCGTTTTACCGTTCTCACCGATAGGGACATTGGCAACGCCACCGGTGCTAATCAACATACGGGTGCCGCCCCGGCCAGTTGCAGGATGCAAAGCGGCACCTTTAGCCGTTGCCGTCATCCCACCATTGAGCGAGATACCTCCCGAAGCATAACTGCCCTCAGACCAATTAAGGTTTGCCGTCATATCAGCAAGGTTACCCATATGGTTGTAATAGCCATTCACATCTGCCGCCAGACCTTCGCCATTACCGCTCCGGGTTCCGGCCATCAGACGGTAGCTATCATTATTTGCCAGTCGCTCATACCAGCTCGCGGATTGTGTATACTTGTCGTTGCTCCAGCTACCGTTGTAACCCAGGTTCCCTCTGCCAAAAGGAATCGTTAATGAAATAAATGCCGCATCATCCTTGGTTCCGTTGTAATTACGGCGGTTCGCCGTAATACTGGCAGTCAGGTTTTTCCAGTCACCAAAGTCAAAATATTTACTCGCCGAAAGGCTGTAACTGTCGGTATCCTCTTTATCCCAGTAAGTCTGGTGGGACCAACTCAAATAGGTCGATAGGCGGGCATCAGAGAAACTCTTACTGGCGGTAACGGTATACAACGATTTACTGTTGCCATGAGTCCAGCCGTTATAACGTGCATCCAAGAACTCAGACATCGACAGATAGTTCTTTTCCGAAAAGCGATAACCGGCAAAAGTAATTTCGCTGTTGATGTCATCAAAACGTTTTGAGTAACTCACCCGATATGAACGCCCTTCTAAACGTTCTCTCCCCGGAATTCTGGCTATCGCCTGAGTGACATCCGCCGATACCGCGCCAAAATGATACAGATCACGCCCTAAGCCCAAAGCAAAACTGTTGTATTCATCAGAAAGAATGGCACCGCCGTACAGAGACCAGAAGCTGCTTATGCCCCATGACGCCTCCCCGGTACCGAACAGCGGCCCCTGGACGTGGTGGTTGTAATCCCCCGGGCGACCCACGGCGAGCTTATAACGCACCTGGCCCGGACGCGTCAGATACGGGATGGTGGCTGTCATTACCTGGAACGTTTGTACCGCGCCATCCTGCTCTTCAACGCGGACATCAAGTTGCCCCTGCAAAGCACCATTAAGTTCCTGAATACGGAATGGCCCCGCAGGAACCGTGGTTTCATAAATTACGCGCCCCTGTTGGGAGATAGTCACTTTCGCGTTGGTTCTGGCGATGCCCGTAACTTCTGGCGCGTAGCCTCTCAGCTTGGGCGGTAATTGGCTTTCATCACTGACCAGCGAAGCACCGATAAAACGCCATGAATCAAACAAATCAGAAGTGAGGTAATCCTCACCGATAGTGAGCTTCGACATGATCGCAGGCACTGCGCGATAGGCATAAATTCTGCTCCAGTCGAAATTATTCTGGGAAGAACCCACATTGCCGGTGGTGTGATTATAATTGCTTTGGTAATCCGCACGTAAACGCCAAGAACTCAAATTAGCGCCGACGGTACCGCTGGCGCTGGCAGATTGGGTTTGATTACCATTGCTGGGTTTAGTGATGTTGGTATTAACGCTGTAATCCAACAGTATTCCAGGGATGCCATCCTCCCAGCGGGAAGGGGGTAGCCAGGAAGAGTCCTGATATTCCAACCAAGCTTGTGGAACGGCAATGTTCAACGTTAATTCGGAGAGATCGCCCCGTAGGACTACGCCGTCAAGCGCCGAAAAATCGGCACAGAGACCATTATCGTCAAATTTAAGTTGTTTGAGAGCATCCGGCTTTAACCCCAGCATTTTTACCTGTTCTGTGTTTAGACAGGCATGAACTGAGGACGTTTCTTCACCCGATACCTCTTTGAATGTGATCTCCTGATCTGAAATAATCGAATCGTTCAATTTCAGGCTCAGTGAGTATGTGCCAGGCATAATATACCCAGCCTGCGAAAACCGAGAAAGGTCAATATTATCTTTATCATCAGAGTCAAGTAAATCAATATTAAACTCGACTGCTCCAGTCGAAGGGGTAAACCCGAACAGTGCTAAAAAAACATAGATGCCAAGCTTATGCCTTGCTAATAACCGACCATTTTTTGTTATCATTGTCGTGTGTTCCGTTACAAGTTCAGTCCATTAATCAATGCATGGTTAGCGGTTATCTATATGCAACGATAAAGCGTACAACACTGCTCCATTCACCTTCTTTCGCTTGAACGCCATTTTTGATGAGATGTAATCTGTACACCATCTCATTTTCACCATCATAAAAATCGACAGCAGGTAATTCCTCACCAGGCCTGGCTTGTAATCCCTGATAATCTGAAATTTTTAAACCCATGCCACGCGCCGCGCCCTGAACAGCAAACAAATCTGGTGAATTCGTATCACGTTCGCCTTCGAACATCATCACGATACCAAGCCTGTCTTTTTCATCGTCTTGCTTTTGTGTGCAATTGACCAAGCGAATTTTTAGCAAGCGAGAGGCTTTTGTATTTGTCTCAATAATGTCTCGATGGTTGATAGTACCAAAAGGAATTTCTTGCCAAATATCGTCAGTATGGATGGAGCATGCAGACTCTTGTATCTGCCCAGTCATCGATACGTGCCCGTCACCAAACGTATTTATCACTGCATTGCTGGTGGTCACCAATGAAAACAACAACAGTACTGGAAAAATCCCGATTAATTTCATGAGACGACTTCTCTGGAAGAGGAGCAACAGAAGTTGCCCCTTTTTAAGCGAATACTGAAATTGATTACTGGTAAGCCAGAGTAAAATCAGTTGACGCGTAGAAGTCACCAGTAACAGGCGTAACATTATTCAGCCCCTGCAGGAATGCAGAGAACGCCAGCGTGTTGTTGCCAGTGGTCAATGTACGTGCATCGGTCGCCACACCCAGCTCAATACGGTTACCGCTGCCATCAGTCATCGCTACGCCAGCGCCAGAAGCCGTACCGGTAATACCCAACAGTTTGTTATCACCACCGGCGTTGTTACCACCGAAAGTAATTGTTACTGTTTTTTCAGGACCGGAAATATCACAGTTTTCTAGCAGAATTTTAAAAGGACGCGGATTTGAAGTTCCACTATTCAACAGGTGTTTAGCGGCGATTTTCCCTAAATCAATCTCTTGGTTAACGCTGTCAGGGTGAATTGAGCAAGGCGCATCAATAATTGAACCAGTAAAGTCGATCTGACCTGAACCCTGATCTGCTGAAACAGCAAAAGTGGCCATGCCTGATGCCAGTGCGATCACAGTAGCGAGTTTATTTAATTTCATTGTTGTTAATCCTTTAAATACGAAATAGACACAAGAATACAGTGCTTAACGATTTGACTGATTCATATCTGCCGATGACTTATCAATTATCGAATTCATTTCGACTTTGACGATACTTATATTATCAGCGTAGTTTCAAATAACTAGCCATTAGTATCAAATATTGAAACAACGACAGATTTTTAATTGCTACTAATTTGAGCGATAAATTTATCGAAAAAATAAAAAAAAACCCCATCAAGTACGATATAAATAACTATAAAATATCCACCCACGCACCTTTTCACTTCAAAAATACGTATCTCAACCCCATTAATGTTAACAAAAACAAAAATTACAACCATTTATTTTAACAAAAAACAAACAAAACACCGTTGTGAGAGGATAAAAAATTCACTATCGGCGTAAATATCTCAACAATATGCATTTCTGAAAGCAGGTATTGACGGATTTTATGTCGTTTAGAACGGGTGAATAAACGCTCAACAAGAAGTGTGACATCAGCAGGTAAACTGGCGATGCCGGAAAGCATCACCAACTATCAATGACAATCAGAAGAAAATTTGAGAATAGCAGTGCGGGAGATAGGAGGAAAACTCGTCACATGCAAATTCGCCGAACAGGACAATTCGACTGGAATGCATACATACAAATAACTATGGGACACGCGCCCCGGATAGGCGATTAAACTAATCCATGTACTTGTTGTCCGTCAATCCCCTCAGCCTCATTATGCAGTCAAAAATATGCTGGTTGATTTTTAGCGCTAAATCACATAAACCCAGCAACTTTTCATGCTGCTCCCGATTGCAGGAATAAAGAGGGGAGTTCCCTCTTTACCCCATTTCAGTTAAACTGTATTTTTTATTAACCATCGTCGTGTTTAAGTATTTTTGAAAATAGACCTTTGAGGATAGACCTAATTTTCTTTTAACGCTTCCCTGATAATAATAGATACTTTTTGGATGGCATTTTAATTCTGCGGCAATTTGATTAACACTATACCCCAGATGCATAAGAATGATAACATCTGTTTCTCTATAGGTTAAGTTCTTTCTAATACAGGTTGAGCAACAAAGCGTCTCAATTTTATCTGAATCGGCACTATCAATGGCGACAATCTTCAATATCGCACTACGATAACTTTCAACAGGTTCGTTGATATCAATAAAGGAAATAATCTGATTGCACTTTTCATAATAATCCGGAAATTTTTCATTATAAATAATGACATAACCTGCATTGGCATGATTACAGGATTTCACTCCGACGGAGTAGGCTAATTCAGGCAAACAGAAGGGTTCATCCGTCATGATAACCGTGGCCTCGTGGCTGCACTCAACTATCGTGACAGGGTGCCCATATTGGATTAGTGCATCTTCTATTAGCGCTTTTAATGCATGACTAAGATAATTATCTTTCACCGCGATAAAAATTCGCTCCCCCGGATTAACGTCATTATATTTCATTATCATGATATTTTATATTCCATAAATTATCTGGAGATAAAAAGTTAACGGGTCTCTTCAGAGGTAAATATCAGCCATTGGGTTAGCCGAAATATCAAACTGATTTACACTCTTTTAGAACAAGATGTATCTCCATAATTATTATCCATACCAATAGTATCAATCATCGCAAAAAGAATCTTTCATTTAGGGGCATTCCTCACCAATACGATTAAATTTATCGCTATATTTTTCCATTAAAAGACACTTAAAGAGCCTTGCATCGTGAAAACACAAGCACGCGATATAAACACCTGGTGCAAAACACGCCCTATTGAGTCTATCGTCATAAGTAAACAGTAGATTGTCAAATCGACATTGGGAAATTTTCTACTCAACGCTTTCAAGACAGATTTTTATATCGCCTTTTTGATTTTCTTGCTTTTTTATTTTTTGATAAATGTGATCTTACCCTATTAATTTTCATCTATCAGAGGTTAGTAATATAGGCTTGCTTCGAACTACGGGTTAAAACTCGCAAATGCCTGAACATCCTTGTCCTGAATCAGCAGCTCCTGGAGGAAACATGTTCTCTTACTTAATGTTAGGCACCAACGATCTCCCCGCCGCCATCGCATTCTATGACCCATTGATGGCATTACTCGGTCACCCGCAAGCAGGACGCAGTGAAGAAGGTGCATCCTGGGGAACATTCAATAGCAACAAGACAACCGGCCTGTGTGTTGGACGCCCGTTTGATAAACAACAGGCTACTGTCGGCAATGGCGTGATGGTAGCTCTAAACGCCACATCCGTAGAACAAGTCCAACGGCTTCATACCCTTGCGCTAACGCTCGGCGGCCTTGATGAAGGGGCTCCGGACTATCGGCCACAGTATGGTGATGGGTTTTACAGTGCCTATATACGAGACCTAGACGGCAACAAGCTAGCGTTTGTGTATTACACCGTCACATCCTGAGTCCGGATAACCGTGGCAGCATATTAATAAGAGGAGCGGCGGAGCATGGTCTCATGCCCGCTCTCGACGGCAACTGACATTGTATTTCTCCTTGTTGCGCCTCTTGAATATTATTCCTGGTTATACTCCGCAATTTCTGGGGACTCGTTTCTAGAAATAGATCACACTTTCCCGGTTTCCCTCTCCCCCTCACAAAACGACGTGTTATCATTCTGCCTTAACGACCTTTCAACTCTCACTGAGGCTTTGATGCTGGAGAATGTAATCATCAGATAATCAGCTTCCCGACCTTTTCAGGCCGGACTGATTATCAATGCGCCGAAATCGAATGCGGACACCGCTGTGTGTTTGCACGTTTTGCACATGATGATTAAACAGGTTTTCCAGTATGAATTTATCCCGTCAGGAACAACGTACCTTACACGTTCTCGCTAAAGGTGGACGTATCGTGCACGTCCGCGATACCTCTGGCCGTATCACCTCCGTTGAATGCTACAGCCGCGAAGGCTTGCTACTCACCGACTGTACGCTCGCCGTCTTCAAAAAACTCAAAACCAAAAAACTGATTAAATCCGTCAATGGCCAACCCTACCGCATCAATACAACCGGGTTGAACAACGTTCGCGCCCAACTGGATAACCGCTAAGGATGGCTTGGTGACGGAATGATAAAAAATCATCCAATTAAACAATACATTAACCCATTTACCACAAGGAATTGAGCATTGGATATCCCACGTATTTTTACCATTAGTGAAAGCGAACACCGCATCCATAACCCGTTCACGCCGGAGAAGTACGCTACGCTTGGCCGTGCGCTACGCATGAACCCGGCCACGCGAATTCTCGATCTCGGCAGCGGCTCAGGCGAAATGCTCTGCACCTGGGCTCGTGATTATGGCATCACCGGTGTCGGCATCGATATGAGCCAGTTATTCAGTGAGCAGGCAAAGCTACGTGCCGAAGAGCTCGGCGTCGCCAATCGCGTCAATTTTATCCATAGCGACGCGACCGGTTACGTTGCCGACGAAAAATGTGACGTAGCTGCCTGTGTCGGCGCAACCTGGATTGCAGGCGGCGTCGCCGGGACGGTTAAACTGCTGAGCATGAGCCTCAAGCCCGGCGGGATCGTCCTTATCGGCGAACCGTACTGGCGTCAATTGCCCGCGACGGATGAAATGGCCAGAAAGTGCGGTGCAGCTTCCCTCTCCGATTTTCTCCCCCTTCCTGAGCTTGTCGCTTCTTTCGATACACTCGGCTATGACGTAGTGGAAATGGTGCTGGCGGACCAAGAGGGCTGGGACAGATATGAAGCGGCCAAATGGCTTACGATGCGCCGTTGGTTAGAAAAACACCCGGAAGACGACTTCGCAGAGGTAATTCGAGCGGAATTGACGATATCGCCTAAACGCCATGTGACCTGGACCAGGGAATATTTGGGCTGGGGGGTATTTGCGCTGATAGCCCGGTGATGTTAGACATTCGGTATAGCCTGACAAGGCTATACCGCCTGGCAACGGACACCCGTCAGGCTGTCGAACTCATGGGTGCCGCAGCTGAATGTGGTGCCACGTTCTTCGACATCACCGAAGTGTCTGAATGAGGACGCTGTCGGCGAAGCCTTAAAACCGTTTCGTGACCGCGTGATTATCGCCAACAAATATTCGATGTGGAGGCGATAATCTGAATAAGCGATCCTGCCATTACTGGAAGAGCTGGGCATTGGTTTTGTGCCATTCAGTCCATTACGTTTTCCTGATTTTTATAACATCCCCTCTCTTCAGATACATAAATGATGCCATTCAATGGCACAAATGACTCTCGATGAATGGCGGTAATAAGCCAGATTATCTTAATAATTTACGATTAACCTGGCCCCAATAGGATATCTTATGTAAAGGATGCTCGATGTTAAATAAAACATGACTGAGGCACTATTCTGACAGAAATGTCAGATACCCGTCACTTACCCGACAGTTAAGAAACACTATGATAAGAACAATCAAGGTTGGATACAGGCTCAATTAAGAAAGGAAAAGATAGCGCAATAAACACATTCTGCGATCAATATTATAATAACGTAGTGAAATTATAATATTCCAAAATTCACTATAACATCAAGAGCTAACATTATATGCATTTACATCTCGACCTGACAGGGGGTATTGCTGGTGACATGTTTATTGCTGCATTGCTTGACGCATTTCCTGCGCTGGATGACCCACTACAGCAAATGTTAATTAATGTTGCGTCTGAAAGTCCGTTTCGAGTCCGAGTAACAGAGGGAATGAATAAAGGCATCAGGGGTAAGCGTTTTCTGGTTGATATTCCTTCATACGTACCAATCACCGCGCCCTGCCAACATCATCCTGTCGGTATTCTTTCACGCCCTCATTCCCATCACCACCGCAGTTGGCGGGAAATCAGAAATTATATTTGCCAGAGCTCTCTGTCAGAAAACGTAAAACAACATGCATTAGGGATTTTTGGCCTTCTCGCACAGGCTGAGGCACGAGTTCATAACGTTAATGTTGAACAGGTGCACTTCCATGAGGTCGGAGCCTGGGACTGTATTGCCGATATTATAAGCGCCGCCTGGCTGATTGCACACTGTGGTTCGGCCTCCTGGTCAGTTTCAAAACTTCCCTGGGGGGGCGGCAGCGTGAAATGCGCGCATGGCGTTATCCCGGTACCTGCACCGGCAACGCTTCATTTGCTGGCAGGGTATGAATTTTTTGATGACGGTGAGGCAGGAGAGCGTATTACACCGACTGGCGCGGCCATTCTGGCCTGGCTCGCACCGACTCAACGTATCGCGTCAGGTCGATTAAAAGCAATCGGTTATGGTTTGGGCAGCCGGGAGTTAGTCACACGACCTAATATTCTGAGAGTCACAGCCCTGGAGCCAACATCCCTGCTTCAGCAAGAACAGATAGCGATTATACAATGCGATATTGACGATATGAGCGGAGAATTACTGGCCATTGCCCGAGAACAGCTTCGAGCGCTCGACGAAGTGCTGGAAATTACCGAGCACATGGGCCAGGGTAAAAAAAATCGTTTTATCAGCACACTCACTCTTCTTTGCCGTCCTCACCATCTGGACATCGTGACAACAGCAGTATTTAAGCAGACCTCCACGCTTGGATTACGTTACTGGTTATGCGATCGCGTCAGCCTGGATCGTGAACAACAACAGCTATCGGAGCACAGCGTTAAAATCGCTCGCCGCCCCGACGGCAACTTCACCGCCAAGCTGGAAGCAGACCATCTTCATCAGTGCGATAACCATCAACAGCGCTTACAACTGAAACGGAATAAAGAACAACAAGCGGAGGAGCTCGCCAATGCACATCACAGAAAAGATTGAACAGCTGACACATATCCTTGCCTCACTGGAGCGGGTCACCGTAGCCGTCAGTGGTGGCGTTGACAGTATGACACTGGCTTATCTCGCCCATCAAACACTGGGTAATAAAGCCACAATGGCACACGCGGTTTCTCCTGCTGTGCCACGTAACGATACACAGCGTATAGAAAACTATACCCAGGAATTAGGGTGGAATTTACGACTGGTACAGACAGGAGAAATCGCCCTGCGGGAATACCGTGAAAACCCTGTCAACCGTTGCTATTACTGCAAAAATTGCCTGTATACCACGCTAAACGCGCTTAAAACCGGCCAGGTGATATCCGGCACCAACGTAGACGATCTTGGTGATTTCCGCCCTGGTTTAATCGCAGCTCAGGAACATCATGTTCGTCATCCTTATGTAGAAGCCGATATTGATAAAAAAACCTTGCGCGCGATTGCCACCCATCTTGGACTAAAACAGTTAGCCAACCTCCCCGCTTCTCCTTGTCTGGCGAGCCGAGTAGAAACGGGAATAATTATTCAGCCCCCGCAGCTTGAAGTGATCAACCAAATTGAAAATTTAGTGCGCCAACAGGTCATGACAGACAACATTCGCTGTCGAATAACGGCACGACAGCTGGTTATTCAGATAGATCAACCTGCGTTGACGACGTTAGCGGAAGCACAAATTAGCAATATGCAAACCGCCATTATTGACACGGCAAAGCACGCTGGCCTGATGCTGCCGGTTATCTTCGCGCCTTACCAACGCGGCAGCGCTTTTATTAAGGATAATTGATGACAGGCATTATTCTGGATTTTGAACGGGCGGCACGCTGTGGCATAGAAGAAGCCGTATTTTGCGAAAGTAAAACGCCACAACAAATTTCGGATATTATTACGCTGGCTTCCAACGCCGGTCAACGCCTGCTACTGACACGGCTTAGTGCGGAGAAACTGAGTACTTTGCCGGAACAGGTGCAAACCCAGCTCAATTATGACCCGGATGGCTGGACTGCTACATTCGGCCCACAGCCTGAATGCGGACAAACACCACGAATAGCCATTGTGTCCGGCGGAACCTCCGATCACCATGTCTGCAGCGAGGCCGCTAATACTCTGCATTATCATGGTTATTCCTGTCAGCGTTTTGAGGATGTTGGTATTGCCGGCCTGTGGCGTTTAATGAAACAGCTGGAAGAGATCAAGAAAGCCGACATCATTATTACCGTTGCCGGTATGGAAGCCGCATTACCTACCGTGCTGGCCGGCTTGGTCGCCAACCCTATTATTGCCGTGCCAACCTCTGTTGGATATGGCGTTGCCACCGGTGGTCATCTCGCCCTGCAATCTATGCTCGGCAGTTGTGCCAGTGGTCTGACCGTTGTCAATATTGATAACGGTTTTGGCGCTGCCTGCGCGGCTATTCGTTTATTGAATCAATTCAAGCCACGATAGTTTTTAGGGTCGTTGAAATAAATTTTCATGAGCAAAATACTTTTTTTCGTGAAATATTTTATTAAGGAGAACAATATGGACAGACGTAAATTCCTCAAAGTAACGGGTTTAACCGCTGCTGGCGTCGTACTCTCCAGCCAACAGGCCAGCGTCATGGCAGCCGAAAATGCCCTCACCACTCAACCCTCCCCGGCAAAAGCCAAGGTCTTTTTTACCCGGGATCTGAGCGCGTCAGGCCTTAAAAAAATGTACGACCTGGTTCAGGCACCTCTTTCGGGAAAAATCGCAGTAAAGCTACATACAGGTGAACCCAATGGCCCCAATATTATCCCCCGTGAATGGGTCAAATCTTTACTGCCGGAGATCCCGAACAGCACCATAGTGGAAACCAACGTGTTTTATCCAAGCCCTCGTCAAACAACCGAAGGGCACCGGGAAACATTACGTATCAATGGCTGGAACTTTAGTGAAGTTGATATTCTGGATGCTGATGGAGATATCAATTTTCCGGTACCCGGCGGTAAATGGTTTAAGGAAATCGCTATGGGTAAAAACCTCGTTAATTATGATTCACTTCTGGTTTTAACCCACTTTAAAGGGCATGCCATGGGCGGATTCGGTGGTTCACTTAAAAATATTGCCATTGGCTGTGCATCCGGCAAAGTCGGTAAAAAACAACTTCACCAGCGAGGTGATGCGCCATTTGGCCATAATGGAGCGAGATTTATGGAGAACATGGCCGAATCGGGTAAAGCTATCGTTAATCACTTCGGAGAGAAAATAGCTTATATCAACGTGATGCGTAACATGTCTGTTGACTGTGACTGTGCGGGGACGAGTGCCGCACCGGTCGTCACGCCGGATATCGGTATTCTTGCTTCCACGGATCTGCTTGCGATTGATCAAGCCTCAGTTGACTTGATTTACGCCCTCCCCCCTGCTCAACGCCATGACCTTGTAGAGAGGATGGAGTCTCGGGAGGGCCTGCACCAGCTTACCGCGATGGAAAATCTGGGAATAGGAAGCCGCGCATACGAGCTTATCGACGTTAGCTGATACCCGCTACGAGTTTTTTTCATCAGACAATCGGGGGAATAAAAACTGTCAGCATATTCCTGCCGCATGGCACGCAATTATAGAAAACCATTTGGTGAAAAGTGTGGCAGGCCTATGCAGATACTAAAATTCTTTTTATATTATAGACTAAGCAGATAGATGCAACGTAGAGAACAATAAATGTTAATGGTTGATGATTAACCTTTACACATCCGATACATTATCCCTAAGGAATGGATTTTTATTATAGATTCATTTATCTTCCACTTCATTATGTAAATTTTTTTGCAAATTGAATCAACATAGTGATCACATAATAATATTCCTCTCCAACTCGTTCATTTCTCCATTCTCTTCTTTTCCCTTAGTGACATTTTCTTACAATCCCCTGCGTATAATGACGCCTCTCTGCGTTACGAGCTGTTCATTATGATGGTTTACATGCGTTCATTTCCTGGTATTTCCCTCCGTCTTGTGAGTCGCTATAACTAACATCATTAAGGCGCCAACATATCTTCGAAGGAGTAGATAATGAAAGTGCTAAGTAAAAGACAAATATCTCTGGTGAACCGTTTAGCTCAAGAGAATGGCTGGCTAGCCACCACTCAGGCGGCAAAAATACTCGATATTTCAGTGAGTACGCTCCGGCGAGACGTTGAGGCGATTAACCTTTATTTCGCTGATAAAGGTAACTATATACTCAGCAAACCCGGACTGGGGCTGAAACTTGACGCTAACGGCATAGTGTCGCTGCCTGCTGCTTCCGGAGATGAACATGTTGTTAACATACTAAAAAGTAAAAGACTTGTGGGTATCACCACCGATTTGCTAACACATTCGCCAACGCCTCTATCCATCAGTTTTTTGTCAGAGAAATATTTTATAAGCCGTTCCTCTATCGTAGAGGACTTAAATAAAATTGATAAATGGCTGGGAAACTTTTCGCTGCAGATGATAAAGAATCATACGGGGACGCATATTGAAGGCAATGACTATGATATTCGCATGGCTCTCAAAGAGATCATTACACATAGCGTTTTATGCAATTATCAGATGACCGACAGCAGAATAGACAGATTCTCCCGGGTGCAGCTCATCAAAGAGTTTGGTAAGGAGAATGTTGCCAACTGCATCAATCTCATCACGTTTATAGAGGATGAATTAGCATGTGCAATTAGCGAGCCGTATTACACCAATCTTTTTTCACATTTATTGGTCACAATCCGACGCATGGAGCAGAGAAAACATCATTCCAATGACGATTGTGTACCTGCCTATGATACCAAGGAATGGCAAATTGCAGTAAAAGCAATAAGCTGGCTCGAGAAAAAATACACACTTTCCTTCCCGGCGATTGAGATAAGCTATATCTATCAATATCTTGTTTCATCTGGAAAACATCAGGTCCATACCAGCCCTCTTGATCTTGGTGTAGCGGATAAAGAAGCGTTAAGTTATGCAATAAATCTTACCAGCGCCCTTTCTCAATCGCTCAAATGTGATTTGATATCTGACAAGGCACTTTTGAATGCGTTGGTCATGCATATTAAACCCATGTTGAATCGTCTGTCTTTCCGGATAATCATCCATAACCCTCTTCTTGATGAGATCAAAAAAGAGCTTTCTGAAGTCTTCATTGCGGTTAGAAACGCAACAATGAGGATCAATAATTACAGCAAACACGATCCCCCCTCAGAGGATGAGGTTGCCTATTTAACCGTGTATATTCAGGCTGCAATAGAAAAGGTTAAAGAGAACAAAAAAATAATCCTTGTCTGCTCAAGCGGGGTTGGAACATCCCAACTCCTTTATAGCCGGATTACCAAGGCATTCCCTGACTGGGAGATTATCGATATTGTGCCCGGAAGCAGGCTGAAAAAAACATTAGCTGAAAAAAAATGTGACTTAATCATCTCGACCATACGGATAGAGGAAATGATGATCCCCGTCGCCTATGTTTCAGCTCTTTTTTCAGCAAAAGACATTATTCGTGTGACAGAAACTCTGTTCGCCGAACGCAACTTTCAGGAGAAATAATATGTTAGATAAAATAGTGATAAGCGATCTGTTAAGTAAAGCCTGCGTTATTACTGACATGCAGGCAAACAGTAAAATTGATGTCATTGAGCAGTTAACCCAGTCGCTTTGCGATGAAGGCGTAATCAGTAATAAGCAGGGATTTATCAATGACGTACTCGCCAGGGAAGCCCTAGGATCGACCGGATTTGAAAACCAGATAGCGATTCCACATGGCAAGTCCTGCTGGGTGAATGAAACAAGAATAGCCGTGGCAAAACTGAAAGAGACTGTCGATTGGGAAACAATGGATAGCTCCGATGTGAAGCTGGTTATTCTTTTCGCAGTAAAAGAAGCAGACAGCGGAGCCGGGCATATAAAAGTCCTGGCTCGTATATCGATTGCATTAGGGGATGATGATGTTGTTGAAAAACTGCTTAATGCCGATTCGCAAGACGAATTATACCGGTTAATTATCAGCAATACCGGGGAGTAGTCTCTTCACAAGGAGAATAACATGAAAATTATTGCAATTACCGCCTGTCCAACAGGCGTTGCACATACTTACCTTGCAGAAGCAAACCTTAAAAAGAACGCCTCAAAAAAAGGCATTCCAATACTTGTTGAAACTCACGGCGCTGTTGACAGTGAATACATTTTCACGGATGACGATATCAGGCAGGCAGATATTGTCTTAATTGCTGCCGATAAGGTCATTGATCTCTCTCGCTTCAATAATAAAAACATTATCCGGGTCTCTGTGACTCGGGCTGCAAAGGATGCACCAGGCTTACTGGATGATATTGTTTCTGGCAAATTACAGCCAGAACGGCATCTTGAAACAGGCATAGATAAAGAACAACAAAAAAAAGACACAGATAATTCATTCTTTTCAAAAATTTATATCCACCTTATTACCGGCGTCAACCTGATGATACCGTTCGTGGTTGCCGGCGGCATTTTAATTGCCCTGAGTTTCTCATTTGGAATTACCGCGGCAACACCGGGGGATGCAAACTTTAACCCCATTGCAAAAATGCTTTCTGATATCGGGGGCGGTGCCGCTTTTGCACTGATGCTTCCTATTCTGTCGCTCGGGATCAGTAAATCCATTAGCGGCAATATGGGCATAGTGTCAGGTGCGGTGGGTGGCATGATGGCAATACAGACAGGATCAGGCTTCCTGGGGGCATTGCTGGCCGGATTCCTGGCCGGGTATATCACGCTTGTTATCATAAAATACATCAATCTGCCCAAGTCTGTTGCGGGTTTAAAGCCTATTCTCATCGTCCCGTTACTGAGCGTCTTCATCACTGGCGCACTCATGGTACTGGTCATTGGCGAGCCCATTAAGTTTCTTCTCGATGCACTGACTTCGTTCCTCGAAAACCTGGGAAATACCAACGCAGCCATCATGGGGCTTTTGATCGGCATGATGGTGGCTTTTGATATGGGCGGGCCGCTGAACAAGACCGTGTGTATGTTTGCCATTGGTCTGATGTCGACGGGCATCTATGAACCGATTGCCGCATGCATGGCCGCCGGTATGGTGCCACCGTTAGGTATTGCACTCGCTACTACGCTATTTGGCCGAAAATTTACCCGGCAGGAAAAAGACACCGGAAAGGTCACCTATGTTCTCGGCCTGTCATTTATCACCGAAGGCGCTATCCCTTACGCCGTTGCCGATCCACTGCGCGTCATTCCAGCCATCGTCGCTGGCTCCGGGCTCGCTGGTGCCCTCTCTATGGCGTTGGGATGTGCCTCAAGGGCCCCACACGGCGGCATATTCGTCATGTTTATTCCTAATGTGATTACCAACGTCTTGGGTTATATCGTCGCTATCGCCGCCGGTGCATTACTGACCGCCATTATTCTTCGGTTTATTAAGAAAGACAGCCCTGAAGCTGTACAGGAGATGTAACCATGCTTATGAATATGAAAGACATGCTATCTGTTGCTCAGAAAAATAAATTTGGTGTTGGTGCTTTTAATATCGCCTCTGCTGAATTCGCCAGACTTGTTATTGAAGTGGCAGAAAAACATCGTTCACCGGTTATTCTTGAAGTCCATCCGGATGAACATGAATTTACCGGGGATGACTTTATTTACTATCTGCGCGAACTTGCCATTAAGGCAACGGTACCTGTCGTGATCCATTTGGATCATGGGCAAACCCTTGAGCAGGTTATGCGGGCGATACGTACTGGCTATACCTCCGTCATGATTGATGCCTCCGCCCTTCCTCTGGAGGAAAATATCGCCATCACCCGTCACGTCACCGAAGTGGCACACGCGGCAGGTGTTTCGGTTGAAGCGGAACTTGGCACTATCGGTGTGGCACAGGGGAGCAACGAAGGCGGACACGCTGAGATTCTCTATACCGATCCTCAACAGGCTGAGCAATTTGTTAAACAGACCGGCGTCGATACGTTAGCCGTTGCGATTGGCACCTCACATGGTTTATATCCGGCAGGAAAACAGCCGAAATTGGATATCGAGAGGCTTCAAGCTATTAAACAACGGCTAAATATCCCTTTAGTTCTGCACGGTGGGTCAGGTAACAAGGATGCGGAAGTTGCAGAATCTATCCAGCACGGTGTCGGTAAAATCAACATTTCCAGCGATATGAAAAAAGCCTTCTTTGTTGCACTTGAAGAAGAGTTGAAGTCAGGCAGTCACGAGCCTAACGCTCTATTTATCAAGCCAATGGAAGCAGCGAAAGCCATTGTGGTTCAAAAAATGAATTTATTCTCATCCATTGGGAAGGCCGAGCTTTACCGCTAGAATGGCGTGTTTGGTCAAAAGGGAGTCTTTAAAGGCTCCCTTTAAGTTCACACTTTTTCCGCTTAATCATTTCCCAGGCAAAATACAGACTTTATTGTTCAGCAGGCCTTATCCCCATTGATTAACTCACCACGAAGTCATTTCTTCACGGGACAATCTCCCACTACCACCACAAGGATACGCGGAAGAAGAATCACGTTTAACGCCTCTTCAATCCGTTGGAGACGTTTTTTATTGGCTCAGCTCCCCCACTCTTGCTTGTTCGCATTTCTCCAGGCACAGGGCCTGCGCATTCCATCCCACCGGGAGAGGTTCCGGGCGCTGCCAATCGAGTTCTCTGATAAACAAACCGAAAACACCATTGGCGAACAGGACTGGCAATCCACCGGGATAGGGTTCAACTCCCCAGACATTCCCAGTTTCAGGGTTAAGACACCAGGCATTATCCCTACCTGTTCCTTTCGGTGAACGCGGGTTACAAGGTGGACGTATATCGTAATTCCCCTGCCCACCCTGGCGATAAAGACGCTGAGTAAGCTGAATATTTTCCAGTTGAATGCGGTTGATTCTTCCAGGCGTTTCACTGTGCATATTAATGGCCCCTTCACATTCGCCGCTAAGCCCCCGAAACTGGACTTGCGTTATCTCGCCAGGCTCGATCAGTGGATCCCTACGACGCGCAGAGAGGAAAATCGGATCGGCCGCCCCCCAATGGCAGGCAAGTGCCGTAACACACTGAAAAGTAATTCCTGTGAATACGATTCGTCTTAGGCGGCCACCATCTCGTGAAATCAGGCCTATGCCGCGATTCGAATCATAGATAGTGCAGTTACTCACCACAATATCCTCAATATCTTCCCAGGTTTCCGTGCCAATTTTAAACGCACAGCTTTTTGAGCGCAGAGAGCAATTGACGATCGTCACCTGCCGTAATGCTCGTTGGAGAGTGGCGGGTTTATCGGTGGTTTTCAGGCAAATTGCGTCATCCGCCGCACTAAAAAAACAATTAGCAATGTGTACCTGCTGACAGCTATCTATATCCAAAGCATCGGTGTTAGACATCGTTAAATCGTTATCGACGGTCACGCCATCAATCACCACCTGCAAACAGGAGACCAGATGAATTGTCCACATTGGCGCATGGCGCACCACGATATTTTCCAGCCGGACCCGCTGGCAATTCTCCAGAAGAATAATACGTGGTCGCTGTTCAGCCGGTGCGCGATACCCCATATCATCTGCCGCCGAGGAAAACCATCCAGCAGCATTGCCATTAATCGTCCCGCCCCCACAAAGCGTGATATTCTCGGCATCTCGGGCATAGAGAAAAGCACGATCTGAACACTCAGCCCGACTTAAAGCCACTGCCTGGGTGAAATCAGCATAATTATCACTGACAATGAGTTCCGCTCCGGGTGACAACCATAGACAGGTATCTGAACCTATTCGTAATCCACCCAGGTAATATTTTCCACTTTCGACCACCAGCGTACCACCGCCAGCTTGCGATAAGGCATCAAGCGCTTTTTGAAAAATCGCGGTGTCGCTGGTAACACCATCAGCATGGGGATGCCACGTTGAAAGAAAAATATTCATAAGTTTTCCTCAGATAAAACGGAAAACTATCTGAACACAATCATTGTCAGCCTCCATAGGTAAAATAACCACAACCTATTTAATTTTTTGCCGCCCTCACAAATCAATCCAGCCACACACTTCATATGTGATTATCAGCACAATTTTGCCGGCTCATTCGCTAACAATACGGGCATTTATCGCATTTCCTTTTACCTTCAAACTCAACATTGTTAGCCACGTCACGTTATTTATTTCATTAAATCGACTTTCTGCGCTTCGTTCTCAGTTCTTAGCAAAAGCATCATCATGATGATTCCGCAAAATTTTTACCTCTTTTACTGTGCAAACTCCTCTTTACTGACAGAAGAGACATAAAATATGACGAGGACAGTCACTACACGACGGGAAGTAAAAACACGTAATATTCTCTGCTGGGGGATGGGTGATATCTTTGGCAGTGGCGCAATGACGATCACCGGGCTTTGGTTGCTGTATTTTTATATTGAAGTCGCGGGGCTTTCGCCCGCCGCAGCCGCCTCCATCTTTGCCATCGCAAAAATTTGGGATGGCATCACCGACCCGGTTATGGGATATATCACCGACAATATCCGTACTCGCTGGGGCAGGCGTCGATTATTCTTTATTATCGGTGCCCCGCTTTCTCTCTGCTTTGCCCTGATGTGGGTCAGCGGGTTTGGCTATGCCTGGTATCTCGGTACTTATTTGTTATTCAGCACCGTTTTTACTCTCTTGATGGTGCCCTACGATACGCTTCCTGCGGAGATGACATCACGCTACGACCTCCGCTCAAAAATGTCCGGCGCGCGGATGCTCTTTGCCCAAGCCACAGCGTTTCTATCCGCACTTATCCCTGGGCAGATTCTGGCGCACGTCGCTGACAAATCGCAGGCGTTTTTATATATCGGCCTGATCTTTGCCATACTCTTCGCCCTACCCTGGATCTTCGTCTGGCGGGGAACCTGGGAGCGTGAGAACCTTCCGCCACCGTCGACTCAGCGAGGGATGAGAAAGTCAATTGCCTCGCTGTATCGGGAAATGGCATCAACGTTCCGCTTACGTACTTTTCGCATTCACATCATGATGTATGTTGGCGGGGCCGTTGCATTAGATATTTTCGGTTCACTGTTCATGCACTATATGACCTACGTGCTCCAGGTCGGCGCATCCTTAGCGTCTCAGGCCATGAGCCTGATGACGCTATTTCAATTCTTTGCCATCCCTTTCTTCACCTGGCTCTGTATCCGCGTCGGTAACGGTAATGCCTACAAAGTGGCGATCGGTCTGATTATGTGCGCATTAATGTGGTTCAGCCAACTCACCGCATCAATCAACTATTTGTCATGGTTACTATTTGGCGGCGCCATTGTCATGGGGATTGCACGTGGCGGAACCTACCTGATCCCATGGAACGTCTACAACTTCTTACCCGATGTGGATGAAGCTTATACCGGCGTCAGGCGTGAAGGAATTTACGCCGGGGTCATGATGCTAACGCGTAAATTCTCCCAGGCTTTGGCACTGTTCATTGTGGGCCTGGCTTTGGAAGCCTTTGGCTTTACCAAAGGTGCGGAATCGCAAGATGCCGCCGCACTCAATGGCATCTGGTGGGTGTTCCTTGTCGGCCCCGGCCTACTCGCTCTACTGGCAATGTACGGTGCGTTTCGCTTCCGCCTGAGCCAGGAATGCCACCAGACCCTTACTGTTGAACTAGAGCGCCTGCGCAATGGCGGTAAACCAGAAGATGCTCCATCACAGGCACGGCAAACCGTCGAGTTACTTACCGGGCATCCCCATAAGAATATTCACTGGCAGCGTACTGCTGAAACGACCATGCAAGGGAGTCACTATGTCGCAGAAAATAAGCCATCCTGAAACCATCCGCCTTATCGAAAAACTGATCGATAACCTGACCGTCATTCAGGATGACAGCGGCCAATACCTACAACGCCTGCCTGATGGGCGTGTGATTGACACCAAAGGCTGGGCCGGATGGGAATGGACGCATGGTATCGGGTTGTTTGGTCTCTACCGTTACCACCAGCTTACCGGCTCCCTTCGGGCTAATCAGATTATTGACGATTGGTTCCGTGCCCGTTTCGCCGAAGGAACGCCGGAAAAAAACATAAATACCGCGATCCCTTTTTTGACCCTCGCCAATCGCTACCAACAGGAAGTGCGTAACGAATGGCGGGCATACCTTGAAGTGTGGGGGGATGCGCTTTATCGGCAGCTCCCACGAACAGATGAAGGCTGCATGCAACATGTCACCTACGAAAATGCGCATTATCAGCAAATCTGGGATGACACGCTAATGATGGCGGCCCTGCCTCTGGCCAGGCTTGGGCTTTTGTTCGGAAAAGATCGCTGGGTTGAAGAAGCAAAATATCAGTTTTTACAACATATTCATTATCTTACTGACAGAAAAAGCGGCCTGTGGTATCACGGTTGGAATTTCGACGGCCGGCACAATTTTGCCAGCGCACTATGGGCTCGAGGCAATAGCTGGATAACGCTGGCCATACCTGAACTGCTGGAAATGCTTAATCTGGATGAACACGATGCATTCTATCGCCAGCTCTGCAACATTCTGCAAGGCCAGGTGAGCGCACTAGCCAGCTGTCAGCGTGAAAACGGACTTTGGTCGACGCTACTGGACGATGCCACAAGCTACTGTGAAGCGTCGGCAACAGCAGGCTTCGCTGCCGGTATTTTGAAAGCTATACGTCTCGGTTATCTCGACGATGGCTACCTTCCCGTGGCAGAACGCGCCATAGCCGGCATTGTTGAGCATATTTCCCCGCAAGGAGAATTAACTCAGGTCTCTTTTGGCACGGCAATGGGATACGATCTCGACCATTACCGGCATATTCCCTTGACCGCTATGCCATATGGCCAGGCGATGGCGATGCTCTGCCTGGTTGAGTCCTTATACCGCACGCTATGATGTTTAATGCCTGAGCGCCGATAATTCGCTGCTCAGGCTATCCGCCAGGCTACGTACCCGAGCGGAATCAAACATGACATAAAACCCAGGCGAGGCGTCATTCATCTGCTGGCAAAGCACTTCCATTTCGAATGCACACTGGTATAGCGCCTGCACGTTAATATGGCAGATTTCTCTCATGCTCCAGCTATTTTCTACTTCACGAGCAAAATGTAGCGTAAAGAATGCCTTCTGGGCATGCGTAAACATCTGGCAGTAGAGCGCCAGTCCCTGCCATTCTTCCTGCCAGAGATGATAAAGTGCCGCAGGGAATGCCGCATTATCAGCAAAATCCAGCGCCTGAGCGCATAATTTCTGAGCTCCAGCCGCAATTTCATCCTTCTCTTGCGCAATCCGCGTGAGATTTTCCATCGATTTTTGCGGATCCCCGCGCGTAAAGTGTATGTCCTGTGCCGACCCCGGCAACCAATGATTACGCGCGAGCTGGCTGTACAAGCTCCATACCGCCTGACCGTAGCTTTCCGGTAATTGGCTATGGCGATGAAAAACGTGATCGCGTACATAAATCGCCTGATAAAGCATCTGTGTTGCCTGCTCAAGTAACTGCTGGAAACGGCGAGCTACGGGTTCATCAGGACACCAGCCATAACGCTCCGCCAACCAGAGATCCAATAACTGCTCCTGAGTTTTACCTGCGCCATTACCTAACAACTGGCTACATGCAAACAAATTGCACTCACTTAACGTTTCCGCTATCCAGTGGTTGTCAACGCTCTCCCAACTGGTCTTACATATCGCACCCGTTATTCTGGGGTTCCCACTTTGACACCAAAGAAGTCGACCTATTAACTCATCAATGCGCAAGAAAGGCATCACTCCCCACCCTACTTCCTCCCCTGCCAAATCGATATCAACCCATACGTCTCGCGTTGTGACCAGGAGCAGTGCAGGGTTATTTGGGAACACTGGCCAGAAACGTTCTGGTGTTAGCTTTATTGACACCGATACGGTTGGTGGGAGCGATTCAATAGCATCGAGCACAGTCCCCAGATCGTCATTGCTCGCAGGAAAAACTCTGAGAACAAGATGTTTATTTTGTGCAGCAACCACCTGATTTAGCGCTTGAAAGCAACGTCGATAGATAACAAAACTTTGTAACGGTTGGCGAACATTTACGGGCTCATCACTAAGATCAATATCCCATTTAGGACGCGTAATCGGCAATAAACCATCGGTACTGGAAAGCGCTATAATTAACCCCGTTAACGCAGGGATACCCTGACACACGCTGCGAACTTTATCTGTCAACCAGCGGCACCAGAAATCCACATCAAAAATAACGCCTTGTTTGCTATCCAGCAAATACTGATGGGATAGCAGGAGTTCTGTCGGAAACCCCAGTTCTTTTGCCTGTAGATAAAAACGCAATCCTTGCTCATGGCAATACAGAGCGAGACGGTTGAGGTAAACACAACGTGCTCGCTGCTGACTGGAAACACTATCGTTATAGTGCAAAGCGGTGTACCCCTTCGGAAATACCAACTTGCCAAAGAGATCGGCCTGCCCTATCACGATAGTATTAAAACCATGCTGAGAAGCGTAATTCACCAGGCGGCATACCGATGGCCAGTTCCATATGTCCTGATTATTCAGTTCTAATGCCCGGGTTTCCCACATTATTTTACTCCTGATTATCCGCTTGCCTTGAACATAACGTATTAGCAAAACCGTTTGTTTTCCCTTCTTCGAATATAGAAAGAAAATGGCCATACTTCTTTGACATAGTTAGGCATCCATTGGCAAAACTCAGCATAATGAAAAACAACACCAATCAAGCGGAGCGTGAGTCGTAATAGACCAGGATCAGCCATACATCGAAAAGAACCTTGTTGGCAGTACGTTAACAAGCGCAAACGTAAAGAGGCAGGTCAGTTCACCTGCAAAGGTGGGGGAAATTTTGCTACAATGCGGCCGACTATATCTCTTATCCGAGGCGATATTTACATAAAATGGAATGAATACACGTTATGAGTGAGACTGAAACTATCCCAAAGCAACCAAAAAGCCAGATTAACAAAGCGGTTTTCTTCACTTCTGCTTTGTTAATTTTCCTTCTGGTCGCATTTGCTGCAATTTTCCCTGAGCTCGCAGATAGAAACTTCAAACTTCTACAACAACAAATCTTCACAAATGCCAGTTGGTTCTACATTCTGGCCGTTGCACTAATACTACTCAGCGTCACCTTCCTCGGCCTTTCCCGCTACGGTGACATTAAACTTGGGCCAGACCATGCTCAACCCGACTTTAGCTATCATTCCTGGTTTGCCATGCTGTTTTCTGCTGGGATGGGGATAGGGCTGATGTTCTTTGGTGTTGCTGAACCGGTGATGCATTATCTTTCACCCCCGGTCGGAACACCCGAAACCGTTGAAGCTGCCAAGCAAGCGATGCGCCTGACGTTCTTCCACTGGGGTCTTCACGCCTGGGCCATCTACGCGATTGTGGCGTTAATTCTGGCATTTTTCAGCTATCGTCATGGCCTGCCGCTAACGCTGCGTTCCGCACTCTACCCTATTATTGGTGATCGTATCTATGGCCCGATTGGCCATGCCGTTGATATTTTTGCCGTCATTGGCACCGTATTTGGGGTAGCAACGTCTCTGGGATACGGTGTACTGCAGGTCAATGCCGGACTCAACCATCTCTTTGGCGTTCCCATCAATGAAACGGTTCAGGTCATACTGATCGTGGTGATTACCGGCCTGGCAACAATATCTGTGGTTTCCGGGCTGAATAAAGGAATTCGTATTCTCTCCGAGCTCAACCTTGGACTGGCCTTATTGCTGCTGACACTGGTACTGCTATTAGGGCCGACCGTTTTATTATTGAAGTCTTTCGTTGAAAATACCGGTGGTTATCTTTCTGAACTCGTGAGTAAAACATTCAACCTGTATGCCTATGAGCCTAAATCCAGTAACTGGCTGGGAGGTTGGACGCTATTGTATTGGGGCTGGTGGCTGTCCTGGTCTCCCTTCGTTGGCATGTTTATCGCGCGTGTCTCTCGTGGCAGGACAATCCGCGAATTTGTCACTGGCGTGCTGTTCGTTCCGGCAGGTTTCACACTGATGTGGATGACGGTTTTTGGCAATAGCGCCATTTACCTCATCATGAGCAAAGGTGCGACCGGCTTGGCAACGACGGTGCAGCAGGATGTCGCGTTGGCGCTGTTTAATTTCCTTGAGCACTTCCCGTTCTCAAATGTGCTGTCGTTTATCGCGATGGCTATGGTCATTGTTTTCTTTGTAACTTCTGCTGACTCCGGTGCGATGGTGGTTGATACCTTGGCCTCTGGCGGCTCCAGTAATACACCTGTCTGGCAACGGATTTTCTGGGCATCGCTGATGGGCATTGTCGCTATTGCACTTTTGATTGCTGGAGGACTGAGCGCATTGCAAACAGTCACTATTGCCAGCGCACTCCCATTTTCGGTGATTCTTCTGATATCCATATACGGATTACTCAAGGCACTGCGCCGGGATCTTACCAAACGAGAGAGCCAAAGCATGGCCACGATTGCGCCTACTGCCGCCCGTATTCCAATACCGTGGCAGCGCAGATTGCGTAACATCGCCTACTTACCGAAGCGCTCACTCGTCAAACGTTTCATGGATGAGGTTATCCAGCCTGGGATGGTGCTTGTACAAGAAGAATTGAACAAGCAAGGTACACCCAGCCACATCGGCAACGATTCTGATGACCGCATCCGCCTTGAGGTCGATCTGGGTAATGAGCTGAATTTCATCTACGAAGTCAGGTTGCGTGACTACAATTCACCCACATTTGCACTTGCCGCACTGGATAACGATGAACAGCAAGCCGAACAGCACAAGTACTATCGTGCAGAAGTCTATCTGAAAGAAGGCGGGCAAAACTATGATGTTATGGGCTGGAATCAGGAACAGTTGATCAACGATATTCTTGACCAGTATGAAAAGCATCTCCACTTTCTACATCTGGTACGCTAATACGATCGAAACCGCCCCTTCTGGGCGGTTTTTCCGCACCCAGCGAGCAAGGTAATAAAAAATGAACAAACAGATCGCCCTTAATTTTGTCGCCGCAATTAACTCACATGAGAGTGATAACATCATTGCACTTATGACTGATGACCATGTTTTTATTGACGCTTATGGCAACAGAGAAAGTAAAGAAGCAATGTCAAAAGGTTGGCCCGCTTATTTTTCCTGGTTTCCCGACTACTTGATTGAAGTTGATGACATACTGGTATCAGGCGACACGGTTGTTTTACTTGGCTATGCAGGCGGTACATATCACGGTATTTCATCACCCGATAATAAAAATACTTGGCGTATTCCTGCTGCATGGCGCGTAATCATAGAAAACCATTTAGTAAAAGTATGGCAGGTATATGCAGATAGCAAAATACCGTTTGATATTATGGGCGAAGCCGATAAGTGCCAAACACAGACCTGAACCCGTTCGGATGGGCCAGTAAAGTGACTTATCAGGGCGAACAGTTTGGTAGTGCAGGGGCATTTCGCGTCGCTGGACGAGACCTAACGTACGAAAGATGGTGCCGATAATAGGAGTCGAACCTACGACCTTCGCATTACGAATGCGCTGCTCTACCAACTGAGCTATATCGGCTTTGGGCCGGGCGTACCAATGTATGCCGGAGTGCGTACCATAAATTAGGCAAAAGCGGCGGATGAGTCAATAGCCCGCTAATCATCTGCTGCATTTCGCATCAACCCTCTATTTTCTGTGGCCTCTTTGCGGCACCGCGGCCTGATGGATTATAGGCGCAGCATTGGCATACTGCGCCTTTGGCAAAGCAATGATCTTAACTGCGCACCAGATCGTCACCGTAGCCAATCCACTTGTAGGTGGTCAAGGCATCTAATCCCATTGGGCCACGGGCATGCAGTTTCTGGGTACTGACCGCGACTTCAGCGCCTAAGCCAAACTGGCCGCCGTCGGTAAAACGCGTGCTGGCGTTCACATACACTGCTGAGGAATCCACTGCGCGGACAAAGTACTCGGCGTTGCTCAGGGAACGCGTCAGAATGGCATCAGAATGGTTGGTACCATGCTCACGAATATGCTCAATGGCGTGATCGATATCATCGACCAGCGTCACGTTCATATCCAATGAAAGCCACTCGTCATCGTAATCCACTGCAGTAACCGGCACTACCTGCGCAGGCCCTTCCTGCAATAGTGGCATGGCGTTATCGCTGGCATGTAACGTCACCCCAACGGCGGCCATACGCGCACTTAATACCGGCAGGAAGCTGTTGGCAATCGTACGGTTAACCAACAGGGTTTCTACCGAGTTGCAGGCGCTTGGGCGTTGGATCTTGGCGTTTTCAATCACCTGTAGCGCTTTTTCATAATCCACGCTGTCATCCACATAGATGTGGCATACGCCAATGCCCCCGGTGATCACCGGAATGGTTGATTGCTCACGGCACAGCTTATGCAAACCAGCCCCACCCCGCGGGATCAACATGTCGATATAGCGATCCATACGCAGTAATTCATTCACCAGCTCACGATCCGGACTTTCGATTGCCTGAACCGCCGCCGCAGGCAGGCCGCATTGCTCCAACGCCTGCTGGATCACTTTCACCGTAGCCTGATTAGTGTGATGCGTCTCTTTGCCCCCGCGCAGAATCACCGCATTACCGGTCTTCAGACACAGGCTGGCGACGTCAATAGTCACGTTAGGGCGTGCTTCATAGATTACGCCAACCACGCCAAGCGGCACACAACGACGCTCCAGCTTCAGACCGCTGTCCAGCAAGTTGCCGTCCAGCACATGCCCTACCGGATCGTTCAGGCGGCATACCTGACGTACATCGTTGGCGATCGCCGCCAACCGAGCAGGCGTTAACAGCAGGCGATCCAGCAGAGCTTCGCTCATGCCGGTGGCGCGTGCCTGCGCCATATCCTGTTCATTCGCCTGCAGAATCACGTTACTTTCGGCTTCCAGCTTATCGGCTATCACCGCCAATACCTGGTTCTTTTTCGCCGTGCTCAGCACCGCCAGTTGCCAGGAAGCCTGCTTGGCGGCCTTCCCCATCTGCTCAAGCATGTTCACTCCTTAACTTACAATCATATCGTCACGATGCACGGCTACCGGGCCGTATTCGTAACCCAGGATCTCGCTGATTTGCTGTGAATGATGTCCGGCAATCATGCGCATTGCATCGCTGTTATAACGGCTGACACCATGCGCCAGATCGCGCCCTGCCAGATTGCGAATGCGGATCACCTCACCCCGTGAGAAATCACCTTTAACCTCACGTATTCCTTTCGGCAACAGTGAGCTGCCCCGCGCCATCATGGCTTCTACCGCACCGTCATCGATGGTGATTTCACCGGCTGGCGGTGCGCCAAAAATCCAGCGCTTGCGATTCTCCAACGGGGTTTCCAACGCGTGGAAACGGGTACCGACCGGGTTGCCCTCAATCACATCAGCCACCACGCCCGCCTTGCTACCCGCAGCGATAATCACATCGATACCTGCGCGGCAGGCCACATCGGCGGCCTGCAGCTTGGTGCCCATGCCACCGGTCCCCAAACCGGAAACGCTATCACCCGCAATGGCCCGCAGCGCATCGTCGATACCGTGCACTTCGCGGATCAGTTCCGCCGCTGGATTGTTGCGTGGATCGGCGGTATACAAACCCTGCTGATCGGTGAGCAGCAACAGTTTGTCAGCACCGGCCAGAATGGCGGCTAATGCCGACAGGTTGTCATTATCGCCGACTTTGATTTCTGCAGTAGCCACGGCGTCGTTTTCGTTGATCACCGGGACAATGCGGTTATCCAGCAACGCGGTCATGGTATCGCGCGCGTTGAGAAAACGTTCACGATCTTCCAGATCGGCACGCGTCAGCAGCATTTGCCCGATATGGATACCGTAAATAGAGAACAGCTGTTCCCACAATTGGATCAGGCGGCTTTGCCCAACCGCAGCCAACAACTGCTTGGAAGCTATCGTGGCGGGCAGCTCGGGGTAACCCAAATGCTCGCGCCCGGCGGCTATCGCCCCGGAAGTGACAATCACAATGCGGTGACCCGCTGCATGCTGTTGCGCGCATTGGCGCACCAGTTCAACAATGTGGGCGCGGTTCAGACGCAGCGAACCGCCGGTCAACACGCTGGTGCCCAATTTCACAACCAATGTCTGGCTGCCGTTCATAATATCTCTGCCGTTGGAATAAGAAAGGAATGCAAAAGACGTTGTAACAGGAGAGACGCGTTATGCCAACAGGCACAACGCGATTTCAGCGCAAATAAGAGGTGAAAATGATCTAGGCGGAAAGTTTTATCGGTTGTTCATTGAAATCATCAGCCGGTTCCAGCCCCAATTCCAACGTGGCCAACAGTTCACCCAAGCGGTGATGGAACAGGCGCAGCGTGGTTTCCAACTTTTCTTTTACTTCAGCATCTTTAATATTTTCAGGCTTCCAATGCCCTTCTTTGTCGAACAGACCAAAATGATAGGTATAGGTAAAGCGGGTTGGCTCAGCTTGTAGCTCCATCCACCAGCCCCAAAACTCGCGCTTTTCCGGTGCCGGTTTCACATTGAGGCAAACCGCTAAACAATCAAAGAAAAAGCGGTCATTCTCACATTGCCCTTCGCGCAGATAAGGCCCCAGGCTGGCAAAGCGTTTCATTAGTCGGCTTTTAGGGTGGCCACTTGGTAACGTCATTTTTCAACCTCCTCAAGATAGTCCACCCTTTTTAACAAACTGTTAAAAATTAGCAACTGGTTACCGCATTTTATCTTTCAGCCAATCACAGATTTGCAGTAAAGATTTATGGAAACTCTGATAAACCGGTGTACGTGGTATTGAGATCAGCTTGCCGTTCAAGGAAGAAGACGCGATCAGCTGCGACTCTTCTTTCGGGCTAAGCGGATCGCTTTCCCAATAAGCAGCCAGCATCGGGGTTGGGCAACGGCGCCCTAGTAGCCCTTGGGTTTTCAGCGAATAACGATTCAGTTCAGTTTTCAGTACGCTGTCAGAGGCGTTGGACATCCCCATTCGGCTGGCTAGCACGTCCATATACATATCAGGCACATGCTCCTGGCATTTCACTTCGCACAACAGGCTATGAACCACCGGGCCTACACAAGCGACGCCACGCAGTCGATGCGACTCCAGATAGGCCAGCCGCACTGCCACATTGGCACCAAAACGGAAACCGAATGCGCTGACGCGGGTATGATCGATCCAAGGCACGTTAGGCAACTGCGCCAGCACCTGTTGATGCAGGAAGCTGGAGTCCTGCGTCAGCTTCCATTTATAGGATGAGCCGATCGAAGGCATGTCGACGGTCAACATCGCAATGCCGTGGGGGGCAAGATAATCGCGGAACAAACGGTGATAATCGGTTTGCAGTGTGTCCAGGCTGCCACACATCAGCACCGTGGGGTAAGGTGCCTGGCCGTTGTCAGGCATATGCAGAAAGCCGGTGATGGTGCTGCCGCCCTCAATCGCGAACTCCAGCTCTTTTAGCTGATACGGCAACAGTAACGCGGCTTCTTCATAGGCACGGTTGGAGAGCACCTCCGCCTGCTCCGCCAGTTCATCCCCCTTCAAATGCGGGTAACCAGCGATGCTGTAGAGATTGGCGGCATTGAGCCAATACTGCCCTCCCACCAGCGGATCCTCCTGCTCCAGCGCTCGCTGCTGCCACTGCATCCCCTGACGCACCCACTCGTAGATCCAGTTGCCATTACGGTAACCGACCACGGTGTCCAGCAGACGTTCGTCACTGTGCTCTGCGTTAGAAACGGCAATGCGTGCCAGCACTTCGCTGATCTCCACAGGATCGACACCACGCCAGGTCCACAGCAGATGGTTAAGCATGCGATACCAGTTGCTGTCGGTATCGCCTTCCAGCGTGGAATGCATATCCGCGCCAACCGCGTGATGGGCACGTGTCACCAGCGTCGAGGTTTCGACATGTTTGAATGAGGGTTTGAACAGAACTTCCGAAAGGTTGGCTTGTGCCATGGTAACAACAGCCTCCGAGGATCTTTCATCAAGGCTTGAAATAGCCGGGATATCTGGAAGTAGTGTACCTAACTCTGGCTGCTGACACCAAAGTTCGCCATGCAGAATGTGGGAATTTACAGAAGATGACGAAATTCCCCCTTAATGCAAACGCCCGGTGGATACCGGGCGTTTTAATCAGCACTGTCTCGAACTTAACGGCCGCCGATAGGTGGCACGAACATCACCCCCATATCCCATGGCTGTTCGATCCAGGTGTCTTGTGGAATATCAACCACGTAATCATCAACCAGTGGGCGGCCAGCTGGTTTAGCAAAGATCGTGACGAAGTGAGCTTTCGGGTACATTTCACGGATCGCTTTTGCTGTTCCACCAGTATCCACCAGATCGTCAACCACGATAAAGCCTTCACCATCACCCTCGGCACGCTTGAGCACTTTCATTTCGCGCTGGTTGTCATGGTCATAGCTGGAAATGCAGACGGTATCAACGTGACGGATCCCCAGTTCACGCGCCAGCAACGCAGCCGGCACCAGGCCGCCACGGCTTACGGCAATAATGCCAGTCCATTTTTCAGCAGGCAGCAGGCGGTGTGCCAGTTTGCGTGCTTGCATTTGCAACATATCCCAGGTAACAACGTATTTTTCGCTCATAGAAGGTGTCCCAGCCAGCAATGATGTGGCTTACTCAGTAATCAAGGGGAAAAAAGGTTGCGCGAGATTATAGAGACTGCAGGCGCCGAATACCAGTTGAAGTGAGGGATTCATCTGTATTTCGTCTGATCAAGGCAACGCTGATTGTTGTTGACCAGATTATCAACAACGCCAAAAAAGAGTCCTCAGAAGCACAGAAACAGTGCAATACGGCACGCGCACGCCCCAGAATAAAATGATATTCTCTGATTACCGTGCCATAAAGCACAGATACCCACTCACCCTAACCGCACAGCGTTCACACCCTGCTGAGGATGCTGTTACAGGAGACTTATAGTGTCTGAATTGTCTCAACTTTCACCACAGCCGTTGTGGGATATTTTCGCCAAAATCTGTTCTATTCCACACCCTTCATACCATGAAGAAGCGCTGGCGCAGCACATCCTTGACTGGGCTAAAGAAAAAAACCTGCATGCCGAACGCGATCGGGTTGGTAACATCCTGCTGCGTAAACCCGCGACCAAAGGCATGGAAAACCGCAAGCCAGTCGCGCTGCAAGCACACCTGGACATGGTCCCGCAGAAAAACAACGACACCGTCCATGACTTTGCCAAGGACCCAATCCAGCCTTACATCGATGGCGAATGGGTAAAAGCGCGCGGCACCACCCTGGGAGCGGATAACGGCATTGGTATGGCCTCGGCACTGGCCGTGCTGGCCGATGACAGCGTTGAACACGGCCCGCTGGAAGTGCTGCTGACCATGACGGAAGAAGCCGGCATGGACGGTGCCTTTGGCCTGCAGCCAAACTGGTTACAAGCCGACATTCTGATCAACACCGATTCAGAAGAAGAAGGCGAAATCTACATGGGTTGTGCGGGGGGGATTGATTTCATCACTACGCTACCGTTACAGCGTGAAGCCTTGCCTGCCGGTTATCAAACGCTGAAGCTGACCCTCAAAGGCCTCAAAGGTGGCCACTCCGGTGCCGATATTCATCATGGCCTGGGTAACGCCAACAAACTGCTGGCCCGTTTTCTGTTTGCTCATACTCAGGAACTGAATCTGCGCCTGCTGGATCTGAACGGCGGGACGCTGCGCAATGCGATTCCACGTGAAGCCTCTGCGCTGGTTGCCGTACCTGCCGCCAAAGCCGATGCGTTGAAATCGCTGAGCCAGCAGTTCCTGAGCACGTTGAAAAACGAACTGTCCGCCAAAGAGAAAAACATTACCGTGCTACTGGAACCCGCGGACAGTTCAGCACAAGCGCTGACGACAGACAGCCAAAACCGTTTTGTGGCCCTGTTAAACGGCACACCTAACGGTGTGATCCGCATGAGTGATGAAGTGCAAGGCGTGGTTGAAACGTCACTGAACGTTGGCGTGGTGACCACCAGCGAAAAAGAAGCCGAGATCGTCTGCCTGATCCGTTCACTGATCGACAGCGGCAAGGACTATGTCGTGGATATGCTGACAGCGCTGGGCCAACTGGCCAACGCCAAAGTGGCTCCGAAGGGAGGCTATCCAGGCTGGCAGCCGGATGCTCACTCACCGGTGATGCAACTGGTGCGCGAAACCTACCAGAAGCTGTTTAACAAGACGCCAAACATCATGGTGATCCACGCCGGGCTGGAATGTGGTCTGTTCAAGAAGCCTTATCCAGAGATGGACATGGTATCAATTGGGCCAACCATTACCGGGCCACACTCGCCGGATGAGCAGGTACACATCGCCAGCGTTGGCCAATATTGGACGTTACTGACCGCATTGCTGAAAGCGATTCCTGAGCGCGGTTAAGTCATGTGACTTATAGGAGGAGGGATTGTGGCTAGCAACCATCTTCTCCTCCTATCCCTCTCCTGCAAAGATGAGGGAACAGAATGTGCCACAGGATTGCTGGCATATTTCCCACCTATGCTCTTCTGGAAACGGGCGATGTGAGCAGCGAGCTTTATCGCGTTCGAGCTGGCCAATAACCCTCTGGCTGCCTGTCAGGATGAATCACCACGTCAGTACCAACTGCCGCTCAAGCTGAGGATCCAGCAGCGTAACGTGCAAACCAACCAGCCGTACCCCCCGCCCTTCCCGCCGCTCCTGCCAAACCTGGCGGGCAACGTTGAGCAAATCCTCAATATTGAGCACCGGCCACACGTGTTCCTGTGTGGTTTGCTGGAAATCCTGGAACTTCAGCTTGACCCCCTGCCGGGCGATATGAAGATCCGGCTTAACCTTACGCAACCGCATCTCCAGTTCCGGGTAGAGTTTATCGACAATCAATGACTCGCACTCTTCCCAGTCATGAATATCTGCCACCAGCGTCCGCTCTACCCCCACCGATTTACGTAAACGATCGGGGGAAACTTCACGCTCATCAATGCCCTGGCTGCGTTCCCACAGCACCCGGCCAAATTTACCAAAGCGCTTTAACAGGGCGGCCAGATCGTACTTCTGCACATCGGCACAGGTAAGTAACCCTATTTCTTCCAAGCGTTTGGCGGTCACTTTCCCCACACCGGGGATTTTACTCAGCGGCAGTTGCTGTAAAAACCCCGGCACTTGGGCCGGTGTAATCACATATTGCCCATTGGGTTTATTCAAGTCGGAAGCTATCTTGGCCAGGAACTTGATGGGGGCAATGCCCGCAGAAGCGGTAAGATTGAGTTCGTCTGAAATCGCCTGGCGGATCTCTTGGGCGATCAAGGTTGCTGAGCCGTTACACTGGGTGCTGTTGCTGACATCCAGATAGGCTTCATCCAGCGAAAGGGGCTCGATCAGTGAAGTGTAACGGGCGAATATTTCACGGATATGCTGCGATGCTTCTTTATAGGCCGCCATTCGCCCCGGCAACAGTTTCAGATGCGGGCACAACTTGAGGGCCGTTGCGGTCGGCATGGCGCTATGTACGCCATAACGACGCGCCGGATAGTTGGCGGTGCTGATCACACCACGCCGATCGGCACTGGCCCCAATGGCCAGCGGAATATCGCGCAGGCTGGGGTCATCGCGCATCTCTACCGCCGCGAAGAAACAGTCCATATCGACATGAATGATTTTACGCATTGCGCCCTCCGATAATACTGTATAAGTATACAGCTTATTTTTGAAAGCTCAATATAGCGGATCTCTACTTTGCAGCATGTTGGTTGTACACCGTATTGGGTTTATCTTATCTGTACGAGAGTTACTGAACCCATGATGCCACTTTTTGACCCAATTTATACGGGAAAACCAACACAAGTTTTAGTGTAGTAACAGCCAAAAGATTTTGGCTTTACATCCCAATTTAACGATATTGAAAAAACACACAAAAAATATAACGCATTCCTATAATATAAAAATTTGATTATGAATTATTTTTGAGCAATGATACTTTATAATTATGGAAAATGTGAGGTACCATTATGGAATGGGAGAATGTGTCAGGAACCCGCTTAACCAAAGAGGGGCAACTCAGAAGGTTAACTACAGGGGAGATAGCATTAGCCCGGTCTATATTTGGCAGTTCCATTAATTACTCAAAAGTATGGATACATTTGGGTAGTTATTTACCCTTTGGGTTACAAAACAGATATACCGCAATGACTCCAAATGGTGAGCTTTATTTCAGACGTGAGCTTTATAGTGATGACTACTCCACTGCAGATAAAGGCAGACAACATTTATTTATTCATGAAATGACACATGTTTGGCAGTATCAAAATGGTATGTGGGTTAAATTACGAGGAAGTATGAGTTGGGCCGTTAGTTATTATTATAACTTCAAGGATAAGACCCGACTTAGTGAATACTCAATGGAGCAGCAGGGAGCAATAGTCGCAGATTATTTTTTCCTCTTAAAATATGGTAATGATGCATGGCAGGGAAACCCCAATTTATATTACTCCGGTGATTTTGAAAAAGACATGTTACCCTATTATGAATTAATCCTATCAGACTTCCCCAAATATTAAAGGTTGCTATAAATGTTTAAGAAGATTTCATTTTTATACATACTATTTTCACTTTCAGGGTGCTTCTTAGGTGATAAAGTTACGCTTCCATCCAGAGCTGATGCGTTCTTTGTTGCTGGAACCCTGTGTCTCACCACACCAGGCAGCGCAGAGCAACAAAAAGTGAAGGGGTTAACTATTGAAAAGATTGGTGAAATACCAGGATTTCAAAAATTTATCTCTAATGATGATGAATACATTACCGTAAAAAAAGGAGGGTGCATTCCCACATTTGACTATAAGTTTGAAACAGGCCAAGCCTATCATATAACCATCTATTTAACCCCCAATGATAGAGGCAGAAATGATGGCTCTTTCAGCAGAGATGTTTATGCAACGTCAATTGTTATTTGGAAAGACGGCAACAATGTCCAACATGCTAGTCTGCTAAACGGCGGGTAAATCCCGCCAAAATACTAATAAACATTATCGGCCCAGATACTATATCCAGATGTTCCAGCAGTAAGATGTTTCCATGTGATATCACGATAAACAACGGAAATCATTTCTTCTGGCTCTTTATCAGGATTATCCAAGGCATGAGGAGAACGTATACTATGACGCTCTATGCTTGCCCCACGAACTTCAACTGAATAATAAATTTCTTGAACACCGGTCGAAGAGGTTCGATAAAAATCAAAGAACAAATCGATTCTTTCATTATTGGTAATGGCCATACCAATAAGTGGTGATGATTTATCTATTAATTTAATAAAGCTAACTGGAAGATGTTTTATGTTCTGATTTCTGACAAGTTCATGATCGAAAGAAAGAACAAATATCTGATCTTTATGCCCTGCTTGATACTTATTCCCTATCGAGTCATAAGAAGAACAGCCAGCAGATATTAACCCCTGTTTTTCACCCACTATTTTCACATAGATTGAATTTGCCATTTATAACATCCTTTTACGTTGAGAACCTCATGTCTTATTTAAATTTTCTTTCCGCTAGCTATGATGCGCAACATCCATATCAAAAATAGAGCTGTTCGCAGTCAGGCAGACAGAACGAAAAAAGCACAGCAAACCGAGCCGAGCCTCTTGCTAAAGGATACGGTGCTTTTCCAGCTGTTCGCGCCGTAACGCCTCTTTGGCCATGCGTTTTTTACGCGCATCGCAGGGTTCTGGGCAATCACAGACCTTTTCCACTCCCAAGGCCGTAATGCCGCCGCAACTCCCCTGCAGGGTTTTACGCCGAAAGACATAGCCCAGTGACATCCCCCCCACCACCAGCAGGAACAGGACAAAGGATGCAACGAATACCGTCAGCATAGTTGCCTCACAAACTTTTCTTCAGATAGGGTTTGAATGCGTCAGAATAACGTTCTTCAAACCCCTTGGCGGTTTTCACGATCATAAACACCGGGATCCCCATCAGGTTGGCCAACGCCATGCCGCGCTCTGGGCCCATAACGTTCAACCCGGTAGAAAGGCCGTCTGCGGTCATGCACAACGGGCTGAGCACGGTAATTGAAACCATATGATGCTGGATCGGCTTACCGGTGAGCGGGTCGATAGTATGAGAATAGCGCACACCATCATGTTCGAAGTAATTCCGATAATCCCCCGACGTCGCTATCGCCATCTCTCCCGGCTCAATCACCAGTTGCGCTTGCTGCTCAGCCCCGGCCACCGGCCGCTCAATAGCAATACGCCAAGGTTTCTTTTCACCGTTGTGACCACGAGTACGTACTTCACCGCCAATATCAACCATATAGTTTTTGATATGCTGCGATTGCAGATAATGCGCGATCGCATCCACACCGTAGCCTTTGGCGATGGAGGAAAGATCGATATACAGTTCAGGAATGCGCTTTACCAGCGCATTACCTTCTACCGCCAGTTTATCGATCCCTGTCCAGTTGCGGCGCTGCTCCAGTTCGGCGGCACTGGGAATTTTATCTGGCCGCCCTTCAGGACCAAACCCCCACAGGTTCACCAGCGGCCCAACGGTCACATCCAGTGCACCGTCAGTCACTCGGTTGATACGTATGGCTTCCAGCACCACTTCCGTGGTGGCGGCAGAAACCGGGAAGGGTTTATCCACTTCTCGGCTACTGTTAAAGCGGCTCAGCTCGGAGTCAGGCCGGTATGTCGACATCTGATCGTTAACCTGTTCCAACCGTTTGTCGATCTCAGTCTGAAGCGTCGCTACCGAAGGCGTGCCTTCCCCAGGGATAAAGCGGATCGAATAGTAGGTTCCCATGGTCTTGCCATCGAGATTCTCCTGCTTCGGTTCGCACCCGGTCAGCAACAATACGGCACTCAACGCCGCTAACGATACCCAAGCCTTCATTCCATAGCCGCCTGCTACACGCATTTAACCACCAAAATCATCAAGCATGATGTTTTCATCTTCGACGCCGAGATCTTTCAGCATCTTGATAACCGCCGCATTCATCATCGGCGGCCCACACATATAGAATTCACAATCTTCCGGTGCCGGATGGTTGCGCAGATAATTCTCCAGCAGGACATTATGAATAAAGCCAGTGTAGCCCGTCCAGTTATCTTCTGGCTGCGGATCGGAAAGCGCTACATGCCAGGTGAAATTCTCGTTCTCTTCCTGTAGACGATTAAAATCATCCTCATAGAACATTTCACGCAGGGAACGCGCCCCATACCAGAAGGTAATTTTACGCTTGGATTTCAGGCGCTTCAGCTGATCAAAAATATGTGAACGCATCGGTGCCATACCTGCCCCACCACCGATAAAGATCATTTCAGCGTCGGTGTCTTTGGCAAAGAATTCACCAAACGGCCCGGAGATGGTCACTTTATCGCCCGCTTTCAGCGACCAGATATAGGAGGACATTATTCCCGGAGGGGCATCTGGGTTGCTCGGCGGCGGCGTCGCAATACGCACGTTAAGCATGATGATGCCTTTCTCATCAGGATAGTTGGCCATCGAATAGGCACGCACCGTGTCTTCCTTCACCACCGAACGGTAGCGGAACAGGTTGAACTTGTCCCAATCGCCCCGGTATTCCTGCGGGACGTCAAAATCTGCGTAACTCACTTCATGGGCCGGTGCTTCGATCTGGATAAATCCCCCGGCACGGAAAGGCACATCCTCCCCATCAGGGATCTGTAGCTTCAGCTCTTTGATAAAGGTCGCTTTGTTATCGTTGGAGATAACCTCACAGTCCCATTTCTTGACGCCGAAGATCTCTTCCGGCAGCTCGATTTTCAGGTTCTGCTTCACGTTGACCTGGCATGCCAGGCGGCAGCCCTCTTTGGCTTCACGCTTAGTGATATGGGAAAGCTCGGTAGGCAGAATGTCACCGCCTCCCTCTTTGATCACGACCCGGCACTGGCCGCAGGAACCGCCACCGCCACAGGCCGAGGAGACAAAGATCCCCTGGCTGGAGAGCATATTGAGCAGTTTATCCCCTGCAGGTGCGGTAAAGCTTTTGTCTTTATCGCCATTGACTTCAACGGCGATGTCGCCGGTATTCACCAACTTGGATTTGGCAAACAGGATCAGTAACGCCAGCACCATTACGATGCAGGTAAACATGACCACGCCTAAAATAATTTCCATAAATGCTTCCTGCCTTTACAACTGAACGCCGGAGAATGACATAAAGCCCAATGCCATCAATCCGGTGGTAATAAAGGTAATGCCCAGACCGCGTAATCCGGCAGGGACATCGGCATACTTCATTTTCTCGCGGATCCCCGCCAAGGCAACAATCGCCAGCATCCATCCGATGCCGGAGCCAAGGCCATACACCACGGACTCAGCAAAGTTGTAATCACGCTGCACCATAAACGACACGCCACCGAAGATGGCACAGTTCACCGTGATCAACGGCAGGAAGATGCCAAGGGCGTTGTACAGCGCCGGGAAGAAGCGATCGAGGATCATCTCGAGGATCTGGACCAGTGCGGCGATCACACCAATAAAGGTGATAAAGTTCAGGAAGCTGAGATCAACCCCTTCCACCAGCGCACCATCACGCAGGATCAGGTTATAGACCAGATTGTTAACCGGCACCGCGATGCCCAGTACAAGGGTCACGGCAATCCCCAGGCCAAACGACGTCGAAACCTTCTTCGACACCGCCAGGAAGGTACACATCCCAAGGAAGAACGCCAACGCCATGTTCTCAACGAACACCGCACGAACAAACAGGCTGATATAATGTGCCATCGGCGGTTACTCCTTTTCTATCTGCGCCGGTTTCAGGGCGCGTAGGCCCCAAATCAGCAGGCCGATGATAAAGAACGCGCTCGGTGCCAGCAGGAACATACCGTTCGGCTGATACCAACCCCCGTTTTGCACCGTTTCCAGCACCGTTATGCCAAACAGCTTGCCCGAACCGATCAGCTCGCGCAGGAAGCCTACCAGGATAAGGATCACGCCGTACCCTAATCCGTTACCGATGCCGTCCATAAAGCTTTCGATCGGCGGCGACTTCATGGCATAAGCTTCCGCACGCCCCATCACGATGCAGTTGGTGATGATCAACCCGACAAACACCGAAAGCTGCTTGGAAATCTCAAACGCATAGGCTCGCAGCAGTTGGTCGACGACGATCACCAGCGAGGCGATGATCGCCATCTGCACGATGATGCGCACGCTGTTGGGAATATGGTGGCGGATAAGTGAAATAAAGAAGCTGGAGAACGCGGTCACAAAGGTTACCGCAACGGTCATCACTACCGCCGTTTCCAGTTTGGTGGTCACTGCCAGTGCCGAACAGACACCAAGTATCTGCAGGGCAATCGGGTTATTGTCGAACAGCGGCCCAAGCAGAACCCGCTTAATCTCTTTGGAATCAGCCATTTTTCAGCGCTCCTTCACGGACTTTCTGCAGGAATGGGCCAAAACCGTGCTCACCCAACCAGAAATTAAAAGTATTCTGCACACCGTTAGCGGTCAGCGTGGCACCGGACAGGCCATCAACACCGTGTACATCGCCAGGGCGCGCACCGCCTTTGACGATACGGATTGCTGGATGCCCGTTGTCATCAAACAGCTGCTTGCCGACCCATTGCGCGCGCCAGTTGGCATTTTGAATTTCGCCCCCTAGCCCCGGCGTTTCACCGTGATCGTAGAAGCTCAGGCCTCTTACAGTGTTGCCATCGGCATCCAGTGCCACAAAGGCATACATCACCGACCATAACCCCGTACCGTAAACCGGCAGCACGATCTTATTTACCGCGCCAGCCTCATCACGCACCAGATAGATTTCAGCCTGATTGCTACGACGGCGGATACCGGCCAGATCCTGCTCAGGTGTCAGCACTCGACTCTTGGCATCACTGCGTAATGCCGAAGACAGATCAAAGGTGGAGGCATCTCCTGCCACAAACTCGCCGCTATCCAGATCCAGCAAACGCGGTTCAATGCGCTGGGTAAAAATGGATTTAACCTGTTCACCGGTCATACCACGTTCCAGCAGGCCGGCCACATCCAGGATGTTACGTTGCTTATCCAGCAGCCGCTGTTCCTGTTGCTTGGACTTCAACCCCACAGCGGAACCCGCTACAACTACCGAACACACCAGACACAGCAGCAGTACTACCAGCAGCGTCTTGCCAATGCTGTCATTTTTAGATTCATTCGCCACGTGCTTTTCTCCGCTTGATGTTGGCCTGCACCACCAGATAATCGAACAGCGGTGCGAACAAATTGGCAAACAGGATCGCCAGCATCATGCCTTCCGGATAGGCTGGGTTGACCACCCGGATCAGCACACACATCACGCCAATCAGGATGCCATACCACCATTTTCCCTTGTTGGTAAACGAGGCGGATACCGGGTCGGTAGCCATAAAGATCATCCCGAAGGCAAAGCCCCCCAGCACCAGATGCCAGTACCAAGGCATGGCAAACATCGGGTTGGTCGTCGAACCAATGGCATTGAACAGACAGGCGGTAGCGATCATACCGATCATCACGCCAGCCACGATACGCCAAGAGGCCACACGGCCAAACATAATGATGGCCCCGCCGATCAGAATCATCAGCGTTGACACTTCACCGATCGAACCGGGGATATTGCCAATAAACGCGTCCATCCAACTGATGGATTGGCCAGTGACCACATTGTTCAGGCCGTGCGCTCCACCGGTACTCCATTGCGCCAGCGGCGTAGCACCTGAGAAGCCGTCTGCAGATGTCCATACCAGATCGCCGGAAATCTGCGCCGGGTAAGCAAAGAACAGGAAGGCTCGCCCCGCTAACGCCGGGTTGAGGAAGTTACGCCCGGTACCGCCAAAGATCTCCTTGGCGACCACCACACCAAAACTGATGCCCAGCGCAGCCTGCCAGAGCGGCAGGGTTGGCGGTACGATCAGGGCAAACAGAATGGAAGTAACAAAGAAACCTTCGTTGATCTCATGTTTGCGCACCATCGCAAACACCACTTCCCAGAATCCCCCCACCAGAAATACGACGGCATAAATTGGCACAAAATAGGTCGCACCGAGCACCATCTTGCTGATCCAGCCGGCATCCGCCCCCAGTGAAGCGCCCAGCGTTTGTGCCAGCCAGTAATGCCAGTCTCCCGCCAGAACCTGCTGCAGTTGCTCACCACTGTACATATGGTGCAATGCCGGAATGGTCTGCTGGCCAACGTTGTACATCCCCCAGAACATGGCCGGGAATACCGCCAACCACACCAGGATCATCATACGTTTCAGATCGATGGCATCACGCACGTGCGATGCACCGCGCGTTACCGTGCCCGGCGTATAGAACACCGTGGCCGTCGCCTCAAACAGCGGGTACCACTTTTCCAGTTTGCCGCCTGGCGTGAAGTGATGCTCAATCTTGTCAAAAAAATTCTTCAGGCCCATCGGTTATCCTTCCTGCTCAATCTTGGTCAGCACTTCGCGCAGTACCGGGCCATATTCATACTTGCCGGGACACACGAAGGTACACAACGCCAGATCTTCTTCATCCAGCTCCAGACAGCCCAGCGCCTGAGCACTGTCGGTATCACCGGCCAACAGATCGCGCAGCAGGTGGGTCGGCAGGATATCCAGCGGCATAACCCGCTCGTAATTGCCGATCGGCACCATCGAGCGCTCGCCACCGTTGGTGGTCGTCGAGAAAGCGAACAATTTGTTCTTCAGGAAATGACCCAACGTGGTTCGGGTAATGGAAAACTTGTCCGGTGCCGGCGTCACCCAGCCAAACAGCTCTTTCTCTCGCCCTTCATGCAGCACAGAAACCTGATTGTGGAAACGCCCCAGCCAGGCATTCGGGCCGCTGGCATGGGTGCCACTCAGCACCGACCCGGAAATCACCCGGTTTTCGCCCGCTTTCAGACGCCCAGCGGTCAATTCATCGAGGCTGGCTCCCAAACGGGTACGCAACAGCACCGGCTGCTCCACCTGTGGCCCCGCCAAGGCAACTACGCGGCGGGTATCAAGCCGACCCGTGGTAAACAGCGTACCGATGGCGATCACATCCTGATAGCCGATATGCCAAACGCTTTTCTTCAGGCTGACCGGTTCAAGGAAGTGAATATGCGTTCCCACCAAACCTGCCGGATGGGGCCCAGCAAATTCGCTGTAATTAATCTGTGCCCCAGCGGCCGTATCCAGACGCGTACCCGCGGCATGGCAGACATGTACCTTACCTTCTGTCAGACGCGCCAAAACCGTCAGCCCGGCATTGAATGCCGCCTGTTGTTCAGCAATGATCACCAAGGGATCGGCAGCCAACGGCTGGCTATCCATGGCATTAACGAAAATGGCACGTGGGGAGGTGCCTGGGCGCGGAGTTTTGCTGAATGGGCGGGTACGCAGCGCTGTCCAGAGGCCGCTGGCGATCAGATCGCTCTCGACCTGCTCGCGTTCCAGCGTCGGCAAATCGGCCTGCTGATAATAGGCCAGTTCCACCTGCTCATCGCCGCCGTTTTCGATTGCAATCACCACCGACTGCAGCACACGACGTTCACCTCGATGAATAGCCAGGATCTTGCCACTGGCGGGCGCAGTGAAGAGAACCCCAGGGTTCTTTTTATCTTCAAACAACGCCTGACCCTTTTTAACGCGATCGCCTTCCTGAACTAACATGGAGGGGCGCATACCAACATACTCCTGGCCAAGCAGTGCCACGTTGGTGATCAGTGGCCCCTCTTGTATCACCTGAGAAGGTGCTCCAGCTATTGGCAGATCTAACCCTTTTCTGATTCTAATCATAGGATTTATACGATGTTTTTAAATTTTCACATGTCTGACCAACCCAGAAGCAGGTACAGACCATGCAGGATGATGAGGTAGCCGAAGCGCCCTCAGGATGAGCTTGACACTGTCATGCCCAACATGAAATTTGCACACTGACCGAAACGCTTAGCCAATGATTGCGCCAAGAATGCACAATGTTAAAACATTGCTATGAATAATAGAGACAGAGTTGATGGTATTTTACCCAATAGTAACCTGCTTATTACCCTGCTAATCACGCTGCGGCGCGGGCAAGATATTAACATTTTCGGCAACATTTTTCCGTGCTATCTAGTGACCTGAGTCAAGCAAACGTAATTAAATCACAACGCCGCGACGACATTCATCGTTAAAATCTTCCAGTCAATTCACTTTTTTCGATCATTGTAGTTTTTTTATACATTTGATGTATTGCTAAAAAAAAACACACTGGTAATCTGACGAGGTTTAATATAGTAATCTGTCAGTGGCACGCCGGGCGCGTTTTCTACACCCGCTAAAAATAGAGATGCAGGAATAATAAAGAATGAGCAAAATCGCGCTGTTGTTTGCGATGTTTTTTTGTATGCCGATGATCACAGCCTGCAGCGCCAGCGAGCAGGCCCCACAAGCACCGGTAGTCACACAGCAATTATTAGGTTCACCCGTTTATATTCAGATATTCAAAGAAGAACGCAAGCTGGAGTTGTATGCCAAAATGGGCAATGAATTCCGCCTGGTGAATAGCTTCCCTATCTGTAATTTTTCTGGTGGCCTAGGCCCGAAGCGACGTGAAGGGGATTTTAAAAGCCCGGAAGGTTTTTACAGCGTCGATGCACGCCATCTGAAACCTGACAGCAAATATTACCGTGCCATCAATATCGGTTTCCCTAATGATTACGATAAAGCACAGGGATATTCCGGTGCCTATCTGATGATCCACGGTGAATGCAAATCGATTGGTTGCTACGCGATGACCAACACCTATATGGATGAGATTTATCGCTATGTCGAAGCTGCCTTTGCTTATGGGCAGACCCGAGTGGATATCAGTATTTATCCCTTCCGCATGACCGAACAGAATCTGCAACGCCATCGCTCATCTAATTACATCAGCTTCTGGCGCCAGCTAAAACCCGGTTATGACTACTTTGCCAAAAACCGCCAACCCCCGATGGTTGCCGTCGCTAACGGGCAATACGTGCTGGCTCAGCCAGTCACCGGCAGCAGCCAGCCAACACAGTACGCGTCAACGGTGGACACTAATCCGTTCGCCCAGAGCAAGCCGCTCACCGTAGTGAAATAACGCAAACTCGCCTGGTGCAATCTTGTGCCAGGTTTCATTCCCTGTCAGCGGTTGGGTCGCAATGACCGTCACCACATCGTCCGGCGTGGTCTGGCGCTGAAAATCAATCTCTACATCCTGATCGAGCAACGTGGCTTTGCCAAACGGGGCACGCCGGGTGATCCAGTGCAGATTGGTTGAGCAATACGCCATCACAAAGCGCCCATCCGACAACAGCATGTTGAATACCCCTTTTTGCCTGAGTTGATCGGCCAATAGCGCAATATAGCGGAATACAGCTGACCAGTTACTGGGGGTTCGGGGATATTTTAACGTCAGTTGGTGCAGTAACCAGCAGAAAGCATACTCACTGTCTGTCTGGCCCACCGGGCGAAAATTACCGGTTGCCAGCTGACGATAGCCTTTCAACTGGCCATTGTGTGCGTAGGTCCAGTTGCGGCCCCAGAGTTCACGGGTAAACGGATGGGTATTTTCCAGCGCCACCTCGCCACGATTAGCCTGGCGGATGTGGGAAACCACGGCACAGGATTTGATCGGGTATTCCTGGACCAGGCGGGCGATCGGTGAGTCGAAGCTGGGCTGCGGATCCTTGAACGTGCGACAACCGTTCCCTTCATAAAAGGTAATGCCCCAACCATCTTTATGTGGCCCGGTGCGGCCACCGCGCTGAACCAGCCCGGTAAAACTAAAGCAGATATCGGTTGGTACGTTCGCGCTCATCCCGAGCAGTTCACACATAGCCAGCTACCCCTTAACATCACTGACATTGTCTTTCAGGGCACGAGTGCGGCACCCTGGTATTCTCTGATTCTTGGGGGCCATATGCCCCCGGACAACCGTTAAGCCTTAACCATCTCTTTTTCGATCAGTTGAATCAAGATATGGATCACTTTGATATGAATTTCCTGGATACGGTCAGCATAGCCAAAGTGCGGAACGCGAATTTCCACATCGGCAGTTCCCGCCATTTTCCCGCCGTCTTTACCGGTCAGGGTAATCACTTTCATTCCCTTGGCACGGGCCGCCTCAATGGCTTTGATAATGTTGCCGGAGTTGCCTGATGTCGAGATCCCCAGCAGGACATCCCCCTCACGGCCAACGGCTTCCACATAGCGTGAGAACACATAATCGTAGCCAAAATCGTTGCTGACACATGACAGATGGCTGACGTCAGAAATCGCAATCGCCGGGTAGCCTGGGCGGTTTTCACGATATCGGCCGGTCAACTCTTCTGCAAAATGCATCGCATCACAGTGAGAACCCCCGTTACCGCAGGAAATCACTTTTCCACCCGCTTTAAATGAGTCCGCCAGCATGATTGCCGCACGTTGGATCTGGTCGAGATTGGCATCATCACTGAGGAATTTCGCCAGAGTATCAGCCGCTTCATTCAGTTCACTGCGAATTAAATCATGGTACATAGAGATAGCCTCTTGTTGTGCTGTGGCACCGTCAATCTTTCGTCTCGCAGTGTAACGGATTGCAGAAAAACCGAGAAGCGCTGTAATCAAAACAGCACCGGTGTTGATCGGGTTACCGGTCACCTTCCAGGCGTCAGTTGGAAATTTACCGGATACAGATAAGGCTTTTGGCGATTGATGCTGTCAGTTTGTGATCCAAGTTGTAATTAAAGTGTAAATGCATTGATAAAAATATGGGGGTGTACTAAAACCAATACATACACTCAACAGGTCAGACCTCTTACTACTTCGGAGCTTCTTATGATGGTTCTTAGTATCGTTGTATTACTCGCACTCATAGGGGTGCTGTTCTATCACCGAGTGAACCTCGCGCTCAGCAGCCTCCTCCTGCTGGCATATACGGCAGCCATGGGCACTATCGGCCTGTGGACTTACTGGATGCTGTTGCCGCTGGCGATCATTCTGCTGCCATTGAACATCGTTTCTCTGCGCCGCTCCCTGCTTTCTGCCCCGGCACTGCGTGCGTTCCGTAAAGTGATGCCGCCGATGTCCACTACGGAAAAAGAAGCCATCGACGCTGGGACAACCTGGTGGGAAGGCGATCTGTTCCGCGGCCAGCCGGACTGGAACAAATTGCACAACTATCCACAGCCCAAGCTGACGGAAGAAGAGCAGGCCTTTATTGACGGCCCGGTAGAAGAAGCCTGCCGCATGGCCAATGACTTCCAGATCACCCACGAACTGGCCGATCTGCCGCCAGAGCTGTGGGCGTACCTGAAAGAACACCGTTTCTTCGCGATGATTATCAAAAAAGAGTACGGCGGCCTGGAGTTCTCCCCTTATGCACAGGCTCGTGTCCTGCAAAAGCTGGCGGGCGTCTCCGGTATTCTGGCGATTACCGTGGGTGTACCTAACTCCCTCGGCCCAGGAGAACTGCTGCAACATTACGGCACTGAAGAACAAAAAGATCACTATCTGCCAGGCCTGGCGCGCGGCGATGAAATTCCTTGTTTCGCACTGACCAGCCCTGAGGCGGGTTCTGACGCCGGTGCAATCCCGGATGTCGGCACCGTTTGCATGGGCGAATGGCAAGGCAAGCAGGTGCTGGGTATGCGCCTAACCTGGAACAAACGCTACATTACGCTGGCACCTATCGCCACTGTTTTGGGCCTGGCCTTTAAGCTGTATGACCCGAACCGCCTGTTGAGCGACAACGAATCCCCAGGTATTACCTGTGCGTTGATCCCAACCAATACCCCAGGGGTGGAAATTGGTAACCGCCATTTCCCACTGAACGTACCGTTCCAGAACGGCCCAACCCGTGGCAACGACGTGTTCGTGCCGATCGATTACATCATTGGCGGGCCAAAAATGGCGGGTCAGGGCTGGCGTATGCTGGTTGAATGCTTGTCCGTTGGCCGTGGCATCACCTTGCCTTCCAACTCGACCGGTAGCCTGAAGTCTGTCGCGCTGGCAACCGGCGCTTATGCTCACATCCGCCGTCAATTCAAAATCTCTATCGGTAAGATGGAAGGGATTGAAGAGCCACTGGCTCGCATCGCGGGTAACACCTATGTGATGGACGCCGCTGCCTCACTGATCACCTATGCCCTGATGCAAGGCGAAAAACCGGCGGTTCTGTCAGCTATCGTGAAATACCATTGTACCCACCGTGGCCAACAGGCCATCATTGACGCCATGGATATCACTGGCGGTAAGGGGATCATGCTGGGTGAATCCAACTTCCTGGCACGCGCCTATCAGGGGGCACCGATTGCCATCACGGTTGAAGGGGCCAACATTCTGACCCGTACCATGATGATCTTCGGCCAGGGGGCAATCCGCTGCCATCCTTACGTTCTGAGCGAAATGGCAGCAGCACAGAGCAACGATCTGCATGCTTTTGATAAAGCCTTGTTCGGTCACCTTGGCCACGTGGGCAGCAGCAAAATGCGCAGCCTGTGGCTCGGCCTGACCAATGGCCGCACCAGCAGCACGCCAACCAAGGATGCAACCCGCCGCTACTATCAGCAATTGAACCGGCTGAGTGCCAACCTGGCATTGCTGTCTGACGTTTCGATGGGTGTGCTGGGGGGGAGTCTCAAACGCCGTGAACGCGTCTCGGCCCGGTTGGGTGACGTACTCAGCCAAATGTATCTGGCTTCCGCAACGCTGAAACGCTTTGAAGATGAAGGCCGCCAAAAAGAAGATCTGCCACTGGTTCACTGGGGCGTACAAGATTGTCTGAATCAGGCTGAACAAGCGTTGGACGACCTGCTGCGTAACTTCCCTAACCGCTTTATTGCCGGGGTGATGCGTCTGGTAGTGTTCCCATTTGGCCGCGTCCACACTGCGCCATCGGATAAGCTTGACCACCAGTTGGCGAAGATTATCCAGCAACCTTCGGCGACCCGCAGCCGCCTGGGCCGTGGCCAATATCTGACGCCAAGCCAGCATAACCCGGTCGGCCTGCTGGAAGCAGCATTGCTCGATGTGATGGCGGCTGAACCTATCCACCAGCGTCTGAGTAAACAGGCCGGCAAGAATCTGCCATTCACCCGCCTTGATCGCCTGGCACAACGTGCGCTTGATGAAGGCAAAATCAGCGCCGATGAAGCCAAAATCCTGGTGAAGGCAGAGGAGAGCCGTCTGCGTTCAATCAACGTTGAAGACTTCGAGCCTGACGCGTTGGCGGCGCAAAAGCCGGAAAAGCCGCTAAAGAAGGAAAAGCGCCTGCAGCAAACTGAAGCGGCATAGCGCATTACTTCCCTAAAACTGTTGAAGCCGGCATATTGCCGGCTTCTTTTTCATCCGTTGATCGCCAATTTGTCATAGCCGCGCAAACGGTAATTCACCATCGATATCAGCCAGCACACAATAAACAAACCGATAATCCAATACCCCATCTCGCCCAGATGTTCGTTTAACTGTGCGATGCGATCCCAGAGTGGCCCGGTCAACGCCAGCTTATTGGCGATCAGCCCCAGCGCCTCAATACCACCAATCAAAACGGCAATAATCACTGAAACTGCCGTAATCGTCATATTGTAATAGAGCTTACGAATCGGTTTGGAGAATGCCCAACCGTACGCGCCAATCATTACGAAGTTATCAATCGAATCAATCAGCACCATCCCCGCAGCAAATAGCGCAGGAAATAGCATAATGCTCCAGAGGTTCATCCCATGCCCGGCACTGGCGGCTGAAATACCCAATAAACCGACTTCTGTGGCAGTATCAAATCCCAGTCCAAACAGAAAACCTACCAGATACATATGCCAGCTTTTATTCACCAGATTGAACAACGGACGAAAAATACGCGCCAGAACACCACCATGATGGAGCACACTCTCCAAAGAACGATCCGATTTCAGTTCACCTCGCTTGACCTGACGGAAAGTTCGCCAAACGGAGATCAACACCAGTAAATTGATCAATGCCACCATCAGCAGGAACAATGAAGAAACCAAGGTGCCGATCAGCCCGCCGGTTTCATGGAACCACCCCATTTGATTTCTGAACATCATGGCCGTTGCAGCAATAGCGACTGAAGCCAGTACAACAATCGTCGAATGACCGAGAGAAAAGAAGGTCCCCACGGCGACAGGCGTTTTCCCCTGCTGCATCAGTTTGCGCGTGACATTATCAATGGCCGCAATATGGTCGGCATCAACCGCATGGCGCAGCCCAAAACTGTATGCCAGCAGTGCTGTCCCCATCAGGGCAGTGTTATCACGAAAGACAAAGAATGCCATCAACCAGATAGCCACATTGGCCGCGAGCAACCCAAGCAACAGGTAAACCGCTCGCTGCCGGGCAGGACCGAAAAAGCCCGCTGAAGTTACAGCCATACAAAACGCTCCTGTTTCATCAATCACAATAGAAAAGTCGTTGCCAAGAAACTATTGCTACTCGGGGATTACCCCTCCTGATTGGCGATCAGAAACAACCAGGAGGCTAAAACAAACGGCATGGTTAACGAGGGAATACCCAACGGGCCCAACACTGTGTTGGTCGCCCCCTGGATCAGAACGGTAAAAATCACGCCAATTAACGTGTATATCAGAGAGCGCCAGCCAGGCTGATTGAACACAGAGCCGAGCGCTATCGCTGTCAGTACCGCGCTAAAGGCATACAGGCCTGCGGTGATAGATTGAAGATCGCCCCCCATCATCCCGGCGATCAAAACCGCCAGTAAAGCACCGAATAATCCCAACAACATGGCCCATACCGAGGCCACAGCCAGCCCCAACAGCAGCAATCCTCCAGCGACGAGATTACTGAACAAAAAAACCTGTGATAATCCATGTAGTGCCCCCATAACCAGCTCAGAGATCCCCAGGAAGACTCTAGGGCCGGGATCGCCAGAGGGTATTGCCGCTATCAGCAGATGAGAGGGGTTGAAATGACCAAAAACATGACTGGCCAGTAACAGCGTCCAGGTAGTAAAAACAAAAGGAGCCGTTAACACGGAAAGCTTCCAGGGGGTGAACAATCGGGTCAGCCCAAGGGTGGCAATAACCGAGATCAGGCTGCTAAAAATAATGCCCGCCCACAGCAACGGTGACATAGCCAGGAACGTTGGCAATGCGGCTCCCACCAGGCAGCCGTTATAACCGTACAATCCAGCCCGCAGTGCAGCCCTGTCGCTAACGATAAGCGCGGCGCTACCCGTTGCCACCACCGTGCCTAACAGACAGCCAAAGGCAACCTGTGGCAGCCCTTCACCATAAGCGCCAATAAATATCGCGACGAAAAAAAGCAATCCCGTCAGGGGATTATTCTGGAACATCACTTGCGAACAGCCGCGCAAAATCATATCCAGTGCGGCGACTGGCTGACTACGCGCACACAGTCCCATCCAATAACCTGTTGATGCCATATCCGCTCCCTGCAAAAAATTAGCGCCAGATAAAGGGCTCCGGCAGCGTCACCCCGAGGATTTCTTCCCGCGCGATGCGCCAGAACCCTCTGATGGCCGCCTTAACTTGATGAGACTCCTTCCCCAGCGCCTTGAAGATCAGGCCACAGTCGTTAGGCAAACGGCTAACGCCGCTGGCTATGCCTGCCACCGCGTCATAACAAGGGGAAATACGCGCCAAGATACGCGCATGATGCGTAACTGGCGTCAGCAGGATCACATTGCCAAAGACATCAAACGGCCCCATCACGCCAACCGAGCTCAGCGGCTGCTTTCTGGGCTCCAACACATAGCGCTCGGTAAACAACGGCTTACCATCAGGGTAACAGGCACTGATACGTGAGGAATAAACGTCAAAGTTAAAACCACCATCAGCCTGATGGTATTTTCGCCCTGACATCAGGATTTCGGAAAAAAGGAGCGTTGCCGTCGGATGCAGGGTGATACGGGTATCCGTAATAAAGCGTGAACCACTATGGGGGATCACTGGATCGGGCATCACTTCCAGGTAGCCCTCCTGCTCAATATTTAATGTCTGTATTTGTGCCGCGTAATTGTTTTCCATGGCGTGGATCTTGGTGGCCGACTGGGTTGTTACATGCCCTGATGCCTGGGGGGCCACATGGATATCCATCGCCAGACGATCCCCCTGCAGCACACAACCAGAGGTAGAAATAACAAAAACACAGGGCATTTGTGGCAACATCTCATCCCAGTACAGCGCACGCTGTACCAGAAAAGGCACCCGTCGCTCCATCTGCGCCAGCACGCTACGTTGCCCACGCAAAGCGAAACCCAAACGCAGATAGCCGCTTTTACCCGTGCTACCACTGGCCATTTGCGGTGGTTCATCCTGATAAAACATCAGCTCCGGTGCCGAATCTCCAAGCTGATTAACCCGCACACCGGCTTCGCTGACCGACGTCATGAGACCACCTGAGCACCGTGGGTAAACAAAAAGTCACGCATGATCATGTCAACCAACTCATCGATACCCTCACCCGTTTTGCAGTTGGTGAGAATATAAGGTCGCTCCCCACGCACCACGCGGGTATCGTGCTCCATCACCTCCAGACTGGCCCCAACATAAGGCGCCAGATCGATTTTATTGATCACCAGAATATCGGCCTGTACCAATCCTGGCCCGTTCTTGCGGGGGATCTTTTCCCCTTCGGCAACGTCAATGACATAAATATAAAAGTCCGCCAGTGCCGGGCTGAAAGTCAGCGTCAGATTATCGCCACCACTTTCAATCATCACCAGGTCGCTGTCCGGAAAGCGCATCTCCATCTCCTCGACCGCGGCGATATTCATACTGGGATCTTCACGTACCGCGGTATGTGGACACGCCCCGGTTTCAACTCCCAGAATTTTCTCTTCATCCAGAATGCCTTTAAGCGTTCGCTTCACCTGTTTGGCATCTTCGGTTGTCACAATATCGTTAGTGATAATTAATGGGCTGATACCACGCTCAATCAGGCGTGGCGTAATCACTTCAATAATCGCGGTTTTGCCTGAGCCCACTGGCCCACCGATGCCAATGCGGGTAATTTTTTTCACAGAAATTCCTTATTGAGTCATATTCAGTTGCTGAATAATCGGGTAAAAGCGCCTACGTGCAACGCCGCCAACACATCGGTAACCGGCGCATAGGACGCCATCTGCTCAATGCCGCCCTGTTCGGCACTGTCACAAAACTGCTCAATCTCCTGGTTGAGTTGGAACAGAATGCGTTGAGTATCGATATGGGTTACGCGCATCAGGCGCATAGCGGCACTCAGGATCGTCATGGCGACCCCATATTGCTGCATCACGATCACCTCCCTTGGGCTAGCGCCCAGCAGGGTCATCACTACGGCTTGTGTTATGGGATACGTGCCAGCCGCCTGCCCGGATTTGATTTGCGCCAACCACCATTCCACCAAAGGATCGCTGACGACGGACAGCGCCATTTCCGCCAGCTTTTTCCCCATCCTCGTCACCATCAGGCGGCTTTCTTCATTCAGCTTGCGGTTGAACAACGCCCAGTCGCTGCTGATAACGTCATCGCGATTACCAGCCTCCAGAGCCTTACAGGCCGCCACGACCGCACGACCATCCCCACCGGCAGCCTGTAGCAAGGCGGTATGCGTAAAGTCCTTCAGACTCGCGACATCATGTACGATGCCCGCCTGAATCGCCGACTCAACGCCATTAGAGAAGGCAAAAGCCCCAACCGGCAGCACCGAATCCGCAAATTGCAGCATCCTGATTAAGCGGAGATCGTTCATTTCAGTTTGATGACATGCTGGCCAAGGAAGGCATTTTCGACGTGGACGTGGGTGGCAGAATCCTCCGCGCCACCAAACAGCAGACGCGCCTCCGCCTGGGATAATTGAGGCAGGATGCTCTCACCTTTCACAAAAGAGTAAGGCAACGCATGGAAACCATGCGTTTTCATCACCGAATCCATCACCTTGGTTGCCACCGTCAACGGGATAAAGATCTGATCGCCTTTAATCACCGATTTCCAATGTTGGTTGCCCAAAGCATGGCCCAGTTCAAAACTGGTTTTCATCACCGTGGCCACATCGGCGGTGAGCAACGATCGTAAATGAATCACCATCACGTCGCGCAGAGACATTTGCACCACGACAGCACGCTGATGCCCCTCATCCCATAACAGAATATCGCCATCCGCCAATACCTGATTGCGATCGAGGGAAATCCCCAGATCCAGCCCATCACGCGTTAATTTGCGGCAACGACTCTTCTGAGCCTCCCATTGCGACAATGCCAGGACGTCCAGCGTGATATTCTGTAATCGTTGCTGCCAACTGGCGTCTTTTTTAATGTTGCCGAGTATCTTTTCAATGACAATCATCGGTGCAGCCTCCTAGCTGAAAAAATAGCGCTGGTTCAGCACCGCGGTTTTCACCGGCTTGACGGTGGCATGTACGCCATTGACTTTGACGGCAAAGGTTTCCGGATCCACCTCAATGGCGGGTGTTTCCGCATTGCGTACCATGTCCTGCTTTGAGATCGCCCGGCAGTTGTGTACCGCCATCACCTGGCGTTCCAAAGCCAGTTTTTCTTTAATATCGCTATCCAGTGCCGCTTTAGAAACAAAAGTGACGCAGGTTTCCTGCAAAGATTTCCCCATGGCACCGAACATCGGCCGGTAGAACGTCGGCTGTGGCGTCGGCAGTGAAGCATTGGGATCGCCCATCACCGCCCAGTTGATCATGCCGCCTTTTATCACCAGCTTCGGCTTGGCACCGAAGAAGCGCGGCTCCCACAACACCAGATCTGCCATCTTGCCAACTTCAATCGAACCCAGAACATGGCTGATCCCCTGGGCTATCGCCGGGTTGATGGTGATTTTTGCCACATAGCGCAGCACCCGGAAATTATCATTATGTTCCGCATCCTCTGGGAGTTTGCCGCGCGCCATTTTCATGGCATGAGCCGTTTGCATCACCCGCAACCAGTTTTCCCCAACGCGCCCCATCGCCTGAGAATCACTGGAAAACATCGACAGCACGCCCATATCGTGCAGCACATTTTCTGCGGCTATCGTTTCAGGGCGTACCCGACTTTCCGAGAAGGCGACGTCGGCAGGCACATTGGGATTGAGGTTATGACAAACCATAATCATGTCGAACAATTCCGCCTGGCTGTTAATACCGAAAGGTAACGTCGGATTGGTCGAGCTGGGCAACACGTTCATCTGTGCGGCAACCTTGATGATATCCGGCGAGTGTCCGCCACCCGCCCCTTCAGTATGGAAGGTGTGAATGGTCCGGCCTTCAAACGCGTCGATGGTGTCCTCAACATAGCCGCCCTCATTCAGGCTATCGGTGTGTACCGCCACCTGAATATCCATGTCATCCGCCACCCGCAAAGCATTGCGCAGCGCTGAATTGGTCGCGCCCCAGTCTTCGTGTACTTTCAGCCCGACCACCCCGGCGTTGATTTGCTCGATCAATGGCAACGCATGAGAGGCATGGCCTTTGCCTAATATCCCTACGTTGACCGGTAGCCCCTCAAACGCTCGCAGCATACGATGAATATGCCAGGGACCAGCGGTGACGGTGGTGCCGTTAGAACCATCAGTGGGTCCGACTCCGCCTCCAAAAAAAGTAGTCACGCCGTTGGATAACGCGTGCTCTGCCTGTTGCGGTGAAATAAAATGAATATGAGTATCGATACCTGCTGCGGTCAAAATCAGATGTTCGCCCGAAATGGCGTCAGTGCTGACACCAACTACCATGCCTGGCGTGACGCCATCCATCATGCCGGGATTGCCGCTTTTGCCTATACCGACAATAAGACCATTTTTGATCCCGACATCGGCTTTTATCACCCCTTGTCGCGCATCCAGAATGGTGACATTGGTGATGACCAGATCCAGCACATTTTCGCTGGTCATCCGGTTGTCGGCTCCCATTCCGTCGCGCAAGGATTTTCCTCCACCGTAAACGGATTCCTCGCCATAGCCTCGCAGATCTTTTTCTATCTCAATAAACAACTGGGTATCACCCAGGCGAATTTTATCACCTGTTGTTGGCCCGAACAGCCCTGCATATTCCTGTCTGGAAATCGTTGGCATTGTTATTTCCTTTATCTGTATTAGTCGAGCGTCTTATAACCAAGCTCAATGGCTTTCTTTACCGCCAGCGTTTTTTCCACGCGCTCACCGGCTGCCACTGGACTTTCGCCCGCCCAGCCATCCACCAGATTATTAAAGCCGTAAACAGTCTGTTTGCCGCCAATGGAAATCAAGGCTACCTCAACCTCGTCACCGGGTTCAAAACGAATTGCCGTCGTTGCAGCAATATTCAGACGCTTACCAAATGCCGCTGCACGATCAAATTGCAAAGCCTTGTTAGCTTCAAAAAAATGAAAATGAGATCCCACCTGAATGGGGCGATCGCCGGTATTACGTACTTTGAGCTTAATTTCCGGCTTTCCTTCATTAAACGTAATGGGGGATTTAGCAAGAATCACGCCGCCTAAAGGCGAATTAACCTCTTCATTATGTTTCTTCATTGAAAACGACCTGTGCAGATGAAGGCATCTGATGTTGAATACCGTTTATCAGTGATAATGTGCGGGGATTACTGGATAGGTTCGTGAACCGTTACCAGCCGACTGCCATCGGTAAATATAGCTTCAACCTGTACATGAGTAATAAGATCGGCAACGCCCTCCATGACATCTTCACGGCTCAGTACCTGCCGAGCATCGTTCATCACCTCTTCCAGCGTTTTCCCCTCTCTGGCACCTTCCAGAGCAGCGGCGGTGATGATGGCAACCGCTTCAGGATAATTAAGCTTTAGCCCTCGTGACTTACGTTTTAATGCAACATCCGCCAAGGTATAGACCATTAACTTTTCAATCTCTCGCGGGGTTAACTGCATAAAACACTCCAGTGTTAAAAACGGAAGATAATGACAGTGATCCGATAAAATTAATAACATGACGTTATTTAATTTTTCTCAAGGCACAAAATAATCTAGAAGGTAAATTTAAGTTTTTCAACCCCGCATTTATCTTAATTTCATTCTCTGGCCAACACCCTTTTTGAAAAGTAACGGCGTGCCGATAGATTTTAACGATCAAAAGAATATTTTTTCATTCCAGTGCCTATAATAAAGTGATTAAAAAAAACACAGCAAAATAGCAGCAGAGTGGATAATAGTGATATTTTCACACCAATCGCACCATTATTATGCCTCAGCATCCAGCGAATAACACATGTAAAAAAGTGTCACAATAAATCATGTTAGTTACAATATTAACGAGTTAGCCCTGCATTCTTTATGCTAAAAAAAATTTATCTATCCTGTCATTAATAGCGATATGTTATTAAGATAGGACGTATCGCCTGACCAACCGCCTCTTATTAACCGAATAATTCTTTCTCGAAAAAATAAGGCCCCGGCTTGATGAAAGAAACAAGCCAGGGCCATTCTGCCTATCCATTCATTCAGCCATGTTGGCGGATACGCGCCAGCAACGCGTCAATATGATCAATCTGTGGGGCGTTAATAATCAATGCGCGACCCAACTTGAGCGCATGGCGTTGGCATTCGGCTCGCATCTCAGGATCGGCAATGCTGTCCAGATCGGCCACGTGCGCCAGCCCAATGGTGCGGCGGATAAGTTCTGTCCCGCAATACCCTAGCGTGTCCGTCCACACCTGTTGCAGAAACTGCTCGGCATAGCCCGGCAGCGCTAAGGTTGCATCACGGCTATGCTGATGACACAGCGCCAGAAAACGATCGGCAAAAATCAGCCACAATTCGCGGACGTCCTGCAATCGCTGTTCACGCCCTGCCGCTGCATCACGTGGGCCGAACAGCCCCGGTAAACCACAGTAGTTCAACAGCAGATTACCCAGCGCGGTACCGATATCAAAACCTATTGGTCCGTAGAAACCAAACTCGGCATCAATCGCCTTCAGTTTGCCTTCGGCAACAAAAATCGAGCCACTATGGATATCGCCATGCAGCAACGCCTCTGCCTTGCTCAGGAAACGATGTTTCAGCCCGGCAACGGCTAATTTTAAAACGGTGTCATTACGCAACTCGAGCACCTGCGGCAGCAGCACCTCGTCGAACTGATTGCGCTCATGCTCCTGATAAGGGTCGGTGAAAAACAGATCTTCGGTAATCTGGCATAATTCCGGGTTGGTAAAGCGACCAACCTCAGCCTTTTTCAACTGCGTGGGCTGGTAAAAATCAGAGGTGTGAAACAGGGTTTGTGCCAGGTATTCAGCCAATTGTCCGGTAGCCAGCGGATAATAATGCCCTTTTATCAGCTCGCTGCGCCAGATGTGATGGTCGGAAAGATCCTCCTGTACCATCACCGCCAGATCAGGATCGTGATGCAGGACCCGCACCGTATGCCTCGGGCATAGCGCACCATGGATCAACAGTGTTTCCGCTTCAATACGTGCGCGATCCAGCGTCAACGGCCAGGATTCCCCCACACAACGTACGTACGGCAGTGCCTGTTTGACGATCACCCGGCTGATACCATCACGATCGCGGATTTTAAACACCAGATTCAGATTGCCATCCCCAATCTCGTCGGCGCTTACCAGCGCTTGCGGATCGGCTATCTGCCCATATTGGCGCGCGTATTCAACGGCATCGGCAGCAGTAAAGGTACGATATTGCGACATCCCCAACCCCTCTGTTCTTTCCCATAGCGATGATTTTTTTATTTTTAGACGCAAAAGCGTTTGGACGTCTATACATCCGGATGTCATGTTGGCAGAATGACCTCACAGATGCAATAAGAAAGACACAAGGATTTAACGAACAATGCAATCACTTAACACTACCAGTCTGAACCTGCAAGAGAACCGGCTCAGGATCCTCGATCAGCAAGCCTTACCCCAGGAAAAACGCTGGCTACCCTGCGACAACGTGGAGCAATTGGTTGAGCACATCCGCGCTTTGCGGGTACGTGGCGCGCCGCTAATTGGGCTGTCTGCCAGCCTGCTACTGGCCTTACTGGCTGAACAGGGCCTGCCACGAGCCGAGCTTGAACAGGCGTTAGAAACCTTGCGTGCCGCACGGCCCACGGCGGTTAACCTGATGAACAATCTGGACCGCATGAAACACGCGCTGGCACAGCCGGATTGGGTAGCCGCAATGGCCGAAGAAGCACTACACCTGGTAGATGAAGATCGTATTCTGTGCGATCGCATCGCCAATAACGGTGCCGAATGGATAAAACCTGGCAGCCGCCTGCTGACCCACTGCAACACCGGCGGGTTGGCGACAGCAGGTATCGGAACGGCGATTGGCGTCCTGCTGCGCGCGCACCAACAGGGGAAGATTACTCAGGTTTGGGTCGATGAGACCCGCCCGCTGCTGCAAGGCGGCCGCCTTACGGCCTGGGAGTTAGGCGAGCTAGGGATCCCTTATCGGTTGATTTGTGATTCCATGGCCGCCAGCCTGATGGCCGCAGGCCAGGTCGACGCCGTCTGGGTCGGTGCAGACCGCATTGCGGCCAACGGCGATGTGGCCAATAAGATCGGCACCTATAGCCTGGCGGTACTGGCTCATTATCACCGTATTCCGTTTTACGTTGCCGCACCGCACACGACCCACGATCGCCATTGCCCAGACGGGGCCGCGATTCCTATTGAGCAACGAGCCGCGGCGGAGGTGACCGGCGTCAGCGGCAGCTTTGGCTCCTGCCAGTGGGCTCCGGCAAACGCCCCGGCCTATAATCCGGCGTTCGATGTGACTCCGGCAGCGTTAATCAGCGCTTGGGTGCTGGACAGCGGCGTGATCACCCCAGAGCAGGTTGCTGACGGGATATTTCAACAGAAATTAAGGTCAAACCAATAAATTTTGCCTGCGTAACTGGCTGAGCTTCCTGTATTTCTGAGGCGTTGTACCAACATATTTATGGAAGGTGCTATAAAAACGGCTGCTTGAACGAAACCCTGCCGTCAGGGCGATATCCAGTATGGTTTTATCCGTATCGCTCAACAACGCCCTGACATGATTGATACGCATCGCAGTGATGTACTGCTTCATGGTCAGTTGCATCACGCGCTGGAAAATCCCCATTGCATAATTGGGGTTGAGTTTCACGTGATCTGCTACGCTGTCAATGGTTAACGCCTGATCATAGTTAGCGGCAATAAATCCCAACATCTGGCTCACATAAAATTGCGCGTGTCTGGAAACGCTGTTCTTGTGGGTCCTTGAGGCTTTATTGACCAGGATGGGCTGCCAGCCAGAAAGGCTAAAACGCTTAAGCATCAGCCCTATTTCATCAATGGCAAGCTGCCGGATTTGTTCATCGGAACTATTGAGTTCCACTTGCCAACGTTGCACTTCAAAGGCGCTGACTTGATGAGATGTAAGCGATTTCACTACCATGCCGTGGGTCACATGGTTAATCAATTCTCTGTCCAGCGGCCATGAGAGAAACAGGTGCATCGGCAAATTCAGGATAGCCATACTCTGGCAGTTACCCGGGCGGGTAAGCTGATGGGGGACACATGCCCAGAACAGGGTGATGTGTCCTTGCTTAATCCGCACCACCTCATCGTTAATCACATACTCCACATCACTGTCAAAGGGCACGTTGACCTCTACCTGGCCATGCCAGTGGCTAGATGACATGGCGTGCGGGGTGCGTAACTCAATATCCATCCGTTGATAATCAGAATAGAGCGACAAAGGGCTGCGTGTCTGAGGGTCGGTACTGCTGCACATGTCGGGATCGGGCGCCACAGCGCGAATCACCGTGTTTTCCATAGCGTTCGCCTTCCATTTCCTGAATTATCAGAATAATGGCACAACAGGGACATAACCCGCTGAGATCGAGACCACAAGTCAGCCGATTATGTCGTCTAACTCTTTCCGTATTCTCTGCTTTTCTGCCTTTTTTGTCCCATAACCTCAGATTGAATAAATGAATGCGCTGAATCTGAGGTTATGGGAATGCTCAATCGGCAACATGGAAGCGTTATCACTTCATCACATGTCACCATGGCGTTATCTCAACTTGCCACTGGAGAAAAACATGTCGGTCCCAAAAATCACCTTTATCGGCGCAGGCTCCACCATTTTTGTTAAAAATATCCTCGGCGATGTGTTTCATCGTCAGGCGTTCAAATCTGCCCATATCGCGCTCATGGACATTGGCGAAACGCGCCTGGAAGAGTCACACACGGTGGTGCGTAAATTGATGGACTCCGCCGGTGCCAATGGGCATATCAGTTGCCACACCGACCAGAAAGCGGCGCTCAACGCGGCAGATTTTGTGGTTGTCGCCTTTCAGATCGGCGGTTATGAGCCCTGCACCGTCACGGACTTTGAGGTATGCAAGCGCCACGGCCTGGAACAAACCATCGCTGACACCCTTGGCCCCGGCGGTATCATGCGCGCACTGCGTACCATTCCGCATCTGTGGCAGATTTGCGCAGACATGACGGAGGTGTGTCCAAACGCCACCCTGCTCAACTACGTCAACCCGATGGCGATGAACACATGGGCGATGTTTGCCCGCTACCCGCACATTAAACAGGTCGGGCTGTGTCACTCTGTTCAGGGGACAGCGGAAGAACTGGCGCGCGACCTGAATATCGACGCCAGCGAATTACGCTATCGCTGCGCGGGGATCAACCATATGGCCTTCTACCTTGAATTGGAGAAAAAGGAGGCTAATGGCAATTACCGCAGTGTTTACCCCGACCTGCTGGCAGCCTATGCATCCGGTCAGGCACCGAAAGAAAACATTCACGGTAACGCACGCTGCCAAAACATTGTGCGCTATGAAATGTTTAAAAAGCTGGGCTATTTCGTGACGGAATCCTCCGAGCATTTCGCTGAATATACCCCGTGGTTCATCAAGCCAGGCCGTGATGACCTGATAGCACGCTACAAAGTGCCGCTGGATGAATATCCAAAACGCTGCATAGAACAGTTGGCCAATTGGCACCGGGAGCTTGAAGAGTACAAAACGGCAGAACGTATTGAGATCAAACAATCCAATGAATATGCCAGCACAATCATGAACGCACTGTGGACCGGGGAACCCGATGTTATCTATGGCAACGTACGTAACGATGGTCTGATCGATAACCTGCCGCAAGGATGCTGTGTCGAGGTGGCTTGCCTGGTCGATGCCAATGGGATACGCCCAACCAAAGTGGGCAAACTGCCCTCACATCTTGCCGCGCTCATGCAGACCAACATCAACGTTCAAACGTTGTTGACCGAGGCCATTCTGACTGAAAACAAAGATTATGTTTATCACGCAGTCATGATGGACCCCCATACCGCAGCCGTGTTGGGTATTGAGGAGATTTATGCACTGGTTGACGATCTGATTGCCGCGCACGGCGACTGGTTACCGGCCTGGCTGCACTGATATAGCTTAGCGATATCAGGCACCTGTCCCCTTAACAATAATAACAGGAGGGCGGCTGGCAACAGTGGCCCTGTACCCTATGAGTGTTTCAATAACCACCAAGATCAGCTACGGTTTGGGCGCTTTCGGTAAAGACTTCGCCATCGGTATTGTTTACATGTACCTGATGTACTATTACACCGATGTGGTCGGATTATCGGTAGGCGTAGTCGGTACACTGTTTCTGGTTGCTCGGATCTGGGATGCCATCAACGATCCGATCATGGGCTGGATTGTCAACAATACTCGCACCCGCTGGGGAAAATTCAAGCCCTGGATCCTGATAGGTACTATCACTAATTCCATCGTGCTCTTTCTGCTGTTCAGTGCTCATCATTTTGAAGGGCAAGGACAACTGGTATTTGTGGTCGTTACCTATATTCTCTGGGGCATGACTTATACCCTGATGGATATTCCGTTCTGGTCGCTGGTTCCCACCATTACACTGGATAAGCGCGAGCGTGAACAACTGGTGCCTTATCCGCGCTTCTTCGCCAGCCTGGCCGGTTTCGTTACCGCCGGAGTGACGCTGCCCTTTGTCAATTACGTGGGCGGCAGCGATCGCGGGTTCGGATTCCAGATGTTTACTTTGGTATTGATCGCGTTTTTCACCCTCTCAACCATTATCACCCTACGTAACGTCAAAGAGGTGTATTCTTCCGATAACGCAACAGAGAATACCCACCGTATCAACCTGAAAACCATGATCGGGCTTATCTACCGGAACGATCAGCTCTCTAGCCTGCTCGGCATGGCGCTGGCCTACAACATCGCCGCCAACATCATCACCGGTTTTGCGATTTATTACTTCACCTACGTGATTGGCGATGCGGCGCTCTTCCCTTATTACATGTCTTACGCTGGCGCAGCCAATCTGATCACACTGATCTTGTTCCCTCGCTTGGTAAAGGCGCTTTCACGCCGCGTGTTGTGGGCTGGGGCATCCATTATGCCGATCCTCGGTGGCGGTGTGCTGCTGAGCATTGCTACCATGGGATATCACAACCTGTTGCTTATCTCCCTGGCCGGGATTTTATTCAATATCGGTACTGCGCTGTTCTGGGTGTTGCAGGTGATCATGGTGGCCGATACCGTTGACTACGGCGAATACAAACTTAACGTGCGTTGCGAAAGTATTGCCTACTCGGTGCAAACCCTGGTAGTAAAAGCCGGGTCGGCCTTGTCCGCTTTCTTTATCGGCATGGTGCTTGGCGTTGTCGGTTATGTTCCAAATGTTCCCCAGTCTCCAGAAACAATCGTCGGAATGCAGTTCATCATGATTGCCCTGCCCGCACTGTTCTTCTGCGTGACGCTGTTTATTTACTTCCGGTTTTATAAGCTCAACGGGGATTTCCAACAGCAAATCCAGACCCATCTGCAGGATAAATACCAGCTTGTATCAAAGGAACAATCGCAGGAAACAGAGCTTACTCTGTTACCCAAAGCCGAGGCGAAGGGATGAACATGGAGTGGGTTTCTTTCATCGGCTACCTGGCAGCCAGCCTGACCACCCTCTCTTTTCTGCCCCAGGCTATCAAGGTGATCGCTACCCGTAACACTCAAGGGATCTCCTTGCTGATGTATGGCATGTTTGTCACCGGCTTATTGATGTGGCTGATTTATGGCGTCTTGATCGACAATATGGCCGTCAGCCTGGCGAACCTGCTGACGTTACTCTTTGCCTTGCCGATTCTGGTTGTCAAATACCAGAATTCATAAACAACCAAGCCGTGCTCTTGCCCATCGGACAAGAGCACATCAGCCAGACGGTAGTTACAGATGCTCAGGCGAGAAACAGAGATCACACCAACTTAGGATAAGCATCGGCAATCTTGTCGCCAGTGAAATGGGCTACCCAGCCTTCCGGATTATCAAACACGCGGATTGCGGTAAAGTTGGGGGCTGATCCCATGTCAAACCAGTGGCGAGTATTGGCCGGTACGGAGATCAGATCGTTTTTCTCGCACAGGATCTGAAACACCTTGTCTTGCAGATGCAGGCAGAACAGCCCCGCACCTTCAACAAAAAAGCGCACTTCATCTTCACCGTGGGTATGCTCGGCCAAAAATTTTTCTCGCAGCACGCCACGCTGGGCGTTATCCGGGCGCATGCTGATCACATCCCAACTCTGGTAGCCCTTTTCCGCCACCAGCCGGTCAATTTCATGCTGATAAGCCGCGATCACCGCTGCTGGTTGCGGATTTTCGCCCAGTTCGCGATCCGCTTGCCAACGCTCAAAACGCACGCCAATTTGCGCCAGTTGCTGCTGAATGGCCTGCGCATCCTGACTCTGCCATAGCGGATGCTGTGGTTCTTTATCGCTGAAAATCGTCAATCCACTCATCAGACGAACTCCCCTAAATCGATGTGATCAAAACGGTTGACCTGCCGGTGCTGACTCTGCGGGTCGGCCGCATCGCGGATTAATTGGCAGGTATGCAAGCCCGCTAGCCGTGCCGCGTCCAGCTCCTGATGAATATCGGAAAGGAACAGCAGCTCAGTTGGCTCCAGACCGATAGCTTGGGCAATATTGTGGTATGACGCGCTTTCGCGCTTGGCACCCACATGCGTATCAAAATAACCGCTGAATAGCGGTTGCAGATCCCCAGCGTCACTGTAGCCAAACAGCAGTTTTTGCGCTTCAACCGAGCCGGAGGAGTAGACGTATAACTTCACCCCTTGCTGTTGCCAGGTCGACAACTGTTCAGCCACTTCCGGGTAGAGATGCCCCCGAAAATCGCCATTATGATAGCCACTGCGCCAAATGATGCCCTGCAGCGCTTTCAACGCAGTAGATTTGCGATCTTCATCCATATAGCGATAAAGCACGGCGATAAGCTGTTCAATATTGGCTTCAGGCTGCGCAATCTCATCACGTAATGCCGCCAGCGGAGACGCCACTTCATCCTCGTGACAATGACGACGAACAAATTCTGCCAGCCGTTCGCGAGCATAGGGGAATAGCACCTGATGAACAAAACGGATATCGCTGGTGGTGCCTTCAATGTCTGTAACAATGGCGCGGATCATTTAGCCTCCAGTAAGCGACGCTGCAATTCACACTGGAACAGGAACTCCAGACCTTCAAGATGGCGGCGCGCTTCTGCAACCTGTTTTCCCCAGCAATACAAGCCGTGGCCACGTACCAGAAAACCGTATGGCAATGGCGATACCGCGGCAAAAGCAGCAACACGCTCAGCTAATGCAGGAATATCCTGATCGTTATCAAAAATGGGGATACTGACGCTATCGAGATGGCTTTTCTGTCCGCTGAGAGATTTTTGCATCTCAAACCCTTGCAGCACCAGTGCTTCACTTTTCTCCACGCGGGAAAGCACGGTGGCATTGACCGAATGGGTATGCAGGATCGCCCCTACCTGGGGATATAAACGGTAGATCAGCGTATGCAGCCCGGTTTCCGCCGAAGGCGTGCGGCCACTGGGAACATGATTGGTCGCCGTTTCCACCAGCAGGAGATCCTGTTCAGTCAGGTTACCTTTATCTTTGCCAGATTCAGTGACCAGACACTGACGATCATCCAGACGTAGCGACATATTGCCGCCGGTCGCTGGGCACCAGCCTTTCTCACCGATCCAGTGGCAGGCTGCCAATAAGGCCTGTAATTGCGAGTTTTCCGTCATTCAGTCATATTTCCTGGCAGGTAGCTTTGGGATTTTGGCTGTTGATTGAATGTTAATGTAGCCAATTTATCCTCTAAGAATTTCGAGTTGTAGCTAGCCACCAAGCCTACCCATCCCCAGGAGCTTACTTTTAGTCAGTAACTAGGGTGAGTAAGTGCAGGTAACAACGCTACAGCTTGAAAAACGACGAGAATAGCCGTCTATACGTCTTGATTGCCAAAGATTAACATCGTGTTATATTGTTGGCAACATAAGCGCCAGGAGAAATAGCCTGATATGAGCACCGCACCTGTCCCAGCCAGCAAGTTACCTGACCTCGGCACCACCATCTTTACCCAGATGAGCGCCCTGGCACAGCAGCATCAGGCGATCAATCTGTCGCAAGGATTCCCGGATTTTGATGGCCCGACGTATCTGAAACAGCGCCTGAGCTGGCATGTCGACCAGGGAGCCAACCAATACGCGCCGATGACCGGTGCCGCCCCGCTGCGAGAAGCCATTGCGGAAAAAACCGCCCAGCTTTACGGCTGGCAACCGGATGCCAACAGCGAAGTCACCGTCACCGCCGGGGCCACTGAAGCGTTGTTCGCCGCGATCAGCGCCTTGGTACGCCCAGGGGACGAAGTTATTTGCTTTGATCCCAGCTACGACAGCTATGCGCCGGCGGTACAGCTTTCTGGCGGCAAGCTCAAGCGCATCGCTCTGCAGCCCCCGGCTTTCAAGGTGGATTGGCAACAGTTTGCCGGGTTGCTCTCACCGCGAACTCGGCTAGTGATCCTCAACACGCCACAGAATCCCTCGGCCACGGCCTGGTCGGCAGAAGATATGCAGCAGTTGTGGGCAGCCATTGCCCAGCAGGAAATCTATATCCTGAGCGATGAGGTGTATGAACACATCTGCTTTGCCAAAGGGGGGCACGCCAGCGTATTGGCCCATCCGCACCTGCGCCAGCGGGCGATTGCTGTATCCTCGTTTGGTAAAACCTTTCATATGACCGGTTGGAAAGTGGGCTACTGCGTAGCCCCTGCCGCTTTGAGCGCCGAAGTGCGTAAGATCCATCAATATCTGACGTTTTCAGTCAATACGCCCGCACAGTTAGCGTTGGCCGATATGCTGCGTAACGAGCCGGAACACTGGCAGCAGTTACCGGCGTTCTACCGCGCCAAACGCGATCGTTTTGTGCAGGCGTTAGCTAACAGCAGGCTGGAAATTTTGCCCTGTGAAGGCACCTATTTCTTACTGGCCGATTACAGCGCCGTTTCCGATCTGGATGACGTCGCCTTCTGCCATTGGCTAACCGAGCACGCTGGCGTCGCGGCAATCCCGCTGTCCGTTTTCTGTGCCGATCCTTTTCCCCATAAACTGATCCGGCTGTGCTTCGCGAAGCAAGATGCCACGCTGGATGCCGCTGCGGAGCGCCTATGTCGACTCTAAAAATTACCCTGTTGCAGCAACCGCTGGTCTGGCGCCAAGGTGAGGCCAACCTGCGCCATTTCGATGCCGTGTTGCCTTCGATTACGGGCCGCGATCTGATTGTACTACCGGAAATGTTCACCACCGGCTTTGCCATGGACGCCGGGGAAAGCGCGTTGCCTGAACAACAGGTAATAGACTGGTTACATACCTGGGCAGTGAAAACCAATGCCTTGGTGGGCGGCAGCGTGGCGTTGAAAACTGCCGAAGGGGCGGTTAACCGTTTCCTGCTGGTGGAACCTGGCGGCAAGGTGCATTTCTACGATAAGCGCCATCTGTTCCGCATGGCCGGTGAACACCAGCATTATCAGGCAGGGAAACAGCGCACCATTTTCGAATGGCGTGGCTGGCGTATCCTGCCGCAGATTTGTTATGACCTGCGCTTCCCGGTGTGGTCACGCTACCAGCAGGATTACGATCTGGCCCTTTACGTGGCCAACTGGCCAGCGGCACGCAGCATGCACTGGCAAACGCTGCTGGCGGCACGGGCAATTGAAAATCAGGTTTATGTGGCGGGTTGCAACCGTGTGGGTGAAGACGGCAATGGCCTGAATTACAGCGGTGACAGCCTGATTATCAACCCGCAGGGAGAAAGGTTGGCCAGCGCAGAACCGGGCCAGGCGGCGAGGCTGGATGCCGAGCTTTCGCTGGAAACGCTGCAAACCTACCGCGCCGCGTTCCCAGCATGGCGTGATGCGGATGGCTTCCAACTGCACGATTGAGTCAATGCCCCTCACCCTAACCCTCTCCCACAGGGAGAGGGGACCGATCGAGTTCTGCTGAAAGTGTCGTGATTCTTCATGAGCCCCTGTTGCCTCATCTTGGTTAAAGGGGCTATCGAGTTTGCTTAGAGCACCTCTTTACTTCCAAAAGAACAGGGGCTATCAGTTCCCTCCCCCTGTTGACTCACCTTGGTTGAAGAGGCGATCGGGTCCCCCCTTTACTTCCAAAAGAACAGGGGCTATCAGTTCCCTCCCCTGTGTTTGACTCACCTTGGTTGAAGAGGCGATCGGGTTTGCTTAGAGCACCTCTTTACTTCCAAAAGAACAGGGGCTATCAGCTCCCTCCCCCTGTGGTTGAATCACCTTGGTTAAAGGGGCGATCGAGTTTGCTTAGAGCACCTCTTTACTTCCAAAAGAGCAGGGGCTACCAGCTCCCTCTCCCTTTGGGAGAGGGTTGGGGTGAGGGGTCTGTTATACCCACAGCCAGACAGTAAGCCTGGATCGCTAGCGCCACGTCGCCCACGGTGACGGCCTCATCGGGATGATGGCTAATGCCGCCCTCGCAACGAACAAACAGCATCCCCACCGGCCAACGGGCGGCGATAGCAATGGCATCATGCCCCGCACCGCTAGGCAGCATTAGGCAATTCCCTTGCACCTGCATTACCGCGTCATGCCAGCGCTGCCGCCACTGAGGGTCACAAGCGGTAGCCGGTATGCGGTAGAACTCCTCGCTGTAGAAACAGACCCCACGACGCGCGCTAATGCTCTGCGCCTGCAACAGTAATTCGGCCAGCAACGCGTCTAGCGGTTCATCTTGCGGGCCACGAACGTCGAGGGATAGCCTGGCCTGTCCAGGGATCACATTCACTGCCCCCGGAAAGCTTTCTATCTGACCGACCGTGGCGACCACATGCGGATCGTATTCCATGGTGAGCCGCTCAACCGTGACCATCCATTCAGCGGCGGCAGCCAGCGCATCCCGGCGCTGCCCCATCGGCACGGTCCCTGCATGGCCAGCATGTCCGGTAAAGGTACAGTTGAGGCGACGGGCACCGTTAATCGCCGTGACCACTCCCAGCGCCAGATCGGCGGCTTCAAGACAAGGCCCCTGCTCAATATGCAGTTCGAGATAGGCGCAGATCGAGCCTTGTGCATGCTCGGCAGAACTCACCGCCGCAGGATCAAGCCCCGCGTCACGCATAGCCTCAGCCACGCTGATGCCCTCAGCATCGCTACATGTCAGCCAATCCTCTGCCCACTGCCCAGTGATCCCTTTGCTGCCGAGTAAGGTAATGCCAAAACGCGTGCCCTCCTCGTCGGCAAAACCGATCACCTCGATCGCCTGCGGCAGATGCCGATTGCGGCCATGCAACAAGGCGACAACCTCAAGCGCGGTCAAGACCCCCAGCATGCCATCGTAGCGCCCCGCGTTGCGCACCGTATCCAGATGAGAGCCAAGCAGCAGCGCCGGTGCGGCCGGTTGCTGCCCTTCGTAACGTCCGCAGATATTGCCCACGCCGTCTTGCCAGACCTCCATCCCAAGCTCGCGCATCCAATTCCCTACCAACCGGTTGGCACGTAAATGTTCTGGAGAGAGATAAACCCGCGTCAGTTGGCCTGGCGTGCTGCTGATTGCCGCCAGTTCGTCGCAGCGAGCCATCACTCTGGCCGCGGCTCGTTCCGCTTCCAGAGGGGTCAGCAGCATTGCCATCAGTTCTGCTCGGCGTCGTAAATGTTCCATGCTGCCTGCATAGCTTCCCCGTGCGGGCTAACAAAACCGAGACGGTTGAGTACCGCTTCCAGCGCGGCCAACGTTTGCAGCACGCAGTCTTTCCGCGCGTTATACCCCATGGTGCCAATCCGCCAGATCTTGCCCTGCAACGGGCCAAACGAGGTGCCGATTTCGATGGCAAAGTCATTGAGCATCATCTGGCGTACCTGCTCGCCATGGATGCCCTGCGGAATCACCACACCCAGCACGTTGTTCATCTTGTTGGCGATATCACCAAAGACCTCCAGCCCCATCCCCTGGATCCCGGCCAACATTGCCGCGCCATTCAATTTATGGCGGGCAATAGCATTATCCAGCCCTTCCTCCAGGATCACCCGGGCGCATTCACGCGCGGCAAACAGCATGCTGGTGGCTTCCGTATGGTGGTTCAGGCGCTCCGGCCCCCAGTAATCCATGATCATGCCGAGATCGAAATAGTTGGAGTAGATCATCTCGTCGTCACCGTCTGTGTGATCGACGGTACGGATCCCCTCTTCAACGCACTTGCGGCGGCGTACGATCTCTTCAAACTGCGGGCTAAGGGTGATTGGAGAACTACCGGAAGGGCCACCGAGGCATTTTTGCAGCCCTGCGGATACCGCATCCAAACCCCAGGCATCGGTTTCCAACTCGTTACCGGCGAACGAGGCGGTAGCATCGGTATAGAACAAGACGCCGTGGCGGCGACAGATATCCCCTAATTCCGCCAGCGGTTGCAGCATGGTGGTGGAGGTATCCCCTTGCACCGTCAGCAATAGGCGTGGCCGTACTTTCTTGATCGCATCCTCGATCCGATCGGCACTGAATACCTCACCCCAAGGCGCTTCGATGGTGTGCACATCGGCACGGCAACGGCGGGCGATTTCACACAACAGATGGCCAAAACGGCCAAATACCGGCACCAGCACTTTATCGCCAGGGCGAATGGCAGAAACCAGCATTGCCTCGATACCGGCACGCGAAGTCCCGTCTATCAGCATCGTCCAGCGGTTCTGCGTGCGAAACAGGCCGCGGTACAGCTCCATCACCTGATTCATATAGCCAGTCATGGCCGGATCGTATTGGCCAATCAACTGGCTGGACATGGCACGCAGCACGCGCGGATCGGCATTGATCGGCCCTGGGCCCATCAGTAGGCGGTACGGAGGATTGATTTGATCGAATTGGTTGATAGCTAGCATGTTCATTCCTTGTCAACTTAATAACTTAGCCTGTGGATTGCTACGTCAGCGACCGGCCGGTTTTTTGTTATTGCTAGATTATCGCCAAGCGAGAAAGGATGAAACAAAAGATTCTTAAATTATTTATTTGCAACTAATGAATCAACGGACGCAGCAAATAGCGCCCGTTTAGCCGCGTGATAACCAATGCCTCAGCGCTGCTCTAACTCCTCCAGATCGCTGAACAGATTGGCCACCTGATGAATACGCTGCCGCCCTTGCGACAATCTGTCATGCAGCAACGCATTGCTCAGCAGGCTCGCCAGGCTCATGGCGCTGGAGTAGCTGTCAAACGCCGAGACGCTATCGAGCGGCGTCATCAAATGCCAGCTAGCCAACGGGATCAACGCCTGGGCCTGCGGTTCGCAGATCAATAACGTTGGTACCTGCTTGATCTGCAACTGTTGCAATACCTCTCGCGCCAGGCGTGGACGGCGGCGAAATGCGACTACCACCACCATGTCCTGTGGCCCCAGATCCACCAGATCTTCGGCCAAGGTTTGGCCCGGCTGCGGTATTAACAAAACCTGTTCACGCACCTGCATCAGTTGCTGGCGCAAATGCATCGCGACGGGATAGCTGTTGCGCATCCCCAACAGTAGCAGCCGCTGGGATTTCCCCATGGCCGCGATCACCGCACCAAACTGTTCCGCATCAATCTGCTTTACCCAGAGCGTCAGATTGGCCATTTCCTGCTGGTAATGGCGGGCTAGTAAGGTGTTGCCCTGCACCGCGTCACGGCTGTCGGTCAATGGCATACCGCTTTGGCGTAGGGTACGCAGCTCGTCACGCATTGCGCGATAGCTGGCATAGCCCAGCCGCTTGAACAGACGGCTGACCGTGGCCTTGGACACTCCACTCAGGCGCGCCAACTCGGTGCTATTATAGCTAATCAGGTCGTCAAAGTGATCGAAGATAAAGTCGGCTACCCGCTGCTCTTGAGGGGCCAATTGCGGGTATTCGCTGCGCAGGCGTTCATCAATCTGTTTCATCGCTACTCCCGCTGTAACTTTTGTTTCAGCGGAACATAGCACAGCAGCCAAAGCGGCCGCCAGAGTTGAAATTGATCTGCATGACTTCCACCTGTAGCGCTATTAGACACAGCAATTTAGTAGGCCCAGAAACTTAACACCAGTACGCCATAAAGTTCACCGTGGAACGGTCCAGATCGCGTTCGCCAATCAGGTAACGGCGCAACGTTTTCACCACCGAAGACTCCGCCGCCACCCAGGCGTAAAAGGTCTTAGCCCCTTCGGCACGCTCCCACAGCAAATCCCCACCCAGGCTGTTTTCAGCCAGAGACTGCGCTTCGGCCCGTGCTGAGGCAGGGATATTCACTCGCTGACGTACCGCCTCCACCAGCAGCGTGCCATGCAGTTGCTGATGCCCAACGTCACGTGGCAGCCAGTAAACCTCGGCAAACGAGAAGTGCGCCATATCAAGGCAGTCCCCCGCTACCGGCACTTCGAAGAAAGCCTGCACACGCGGCGGGTTAACCTGCTGCGCCAACTGTTCGAGGATACCCATCGCCGCTGGCAGTGCCGTTTCATCGGCGATCAGCAGCGCCTGCCGAGTTTGCGCCGGAGGAGCCCACTCATAGCCGCCGCTATCCTCAGCAAAATCGGCATTTGGCGCTACAGCCTGGAGTTTATCTCCTGCAACGGCATGCGTTGCCCAGGCAGAGGCCGGGCCATTAATGCCATGGAGCACAAACTCCACGTCCATTTCATTCTCAGCAGCGCGCAGTGCCCGCAACGTGTAGGTACGCATCACGGGCCGTTGCTCTTTCGGTATCGCCATGTAGTTGCGGTACCAATCGTCGCTATTCTCCAACGGCTGGATCTGCCCTTCCGCTACCGGGAACAGCAGCTTGATCCGTTGATCCGGAGCTTCCAGCTTCATGCGCTGTACCTCTGGGCCGGTAAACACGCAGCGCAGCAGCGAGGGGGAAACATTTTCCTTGTGCTTCAAGGTAAGATCAAAGATGCGATAGCTTGCGGACATATCACTGACTCTCCCGCGCAATGTCTGCTATTCGATGCTGGCACCATAGCCAGCTGCTAATGCCGCCCAACAGGACGGCGGCTACCAGTGCCGCCGCCACCAACTGCGACTCACCGTAAAATTTACTCACCACCGGCACCATCAGCGCGCTCGCGCCGTAGCCCAGTGTATGGCTGGTGGCGATCGCTCCCGCCCCTTTGCCGGTAGATAACTTATCGTTCAGCATCAGTTGATAGCCCGGCGTCGCCATCGCGGCCCCAAACGAAGCCAGCGCACAGCCGAGATAAAACAGCACCAGCGGAGCGGTACACATCAGCCCCAAGCCAGCGATCATCAACAAAGCGGCAACCATCAGCAGCTGCGGTGGAGTGAGACGCTGTGGCCGCACCACCAGAAACTGTGCCAACAGCGTGCAACCTGCCGCTACGCTGAGCAATACCGCCACATGGTGGCTAACGGTCGTCGCCGAATGGCTGAACAACTGCTGCAAATGCGGAGCCAAGCCCAACTGCATCAGGCTGACGCAGCCCGCCAGCAGCAACGCACACAACAAATAGGGCATCATCGTCAGCCGCAGGCGGTTTTGTTGATGCGCCACCGCGGGCAGTGGCGGGTCGTTATGCTGGCGGCAGATCACCAGTAACGCGATCAGCGGCGCAATCGCCATCAGCCACAGCGGTGCCATCGGATGCAAAGACAGCGCCACGGCTGCGCACAGCGGGCCAAGCAACCGGCCACAGCTCAGGCCGGAGCTGATAGTGGCCAACGCCGCCATACGTTGTTCATACCCAGCACGTTGTAGCGCCCAAGTCTGGCTGGCGGGCACCATGCCTGATACTGTCAGGCCATAGATAATGCGCGCCACAATCAATCCGCCCAACCCAGCCATTTCAGGCAGCCAGCCAGCAGCCAGCCCCCACACGGCCAAGGCCAATAACGCAAAGCTGAGCAGGTAACCCGCCAGGGCCATAACCACCACGTATTTACAGCCGCGAATTTCTGCCTGCCGCCCCCACCAGGGAGAACCGACAAGAAACAGCATCGATCCCAGCGTTAGCAACCCCGCCCACACCGACAACGAAAGTTGAGTCAGGCTGACCAAGACAGGTAATGCCACCAGCAAACCATTTTGCCCAATGCCCATTAACCCGGCACAAAATGCCAGCGGCCAGTTTGAAGGAGAATCATTACCAATTGCAACGGTTTTTGGAGCAGGCGACAGATTCATCAAGGTAAAATAACCGTTAAGAAAATGATGGAATTATGTGTGATTGATTGAAAAATTGTATCATAGAGTGATTGATAACGATAAATATTATTGATATAAGAATCATTCTCAAATGCTTTAGAGTGACAAGGGTCATGACTATCCCGTTAGCAACCGCAGCGACCGATGTGGCTGCGCAATGTTTCCTCAACGCGCTAATGCGTGAAACCCGGGACTGGCACATCGTGCCGGCAACCAATAACCAGCATCCTCAGCTACATCTCCCACTTTCGGATAGCCAGTTTATACGCGTTCCATTACGGCATATCTCGCCAACCCAACATCATCAATATCAGTTCCCCGCCTGCCTGAATGGCAACGGTGAAGCGCTGAGTTTTGAGCGTTTGGTTACGTTGTTGCTGGCCAAACCGGCGATAAAAGGCCAACTGAGTGAGGAGGTTTTGGCACGCTTTCGCCAGCGAGTGCTGGAAAGTCATGACAATACCCAACAGGCGATCGCCATCCGGCTGGACTGGCCAAAGCTACGTGACCAGCCGCTGAATTTTGCCCAGGCGGAACAGGGGTTATTAGCTGGCCATGCCTTCCACCCGGCTCCGAAATCCCATGAGCCCTTCGATCATCAGCAGGCACAGCGCTATCTGCCAGATTTTGCTGGCAGCTTCCCCCTGCGCTGGTTTGCGGTAGATAAGCGCAATCTGTGCGGTGACAGCCTGGATCTGACGTTACAGCAGCGCCTGCAACGCTTTGCTGCAGAAAGCGCGCCGCAGTTGCTAGGTCATTTTACCGATGACGTCTGGCTGCTGCCGATGCATCCGTGGCAGGCCGATTATCTGCTGGCACAAAGCTGGTGCCGCGAGTTGGTCGAGCAGCACAAACTGTGCGATCTGGGTGAGGCCGGTGAGCGTTGGTTGCCAACCAGCTCTTCACGTTCGCTATATCACGCGGGCAGCCGCGACATGATCAAGTTTTCCCTCAGCGTACGGCTAACCAACTCGGTGCGTACCCTGTCGGTCAAAGAAGTGAAACGCGGCATGCGTCTGGCACGTCTGGCAAAAACCGCCCGCTGGCAGGAGTTGCAAGCTCGTTATCCCACGATGCGCGTGATGCAGGAAGATGGCTGGGCCGGGTTACGCTCCGCAGACGGCACAATCCAGGAAGAGAGCCTGATGGCGCTGCGCGATAACCTGCTGTTCGGCCGGGCACAGAACCAAACCAACGTGTTGGTCACCTTGACGCAAGCAGCGCCAGACGGTGGCGATAGCCTGTTAGCTGCGGCAATGCGCCGCCTGGCTGCCCGCCTGCGCTTGCCGTTGCAGCAGGCCGCCCATTGCTGGCTGGACGCTTACTGCCAGCAGGTGCTGCTACCGCTGTTCAGCGCCGAAGCTGACTACGGCCTGGTACTGCTGGCCCATCAGCAAAACATTCTGGTGGAAATGCAGCAGGACTTGCCGGTAGGCATGCTGTACCGCGATTGCCAGGGCAGCGGCTTTACCCGCGATGCCACGCCTTGGCTGGATGAAATCGGCGAAGCCGAAGCGGAGAACCGCTTTAGCGAGCAGCAGCTGTTGCGCTACTTCCCCTACTACCTGCTGGTGAATTCGACGTTGGCCGTTACCGCCGCGATGGCAGCAGCAGGATTCGACAGTGAAGAGAGCCTGATGAGACGAGTACGGGATGCGTTAACCACGTTGCGTAACACGGCGAAAAATACCCGTTGCCTGGACTATGTGCTCGACAGCCAACATTGGAACTGCAAGGGAAACTTCTTCTGCTATTTGCACGATCACAATGAGAACACCATTGTCGATCCGGCGGTGATCTACTTTGACTTCATCAATCCGCTGCGCGTGGAGGCCGCTCAATGATGCCCGTTGCCAAGATTGTTCACACCACCAGCGGATTCCGCTGCGAACTGCTGGGGAAAAACCTGTCCCTGAGCCTGGGATTGGACGGCAGTGCTGCGTTGCATTATCCAGGCCCATTGTCAGCAGGCTGGCTGATTCAGGCGTTGGATCAGTTGCTTATCGCGGCTCCACAGCTGAGCGGCATTGCCCTGCCCTATGCCGAATGGCGTGAGGAGCCACAGGCTCTGGCACTGTTCGCCCAGGCCTGTGGTGATTACCTGGCCCGTGAAACCTTCTACCAACTGCCACTGTGGCTGATCGCCGAACGCCATACCGCGGGCGGCCAAATGCAATACGATGCAGAGCGCGAGTTGTGGTTCCCGCAGCGCCCTGCACGGCCCAGCGGTGAGGTGTATCGTCGCTACGATCCGCAAATCAAACGTAGCTTGAGTTTCCGTTTGCCCGAAGTGGAGCGCGACGCCGAGCAGTTCACCCGTTGGATGAACTCCCCCCGCGTTGACGCCTTCTGGGAAATGAGTGGCCCACTCGAGGTTCAGGCCGCCTATTTACAGCGTCAGTTGGATTCCAGCTATTGCTATCCACTGCTGGGCTGCTTTGACAACCAGCCGTTTGGCTATTTCGAAGTTTACTGGGCACCCGAAGATCGCATTGGCCGCCACTATCGCTGGCAGCCGTTCGATCGCGGTCTGCATATGCTGGTTGGTGAAGAAAACTGGCGTGGCGCGCAGTACATCCGCAGCTGGCTACGTGGCCTGACCCACTATTTATACCTAGATGAACCCCGTACCACTCGCGTCGTGGCCGAGCCACGCGCAGACAATCAGCGGCTATTCCGCCATCTGCCCACCGCTGGCTACCACACGCTGAAAGAGTTTGATTTCCCCCATAAGCGTTCACGGCTGATCATGAACCAGCGTGATGACTTCTTCCGCGAGGGACAGGTATGAGCCGCCACGATTACGCCAATTGGCAACGCGTTAACCTGCAGATGATCGCCAAAATCCTGGCGGAACTGGAGTATGAACGTACTTTGCAGGCCGAGGAGCACGACGGGCAATGGCAGATTGCGCTAGGTGATACGACCTACCGCTTCAGCGCCAAACGCGGGATCTGGGGTTGGTTGCACATCGACACCAACAGCCTGAGCTGCGATCGCTTGCCGCTGGCCGCCGATCAAACGCTGCGCCAACTGGCACAGGTGCTGCAGATGGACGATGCGCAGATTGCCGAACATCTGGAAGATCTGTATGCCACGCTGCGCGGTGACATGCAGTTACTCACCGCTCGCCACGGGATGAGTGCCAACGATCTGATTGCGCTGGATGCCGACGCGCTGCAATGCCTGCTGGCAGGTCACCCGAAGTTCGTCTTCAACAAGGGGCGTCGTGGCTGGGGGCTGACGGCGTTGCAACAGTATGCGCCAGAATATCAGGGCCAGTTCCAGTTGCACTGGGTGGCCGCCAAACGCAGCAGCTTTGTCTGGTGCATTGACGAGGACTTCCCGCTAGAAAACTTGCTCAACAGTGCGATGGACAGCGGGGAGCGCCAGCGCTTTGACCGCCGCTGGCACGACCTGAAGTTGAATAACGATTGGCTGCCGGTGCCGTTGCATCCATGGCAATGGCAACAAAAAATTGCGTTGCATTTCCTGCCACAACTGGCCAGCGGTGAACTGGTCGAGCTGGGTGAGTTTGGCGATCGCTATCTGGCTCAGCAGTCCCTGCGCACTTTGACCAATACCAGCCGCCGGGTGCCCTTCGATATCAAGCTGCCGCTGACCATTTATAACACCTCCTGCTATCGCGGCATTCCGGGCAAGTACATCAGTGCCGGGCCTGCGGCTTCACGCTGGTTACAGCAGATTTTCGCCAGCGACAGTACCTTGCAGGCCAGCGGCGCCCAGATCCTGGGTGAACCGGCGGCGGGCTATCTGGCCCACCCAACCTACGGCGCACTGCCCAAGGCCCCCTATCGTTATCAGGAAATGCTCGGGGTGATCTGGCGTGAAAACCCTTCCTGTTATCTGCAACCGGGCGAGCAGGCGATCCTGATGGCTACGCTGATGGAAACCGACAATCAGGGTGAGCCGCTAATCGCTGCCTACATTGCCCGTTCCGGCCTGAGCGCAGAGGCGTGGCTGACGCAGATGTTCCAGGTGGTGGTACTGCCGATGTACCACCTGATGTGCTGCTACGGGGTGGCGCTGATCGCCCACGGCCAGAACATCACATTAGTGATGAAAGACCATGTACCGCAACGCGTACTGCTGAAAGATTTCCAGGGCGATATGCGCCTGGTGGATCAGGACTTCCCGCAGGCCGCTTCACTGCCACAGGTGGTAAAAGACGTAACGGTGCGCCTGCCTGCCGACTATCTGATCCATGACCTGCAAACCGGGCATTTCGTCACCGTTTTGCGCTTCATTTCGCCGCTGATGAGTGTTTGCGGAATAAGCGAACCGCATTTCTATCAAGTGCTGGCACAGGTGCTGGAGCGCTATATGGCGCAGCATCCGCAGTTGGCCGACCGCTTTGCCCTGTTCGACCTTTTCAAGCCGCAGATTATTCGCGTGGTACTCAACCCGGTGAAACTCACCTATTCAGAGCAGGATGGCGGCAGCCGCATGTTGCCGAACTATCTGCAAGATCTGGATAACCCTCTTTATTTGGTCTCCAAGGAGTTTGCCCAATGAATCAGCCTCTGGATTTCATCGGCATCGGCGTCGGCCCATTCAATCTGAGCATTGCCGCACTCGGCAGTGAGGTTACCGGCTTTAACAGCAAGTTCTTCGAACGTAAACCACACTTCTCCTGGCACCCCGGCATGATGGTGCCGGACTGCCATATGCAAACCAGTTTTCTGAAGGATCTGGTCAGCGCGGTTTCACCGACCAACCCGTACAGCTTTCTCAACTACCTGGTGAAAAGGAAGAAGTTCTACCGCTTCCTGACCACCGAGCAGCGTACGGTCTCCCGCGAAGAGTTCGCCGACTATCTCGACTGGGCGGCTAACGGGCTGGAGACGCTCGAGTTCAGCCAAGACATCCGCAGCGTGGATTTTGACGACCAGCAACGCCAATTTGTTGTCACCACCCAGCGCGATATCTACCGTGCCCGCCATATCTGCCTAGGCATCGGTAAACGCCCCAAACTGCCGGACTGTGTCAGCGAGCAAAACGATCGCTGCTTCCATGCCAGCGAAATGAGCCTGCGTAACCCGGATCTTAGCGGCAAACGCGTCACCGTGATCGGCGGCGGCCAAAGCGGTGCCGATCTGTTTTTGAATATTTTCCGCGCCGAGTGGGGCCAGCCCAAGCAGTTGAACTGGATCTCACGCCGCAACAATTACAACGCGCTGGACGAAGCCGCCTTCGCTAATGAGTACTTCACGCCGGAATATGTAGAAAGCTTCTACACCCTGAGCGACAGCGCCAAGCAGCGTATGCTGACCGAGCAGAAAATGACGTCGGACGGTATCACCAGCGAATCGCTTCTGGCTATCTACCGAGCGATGTACCACCACTTTGAAGTGCTGCGTGAAAAACCTTGGGCACGTCTGTTGCCTAGCCGTTCATTGGCCGCGCTGCATGCCTCCGGCGATGGCTACCAACTGGTCACTCATCATCACCTCGACCAGGGCAAAGAAACCTTCGACTGTGACGTGGTGATCTTCGCCACCGGCTACCAGCAGGATCGCCCGGCATTTCTTGCGCCACTGGCCGATCGCCTGCTGACTACGGCGGACGATCAATACCGCATTTCACCCGATTTCACCCTGGCCTGGCAGGGTCCGAAAGAAAACTGCCTGTTTGCCGTTAATGCCGGCATGCACAGTCATGGCATTGCCGAACCCCAACTCAGCCTGATGGCCTGGCGTTCGGCCCGTATTCTCAACCGGGCATTAGGACGCGATTGGTTCGACTTAACGTCCACTCCGGCTGTGATCCAATGGCGTAGCCAGCAGGCAGCGGTAACCGCTCGCGCTGAACACACCATCTTTAACGTTAATTAACCATGGGAACACAAGTAAGAAAAATGAAACGCAGACACCTCTGGGTATTAAACCCTTGCCTGCTGGCAATGCTCGCACCAACAGCATGGGCTGAAGAACAAAAAAATGATGACCAACTGGTGGTTTCCGCCAGCCGTTCTCACCGCAGCGTGGCGGAAATGGCCCAGACCACCTGGGTGATCGAAGGCCAGGAAATTGAGCAACAGGTGCAGGGCGGTAAAGAGATCAAGGATGTGCTGTCGCAGCTGATCCCGGGCATGGACGTCAGCAGCCAGGGGCGAACCAACTACGGTATGAATATGCGTGGCCGTTCCATGATGGTGATGATCGACGGCGTACGCCTGAACTCATCGCGCAGTGACAGCCGCCAGCTCGATTCGATCGATCCGTTCAACATCGCCCATATTGAAGTGATTTCCGGTGCTACTTCGCTGTACGGCGGCGGCAGTACCGGTGGCCTGATCAACATCGTGACCAAGAAGGGCCAGGAAGAAAAACAGGTTGAGCTCCAGCTTGGCGGTAAAACCGGCTTTAACAGCAGCAGCGATCACGATGAAAACGTGTCGGCAGCGGTCAGCGGTGGCACCGATAAGGCTTCCGGCCGCCTGTCGGTTTCCTATCAGCGTTACGGCGGCTGGTATGACGGCAAAGGCGACGAGGTGCTGATCGACAACACCCAAACCGGCCTGCAATACTCCGATCGTATCGACCTGATGGGCACCGGCACCATCAATATCGACGATCACCAGCAGTTGCAACTGACCACGCAATATTTCAACAGCGAGTCAGATGGTAAGCACGGCCTGTATCTGGGGCAGAATTTCTCGGCGGTGACCGGCAGCGGGCAGGCCTACAACAGCAGTAATCTGGATTCGGATCGTATTCCAGGCACCGAGCGCCATCTGATCAACCTGCAATACTCCAACACCGATTTCTGGGGCCAGGATCTGGTGGCGCAGGTGTATTATCGTGATGAGTCGCTGACCTTCTATCCGTTCCCTACCCTGAGCGGCGGCAAGGTAACCAGCATCGGCGCTTCGCAACAGAAAACCGATTTCTATGGCGGCAAGCTGACCCTGAACAGCAAGCCGATCGACAGCCTTACGTTGACCTACGGCTTCGATGCCGACCATGAAAGCTTCAATGCCAACCAGCAGTTCTTCAATCTGGCGCAGGCCCAGCAGTCTGGCGGGATGACGCTGCAAAATGCCTACAACGTCGGCCGCTACCCGAGCTATACCACCACTAACCTGGCACCGTTCATGCAGGCCAGCTACGACATCGATCCGATGTTTACCCTGAGCGGCGGCGTGCGCTACCAGTACACCGAAAACAAGGTGGATGATTTCGTTGGCTACGCACAGCAACAAGGGATCGCCAACGGCCTGGCGACCTCTGCCGATGCCGTGCCCGGTGGTAAAACCGACTACAACAACGCGTTGTTCAACGCCGGTTTGCTGGCCCATCTGACAGAACGTCAGCAGACCTGGTTCAACTTCTCACAAGGGTTTGAGATCCCGGACCTGGCCAAGTATTACGGCTCCGGCACCTATAAGCTGGTGAACGGCCACTATCAGCTGCAAAAAAGCGTCAACGTCAATGACTCCAAGCTGGACGGCATCAAGGTCGACTCCTACGAGCTGGGCTGGCGCTACAATGGCGACAATCTGCGTACCCAGGTTGCGGCCTACTATTCCCTGTCAGACAAGACCATCACCATCAACAAAACCGATATGACCATCAACATGAACGCTGACAAACGTCGGATTTATGGTATGGAAGGCGCGGTGGATTACTTCTTTGATGACAGCGAATGGAGCACCGGTGCCACCTTCAACCTGATCAAGTCGGAAACCAAGACCGATGGCAAATGGGAGAAGCTGACCGTCGACACCGCCAGCCCGTCGAAAGCCACTGCCTACGTCAACTGGGCACCGGGTGACTGGACGGTGCGGGTGCAGTCACAACAGACCTTCGACGTTTCCGACAGCCAGGGGCGTAAGCTCAACGGCTATAACACCATTGACGTCCTGAGCAGCTATGCCCTGCCAGTGGGCAAGGTCAGCCTTAGCATAGAAAATCTGCTGGACAAGGATTACACCACCGTGTGGGGCCAACGTGCGCCAATCCTGTATAGCCCAACCTACGGCGCGCCGGAGCTGTACAGCTATAAAGGCCGTGGCCGCACCTTTGGTTTGAACTACTCAGTGCTGTTCTGATCGCCTGCTTAACTCACCCGGCCGAACCCAACCGTTCGGCCTGATTCTCCGGATTACGGCAGGTACTGAACAGAAACGACGAAGCCCTGAGTTATTGCTAACTCAGGGCTTCTGAATAGTGGCGGAACGGACGGGGCTCGAACCCGCGACCCCCTGCGTGACAGGCAGGTATTCTAACCAACTGAACTACCGCTCCGCGCCATTCCCTCTTGCGGGGGAACGAGGCGAATATTACGGTTGCCCCCGCATCGCGTCAACGTCTTTTCTCATAAAAAGAGTCGTTTGCACAGTTTTTCAACTAACCCGCCATCATTATGTGGCTTATGCCCTCTTTTTAGCCTGAAGCGGTCGTTATTCAGCCCCAGCACGCCATAAGCAGCTACCGCCCTTCTTGGCCACCAGATCCAGACGGGCTTCGTGCGCCTGCACTTCTTCTTCGCTGGCATAGATCACTTTCATTGCCGCCGTTGGGCGTACGATACGTTGAATATCCTGCGTTGAATCCGTCTGCTGGGTGTCCCCATCCATCTGAAAAGCCATCGAGGTCTGGCCGCCAGTCATGGCCAGGTAGACTTCGGCCAGAATTTCGGCATCGAGCAATGCGCCGTGCAACGTTCGTTTGCTGTTGTCTATCTCATAGCGGCTGCACAAGGCATCAAGGTTGTTACGCTTGCCTGGGAACAGGCGTCGCGCCATCAACAGGCTATCGGTGATGGTACAGAACGTTTCCGTTTTCGGAATGTCTCGCCGTAACATACGGAATTCGTGATCCATAAAGCCGATATCGAACGCCGCGTTATGAATAACGAGCTCACCGCCACGGATAAAATCGAGAAACTCGTCGGCGATTTGATCAAAAGTGGGCTTATCTGCCAGGAATTCATCACTGATACCGTGAACCCCGTAGGCTTCAGGATCCACCAGCCGATCCGGTTTGATGTAAACGTGATAATGACGCCCTGTCAGGCGACGGTTGATCACCTCAACAGCCCCGATCTCAATGATGCGGTGACCTTCGTAGTGAACCCCTAGCTTGTTCATACCGGTGGTTTCGGTATCGAGAACGATCTGTCTGGTTGGTGTAGAGATCATATTGCAGTGCTCATAGCGCTCGTTTATGTCAGACTTGGCTTTTATAAAACTGATAGGAAGAGTCTACCAGAGATGCTCAAACAGGTAGAAATTTTCACCGACGGTTCCTGCCTCGGTAATCCGGGTCCCGGCGGTTACGGCGCAATTTTGCGTTATAAGCAACACGAAAAAACGTTCAGTGCCGGTTATCGCCTGACGACCAATAACCGTATGGAGCTGATGGCGGCCATTGTAGCACTTGAGGCGCTGACGACGCCTTGCGAAGTCGTGCTGAGCACCGATAGCCAATATGTGCGCCAAGGGATCACCAGTTGGATCCACAACTGGAAAAAGCGCGGCTGGAAAACCAGCGATAAAAAACCGGTGAAGAATGTCGATCTCTGGCAGCGTCTGGATCTGGCGATTGCCCGTCATACTATTCGCTGGGAATGGGTCAAAGGCCATGCCGGGCACCCGGAAAACGAACGCTGCGACGTGCTGGCCCGCGACGCCGCCGGTAACCCGACTCAGGATGATGTCGGTTATCAGCCCGAAGCTTAAGGTAGCTTACGATAACTCTTGGTCGCCCCCACGGCGCGGCCAAGCACATGCTTTCTGGCACCGACTTTCATCGGCGTTGGCGTCAATGGTAAGGTTCGCTTGCGTGCCACAATGACGCTGATGCATCCCAACGCAGGTAAGTGCGTGCTCAGAAAGGCCCCGCCTTTACGTTGCCAAGGCAACACATGGAAACGCCCCTGATCCAACACTTCATAATTCAGCAGGCTGAGCCAGTCCAAGATGCGCATCTGAGTAAACATCCTGCTGGCATAAGGCTGGCGTTTGCGCAATCCAGGGATCAGCTTGCCCAATCCCAGTAAACTGAAAGGGTTGAAGCTGCTGATCACCAACCAACCATCGTCGATCATCACGCGGTCAACCTCACGCAGTATGCGGTGGGGATCGTCCACATAGCAAAGGGTATGGGCTAACAGGCAGGCATCGACCGATTTGGCAGCAAAGGGTAACTGATAAGGATCGGCAAGCACATGCAGGTTCTCGCCGGACAAACCGACGTTAACCTGATGGGAGATGGCACACTTTTCGGTATCCAGTCCGGCACTGAGATTGCCGATCTTTAGCAGATGGAAGCCAAACAGCTTTGACCACCAGGGTTGCAACTGCCGCTCAAGCGCCTCACGATAGTATTCCCCCCACGGCAGCACGGCCCAGGAGTGTGGGCTGGTGAGCTTTTGTAGAGTATGGGCTGGTTTCATGATTTATTATCTTCTTTCAAGCCGTTGCCAACGAGAGGTCTACTATGAATCTTATCAGCATTCCTGCTTTTCAGGACAATTACATTTGGTTGCTGGATAACCAGCAAGGACACTGCATCATCGTCGACCCTGGTGAAGCCCGCCCCGTTCTGGAAGCACTCTCCCAGCGGCAACTGAGCCCCGACGGCATCTTGTTGACCCACCATCACCGCGATCATGTCGGTGGCGTAGCAGAAATTATTGCGCACTATCCCGGGTTGGCGGTCTATGGTCCACAGGAAACGGCCAGCAAAGGGGCAAATCATTTGGTCAATGACGGTGATATCCTCAATATTGGCGGACGCCAATACACCACCATCGCAGTGCCAGGGCATACGTTAGGCCACGTTGCATTCTACAGTGCACCTTATCTTTTCTGCGGAGATACTCTTTTTTCCGCAGGCTGCGGCCGGCTTTTTGAAGGAACAGCGGAGCAAATGTACCACTCATTTCAACGACTCGCGCAACTTCCCGATGAAACCTTAATTTGTTGCGCACATGAATATACTCTCTCAAACCTTAAGTTTGCCAGGGCAATTCTGCCACAAGATAGGCAAATTGAAACATATCAGCAACAAGTTGAGAAATTCCGGGCAAAAGGGCAACCCAGCGTGCCGACAACGCTACAATTAGAGCGTAAAATTAACCTATTTTTACGCTGCCATGACACTGATTTACAAAGAGAAATAGGATTTAATACGCCACCACGACATCTTCATTCAGTTTTTTCTGAATTACGCCTACGAAAAGACGCCTTCTAACGTTTTAGTTGTGTTTTTTAGCGAAGCAAAGTATTATTGCTCGTCTTTTAAGCAACTATATTGACACACACATGAAGGCTAAAGCGATATTTCTCGCCTCGGTCTTGCTAGTAGGTTGCCAGTCATCCAGGCAGGATGCACCGGCACCAGAGCAGCATGCACAGAGTCTGTCTTCGGCAGGTCAAGAAGGTGAAGCAGGAGAGTACACAGCGAATGGTCGAGCGAGCTCGGCGCGGTGGCTAGATAATAATATTGGTGCCGCGCAACAGGACCTGTGGAACTTCATTAGCGACGAGCTGAAGATGGAGGTTCCGGAAAATTCCCGGATCCGTGAACAAAAAAGAAAGTATTTAAAAAGTAAGAGCTATCTCCACGATGTAACATTACGGGCAGAGCCGTACATGTACTGGATAGTCGGGCAGATTAAAAAACGTAATATGCCGATGGAACTGGTACTGCTACCCATAGTGGAGAGCGCTTTTGACCCCCATGCCACGTCAAGTGCCAATGCTGCAGGGCTATGGCAGATCGTGCCGCAAACGGGTCGCAATTATGGTTTGAAAAACAATCAGTGGTATGACGGGCGCCGCGATGTGGTGGCCTCGACGACTGCAGCGCTGGACATGATGCAGCGTCTGAACCGCATGTTCGACGGTGACTGGTTACTGACCATCGCCGCGTATAACAGTGGTGAAGGCCGCGTAATGCAAGCGGTTAAGGCGAATAAACGCCAGGGTAAGTCCACCGAGTTCTGGGCATTGTCGCTTCCGCGTGAAACGTCAATCTATGTCCCGAAAATGCTGGCACTGAGCGATATCATCAAGCACAGCAAAAAGTACGGCGTCAAGTTACCTAAAACTGACGAAACCCGTGCACTGGCGCGCATTGATGTCGGGCAGCAGATTCAGCTAACTCAGGCGGCTGAGATGGCTGGGCTTTCGGTCACCAAGATGAAAGCTTATAACCCTGGCTACAAGAAAGGCGTTACGGCACCTAACGGGCCCCATTATATTATGGTTCCCAAAAAGAATGTCGCGCAGTTGAAAGACTCGTTGTCCGATGGACAGATTATTGCAACTCCACCAACAACCCAGTTGGCGAAGAACAGCAGTTTGTCGAGCGGCAGTGCGTATAAGGTTCGCTCCGGTGATACGTTATCCACTATCGCTAAACGGTTGAACGTGAAGACCAGCGATTTGCAGAGTTGGAACAATTTGCGTAGCAAGAGCACGCTGAAAGTTGGGCAAACCCTGCAAGTGGCCAGCAATACCAGAGATAACAGCAGTATCACCTATCAAGTTCGCAAGGGTGATTCGCTTTCCAGTATTGCACGCCGTCACGGCGTTGATATTAACGACGTGATGCGTTGGAACTCCACTCTCGGCAAGGCCAACAGTTTGCAACCGGGTCTGAAGCTAACCTTGTTTGTTAGCAACAGAACGTCGCCGGACACCTAAATTTTCGCCACAAAAAAAGCATCCTTCGGGATGCTTTTTTATTGTCTGTATTCTGCTACCAAACCGGCTTGTCGCTTTCCGGATGGAACTCCACCAGCAACGGATTGTGATCGGACGCTTGCGTAACCAACACTGAGGCATCTGCCACACCCAGATTACGATAGAAGATGAAATCCAGCGGCCGACCAAAGGCTTTACGGCGATGGTCGTCAGTGAAGTTCACCTCGCGCAATGCCATATCCCCAGCAAACTGGTACAAGGCATTGATGCGCTTGCGGCTCCAGGCGTTAAAGTCCCCAGCCATAATCACCGGCCCTTGATGACGGGCGATCTGTTCGCCTATCGGCCCTAGCTGCTTGCTGTAAACATCCACACCAATGCTGAAGTTCACCGCGTGGATATTCACGACCATTAACAGCTGGCCATTATACAGTGGGTAGACAGTGATCAGTGCCGACTTGGCCAGGCGCAATAGCGGCTCACGCTCGCGCAACGGGCAGCAATACACCGGATGTGCCGCCGCCAGCGTCATCACGCCAGAAGGATGTTGCGGCAACACGAAAGCCGGCACCTGATCGGCAGCCAGATAGTTGGAGGTCGCAAAGTTGACTAATTCCGGCGTCGTCTGCGCTTCCTGCAGTAATACCAATTGCGCATCTTTACCGAAGCTTTTCAGCACCGATTGCCAATCGGCTCGCTGCTGCTTGAAGATATTCCACACCATCACCCGCAGCGCACCGGTCGTGGGCAGAGCAGCCCCAGGTGGTAACGGCTGATTGATGGCGCCAGGGAAAATTCGCTCAACTGGCTGACCTGCAACATACCTCATTGCATAAGTTCGTTTCGGCACGTTATTCGCCTATTTCCCATTCGGATGAAACTGGTAGCGGCATTGCCACCAACACTAACTTGAGTATACGCCTGCGCTGTTCTGCCAGCATGGGCTTTTAGGAATTATGTTGTTTCTTGTTATAAGGGCGAGACAGCCTGTTTTCAATCAATGAAACGTATATGTCTGTAAAGGTTAGCGGAGAGAAGTGATAAATGAGAAAAGGCCCGCAAACTACGGGCCAAGAGAAAAAGCCAAATGGGATCAGGCTATCTGCTGCTGCTTTTTATCCAGACGCCCGCTAAAGCCAATTAATAACAACGCGACAACAACGATCAGCGCACCGATCCAAGGCGTTTGCGCCAACCCCAATGAGGCCACTGTCTGCCCGCCAATCACCGAACCCAAAGCAATCCCTACGTTAAATGCCGCAATATTCAAGCCAGAAGCAACGTCCACCGCATTCGGCGTGTACTGCTCGGCTTTTTGGACTACATAGACCTGCAATCCTGGGACATTACCAAAGGCAAATACGCCCATCACCACCACCGTCAGTAAAGCGGCTACGCTATGGCTGGCAGTGAATTGAAACACCAGCAATAACACGGCCAATGCAGCAAAGATAAAGCTCAGGGCACGAACTGCACCGTGCCGATCGGCCAGCTTACCCCCCCAGATGTTACCGATCGCTACAGCAATACCGTAGGCCAGCAATATCCAGCTTACAGCCGGTGCAGAGAATCCGGCCAGTTGCTGCATCATCGGTGCCAGGAAGGTAAAAGTGGTAAATACCCCACCGTAGCCAAGCGCGGTAATAACATAAATCAGTAACAACCGTGGATGCGTTAACACCTGCAGTTGCTCACCGATGCTGGCGCTGGCCGTGTTTTTGATGTTGTTCGGGATCAACACCAGGCTGGCAATAATCGCCACCGCTCCAATCAGCGAAACCGCCAGAAAGGTTTCACGCCAACCAAAATGCTGGCCGATAAAGGTTCCCAGAGGTACGCCGGTGACCAGCGCAACTGTCAAACCACCAAACATGATTGCGATAGCCGTTGCCGCTTTCTCTTTGGCCACCAGGCTGGTCGCAATGGTTGAACCAATTGAGAAAAACACACCGTGCGCCAGGCCGGTCAGCAGACGGGCTATCACCAGTGACTCATAGCTCGGTGACTGCCAGGCCAATAGATTGCCGAAGGTGAACAGTACCATCAGGCCGACCAGCAACAGTTTACGCGGCACTCGCCCCGTTAAAGCCGTCAACACGGGGGCACCTATCGCCACCCCAATGGCATAAATGGTCACCAGTAGCCCTGCAGAGGGCACGGTGACGCCCAATTGCTCTGCGATAGTTGGGATGAGCCCAACGATCACAAACTCCGTGGTGCCGATAGCAAAGGCACTGATGGTCAAGGCAAGTAAAGCGAAAGGCATGACTAACTCCAAAATAACGTTCAGGTTGATGGCAGGGATTATCAACCTATGCTTAAATGATAAAAATGCTCAAAATTTCAAATAATTTTTGCTTATGGAGCAACAATGAAGGCCACTTCAGATGAACTGATCACCTTCGTTACCGTCGTGGAAAGCGGCAGTTTCAGCCGTGCCGCCGAATATTTGGAGCAGGCCAATTCGGTAGTCAGCCGCACGGTGAAAAAACTGGAAAGTAAGTTGGGGGTGACGCTGCTCAATCGTACGACCCGTCAGATCAGCCTGACGCAGGAAGGTGAGCACTATTTCCGCCAGGTACAGAAAGTCCTTAGCGATATGGCGGCAGCGGAAAATGCGTTGATAGAGAGCCGCCAGCGCCCCCAAGGTCTGTTGCGCGTCGATGCGGCAACGCCGGTGGTGTTGCATGTGCTTACCCCCTTGATTGCCGCGTTTCGTGCTCGTTATCCGGAAATGTCGATCTCATTGGTTTCTTCAGAAACCTTTATCAACCTGATTGAACGCAAAGTTGACATTGCGATCCGGGTGGGAGAACTGACAGATTCAAGCCTAAAAGCGCGCAAACTGATGACCAGCTATCGCAAAATATTGGCTTCACCGGCCTACCTGAAACAATTCGGTACGCCGCAAAGCGTGGAAGAATTGGCCCAACACTGCTGTATTGGCTTTAACGATTTGCCCAACCTCAATCGCTGGCCATTAGCCTGCGCTGACGGCAGGCAGTTGGAGATAACTCCCGGGCTGACCACCAACAGTGGTGAAACGCAACGCCACCTTTGCCTGCACGGCAACGGTATTGCCTGTCTGTCGGATTTTATGATCGATGAGGATATCCATCGTGGGGATTTAGTGCAGATCCTGGTCAAGGAGACACTGCCGGTTGCCGTGCCGGTCAATGCGGTTTATTACAGCGACAGCGCCGTCAGCAACCGCCTACGCAGCTTTATTGACTTTCTTAGTGAAAACCTGCCCCCTCGTTAGCCACCTGGCCGATGTTGTAACCAGAATGCGGAAGGCGTAAGGCTGCCCAACTTCTTCTGTGGCCAATATTGGTTATAGCTGGCACAGATCGCCTGCAGCACAGTATCCAGCGAAGAGTTCTCCGCCACTGGCAACAGGTGCGCCAGTTGGCTTTCGAGCCGCAGCACAATCTCCATCTGCGGTAGCGCGGGTTGTTGCAGCCTTATCCCCTGCTCCCGACACCATAGCTGTAAGGGATGGGTCTGAGACTCGCTATTGCCGAACAGTTTTTTATTTTCAGTCTCAATAGATTGTATATCGCCTGGGCAGTGCGGTAACAGTTCCTTCAGCCAGTTGACCACCAGCATCGGCGAGGCTCCCGCAAAGGCTCGTGCATTCAGCCAGCCGCTGACCTTCTCTTCGGCCCACAAGAGATGTTGTTCGCCACCATCTTCGGCCGATAGGCTAATTCGTTGATAAAAAAGAGCGAGAGTTCCCGGCAGTTCACCCGCTTTTACTGCCTTTTTACCTCGTAGCGCCCTATTTTCTGCCTCACTGCGCTGGCCCACACCGCGTAGATAGCGATCCAAGCCTGCACGGGAGATCGGCTGCTGCATACCCTGATTCACCACCACCAGCAGCTCATCCAGTGGCAACTGCAATTTTTGTCTCAGCCAGTTGATAAGCAAACTCTGCTCGTCTGTCAGTGCCTTGCGAAGGCTCTTGGGCACCGTATGACGATCCGCGACATCCTGGCGCTGCCGCCAACGGCGTACCGTCGCCACGGAAATACCCAGCTCCTGCGCCAATACGCGATCACTTTTATCCGATTGCTGGATATAACGCCGTACTCGTGGGGTAGTGGTCGCATTGGCATGTAGCTTGATTTCCATCGTAGACTCCACACTAAAAATGATGTCTCATCATAACTAATCTTGTGAGATATTTTATAAATTCACCTCACACTGTGAACTGATTCACCTTTCTTTAAAATCCATTCACTGATAATCCCAGCCAATAAGTCGCCACCCTTACCTGTTTCCTCCAATAAGCATACCTATGGGGTTTACCATGAACAATGCTCTGGGATTTCTTGAAACCAAGCTGATGCCTCTGGCGGCCAAGGCCGCACAGCAGCGGCATTTGTGTGCCATTCGCGGTGCCTATGTTTCCTTTATGCCGTTCATTATCGTCGGCTCGATCCTGCTGGTGATCTCGTCGTTCCCCAATCAGGGTTACCAGCAGTTTATGGCGGGCCTGTTTGGTGCCAGCTGGAGCAATATCATCGAGATCCCGTTTAACGCAGTGTTCTCTACCATGTCGCTGTTCGTCAGTTTCCTTACCGCTTACCGCCTGGCGGAACATTATGATGAGGATCGTGTCTCCAGCGGTATTCTGTCGCTAGTGTGTTTCCTGATCCTCACGCCGTTTATCAAGGTAGAAGCCTTGGGCAATATCAATGTGATCCCGACCGAGTGGATCGGCAGCAAGGGGCTGTTCGTGGCGATGATCGGCTCACTGCTGTGGACCGAACTGTTCTGCTACCTCAAGCGCCGCAAGCTAATCATCAAAATGCCCGAAGGCGTGCCACCTGCGGTACAGGAATCCTTCGCCGCTCTGCTGCCTGCACTGTTCGTGATTATTCTGGTGCTGGCGATCCGTATTCTGTTCGAACACACCAGTTACCAAACCATTCATCAGTTTATTTATAACGTAGTCGCCACCCCGGTACGTCACTTTGGTACTTCTTATATTGGCGCACTGCTGACGGTGTTGAGTATCACCATCCTATGGTCGGTGGGGATCAACTCTGGTTCGATGGTCAACGGCATCATCCGCCCGCTGTGGATGGAAAACCAGACCGACAACATCGCCGCTATCCAGGCCGGGGTCACGCCACCGCACATCGTCACCGAACAGTTCTTCGATATGATCTGGATGGGCGGTGCTGGTGCCACCCTGTCGCTGGTGATCGCCATTCTGTTCTTTGCCCGTAGCAATAGTATTCGCGAAGTAGGCCGCATGGGGGCCCCGGCTTCAATCTTCAACATTAATGAACCGATCCTGTTTGGCCTACCGGTGATCATGAACCCCATCATGCTGATCCCCTTCAACCTGGTGCCGGTGGTGTTGGTTACCGTGCAATACGTGGCGATGAAGGTGGGGGCCGTCGCCGTCACTACCGGGGTATTTATCCCTTGGACGCTGCCACCGGTGATCAGTGGCTTTATCGTGACCGGCCATTTGAGTGGCAGCCTGATGCAAATCGTTAACCTGCTGATCGGTGCCATGCTTTATCTGCCTTTCCTGCGCATTCTGGACAAACAGTATCGCGCAGCCGAAACATCAGGAGTTTGATATGTGGGGAATGATTGCAACCTGGCGTATGGCACTAGAAGGCGTCACCCAGGCCAGTGAAGCGCTGAAAGCCGGGGCAAGCGCCGCACAAAGCGTGGTTAGCGCAGTGGCGGAAGTGGAGGATTTTCCGTTTTATAAATCTGTCGGTTACGGTGGTCTACCTACCGAAAATGGTGAGGTCGAACTGGATGCGGCCTTTATGGATGGCGATACGCTGGCCTTTGGTGCCGTTGGCAACCTGGTGGATATCGCTAACCCGGTGAAGGTTGCCCAGGCGCTGAGTCGCGAACGCTTCAACAGCGTCCTGGTAGGAGCTGGCGCACGTGAGTGGGCCCTTAGCCAAGGTTTTGCCGACAAGGCCATGCTCACCGAGCGTGCAACCCAGCACTATCGTAAGCGCTGCCGCGAAACCATCGATAAGGGCCTCAGCCCCTACGATGGCCACGATACCGTCGGCATTATCGGCCTCGATCTGCATGGTTCAATGAGCGTGGCCACGTCTACCAGCGGGTTGTTTATGAAACGTCGTGGCCGCCTGGGTGATTCACCGGTGATTGGTTCCGGTTTCTACTGTGACAGCCAGATCGGCGCCGCAACCGCCACGGGCGTGGGTGAAGACCTGATGAAAGGCTGCACCAGCTATGAGATCGTGCGTCGTATGCAGCAAGGTATGACGCCACAACAGGCGGCCGATTCGGTCGTCTTCGAATTGGAAGATCGGCTGATAGCCCGCTTTGGCCGGGTGGGCGATCTCTCCGTAGTCTGTATGAATCGGCAAGGGGAGTTCGGTATTTCTACCAATATCAAAACTTTCTCGTTTGTGGTCGCCAGCGCTATTCAACCACCTACGGTGTACCTGGCAGAACGCCGCGCCGAGCATACGCACTACACCCCAGCCAGCGAGCAATGGCTAGCCGACTATGCCGAGCGAATTCGCGCGCCGATTGAGGAGATCCATTTTGATTAATTATCGGTTACTGAGTGAAATCCCCGCATGGGGAGCTAACAGCCATGTGATTAGCTACCCCGGCAACCCACTACAATTACCCTGCAATGCAGCCCTGTTACAGGAACTGAATGCCACCGCCCAGCAGCAAGCCGCCGACTGCGCCTATGGCTGTGCTCCTGCAGGCCGCGTCACGCTGTTGCCAAAAACGTTCTGGTTCGATGAGCAAACCAACAAGCTGGTCACCGCACTGCGCCCCCTGCTACGAAGCGGCACCTGTACGCAGTTGATCGTTGACTGCTCGGCGTTTGATCACCGCAATCTACCGGTACTGCCCCCTCTGCTGCATTTCCTGTTCAACCTGGATTACCAACTGAGCGATCTCGGGCTGAAAAAGGCAGAAGCATCGCCCATACCACGTATTCAGGAGTTGGTGTTCTATTGCCAGCCGGAGCAGCGAGCCACTCTCGAGCCGCACCTGTCTCAAGCGGCTGCCACCGCCATAGGGATGAAGGCTGCACGACGCATTGCCGACATGCCTAGCGATCGTTGCACCCCGGTATTTTTCGCCAATGAGATTGCCCGCCAGATTGCTCTCTATCCCAGCCTGAGCTGTGAAGTGCTGGATGAACAGCAGATCGCTGAACAAGGTCTTGGCCTGCTACAGGCCGTAGGTAAAGGTGCCGATAATCCTCCGCGTCTGGTGGTAATACGCTACCAGGGGAGCGACACAGGCCCCTTCAGCGCCTACGTTGGCAAAGGTATCACTTTCGACACCGGCGGCCTGTGGCTGAAGGGCGGCGATGGCATGTACACCATGAAATATGACATGTGTGGCGCAGCTAACGTCTTTGGCCTGATGCTGGCCGTGGCAGAACTCAAACTACCGGTACGTCTGGTTGGCGTACTGGCGCTGGCCGAAAATATGATTGGCCCGGCAGCGATGCGCCCAGGCGATGTCGTAACCAGTTACAGCGGCTTAACCGTGGAAATCAACAACACCGATGCCGAGGGGCGACTGGTGCTGGCCGATGGCATCGCCTACGCCAGCAGGTTGACCAATAATCAGCAGCCGCCAGAATACGTGATCGATCTGGCTACGCTCACCGGCGCGGTGGTCAAAGCCTTGGGTTACGATCTTAGCGGCCTGATGACCGAAGATGAAGACCTGCGTCACGATCTCACTCAGGCAGGCTTGCGCAGTGGCGATCCTCTGTGGTCGTTGCCGCTGGACGATCGCTTCAGTAAACAGGTGGAGAGTCATATTGCCGACCTGTGTAACACGCCTACCAACAATGCGGCGATCAGTACCTCAGCTGCCTACTTCCTAAGTCGTTTCAGCCTGGCGGATATTCCCTGGGCACACCTTGATATCAGCGGCACTGCGTTGTGGCGAGAAAATGGCCGTAGCGTGGCCTCTGGCCGACCGATCCCACTTTTAATCCAGCACCTGCTGGAGCGCCTGGAGAAATAACATGGAAAAGATCCTGCTAGTGTGTGACTTGGGTATGTCCACCAGTCTACTGGTGAAAAAGATGCAAGAGGCCGCCAAAGCGCGTGGGATTGACGCCGAGATCTGCGCCAAGTCGATCCGTGAATACAAAACGGCGGTAACCGAATTTGACGTCGCGCTGTTGGGGCCGCAGATCCGCTATAAGCTGGCAGAGTGCGAGAAGATTGCCCACGAGCACCATAAAAAAGTCGCCTGCATCGATATGATGGCCTACGGCACCATGAAGGGTGACAAGGTATTGGATCAAGCCCTGGCGCTGATTGAGGAGGCCTGAAATGGATTTGGAAAACGAAGTGATGGAGCTGATTGCCAATGCGGGTTACGCCCGCAGTCTGGTGTTTCAGGCCATACGCTGTGCGCGCGAAGAAGAAAATTTCGTGCAGGCCGAACAGTATATGCAACAAGCGCAGGAGGCACTCTCTGGCGCTCATCAGGTCCAGACCAAGCTAATCGAAATGGACGAAGGCAGCGGTAAAATCCCGGTTCATCTGGTGATGGTCCATGCACAGGACCATCTGATGAACGCGATTATGCTGATGGAAATGGGCCGTGAGATTATCGCCCTGCACCAAAAGATCGCGGGTTAAAACCAGTTAAGCCGTCTGTGGCCTCAGAACCACAGACGGCCAACCTATCAATCCCAGTTTGGTGCCAGACCTTCCGGGCTAACCAGGCGACCATTGCATTCCAATGCAGCAATCGCCGCCATTTCCTCATCAGACAGCGTCAGTTGCTGAGCCAACAGGTTGCTCGCCAGGTTTTCACGCTTGGTCGAGGACGGGATCACCGCATAACCCAGTTGCAAAGCCCAAGCCAGGATCACCTGAGCCGCAGTCACATTACGGCGCTTGGCGATATTATTGATGACTTCATCCTGCAACGCCTTGCCATAAGCCAACGTCATATAGGAGGTGATGGCAATGCCATGTCGTTGCGCAAACTCAACCACCTGACGGTTTTGCAGATACGGTGAGAGTTCGATTTGGTTGGTGGCTATCGCATCAGCGCCAACTGCATCAATGGCGCGCTGCATCAGTTCAACGGTGAAGTTTGAAATACCAATCTGGCGCGTCAGTCCGAGTTCCTTAGCCTTCACCAACTCCGCCATAGACTCGGCAACCGAGACTTCATCGTTCGGTGATGGCCAGTGGATCAAGGTCAGATCCACATAGGAGGTTTGCAGCTTTTTCAGGCTTTCTTGCAGGCTCGGGATCAGTTGGTCTTTACCCAAGTTGGCGATCCAGATCTTGGTGGTGATAAATAACTCTTCGCGTTTCACGCTACTGGCTGCGATAGCTTGGCCGACGGCCGCTTCGTTCTCATAGATTTGTGCGGTGTCGATGGCTCGGTAGCCCAGTTCCAGAGCGGTACTCACGGAGTCGATCACTACTTGATCTTGCAGACGAAAGGTACCTAAGCCAAATGCAGGGATGCTCATAATTGTGTTCTCTCGGTTTGTTTATCAAAACAGCTTGGGAGGATTATGGCAGCAGTTTTGTTGATCAAAAACGCCCTATTGTGCATAAGACTTTTGATTAAAAGGCAACAATAGATCTTGATTGGACAGGAAAGCCCCTCACTACAACCCTATCTCAAAGAGCGAGGTAGCAGTCCGGCGTCGTGGATTAGCCCGTGCTACTACGGTAACCCCTTGATTACCCTGCCGTGCTTCATGCAGAGTAAGAAATATCAACGAACTTACCCTAACCCTCTACTGGGGGTGAAGGCTGGGGTGAGGGGACCATTTAAGCAAATGAAAAAGCCCTGAGTCAGAGACTCAGGGCTTATCAATTAAGTGGCGGAACGGACGGGGCTCGAACCCGCGACCCCCTGCGTGACAGGCAGGTATTCTAACCAACTGAACTACCGCTCCACCGATTCTTTTACGTCGCATCTGTCGATGCTGGCAAAACCGCATTTGGCGATTTTGCTCATTATCAGGTGTCACCCTGATAACGTTTGTTTGATGCCTGGCAGTGTCCTACTCTCGCATGGGGAGACCCCACACTACCATCGGCGCTACGGCGTTTCACTTCTGAGTTCGGCATGGGGTCAGGTGGGACCACCGCGCTATTGCCGCCAGGCAAATTCGTTTCATTCTTGGCCGTTACTTTCGTAACCACCAGAACCAATCTCGGAACGTCGCTGAAAATTTTCGTCTACTCTAAAACACCTTCGGTGTTGTAAGGTTAAGCCTCACGGATCATTAGTACTGGTTAGCTCAATGCATCGCTGCACTTACACACCCAGCCTATCAACGTCTTGGTCTTAAACGTTCCTTCAGGGACCTTAAAGGCCCAGGGAAGACTCATCTCGAGGCAAGTTTCGCGCTTAGATGCTTTCAGCGCTTATCTTTTCCGCACTTAGCTACCGGGCAGTGCCATTGGCATGACAACCCGAACACCAGTGGTGCGTTCACTCCGGTCCTCTCGTACTAGGAGCAACCCCTCTCAATCTTCCAACGCCCACGGCAGATAGGGACCGAACTGTCTCACGACGTTCTAAACCCAGCTCGCGTACCACTTTAAATGGCGAACAGCCATACCCTTGGGACCTACTTCAGCCCCAGGATGTGATGAGCCGACATCGAGGTGCCAAACACCGCCGTCGATATGAACTCTTGGGCGGTATCAGCCTGTTATCCCCGGAGTACCTTTTATCCGTTGAGCGATGGCCCTTCCATTCAGAACCACCGGATCACTAAGACCTACTTTCGTACCTGCTCGAGCCGTCACTCTCGCAGTCAAGCTAGCTTATGCCTTTGCACTAACCTCACGATGTCCGACCGTGATTAGCTAACCTTCGTGCTCCTCCGTTACTCTTTGGGAGGAGACCGCCCCAGTCAAACTACCCACCAGACACTGTCCTCACCCCGGATTACGGGGCCGAGTTAGAACATCAAACATTAAAGGGTGGTATTTCAAGGTTGGCTCCATGCAGACTGGCGTCCACACTTCAAAGCCTCCCACCTATCCTACACATCAAGGCTCAATGTTCAGTGTCAAGCTATAGTAAAGGTTCACGGGGTCTTTCCGTCTTGCCGCGGGTACACTGCATCTTCACAGCGAGTTCAATTTCACTGAGTCTCGGGTGGAGACAGCCTGGCCATCATTACGCCATTCGTGCAGGTCGGAACTTACCCGACAAGGAATTTCGCTACCTTAGGACCGTTATAGTTACGGCCGCCGTTTACTGGGGCTTCGATCAAGAGCTTCGCCTTGCGGCTGACCCCATCAATTAACCTTCCAGCACCGGGCAGGCGTCACACCGTATACGTCCACTTTCGTGTTTGCACAGTGCTGTGTTTTTATTAAACAGTTGCAGCCAGCTGGTATCTGCGACTGGCTTCAGCTCCAGGAGTAAATCCCTTCACCTACATGCCAGCGTGCCTTCTCCCGAAGTTACGGCACCATTTTGCCTAGTTCCTTCACCCGAGTTCTCTCAAGCGCCTGAGTATTCTCTACCTGACCACCTGTGTCGGTTTGGGGTACGATTCAATGTTACCTGATGCTTAGAGGCTTTTCCTGGAAGCTTGGCATCAACTACTTCTGCACCGTAGTGCATCGTCATCACGCCTCAGGGTTGATATGCAACCGGATTTACCGGGTCACACCCCCTACACGCTTAAACCGGGACAACCGTCGCCCGGCTAGCCTAGCCTTCTCCGTCCCCCCTTCGCAGTAACACCAAGTACAGGAATATTAACCTGTTTCCCATCGACTACGCTTTTCAGCCTCGCCTTAGGGGTCGACTCACCCTGCCCCGATTAACGTTGGACAGGAACCCTTGGTCTTCCGGCGAGCGGGCTTTTCACCCGCTTTATCGTTACTTATGTCAGCATTCGCACTTCTGATACCTCCAGCAGACCTCACAGTCCACCTTCAACGGCTTACAGAACGCTCCCCTACCCAACAACGCCTAAGCGTCGCTGCCGCAGCTTCGGTGCATGGTTTAGCCCCGTTACATCTTCCGCGCAGGCCGACTCGACCAGTGAGCTATTACGCTTTCTTTAAATGATGGCTGCTTCTAAGCCAACATCCTGGCTGTCTATGCCTTCCCACATCGTTTCCCACTTAACCATGACTTTGGGACCTTAGCTGGCGGTCTGGGTTGTTTCCCTCTTCACGACGGACGTTAGCACCCGCCGTGTGTCTCCCGTGATAACATTCTTCGGTATTCGGAGTTTGCATCGGTTTGGTAAGCCGGGATGGCCCCCTAGCCGAAACAGTGCTCTACCCCCGAAGATGAGTTCACGAGGCGCTACCTAAATAGCTTTCGGGGAGAACCAGCTATCTCCCGGTTTGATTGGCCTTTCACCCCCAGCCACAAGTCATCCGCTAATTTTTCAACATTAGTCGGTTCGGTCCTCCAGTTAGTGTTACCCAACCTTCAACCTGCCCATGGCTAGATCACCGGGTTTCGGGTCTATACCTTGCAACTAGTCGCCCAGTTAAGACTCGGTTTCCCTACGGCTCCCCTATACGGTTAACCTTGCTACAAAATATAAGTCGCTGACCCATTATACAAAAGGTACGCAGTCACACCACGAAGGTGCTCCCACTGCTTGTACGTACACGGTTTCAGGTTCTATTTCACTCCCCTCGCCGGGGTTCTTTTCGCCTTTCCCTCACGGTACTGGTTCACTATCGGTCAGTCAGGAGTATTTAGCCTTGGAGGATGGTCCCCCCATATTCAGACAGGATGTCACGTGTCCCGCCCTACTCATCGAACTCACAGTCAATGCATTTTAGTGTACGGGGCTATCACCCTTTACTGCGCGACTTTCCAGACGCTTCCACTAACACAAGAACTGATTCAGGTTCTGGGCTCCTCCCCGTTCGCTCGCCGCTACTGGGGGAATCTCGGTTGATTTCTTTTCCTCGGGGTACTTAGATGTTTCAGTTCCCCCGGTTCGCCTCATGCCACTATGTATTCATGACATGATAGTGTGTCGAAACACACTGGGTTTCCCCATTCGGGTATCGCCGGTTATAACGGTTCATATCACCTTACCGACGCTTTTCGCAGATTAGCACGCCCTTCATCGCCTCTGACTGCCTAGGCATCCACCGTGTACGCTTAGTCACTTAACCTCACAACCCGAAGGTGTCTTCATTATGGGTGTGGCTGCGAACCCACTCTGCTGCGTTGTTCCGTGCGCGCAATCCTCATGAACATCAAGTTCACTCCGGTTGCTGTGCGCGGTACGCCTTGCCGAGTGTCTTCTCGCTCACACTGACACCATGGAGAACCCTGTCGTGTTGCTACATTTGAGAGACTCTCTGACAGGTTAATCCTTACCCCAGTACTTCTACGGCGGGATAAGTTTCAGCTGCCAGGTTTCAATTTTCAGCTTGTTCCAGATTGTTAAAGAGCAAATATCTCAAACATGACTCACGAGTCAGTTTTGAGATATTGAGTGTATCGTCAGATACTGAAGACCGCCGCTTTCACCGGGAAGGTCGGAAGCAGTTGGCGTCCCCTAGGGGATTCGAACCCCTGTTACCGCCGTGAAAGGGCGGTGTCCTAGGCCTCTAGACGAAGGGGACACGACACCGTACTTTTATGACGCTTTTGCTCGTTACTTTTTCATCAGACAATCTGTGTGGACACTGCACTCAATCAATATCTTTAGGTAAGGAGGTGATCCAACCGCAGGTTCCCCTACGGTTACCTTGTTACGACTTCACCCCAGTCATGAATCACAAAGTGGTAAGCGCCCTCCCGAAGGTTAAGCTACCTACTTCTTTTGCAACCCACTCCCATGGTGTGACGGGCGGTGTGTACAAGGCCCGGGAACGTATTCACCGTAGCATTCTGATCTACGATTACTAGCGATTCCGACTTCATGGAGTCGAGTTGCAGACTCCAATCCGGACTACGACGTACTTTATGAGGTCCGCTTGCTCTCGCGAGTTCGCTTCTCTTTGTATACGCCATTGTAGCACGTGTGTAGCCCTACTCGTAAGGGCCATGATGACTTGACGTCATCCCCACCTTCCTCCGGTTTATCACCGGCAGTCTCCTTTGAGTTCCCGACCGAATCGCTGGCAACAAAGGATAAGGGTTGCGCTCGTTGCGGGACTTAACCCAACATTTCACAACACGAGCTGACGACAGCCATGCAGCACCTGTCTCAGAGTTCCCGAAGGCACCAATCCATCTCTGGAAAGTTCTCTGGATGTCAAGAGTAGGTAAGGTTCTTCGCGTTGCATCGAATTAAACCACATGCTCCACCGCTTGTGCGGGCCCCCGTCAATTCATTTGAGTTTTAACCTTGCGGCCGTACTCCCCAGGCGGTCGATTTAACGCGTTAGCTCCGGAAGCCACGCCTCAAGGGCACAACCTCCAAATCGACATCGTTTACAGCGTGGACTACCAGGGTATCTAATCCTGTTTGCTCCCCACGCTTTCGCACCTGAGCGTCAGTCTTTGTCCAGGGGGCCGCCTTCGCCACCGGTATTCCTCCAGATCTCTACGCATTTCACCGCTACACCTGGAATTCTACCCCCCTCTACAAGACTCTAGCTTGCCAGTTTCAAATGCAGTTCCCAAGTTAAGCTCGGGGATTTCACATCTGACTTAACAAACCGCCTGCGTGCGCTTTACGCCCAGTAATTCCGATTAACGCTTGCACCCTCCGTATTACCGCGGCTGCTGGCACGGAGTTAGCCGGTGCTTCTTCTGCGAGTAACGTCAATGAACAGTGCTATTAACACTGAACCCTTCCTCCTCGCTGAAAGTGCTTTACAACCCGAAGGCCTTCTTCACACACGCGGCATGGCTGCATCAGGCTTGCGCCCATTGTGCAATATTCCCCACTGCTGCCTCCCGTAGGAGTCTGGACCGTGTCTCAGTTCCAGTGTGGCTGGTCATCCTCTCAGACCAGCTAGGGATCGTCGCCTAGGTGAGCCATTACCCCACCTACTAGCTAATCCCATCTGGGCACATCCGATGGTGTGAGGCCCGAAGGTCCCCCACTTTGGTCCGAAGACGTTATGCGGTATTAGCTACCGTTTCCAGTAGTTATCCCCCTCCATCGGGCAGTTTCCCAGACATTACTCACCCGTCCGCCGCTCGTCACCCGGGAGCAAGCTCCCTGTGTTACCGCTCGACTTGCATGTGTTAGGCCTGCCGCCAGCGTTCAATCTGAGCCATGATCAAACTCTTCAATTAAAAGCTTGATTTGCTTCAACTCGTGAAGCGATGCTCGAAAATCAACTGCATGAATTTTACTTCAGTTAGTCACTCTTCAAGACTTGATATTTTTTTGCTGCAAAAGCAGCTGGATATCGTCTTGTGAGTGCCCACACAGATTGTCTGATAAATTGTTAAAGAGCGTTGGTTACCGACATGTTTCTCGGTAACGCGGGAGGCAGATAATACGCTTTCCCGCTGAAGAGTCAACCTTTTTTTCGGTGTTTTCACCGGGTTGAATCTTCCTGGCTGGGCGACAATCTTTGCTATAAAGAAGTCGTTGTTCCCGGTCAGTGGAGGCGCATTATAGGGAGTTCTGAGAACGCCGCAACCCCTAAATTCAAAAAACTTTTCAAACGCTCAAATAACAATCAAAAAGGCCTTTTTAGGATAATAATTAGTCAGCAAGACACTATTTTCAGATTGTTGAACGGATAAAATGCACCAACCGGACTAAAACAAAAGAAAAGGGGGCGGTAAAAAACCGCCCCCTTATACCGCAACTAACAGCAGCTACGTTTATTGCTTGGCAACGATATGGTCGTTTTCCACATCTAATGTCACCGGTTTGCCCGGGACCAACTTGCCAGACAAGATTTGCTGAGCCAGCGGATTTTCAATTTCCTGCTGGATTGCACGTTTCAATGGTCGAGCACCATAAACAGGGTCGTAACCGGTTTTACCCAACAGTTCCAACGCAGGTTCCGTGATGCTAACTTCATAACCGCGCTCTTCCAGACGTTTGTACAGGCGAGCCAACTGGATCTTGGCAATCTGTGCAATATGTTTCTGGCCGAGCGGATGGAAGACCACCACTTCATCTATACGGTTGATGAATTCTGGGCGGAAATGATGGCTCACCATCTCCATGACCGATTCTTTCATCTGCGTATAGTTAACCTTGCCAAAGTGCTCTTGGATCATGTCTGAACCCAAGTTTGAGGTCATAATCACCACGGTATTACGGAAATCAACGGTACGTCCCTGTCCATCTGTCAGACGTCCGTCATCCAATACCTGCAAGAGAATATTGAATACGTCCGGGTGCGCCTTTTCCACTTCATCAAGCAGAATCACAGAATAAGGGCGGCGGCGTACTGCTTCTGTCAGATACCCCCCTTCTTCATAACCGACATAACCCGGAGGTGCACCAACCAAACGCGATACGGAGTGTTTCTCCATAAACTCGGACATGTCGATACGCACCATCGCATCATCACTGTCGAACAAGAACGATGCCAACGCTTTGCACAGCTCAGTCTTACCTACCCCGGTAGGACCAAGGAACAGGAACGAACCGATCGGCCGATTAGGGTCAGAAAGACCGGCACGGCTACGGCGAATAGCGTTGGATACCGCATTCACCGCCTCATTCTGGCCAATCACCCGCGAATGCAATTCCTGCTCAAGACGCAGCAATTTGTCACGCTCACCCTCCAGCATTTTAGCCACTGGGATACCGGTCGCCTTTGCCAATACTTCAGCAATTTCTGCATCAGTAACACGGTTGCGCAGCAACTTCATGGTCTTGCCTTCAGCCTGAGTCGCGGCCGCAAGCTGTTTTTCCAGCTCAGGAATTTTGCCGTACTGCAATTCAGACATACGCCCCAAATCACCCACACGACGAGCCTGCTCCAGCGTGATCTTGGCCTGCTCCAGCTCGGCCTTGATGTTCTGGGTACCCGAGAGGGAAGCTTTCTCCGCTTTCCACTCTTCTTCCAGCTCTGAATATTCCCGTTCTTTCTGCTCCAGCTCGGCACTCAGCATTTCCAAGCGTTTCTTACTGGCATCATCCGATTCTTTGTTCAACGCCTGCTGTTCCAGTTTCAACTGGATGATACGGCGCTCCAGGCGATCGAGTGATTCCGGCTTCGAATCCATCTGCATGCGGATGCTGGATGCTGCCTCATCGATCAGGTCGATGGCTTTATCCGGCAACTGGCGATCGGAAATATAACGATGCGACAAGGTTGCAGCAGCGACAATTGCCGGGTCAGTAATCTGCACATGGTGATGCAGCTCATAACGCTCTTTCAGGCCGCGCAAAATGGCGATAGTATCTTCAACGCTCGGTTCCGCTACATAAACTTTCTGGAAGCGGCGTTCAAGCGCGGCATCCTTCTCTATATATTGGCGATATTCGTTCAGCGTAGTGGCCCCGACACAGTGCAACTCGCCACGCGCAAGCGCAGGCTTGAGCATGTTGCCCGCATCCATCGCGCCATCGGCTTTACCAGCTCCGACCATCGTGTGCAGTTCATCGATAAACAGAATGACGCTGCCTTCCTGTTTGGAGAGGTCACTCAGCACGCCTTTCAAACGCTCTTCAAACTCACCGCGGTATTTGGCCCCGGCAATCAATGCGCCCATATCAAGGGAAAGCACACGTTTATGCTTCAACCCTTCAGGCACTTCACCATTGATAATGCGCTGTGCCAAGCCTTCAACGATGGCGGTTTTACCGACACCAGGTTCACCAATCAATACCGGGTTGTTTTTGGTACGGCGCTGCAGCACCTGAATGGTCCGACGGATCTCTTCATCACGGCCAATGACCGGATCGAGTTTGCCCTGTTCAGCACGTTCGGTCAGATCGATGGTGTACTTTTTCAATGCCTGACGCTGATCTTCAGCACCCTGATCATCCACGCTGTCACCGCCCCGCATTTGCTCAATGGCTTTGGATATTTTGTCGGCCGTTGCGCCTGCGGCTTTCAGCAGATCGGTCAAGGTACCGCGATCTTCAAGCACCGCCAGAACAAACAGCTCAGAAGAGATGAACTTGTCTGCTCGCTTTTGCGCCAGCTTGTCGCAAAGATTGAGGACGCGTACCAGTTCATGTGAAGGTTGAACATCTCCGCCGGTACCTTCAACCTGCGGCAGACGAGCCAAAGCCTGATCGATTTCTGTGCGCACGCGCGCAGCATCAATCCCGGCAGACGTTAATAATGGGCGAACCGTGCCCCCTTCCTGATTAAGCAAAGCGCTCATCAGATGTAACGGTTCCATAAATTGGTTGTCGCGCCCAAGGGCTAAAGATTGGGCATCGGCGAGGGCAAGCTGGAATTTGTTGGTAAGACGATCCAGACGCATAACACCTCCAATGTAGGTCAAAATTGCTACTGGAGATCAAATGAGGTCATCCCTCAAATTTTCAAGGTTATCTCGACACTATATTATGAGTACAACGTTATGCATCTACGGATCGTCCTAGGGCAGTAGGTTATCTCACCCAGATCAAACTTGCCATACGTCCGGTTACTCCATCGCGTCGATAGGAGAAAAAATGACTCATTTCGTGCATTGTGCAGCGATCGCCACCGTAAATGGCGAAAATACCAGCACGCTGCAAACGTTGACGAGCCAAAAGATAGATATTCGCGAGAAATTTCTCGCCATGGGGAATAAAAGCAACGGCAGCAGCGCTGTCGGCAGCGATAAACGCAGCCCTTACTTCCGGGCCGACTTCAAACTGACTTGGGCCGATGGCCGGGCCAACCCAGGCGGTAATCTTGCCAGGGGGCGCAGTGAAGCACGCAACCGTGTTTTCCAATACACCATGGCATAAGCCACGCCAACCGGCATGGGATGCGGCGACCTCATCCCCCCTCTGTGAAGCAAACAATACCGGCAGGCAATCCGCCGTCATGACTGCGCACACCTGCCCAGCCACATTGCTGTAAACCGCATCCGCCCGTAAATCTTCCGGCGCTTGCCCATCCAGCGTCAGTACTCTGGTACCGTGTACCTGCTCCAGCCAGAATGGTGATTGCGGCAAATCTGCCGCAGCCACCAGCCGTTGGCGGTTCTGCGCCACGGCCAGCGCATCATCACCCACATGATCGCCAAGATTCAGCGAATCGTAAGGAGGTAAACTGACACCACCGTGACGGGTGGTACTGCAGGCTTTAACACCTGCAGGCAATGGCCAATCGGGCAGAATAAGCGCGCTCATTACCAATCCATCTGATCTTTGAATTCTTCCGTATCCGCTTTCAGCGCGTTAATCAGATCGACCATATCCTGCGGCAATGGCGCATGCCATTCCATCTGGATACCACTGATAGGGTGGTATAAGCGCAGCATGGTGGCATGCAGGGCCTGCCGGTCAAAACCACGTAACGTACTGATAAACGCCTCGGATGCGCCTTTAGGAGGACGTGGGCGGCCACCGTATAAAGGATCGCCCACCAGCGGATGGTTGATGTGTGACATATGTACGCGGATCTGGTGCGTACGCCCGGTCTCCAGGCGCAAACGCAAACGGGTATGGGCACGGAAATGCTCCATGATACGGTAATGAGTTACCGCAGGTTTTCCCATCGGATGCACGGCCATATGGGTACGCTTGGTGGAATGGCGGGCAATGGGCTCCTCCACGGTACCGCCTGCGGTCATGGTACCAATCGCCACGGCTTCGTATTCACGGGTAATCTCACGCGCCTGCAAGGCTTCTACCAGACGGGTCTGCGCCGGAACGGTTTTTGCTACCACCATCAGGCCGGTCGTGTCTTTGTCGAGACGGTGAACAATACCGGCGCGAGGGACATCGGCAATGGCGGGGAAATGATGTAACAATGCATTAAGCACCGTTCCATCCGGGTTACCCGCCCCTGGGTGCACCACCAGATCGCGCGGTTTATTGATCACCAGAATGTCGGCATCCTCATAGACGATATCCAGTGCGATATCCTGCGGTTCCCAACGGGCCTCTTCTTCTATCTGTGCATCAATGGCGACCGTCTCTCCCCCCAGTACCTTCTCTTTCGGTTTGTTTATCGTTTTGCCATTGACCTGCACCCGATCTTCCAGGATCCAATCTTTTATGCGAGATCTTGAATAATCAGGGAACAATTCGGCCAAAGCCTGATCTAAACGTTGTCCGAGTTGAGTTTCGGCCACCGTTGCGGTGAGTTGTACTTGTTGTGCCATATGCAGATTCTTCGTTAACGTTGGGTTTTCACGGCGATGCCGTTTAATATAATGTGCTATTGTAACTGGTCTTTTGTCGGGAGCTTAACGGACAGTCTCCCGGAATAACACCCTGAGGATAATCAAAACGTCATGACGCGTATGAAATATCTGGTGGCGGCAGCCACGTTGAGCCTGGCGCTGGCAGGTTGCTCCACATCCAAGGATGCGGTTCCCGACAGCCCACCTTCGGAAATCTATGCTACTGCCCAGCAAAAACTGCAGGACGGTAACTTTAAGGGCGCGATTACGCAACTCGAAGCGTTAGATAACCGCTATCCTTTCGGGCCGTACTCTCAACAGGTCCAGTTGGATCTGATTTATGCCTACTATAAATCTGCCGATTTACCTTTGGCACAGGCCTCTATCGATCGCTTTATGCGCCTGAACCCGACGCATCCGAACATTGACTACGTCATGTACATGCGCGGTCTGACAGATATGGCGCTGGATGACAGTGCGTTGCAAGGCTTCTTCGGCGTTGACCGTTCTGACCGCGATCCACAGCACGCCCGCGCCGCATTCCGCGACTTCAGCCAGCTGATTCAGCAATATCCGAACAGCCAATACGCGACCGATGCCTACAAGCGCCTGGTGTTCCTGAAGGACCGTCTGTCCAAGTATGAGCTCTCAGTGGTGGAATACTACACTAAACGTGGCGCTTACGTCGCGGTCGTTAATCGTGTTGAACAGATGATGCGTGAATTCCCGGATACCAAAGCAACGCGTGATGCGCTGCCAATGATGGAAAACGCCTATCGCCAGTTGGAATTGAATGCCCAGGCTGACAAGGTGGCAAAAATCATCGCCGCCAACCCGTCTTAAGCATTTTACCCGCGGCAGAAAGACAAAACGGCAGCTTCGGCTGCCGTTTTTATTTGCTGTAAATTCAACCGCTGTTGGATAAATACACAAGCAAAAACACGGTGTTAGCAAGGCTACGCCACCGGTTAACCTATCGATAATGCGCGATCTTCCGTTAAGACTCAAGCGTTAGATGGCTGTTTCAGAGGCTAAATCACAGATTGAACTAACTTTGCAAAAAGTGACAAAAATACGTGATTTCTCTCACGCATTTCAGCAAAAAGCGGGGTATGCTGAATCTATCCAAGACGGAAAGACAAAGAGGTAAGTTATATGACAGTCAACATTACCAGCAAACAAATGGATATCACCCCCGCAATCCGTAGTCATGTCGAAGACCGTCTCACCAAACTGGAAAAATGGCAGGCGCAGCTGATTAACCCACATATCGTTTTATCTAAAGAACCTAAAGGGTTTGCCGTAGACGCTACCATTACCACACCTAACGGCCCACTGGTTGCCAGTGCCAAACATGAAGACATGTATGCCGCCGTTAATGAACTGATTGCCAAACTTGAGCGTCAGTTAAACAAGGTACAGCACAAAAGCGAGGCGCGCCGCGCCTATGCCAGTGTGAAGGACATCGTTCCGGAAGTGACACCGGAAGAGGAATAACCCGGTAAGTGGTTGTTTCGCATCAAACGCGCCCGAGGGCGCGTTTTTTGTCTGCCGGTTTTTATTGACAGAGAGAAAAGCCAACGGTTACTTTAAAACCCGATTCACATTTCTTTTGGATAAACATGAACCGTAAACCGTTTTTCTTCGCATTCTTTTTTACCTTCCCCTGATTGGGAGGCGTTGCGTCGTGTGAGAAAGAATGCGAAGACGAACAACAAAGCCTCCTGAAACAGGGGGCTTTTTTTATGGCTATTTGACAACTCGCCCCAGGGATTTCAAGTTGCGGCTTGAAAGACGACAGGGAGATAAGAATACAAGGCAAAGCTGACTATGACTGACAACCCGTTACTCGTGCTGCGCGAACGCATCAGCGCTCTGGATATGAAATTGCTCGCCCTGCTGGCAGAACGCCGTGAACTGGCCGTAGAGGTCGGCAAAACCAAACTGCTTTCGCACCGGCCAATCCGCGATAAAGAGCGCGAACGCGACCTGCTGGATGCGCTGATTACCGCCGCCAAACCATACGATCTCGACGGTTTTTACGTCACCCGCCTGTTCCAACTGATCATCGAAGATTCTGTTCTGACACAACAGGCCTTGTTGCAACACCAACTTAATCAAATCAGCCTGCATTCTGCACGCATCGCCTTCCTTGGGCCAAAGGGATCTTACTCGCACCTGGCAGCCCGCCAATACGCTGCCCGCCATTTCGATCAGCTAATCGAATGCGGCTGTCAGAAATTCCACGACATCTTCACGCAGGTGGAAACCGGCCAGGCGGATTACGCCATTTTGCCAATTGAAAACACCAGTTCCGGTTCCATCAATGATGTGTATGACCTGTTGCAGCACACCAGCCTGTCGATCGTGGGTGAGCTCACGCTGCCCATCGATCACTGCGTATTGGTTGCTGGGGCTACCGATCTTGACCAGATAGAGATCGTCTACAGCCATCCGCAGCCTTTCCAGCAGTGCAGCCAGTTCATCAATCGCTACCCGCAGTGGAAAATCGAGTATTGCGAGAGCACAGCCGCCGCCATGGAAAAGGTCGCCAAACTGAACTCACCACAAGCCGCCGCATTAGGCAGCGAAGCCGGTGGTGCGTTGTATAATCTTCAAGTACTGGAACATAACCTGGCCAATCAGCAACAGAACATCACCCGTTTCATTATTCTGGCACGCAAAGCGATTGAGGTTTCCGAGCAGGTTCCCGCCAAAACTACGCTGATTATGGCTACAGGCCAACAATCGGGTGCCTTGGTCGAAGCCTTGCTGGTACTGCGCGACAACGGCATCATTATGACCAAGCTGGAATCACGCCCAATCAATGGTAATCCGTGGGAAGAGATGTTTTATATTGATGTACAGGCGAACCTGCGTTCTGACGCGATGGAGAAGGCACTGAAAGGTCTGGCGCCAATCACCCGCTCATTGAAAGTGCTGGGCTGCTACCCAAGCGAAAACGTTGTACCGGTCAATCCGTCTTAACCAATGAAAAGGGTTCGGTTATTTGCCGAACCCTCAATAGGCTACTGACGACTGTCGTTTGCCTGCCTCAGCAACGAGCGGCTCTCCACCAGAAAGCGCTGGGCGTAATCACCAAACCAGTGCTCCACCTTCTGGAAGCTTTGGATAAAGGCCTGTTTGTCCCCCTGTTCCAACAAGCGGATCGCCTCACCGAAGCGTTGATAATAGCGTTTGATCAGGTGGATGTTCTCGTCCGAAGACATGATGATGTCTGCATACAGCTGTGGATCCTGAGCAAATAGCCGCCCCACCATTGCCAGCTCTAACCGATAGATCGGTGAAGAAAGCGCCAGTAACTGCTCCAACTGCACATTCTCTTCAGCCAGATGTAAACCGTAAGCAAAGGTGGCAAAATGCCGCAACGCCTGGATAAAAGCCATGTTCTGATCGTGCTCAACGGCACTGATACGGTGCAGCCGGGCGCCCCACACTTGCAGTTGCTCCAGCAACCACTGATAGGCTTCCGGCTGACGCCCATCACAGTACACGACGACCTGTTTGGCTACGCTGCCCACATCCGGGCCAAACATCGGGTGTAAACCAAGCACCGGGCCGCCATGTACCGCCAACATCGCCTGTAATGGACGGTTCTTCACCGACGCCAGATCGACGAGAATGCAATCTTCTGGCAACGGTGGCAACTGGCTTATCACCTGCTCTGTAACATGAATCGGCACGCTGACAATCACCATCCCTGCATCCGCCAGCAAAACATCGGCCTGTGGCCAATCGTCCTGATCCAGCACTTTTACCTGGTAACCGGACAGCGTTAACAGCCGATTGAACAGCCTCCCCATTTGGCCGTTTCCGCCAATAATGACAATGGGGCGCAGTTGCGGGCACAGCTTTTTAAACCCTTTATCGTTCTCACTGGTGTAAGACTCACGCATCACTCGACGCAGCACGTCTTCGATCAAATCCGGAGGAACTCCCAGATCTTCCGCTTCTTTGCGGCGAGAGGCCAACATAGCCGACTCTCGCTCAGGCACATACACCGGTAAACCGTAGCGGCTTTTAACTTCCCCTACTTCCGCGACCAGTTCCAGGCGTTTTGCCAACAGAGCCAACAGCGCTTTATCGACTTCATCAATTTGATCGCGTAATGCGGTCAGTTCAGCCACCATAACTCACTATTCTCCAGTGCGTGCCATCAGCACTGCGCCAAGTTCCTGGTGCATTTGGCGCAACAGCGTCTCAGTGCTCTCCCAGTCGATACAGGCATCGGTCACCGAAACACCGTAACGCATATCCGCACGCGGTTGCTCAGAAGACTGGCTACCTTCATGCAGATTGCTTTCCAGCATAATGCCGGTGATCGAACGGTTACCCGCCTTGATCTGCTCAACAACGGACTCGGCAACGGCCGGCTGACGGCGATAGTCTTTATTCGAGTTGCCATGGCTGCAATCTATCATCAAGGAAGGATTGAGTCCCGCATCCTGCATCTGTTTTTCGCAGGCAGCAACATGCTCGGCACTGTAGTTTGGTGTCTTGCCACCGCGCAGGATCACATGTCCGTCCGGGTTACCTTGGGTTTGCAGCAGGCAAACCTGTCCAGCCTGATTAATACCCACAAAACGGTGCGCCATCGACGCCGCACGCATGGCATTGATCGCTGTGCCCAGGCTGCCATCGGTACCATTCTTGAACCCAACTGGCATTGAGAGGCCAGAAGCCATTTCGCGGTGAGTTTGAGATTCTGTGGTACGAGCACCAATTGCCGACCAACTGAACAGATCACCCAGGTATTGCGGGCTATTAGGATCCAACGCCTCGGTCGCTAACGGCAGCCCCATCCCCACTAAATCCAACAGCAGGCGACGCGCGATATGCAAACCGGCTTCTACATCAAATGAACCATCCATATACGGATCGTTGATCAGACCTTTCCAGCCGACAGTTGTTCTTGGTTTCTCAAAATAGACACGCATAACGATATACAGCTGATCGCTCAATTCAGCCGCCAGTAACTTCAACCGACGCGCGTAATCCAGCGCGGCATCCGGATCGTGGATCGAACATGGGCCACAAACGACCAGCAGGCGATGATCCCGCCCTTTGATAATATTACCTATCGTTTGGCGGGCCGTTGCGATTTCATTTTCGTCATTGGCACTTAGCGGGAACTGGTTCTTCAGTTCTTCCGGTGTGATCAGAACCTGTTCTGCACTGATATGTACGTTGTTGAGCGCGTCTTTTTGCATGATGCTATTCCTGTCGTTTGCCGTTATGCGTGGCCGAGATTAAAGCGTTGAGCGTTACAGGACTCTACATTATCACGCATTGTAAAGTTTTCAATCCATTTACTGTAAATAAATAATTACCATTGCAGATGACTGCACATCGCTGTAATGCCAATGGACGCAAAATCAAAATAACACAATGATTATAAACAGAATATTTTTTTAAAAATAAATAAAAAACATAAACAAGGCACAACCACGTCACCCATATAAAAACAGATTGTAAACATAAGTTTACAAAAAAAACACCTTTATCTCCACCTTCCTGACTCGCTCAAAAAACAACCTTCAGTCAATTTTGCTTTGTGAAAACTGCCTCATCGCTGGAAAATCACGTTGAGCACCAAATTAAACATCTGAAAAACAATTAGCCTACAATTAACTGGCATTTTGTTTTCATTCATCATTCATTTCTGTTTATTTATAAAAAATAGAAAGATGTATTGGATAAATATTGCGTAATCTCACAGTTATCCCCCACTAAATAAATAATCATGACACTAAGCGCTCACACCTCTTTAGGGGTAACCTGCGTAGACAGAGCCCATGCCATCTGCATTGAGGAATAATTAGCGTTAGCAGTTTTTCATTATCGACAAGGGACTCTCATGATTACTCTGGAATTTGCAATTATTATTGTCTGCTTATTAGTCGGCACCCGGTTTGGTGGTATGGGGCTTGGCTTAATAAGTGGTATTGGTTTATTCTTACTTTGTTTTATATTCGGGCTCCAACCAGGGAAGCCCCCCGTCGACGTTATGTTGACCATTCTGGCCGTCATCGGCTGCGCCTCGGTGTTACAAACCGCTGGTGGTTTGAACGTTATGATGCAATATGCTGAACGACTACTTCGACGCCACCCGCAACACATTACGCTGCTAGCCCCTTTCACCACCTGGACGCTGACTTTCCTGTGCGGTACCGGCCATGTGGTGTACACCATGTTCCCGATTATTTCGGATATCGCCATCAAGAAGGGGATACGTCCAGAGCGTCCAATGGCCGTTGCCTCCGTCGCTTCTCAAATGGCCATCACCGCTTCACCGGTTTCTGTTGCCGTAGTGTCATTAGTTTCGATCATTGCTGCTGGGCATGGAATTGGCAAAGCCTATACGCTGGTAGAAATTCTTGCCGTATCAATCCCGGCTTCACTGGTTGGCGTGCTGATGGCAGCATTATGGAGTCTGCGCCGGGGTAAAGATCTGGATAAAGATGCCGACTTTCAGGCAAAAATCCAGGATCCTGAGCAGCGCGCCTATATTTATGGCGGCACTGAAACCCTGCTCAATCAGAAATTCCCAAAGCAGGCCTACTGGTCTACCGCTATCTTCTTCACCGCAATTGCTATCGTGGTACTGCTGGGCGCCTTTGCTGAATTGCGTCCTTCATATCCCGATGCCAAAGGCGCGTTGAAACCCCTGTCGATGAATCTGGTGATCCAGATGATGATGCTGATCGCTGGTGCCATTATTCTGGTGGGTTGCAAGGTCAAACCCGGTGATATTTCCAACGGTGCCGTGTTCAAAGCCGGGATGGTGGCTATTTTCTCCGTATTCGGGGTAGCCTGGATGAGTGATACCTTTTTCCAGGCGCATATGGGGGATTTAAAGTTACTGCTGGAGGACGTGGTAAAAAGCCAACCCTGGACCTACGCACTGGTGTTATTCCTGGTCTCCAAGCTGGTTAACAGTCAGGCAGCTGCGTTAGCCGCAATTGCCCCAATGGGCCTGCAGTTGGGGGTAGACCCCAAAATGCTGTTAGCCTTTTTCCCGGCTGCTTACGGTTACTTTATCTTGCCAACTTACCCAAGCGATCTGGCCTGCATCGGCTTTGACCGTTCTGGGACAACGCGGATCGGTAAATTCATCATCAACCACAGTTTCATTATCCCAGGCTTAATCGGCGTGCTGTGCTCTTGCATCACCGGTTATCTTCTGGTTACCACCTTCCTGTAATCACTTTCCTCACGGCAACGGGATTTCCCGTTGCCGTCTAGCCTCATTGTCCGTTAATCCCTGAAATTCAATACGGTTAATCAGTCGGTTATACCGCTATCACCATCAAAAATCAGTAGAAGAAAAGTGAATAAGTAACGGCATAAAATTAAAAACTTAAGCTAATGGAGGCTATTTTTGTCCCCGTGGCGAAACGATATAATGTGATCGTTATCACCTATAGACGTCGTCTTTCACGCTGCAGCGTATTAGCCGCAACGTGGAATCCATAGAGTAAATATCAATCTTAACAACTGGATCCAAAATGCTCTCTTTACGCGCTCGTCGCGCCATTCCGCTGTATTTTAGCTGCTTGACCGCCTTCACCAGTGTTTCTGCCTTTGCCGACAATACCCTTTTCACCGCGATGGACGACCCCGCCACCGCCAAGAAACCTTTTGATGGTAATATCCAGGCGGGCTATAACGCGCAGTCTGGTAACTCGCAGAACTCCACCCTGCTGGCTAACACCACCATGACCTGGTTTAACAGTGATACGGCTTACAGCCTGTGGGGTGCAGCGAACAACACCACGTCTTCCAATGTTCGCTCTTCTGAGAAATATCAAGCCAGTGGCCGTACCCGTTACAATTTGACCGAACGTAACTATATGTTCGGCCAGTTGGGCTGGTTAAATGACCGCTTCAATGGCTATGATTCACGGACAACGTTAACCGGCGGCTATGGGCGTCAGATTTTTAACGATCCGCGCCAGGATCTGCGCGTTGAATTCGGCCCTGGCGTACGTCATGACGAATACCATGGTGGTGGCCGCACGACCCGTGCTCTGGCTTACGGCGCAGCCAACTATTCCTACAAGATGACAGACAATGCCCGTCTGTCTGAAGGGCTCTCTGCACTGGCAAACGATGAAACTACCGTTAACTCCGAAACGGCGCTGAGTGTCGCGATCAATAACGACTTCTCTCTGCGGTTAGCTTACACCGTAACCTACAACAGCAAACCACCGGCTTCAGCACCTAAGAATACGGATACCACTACCTCAGTAACGGTAGTGTACGGCATGTAATATTTCACCACGCTGCTTCAGTCATTCCTTTCTAAGCCCATCATTAATGGGCTTTTTTTACGCCCAACCACACTCCTTCCACATTTTGCTAAAAACTGTCAGATCTTACTTGACGACTTTAGCATTTAGCTTAATACTGTATACATATACAGTTATTATTTTTGAGGTAAGGACCATGATAAACCCGGATAACGATACCAATACGGCCCTTGTTATCGTGGCAGACAACAGTGCTATCCCACAACATTGCCTACAGTGCCAGCCGCTACGGAGCTAATACGATGGAGAAAATCACTTCATTCATCACCTATTCCGCAGCGGTGTTCCTCGCCTGGCTTGGCAAGCTCTCACCGCAGGATGTCGCTTTTCTCGTGGGTGCTGCTGTAGGAATCGGCACCTTCCTGGTCAACTGGTACTACAGGCGTAAAAGCCTGCAGATCCTGAAAGCCATCGAGCGTGAGGCAACATCAAGGAAACTCTACGATGAACTCAATCGCTAAACGCTGCAGCGCATTGGCCATTCTTGCTCTCGCTATGCTGCTGCCGCAGTTCGATCGACTTAACACATCAGAGGAGGGGCTGTACTTGATCGCAGATTTCGAAGGATGCCAGCTTACCCCATACCAATGCAGCGCCGGGGTCTGGACGCAAGGCGTTGGTCACACCGCTGGCGTGATCCCAGGCAAGACCATCACACCTGAGCAGGCCGCTGAAAACCTTGTGGATGATATTCGCCGGATTGAGAAAGGCATGGCCATCTGCTTGCCTCAAGAGATGCCGCAGGCGGTTTATGACGCTGTCATTGCCTTCGCCTTTAACGTCGGAACAGGGGCCGCCTGCCGCTCTACTCTGGTGTATTTCCTACAACAGGGCCAATGGCGACAGGCTTGCGATCAACTGCCACGCTGGGTCTATGTCAATGGCGTAAAAAACAACGGGCTCAAGCGTCGCCGAGCCGCAGAACACAAGCTGTGCCAGCAGGGGCTCAGCCAGGCAAGTCCGACCATCTTTTTAGGGAAATAACAACCCGGCCAGAGACGTTTCTCAAGCCAGGGTTAACCGAATAGTTTTTCACCGTTTTTATCAAGAGGGGGTTTCTATGATGCATTGTCCACTGTGCGGTAGCGTGGCACACACCCGTTCCAGCCGTTACCTGAGTGAATCAACCAAAGAACGCTATCATCAATGTCAGAACATTAACTGCAGCTGTACATTCGCCACCCACGAATCGGTTGCCCGAGTGATCGTTAAGCCAGGCGACATTATTCCAGCCCAGCCGCACCCGGAGAAAAGCAAGCCGCGCGCCGCAGCGATGTAACAAAAAAAGGGGATTACCATTATGGTAATCCCCTGATAACTATTAACTTTTGGATGCAGCGTTAGCTGTATCTTAGTTAAGACGCTCTTTGATACGAGCAGCCTTACCAGTACGCTCACGCAGGTAGTACAGTTTGGCTTTACGAACGGCACCACGACGTTTAACAGTAATGCTGTCGATTACTGGGGAGTGAGTCTGGAATACACGCTCAACACCTTCGCCGTTGGAAATCTTACGAACAGTGAATGCAGAGTGCAGACCGCGGTTACGGATTGCGATAACCACGCCCTCGAATGCCTGCAGACGTTTTTTGCTACCTTCAACGACCCATACCTTAACTTCCACGGAATCACCCGGACGGAATGCAGGTACGTCTTGCTTCATCTGCTCTTGTTCAATTTGCTTGATAATGTTGCTCATAATAAGTCTCTTACCCTAGGTAAACTGATATATCGGTCTCGTCGAGACAATGCTCAGACGTTCCCTTCATAGTCCTGTTACTTGGCCTGATGTTCCCGCTGGAACTCTGCCAGTAACACCGCTTGCTCGTCAGTCAGAGCTAGGCTTTCTAGAAGTTCAGGTCTTCTAAGCCAGGTTCGGCCCAGCGACTGCTTTAAGCGCCAGCGACGTATCTCGGCATGGTTGCCCGACAGTAAAACCGGCGGAACCTCCATCCCTTCCAACACCTCCGGGCGGGTATAGTGCGGACAGTCCAGCAATCCATCAGCAAAAGAGTCTTCTTCCGCTGACGCCTGATGGCCCAGAACACCCGGTATAAAACGGGCGACCGAATCAATCAGGGTCATTGCCGGCAGCTCGCCGCCACTGAGAACGTAATCGCCGATTGACCATTCTTCGTCAATTTCGGTTTGGATCACGCGCTCATCTATCCCTTCGTAACGGCCACACACCAGAATCATCTTCTGATTAGCCGCCAGTTCGCACACACCGGCTTGATCCAGTTTGCGCCCCTGAGGTGACAGATAAATCACCTTTGCTCCCTCGCCTGCCGCTGCTTTTGCTGCATGAATGGCTTCCCGTAAAGGTTGCACCATCATCAGCATTCCCGGGCCGCCGCCATAAGGGCGATCGTCCACGGTACGATGCCGGTCGTAGGTGAAGTCACGTGGACTCCAACACTGCACGCTCAGCAGGCCATTTTTTACTGCCCGGCTAGTTACCCCGTAATCGGTGATTGCACGGAACATCTCAGGAAACAGGCTTACAATACCAATGAACACCAGCCAATCCCCATATTGTTATATCCGTTGTCTTTCAGGTCACTGCGTTGTTGACTACCCAGCTGCGACTCGAAATTCATAGGACATACATTCCACTTGCCTCGACCATTAAATCCGGAGGTCAAAAACCAGGATCCCACTCTGCCTCGATTACCTTGGCAGCGAGATCGACTTTCTTGATAACCTGCCCATGAAGAAACGGGACCAACCGCTCCTTCATGCCAAATGCATCTTTCAGGTTCGCCCGCACGACCATGACGTCGTTTGAGCCGGTTTCCATCATATCAATGACTTTACCCAGCTCGTATCCGGAAGTGGTGACTACCTGGCAGCCCATAAGGTCTTTCCAGTAGTAATCATCGCCTTCCAGCGGAGGCAATTGCTCAGAATCTACGACAATTTCGCAATTCGTCAGTAAATTCGCCGCATCCCGATCGTCAATGCCTTTGACTTTGATGATCAGATCCTGACTGTGGCGCTTCCAGTCTTCCAACTCGACAAGCTGCCACTGACCAGAGCGTTGGATAAACCAAGGCTGATAGTCAAATATGCTTTCGGCGTTCTCGGTGGATGAAAACACTCTGAGCCAACCACGAATGCCGTAAGTAGACCCCATTTTACCGAGTACAATCGGCTGCGTAGGTGCTACCGGTTTGAGTTGCTTGCTCATTGCCACCACCGCGACAGATTAAGCTGCTTTCTTAGCGTCTTTGATCAGCGCGTGAACGCGATCAGAAACGGTAGCACCCAGACCAACCCAGTGCTCAATGCGATCCAGGTCCAGACGCAGTGCTTCAGCCTGACCAGAAGCGATCGGGTTGAAGAAACCTACACGCTCGATGAAACGACCATCACGAGCATTGCGGCTGTCGGTCACTACTACTTGATAGAACGGACGCTTTTTAGCGCCGCCACGTGCCAAACGAATTGTTACCATAACATCCTCTTTAGTTAATAAAACAGCCGGGCCCCATTGAGGGACGGGGCCCGGTTGCAATATAAAAAGCCCGAAAATTTTACTCATTTTGGCGCAAAAAGCAATCTAAAGCGTAGATTGCCTGGAATTCGTTTTTGCAGCCAATACACTTTCGAGCCGTCTTTACCTCGAACGGTAAATCGATAACCCCGCCGCATGAAGCATGCGGCTCGGCTTTAACGGCCTGGGAAGCCCGGCGGCATCATGCCTTTCATGCCGCGCATCATCTTCGCCATCCCGCCTTTTTTCATCTTTTTCATCATGCGCTGCATGTCATCAAACTGTTTGAGCAAACGGTTAACATCCTGCACCTGCATACCCGAGCCCATCGCGATACGACGTTTACGCGAGCCCTTGATGATTTCTGGCTTGGCGCGCTCTTTCAGCGTCATTGAGTTAATGATCGCCTCCATGCGCACCAGTACTTTGTCATCCATCTGCGATTTGACGTTGTCCGGCAGTTGGCCCGCACCGGGCAACTTGCTCAGCATGCTGGCCATACCGCCCATGTTGCGCATCTGCTTAAGCTGTTCGAGGAAATCGGTCAGATCGAAACCGTCCCCTTTCTTAAGCTTGCTTGCCAGTTTTTCTGCCTGCTCGCGGTCGACCTTGCTTTCGATATCTTCGATCAGCGACAGTACGTCACCCATGCCGAGAATACGCGAAGCGACCCGATCCGGATGGAATGGCTCCAGCGCATCGGTTTTCTCGCCCACACCCAGGAACTTGATCGGTTTGCCGGTAATGTGACGGATAGACAACGCGGCACCACCACGCGCATCACCATCAACCTTGGTCAGCACCACGCCAGTCAGCGGCAGCGCTTCATTGAACGCCTTGGCAGTGTTGGCCGCATCCTGGCCGGTCATCGCATCGACCACAAACAGGGTTTCTACTGGCTTGATCGCTGCATGCACCTGTTTGATTTCGTCCATCATCGCTTCATCAACGTGCAAACGACCGGCGGTATCGACGATCAGAACGTCGTAAAACTTCAGCTTGGCCTGTTGCAGCGCACGGTTAACGATGTCGATTGGCTTTTCTTTAACGTCCGACGGGAAGAAATCGATGCCCACGCCTTCTGCCAGAGTTTCCAACTGACGGATCGCCGCAGGGCGATACACGTCGGCAGACACCACTAACACTTTTTTCTTTTGTTTTTCTTTCAGGAATTTGCCGAGCTTGGCCACGCTGGTGGTTTTACCCGCACCTTGCAAGCCCGCCATCAGCACCACCGCCGGAGGCTGTGCCGCCAGATTCAGCTCGGTGTTAACCTCGCCCATGGCGGCAATCAGCTCGCTCTTGACGATCTTGACGAACTCCTGGCCGGGCGTCAGGCTTTTGTTAACTTCATGCCCTACCGCGCTCTCTTTTACACGGTTGATGAAGTCACGCACCACCGGCAGCGCAACGTCCGCTTCCAGCAAGGCCATACGTACTTCACGCAGGGTGTCTTTGATATTCTCTTCGGTCAGCCGCCCACGGCCGCTGATATTGCGCAGAGTGCGCGACAATCGATCGGTTAAATTTTCAAACATCGTCTCATGCTCAACGTAAGAGTCAGGCCGCAGTGGCGACACAATTGCGGCGATTATAACACGAAGCTGAAACGATCTCTGCCTCAGCGTTGGAGATTGGTTGGAGTAGGGCCCGCTCGACGTTATACTGGCATTCCAATTAACCATGCCGATGCTAAATAACGCTATGCCAGTTTTCTCTATTGTGGCTTTGATGGCCTACCTGCTCAGCCTTGGACTGATCATTCCCAGTTTGTTGCGGAAGAATAGCGCATACCGTCGGCTGGCGCTTGTTTCGGCTGTTGTGGCGCTAATCTGCCATGCTATCGCACTCCAGCAGCGTATTTTTGATGTCAGTGCCGGGCAAAACCTCAGCCTGCTGAACATCGGTTCTATCGTCAGCCTGATCATTTGCTCGGTGATGACTTTCGTCGCCTCCCGCGATCGCGGCTGGTTCCTGCTGCCGATCGTTTACAGCTTTGCGATGATCAATCTGGCCTTTGCCAGCTTTCTGCCAGGGGAGTTTATCACCCATCTGGAGGCCAGCCCGGAACTGATGGTACATATTGGTCTGGCGCTGTTCTCTTATGCTACCTTGATTATCGCCACGCTGTACGCGTTGCAACTCGCCTGGCTCGATTATCTGTTAAAGCATAAGAAACTCAGTTTCAGCGCCGATATGCCACCGCTGATGAGCATTGAGCGCAAGATGTTTCACATCACTCAGATCGGTGTTGTCCTGCTAACGCTGACACTGTGTACAGGCCTGCTGTATATGGATAACCTGTTCAGCAAAGAGAACGTACATAAAGCCGTGTTGTCCATCATGGCCTGGTTTGTCTATATCGTTCTGCTGTGGGGGCATTATCATGAAGGCTGGCGTGGCCGCCGTGTTGTCTGGTTCAGCTTTGCCGGCTCTTTTCTGCTCACAATGGCCTACTTCGGCAGCCGCCTGCTTCAGGAAGTGATGGTGCGCTAAAATAAAGTTTGGCGCCCCTCATCCCGCTGAGGCTATCTTTTTATCTACATAAGGAATACCGCGTTGGAGCACGTTTCGACAGGGACCCTCATTTTCATTCTGGTGATTATGGTGGTGGTCTCCGCTTATTTCTCAGCCTCCGAAACCGGCATGATGACGCTCAACCGCTATCGCCTTCGTCACCTGTCCAAGCAGGGAAACCGCTCCGCACGCCGGGTGGAGAAATTACTGCAAAAGCCTGACCGGCTGATTGGCCTGGTGCTGATCGGCAATAACCTGGTCAATATTCTGGCCTCGGCATTAGGCACGATTGTCGGGATGCGTCTGTATGGCGATATCGGTGTTGCGATCGCGACCGGGGTACTGACTTTTGTCGTTCTGTTGTTTGCCGAAGTGTTACCGAAAACCTTCGCCGCCCTCTATCCTGAGCGTATCGCTTTCCCCAGCAGCTTTCTGTTGGCGCCACTGCAGAAACTGATGTTCCCGCTGGTGTGGTTGCTCAACGGCGTTACCAGCCTGCTGCTGCGTATTTTCGGTATCCGCACCAATGTACGCATCAGCGGCGCGTTGAGTAAAGATGAGCTGCGCACCATTGTGAACGAATCCCAGTCGCAGATTTCGCGCCGCAATCAGGATATGCTGATTTCAGTGCTGGACCTGGAAAAAGTGACGGTAAATGACATCATGGTGCCCCGCAATGAGATTGTCGGCATCGACGTCAATGACGACTGGAAGTCGATCATGCGCCAGCTGACGCACTCCCCCCATGGCCGCATCGTGCTGTATCGCGATTCTCTGGATGATTCCATCGGCATGCTACGGGTGCGCGAAGCCTACCGGCTCATGACCGAGAAAAAAGAGTTCAACAAAGAGAATCTACTGCGGGCGGCCGATGAGATCTATTACGTCCCCGAAGGCACCCCGCTCAATGTGCAGTTGGTAAAATTCCAGCGCAATAAAGAGAAAGTCGGCATCGTGGTCGATGAGTACGGTGATATTCAAGGCTTGGTTACCGTTGAGGATATTCTTGAAGAGATCGTCGGTGACTTCACAACTTCAATGTCACCTACCCTGGCAGAAGAGGTCAATCCGCAGAGCGATGGTTCAGTGCTGATCGATGGCACAGCCAACGTACGTGAACTGAATAAGGCCTTCAACTGGACGCTGCCAGCCACCGGGGCCAGAACCATCAATGGCATGTTGTTGGAAGAGCTGGAAGACATCCCGGAGATCGGTACCCGAGTCCGCATCAGCCACTATGATATCGACATCCTCGACGTGCAGGAAAACATGATCAAACAGGTGCGCGTCACACCGATCAAATCCCTGCAGTCCAGCGTACAAAACCACTGAGCCCAAAAAAGAAAAGACGCGGCAATCGCGTCTTTTCGGGGTGGCTTTTGCGCCAACACTAGATGTGCAGTTCTTGCAGTTTCTCTTTCGGCAGTGCCAACTCTTCGTTGTGGTTCACCACCACACCGTGGTCAAGAATATGCTTGGCGATATCCTGCGCTTCCTCCAGGGAGTGCATGTGGTAGGTACCACACTGGAACTCATTGAGTTCAGGGATCTTACGCTGGTCAGTGACTTTCAGCACATCAGCCATTGCCGCTTTCCAGGCATCGGCCACACGCTGCTCTTCCGGCACCCCGATCAGGCTCATGTAGAAACCGGTCCGGCATCCCATTGGCGAGATATCAATAATTTCAACACCGTTACCGTTCAGGTGATCGCGCATGAAGCCCGCAAACAGGTGCTCCAGGGTGTGGATACCGCGTTCAGGCATCACTTCCAGATTCGGGCGGCAGAAACGCAGATCGAATACGGTGATGGTATCGCCATGCGGAGTTTTCATGGTTTTAGCAACACGAACAGCCGGAGCGGCCATGCGGGTATGGTCTACGGTAAAGCTATCCAACAGTGGCATGTCGTCACCTCCTCGTAAAAGTGTATTTATTTCGAAACTTTTTTCGTACCGATGAAACCTTTTCCAACTCTACGAGTCTTAATTTATGAAAGACGCGCATTTGTTATCATCATCCCTGTCATCAGAGATGCATATTTGGCCACATTGATGTGGCCTTTTTCTTTTTCAGCTCCCGCCGTTAATCTTCAGGAACTCATCAAAGCTTAGCGTATCGCTGGCTTCTATGTCGCGCTGACGCTGCCATGAGGCTTTCTGTTCCTGAGCCAGTTGCTCTTCGGTCAGAATTTCCAGTGGCTCTTCCATCAGCATCTTGCGGTATTGCTCCGCCAGTTCCAGACCAACACGGCCGTTGCCTTCCGCTTTCATTGCTTTGAGGATACGGGCCGAGAACGTCAGTTCCGGATCGTCAAACGCAGCAACCAGTTCGTCACACACCTGCTGATATTGTTGGTTACCTGCTTCGTTATCAAGCACTTCGGCGACGCGTTTCAAATCGTCAAACAGTGCCTTACCAACTTTATCCAACGGTTCGCGAGTGTCATTACAGCCGATACCGATGGTCTGGCCTGGCTTACGCCCCTCCAGGATCACCCGATTCCAGTTTTTGCGGGTGCACAGTAGCTCATCACTGCTCATTTCTGGCGCATCCGCCAATACGCACCATACCAGGAACAGATCCAGGAAACGCGCCTGTACCGCATCCACGCCAATCGGTGAGAACGGGTTGATATCCAAAGAACGCACTTCGATATATTCAATGCCGCCGCGCAGCAGTGCATCCGAAGGTGTCTCTCCGCTCTTGGTGACGCGTTTTGGCCGGATCGGTGCATAAAGCTCGTTTTCAATCTGCAGCACGTTGCTGTTTAGCTGCAGATAGCGATCGCCCTCTTTCACGCCCAGCTTGGCATACTCTGGCGAAGGTGTAGCGATAGCGCGCTTCAACCCTTTCACATAGCTTTGCAGATCGTTAAAGGTAATACCCAGGTTGCTTTGCGATTTATTGGTATAACCCAGATCGCTCAGGCGCAACGACGTCGCGTAAGGCAGATAGCACATCCCCTTTTCATTACGCTCAAACGGCAGGGAGGTTTCACGCCCTTTCAAGAATGAAGAACAGATGGCTGGTGAGGCACCAAACAGATACGGGATCACCCAACCGAAGCGATAATAGTTACGGATCAGACGGAAGTAGCCCGCCGAGATCTGCTCTTTGCCACTTTCCTCGTCCTTGACACCTGCCCACGCCTGCCAGAATTCCAGCGGTAAGGAGAAATTGTAATGCACACCGGAAATGGTTTGCATCAATGCGCCATAGCGGTTCTTCAGCCCCTCACGGTAAAGCGTCTTCATCCGGCCGATGTTGGATGAACCAAATTGCGCCAACTCGATATCCTGCTCCGCGGCAATAAAGCATGGCATGCTCAGTGGCCACATGCGTTCATCACCCAAATTGCGCGCAACATGGCGATGGATGTCACGTAAAAACGTCAGCAAGTGATCGATGTTGTCATCAACCGGCGTAATAAATTCTAGCAGCGCCTCGGCAAAGTCCGTGGTGATCCAATGGTGCGTTAATGCCGCCCCCAGTTTTTCTGGATGACCGGTGCTGGCCAGCGCGCCATCGGGGGTAACCCGCAATGTTTCACGCTCAATACCACGCCGGATCCCTTTTAATGCATGAGGGTGGGCTTCCAACCAAGCAAGCGCCTGTGATACGTCCGGGATCAAATTGACCTCCCGCTTCTAAAAACGATAACTCGTAAGCATACTGAATCTGCGCTCAAGAGAATATTGAGTTATATTCACTTGGTTATTGCCACCAGGCTATCCCCTGTAGCGTAATCATAGTCAAAATGATGTAACGCAACGCCTTCCCAATACACAGAAACAGCGTAACAGAGCCCCATGGCATGCGCAGCCAACCTGCCAACACGCACAACAAATCGCCTACAACCGGTACCCAACTGAGCAGCAGCGCAGCCGGGCCAAAACGTTTTAACCAACCAAGAGCCGTTTCCAACCCTCGCTGAGGTTTCAACGCCGGTAACAGGCGCCCGATAATGACATTGGTCAATCCCCCAAGGGTATTTCCCAACGTTGCAGCCAACACCAACCAACTCGGTGAGGCGCTGTTGTTGGTCAACAACGCAACCAACACAATTTCTGAATTGCCAGGCAACAGTGTCGCACTGAGAAAACTGCTGCCAAACAGCGATATGACCGCCAGCGTACTACTCACAACGTGCGAACGTCTACCACGGCCATATTGGCACTTCTGGCTGCCTGAATACCAAACTCGGCATCCTCAAACACCACACAGTGCGCTGGGGGCACGCCAATTAATTCTGCACAGCGCAGGAAGGTATCTGGTGCCGGCTTATGGCGCTGAACATCATCAGCCCCGACGATGGCATCAAAACAGTTCAGCAACCCTAAATGACGTAGTAACCTCTCTGCCATCCGGTGCTCGCTGCCCGTGCCTACGGCCATGGGCCGGCGGCCATGGTAAGATTTCACGACCTCAATCAGTGGCAATGGTCGCACGGTGTCCAGCAACATTCCTTCCACCACGCGGGTTTTCTCTGCAGCAAGATGATGAGGATCGAGATCGGCCTGATGCACTTCAATGATCTCCTGGGCAATACGCCAGGTTGGTGAGCCATTCAGACCTGTCATTACCGCTTCATCAAACGTCATACCATAGCGTGCCAACACTTCATGCCAGGCTTTGAGGTGTGTCGGCTCCGTGTCCAGAATGGTGCCATCCATGTCAAAGATCAGACCTTGGTAACGATCGTACATCGTGACTCCATGACCATTGAGGAAAGAAAGCTACTTTAGCGTAAAGACGAATGGTTGTCGCTGCCTGAGGATGACGGAAAGTGCTGTACGGACGTGACGTTGCGGAAGATTGAATACAAAAAAACCCGCCGAAGCAGGTTTTTCTTTCAGCTCATATTCATCTGTAACTCTGACATTCTCAGATAAATACGTTTTAGAATGGTGCATCCAGGAGGATTATTCAGCGCAAAGCGCTTCACCCGATGGGCCGTTGCTAAAGCAACGTTATCCTTCCTTGTGCCGCTATCTGACTCGCCGCTCTCTAAGCGTATCTGCTTAGCGATTAGTGAGATAAAGATGGTGCATCCAGGAGGATTCGAACCTCCGACCGCTCGGTTCGTAGCCGAGTACTCTATCCAGCTGAGCTATGGATGCAATCTAATTTTATAGCGAATGTGTTTCGTTCCGTGAAACTTCACTGAAGAATGGTGCATCCAGGAGGATTATTCAGCGCAAAGCGCTTCACCCGATGGGCCGTTGCTGAAGCAACGTTATCCTCCCTTGTGCCGCTATCCGACTCGCCACTCTCTAAGCGTATCTGCTTAGCGATTAGTGAGATAAAGAATGGTGCATCCAGGAGGATTCGAACCTCCGACCGCTCGGTTCGTAGCCGAGTACTCTATCCAGCTGAGCTATGGATGCACAGGAATTCTTTTTGATACCGTATGGTATGTTGTTACAAACCCACCATACTGCAAAATATGGTGCATCCAGGAGGATTACTCAGCGTAACCGCTTCGCCCTTCAGGCCGTTGCTAAAGCAACGTTATCTCCCTTAGTGCTACCTTTCAGCGGGTACCCATCTGGAAGCAAACAACCTCAGGCAGATACCTTGTAATATGGTGCATCCAGGAGGATTCGAACCTCCGACCGCTCGGTTCGTAGCCGAGTACTCTATCCAGCTGAGCTATGGATGCAAATGGCGGTGAGGCGGGGATTCGAACCCCGGATGCAGCTTTTGACCGCATACTCCCTTAGCAGGGGAGCGCCTTCAGCCTCTCGGCCACCTCACCATACGCTTCTTGCGAATTGTGCCTAACTTGCTTTAGAGAAGCTCATCGGCACTGCGTGGCGCACATATTACTTTCCCCGACTTATAAGTCAAACAATTTTTCCCAACTCATGCGCGTTTGCACAAATCACAGGCAACATGAGTGATTTCACGGCAAAAAGGGTGTTTTATCAACTAACAAACAAGGTAACTGCGTGCAGAAAAGTTTGGCGGAAGACGAAAGATTTATCGGGTAAAGGTAGTGTAGTAAGGGGGAGGAACGGAGAAGAAGGGCGGCAATAGCGTCTCGCGATGAAACGAGACGCTACTTAGAAATCAATAAGTCGTCTGTTGAGACTTCTCGGCCTGGATGCGCTGATAGATTTCTTCGCGGTGAACAGACACCTCTTTGGGAGCATTCACACCAATACGAACTTGATTGCCCTTAACCCCTAGCACTGTGACCGTGACCTCATCGCCAATCATGAGGGTTTCACCAACTCGACGAGTCAGAATTAACATTCTTTGCTCCTTGAAAGATTAAAAGAGTCGGGTCTCTCAGTTTCCCCGACATTATCCATCATATGCAGTGAAAACGTAAGTCAAGAGCCGACAATAAATGTAAGCAGACTTGGTGTCACTCCAGATTAAGGATAAGTTTAGTCGACCTGAAAAACTTTGTTCCCGTAATTGTAACCACATTGTGTTAGCACGGTATTAAAACGCCATAACCTACAAGGGATTATGGCGTTGCGATGTGCTATTTATTTATATTCACAGCTTCGAGGCCACCCAGGCTTCTACGCTGTTCAATGCCGCTGGCAGGGCGCTGGTATCGCTTCCCCCGGCCATTGCCATATCTGGGCGGCCACCGCCCTTCCCACCAACCTGCTGTGCAATACTACCAATCAGATCGCCAGCCTTAACCCGGTCGGTCAAATCTTTGGTAACACCTGCAATCAGGCTGACTTTGCCTTCTTCCGTCGTTGCCAGAACGATAATCGCAGAACCCAATTGATTTTTAAGGTCGTCAACCATAGTACGCAATATCTTCGGCTCTACGTTATCCAACTGGCTAACCAGCAGTTTCACGCCGTTGACCAGCTTCGCTTTACTCGACAACGAGGCGCTTTCCAGCGCAGCCTGCTGATCTTTCAGCTGTTGCAACTCTTTTTCCAACGCACGAGTGCGATCGAGCACCGCACGTACTTTATCACTCAGGTTATTGCTGTCACCCTTCACCAGATGCGCAACGTCCTGTAACAAATCGCTTTGTTGATGCACAGTGGCTATCGCCCCTTCCCCGGTCACCGCTTCGATACGGCGGATACCGGCAGCAGTACCGGATTCACTCTGGATACGGAACAGACCGATATCGCCGGTACGGCTGGCGTGGGTGCCACCACACAGTTCGGTAGAGAAATCGCCCATGGTCAGCACACGCACGTTGTCGTCGTACTTCTCACCAAACAGCGCCATAGCGCCCTTCTCTTTTGCCTCATCCAGCGCCATCACGTCGGTCTGCACCGGCAGATTACGACGCACCTGCTGGTTAACCAAGTCTTCTACCGCGCGCAGCTGTTCTGGCTTCATCGCTTCAAAATGCGAGAAATCGAAACGCAGGTACTTGTCATTCACCAACGAACCTTTCTGCGCTACGTGTTCCCCCAGTATCTGGCGTAGTGCCGCATGCAGCAGGTGGGTGGCTGAGTGATTCAAGCGAATGCGGTTACGGCGCTCACTGTCGATCACCGCATCAACACGGTCATTCAGTTTCAGCGATCCCGTAGCCAGTTTGCCCAAATGGCCGATTGCCTGGCCATATTTCTGTGCATCACTGACCACAAACTCGCTACCTGCCGCTTTCAGCACGCCTTTATCGCCAACCTGACCACCTGATTCCGCATAGAATGGCGTTTCGTCCAGCACCACCACGGCCTCTTCACCGGCATGGATTTCATCTACTGGCTGACCATCACGGAACAAGGCTATCACTTTCGCCTGTTGCTGTTCACGATCGTAACCATTGAACTGGCTGGCCCCTTCAACACGGATCAAACTGTTATAGTCAGCACCAAAACCGCTGGATTCACGGGCCCGGCGACGCTGAGCTTCCATCGCCTGCTCAAATCCTTCTTCGTCGACCTTCAGCCCACGCTCACGGCAGACATCAGCGGTAAGATCCACCGGGAAGCCATAGGTATCATACAGACGGAATGCCGTCTCACCATCCAGCGTATCGCCCTGCAGCTTGGCCAATTCATCATCTAACAGTGCCAAACCACGCTCCAGCGTACGGGCAAACTGCTCTTCTTCGGTTTTCAATACCTGTTCTACCTGCGCCTGCTGGCGTTTCAGCTCATCCGCCGCCGGGCCCATGACTTCAATCAATGGAGCAACCAGCTTGTAGAAGAAGGTATCTTTCGCGCCCAGCATATTGCCATGGCGGATCGCACGGCGAATGATACGGCGTAGCACGTAGCCACGGTTCTCATTCGAAGGGATAACACCATCAGAAATCAGGAAGGCACATGAACGGATGTGGTCCGCGATAACGCGTAGAGATTTGTTGCTCAGATCGGTTGCGCCAGTCACTTTAGCGACGGCCTCAATCAAGGTGCGGAACAGATCGATATCATAGTTGGAGTTCACATGCTGCAACACTGCTGCGATACGTTCCAGGCCCATGCCGGTATCCACCGAAGGTTTCGGCAGTGGCAACATGGTACCGTCAGACTGACGGTTAAACTGCATGAACACGATGTTCCAGATCTCGATGTAACGATCGCCATCTTCTTCTGCGCTGCCCGGAGGCCCACCCCAGATATGGTCACCGTGATCGTAGAAGATCTCGGTGCAGGGACCGCATGGGCCAGTATCACCCATCTGCCAGAAGTTGTCGGAAGCAAAGGCCGCGCCTTTGTTATCACCGATGCGGATAATACGCTCGGCAGGAACACCAATCTGCTTTTGCCAGATATCGTAGGCTTCGTCATCAGTCTCATAAACCGTGACCCACAGCTTTTCTTTCGGCAGGTTGAACCAGTTTTCACCGGTCAACAGTTCCCACGCGTAGCTGATGGCATCATGCTTGAAATAATCACCGAAGCTGAAGTTACCCAACATTTCAAAGAAGGTATGGTGACGTGCGGTATAACCTACGTTTTCCAGATCGTTGTGCTTGCCACCGGCACGTACGCAACGTTGTGAAGTGGTGGCACGCGAATAGGCTCGCTTGTCCAGCCCCAGGAAAACGTCCTTAAATTGGTTCATGCCGGCATTGGTAAACAGCAATGTCGGATCATTGTTAGGTACCAGAGAGCTGCTTGCTACAACCTGATGACCTTTACTATGAAAGAAATCGAGAAACGCTTGACGGATCTCAGCGGTGCTCTTGCTCATAATTTTCCCGGAAAGGCTAGAATAACGACTCGTGAGCAAGAGGCACGACATCCTGCCGGTATCATCTGGCTCACGAACTAAATGTGGGGATAAGATAAATTTTCTTCGGTGGGAAGTAAAACCCCGTGTGCGTTCATTGCGCAAAATCACGGTAAATTGACTGAATTTCTTCCTGAAAGAAGCCTCGATAGAGCAGATAGCGCAACACTTTGGCTTTCTCTTTCCATTCCACTGGGAGCGGATCGCCAAATTTCCGTAGCGCGATCTCTCTGGCTTGCTCGCACCAGTCAATTTCACATTCTGCCAGCGCGGCCTGCACAACCTCGTTATCAACGCCCTTTTGCATCAGTTCTGAGCGTATGCGTTGCGCGCCATATCCTTTGCGGCTCCGGCTGGCAATAAAACTATTGGCAAAACGCCGGTCATCCAACCAGTTATGTTGATAGCAATAGGCAATCACCTGATCAATCGTGGCAGGATCAATAGGTTCTTCTGGCGGTTCTGCGGAGGATTTGGCACCGAATCTGGCGTTCGCCATAAATGGCGGCGCCGCAAGTTTGCGGCGCAGTTCGACTTCACTATGATCGCGTTGGGACAATAACCGCATCGCACGGCTAATCAACGTATTTTGCTGATTACCAGCAGATTGGGAACCTACGTCATTCATATCTGCAAGCCTTGGTTATCGGTATACGCCCTAAGGGACGTATACCCACCGGCAAAGATCAAAACTCTTCGCTGGTTTCTGCTTCGCTATCGTCTGCATCTTCGGCACCGGCAGCAACCAGCTCACCATTGCTATGCAGCAACAGATCACGCAGTTTCTTATCCAGCTCAGCAGCAATTGCCGGATTCTCTTTCAGGAAGTTACAGGCATTTGATTTACCCTGGCCGATCTTCTCACCGTTATAGCTATACCAGGCACCGGCTTTCTCGATCATTTTGTGCTTCACGCCCAGATCAACCAATTCGCCACGGCTGTTGATCCCTTCGCCATACAGGATTTGGAACTCAGCCTGTTTAAACGGTGCAGCAATCTTGTTCTTCACCACTTTTACACGGGTTTCGCTACCGATTACTTCATCACCTTCTTTAATTGCGCCGATACGGCGGATATCCAGACGGACAGAAGCGTAGAACTTCAGAGCATTCCCCCCGGTAGTGGTTTCCGGGTTACCGAACATCACACCGATTTTCATACGGATCTGGTTGATGAAGATCAGTAGCGTATTGGCGTTCTTCAGGTTACCAGCCAGTTTACGCATGGCCTGGCTCATCATACGTGCCGCCAGGCCCATATGTGAGTCGCCGATTTCGCCTTCAATTTCTGCTTTCGGCGTCAATGCCGCGACGGAGTCGACGATGATGACGTCAACGGCACCTGAACGGGTCAATGCATCACAGATTTCCAACGCCTGCTCACCGGTATCCGGCTGAGAACATAGCAGGTTGTCGATATCCACGCCCAGCTTCTTGGCGTAGATAGGATCCAGCGCATGCTCGGCATCGATAAACGCACAGGTTTTACCTTCGCGTTGAGCGGCGGCAATCACCTGCAAGGTCAAGGTGGTTTTACCCGAAGATTCCGGACCATAAATCTCGACGATACGCCCCATTGGCAGACCGCCTGCACCCAATGCGATATCGAGGGACAGCGAACCGGTGGAGATCGTTTCTACGTCCATGGAGCGGTCTTCACCCAGACGCATGATGGAGCCTTTGCCGAATTGTTTCTCAATCTGGCCCAGTGCTGCAGCTAACGCCTTTTGCTTGTTCTCATCAATAGCCATTTTTGCTCCTTCGTTTCGCAATGCCGGTGTTACCCCACACTGTCGCTGAATGTATGTTGTGCAGGAAATGCCACTAATTATACTGTATAGTCATACAGTATCAAGCCTAATTTTACAAAAATTCGTCAAGCGCCATTTGCAGCGCAAAAATCGTGGCCTGCAAGCGAACCGCATCGCGATCGCCAGCAAATTGTCGCTTGTGTGCCTGCACCCGGCCAGAACGTTCGGCAAAGCCAAACCAGACGGTCCCGACCGGTTTTTCATCACTACCGCCATCCGGGCCTGCAATGCCACTGACTGAAAGTGCCAGATCGGCCTTCGCCGCCTTTAGCGCGCCTTGTGCCATCTCGCGCACCACGTCTTCACTGACAGCGCCATGCATCTTCAAAGTCGCTTCTGCTACCCCCAACAGCTCATGCTTGGCCGCATTACTGTAGGTGACAAAGCCACGGTCAAAATAGGCCGAGCTGCCGGCAATATCGGTAATCGCCTTGGCAATGCCCCCACCGGTACAGGACTCTGCACAGGTGATCCACTGCCCGCGGGCCTGCAGTTTCTGCCCTACGGCAATACTGAGCTTACGCAGTTGATTCTCACTCATCGTCTCTCCTTGGTGAATCAAGGTATATGCGCCCGATAGTAGCATTTATCAAGCGTTCCTTGCGGCTCTGTGGCACAAATGCGCACGGCTTCGCAGGGATGCGGTTTTAAGCCGTAGCCTGAACTGCTAGTATCAATGACAGCGTTCAGATTGCTGAACTGTCGTTTGATGTGGGGGCATTACACGCCATTTTGTTCAGCGATGAACAGGGCTTCGACAAAACAGGAAGGCCGAGTGAAAAAAACGTTAGGCGTATTCTTTCCATTGTATACCACCACCCTGCTGATGCTGCTGGGCTCAGGGTTGCTCACCACGTACATATCCTTGCGGTTAACCTCCATCAACGTAAGCGGGACCCTGATCGGTGCCATTATCGCCGCTAATTATATCGGTCTGGTGATTGGCGGCAAAGTAGGTCACTTTCTGATTGCCCGCGTCGGGCACATTCGCGCCTATGTTTCCTGTGCCGGGATCATTACTGCAGCCGTGCTTGGCCATGGCCTGACGGAATACATTCCGATATGGGTGGTGTTACGGCTGATTATCGGTTTGTGCATGATGTGCCAGTACATGGTGCTGGAGAGTTGGCTGAACGATCAGTCAGAATCCAATCAGCGCGGAATGGTATTCGGTTTTTATATGGCCGCGTCTTATCTCGGTATGTCGCTGGGGCAGATCGTATTGATGCTGCAAACCGATCTCGGCATTGCCACCCTGTTGCTTATTGCCCTGTGTTTTTCCCTGTGCCTGGTTCCCATCGCCCTGACCACACGAACCAATGCACGTCATATGTCTCCCGCCCCCATGGAACTGCGCTATTTTGTCCACGCCATTCCCAAAGTACTGGGTACCACGCTGGTTATTGGCATGGTCGTGGGTTCCTTTTATGGGTTAGCGCCGGTGTATGCCAGCCAGCAATCGTTAACAACACAGCAAACCGGTCTGTTTATGGCTATCGCCATTTTTGCCGGGCTGGTGGCGCAATTTCCGCTCAGTTGGTTGTCAGACCGTTATAACCGCACGCTACTGATGCGCGTTAACGCAATACTGCTAATTATTGCCGCGTTACCTTTGGCGCTATTGCCACACATTGATTTCCCGATATTACTGGCTGTGGGCTTCATCGTCAGCATGCTGCAATTTACTCTTTACCCACTGGCAGTGGCCCTGGCCAACGACATGATTGAACCCGAACGTCGCGTTTCGCTGGCAGCTTGTTTGTTGATGGCGTTTGGCGTGGGTGCCAGTATCGGGCCACTGGCCGTCGGCGCGCTGATCCAACCCTTGGGCGGCAATATTTTGTATGCATTTTTCGCCCTGTGCGGCGTGTTGATCATGGCCTGTAGCCGAACGGTGAAAGAAGATGAGTCCCAATTTGTGCAGGATGCACCCGTTCCCCATATCGCCATGCCAGATAGCCTATCCAGCTCCCCACTTTCACCTGCGCTGAATCCAACCTTTGATGAGCAGATCATTCAAGAAACCATGCCTGCACCGGAAACCGCCCCCACCCAGACAGAAGCCCCCCCTTCAGCAGAGTATGAGCGCTGCGAAGAAGAGTCGCCCCCCTCACAAGGCGCAGATCCGCAAGAGGATACCGGTCTGAAAAAAGCCTACACCATGTTATAGGTGGCCACAGGGGCGTTCACATTGGCCCCACTGCCCAATCTAAAGCATTGCTTAACAACACCAATTGAAATCAATAGGATATCTAATGAAATACATTCAATTATAAAATAATTTAATATCAAAGAATTCACCAAAGAAATGATTTAATCGCAATTACTCCTTTTGGATATGGGTAAGCGCACCACTACCTTATTAAATACACCCGATATTTAGCTATTCCCTCCCCTGATGTAGCATTAAAGAAAAAATATGCAAGCCGTCAGAATAAAAAAAACCCATTACCATGATTAATAACAAATTAATAATTTACCACCCCGGAAAAATAGCAAACAAAATACATCTAAAAACCTAATAATATACATGCTAAATAACAGAAAAAGCCATTCACTTGCTATGGTTAATTAACTCGATAATCTGAATAAAATTTTTATCAATGCCAGATTTTCATAAAAAATAATTTTCCCCAATGGCGTTTTTATCAAAGCTCGCTTATACCTTAACTCACGGAGAAGTTAGCAAAATTAATCATACAACCTAATCAGGGAAGATTGGCTCGTTCCTTTTGTACTCATTAGTCATCTATAAACCAGGACAGATTGAGCTCGGGAAATTACCCTCCGGGCGTTTCTGCGCGTCAATAAAAGCCTGTCAAATGGCTTCGGCGTGCTCTGCAAATTAACTTTGGCGTTCAGAGGCTAACAACATGGCACAAACCAATTTTACCCTTGGGGCTGTTGATATCATTGCTCGTAACGGCGGTACAAAAGTCGCAGACGTAGCGGCAGGTTCCCGCTCTGTCATTCTGCCGCAAAGCAGTATCGTACGTATCCATGGTACCCAGGCACTGGTAAGCAGCTATGAACGCCAAGGTAACGATCTGATTGTGCACATGAAAGATGGCACGACGGTACGTTACCAGAGCTTCTTTAACGTCGATGCTGACGGAAAGCACAGTGAGTTGGTTTTTGACGATGGAAATGGTGCTATTCAGCACGCAATATTCCCAGCTACCGCCGCCGCTTCCGCCGAACCCGTTCTGATTACACCGCAATTCGAAACACTCACCGACATTTCACCGCTGCTGATTGGCAACCATGATTTATCCAATGGTGCCATCGCTGCTATTCTGGCTGGCCTGGCACTTGGGGCTGGCGTTGCAATCGCCGCTGCGACGGGGAGTAAACACGATAACAACAATAACGAAACGACCCCACCGCCAGTACAACCGACCCTGACCGTCGGAACACTGGGTCAGGACAACGTTCTGAACGCCAGTGAGGTTAAAATTGCCCAGTTGCTGAGCGGCCTGACCACCGGCGTTGCCGCAGGCGTGACCATCACGCTGACGCTCAACGGCAAAAGTTACACTACTACCGTCGGGGCCGATGGCAAGTGGAGCTTTGACTTCAGCTCCGCTGCGCTTGCTGGCCTGAAAGACGGCAATTATCAACTGACGGTTAAACTGACTAACCAGGATGGGATCAGCGTCGAAAAAACGATCAACGTACTGGTCGATATCACCCCGCCGGTCTTGACCGTTAATCCATTGACCGGCGACGACCATCTGACCGGCACAGAGTTGAAGACGTCACAGGCGCTGACCGGTACCGGCGAAGCCGGGCTGACAATAACCATTACCCTGAACGGCAAGACCTACACCACGACGGTCGGTAGCGATGGCAAGTGGAGTCTGCAACTGCCTGCGGCGGATCTGGCTTTGCTGAAAAACGGTAACTATGACCTGATCGCGACCTCTGTCGATAAAGCGGGCAACCAAACCACGCTGGATCACCCGTTCTCCGTTGACACCACGATCAATAATACCTCTCCACAGATCTCTATTAGCGCCCTAGCCAACGATAACGTTCTCAATGCCAACGAAGCGAAAAGCGCCCAAACGCTGAGTGGGCACACTCAAAATGTTGAAGCAGGACAAACCGTTACCGTCACGCTGAACGGTAAAACCTATAGCGCAGTGGTTCAGAGTGATGGCAGTTGGTCGCTTTCACTGCCTGCCGCCGATCTGGCCGCGCTGGCCAATGGCTCGATCACGATCAATGCCACCGTCACCGACAAAGCAGGCCAAAGCGCCAGCGCTCATGAAACGATCACCGTCGATTTAACCGCCCCTGAACTGACCGTAAACAAACTGGCGGGGGACGATGTGCTCAACGCCGCCGAGGCACATACGCCACAGACGCTGAGTGGCACCAGTAATCCAGGCCAGACAGTTGTCGTTACCCTGAATGGTAAAACCTACACGGCGGTGACGGGCGCAGATGGCAAGTGGAGCCTGGTACTGCCTGCCGCAGATTTGCAAGCGTTGGCTCAAGGGGATAATACCCTCACCGTAACGGCTACCGACGCCGCAGGCAACAGCACTACCGTAACAGAGCATGTGCAGGTAGACACTGTTCCACCGGTGCTGACGCTGGATAAGTTTACCGGGGATGACTTTGTCTCCGCCGACGAGCAAAAATCGGCGCAAAATATCACCGGCACCGCCTCCGTCAGCGAAGCCGGGCTGGTGGTCAGCGTTTCATTCAACGGCAAAACCTATACCGGCACCGTAGGCGCAGATGGCAAATGGAGCATCAGCGTGCCTGCCGCAGACATGGCGGCCCTGACCAACGGTACCTACGAGATGATCGCCACGATTAGCGATCAGGCGGGCAATACGACCACGACTGCACCGCAGGTTATCACCGTAGACAACCATATTTCGGCCATCAATATCGGCATTGTCTCTTCCGACGATAAGCTCAACGCCGTCGAAGCCGGGCTTCCTCTTGCCATCAGCGGCACCACAGCCAACGTCGCCACCGGGGCTACCGTTACCGTCACCCTCAATGGCAAAACCTATACCGCTCTGGTATTGGCAGACGGCAGTTGGACATTGCAGGTGCCTAGCGCCGATCTGCAACTGCTGGCCGAAGGCAGCAACACCATTTCTGCCAGCGTGACAGGCAACGATGGTTCTACCGTGACCACCACGCATAATCTGGATGTTTACACTCATGATCTGCCTGTGGTGACTCTGGACACGCCGTTTGGTGATGGCATCCTGAATGGCGCAGAAGCGGGTCAACCACAGACGCTTACCGGCACCACCGGCATCACCACGCCTGGGCAGACCGTCACCGTGACCCTGGGCGGCAAAACCTACACCGGTACCGTTGACGGTTCTGGCCACTGGAGCGTCACCGTCCCTGCCGCCGATTTGCAAGCGTTGCCAGACGGCACGCCAGCGTTGTCCGTGGTGGTCACCGATGCCGCCGGCAACAGCAATACCCTGAACACCACCGTCACCGTCGATGAGACCGCGCCAACCCTGACCATTAACGTAGTGGCTGGGGATGATGTGCTGAACGCCGCCGAAGTGCAGGTGGCGCAGACCGTCTCCGGAACCGCCTCAATCGCGGATGCGGGCCGTACCGTCACACTGACCTTGAACGGCAAAACCTACACTGCAGTGGTGCAACCAGATGGTTCGTGGAGCACCAGCCTACCCGCCGCCGATCTGCAAGCGCTGTCTGATGGCAGCCACAACCTGGTCGCCACCCTCACCGATGCCGCAGGCAACAGCACCAGCGTCACCCACAGCGTCAGCGTCGACGCCAACCCGGCCGATCTGCCAACCCTCAGCATCGGCATCTTTGCCGGTAACGACGTGCTCGACGGCGCGGAAGTAAAAACCGCCCAGACCGTCTCCGGCACCACCACCCACGTGCAGGCCGGGCAGACCGTCACCGTCACCCTGAACGGTAAAACTTACACCGCCACCGTGCTGGCCGACGGCTCCTGGAGCACCAGCGTGCCCGCCGCCGATCTGGCACTGTTGGCCAACGGCCAGACTACCATCACCGCCAGCGTCAGCGACAGCGCCGGTAACCCGGCCAGCGCCAGCCATGACGTGACCGTCGACACCAGCCTCAGCGGCCTGTCCATCGACGTCATTGCCGGTGACGACAAGCTCAACCTGGCCGAAAGCCTGCTACCGCTCGCCATCAGCGGCAGCAGCGAGAACCTGGCCGTGGGCGCGACCATTACCGTCACGCTCAACGGTAAAACCTACACCGGCACCACCCTGGCGGACGGCGCCTGGAGCGTCAGCGTGCCTGCCGCCGATTTGGCGTTGCTGGCGGACGGCACCACCACCGTGACCGTCACCGCCACCGATCTGGCCGGTAACCCGGTCAGCGGCAGCCACGATCTGGGTGTGTTTATCCATACCCTGCCAGAGGCCACCCTGAACACGCCGTTTGGTGATGGCATCCTGAATGGCGCAGAAGCGGGTCAACCGCAGACCATTAGCGGTTCCACCGGCATCACCACCCCAGGCCAGACCGTCACCGTCACCCTGGGCGGCAAAACCTACACCGGCACCGTGGATGGCAGCGGCCACTGGAGCGTCACCATTCCGGCCACCGATTTGCAAGCGTTGCCAGACGGCACGCCAGCCTTGTCCGTGGTGGTCACCGATGCCGCCGGCAACAGCAATACCCTGAACACCACCGTCACCGTCGATGAGACCGCGCCGACCCTCACCGTTAACGTAGTGGCTGGGGATGATGTGCTGAACGCCGCCGAAGTACAGGTGGCGCAGACCGTCTCCGGCACCGCGTCCGTCGCAGATGCGGGCCGCACCGTCACCCTGACCCTGAACGGCAAAACCTACACCGCGGTGGTACAGCCAGACGGCACCTGGAGCGCTTCACTGCCTGCGGCTGACTTGCAGGCACTGTCTGATGGCAGCCACAATCTGGTGGCCACCCTCACCGATGCCGCAGGCAACAGCACCACCGTCACCCACGGCATCAGCGTCGAGGCCAATCCGGCCGATCTGCCAACCCTCAGCATCGGCATCTTTGCCGGTAACGACATCCTCGACGGCGCGGAAGTGAAAACCGCCCAGACGATCTCGGGGAGCACCACCCATGTGCAGACCGGGCAGACCGTCACCATTACCCTGAACGGTAAAACTTACACCGCCACCGTGCTGGCCGACGGCTCCTGGAGCACCAGCGTACCCGCCGCCGATCTGGCCCTGCTGGTCAACGGCCAGACCACCATCACCGCCAGCGTCAGCGACAGCGCCGGTAACCCGGCCAGCGCCAGCCATGACGTGACCGTCGACACCAGCCTCAGCGGCCTGTCTATCGACGTGATTGCCGGTGACGACAAGCTCAATCTGGCGGAAAGCCTGCTGCCGCTGGCCATCCACGGCAGCAGCGAGAACCTGGCCGTGGGCGCGACCATTACCGTCACGCTCAACGGTAAAACCTACACCGGCACCACCCTGGCGGACGGCGCCTGGAGCGTCAGCGTGCCTGCCGCCGACCTGGCGTTGCTGGCCGATGGCACCACCACCGTGACCGTCACCGCCACCGATCTGGCCGGCAACCCGGTCAGCGGCAGCCACGATCTGGGCGTGTTTATCCACAGCCTGCCGGACGCCACCCTGAACACGCCGTTTGGCGATGGCATCCTGAACGGTACAGAAGCGGGTCAACCGCAGACCATTAGCGGTTCCACCGGCATCACCACGCCTGGGCAAACCGTCACCGTGACCCTGGGCGGCAAAACCTACACCGGCACCGTGGATGGCAGCGGCCACTGGAGCGTCACCGTCCCTGCCGCCGATCTGCAAGCGTTGCCAGACGGCACGCCAGCCTTGTCCGTGGTGGTCACCGATGCCGCTGGCAACAGCAATACCCTGAACACCACCGTCACCGTCGATGAGACCGCGCCAACCCTGACCATTAACGTAGTGGCTGGGGATGATGTGCTGAACGCCGCCGAAGTGCAGGTGGCGCAGACCGTGTCTGGCACCGCCTCGATTGGTGATGCAGGCCGCACCGTCACCCTGACCTTGAACGGCAAAACCTATACCGCGGTGGTGCAGCCAGATGGCTCGTGGAGCACCAGCGTACCCGCCGCCGACCTGCAGGCACTCAGCGACGGCAGCCACAACCTAGTCGCCACCCTCACCGATGCCGCAGGCAACAGCACCAGCGTCACTCACAGCGTCAGCGTCGATGCCGATCCGGCCGATCTGCCAACCCTCAGCATCGGCATCTTTGCCGGTAACGACATCCTCGACGGCGCGGAAGTGAAAACCGCCCAGACGATCTCGGGGAGCACCACCCATGTGCAGACCGGGCAGACCGTCACCATTACCCTGAACGGTAAAACTTACACCGCCACCGTGCTGGCCGACGGCTCCTGGAGCACCAGCGTACCCGCCGCCGATCTGGCCCTGCTGGTCAACGGCCAGACCACCATCACCGCCAGCGTCAGCGACAGCGCCGGTAACCCGGCCAGCGCCAGCCATGACGTGACCGTCGACACCAGCCTCAGCGGCCTGTCTATCGACGTGATTGCCGGTGACGACAAGCTCAATCTGGCGGAGAGCCTGCTGCCGCTGGCCATCCACGGCAGCAGCGAGAACCTGGCCGTGGGCGCGACCATTACCGTCACGCTCAACGGTAAAACCTACACCGGCACCACCCTGGCGGACGGCGCCTGGAGCGTCAGCGTGCCTGCCGCCGATTTGGCGTTGCTGGCCGATGGCACCACCACCGTGACCGTCACCGCCACCGATCTGGCCGGCAACCCGGTCAGCGGCAGCCACGATCTGGGTGTGTTTATCCATACCCTGCCAGAGGCCACCCTGAACACGCCGTTTGGTGATGGCATCCTGAACGGTACAGAAGCGGGTCAACCGCAGACCATTAGCGGTTCCACCGGCATCACCACGCCTGGGCAAACCGTCACCGTGACCCTGGGCGGCAAAACCTACACCGGTACCGTTGACGGTTCTGGCCACTGGAGCGTCACCGTCCCTGCCGCCGATCTGCAAGCGTTGCCAGACGGCACGCCAGCCTTGTCCGTGGTGGTCACCGATGCCGCCGGCAACAGCAATACGCTGAACACCACCGTTACCGTTGACGAAACCGCACCGACCCTCACCGTTAACGTAGTGGCTGGGGATGACGTGCTGAACGCCGCCGAAGTACAGGTGGCGCAGACCGTGTCTGGCACCGCCTCGGTCGCAGATGCGGGCCGCACCGTCACCCTGACCTTGAACGGCAAAACCTACACCGCCGTGGTACAGCCGGATGGCACCTGGAGCGCTTCACTGCCTGCGGCTGACTTGCAGGCATTGTCTGACGGTAGCCACAATCTGGTCGCCACCCTCACCGATGCCGCAGGCAACAGCACCAGCGTCACCCACGGCATCAGCGTCGACGCCAACCCGGCCGATCTGCCAACCCTCAGCATCGGCATCTTTGCCGGTAACGACGTGCTTGACGGCGCGGAAGTGAAAACCGCCCAGACGATCTCGGGGAGCACCACCCATGTGCAGGCCGGGCAGACCGTCACCGTCACCCTGAACGGTAAAACTTACACCGCCACCGTGCTGGCCGATGGCTCCTGGAGCACCAGCGTACCGGCCGCCGATCTGGCCCTGCTGGTCAACGGCCAGACCACCATCACCGCCAGCGTCAGCGACAGCGCCGGTAACCCGGCCAGCGCCAGCCATGACGTGACCGTCGACACCAGCCTCAGCGGCCTGTCTATTGACGTGATCGCGGGCGACGACAAGCTCAATCTGGCCGAGAGCCTGCTGCCGCTGGCCATCCACGGCAGCAGCGAGAACCTGGCCGTGGGCACCACGGTGACCGTCACGCTCAACGGTAAAACCTACACCGGCACCACCCTGGCGGACGGCGCCTGGAGCGTCAGCGTGCCTGCGGCCGACCTGGCGTTGCTGGCGGACGGCACCACCACCGTGACCGTCACCGCCACCGATCTGGTCGGTAACCCGGTCAGCGGCAGCCACGATCTGGGCGTGTTTATCCACAGCCTGCCGGACGCCACCCTGAACACGCCGTTTGGCGATGGCATCCTGAACGGCACGGAAGCCGCCCAACCGCAGACCATTAGCGGTTCCACCGGCATCACCACGCCTGGGCAAACCGTCACCGTGACCCTGGGCGGCAAAACCTACACCGGTACCGTTGACGGTTCTGGCCACTGGAGCGTCACCGTCCCTGCCGCCGATTTGCAAGCGTTGCCAGACGGCACGCCAGCGTTGTCCGTGGTGGTCACCGATGCCGCCGGCAACAGCAATACCCTGAACACCACCGTTACCGTTGACGAAACCGCGCCCACCCTGACCGTTAACGTAGTGGCCGGGGATGACGTGCTGAACGCCGCCGAAGTACAGGTGGCACAGACCGTGTCTGGCACCGCCTCGGTCACAGATGCGGGCCGTACCGTCACCCTGACCCTGAACGGCAAAACCTACACCGCCGTGGTACAGCCAGACGGCACCTGGAGCGCTTCACTGCCTGCGGCTGACTTGCAGGCACTGTCTGATGGCAGCCACAATCTGGTGGCCACCCTCACCGATGCCGCAGGCAACAGCACCACCGTCACCCACGGCATCAGCGTCGAGGCCAATCCGGCCGATCTGCCAACCCTCAGCATCGGCATCTTTGCCGGTAACGATGTGCTTGACGGCGCGGAAGTGAAAACCGCCCAGACGATCTCGGGGAGCACCACCCATGTGCAGGCCGGCCAGACCGTCACCGTCACCCTGAACGGTAAAACTTACACCGCCACCGTGCTGGCCGACGGCTCCTGGAGCACCAGCGTGCCCGCCGCCGATCTGGCGCTGTTGACCAACGGCCAGACCACCATCACCGCCAGCGTCAGCGACAGCGCCGGTAACCCGGCCAGCGCCAGCCATGACGTGACCGTCGACACCAGCCTCAGCGGCCTGTCTATTGACGTGATCGCGGGCGACGACAAGCTCAATCTGGCGGAGAGCCAACTGCCGCTGGCCATCAGCGGCAGCAGCACCAATCTGGCCGTGGGCACCACGGTGACCGTCACGCTCAACGGCAAGACCTACACCGGCACCACCCTGGCGGACGGCGCCTGGAGCGTCAGCGTGCCTGCCGCCGATTTGGCGTTGCTGGCGGACGGCACCACCACCGTGACCGTCACCGCCACCGATCTGGCCGGCAACCCGGTCAGCGGCAGCCACGATCTGGGCGTGTTTATCCACAGCCTGCCGGACGCCACCCTGAACACGCCGTTTGGTGATGGCATCCTGAACGGCACGGAAGCCGCCCAACCGCAGACCATTAGCGGTTCCACCGGCATCACCACCCCAGGCCAGACTGTCACCGTCACCCTGGGCGGTAAAACCTATACCGCCAGCGTCGACGGCTCTGGCAACTGGAGCGTCACCGTCCCTGCCGCCGATCTGCAAGCGTTGCCAGACGGCACGCCAGCGTTGTCCGTGGTGGTCTCCGATGCCGCCGGTAACAGCAACACGCTGAACACCACCGTTACCGTTGACGAAACCGCACCGACCCTCACCGTTAACGTAGTGGCTGGGGATGATGTGCTGAACGCCGCCGAAGTACAGGTGGCGCAGACCGTGTCTGGCACCGCCTCGGTCGCAGATGCGGGCCGCACCGTCACCCTGACCTTGAACGGCAAAACCTACACCGCCGTGGTACAGCCGGATGGCACCTGGAGCGCTTCACTGCCTGCGGCTGACTTGCAGGCATTGTCTGACGGTAGCCACAATCTGGTCGCCACCCTCACCGATGCCGCAGGCAACAGCACCACCGTCACTCACAGCGTCAGCGTCGACGCCAACCCGGCCGATCTGCCAACCCTCAGCATCGGCATCTTTGCCGGTAACGACGTGCTTGACGGCGCGGAAGTGAAAACCGCCCAGACGATCTCGGGGAGCACCACCCATGTGCAGGCCGGGCAGACCGTCATCGTCACCCTGAACGGTAAAACTTACACCGCCACCGTGCTGGCCGACGGCACCTGGAGCACCAGCGTGCCGGCCGCCGATCTGGCGCTGTTGACCAACGGCCAGACCACCATCACCGCCAGCGTCAGCGACAGCGCCGGTAACCCGGCCAGCGCCAGCCATGACGTGACCGTCGACACCAGCCTCAGCGGCCTGTCCATCGACGTGATCGCGGGCGACGACAAGCTCAATCTGGCCGAGAGCCTGCTGCCGCTGGCCATCCACGGCAGCAGCGAGAACCTGGCCGTGGGCGCGACCATTACCGTCACGCTCAACGGTAAAACCTACACCGGCACCACCCTGGCGGACGGCGCCTGGAGCGTCAGCGTGCCTGCGGCCGACCTGGCGTTGCTGGCGGACGGCACCACCACCGTGACCGTCACCGCCACCGATCTGGCCGGCAACCCGGTCAGCGGCAGCCACGATCTGGGCGTGTTTATCCACAGCCTGCCAGACGCCACCCTGAACACGCCGTTTGGCGATGGCATCCTGAACGGTACAGAAGCGGGTCAACCGCAGACCATTAGCGGTTCCACCGGCATCACCACGCCGGGCCAGACCGTCACCGTCACCCTGGGCGGTAAAACCTACACCGGCACCGTCGACGGCTCTGGCAACTGGAGCGTCACCGTCCCTGCCGCCGATCTGCAAGCGTTGCCAGACGGCACGCCAGCGTTGTCCGTGGTGGTCTCCGATGCCGCCGGTAACAGCAACACGCTGAACACCACCGTTACCGTTGACGAAACCGCACCCACCCTCACTGTGGGTCTGGTTGCAGGGGATGACGTGCTGAACGCCGCCGAAGTGCTGGTGGCGCAGACCGTCTCCGGCACCGCGTCCGTCGCAGATGCGGGCCGTACCGTCACCCTGACCTTGAACGGCAAAACCTACACCGCCGTGGTACAACCAGATGGCTCGTGGAGCACCAGCCTGCCCGCTACCGACCTGCAAGCGCTCAGCGACGGTAGCCACAATCTGGTGGCCACCCTCACCGATGCCGCAGGCAACAGCACCAGCGTCACCCACAGCCTCAATGTCGATGCCAATCCGGCCAACCTGCCAACGCTGAGCATCGGCGTATTCGCCGGGGATGATATCGTTAACGGAGCCGAAGCGCTGGTCACCCAGGTCCTGTCCGGTACCACCACCCATGTCGAAGTCGGCCAGACCGTAACGCTAACCCTGAACGGCAAAACCTACTTCGCCACCGTGCAGTTAGGCGGCGGCTGGAGCGTTAACGTGCCGGCGGCGGATCTGGCATTACTGGCCAACGGCCAGGCCACCATCACCGCCAGCGTCAGCGATCTGGCAGGCAACCCGGCCACCAGCAGCCATACCATCAGCGTTGATACGGCGGTGGAAAGCATCGCCATTAACCTGATTGCCGGTGACGATAAGCTGAACCTGGCCGAGGCCTCACAGCCGCTGACCATCAGCGGGACCACGGTCAATGTGAACGCTGGCCAAACCGTTACCGTAACCTTGAACGGCAAGACCTACACCGGCGTTGTTCTGGCTAACGGCAGTTGGAGCGTATCGGTGAACAGCGCCGATCTGCTGGCACTGCAAGACGGCCTGACGACGGTCACCGCCAGCGTCTCCAACCCAGGTGTCGATCCGGTCAACGACAGTCATTCACTGGATGTGCATATCCATACCCTGCCGGAGCCAACCATCAATCTGCCGTTTGGCGATGGTTTCCTCAATCAGGCTGAGGCCGCCACAGCACAACTGCTGAGCGGCAGCACAGGCATCCCTGGTGCGGGACAAAGCGTGGTAGTCACGCTGGGTGGAAAAACCTATACCGCAACCGTGGATGGCAGCGGTAGCTGGAGCGTTTCCATCCCATCGGCCGATCTGCAAAACCTGCCAGCGGGCAGCAACACCATCAGCGTATCCGCTACGGACTCCGCGGGTAACAGCGTGCCTGGCAGCACTACGGCACAGGTCGATTTGGTGCCACCAACGCTGGCGGTCAAGCCGTTTGCCGGGGATGACAAGGTTAACGCCCTGGAAAGCCTCAGCGACCAGGTGGTTTCCGGCACCGCTTCCATCGCCGACGCCGGACGTACCGTCACGGTGACCTTCAACGGTAAGTCCTATACCGGGGTAGTCGCCAACGACGGCACCTGGAGTGCCACCATCCCAAGCGCCGATCTGCAAGCGATAGGCGATGGCAGTTATCCATTAACCACCACCCTGAGCGATGCGGCAGGCAACACCACCACCGTCACCCATACCGTGACGATCGATGCCAATCCGCTGGATCTGCCAACCCTGAGCATCAATGTGTTTGCCGGTAACGATATTATCGACGGCGCCGAGGTGAAAACCAGCCAGACGCTGAGTGGCACCACCACCCATGTAGAAGCGGGCCAGTTGGTGACCATCACGCTGAATGGCAAAACCTATACCGCCACCGTGCTGGCAGACGGTACCTGGAGCACTAACGTACCCGCCGCCGATCTGGGCCAACTGGCTCAGGGCAACAGCACCATTAGCGTCACCGTCAGCGATACTTCCGGCAACCCGGCAACGGCAACGCATAACGTGGTGGTCAACACGGCCCTGAGCGGCATCGCCATCGACGTGATTGCTGGTGACGACAAGCTGAATCTGGCCGAAAGCCTGCTGCCATTAACCATCAACGGTAGCAGTCTCAATCTGGCAACCGGCGCAAGCGTGGCCGTCACGCTGAACGGTAAAACCTACACCGGCATTACGCTGGCGGACGGTTCCTGGAGCGTGCTGGTACCACCGGCCGATCTGGCGCTGTTGGCAGACGGCAATATCAACCTGAGCGTTTCCGCTGTTGACCAGGCCGGTAACCCGGTCAGCAGCAGCCATACGCTGGGCGTATTTATCCATAACCTGCCAGAGGTTACCCTCAATACGCCGTTTGGCGATGGCATCTTGAACGGTACGGAAGCGGGCCAGCCACAGACTATCACCGGCTCCACCGGCATCACCACGCCGGGGCAAACCGTGACCGTAACCCTTGGGGATAAAACCTACACCGGCACCGTGGACGGTAGCGGCAACTGGAGCGTCACCGTACCGGTTGGCGATCTGCAGGCGCTGCCGGATGGGACACCAGTGCTCAACGTCGTGGTCACCGATCCTGCGGGCAACAGCAATACCCTGAATGGCACCGTCGTGGTCGATAAGGTCGCGCCAACCCTCACCGTTGGCGTGATTGCCGGGGATGACGTGCTTAACAGCGCAGAAGTGCTACTCAACCAGACCGTCTCCGGCACCGCCTCCATCGGGGATGCAGGTCGTACCGTGACGCTGACGTTGAACGGTAAAACCTACACCGCGGTGGTTCAGCCGGACGGCTCGTGGAGCACTTCGCTGCCAACCGCCGATCTCACCGCACTGTCCGATGGCAGCTATAACCTGGTCGCCACCCTGACCGATAGCGCCGGTAACAGCACCAGCGTCACCCACGCAATCGGGGTTGATGCCAGTGCGTTGAACGCACCGGTGTTAACAATTGGCACCTTCGCGGGCAACAATATTATTGACGGTGCCGAGGTGCAGGCAACGCAAACCCTGAGCGGCAGCAGTTTACATGTTGAAGCCGGGCAGATCGTTTCTATCACCCTCAATGGCAAAACCTATACCGCCACCGTGCAGGCAGACGGTTCCTGGAGCACCAACGTACCGGCGACCGATCTGGCTCTGCTGACCAACGGCAGTTTAACCATCACTGCCGACGTCACCGATAAAGCCGGTAACCCGGCCAGCGCCACCCACGATGTTACGGTCGATCTCACCCAGAGCGCCCTGGCGATTGCGCCAATCACCGGTGATAACCAGTTGAACGCCATCGAAGCCGCCGCAGGGATCAGCATCAGCGGGAGTTCTACCAACGTGGCCGCGGGTGCGACCGTCACCATTGCACTGAACGGTAAGTTCTACGATGCGATAGTGCAGGCCGATGGCAGTTGGACGACGACCGTTCCTTCGGCCGACTTGACGATCCTGGGCGATGGCAAACTGACCGTCACCGTCAGCGCCACCGACGAAGCGGGCAATCTGGTCACCGGTTCGCAGCAGTTGGGCGTGCTGATCAACAGCCTGCCGGTTGCTACCCTGAATACGCCGTTCGGTGATGGCTATCTGAACAAGGCGGAATCCACCAGCGATCAAACGCTGAGCGGCACCACCGGCGTCAGCGGTAGTGGGCAAACCGTCAGCGTGGTACTGGGAGGGAAAACCTATACCGGCATCGTCGATAACAACGGCAACTGGAGCGTGACCGTACCCAGTGCCGATCTGGCGGCCCTGCCTGACGGCCCAACCAGCATTGGGGTCACCGTCGGCGACGTAGCTGGCAATACTTCCAGCATCACCTCCAGCGCCACGGTCGACCTGACCTTGCCGGTACTCACCATCAATACCGTCAGCGGTGATGACATCATCAACATCGCCGAAAGCCAGCAGCCACTGCAAATCACCGGTACCGCACCGGCCAATGACAGCGGCCAGCCGGTGGTAGTGAAAGTCACCATCAACGGCTTGACCTATAACGGGCTGGTGCAGACGGATGGCAGCTGGAGCATCACTATACCTGCCGGCGATCTGGCTAACCTGCCGAACGGTGGTACCACTATCACCGCTACGCTGACCGATGCCGCTGGCAACACCGGCAGCGTCAGCCACGGCATTACCCTGGATACCGACCCGGCCCAGGCACCGCTGTTGACCATCAACACCCTGTCCGGTGACGACTACATCAACCAGGCTGAATCCGGCCTGCCGCTGACCATCAGCGGGGGCAGCCAGCGCGTCGAACAAGGGCAACAGGTTACCGTAACGCTGAATGGCAAAACCTATACCGCCGTCGTCGGCGCAGACGGCAGCTGGAGCCTGCAGGTTCCGGCAGCCGATGTGGGCGCCTTACCAGACGGTAAAGATACGATTACCGCAACGGTTAGCGATACCTCCGGCAACCCTGCCAGTGCCACCCACAATGTCACCGTGATTGCCGAGGCAGCCGACCTGCCACAGCTGTCGGTCAACGTGATTGCCGGTGATGACATCATCAACGCCAACGAGGCGAAAGCTGCCATCATCATCAGCGGGGGCTCCAGCCACGTGCAGCCTGGCCAGGTGGTTAGCGTGTTGCTCAACGGCAAAACCTACACCGCCGTGGTGGGAGCAGACGGTAGCTGGAACGCAACGGTACCAGCAGTCGATGTGCAGGCCTTGCCGCAAGGTTCACAGACCGTCACCGCAACGGTGACCGACATCGCTCATAACCCAGCTAGCGCCACCCATAACGTCACGGTTGACACCGTGCCGCCATTGCTGGAGATCGATCTGTTTGCCGGCGATAACATCCTGAACCTGGCGGAAGCGCTGTTGGGGCAAGTGTTGAGCGGGCATACCGATCCGGGCCTGACCGTTACCGTCACGTTGGGCGCCAACGTTTACACCGCCCTGGCGGATCCGACGACCGGTGCGTGGAGCGTTAATATCCCAAGCAATATCCTGCAAGGGCTGTTGGATGGCAATGTCACCATCGGTGCCAGCGTAACGGATGCGGCAGGGAATACCGTTTCCAATAGCATCTCGGTGACGGTAGATACTCATACGCTGCCATCGCTGACGCTGAACCCGCTGTTCGGTGACAATATTCTGAATATTGCCGAACTGGGCGTCGCTACACCAATCGGCGGTGCAGCAGCCAACCTGCTGGTTAACACACCGGTAGTAGTCAAGATTGGCACCTACGTGGTGAACGGTATCGTGAATAACGATGGCACCTGGAGCGCGCTGATCCCAGCCAATGCTTTGGCCTTGCTGGCAGACGGTACCGTGCAGGTGGTGGTCTCCGCCGTGGATGCAGCAGGTAACCCAGCCAGTGCGGGTGGTTCGCTGGAGATCCTGTCGCATATCCTGCCGAATCCAACCATTAACCTGCCATTTGGCGACGGTGCACTGAACCTGGTAGAGGCCGGGGTCAATCAGCTGCTGACCGGCACCACCGGCATTATCGGCAACGGTCAAACGGTAGTGGTCAGCCTCAACGGTAAAGACTACAACGCCACGGTCGCCAACAACGGCCAGTGGAGTGTCACTCTGCCAACCACCGATCTGCTGGGGCTGCTGGATGGCCCACACACCATCAGCGTGGTCGCTACCGATAAAGGTGGCAACAGTCACGGCGCAACGCTGGACTTTGACAGCATCCTCACCGGGCTGCCGGTGGCGGAGCTGGACACACCGTTTGTCGATGGCATCATCAACCATACCGAAGCCTTACTGGGCGGTGCCCTCACGGGTACTACCGGGCTAGCCAGTAATCTCGGCCAAACCGTGGAAGTCAACATCAACGGTCTGAAACTGGCGGCCACGGTGAATGCCAATGGCAGTTGGACACTACCACTGGACAGCGCCACTCTGCTCGGTCTGCCGGATGGTACCTGGCCAATCACGGTAACCGTAACGGATAGCGTCGGTAACACCAGCAGTACCAACGGTTCGGTAGATATCCTGATCAACAAGCTGCCGTTGCCAACCCTGGATCTGCCATTTGGCGATGGCCTGCTGAATATTGCCGAAGCCGCGCTGGCCCAGACCCTGAACGGCAAAACCGGCCTGGTCGGCAGCGGCCAGATCGTTACGGTAACGGTAGACGCTGGTCTGCCAAGTGAGCAAACCTTCACCGCTCAGGCCGATGGGCTGGGCGGCTGGTCTCTGCAGCTTACCCCGACCCAACTTGGCGTGTTCACCAACGGATCACACACCATTGAGGTCACCGTTGAGGATCGCGGGGGTAATACCGCCACCACCACGCCGCTGGATGTTACCGCTTCTCTCACCTTGCCACAGCCGACCATCGTTCCACCGTTTGGTGTTGACGGCGTGCTGAGCATCAGCGAAGCCGCCGGTGCGCTGACGCTCACCGGCACCACCGGGGTAAACGGTGCTGGCCAGGCGGTGAAAGTGACGATCGATGTCAATGGCGTGAGTTACAACGCGCAGGTTGATAGCAACGGCAACTGGACGTTGCCGCTGCCTGCGGCCACCCTGAGCAGCTTGCTGGATGGGCCACACGTGCTGACCGTCACGGCGACCGACGCCGCGGGCAACGTCAACAGCAGCGCGCTGAACTTCACCAGCGATCTCACCGCACCGGTGCCAACTATTAACACACCGTTCGGTGATGGTTTCCTCAACCTCGCAGAAACCAATCTGGGACAAACTTTGACCGGTAGCTCCGGTGATGCAACTGCGGTCAACGTGAAGATCGGCAACATCAGCTTTGTCGCTCAGGTCAACGGTGATGGCACCTGGAGTCTGCCGCTCAATAGCGGCGCGCTCAGAGATCTGGCTGAAGGTGATAACACCATCACCGTGACCGCCACGGATGCCGCAGGCAACCAGGGCACGGCCGGTTCTTCGGTGCACGTCTCAATCACCACTCAGCCAACCGTGACCATCTCCAACTTTACGGCGGATAACATCATCAACTATGCCGAGAGCCAATCGGTACAGCTGATAACCGGTACCACCACCAACGTCGCCGTTGGGCAACAAGTGACGGTGACGCTCAATAGCAAAACCTATACTGGGGTGGTATTGGCCGATGGCAGTTGGAGCGTATCTGTCCTGCCTGCCGACTTGAAAGCCCTGAGCGGTACGCCAAGCATCACGGCTCAGGTCAGCGATCAGGCCGGGAACGTCGCCGTCGACAACCACAGCTTCACCGTTAACCTGACGCCTCCGAGCCAGATTATTACCGTTGATCCGATCACCGGCGATAACATCATTAACGCCAGCGAAGCCGGGCTAGTCATCAACCTGACCGGTAAAGTGGTCGGCGGGATCGGCCTTGGGCAAGTCGTCACCGTTACCGTAGGCGGTTTGCCACTCGGCGTGCCGGTCACGACCCTGGCGGATGGCACCTTCAGCACCGTGGTGACCTTCCCGGTTGACGGCAATATTGTGGTTTCGGCCAGCACCACATTACTGACACCACTGCCAACGGTGTTTACTGCCAGCGAAACCGTACTGGTCGACCGCATTCCACCTACGCTCACCATTAATGCCTTTGCCGGTGACGATGTATTGAACGCCAGCGAAAGTACCGTCACCCAAGCGATTTCCGGTACCGCCTCGGTCACTGAAGCGGGCCGTATTGTCACGGTAACGCTGAATGGTAAAACCTACAGCGCACAGGTCAGCGCCACGGGTACCTGGTCGGTCAACGTTCCACCAGCCGATCTGGCTAACCTGCCGCAGGGCAGCAGCACCATCAATGCCACCCTGAGTGATGCCGCAGGCAACAGCACGGCAGTCACCCATACCATTACCACCGAGACAACGGCACCATTGCTGGGCGTCAACCTGCTGACTGGGGATAACGTACTGACCCTGGCAGAAGCCCTGCTCGGCCAGACGCTCACCGGTACCGGCGGCGTCGGTGATACCGTTACCGTTACGCTGGGGCCGTTGACCGCCAGTGCGACGGTGGGAGCGGATGGTAAATGGAGTATACCGTTACCGAGCCTGGATTTACAAAGTCTGACCGATGGGCCGCAGATTATCGGCGTTACCCTGACGGACAGTGCTGGCAACAGCAGCCATACCGATGTGACGCTGAACGTTGCATTGAACAAAACGCTTGGCGCGGGGGTTAACGCTCTGTTCGGCGGTGATGGCGTGCTGAACCTGGCAGAATCGCTGGTGACTCAGGTAATCAGTGGTAACGCCACCGGCGATTACAACGGGGCGGTTGTTCACGTCACCATCGCAGGCATTACGCTGGATGCGGTGGTTGGCGGTAACGGCCAGTGGAGTGTCTCGCTGCTGCCAAGTCAGCTCAGCCTGTTGGGTGACGGTCTGGCGCAGGTTCAGGTACAAATCGTTGATGCCAACGGCAACGTGGTCAACGATCTGGTCGATATCAACGTGCTGACCCATAATCTGCCAGTGATCGGCCCGGTCGTTGCCTTTGGCGATGGCCTGCTGAATGCGGTAGAAGCCGGTGTATCACAGACCGTCAGCGGAGTGATTAACGGTCTTGGTATCGGCGGCGGCAGCGTTACTGTCACCCTGGGTACCAAGCAATATACCGCCAGCGTCGGTACCGGTGGTGCCTGGAGTCTGAGCATTCCACCTGCCGATCTGGCCGCCCTGAGCGACGGCACTCTGGCATTGGGCGTGTCCGTGACCGACTCGGCTGGCAACGTGGTGAGCAAGAATATCGATATCACCGCCATCATCCACAATCTGCCGAGTATCGTGCTGGATCCCATCTTTGGCGATGGCATCCTCAACGTGGCAGACCTGTTACTGAACCAGACCATCAGCGGCACCGTCACCAATCTGGCGAAGGGTGCCACCATCAATCTGGATATTGCCGGTTCGCAAACGCTGACGGCCATCGTGGGCGACGGCGGCAAATGGAGCGCCACCGTCACGCCGGACATCCTGGGTATCCTGCAAGGGTTGGGCAACGGTAACTTTACCGTTACCGCCTCGGCGACCGATGCGGTGGGTAATACCACCAGCGCCAGCGCCGGGCTGCAGTTGGATGTGAAACTGCCGGTGATCACGCTCGATCCGCTGTTTGGCGGTGATGGCTTCCTCAACGCGGCAGAAGCGCTGGTGGCGCAAACCGTCAGCGGTACCGTCGCCTTCGCCAGTGCGGGTGCGCAGGTACAGGTTTCACTGGGAGGTAAAACCTTCCTGACTACCGTCGGTGCTGACGGCAAATTCAGCCTGGTGTTGCAACCTGCCGATCTACACTCTCTGCTGGACGGCAATATCAACGTTGGCGTTTCGGTGCTGGATGGCTCCGGCAACACCGGCGTGCTGAATACGGCGATTGATGTGATCGTCAACAAACTGCCAACGCTGGCGCTGAACCCGCTGTTTGGCGGCGACGGCTTCCTCAATGCAGCAGAGGCGCTGCTGACCCAGACCATCAGCGGCACCACCACCAATGCGGCGGCGGGTTCTCACGTTGCGATCCAGATCGGTACTTTAGCCCTGAGCGCTACCGTGTTGGCTGACGGTACCTGGAGTGCCACCATTACACCTCTGCAACTTTCGGGGCTACTGGAAGGCAATCTGACCGTCAGCGCGACGGTGACCGATCCGGCTGGCAACACCAGCGGCGCCAGCGTAGGCCTCAACGTAGCAACTATTCTGCCAACGCTGACGGTCAACCCGCTGTTTGGCGACGGCATACTGAACCTCACCGACTTGCTAACGCCGCAAACCCTGAGTGGGATTGCTACCAACGTCGCTGCGGGTACCTCCATCAGCCTGACGCTGGGAAGCCATACCTACACCACCACCGTCGATGCTACCGGTAAATGGCAACTGCCGATCCCAACCCTGGATCTGCAAGGTCTGCTGGATGGGATCACTAACGTGACTACCACGCTCACTGACGCGGCAGGCAACGTGGTCACACAGAGCAGTCCGCTAAACGTACTGATCAACGCCTTGCCTACCATCACACTAGATCCACTGTTCGGTGGTGATGGTCTGCTCAATGCGCTGGAAGCCACGACCAACCAGATCATCAGTGGTCACGCAACTAACGCACCTGGAGCAACCATCCAGCTCCAAATCGGTAGTGAAACCTTCACCACTCAGGTGAAAGCCGATGGCAGTTGGTCCCTCAACCTGACACCGCTCAATCTGTCCGGCCTGGCCGATGGTAACCTGGCACTGGATGTCTCTGTGACCAACTCCGCAGGGAAATCAGGTAGCTTGCTCGCTAATCTGGGCGTAGGTATCCACAATCTGCCGACCGTCAGCCTGGGTACTCTGTTCGGCGACGGCTTCCTCAACCTGAGCGAAGCCAACCTGAACCAGTTGATCGGTGGTACCACCACCAATGCGGTGGGTGGCAGCGTCAGCGTGAACATCGCCGGCGTGGTGTTGAATGCCACCGTCGCCAATGACGGTACATGGAGCGTCAACGTACCAACGGTGGATCTGACTAAGCTGCTGGATGGCACCTTGTCGGTGGGAGTCACCGTGACAGACCGTTACGGCAACACCAACTCGGCCAGCGCCGACGCCACGGTGAAAATCCACGCACTGCCGCTGTTAGGCATCGATGCCCTGGGGACTCTGACTGGTGCTCTGGGTATTCTGACCAATGGTCTGTCCGTCAGCGGTACCAGCCTGAACGTACAACAGGGCGCGAAGGTTAGCGTCACCTTGCTGGGCAGTACGCTGCTAGGCACGGTAGACGCCACCGGGCATTGGTCGGTGAAATTCGACACCACCAACGCCCTCAAGGGTCTAAACGTGCTCAACCTGATCCCAACCCTGTTGGGCACCGTCGTGGCGGCATCGGTCACCGACCTGGCAGGTAACGGGGTCAGCGTCTCTGCGGGGCTGACATCCGGTATCGAATTGCCACTGCTGATGACGGCCAACGCGGCGGTCGAAACGCTGTCGCTGGATACATCGGGTACCGAAAACACCAGCACCGACAGTACGACAACCGATCTCACTACCGTACAGCATGCCCAGGTCGCCACAGTGCAGCACACCACCACGGATACCAGCACGCCAACCAGCGAGGTCAGCAGTACTCCGACCACCACGGATGCCAGCGAGCCGGCCACCAGCACGCTGGTAGTGGCCCCAACGCTGCCGGTGGATACCACCAGCGAAACCAAGGTTGAAGACAGTACCTTCAGCATTGGCGGCGTCACCATCAATCTGGCGGATGGCACCACGGCCAGCGGCGACACCATTCATGGCAGCAGCGGAAACGATGTAATCCACGTTAACGTCCTCGACTTCCTGTCGATCGACGGTGGTGCAGGTATCGATACCCTGGAGCTGGATGGCAAGAACCTCAACCTGGATCTGACGGCCTTGGGTCTGAAGGTGCAACACATCGATATCTTCGATTTGGGCACCAGCGGCACCAACAGCATCACGCTGGATCTGCACGAGGCGATGAACGTCAAGGATGCAGCCAGTGACAACCTGCTGATCAAAGGCAGCGTCGGCGACCAGGTCAATCTGACCCAGGCCGAAGGCGGTACCTGGAGCTCTGTGGGTCAACGGACGGTCGATGGCCAAGTGTTCGACGTTTACCACAATTCCGCCCTTGAAAGCGGCAATACCCTGGGGGATGTTCTGGTGCAGCAAGGCCTGCACGTCAATCTGGTGTAGTACCCGGCCCCTCTGTCAGCCACTGGCTCGTACGCCGCGAGCCAGTGACATGGGAATGACAACGTTCAGGCCAAGGCAGTGCGGCGGTTCCGTTCGGGAGACGGGCCGCCGAAATTAACGATCGTCACAATAACAAAACCGAAACGGCAACCAAGCGCGGTTATCGGCAAAGACGTGGTAGCAATAATGAAAAAACATCTTTATGGCACGGATGGGTATCGGCTCACGTTACGGCGTGCGGCCACAATCGGACTGTTTATGGGCGGATTAGGCGGATTGACAGGTCAAACTCTCGCCGCACCGCAGGTCGAATTTAACTGGCAAGCTGCACCGACGGAACGCTCGGTGATGACACTCACTCTACAAGAGGCGATCCTGCGAGCCTTTGCACGTAACCCGCAGATCGCCCAGGCTTCGGCACAGATTAACGTGGGTAAAGCCGATCTGGCACTGGCGCAAAGCGCCTGGTTCCCACAAATTGCCCTTAACAGCAATTTTGGCAAATCCAGCCAGACTGACTCCTCAGGCACCTTGAACAACACCGCCTCAGCGGGCGTGACCCTGAACCAGTTGCTGTATGACTTCGGCAAAACCAGCGGCAGCATTGAAGAACAACATAACCTCTCCGATGCCTATCGCTACACGCTTTACCAAACCATGACCGAGGTGGGCCAGCAAACGCTGCAGGCTTACCTACAGGTCAAGCGCTATCAGGACTTGAGCGCTGCGGCGGAGCGCAACCTGGCGTCACTGAACCGGGTCAAGGACATCGCCGAGCTGCGGGCCAATGCCGGCCTTAGCTCTCAATCCGACGTGCTGCAGGCGCAAACCCGCATCGCCGGGATGAACGCCACGCTGGAACAGTATCGCGCTCAGCACCGTTCGGCTCTGGCGCAACTTACCGTACTGACCGGCGTCGTACCGGATAAACTGCCGGACCTGCCACAGCAACTGTTGCAACAGAAAATCACCCTCAAGTCGCTGCCCTATCAAAAAAGCAATGCGGTGCTCAGCGCCCAGGCCAAGCAGGAGGCCGCTACCCAGCGCATTCGCCAGGCTGAGGCCCAGCACTGGCCTACCATCTCGGTCCAGGCTGGCCGCACCCGCTATGAAAGCGATGGCAACGATGCCCAATCCTATTGGAACGATCAGTTGCAGCTGGTAGTGCAGGCCCCGATCTACCAGGGCGGCGCGGTCAATGCCAAGGTCGATGCCGCCGAGGGCGATCGCCAGGCGGCACAGGCTCAGGTCGAGGCCGCCAAGCTGGATATGAATCAGAAAGCCTCCACTGCCTATGCGGACCTGATTGGGGCGCAGCAGCGAGAGCTGGCCGGTGCGCAACAGCTGAGCAGCGCGGACTACACCCGCAACGTCTACCAGGACGAGTACAAGCTCAGCAAACGCAGCCTGAACGATCTGCTCAGCGTGGAACAAGACGTACTGCAGGCGGAAACCTCGCGCGTGACCGCCCTGTACGACGGCTGGGATGCGGCAGTGCGCTACGCCTCTGCGGTCGACAATCTGTTGGATATGTTAGGTATCGAGCGCCAACGCGCCAGCGGCGACGACTTGCCGTCGCTGTAGTCTGAATGATTTTGCCAGGAGCGCTTATGTCACAACCTGCTTCACTCGAAGCCTGGATCGCAGCCATGGCCCGGGCGGCCAACGGCTACGGTCTGGCTGTCGATATCAAATCCATCCGCCAGCAAATGCGCTGGTATGAACAGTTGCCTGCCCCGCGCCGGTTGGAGCGCCTGGGTCACCTGATGGGGCTTAGCGTCAGCCTGCAGCCACGGGAGAAAGTCCGCTGGCGTAACGAGATCCTGCCCGCGCTGATCGAGATCGACGACGGCGGCCTGATGGTGATCGAATCCCTCGACAGCGAGGGCAAGGCGCTGTATTGGCTCAATGACAGCGGCGACGTGCAACGAGAAGCCGAGCTGGTGGAACTGCTACTGAAAGGGCAAGGCACCATTGTGCTGCTGGGGGCGGCGGAGCGCGGGCAGGATGCGCGTATCGACGACTTCGTACAGCCCTACCGCAAACACTGGTTCTGGCAACATTTTCGCGGGGCCAAACGGCAAATTGGCGAGATTTCGCTGGCATCGATCATCAGCAACGTGCTGGCACTCGCCGGTATTCTGTTTTCGATGCAGGTGTATGACCGGGTGATCCCGGCCCAGTCTTACCCCACGCTGTGGGTGCTGTTCTTCGGGGTGCTGATCGCGGCGGCGCTGGAGTATGCCATCCGCCTGTCGCGCACCGTGATATCCGATCTGATGGGCAAGAAAATCGACCTGAAGATCTCCGGCATGCTGTTTGCTCGTGCCCTGGCGATCAAAAACGAAGCACGGCCCAAATCGACCGGTTCGTTTATCTCGCAACTACGGGAGATCGACCAGGTGCGGGAGTTACTGACCTCCACCACCGTGGGCGCGGCGGCGGACATGCCGTTCGTACTGCTGTTCCTAGGCATTATGGCGCTGGTCGGCGGCCCGCTGGTGTTTATCCCGATGCTGGCGATCCCGCTGATCGTCATTCCCGGCATCTTGCTGCAATGGCCTATGGCCAAGCTGGCAAAGGAAGGGATGCGGGAAAGCGCATTGCGCAATGCGGTATTGGTTGAGTCGATCGAAGGGGTTGAGGATATCAAGGCACTGCAAGCCGAACCTTACTTCCAGCGCCAATGGGAACAGACCCACGCGGTCAGCGCTAACATCGGTATGCAGCAGCGGCTGTGGGGCGCGCGGCTCAGCGGTTGGGCTTCAACGGTGCAGCAACTGACCTACGCTGGCATGCTGGTGTTTGGCAGCTATCTGGTGCTCAACGGCGATATCACCACCGGTACCATGGTGGCCTGTAGCCTGCTTTCCTCGCGCACCATCGCCCCGCTGATGCAGCTGACTATGGTGTTTTCACGCTGGCAGCACGCCAAAACCGCCATGACCGGCCTTGACGATCTGCTGAAAAAACCGCTCGATAAGCCGGAAGAGAGCAAGATGGCCCACTGCCCGGTGCTCAGCGGCCATTTCCAACTGCGCAATCTGCAATACAGCTACGACGTGGAGAAAGGGGAAAACTCAATCACCGTCAATAATCTGGAGATCAAACCCGGTGAGCGCGTGGCGATCCTCGGTAAGGTTGGCGCGGGGAAATCAACGCTGCTGAAGCTGCTTTCCGGCCAGGCCAGCGCTACCCGTGGCAAGGTGATCATCGACGGGGTTGATATCAGCCATATCGATCCTGCCGATGTGCGCCGCCAGTTGGGTTTTCTTTCCCAAGAATCGCGGTTGTTTTTCGGCAGTCTGCGCCAGAACCTGATGCTCGGCCATCCCCACGCCACAGAACCGGAAATGCTGCAGGCATTGCGCATATCCGGTGCTTTGGGGATCGTGCAACAGGACGCTGCCAGCCTGGATCGCCTTATTCATGAAGGTGGCCGCGGCCTGTCCGGCGGGCAACGCCAGATGGTGTTGCTGAGCCGTATGATCCTGCGCAATCCCCAGATCGTGCTGTTGGATGAACCGACCGCCTCAATGGACGAGCAACTGGAAGAGTACGTGATTCGTCAAATGCACAGCTGGCTTAGCGGCCGCACGCTGGTATTGGTTACCCATCGGCCAGCCCTGCTGAAACTGGTGGATCGCATCGTGGTGTTGGATAACGGCCGCGTGGTGGCCGACGGGCCACGGGATCAGATCCTGCAGGCGGCTAATAAGCCGATCAATAAAGAACAGGGCGTGGCATGAGGAGCAAGCAATGAGCAATATCACCCTGCAAGACGATCTGGCACGCCAGGGGCGGCGGCATTCCTCGGTACTTTGGTTGACGCTGCTGGGGATGATCCTGTTTGTGGTCTGGGCCTATTTTGCCCTGCTTGATGAGGTTACCGTCGGCACCGGCAAGGTCACGCCCCTAAGCCGGGCGCAGCTGATTGAGAGCCTGGACGGTGGGATTATCGATCACCTGTATGTGCACGAAGGGGACATCGTCAACAAGGGCCAGAAACTGGCGCAGTTGGACGTGAAACGTTTTCAGTCCAACTATGGCGAAGCCTTTTCCCGCGTGCGGACCCTGCGCGCCTCCGCCGAACGCCTGCGCTCCGAGCTGACCGGCGAGCCACTGCAGTTCAGCGCTGATACCCTGAAGGAACCAAGCCTGGTGGCCCGTGAACGCCAGCTGTATGAGTCCCGCAAGCGCAACCGTGATGAGACTGTCAGCAACCTGCAACAGTCGATGCAGTTGGTCCAGCAGGAATTACGTATGACCGAGCCGCTGGTGGCCAAAGGGGCTGCCGGTCAGGTTGAAGTGATCCGCCTGCGGCGGCAGGTCAGCGAACTGCGTGGCAAGATTGATGAAGCGAACAACCAGTATGCCGTGCGGGCGCGTGAGGAGCAGGTAAAAAACAACGCCGATCTCGACGCCCAGTTGGAACTGGTGAATGGTAAGGAAGATCAGTTGGAACGCGCCACCATGGTCTCGCCAGTACGTGGGATCGTGAAGGATATTCAGGTGACCACCGTGGGTGGTGTGTTGCAGCCGGGGGGTAAGTTGATGGAGATCGTGCCGTTGGAAGATCAGTTGCTGATCGAAACCCGCATCAACCCACGGGATATCGCCTATATCCGCCCTGGCCTGCCTGCCACCGTCAAGGTGACCGCCTACGACTCGTCGATCTACGGAAATTTGAATGGCGAGGTGGAGAACGTCTCTCCGGACACCATTCAGGACGAGGTCAAACGTGACCAGTATTACTACCGGGTTTACGTACGCACCAAACAGGCGGAACTAGTGAATAAGGCGGGTAAGAAGTTCCCGATTGTGCCGGGAATGGTGGCCAGCGTGGAGATCAAGACCGGGCAGAAAAGCGTGCTGGATTACCTGATCAAACCACTGAACAAGGTGAAAGAGTCGTTGCGGGAACGTTGATGGCCCCTCACCCCAACCCTCTCCCACAGGGAGAGGGAGCTGTCCAGAGCGATAATCAGGTACAAAGCTCAGCCTTTAATCAATCAATTAATTAACAATAATTTACAGTCAATCACAGAGGCTAATCGGTAGCACATTCGGTCCCCTCGCCCTGTGGGAGAGGGAGCTGGAATCACGTGGTAGTCAGGTACGGAGTTCAGCCTTTAATCAATTAATTAACAATAAGTTATAGTCAATCACAGACGCTAACCGGTAACTCGATCGGTCCCCTCTCCCTGTGGGAGAGGGAGCTGGAATCGCGTGGTGGTCAGGTACAAAGCTCTGCCTTTAATCAAATAATTAACAATAAGTTATAGTCAATCACAAACGCTAACCGGTAACTCGATCGGTCCCCTCGCCCTGTGGGAGAGGGAGCTGGAATCGCGTGGTGGTCAGGTACAGAGCTCAGCCTTTAATCAATTAATTAACAATAAGTTACAGTCAATCGCAGACGCTAACGGTAACTCGATCGGTCCCCTCTCCCTGTGGGAGAGGGTTAGGGTGAGGGGGCGATCTCCAAACTAAAATCAGTCACTCAGAAAACCTACTGTCCGCGCCGGGCTCTGCCCACGGCTTCACCCAACTGCCACACCGCCATCGAATAATGCACGCTGTGGTTATAACGGGTGATAGTGTAGAAGTTCGGCAAACCGTACCAATATTCATAGCGGTTGCCCATATCCAGGCGCAGCAGGCTGACCTGCTGATTACCTTCCAACGAGCCTTGCGGCGTCAACCCTGCGGCAGCCAGGGTTGCGACCGAATAGTTGGTTTTAAAACCCGTCTCTAAACCAGGAGCCTGGCCGCTAGCCGGCACCGCCACCGTTGCGCCACGCGTCCAGCCATGGGATTTGAAGTAGTTGGCCACGCTACCAATGGCATCCACCGGGTCCCACAGGTTGATGTGACCATCGCCGTTGAAATCAACCGCATAGCTCTTGAACGATGAAGGCATAAACTGGCCGTAGCCCATAGCGCCTGCATAGGACCCCCGCAGGGAAAGGGGATCGTCCCCCTCCGCACGCGCCATCAGCAGGAAGGTTTCCAGCTCGCCGCTAAAATACTCGGCACGGCGTGGGTAGTTAAACGACAGCGTCGCCAACGCATCGATAATACGCGTTTTACCCATCACCCGGCCCCAACGGGTTTCTACCCCGATGATGCCAACAATAATCTCCGGCGGCACACCATAAATCTGCGAGGCACGCTGCAATGCCTCTTCATATTTATTCCAGAACACAACCCCGTTCTGTATGTTGCTCGGCGTCAGGAATTTGCTGCGATAGCGGATCCAGGCGCCATTCGGACGTGTTGATGGCTGGCCAGCCGGAGCCTGCTTGTCCATCAGGCGTACCACCCAGTCCAACTGCTGAGCCTGGGCCAGCACGTCATGCAATTGCTGACGTTCAAAACCATGCTCACGCACCATTTTGTCGATAAAACGTGCCGCCGCAGGATTATCAGCAAAATCCCCGCCCAGCGGGTGAATGGCATGTTCCGGTTCCAGCACAAAACCGCTCTGTACCAGGCTATCTGGCGGGGCCAGTTGCTCGGAAGGTTTAGGCTCGCTGCTACAGGCAGCCAACAAAGGGATCAAGGGTAAAAGAGTGACCAGATGGCGCATTGGATATCCATATAAGCCGGACAAAAAAGAGTTGCCGCTATGTTAAGGCATTGTCTGGCGCGAACAAACAGGAATATATGCGGCAGCACCGCCATTTAGGCGATAAAATAACCAGACGAAAAATAGGGCTGCATATACACTTAAATGGCTTGCTTCTCTCTAGGCGAAATCTAATTAACGTCAGCATACAGGCTCCCTCTTTTTTTCGTGACCTGTGCGGTGCGTTGTCTTCCTACTAGCACATGAGGTAATCGTTATGAGTAAGCTGCCCGCCCAAGAACCCCCACGTCGTGCCCTATTAAAACGTACCGCCGCCCTCTCTGTCCTGGCCGTGACCGGCATTGCCGGTTTTACCGCCCCTTCCGTCGCCTTTGCTGCCGCGATGACCAAAGAACAGCGCGATAAAATGACACCGGACGAAATTATCGAAAGCTTTAAAAAAGGCAACATGAGATTCCGCGAAGGAAAAATGCAGCAACATGACTATGTGGCCCAGAAACAGGCCAGCCAAGGCGGGCAGTTCCCTACTGCCGTTATTTTGAGCTGCATCGACTCCCGCGCCCCGGCGGAGATCCTGCTGGATGTCGGTATTGGCGAAACCTTTAACGCCCGCGTTGCCGGTAATATCCAGAATGACGACATCCTCGGCAGTATGGAGTTTGCCTGCGCCGCTGCCGGAGCCAAAGTGGTGCTGGTGATGGGGCACACCGCCTGCGGGGCGGTAAAAGGGGCCATCGAAAACGTCGAGCTGGGTAACCTGACCGGACTACTCAACAAGATCAAGCCAGCCATCGACAAGACCGAATTTAAAGGCGAACGTAGCGGTAGCAACTATGAATTTGTCGATGCCGTGGCCAAAACCAACGTCGAGATGACCATTGCCGATATCCGCAAAAACAGCCCGGTGCTGAAAAAGCTGGAAGAGGAAGGAAAAATTAAAATTGTCGGCAGCATGTACCATCTGGTTGGCGGCAAAGTCGAGTTTATCGATTAGTCCATTTAACTCTCCAGCAGCGGGCCATCAACACGCTGCTGGATAACTACCACATCCTTCTCAGCGCAAAGTCACGATGCCTCTTGAGTAAACTCCGGGATATTACAAATATTTCCTTTAAAATCTCTCAGAAGTTGAAAGGCTATTTCTGCAGCTTAGCCAACAGTGTTTTACGGGTGATCCCCAGCTGTTTGGCCGCTTCGCTTTTATTACCCGCCGTTTTTTCCAGCGCCGCCAGGATCGCCTGTTTCTCCACCTGCTCCAGCGGTTGAATCCGCTGTTGCTGCGGATTAACCGTAGGCTCATCGCCACACTGGCTGATGCTCAGCGGTAGCTCCTTTTCACTGATAAAATCGCCACTCAGCAGGATAACCCCCCGCTCTACGCTATTCTCCAGTTCACGCACGTTACCCGGCCAGGCGTATTTCAGCAGTAAATCCATGGCCTGCGGGGTAAAACCTTTTACCGTTTTGCGATTACGTTCGGCAAATTTTGCTAAAAAGTGCGTTGCCAACAATGGGATGTCCTCACAGCGCTCCCGCAACGGCGGGCTTTCCACCGTAACCACGTTCAGACGATAGTAGAGATCCTGGCGGAATTTACCGGCCTCGACATCCGCCAGCAGATCCCGGTTGGTGGCCGCTATCAGCCGCACATCCACTGATAACGTCTGATTACTGCCAACCCGCTGAATTTCCCGCTCCTGAATGGCCCGCAGTAATTTCGCCTGCATCAACGGGGAAACCTCACCGATTTCATCCAGAAACAGCGTTCCCTGATTCGCCTCCATGAAGCGCCCTTCTCGACGTTTATCCGCACCGGTAAACGCCCCTTTTTCATGACCAAACAGTTCGGATTCAAGCAGGGATTCACTCAGCGCAGCACAGTTGATGCTCACCAAGGGCCGCGCCTTGCGCAGACTGTTGGCGTGAACGGCCTTGGCTATCAGCTCCTTACCGGTACCAGATTCGCCGCAAATCAGCACCGTGGCGTCAGAGGGGGCGATCATGGCGATCATCTCCAGTAAGCGGCGCATAGGTTCGCTGCGGCCAATCATGTTTTGATCATCAAACAGTAGTTTCTGTTTCAGGCTGTGATTCTCGGTTTTCAACGAAGTATGTTCCAACGCCCGTTCAAGGGTGAGTTGCAGCATGTCGAAATCGAGGGGTTTGGTCAGATAGTCATAGGCCCCAGCTTTGATCGCCTCCACCGCCGACTCAACGTTAGAGTAAGCGGTCATAATCAGGATCGGGATCGCCGGGTTATAAGCCTTGATAACCTTGAGCGCTTCAATACCGTCCATTTCTGCCATACGAACATCGGTCAGGATCAGATCAAACGGCTGGCTCTTGACCTGCTCTACCGCCTCAAGGCCGTTATGGACAGCGCTGACCCGATAGCCCCACCCCATCATTAACGTTTTCAGGATGGTGCAATGGCTGCGATCGTCCTCAACCAGTAAAATATGTACGTCAGGTTTTAACATCGGACGCGCCCTCCTGTTTTTTTTGCCCCAACGGAATAACCATCTCAAAGCGGGTACCCGTTTGCGGATTGCTGACAACGCGGATTGTGCCCTGGTGTTCTTCGATCACTTTTTGCACCATGGTTAGCCCCAGGCCGGTTCCGGTAGCCTTGGTGGTGAAATACGGGTTAAAGATTTTTGCCAGATCGTCCGGCTTGATACCTTTGCCCGAATCGCAAACGGTAACCCGTATCTTTCGCTCATCTATCCGTTCAACACCAACCTCGAGTACTCCGTCAGAGCCGATAGCCTGGATAGCATTGAGATAAAGATTCAATAAAGCCTGAGTAAAATGATCGGGATCGACCTCTACCAAAGGAAGCCCGTCATCACAGTGGCTGCGCAGAATAATGTTTTTAGCTTCCGCATCCTGACGGATCAGATGCAGTGAATGGGCGATCACATCGTTAATATTCGCACGTTGCAGGTGCAGATTGGCAGGGCGTACCAGCGCCAGTAACTCACTGATCACACGGTTAAGGCGATCCACCTCTTTCGCCATCACGTTTGCCAGTTCCCGCTCTTCGCTACCCGGCGGCGAGCGACCTTCAAAATACTTGGCAAAACCTTTGATCGAGGAAAGTGGATTGCGGATCTCATGGGCCACACCGGCCGCTAAATCACCAATCGCCGCCAATTTTTCCTTGCGACGAACCTCATCCTGCAATTGGCGGATTTCCCGCATATCGCGAAAGATAAACACGTTTCCCAGGAAATGACCGCTGTGGTTAAGAATATTAGCCACGCTAACGCTCAATGGCAGCCCCTGCCCATTGGCTAAACTGAATTCCATTTCCTGTTCGATCACCGGTTGCCCTTGCGCTGGGTTCACAACCCACTGATTCCATTCGGCGGGTAACACCTGATGGCTACTCTGCCCCAGCAGATTAGCAGCACTGCATGTCAGCATAGCTTCGGCTGCAGGGTTGACCACGCTAATCTGGCGCTGCTCATTGGTGGTGATCAGACCAAGTGGCAAATTATTGATAATTTCACTGGCGAAAGTTTTTGAATCCTGTAACTGCTGATGGGAACGCTGATAGCGTCGTGCCCAGAACAGCGCCGCCAGGCAGGCCAATGCCAGCAGGAGCAAAATAGTGAGCAGGATAGCGGTATTACGGATATCTTTTGCCTGAGCGGCATCCAGGGCTGTGGTATCGAAAGCGGCAAAAATGATCGTCTGCCCTTCATCCGCTGAAGCGTCAGCCTCCGCTTCCGCCATTCGATGTCTATTCATCATATGGCCCATGTGATCGTTATTACGTTTCAACGGTTTAAAGTAGCGATAGGTTTCGAAAGCATTTTCTCGGTTTTGTTGCCGATTAATAACAGAGGTCATGTGCCACTGCTCTGCCCCACTCACCTTAAGCGCCGCCATCTGTTGTGGGCTGTACAATTGGCTCCCGACCCGCTGCGGATCGCTGTGTGCCAGGATCCTACCGTAACGATCGGCGATCGCGATATACAACACGCCTGGCTGATAGGCCATCTCCTCAAGCAGGATCTGACGCTGATCCTGACGCCAGCGCATGCCCATGCCGGTGCGCGCTCCGGATTCAAACGAGCGGATCAGGACCGCGCTCTTTTCACGCAGCGTCTGGATCTCAATCGCTCGCCCACGCTGAAGATCCTTAACAGCCAGGGTAATAATGATAGCCAACAGCATAAGCATCGCGCCGATCACAATCCACGCGGGCAATGGCACAGACAGCCCTGATTGCTTTTTAAATTTCGTGGCCATTGGCTTCCTCTTGATCCTGATGCGCTGATGGCGAGTAATTATTACTCACACTATCAGCCCAGTGGGTAAAAATAACCCATTTTTTATAAGGGAATAGGCAAACACATTGTCTTACTCCCCCACATTAATTGTTTTTGGTGCCATAAAATTAGCGCTGTACTTCCTGTCCAGGCGCCCGCACCGGGGCCGCAGCGCCCCAATAGCGATCGCATAGCCTTACAATTCCCGTGCCAGCCTGCAGATGGCATGCCATTTGCAATGACATTCGTGAATCATTTGAAAATCATTGAGATAAAACACAAGGAAATGAATCATGATGCGAAACAAAACCCCCCTGGTCGCCTTGCTCTCTATAACTCTGCTGACGGGCTTAGGTAATGTCGCGATGGCGCAGAATGGTTACCATGGGCAAAACAGGGCCAACCCACAGGGAATAAATCAGGGGCTCGGTTATCAGCCTGGCTATAGGGCTAACCTGACCGCAGAACAGCAGGCCATCAGCCAGAAAGCCTTTGACGCCTTCCAGCTTAAAACAGCCGATATACGCCAACAGCTAATATCCAAAAACTACGAATATCAAGCGCTGTTAACCAGCAAACCATTAGATGAACAAAAGGTTCTGGCCGTCAGCAAAGAAATTACTGCGCTTCGCGACAATATGTACCAACAACGTGTCGCACTGGATACCGAATTGGCCAAGGCCGGCATACCGGCAATGGGCCATCGTGGAGGGATGGGCGGTGCAGGCATGCACAGTGGTCGTGGATGCCGCTAAACGCATATTAACCCTCTCAGACATGCATTAATAGACTCAAATAAAGCGAGAGAATACCTGCCTGCGGCGGGTTTCTCTCTTCACTACGCAAGAATGTTATCCCCTGCACTAATAATCTGTTAATTCAGTTATATCACAATATAAACAAATAACCTGAGTGAATAACTTAACGGCAATAAATTGATTTAAAACAAGATACTAAAGTTCCCAATATTCATGCTGGCACCCGAATAGAATTTTTTGCAGTGCTGCCTCAATAAAATCAAGTTCCTGCCATACTTCCTACTATGAGACAGACGTTGTCTCCTTCATCCTTTCAACACGCTCGGAGTTTATATGACTAAAACAATTATTGTCATTGCTATTGCCGCCGCCGTTCTCAGCGGATGCTCCGCCAACCGGACCTCGTCTGGCGACACCTTTACGGCTGCCCAGGCCAGACAGGCCCACTTTGTGACTTATGGCACGCTGGTTTCCGTTCGTCCGGTAACGATTCAAGGGGGTGATGGAACCAACGCGGCAGGCGCTATTGGTGGTGCCGTGGTCGGTGGCTTCCTGGGTAACACCGTAGGCGGTGGATCCGGACGTAACCTGGCAACCGCGGCAGGTGCCGTGGGTGGTGCAGCAGCAGGCTCCGGCATACAGAGCGCCATGAACCGCAGCGCTGGCGTAGAGCTTGAGGTTCGCCGCGATGATGGGGTCAATATCGTTGTCGTTCAGGCGCAGGGATCGACCCAGTTCCATACGGGGCAACGCGTAGCGCTCGTCACCAATGGCAGCACCACTACCGTATCGCCACGCTAAGGGTTTGATAGATTATTCCATCGGTTAGGTATCAGGCCCAAAAATGATACCTTGCTGGTGGAGTACTGCATTCAGGGATGATTCAACCTTTTGGGATAATAGCGAGTTTTCCGGCTCGGCCATGACAATAAGAAACGGAGTCAAGTCTGATGTTTATCAAATGGATAAAGCGTATTGCCCTGCTGGTGGTTTTTTTAGTCATTGGCGCGCTAGGCGCACGTATTTATGACACCCAGCGCGGGCCCTCTCTGCAACTTTGGCATACCTTTGTTCCCCATGAAATGCGGGCGGACGAGATTGACAAAGCCAGTTGGGCAGACTATCTGAAGGCTGAGGACAACCTGTTTAAAGAGGTTAGGCTGAATGTGACCGACAAGCTGGACAGCAGCCAGCAAACATCGCTAAACCGCTATTATTCCGGCAGTCCAATCTACCCCGAAAAATTTCCCACCGACTGGAACCGCTCCTACATCATGATGCCGGAAGGCAAACCGAAAGGAGCCGTGGTGTTGCTGCATGGTTTAACCGATACACCGTATAGCCTGCGGCATATTGCAGAAAATTACCGTCAGTATGGCTATGTGGCGGTCGGCATCCGTCTACCGGCGCACGGCACCGTGCCAGGGGCATTGACCGATGTCGATTGGCAGGATTGGTTGGCGGCCACCCGCCTGGCGGTACGCGAAGCCAGGAGCCTGGCGGGTAATGACGTACCGCTGCATATCGTTGGCTTTTCCAACGGCGGCGCCTTGGCGATGAAGTATACGCTCGATGCGTTGGACAATCCTGAACTGGCAAAACCGCAGCGTGTGGTACTGATTTCACCGATGATCGGCGTTACCAGCTTTGCTCGTTTTGCTGGCGTTGCCGGTTGGCCAGCGATCTTCCCCGCCTTTGCCAAGGCGGCCTGGCTTGGGATTGTGCCGGAATTCAACCCGTTTAAATACAACTCGTTCCCGGTAAATGCAGCACGTCAGTCTTTCCAACTGACTCAGGCATTACAAAAACAGATCGCTACCGACTCGCGCAACAATAAGATGGGGGAATTGCCGCCGATCCTGACGTTCCAATCCGTGATGGACTCGACCGTCAGTACCCGTGCCGTCATCACGGCGCTGTATAACCACCTGCCCGCCAATGGCAGTGAAGTGGTGCTGTTCGATTTAAACCAGGCGGTTGCGTTTGGCCCCTTGCTCAGAACTTCTTCTTATACCGCGCTACCACGATTATTACCTGCGCCACCCCGCAACTATAAGGCCACCATCGTCACCAACGTCACGCCAGAAACCACGGATACCGAGGCGCGAACCACCGCGGCCGGGCAAACTGCAGAAACCACCGAAATGCTCGGTATCACCTATTTGCCGGATATTTTCTCGCTGTCACACGTTGCCTTACCGTTCCCGCTGAGTGATTCTCTGTATGGGCGTTACCCTAACCCGCGCAATCAGTATGGTATCAGTCTGGGTACCTTTGCCGCACGCGGTGAACGGGCCGTGCTGGTGGTGGGATTGGATTCACTGATGCGTCTGTCTTCCAATCCGTTCTTCCCTTATATGCTCAAACGTATTGATGACAACATCAGCCTGGCACCAACAAAATAAGGTAGGTTAACCCCGGCCAGTGCCCAATCGGCGCTGGCCGGGGTAATCACTGGCGAAAATAACCGAATGAGAGCTCGCGGTATTCATTCAGACAGGCCGTCTCTCAATAATAATTAATCGTAAACGTCACCTTGCCGTTCGCCCTGCCTGGCGTAGGTTTCGCTGCGGTTTGAATATAGCGGGCAGCCAAGGGCACCTGAATCGTCGTGCTACCGTCTTTCGGCAACGTCATAGCCTGTTCTGTGGAAAAATTAAACGGCGTCGGCGTCTGGCTGCTTAATCCCCACCCAAGCTGGATACCCACGCCGCTTGCAGCTCCGGATACCGTCGCATCGATAGCCATCACCCCATTGGCAGCATCAATAACACCGTTAGCCGGCGCTAATCTCACACCAATAGTGTTATTAAGTGAGGTCGTGGAGGTACTTTTTCCCGTATTGTAATCCATTAACAACGGTGCATTAGACAAATTATAAAAACCGTAAAATTTGGGGCAATTGGTCAACGCAATTGAGGCATCTTTCCAGGGGGTTGTCGAATTTAGCGCCCTAAAATGCTCACCTATTTCATAGGTGCCTAAATTAACCGAGACATCGGGCGTGGTGCAGGTTTGTGCTGACACCGTGATGTTCCCTTGAAAACTGACGTTCCAATAATATATCGGCAACCCACTGATTGCGGCAGCATTTGGCTGGCTGATTCCCGAATAGTCCAAACCATACTGCATAGTAGGAAAATTGGCGCCACTGATGCTGTAATTCCCCGGTGTAAGAGGGCCTGTTTTAATCAGTGCGACCGCGAAATTCTTGTCTGTACCTATCAACATATCCCGGACCCCAAGACTCGAATCAAGCAGTGTCTGATTTTCCCCCCTTCTCGGGGCGGTTGTTACTGGATTAGTGCTGGTATCACTTAAAAAAATGGCCACACCGATACCAGGTATTCCGGTCTGATAGACCCCATCCGCATAAGGTCCGACGGGTAGGTTCGCGAGAGGCTGTGGCGTGGTTTTCAGGTTCGCTGATATACTCGTATACAGATATTTTCCAACGTCAGAGGCTGGCCACTTTACGTCAGCGTAGCCATCTTTCATTCTTAGCATTGCCCGATAAAGCACCGTTCCTACAGGCGCGTCTACACCAGCCGAAATTACCGGCGGAGACAAAGGAACAGTTACAGTCTGAATACCGGTTGCCAAGGTAAACGTCACAGTAGCCCAGCTTGTAGGGCTGAAAGTGGGTAACAAGATCCCAGCCAGTAAACCCAACACTCTGTTTATTGATAACGTCATAGGTAACTCCCCTCTTTCTGGCAATCCATCCAGGTCTAGCCAGAAAGAAAAATAGTGGTCATGATGAGCGACAAACCTAGGTTCGCCGCTGATATTGCGTCGTTTTTTCCGATTTCGTACGCTGGGGGCCGGCTGATGCCATCGTCGTGCAAGGAGAGTTGAATTGCAGTATCTGCTTCAGACTATTGGCTACAGGCATCGGCACTTAGCTGACTGTGCCTTACATCTCGCGGCCTTCACCCCATTTCACGCGCTTTCGTCACTACGCCCCTAACGGCAGATTGAAGCTCAACAGATAGTTGGTCTGCACCGTGCGCTGTGGCTTGCACTCAGGCCATAAAACAGGCTCTTGTACTAATTATTGTAGTTCAATTGGTACTCCCTCTCGCTGCTGTCTTTGTTCCAGTAATTATGCAAAAAAACCACTAAGCCACCGTTGCCCCAGTTCTCCGGCAGACCTTGCCACGCGGTGATCAGCGCCCTGTATCCCCCTCTACCTGCCAACGGCAGAAGTCGTCGAACCTTCAAGCATCACCTATTTGCCGGATATCTTCTCGCTGTCGCACGTGGCGTGCAGGTGGCGCTGGTGTATCGTCTGATCAGATGTATCGGCCCTTAATATAAATCAGGGGGCCGATACTGTTTTTTTTAATAATAATTAATGGTGAAAGTGGCCGTCGCGTCGGCTCTTCCTGGCGTCACACTTGATGCGGTTTGTATATATCGTGCGACTAAAGGAAGTCGCAATGACGTTACCGCATTATTCGTCATCTGATAACTTTTAGCGTTTGTGAAGCTCACCAATGAAGGTGAGGCATCACCTACATTACCGTATCCCAACTGAATACCTATCCCTGAAGCACTGACACTGTCCGTTTTCAAAGCCATTATGCCGTTTGCATCATCAATAATTGATGTATTTGGTGCAAGCGTCAGGCCGAGGGCGTTGTTTGTGAAGGTCCCTACCTTGGTGGTGCCATTATCAGAATAAAATGTATTCCGAGCATCGTTAAGTGTTCCATAGAATATGGGGCAATCAGTCAGATTAATAGAAGCATCTTTCCATGGAGTTGCAGTCCCAATACCTTTAAAATTTTGGCTGACGTCAAAAGTCCCCATAGAAACATTAACATCCGGTGTCATGCAGGTTTTAGAAACAACATTCAATGTACCACTGAAACATGAACGCGCAATAGTCACTAAACTTCCAGATTGCCCTGCGCTTTGAGAAATACAAGGTAATTGACTGCCAGAAATAGAACCAGCAGCCACCGGGCCAATCTTGATGATAAAAAGGGCAAAGTTCCAGAAACTAGAAGTACTACTTTGAATGTAAATACAACTCGAAGCAGAAGCACATGTCGAACCCGCGGTAGACCCGACATTATAAGGTACTATCAGATCCCCAGCGCCCGTAACTACAACACCTAAACCCTGAACGCCGGTTTGATAAACTTTGCCCGCATAAATACCGGTATTCCAGTTCGCTAATGATAAAGGTGTACTAGAGAACAACGATTGATACTGATATGCACCAGACTGGGTACATGCAATGTTTACATCACCAAAAGTGGGAATATAGTTTTGCTTATAAACAACAGTACCATTGGCAACTTCAGAACCGACAGTGATGTTACCGCCCAGTAAGGGTTGTGTCGTACTCACAACTTGTTTTACTGCACTTTGAGCGGAGAATCCACAGCTGGCATAAGCTGCTGTCATGAATTGTAATGGTATTAATGCCAGAGCAATTATTACTGCCTTTTTTATTAACAATGTCATACTTTACCTCCCTCTTTGACCCAGCTTGTCAAACTGAGCCATGCACGATGCAATTTACTGATTTTTATTAACCAGAGTTGCTTAGGCAGAACGTTGCTAGCAATGAATACTGATAATATCCAATCCCATCTGGGCTACTTTATTTTCTGTCGTTAAGGCAGCATTTCCCGGTGAACAGACTGAGCTAACCTGTTGTATCTGAGTTAACTCTGCCCTTTGACGATGGGCATTAGCACATAGCTGCCCGCCCAGCTTACTGAACTCACGCGGTTACCCTTACTATCGAACATATCGGTTCCAAACGGTCCCGGTTCCCATTGCCGTTGAATGATCTCCTGTACGGGCTTTTCAACCTGCAAAAATAGCCGAATTGAGCACACTGGTTTTTATTGGGCACGCCTGAAACAGATTGCGCACCCCCAGTTTATGCAGCGCATTGCGCCGGTGGGTATACACGGTTTTGGTTGAGATACGTAAGCTGTGGCCGATGGCTTGCATATTCATACCATCGATCATAGACAGCAGCACAGCCTTCTCTCTGCGAGTTAAGCTATCCTGAAGAAAAGTAGCAACAGGAAGCTCCCCACCGACTATCTTGACTAACTCATTAAACACGGCGTCTACATCAGCATCCTTTGCAAAGGCAATATGCCGCCCAAAATCCAGGTTGAATTTTATTTTCATTTCACGTGGCAAAAAAATTATTTTTCCAGGAAATTTGGCAACGGCAATCAAGAACGACATTTCACTCATGAAATTCAACATATGAAAAACCAGCACATCCTTTTCCCCAAAACTACTGGCACTGGTATTTTTAAGTTCATTGAGTGCCATTAGGTTAATCACTCTTCCCTCTGCATGCAAATACGCCTTAAGCCCAACAAAAAAATAATAATTATCGGTGATTACATTAATTTTTCCAGACATATCAATGGCACTCCTTTATGAAAATTAATCTCCATCTCATCGCGTTCACAGCAAACCGAGTCTCAAATATGGCTGGTGTAACATTTGTAAATTCATGAGTTACGCTATCTACAGGCCGAAATTAATAATAGTTAATGGTAAACACCACTTTGCCATTCGCCTTGCCCGGCGTCGGTGCTAAAGCCGTTTGAATATAACGAACAGACAGAGGGATACGAATGGTCGGGCTGCCGTCTTTCGGCAACGTCATAGCCTGTTCAGTTGAAAAATTAAACAATGTCGGCGCCTGGCTGCTCTCCCCCCAACCGAGCTGGATGCCCACGCCCGATGCCGCACCAGGAACCGTCGAGTCGATTTCCATCACACCATTGGCAGCATCGACCACCGAAGTTGCCGGGGTTAATCGCACACCGATACTGTTATTGGTTGAGTTGGCTACGAGCCCGGTGCCGGTACTGTAATCGAACATCAGCGTACTGTTATCAGCATTATAAAAACCGTAGAAGGTTGGGCAATTGGTCAGCCTAATTGACGCATCAAGCCAAGGCGTGGTCGAACCTACCCGGTTAAAATACTCTCCTATGTCATATTGACCCATTGCAACAGCGACCAACGGCGTGCTACAGGTTTGTGCCGACACCGTTAATTGCCCCTCAAACTTGACCCGGGTAACCGTGATCGGCAACCCTGGTGTCGTCGGATGACTCAGCGGATTAACAATAGTCAGGCCAGCTACCGGCAGTTTCGACGAATCCAGAATATGGTTACCTGGAGTAATCGCGCCGGTTTTAATCAGTGAGACATAGATAACCCTATTCGCCAAATAAGGCTTGTAATGCCCCCCAGTTATCGGGGCCTGAATATCGCCGGGAAACTGATAGTTCGGTGCGCCAACCTTGGCCGTATCACCATTATTGCTGCGTGAGATGGCAATGCCTATACCAGGAATACCCGTCTCATAAACCGCTCCGCCGAATGGGCCGCCTGACCAGTTGGCAAGCCCCAGAGGCGCCTGCTCGACACTCCAGGCAACGTTGAACCAGATATAGCCGGGATCCACCGTTGATGTACAATCCATCACACTGATGCCGGTTACACCACTCACCCAACGTCCTTGATAAATGACCGTCCCGATAGGAATATCTGCCCCTGCAGAAATCGCTGCGGGGGTGAGTGGAACGATATCGATACGGGAGGAACCACTTGTCGGTGAGCAGGCAACTGCCGCCAAGGCGCTGTTGCTGGCTACCATGAGCAAAAGTAGCCCGACTGTACACTGTATTATTCTCTTCATTCTTTCACCTATGGCGCAAGCGTATGCGCCTCACTTGCTCTATTTTTATATAATCTGCACGACATAATGTATTTGGCTTCACCAGCCGAATAGCTGTCATACCGGACGGCTAGCCTTGATTAACCGCCGATATCGCGTCATTTTTTGCCAGTTTCGAACGCGGGGATCCGGCAGATGCCGTCGCCGTGCAAGGAGAGTTGAATTGCTGTATCTGCTCCTGCTTCTGACCCTTGGCTACAGGCATCAGCACATAGCTGACGGTGCACTGCATCTCACCGCCTTCACCCCATTTCACTCGCAACTGGCCCTTGTCTTGCGCCACACGCGCATACAGTTGCCCGCCTTGGCCCACTGACCCTACGCTGTTGCCTTTGCTATCAAAAATATCGGCCCCGAACGGTACCGGCTCCCCTTGATAGGTGGCATTTACCAGAATCGGCGTGCCCTTTTTGGTCGTATATTTCACCTTCACTACCGCACCGGAATAGGGCGCGACTTTCTGGCTGGTGTTATCCAACTCGACATCGGATGAGGTGCCTTTCGGATCGATACTGACCTCATTCATCTGATACGGATTCAGGTAAGGCACTATCGCGTACCCCCATGAATCGATGCTCACGCCTGGATACGAGGAGACTTTAGCCCCTTCAGCTCCTTTGGCTTCCACCAGCGCGAAGGTGTCCGACGTGTAAGGCGTAAAGCTCACGCCACCAGCATGCCCCACCACCGTGCCACTCATACCGGCAGAGGCGCTCTGATACCCTTTACCGGTACTGTAAGTGCCACTCAATGCCGTGGCCGGACTGCGGTAGTTGGCGCTCACCGATCCGCTGGATCCCATATCCTGGTTGGCATTCATTGCCGTCACGCCATAGCTGAACTGATTCTCCTGCCCGGCACTCCCGGATACCGTCGCCTGCTGCCCCGTACGACCGCTGCTGTCGTGGGACAGATCCATGCGCAGTTGTGGCGTATGGGTGTTGTCATCGCGCCCCAGCGGCAGGCTGAAACTCAACAGATAGTTGGTCTGCGCCGTGCCCAGGCTGGAGAAACTGCGGTTAACACTCAGGCCATACGACAGGCTCTTGTAACGGTTGTTGTAACCCATCTGGTACTGCTTCTCGCTACCGTCTTTGTTCCAGTAGTTCTGCAAAGAACCGCTGATATACAGCTGGCCCCAGTTTTCTGGCAGACCTTGTCCAGCGGTGACCGTCAGGCGATTTTTGGCACGCCAAATCGAGTCCGGCGAATACCCTTGTGCCACCGCATCACGGGTTTGCATCGCGGTCATAAAGTCCATAAAGCCGTCGGTAGAAAAACGGTACGCCGCCAGCGACAGGTTACTGTTGGTTTCGCTGATCAACTTGCTGTAACTCACCTGATAGCTTTGTCCGCTCAGGCTGTTACCCGGTTGATGTTTGCCATTAACGTCGGTGCTGTTATCCAAATGGGTCCGCGCCTGTGTGACATCGAACGCCAGGGCGCCAATCGGTGTCCCCACTGCCGTTCCCAACTGCAGCGCGTAATAATCCTGGCTAACCTGCAGACCGCCATAACCGGTAATGGCATTCGTCAAACCTAGCTGATAGGTTGCCTGATACAACGCCGGTTTCTCACGCAGGTTATCGCTGCGCACTTCACCACCGGTGATCGAATAACGTGATGAGCCAGGCCGTAGCAGTTGTGCTACCGAGGCATAAGGCACGCTGAAAGTCTGCTCGGTGCCATCCGATTCACGTACCGTAACGTCCAGATTGCCGCCGTAGCCGGTTGGATACAGATCGTTGATCAGAAACTCTCCCGGCGTGACCGTGGTTTCATACAATACCTGCCCATTCTGGCGCACGGTGACACGCGCGTTGGTACGGGCGATACCACGGATATCCGGCGCATAACCACGCAGGGACTCCGGCAACATCCGCTCGTCACTGGCCAGTTGAATACCGGTAAACGGCACGGTATCGAACACTTGCCCAGTGGTATTTGACTGCCCCAGCAATACGCGCGCCTTCAGCACTGGAATATCACGCTGCATATAGGTATTGATGTTGCTGTACTGGCTCTCGCCGTTATCTACGCGGCTATAAGAACCGTTATGGCGCAGATACCAGGCACCGACGTTGACGCCAGCATTGACCCCGGCAAACAGCGAGTTAAAGCTGTTGCCGTGAGATTCGCTGGTGTAGCCGTTAACGTTATAACCCAGCAAAACCGCAGGGACGCCGCTGTCCCACAGCTCCGGGCTCACGGTGCCACGGGCGGTGTTCAGCATGTAAATCTGTGGGATGACAATGTCCAGGCGCTGTTCATTACTGTCGTAATTCACCTGCGCCTCTGCCAGCTTGTGCTGCAGATCGAGACAAAGTTCCTCTTTATTCTGCGACGTTAAAAAATCCGCGGGTAATTTGGCATAATTAAACGCAATATTTTTAATCAGCTCGCGGGTCAGACAGGGATAAACTGATTTATCTGTCCGTGCTTTAAATTCAATATCGGTATTGCTGACCAGTTGATTATTAATATATAAAGCCGTCTTGTAGACGCCGGGTAATCCCGAGGAGCCATTAGCAAAACGGCTGAGGTCAACCGACTTCTCATCATCAACATTCAGAAAAGAAGCATCAAACTCCAGGTTCTTTGCAACTTCTTGCGGAGTACTCGGTTTAATATCCGTATCGGCATTAACGCTGCCCATAACAAAAGTGGATAAGATAGCTATAGCCAGTGGTGATAACCGGCCATACAAGCCAGATTGCAAAGATATAGACATAGAAATCCCTTCAAGAACTGACTTCCTGAATAATGATCAATAGATTAATGAGCGATAATTTGATCTATTACCGACTTTATTTTATCACTGCATCAAAGGTATTGACCGCTCCATAGTCATTAACAAAACCCCCGGTCACTTTGCTTCCTGCATTAGCCGGTAAATCCAACGCCATCGTGCTGTGAGGAGCCACCATCGCATAATCGAGCTTCTTACCGTTAACGGACAGGTTCACCAAGGAGACATAATAAGGTGTCGGGTTAGCGGCCTGTACGCGGTTGCCTTGGCTACTCCAAGTGAGCGCTTTTGCGGCATCGTTGGCATTGCCCTGCAAACCGGCTGGGCGATAAAAAAGTTTGATCCGTGAACGGAAAGCCATCTGCAGACGGTTCTCGTCGGTTTTCGCCTGATTCTTGGCAGGCACTTCCAGCACGTTGAGCCAGAACACCGATTCTTTATCCATCGGCAACGCGCCACCTGCATAGCTGATACGCAGCGTCTGGCCTTTGCCGGACTCCACGCGGTTCATCGGTGGCGTCAGCACAAACGGCACTTTGATCGCCGCCGGTTTGGCATTCGCGTCACCGTTATCAATCCAGCTCTGCAGCAAAACCGGGGAGGGGCCACCGTTGCTGATTTTGACGCTGACCTCTTTGGCATCTGAGGGGTAGATCACGCGAGTCCCGCTGATCACCACGCTGGCCAGGCTATTGGCACTGAACAAAGTCACCGCAGCCAAAGTAGCTACCTGACGCCAATTAACACAGAGAAACTTCATTATATACTCCGAACAACAAACAGATTGGGAGGGGAGCCCCCTCCCACAGACCATTACTGATACTGGATAGAATAGACCACGTTGCTGATGACGGTACCGGCAGTGGTAGCGTTTTCAGCGTAGTAGCGCACAATGTATGGCAGGGTAGTACTGCCCCCCGTCACATCCTTATAGGTCGTTTTGAGCACCTGGTTCTGGTTACCCGCCTCAATCACCGCCTGAGACGAACTTGAGCCATCAAGCAGTTGCAAGCTGACGTTAGATGCGGTTCCTGACAGGTTTTTAAGACGTCCAGTGACTGCATCCACAGAAGCGCCCGCTTCAAAGAAAGCAGAAGCGGTCTCTAAGGTACCTTGACAGTTGTTCAACGCCATCACAAAGCCGGTATCACCGGCCGTTTTAGCGGCTTCATCCAACTGCTTAACACCGACGGTTGGCAATACCACGGTCGCATCCGCAGTCTGGCCGTCAACAATAACGTCACAGGTATTGGCAGTCAGTTCACCATTGAAGGTGATGGTGCCGGTTGAAGCGGCCTGAGCCATACCGACTGAACCGAATGCTGCGACCAGGGAGGCAACGATTGCTAACTTTTTCATATATCTTCCTACTTACCTTGTATTGTTAAACCATTCTAATATCCATTAAAATGGCATGGGGGATATCCATTAAGCATGGATATATCTCTGGTGTTAAAATATTTAACAGCGACAGAATAATTTTTATTTAATAAATAACGACGACACTCTTTGATTATCTATAGAGTAACCAATTCCATGTATGTTCACTATAAAGTCATCAGGAAGGCCAATTGACGCCAACTTCTTTCTTAATTCATTTACTGCATGCCATAAACGTTGATTGGATGAAGATAAGTTAATCTCATCCCACACATGTTTCATTATGTCATTTTTATAGATAATGGCATTTTGGCCATTAACCAGCAAATAAATAAGCAATCGCGTCTGAATCTCGTTTAGAGATATAACCTTGAAAAAAAGAGTATGTTCCGTTGACTCATCAGAATAATAAATGAGTCTCCGGTTGGCAATGTCGAATTGAATGTCACCATCGATAAGGAATCCATAAAGTCTATTTTCCATATACATCTCGGATTATTATTTCGTTATAAAAAACAAAAATAACAAGCCTCCCTTTAGTGGGACATTATAGAATTAATTTTCACTATGGCAACATCGCCAAAATGATCACATTGCTATCACTCACAACGCAACAACAGCTATAAATGTCAAAAAAATAAATATTGGGAGAGTTTACAACTGGCGAAACCAAGCCAGGTTGGTATTTCTCACACCCCTTTACTTCATCCTTTTTTAGTAGTCACAATCACCAAAGATTTACAATTATCAATATTAAAATCCAACATCATAAATATTACCAATATAATTCAATGAGATACAATAACGCGCATCATTAAGAATTATCTGCTTTAAAGAAGCGATAGCGTCTCTATCGATCCCTCTGTTATTGGCTTTGGAAGCTGTCGATACTTTACTTCTTCCTTGCTGACGACATAAATACTAGCCTTTTGATGAGATTTTTCTTAGTGAAGAAGTTTTAATCCTGTAGCTCCCCATAAAAAAGCAGCAGTTTCATGATGTTGCTTAAAAAACTTAACTCTGGATAACGAGGTTCTTTGCCACTCTTAATTACGCTTTGTTCTCATTTAAGATTTCCATACAACCCATTGATTTTAAATAACTAATAATAAAAGCAATGGTTTCCTCCACACTGAGGGCTTATAAACTATACTTTACCTTAGCCGAACTCGCCGCTGGTAAACCAAGGCATTCCATTGAAAATGAACAATAAAATCATTATTAACAATGCCATTTTGTACTTCACGGAAGAACACTGTCTGAGACCTCTCGGCGTCAGAGGGAAAGAAAACGTCTTAAATGTTCCAGTTAGCCGCTGCCTACAATTATTGTTGCAACACCCTGGTGTAGTTATCAGCCAAGAAGAGTTCTTTCGCGAAGTGTGGCAAAAAAATGGGCAATACGTCACGGCTAATACCCTCTATCAAAATATCTCGTTGCTAAGAAAAGGGATGCGGGAAGCCGGGCTCACTAAAAACATTATCAAAACCGTCCCCAAAGTTGGCATCGTGTTTTCAGGTACTGTTGAGATAATGATAGAGGAAGGTAATGAGATTGTTAATGACGAAGGCGATAGCACGCCGCAGGAGCAAGCAGAGAATAAAAATATAGCGGCCCCGATAGAACAAACGGCGTTAAAGCCCCGTTGGCAAGAAAACAAATTTTTACGCATCGGTTTAATGTCGGCGTTTATCATCGCCGTATTCATTTTATTAGCGAATAACCGTTCTCAAAGCGCTCAGTTCTTTGCGACCCACAATCGAATCACCGCGATAAATCAATGTTCCGTTTATATCGATAGGGATGACTTAGAGGTTAATGTGGAAGGATATGTGAAATCTTTACAAGCAAACAACGTGATTTGTAACCCGGATGAGTTTGTCTACATAAGCAAATCTCCAGCGCATAACGAAACGCTGGTATTGTTTTGCAATGTTCACTCAGGCGGGGATCTGAAGTGCTCAACCCGCTTTAAAATCGATAATCAACATTCTCCCATGACGGGGCTCAGACCACTCCAATAGTTAACGTACGCACTGGTGGACATTCTTTTTACACCTCGGGCACCAGGTATGGCATTGGCTCACCACACTGTACAACTGGGCCCGGATCCGCTGATGGCATTCGGGGCAATTGACATAGCGAACGTCAACCAACGTACGCATGTCGCTCCCTTTATGCTCACTCGCCCCTTCTCCCGCTGAACCACTCGCTTCTGGCGTCATACTTCCTCCTATTGAGAAAACGCGCTCGACACGACAAGGCGGTAAGTCGGGCGCGCCAGGATAATTACTTGCCTTTCCACTGTGGTGCGCGTTTTTCGGCGAAAGCGAGTGGCCCTTCTGACGCATCCTCAGAATGCAATACCGCCGGATAATGTTTCAACACGCCGCTACGCATATGGCGATATCCCTCTTCTATCGTTAACTCACCGGTCTCCCGGGAAATTTCCTTCACCGCCGCCACCGCTAACGGTGCGCTGAGGGCAATTTTCTGTGCCAACTCACGCGCGCAAGCCAGCAGTTGCTCACTGGCGACGACCTGATTGACAATTCCCCAACGCAGAGCCTCTTGAGCATCCATACGGCGGCCGGTCATCATCATCTCATTGGCAATAGCCGGTGGGAGCCGCTTCGGCAAGCGCAGCACGCCACCACTGTCCGGTACGATCCCCAGTTGGCACTCCGGTACGGCGAAGCTGGCATTCTCCGAACAGACGATCATATCCGCCGCCAAAGCGAGCTCGAAGCCACCACCGAAGGCGTAGCCATTCACCGCCGCAATCACCGGTTTATCCAGATCGAACAGTTCGGTCAGGCCCGCAAATCCCCCTGGACCGAAATCTGCGTCCGGAGCCTCACCTTCTGCAGCCGCTTTCAGATCCCAACCGGCGGAAAAGAAGCGTTCTCCCGCACCGGTAATAATAGCCACGCGCAGTTGCGGATCGTCGCGAAAAGCGATAAAAGCCTCTCCCATGGCAAAGCTGGTTTTGGCATCAATGGCATTGGCTTTAGGTCTGTTTAACGTTATCTCCAACACGCAGCCATTGCGGATAACCTGTAACGATTCACTCATACAAACACTCCATTAAATAAAATGATTGGGCAGGAAAGAATCGGCAGAACCTCTGCCGAGGTACGGTGATCTTTTTTCTTGGTATCACGGTGTTATCTCTGCGCATTGCCCCGTCAACACAGGCTTTTTCTGATAATCTTCCCGGAGCAACTCCTCGGTAGGCTGTCGCGAAACTCCAGGAACGAAGGTACTTTGAATTTCGCCATATGGTTTTCACAGAAACAGAAGAACTCCGCTTCACTCATCTGCGTACCGGGCTCCAGAACCACAAAAGCTTTAAGTGCCTGATCGCGAATGGCATCTTTCAGGCCGATAATCGCCGCTTCTTTGATGCTGGGATGGCTGGAAATGATGTTTTCGATTTCCGCACAGGAGATATTTTCGCCGCAGCGCTTCACCATGTTGCTACTGCGATCGACAAAATAGAAAAAGCCTTCGGGATCGGCATAGGCAAAGTCGCCGGTACGCAACCAGCCTTCCGGGTATAGCGTGTTCGCCGTTGCTTCCGGCAGGTTGTAATACTCCTTGAACAGCGTCTTGCCGGGTTGACCTTTCACCCACAGTTCACCAGTAAGCCCGGCCGCCATGGGATTACCGTCGCAATCCCGGATCTGTGCCTCATATCCCATCCCCACCCGGCCAATCGAGGGCCAGCGCCGTTTATCGCCGGGGCGATCGCCAATCAGACCCACAATGGTTTCTGTCATACCGTAGGAGCTCAGCAGTCGAACGCCAAAGCGTTGCACAAAGGCGTCTTTCTCTGCCACGGAAAGCTTGAGATAGAACAGCACTTCACGCAGACAGTGGTGCTTCTCCCACGGCATCTGCGGTTGCATCATCAAGGTTCTGATCATCAAGGGAATGCATTCGGTAAGGGTTGCCCGATAGTGGCAAACCTGGCCCCAGAAGGCACGCGCACTGTATTTCTCCAGCAAAACAAAGGTCGCACCCGCAGTAAAGGTCGGCATGGCTGCAGTACACTGGCAATCGATATGGAAAGCCGGCATTGAGGTCAGATAGACATCATCCTCCCTGAGCGCACACTGCCAGGCAGTGTAATAACCGGCAAACAGCAAATTGTAGTGGGTGATCACCACGCCTTTCGGCCTGGAGGTGGTGCCGGAAGTAAACAGGATTTCTGCCGTGTCTTCAGCCGTGAGTGCTACCCAATGGGTCAATTGGTGTGACTGAGTACGCTTGAGGGCATGAAAATCGAGCGTTTCCAGCGCCATGGGATCTTCCAGAGGGGCATCGATCAACATAATTTCCCGCAACGGGGAGGCACTATCCTGCACGATCCGCGCATAGAGTGGGAAATATGCACTCGCCGTCACCACCAACGCGGCCTGGCACATAGTGATGATATAGGCGCTCTCATCCTGCAATAAGTTGGCATTGATTGGCACCGTAATCGCGCCAATCTTTGCCAGACCAAACCAACAGAACATAAATTCGGCACAGTTATGCAGATGCAAGGCGACCTTATCGCCCTTCTCAATGCCGAGCGAAAGAAACAGATTGGCGGTCCGATTGATTTCGTCATTCAGCTCCCCGTAACTATAGCGGGATGCTACGCCCTGCTGGCTCTCAACAATCAGCGCCGTTTTATCGCCAAAGCGCTCGGCCAAATCGTCCCATGCCTGGCGCAAGGTACGTTCACCGATCATATCCATCTGTTACCTACCCCATCATGCATTGGTTATCCCCCTCTCCTCAGACCGTCTTGGCCAGGCCTTTTTCCACCAATTGGGCGATATCCGTTTCGCTGTAGCCGATATCCGTCAGGATCGCGGCGGTATCCATGCCGTGCGTCGGCATACCGCGCCAGATCTGGCCAGGGTTATTCTTGAATTTCGGCATCACGTTAGGCCCTTTGCAGTCACGGCCATCAATGGTTTGCCAAGAGGTAATCGATTCGCGGGCAAGATATTGCGGATTCTGCTCCAGCTCGGAAACGTTGAGCACTTTGGCACAGGCAATTTTCAGTTCAGCAAGGCGTTGCAACACCTGGGCTATCGTTCGGCTGGCTAAAAACGCATCCAGCTTGGCTTCAATCAATTCACCATGAGGGCACTCAATGCGGTGGATCAGTTGCGTTCCCTCGGGAATTTCCGGGGTATTGAGCAGGTGATCGATGCCCATATCCGTAAACATCTGCTGGATTTGATTGATACCCACCAACTCCATCACGATATAACCGTCCTGACATTGATAGAGACCGCAACCGGCATAGTAAGGATCCTTGCCTTTGGTCATACGCGGACACATCTCACCGCCGTTGAAATAATCCATCATGAAGTATTGCCCCATACGCAGCATCACTTCATACATCGCCACATCGATGCTTTCACCAACGCCGCTCTCCCGTACTTTATACAGCGCCGCCAGTGCGGCAGTGGTCACCGTCATGCCGGAGAAATAGTCTGCGGTATAAGGGAAAGCGGGCATCGGCTGGTCTTTATCGCCGTTCTGGATCAGATAACCACTGAAAGCCTGCGCAATGGTGTTATAGGCTGCCAGGTTGGTGTATTCCGGCGTACCATACTGGCCAAACCCGGACAAATGGGCGATTACCAGCTTCTTATTGTGTTGCCACAACAGCTCGTCGGTGATGCCACGGCGGGCAAAGGCTGGCCCCTTGCTGGCCTCAATGAATATATCCGTGGTTTCCATCAGCTTCAGGAAGGCTTCCCGCCCCTCATCCTTGAAAATATTCAGCGACAGCGCATGCAGATTTCGGCGCGAGAGCTGTGGGTAATTGGGCTGCACCCGGATAGTATCCGCATAGGCCACGTTCTCGATCCAGATCACTTCAGCGCCCCACTCGGCAAACATCTGCCCGGCAAACGGACCGGCGATCTCAATACCGGAAAAGACTACGCGCAGGCCAGCAAGCGGGCCAAACTTGGGCATGGATAGACGTTCAGACATAGCTTTACCCTTCTGATAAAAATCGAGTCACACAGCCCCGTGCCTGACGGCACGAGGTCTGCATCGGCGGAACTTAACGGTATTTTTTGAGGACGGCACGGCCCAGCGTGAGGATCTGCATTTCGTCCGAACCTCCAGAGACACGATCAACACGCAGATCGCGCCAGAAGCGCGTAATACGGTGTTCACCGGCAATCCCGATCCCCCCCAGCACCTGCATTGCGCTATCTACCACCTCAAACGCGGCATTGGCACAGTAGTATTTGCACATTGCTGCATCGCCGGAGGTCATCAAACCGTTGTCACTTTTCCAGGCGGCTTCAAACAGCATGTTTTTCATCGCGTTAAGCTTGATGGCCATATGGGCGAACTTTTCCTGTATCAATTGGAAACGGCCAATGGTTTCTCCGAACTGTACCCGTTGATTGGCATAGCGCGCCGCGTCTTCGAAGGCGCAATAAGCGGTGCCATAATTGGTCAGCGCCACGATAAAACGTTCGTGATCGAATTCCTCTTTCACCCGATTAAAGCCGTTGCCTTCACGACCAAACAGGTCTTTTTCTTCCAACTCCACATTGTCAAACACCACCTCGCAGCAGCTGTCCATGCGCAGCCCCAATTTCTCCAACTTGTTTACCTTCACGCCTGGCAGGCTCATATCGACAAACCATTCGGAGAAAATCGCTTTGTCCGGCGAAGCCGCGTCGCGCGCCATCACGACCAGATAAGGGGTGTAGGCACTGCTGGTAATAAAGCATTTGCTGCCAGTGAGATAGACTTTGCCATTCTTGCGTGTGTAGTGAGTCTGCAGGCTGCCAACGTCTGAACCGGCCCCCGGCTCGGTGATCGCCGAGTTCCACATCTGTTTACCCGTGCCACGGAACGCCATGATCTTATCGATCTGTTCCGCAGATCCTTCGCGCAATACGGTGTTGAATCCCCCCGGTAACTGATAGAGCACATAGGTGGGTGCCCCCAGGCGCCCCAGCTCTGCCCATACCGCCGCCAGAGTGACAAAACCGGCATCCAGTCCCCCTTGCTCTTCCGGTAATAACAGGCTATCGAGCCCCATATCCGCCAACGCCTTCACAAAACGTTCCGGGTATTCGCTGTTGCGATCGCATTCAGCAAAGTAGGCTTCCCAGTTTTCCTGCGCCATCAGATCGCGAATGCCCGCGACGAATAATTCCTGTTCGTCATTCAGTGCAAAATCCATATTCCAGACCTCGTAGTTATCAGAGTGAAAAGATCAGTATTTCCAGTGCGTGGATCGGGCATCTTTCAGGAAAGACACCGTAATCAGGATGTTGACGAAGAACAGCGGACATCCTCCGGCGATAATCGCCGTCTGAATCGGTTTCAGCCCGCCAAGCGCCAGCAGAATGATGCCTATCACCCCGACCAGCACCGACCAACCGACACGCACCCACACCGGTGGCTCTTCATCGCTGTTCACCTCTCGACAGGTGGACATCGCCAGGGTGTAGGAACAGGCGTTAATCAAGGTGACGGTGGCAATAAAGCACAGGATAAAGAAGGCCCACATCGTCACGGTGCTCATCGGCAAGGCCGCCCAGGTTTCGATGATGGCGCGCGCGACGCCGTGGGTTTCAATGGTATGCGGCAGATCGACCAGCCCTTTATTCATCAGCGAAAGCGTATTGCTGCCCAGAATGGTCCACAGCAACCAGGTCGACGCCGTCAGGCCCCCTACCATGCCAAGGCAGAGCTGGCGAACCGTACGCCCTTTGGAGATACGCGCCAGGAAAATACACATCTGGATGCCGTAAACGATCCACCAGGCCCAATAGAAAACGGTCCAGGATTGCGGGAAGCCGCCCTGACCTACCGCATCGGTATAGAACAGCATGCGACCGACATTCATCAGCAGCACGCCGACCGAGTCGGTGAAGTAGTTGACGGTGAAACTGGTCGCACCGATGATCAGTACCCAGGCCAGCAGGATCAGACTGAGATAGTTGCGAATATCACTGGCGGTTTTCACCCCTTTCTGTAGACCAAAGGCAACGCAAATGGCGTTAAACACCACCCAACAGGCAATGATCAACGCATCCAGCTCCAGCGTATGAGGCACGCCAAACAGGTAATTGATGCATTCGGTCACCAACGGCGTCGCCAGGCCCAGACTGGTACCCATCGCCAGGATCAAGGCCACCAGATAGAGGTTATCCACCACGGTACCGAATATCCCCTTGCAGCGCTTCTCGCCGAACAGAGGGACCAGCGTGCCACTTGGGCGCACCACGTTGATTTTGCGTACGAACAGGAAGTAACCAAAGGCTACCGCCAGGAAGCTATAGGTTGCCCAAGGCAGTGGGCCCCAGTGGAACAGGCTGTAGGCCAGCCCCAAATCCTTGGCCGCTTTGGAAAACGGTACCAGATCGAATGGCGGTGAAGAGACATAGTAATAAATCTCAATGGATCCCCAGAACAGTACCGCCGCCGACGTGCAGGAGGCAAACATCATAAAGATCCAGCTCAAGGTACTGAATTCCGGCGGTTCATCCCCCAGGCGGCGCTGGGCAAAAGGCCCAAATACCAGCCAGAACCAGCCGGCAAACATCACCACCATGTACCACTCGAAGGCCCAGCCCCATTGGTAGGTAATGTAGTTGAACACCGCATTGATGACCGCGTTAGAAGCCTCTAAATCGCGAACAGTCAGGTAACAGAGCAACGCCACGATAATCAAGGACGGGAAAAAGACTTTGGGCTCAATCCCTATTTTTCGTTTACTGGTTTCAGTCTTCATTTACTTATTTTCCCTCATGGAAAGGGAACCCTCGCCATGACAACGTTGAGTGTAAAATTTCTAAATGTTCATCAACCCATATCACTCAAATAAACATGAGCTCAGGCTGACGTGAATACAGACAGGCAATAAGTAAGAACGGTAATAAATTAGCTGCTTATGTGCTGAGTAAAAGTAAGACGCCGGTGATTAACAGTGACCTTATAATGAAATTGGATTACTCAACAATCCGTGATCTTAATCAAACAATTTCGTCACTTGTTCTCTGCTGGCAATGCCCCTCTGCGTTCAATATCAACCAAAAGCAAAAATAAACAAAATAAATCAATAAATTGAGAACTCAACACGCACCATGGCTTGATGTAAACGCACTGCAACACCTTCAATATTGGTGATCCAGGTATTATTTTGCCCTGGGCAATCATGGTATTTCTATTGCCATCGGAATGATTCCATCAAAAGGAAAGCGAAAAATAAAGCATTAATGATATGAATGTACATGCTGCATTTTTAATTTAAGGTTTATTGCAACAAACTATTCACAATGAATATTTGAAAAACATAAATATTAATTTTAAGCGCAAGCTACCTGATTATGACTTATTGAAGCCAATAATTTTTATACCCCAAGTCACTGGCGTTACAGCCAGGCGGCAAAGGTTGGCCGAAAGGGCGAATACCGCAATAAAGCCAACAACGCTGCAACGTAAAAGACGACGGGGATATCGACCTATCGGAGAAGTGATGAAGATTATTACCTGTTACAAACTCATCCCCGAAGAGCAGGATATCACGGTCAACAGTGATGGCTCTCTGAACCTCAGTAAGGCAGATGCCAAAATCAGCCAGTTCGATCTCAACGCCATTGAAGCCGCCAACGCCTTGAAACAGCAATATGACGACGTACACATTGTCGCCATGAGCGTAGGTGGAGAGGCGTTGGCCAATGCTAAAGGGCGTAAAGATATTCTGTCGCGTGGGCCTGATGAGTTGGTCGTGGTGTGTGAAAGCGGCCTTGAAGGCATGCTGCCTCAGCAAACTGCCAGCCTGCTGGCCGCCGCGGCGCAAAAAACCGGCTTTGATCTGATCCTGTGCGGCGACGGTTCCGCCGATCTTTATGCTCAGCAAGTGGGGCTGCTGCTGGGTGAAGCACTGGGTATCCCGGCAATCAATGGAGTGAGCCGCATTTTGACACTCAACGGTAACCAGCTGCAGGTCGAGCGCACGCTGGAAGACGAGGTAGAAACGCTCAGCCTTACCCTGCCCGCCGTGGTTGCGGTTTCAACCGATATCAATGCGCCACAAATCCCCTCCATGAAAGCGATCCTCGGCGCCGCTAAAAAGCCGGTTCAAGCCTGGCAGCGTAGCGATCTGGCATGTGAACCGGGCTCGCCTTATACCACGTTGATCAGCGTACAGGCGCCACAGCAAAAAGCGCGTGCCCGGATCATTATCGAAGGGGATGGCGATGAGCAGATCGCCGAGTTTGCAGAACATCTGCGCAAAGTTATCAGCTGAGTGGGGACACAATGAGCAAATATTCAACCGTTTGGGTGTTTAGCGACACCGAATCTCGCCTGGCGGAACTGCTAGGCGGCGCGCGTCAGTTAGGTGAACGTGTGCATGTTGCCACGCAAGGCGAAGAACAGGCCGCACTGGCTTTCCGGCTAGGGGCTGATGCCGTCTACGATCTGGGCCCTCTGCCTGGCGAACGCATCGTGGAAGACTACGCCGATACGTTGGCACACGCCATCCGCAATCATAGCCCGCAAGCGCTGTTGCTGCTGCCCGCCACCCGTCGCGGCAAAACCCTGGCGGCTCGCTTGGGAGCCCGGCTTAACGCTGGCGTGGTTAATGACGTTGCCGAACTGCAGTTGGACGATCGGCAGCCTATCGCGACGCATATGGTCTATGGCGGGTTGGCCTTTGGTAAAGAGCAGATCCATACCGCTTACGCCGTAGTCACCCTTGGCAGCGGCGTTTTTTCCCCAGAGCAGGAAGACAGTGCACGCAGTGGTACCGCGACTAACCTCACGTTTATCGCACCGCCTGCGGCTATCAGCTGTGAATCGCGCCGTGCCAAACAGGGTGAAAACGTCAATCTGGACAAAGCCCGTTGGGTGGTCAGCGTTGGGCGCGGTATCGGCTGCCAGCAGAACATCGATCTGGCGGCGGCGCTTAGCCAGGCTATCGGCGCGGAACTCGGCTGTTCACGTCCGGTGGCTGAGAACGAGAAGTGGATGGATCGGGAACGCTACGTGGGCATCTCCGGCATCATGATCAAACCGGAACTTTATCTGGCTCTGGGGATTTCCGGGCAGATCCAGCACATGGTGGGCGCCAACGGTGCACAGACCATCATGGCGATCAACAAAGACAAAAATGCGCCGATTTTCCAGTATGCCGACTATGGCATCGTGGGTGACTTGCTGAAAATCGTCCCGGCGCTGACGGAAACCCTGAAACGCTAATGCAACGGTGGAGCTGTTCGCAGCTCCTCACGTTCCTCCTGCCAATCTGGAGACAGGATATGTCTGAAGATGTATTTGACGCGATTATTGTCGGCGCAGGCCTGGCCGGCTGTGTTGCGGCGCTGGTGCTGGCGCGCGAGGGTGCGGATGTGCTGGTAATTGAGCGTGGTAACCACGCCGGGGCCAAAAACGTCACAGGGGGCCGCCTCTACACCCATAGCCTGGAGCATATTTTGCCCGGCTTTACCAAGTTGGCCCCGCTCGAACGCCGCATCACGCGCGAGAAAGTCTCTTTCCTTACCGAAGAGAGTGCCGTCACGCTCGATTACCACAATGCACGCGCTGAGCAGCCCAAACAAGATTCCTATTCGGTATTGCGTGCAAAATTTGATCCCTGGCTGATGGCGCAAGCCGAAGAAGCAGGTGCTCAGTTTATTCCCGGTATTCGGGTCGACCGTCTGGTACAGCGTGACGGTCATGTAATTGGCGTTGAGGCCGATGGTGACATTCTGGAAGCGCGCACCGTGATCCTGGCTGAAGGGGTTAACGCGTTACTGGCCGAGCAACTGGGCATGTTAAAGCCCCGGGTGCAGGCCAAATCGGTGGCGGTCGGCGTCAAAGAACTGATTTCGCTACCGCGCGAACTGATCGAAGCACGCTTTAGCCTGGAGGATAACCAGGGGGCTGCATGGCTGTTTGCTGGAACCCCCACCCACGGCAAAATGGGGGGCGGTTTCCTGTATACCAACGGGGACTCGCTATCCCTTGGCCTGGTCTGCGGCCTGCACCATATCGAACAGGCGGGAAAATCTGTTCCACAGATGTTGGAAGATTTTAAACAGCATCCGGTCGTTCGTCCGCTGATTGCTGGCGGCAAAATGCTGGAATATGCCGCCCATGTGGTGCCAGAGGCCGGGATCCATATGCAGCCTCAGTTGGTGGGCGACGGCGTGTTAATCGCGGGCGACGCCGCAGGTATGTGTCTGAACCTGGGCTTCACCATTCGTGGCATGGATCTGGCTATCGCTTCCGGTGAAGCGGCGGCACGTGCGGTATTAGCCGCCAAAAACCAAAATGACTTCAGTGCCAAAGGATTGCAAAGCTATCTGCAACTGCTGGAGGAATTGCCGGTGATGAAGGATCTGCGCCACTACCGCAACATGCCCGCCATGATGGAAAACCCACGCCTGTTCAACAATTACCCACAGATGGCCGCCGATATCATGGCCGATCTGTTTACCATCGATGGACAACCGCCGCAGCCGTTGCGCAAAAAAATCCTGCGTCACTGCAAGAAGATAGGTTATTTGAACCTGATCAAGGATGGGATTAAAGGAGTCACCGCACTATGAATGAACCCGTCAATGTCGACGTCAAGCTGGGCGTCAACAAATTCCACGTCGATGAAGGCCATCCACACATCATTATCCGAGAACACCCGGACATGGCGGCTTATCGCACTCTGACGCTGGCCTGCCCTGCCGGGCTCTACAAACTGCAGGACGATGGTTCCATTCGCTTTGACTATGCCGGCTGCCTGGAATGTGGCACCTGCCGCATTCTGTGTCGGGATTCGGTGTTGGAGGAGTGGAACTATCCGCGTGGCACTTTTGGTATTGAATACCGCTATGGCTAAGCCCAAACAACCGCAGGTACAGCGCCTGTTCCTAGCGGCTACCCTGCCGGCGCCCCGCAAATGCGGGGTTGGCGTTGTAACCTGAACTGAAGCCAACACTATGCAACAGCCCAAAAGATTCGACGACATTCATTTTACCGCGGTCCACCGCAAGATCATGCTATGGGGCAGCGGTGGCCCATTTCTTGATGGCTATGTGCTGGTGATTATCGGCATTGCGCTGGAGCAACTCACGCCTAAACTCCAACTGGATGCCAATTGGATCGGGCTGGTGGGCGCAGCCACGCTGGTCGGCCTGTTTATCGGCACTTCGCTGTTTGGGTACATCGCGGATCGGCTAGGGCGTCGTCTGATGTTTATCATTGATATCGTCGCCATCGGCGTGATCTCCGCCGCCACCATGTTTGTCTCTTCACCGTTGGAATTGGTGATCCTGCGTTTTCTGATCGGTATCGTCATTGGTGCCGATTACCCTATCGCCACATCGATGATCGCCGAGTTCTCTTCCACCCGTCAGCGGGCGTTCACCATGGGGTTTATCGCTGCCATGTGGTATATCGGCGCAACCGCCGCCGATCTGGTGGGTTACCTGCTGTATGACGTCGTGGATGGCTGGCGCTGGATGCTGGGGAGTGCCGTTATCCCCTGTCTGATTATTCTGCTTGGCCGTGTTGATCTGCCTGAATCCCCACGCTGGTTGATCCGCAAAGGGCGGCATGCCGAATGCCAGGCATTGATGATCAAACTGTTTGGCCAGCCGGTAACCTTTGACGATGAAGAAGTACAGGAAACCCGCTATAGCCAACTGTTCACCCGTCGCCACCTCACCTCAATTCTGTTTGTCGCCACGATCTGGACCTGTCAGGTCATTCCGATGTTTGCCATTTACACCTTTGGTCCGCAGATCATCACCCTGCTTGGGTTGGATCAGGGTAAAGAAGCGGTATTGGGTAACGTGATCATCAGCCTGTTCTTTATGATCGGCTGTATTCCGGCCATGTTCTGGCTCAACAGCATTGGCCGTCGGCCTTTACTGATCATCAGTTTCGCCATCATGACCCTGGCACTGGCGGTTCTTGGCCTGGTGCCACAGCCGGGTATGGTGTTAATCGTTTCGGCTTTTGCCCTGTATGCCTTTTTCTCCGGTGGCCCCGGTATCCTGCAGTGGCTTTATCCCAATGAACTGTTTCCGACCGCCATTCGTGCCTCTGCGGTTGGGGCAGCAATGTCGCTGAGCCGGATTGGTACCGTGATCTCAACTTATGCACTGCCGCTATTCATGTTGCAGCATGGGATCTCGACCACCATGTTGGTCGGTGCCGGGATCTCCCTGTTTGGCCTGGTGGTTTCCGTCTTGATCGCCCCTGAAACCCGTGGCCTCTCGCTGGAGAAAACCAGCCAGATGAAACTGTATTAAGCGCTTTTGCATTGTGCGCTTTCCCCGCTTCTTTTGGTTGAGGGGAAAGCGCTTGAACCACGTCATCAGCCTTTCCGTAATTGTTGGCGGAAGAAATCGGCCCCATCACGCAAGGCAAGATCGGCACTTGGCATCATGCGTGAATAGTGTAAGAAAGCATGCAAGGTTCCGGGGTAAACGTGGTAATGACAAGGTTGCCGGTGTTCAAGCAGCGTTTGATACAACGCCACGCTATCATCAATCAACGGATCAAATTGGGCCGCAACGATAAAACAAGGGGGCATATTGCGGGTCAGATCGTTATTGAACAGGCAGTAGTAAGGGGACTCACTGTCCGCAGGGCTGGCGAGATAAGCGCGCTGATAGTTATCCAGATCCTGACGGGTCAACCCGTCCCAGGCACCACCATATAAACGGCGACTGGCAGAGTCCTGCAGACCGTATAACCCATAATAGAGCAATACGCTTTTTACCTGTCCACAGTGAATATCACGATCGCGCATCCATAATACCGTGGACAATGCCAGCATGGCCCCCGCAGAGTCACCCGCAAATGCAATGTTTGCCATGGATAACTGATATTCCTCTGCATGCTTTTTAAAAAAACGACATACCGCAACGGTCTCTTCAATAGCCTGTGGAAAGTGCGCCTCTGGCGAGAGCGAATAATCCACACCAATTACCGTGCAACCACTATAATCAGCCAACAAACGCATAATACGATCGTGCGTATCCAGATTACCGAGAATAAATCCTCCGCCATGCAGATAAAATAAAACCGATGCAGGCCTCTCGCAAGGATAATAGAGGCGAACGCCGACTTCACCATAATCCGTCATGACAGACTGTGATAGCGTCCTTACCATTTTTGGCCCTTGCTCATTCCAATATTTTCTCTCTTCAATATAACATTGACGCTGTGAGTGATAATCCGTTGCCGCAGGGTTATTATTTACGCTCTGTTGCTGAAATTGTAATACTGCGCGCATCTCATCACTGATCCGCCCGGGAACATTCACTTTATTTCTAGGATTCATTATTTCCTCCTGATAGGTGTGAGTTTATTTTATTTGTTATTCACCACTAATCTGTGACCAATCCCAGATCTGATGCAATACATGATAAATAACGCCGCTTTCGCAAAAAACGACACAAAAAGCATGGTTACCTCCCAGCGGGTTAGGTATATTAAAATTGCCATCAGGACAGCAGCATACCCCTTTTGTAGAGAGGGTGCTTCCTGCATTTTTGGTAAAAAAAGACGGATATCTACAAATATTGTTAATTAATTTAATCATTCTGGTTAAATCGGGGGAGAATATGTGTACAGAGTATGTTCAAGAACCGTTATATTTGTCCGTCGCTCGTTGGGTCATGCAACAGCGACGCTGGGTAAGCTCACGGGAAATTGCCAAACAATTCGGGCTTGCCCCCTGTAAGGCCATCAATATCGTCTCTTATATTCTGGCCGAAGTAGCTGAAATCACCTGTCAGACCAAGACGGTCCCCAACCAGCTGGAAGGGCGTGGCTGCCAATGCCAACGCCTGCTGCAAGTCAGCCACATTGACGAGCTGATCGCCATACGCATTCAAAATGCCGTCAACAACGAAAGCGAAACCAGCGAAGACAACGACGTGGCAAACGTGCCCAGAATGGCAATACGCGTACCGCCTTCTGAGCTAAACCAGCAGCAGAAATGGCAGTGGATGATCTCCAAAGCACAGCGTAAATAGCAGCCTGTTGACGATTAATACCAGCCAGTTTCCTAAGCGGCAGCTGGCTGCTGTATAACCTGAACGCAAGCCGGAACGCTGAGGGACAGCGAGAGTTATCGCCCTTCAGACATATCCAAAACAATAAAAGTCATAAATTACACCAAGATAGACGGCCTGCATGGGCCTCCACGCCGAATTCTAATTCGCTGATAAAAAAAGATATTGGCTCACCAAACCCTCATCGGTGATTAAAAAACAGACTACACTTGTCAATGAAGCACATACCGCCTGTGTCAGGTTCTAGCCAATGCGTCTCCTGCTGTTTCAATGGCGCGAACAACAACATCACACAGCCAGAAAAATTGTTTTTTCGCGAGGTGTTCTATGCTCCATGTCGACATCCCAAGTCGTGAAGAGTATTCCTCTTTAGCCGATCTTCGTTCTGATGCCTGCATTTCCATTTATCTAGAAACGTCTCCCCTCCGCCAACAGCTTGAAGCCAGTAAGATTCAGTTCAGTAATTTTATCAAGGATGCGCTGTTGCAGGTGGCAAGCCAAGGCTTGGATAAACGCCGTATCATCTTACTGGAAGAACAGTTGTATTCCGTACTGGAAGATCCTTCCTTTTGGGATCTGCATGCCCGTAGCCTGGCAGTGTTGGTCACCCCCGACTGCATCCGCACTTACCGGTTGGCCAATCAGCTACCCAATCGGCTCGATGTCAGTGAGCGTTTCTACCTTAAACCACTGTTGCGAGCATTAACCTTCCCGCATTCGGCCTATATCCTCGCTCTTTCTGAAAATCAGACCCGGTTGATCGAATTTTTTGCTGATGCCCCTGCCGCAGAAGTTGTGGTGCCAGACATGCCCGAAAGCATGAAGGACGCCATGGGTGATGCCGCTTTGAACGATCACCATCATGGCGCCGTGCACCATAAAGTGCGGCTGGCGCAATACACGCGTAAAATTGACCAGGCGTTACGTCCGGTATTTGCCAGGCATGACTCTCCACTGATCCTCGTGAGTACTGAACCCTTGGCTTCTATTTATCGTTCAACCAACTCCCTGTCCAACCTGATGGAAGAAACGTTGTTCAGCAATGCCGAGCACCTTGGCGCCTCTGAATTGGTCACGCTGGTACGGCCATTAATGAATAACTACTATCAGGCGCAGTTGAGCACCTTGAAATCACGCTTTGAAGCGCGTTCAGGAGAACGGCGAGTCACCCAGGATCTTTCAGATGCAGCAAGGGCTGCAACGTTTGGTGCCATTGATTTACTGCTGGTTAACCTCGACAGTACGATCAACGGTACTATAGACGAGCAGGGATTAATCACCTTCAGCGGCAGTGATGACGAGATTCACTACAGTCTTGTGGATGAGATAGCCAAACGAGCGATGGCTAACGGAGCAAAAGTATTGGCCGTGCGCAGTGATGACCTGCCACCCGGAGCCGATCTTAATGCCATATTGCGTTATTCCCTGTAAATCGCCGCTGCATTGACCTAAGAATTGTCAGTTAATCATTTGGCATTAGGGTTATATTCCCTCTCTTTTTCGGAGAGGGAACAATAACCCATTGTATTTATCCATAATAATTAATGAGTATCACTGCGTCAGGCCAAGGCTTTCGCCTTAAGCTGCTGATATTCACTTTCTGTAATCACGCCTTCATCCCATAATTTCTTAGCGTCAGTAATCTGCTCGGCGGGCGATTTACCCGCCACTTCACGGATATACTCGTTAGTCGCAGAAACTGATTTTTGCACCTGCGCACGATGCCGTTCACCCATACCTTTGCCACGCACAATAAGATAGACAAGGGAGGTTAACAGCGGGATAAACAGCAGGAAAATAATCCACACGGCTTTATAAAAGCCGCTCAATTGATGATCGCGGAACAGATCGGAGACGACTTGGAACAGAATAAACAGGTAAGCAATAAAAAAGAAGAACGAAAATGTCGTCGCCAAAATATCCCAAAGCGTGAGTAAATGAGTAGTCATTGGCAGCACTCCTGGTAGTCCAGAAAAGCAGAATAGAATCGTCTTTATCTAAACAAAGGCGTAAGCACCCTAAGTATATGTCAGTCTTTTATTTTATCCATGTCAGGCCATAAAAATACGGCAACAGGGAATTCATCGGCGGTAAAATGAGATCAATAACCTCAGCCCGCAAATACAGGCCGAGGTTGATGACAACGTGTTTTTAACCCGAGATAGCTTAGCCTGGCGCCCCGAGGGGCACTGCGGTGACTTGTGCCACGACGGCCTATCGGCACGCTGTCTCTAATATCTGCCTTTGTCAGCTGTCTGAGCCCGCCAATACAGGCTTGGCTTATCAGCATAAAACGTTAAAGGATATCCATATTGATCACTGCGGAACCACGGAAAGCGCCACCAGCCAGATTACCGTTCACCTTCAATGCCGAGGAGATGGGTATCGCCATCATCTGATTGGCACCGATCCGCTCAAGGCTACCTATATTTGCTGGCTGATCACGTACAAACACATCCGCCGTCAAAGAACCATCCGTACGCAGTTTAATCCCGGTAGAGGCCGTGTAGCCGATCACCGTCACCCTGATCGTAGCGCTGGACGTGCAACTCACGTACAGATAAGCGCTTTTTTTCAATCCCGGCACGCTATTGGCCTGGATATCGCCATAGTTGATGTCTACCGAACTGTTAAGCAATGAACAGGCAGGTCCTGGCGGTGGCTGGGGCTTCCAACCGTCACCGGTTCCTCGTTGATATTCGAGAGAAACGTTGACACTAGGGCCATCGGGAGGACGCTTGTTAACTTCTTTACCCAGTCCAAAAAAATGCGTTTCTCCGGGCTGCAATGTAAACGAGATAGGAAGCACTTTTGCCAAAGCCTCACTACAGTTGCCACTTGGTACCCCACCCGCTGACGCAATAAACCGCTGATACATCCCCGTGGTGGTAACGAGTATGGCGTAAAAGCTAACTGTCGTGCCGGCTTTACATGACGTGGTGGATCCACCGATCCCATCAGGCTGAGCACTGATAGTCATTTGCTTTGGCCCCGTCCAACTCACATCTATTCCGGTTGCGTAACCGCATGCGGGCATTAGCAGGCCAACGATTACAGCCGTTTTTTTAAGCAGTGCTGTCCCTATTAACTTCATCTCTGTTCCTTATTGTTCTGCACCGTTGCGGAGAAGCCCTTAGTCATAGGTCAATGCAAAGGTCATACTGGCACTGAATGGACCGCGGTTAATCGTCTTATTGGTGATCGCATCGGGTTCAGCCTGCACATAAGCCTGCATACGCAGGTAGTTGTCCCCTGCCGCTAACGGGTAGCGATGCGTTCCTAACTGGTTCAATGGCAAGGGATTGCCATTTTCCGATTCAATCCCAATGCCAATCCCGGATGCCTGACTGGAGATATCCAACGCCAGCAATCCCGGTAACGCAGGATTCTCAACCCCGGTGAACATCACTTGCACCGTCTTGTCCAGCGTCAGATCACACTTACTCAGATGCAGTTTGAACGGCTTGCTGCTGGTTTTCTGGTAGTGATACAGATACTTGTCAATCACCGTGCCAAAATCCAGCAGGACGGTTTCTTCACCCGGCGGAATGACGCAAGGTTGTGCCACCAGCGTGCCATATAAGCGCATGTTGTCTGCGGCCTGAGTGCCCAAGCTCAGCGCCAGTAGCGCGATGATGGCAGATAAATACCCCAATTTCTGTCGCATATCGGCTCCTTATTGGTAATCCGCGCGCAACGTCGCCGTCACTTCAAACATCCCTTCAACCAGCTCGGTCCCCAGCTTTTTAACCGGTACGGCTTCCAGCAGCGGTGGGTTTTGCGGATCGATAGCGATGGGCGTACTGAGTTCAAACGGCTGGCCATTTTGATAAATTTTGATGCCCAGGTTGGCCACATTGGTCTGCAGCGTTGCCCTCTCGTAGCTGGCCGCCGGGCCGATCAGCGTCAGCACCATGCTCCAGGCAGGCCCTGCCGTACAGTTCAGCACGTAATTGATCTGCTGACGATGATTTATCCCATCCACCGTATTGACGCCGATCTTGTCAAAGGGCACGTCAATATTGGTACCGTTATTCACCAGACAAGGGGGCGGCTCAATCAATGTACCGCGAAAGCTCATGTTGTCTGCTGCTTGCAACGGGCTTATGGCCAGCAGAGCAAGCGATAGCAGTGTTGACATCCTTGCAACCGATCTCATTCCTTTCTCCCGTGTCACTGGTAGTCGACTACCATCGTGGCTGCCGCCGTAAAAGTACCGCCACTGAGGATGGTTCCCGGTCGCTTCACCAAGGTAGCAAACAGCTTTGGCTGATCAGGCAGCGTAAAATTCAGCCAGCTATTCACCGGCACGCCCTGGTTGTCACTCGACAAAGCGATGCCAAGATCCCCTTTCGTCGTCTGCAGCGCACCGGCAAACCCCGCGCCTATGCCCTGGATCTGCATTTTTAACGCATTGGTACTGCTGGCGCTGCATTCCAAGGTGTAAGGCACCGGCTGGCGATAGTTGATACCGTCAACCCGGGTAGTCATCACCTCGTTGGTAAAATCCACCGTGATGACTTGATCGCCGTTAATTACGCAGGGTGGCGGCAGTAAAATGTTGCCCGAGATACTCAGGCTGGATGTCGCGGCAACGGCAGTTTGAGCGCCGGATATCAACAACGCTACTAACAGAACGGCGCGAAAGCCTTTTCCGCTCATGCGCACCTCAGTCATAATTGAGCCAAAAATCAACATGAGCCTGATAGGCTCCGGCGATCAAAGGGGCTGCCGTCCGTTCCGGCACCACGTAATAGGTCAATTCGTTTTGGCCAGGAGTCAATAACAACGGCGTTCCCCGACTGCCCAGACGCACATCCCGGTGGGCAGCATCGGTAAGGCGTAAGGCCAGGCCTGATGCACCACGCACGCTAATCAGCGATGGACTGTTGGCATCCGCCGGCGCAATAAACCCAACCGAGACCGCGGGCTGAATCTGATCCCAGGTCAGGTTGCCGGTACGCAGATCGCGATTACGAGCGCCACTGCGCAGGCAGTCATACAAACGCAGGGTCACCGCAACGGGCGTCCCACGGTCGCCCATATTCAGCAACCGCCCGGTACCGATTTCCCCCAGCTCAACCGTCTGCCGTGCCGTTGTCATATCCAACCGGCAAGCACTTTCGGTGAGTGCGCCACGAACGTGCAACACGCCGTGCGCCCCATCCACGTTCCAGTTATCCACCCTTTCAGCCATGGCCGATGGCATGCCCAAGGCCAGCATCAAACCAGCGAGTCCCGCCAAAATTTTCCACGACATTGTTCACCTCTATTACGCGTAGGTTAGGAGTTACGTTTGCCGGGTTCAGCCTGACAGGTATCACCACCACAGCGGAAAATAAGCTCTGGGCGGCCACCGAAGTCATTAACATAGGTCAGCACTGGCGCGTTGCCTAAAGCGCTGACACTGGCACTTAATGGCGCGTTCGATTTCGGCGGCACCATCAGCGGAACAAACCCTGATGCACTCTTGCCACCTTTAATGCTGCTGGCCTCAACGATGGTGATGTAATACGGTGTCGGGTTATTAACCACATACCGATCCCCTTGGCGCGTCAGCGTCATCTTTTCCTGCCACGGCGTGCTCATCTGTTCCTTGGTCGGTTCAATCGCCTGTGGGCGATAGAACAGCTTGATGCGTGTTTGCAGCGCAATTTGCAGCGTGTTCGGCTTATCGCTACGCGGTGGGATCTCACGCAGGTTGAAGTAGAACAGCGATTCACGATCCTGTGGTAGCTGCTGTGTTGCTGGCAGCCCCTGGACTTTTACCTGGCTTTTAGCGCCCGGCTCAATACGCTGAACCGGAGGCAATACAATCAGCGGGCTGGTGATCTTATTGCCCTTTTCATCCTCAACCCAACCCTGGGCCAGATAAGGCAAGTGTTTGTTTTCATTGCTGACGTTCATGCTGACAGACTTGCTGGAGGCGTTATAAATCACCCGGGTACGATCCAGCGCGATCGCCGCATTGGCCTGTGAGGCAAGGGTGGCCAGCAACAGAGCACCAGCCGTTAATGAGTGTGTTGTCGTTAGTTTCATCAGTCTTTTTCCGTTCAGCTTCTGTTTTCCGTTACCGGATTGTCCTTTGCAGCAATGGAGCGGCAAGGCAGCAGTAAATTCTGTGTTCCGTACTGAGGAATAGGCACTGGCAGGGTGATTTCACACTGGGCGATACCATTCCAATTCGCGGTCATTTTGGCCCCGGGTTGCATACCACTCAGATAGACGCTGCCGTCGTCGTTGATAATGCCAACGTCCCTCTTCTTGCTATTTTGAATCGTGGCGCCAAATGGCGGTGATGAACCATCCGCCAGGCGAACCACTGCCATCGCTTTTTCACCCGCCACGACTTCAAAGCGGCGCAAGCCAATCGCTCCTTCCGTCAACGTGGCCTGCTGGACCGAATTGATCGCTTCAATCTTGTCGCCCAGCGCGTTCAGATCGATGCTGATCTGATTTCGGTAGTAGCTGTTGATATCCGCCACCACGGCTTTACCGAAACGGTTGGATAAGGTCGTCGCGCCATAGCCACGCAAAGGAACATCTGCGACACCGTCGGTATCCACTAAGATGCGCGTTCCGCCTGGCATGCCGACCCGGTGTAAAGCCACGCCCTCTCCGGTTGCCGTCACGCCACCTTGCATCGACAGGCCCAGAGAACTGGAGCGCCCGGCTTGATAGCCCGCATTGGCACTCACCTGCGCGTTATTGCCCAAGTGGGTGTAGTAACCGCTGGCAATGGCGCCCTGACGGGCACTGCCCGCACTGATCTGATAGGCGTCGGCGTCATTTATCCGGCCAAAATAGCCCACCTGGTGCGCATTGTTGTTACGATCCCATGAGCCGTTGTAGCTGATGGACCCGGAATGACTCCACGGAATGGTGATCGCCAGATACATACCGTCGTCGTTGGTGCCGTTATATTTGTTGCGATAGGCGGTCAACGAGAGATTAAGATCTTTGAACTTGCCCAGATCGAAGTATCTCGCCAGCGACAGGTTGTAATGATCGTTGGCCGTGTCGTTCCAATAAGTCTGGTGGCTGTAATTGACGAACGCGCTCAGGCCAAGATCGACAAACTGCTTATTGAACGTGATGGTGTACATCTCTTTGCTACTCTGGGAGCGGGTACCGGTGGCTCGAGCGTCCAAATATTCGCCCATGCTCATAAAGTTACGCTCAGAGAAGCGATAGCCGGCAAAGGTCACCTGGCTGTCGTACTCTTCAAAGCGCTTGGAATAGCTCAGGCGGTAAGAGTTGCCAAATAACGCTCCCTCCTGCGGCAAACTCGCACGGGATTGCGTCACGTCGAACGACAGTGCGCCGAGCATCATCAGATCACGACCTATACCCAACGCCAGCGCGTCATAGTCATTTCCTCCCACACCACCACCGTACAAGGACCAACCGTTGCTTACCCCCCAGGAAAACTCCCCGGTGGCGAACAATGGCCCGTTGACGCTGTGTTGCCAATCGGTCGGGCGCCCTGTCGCAAGCTTATAGCGCAGCGAACCCGGTCGGGTCAGATAAGGGATGCTGGCGGTGTTCATGGTGAACTCCCGCACCGTGCCATCCTGTTCTTCTATATGCACCAGCAGTTGGCCGGAAACCGCATCGTTCAAATCCTGAATGCGGAACGGGCCCGGAGCCACCTGGGTTTCATACAGTACTCGCCCCTGCTGGCTGATGGTGACCTTGGCATTGGTTTTGGCAACGCCACTCACTTCTGGCGCATAGCCACGCAGGTTAGGCGGCAGCATGTTGTCATCGGTATTAAGCGTGACGCCGGTGAAACGGAAACTGTCGAAAATATCGGAATTGAGATAGTTTTCTCCCAGCGTCAGGCGAGCGAGCAGTTTGGGTAGCGCGCGATAAGCGTAGTAACGGCTCCAATCCAGGCTGTTGCCACGGCTTTCGCCGTTATTGTCAGACTGATGCTTCATCTGCAACTGCCAATCGGCGCGCAGACGCCAGGCACCCAGGTTGGCACCGGTGGTACCATTACCTGTCAGGTTATAGGCCTGATTCTGGTACTGCTGGCGCGTCGTCAGGAAATTCAGATTGTAGTCAAGCAACATACCTGGAATACCGTTATCCCAACGGGAAGGCGGATCCCACTCGGCAGAACTGTATTCAAGATAGGCTTGCGGCACGCTGAGCTGCAGGGCAGAAGTTCCCAGATCGCCCCGTGCCATTAATCCAGGTACGCTTTGCAGATCGATACATTGCCGATCGTTTTGCCAGACAATGTTATTGAGTACGCTGTCTTTCAGGCCCAGCAGATCGATAAGTTCAGGTGTCAGACAAGGTTCACTGCTTTTAGGATCGGCTTCAGAAGGGGCGAAGGTGATGGAACGCTCCGCGACTTGCTGCCGGTTGAGAAACACCGTCATGGTGTAGTCCCCAGGCATGATATAGCCGCCACGAGAGAAATGACTGAGATCGAGATTTTCTCGATCTTTAATATCCAACACGTCGGTATTGAACTGAATATCATCTGCGGCATGAGTAAGATAAACCGGGCTCCCCAGCGATAAAGCAATACAGACCCATAATCCGCGCAGCCGGAAAGTGGAATTCGCAACAGGTTTGGCCATCGATAAAATTCCGTTTATCAGTAATAATCCATTTTGAAACGCACGGTGGAGCGATATTCACCGGCTCGCAGTATCTGGCGGTTCGGTACCAGATTCATGGTGTATTGCAGAAGCTTGTTACCGGGGCTTAATTCAGCAGGAGGCATTGCTACGCCAGGTAAGGCGATGTTGCCTCTGTGATCTTTGATCTGGAGCCCAACACCACGGGCATCGCCTTCAACCCCCAACAAATCACCATCCGGCGTACCATCGAAGGTAATGCGGAAGGCCTGCCAATCAGGGAGAGAGGGGTCAACACGTTGCAAGGTGCAGTTAACGAGACGAATGACAAAAGGTTTGGCGATACCACGCCCATCACGAGCAATTTTTGATACGGGAATCGTGACCATCTCAATAACCTGATCGCGGCTGTTCATCTCAATGGCGCAGGCAGTTTCAATAATGCTGCCTTCCATAGTGATACGGCCGCGTCCCATTAACGTCTCGGCTATTGCAGTACCGCAAAGCAGAACGCTGAGCAGGCAGCTCGTCACGATATATTCCATCTTGTTCACGCCGTTAATTCCCTTCAACACCATGACGTTAAGAATAAACATGCGGGTTTCCCCGCATGTGCGACCGTTTACCGGTTAAAACTTACTGATAAGCCAGGGTAAAGGTGGTCGTGGTGCTGAAGTCGCCTGGGACGATTTCTGCAGCGGTTTTACCATCCACACCCATGTCGCCCTGCAGGTAAGCAGAGAAGTTCAGGATGTTGTTGTGATCCTGGATGCCCTGTGGAGCTGTCGCTTCGCCCAGTTTGATCAGCGTGCCGCTACCATCGGTGATAGCCAGGCTAGCGCCACGAGCAGTCCCGGTGATACCCAGCAGATCAGGGTTACCCGCAGAAGTTGGGCCAGTGAAGGTGGTGGTTACCGTTTTAGCGGTAGAGGCATCACAATTAACCAGATGGATGTAGAAGTTTTCTGGGTTAGATTTGCCACCGTCTTTCAGTGCCACGTTAGCAATTTGGCCCATTGGGATACGCTGATTGTCATCGCCTGGAGCGATAGAGCAAGGCGCATCAATGATTGAGCCGTAAAATTCGATTGTGCCATGGCCCTGGTCCGTTGGTGCGGCATTGGCAGCAGAAACAAAACCCAAAGCGATTGCGGCAACCATGAATTTGTTCAGTTTCATTATTTCTATTCCTTGATTAATTAATTGATATAAACGACTAATAACCATCCATGCCAAGCATGGTCTGGGGCACTGCAAAAACATGAGGCACCATCTCAATAATCCCTGAGGGGGCACTTCATTTGTTTTATTCTTATCTGACTCAAGATAGGTTTAACGATCACCCCTCTACACTGGCACCGTAATAAACCTGCAAGGTTTTAAATAGCCCTATCTTATTGGCGCAACCTATCTTCTTCATAACGGAAACGCGATGACTGCTTACCGTTTTAACGTTTATTCCCAAGATCGTACCGATCATTTTCGGTGTATAACCGCGGAAAAGGTAATAGCAAATACGCCTTTCTCTATTACTTAATGCCGACAACGTACCTTTAGGGAAATATTTTTCTCGTTTTGCCCACGTCGTATTAGGTGAGTCAGCAATCTGGGTTAACAGTTCAATACGGCAATCATTGGTCGCAATAAAAATGACCCTATCCCGATACCGGTGTTCGATGCTTAACGATAAGATATTCAATAATGCAGTACTGGCAATCACCACCATCAATGACCGGTGTTTCTTTTCACGTATCATCTCGGTGATCAGTAACGCACTGCGTGCAGAGCCATCCGACAACGTATACTCAAAGTTGATATGCCCCTGTTGCTGACTCAACTTATATAAGCTACTACTGATGCCCTGTACAAAATAGCCATTATTGCTGGAAATATGGAAAGATACCTCTCTAATATCATTATCATGATAATCAAGAAATGCCCCATTGGTACCATTCATATAATATTCGCTATCCATAATACTATCTAGTTCGTCACCAAATCCATATGCACTATTTTGCATCTGCTTCCCGCCACTATCGCTGAAAAGTTGGATGCATGTTATCGAGTTGAGCCTCAATGGCATAATCAATTTATATTAACCATCAACAAAGACACGCAAACAACAAAAATTTCAATAAAATCAACGATGTGATAAACATTAAACACGCACTTGAGATTACTTGAGAACAATCTCAAATCAATATAATCACTTCTTAATTGATATTAAAAGACCCATAATCAAGAATAATCCTATAAATCCATATAACCAAAGATCCTCAGAACACCTGACTCAAGGTGTTTTTTACACTGGCGACTTATTGAGCTAACAGATAAATCCTAGATAATATATAATGTTAAAATTTGTGATTTTTGCTTTAATAACAACCGCAACTTGAACATGGAGGTTAACAGAAATGACTAGCAACAGTAACGGTTGTTATTATCTTATCGGTGACTGTATTGAGTTCCGGCCTGAGGACAACCTGCTTTACTCTCGGATCAACGGCGAAAAAGTAACGCTTTTTGTCGCGGCATCACGCTGCCTTCAGCTGTTGCTGAATCAGCAAGGAAAATTGGTTTCACAAAAAGAATTATTTGAGGTGGGATGGCAAAAAAACGGTATGGGCGTATCAAACAATACTTTCTATCAAAACATCCTTATGTTACGTAAAGGATTTAAACTCGCCGGATACGAACAAGCTGTAATAAAAACCGTGCCCCGTCAAGGCCTCACTGTCCCCCTGGCAGTTCATGTAGAAAAAATACTGCCTGACAGCGAGATAGATCGTAGTAAAGAACAGCCAATTATAGAAGGAAATATACCGCTGTTCTCTAGCCATAAGACGAAAAAAAAACCAGCACTGTCACTGCATTTATGGGTATGGGGGCTCAGCCTCTCTCTCTGTGTTGGGGTTATGATCTCTCTCATCTGGAACAGTGCGGAGGAAAGTGATTTCTTTTCCAGTTTTAGTTATATAGGCAAAGTCGAGCAGTGCTCGGTCTATCTTAACGATAACCAAACAGCGCTAAAATCCTATATGCAACTTAATGCAAAAAATAAATTCACCTGTAATAAAAAGAGATTTGTCTATTTTACTACCTATCCGTTAGTGCCGCGTGCCTCAGCAATCCGCTGTGAACGTCCTTTTTCTCCAGGGATAAAAAATAGCTGTACTTCTGAATATTTTTTGGAGTGGAAATCCAATGAATAAGACCCAATTGTTCGGCATATTTACCCTACTCTCTTTGCTGTTCTTTTTGCTGGCTATGGGAGCCTACCGCCTTTATGTCCAATATCAGCAGACGCATTTCAGCTGCGACACCATGCTGGTGGTTCACAAAGATAACGCGGAGGTGGCCTTGGTCATTAATTATGTCTTCCAGGGCAATGACGGTATTGCCCTGCTCAAGGGAACCCTTAAACAAGGCGACAAAGTCACAAGCATCAGCAGGAAGAACTACTTTAGTTTCAAACATAAAAAAGAACTCTATCACCTTAAATCAGTCTCAACGGTGACGTCCCCTGCCGACAATAGCAACACTGAGGAAGTTGCTCACTATCTGCCTCGGTTTTACCTGCAGAAAGGCCTGAAATTCGACTTCTCGGTCTCCCCGGCAGGCAGAGAGGGATATGTTTTCTCCACCGGCTATGTCCCTTCATTTTACTGTTCGCGCAGCTGAACTCGCTTGGATGATTAACGTTTTTCGCGGCCAGCTCAACCCGTAGCATTGAGATAGTGAAGACAAACCTGTCTGGAGCAGATTTGAAGCCTGTTTACTGAGCCCTGCCATTGCCTTCACGCTCGTTTCATGCAAGGACTTTCAGCTTAAGGTTTTGCCCACGACATCTCGCGGAGATAAACCAAGCCATATGTATAGAAGATAGAGTAAAAACCAGAAGGAGCAGCTAATTCACATGACGCCAATAGCCGTGCAGGCTGACATCGTCGACAATTTCCTGCACGGTAACCTTGGCTTCAACGTCGTTGAAAAAATCATGTGTTGCGATCTCTGTTTTATCATCAAGTCCCGGAATCACCGCGAGACGGCTGGCGGGGTAAACCTCATGAATGCGATTTTGCAACTCCTCAATCAACGCTTCGCGGGTTGTCTCAGACAAGTTATTGAACAGGTTTTTATCGAGTTTAACTTGGATATTCATGTTAGATGACCTGTAAAAAGAGAAAGTGAAGTGACCGTTACCATCATAGGCAAAATTGCGACTTTTTGGTGATGGATTAATGGCATTACCCGGTTTTTACCTGAATGATCATCTATCGCAGGGTCCACAATATGCGCGACTCCCAACCCATGGTGATATGAGGATCCACAACAAAGACAAAATCCAATAACGAAATGCCCGTGCTTTCAGGTGTAATCTATTTTAATTTCATCCGATGAATAAACGAAGTTATCTTCACGGCTTATAGGCATAACGCTTCTATTGGTATCAGAAAGAAAGTCTGCTCTTACCATATAATAAATATCTTATACATTCCCCTCCACAGAAAGAGAGTCACCTGTACACTGTATCCAATCAACGCCATCAATCTCCAATAGTTAAGTATTATTTTATACATGACTTTTTATTCCAAAAAAACTCAAACCACTATTATTTATAACTGTTAAGAAACTAAAAATTGGGCTCCCACAGCGACAAATTACTAAGAAACATCCATATCTCCCGTACTATTCACGAGCCGATGAGGTAAGTAGCTTGTTAAAAGCTGGATATTTTTTTGTATCAACGGTAATATTCAAAAACCAAGATCTAGGATTTTTCCTAGATTATTACCTGGAACTCTATTACCTGACGATGAGTTCTCATCCCAACGGAACAGTAACGATAGGACATTCGATGAACTTGATTCATGACTCTGGCGTTATACCATAGACCATACATAGGAGTTTTCTGTGGCACATCGTAAATTTCTCACTCTAACAGAAGTTCGCAAACTGATGAGTGCTGCCAAGAATAAACAAACCGGTGTACGGGACAGTTGCCTGATCCTGCTGGCCTTTCGCCACGGCTTTCGTATCAGTGAATTGCTGAACTTGCGTTTCCGCGATATTGAGCTGGTTGAAGGACGGATCAATATACAGCGACTTAAAAATGGATTCTCAACCGTCCATCCCTTGATGGATGATGAACGCAATGCAATTATGGAATGGAAGCAGGTAAAGGAAAAATGGAAACCAGATGCCGATCCGGACATTGTCTTTATTTCTCAGCGCGGAACCCAGCTATCACGCGGCCAGGCCTGGCGCATTATCAAACGGGCGGGTGAACTGGCCGGCACCACCACCCATACACACCCCCATATGCTACGCCACGCCTGCGGTTATGAACTGGCGGAGAGGGGAACCGATACCCGTCTGATACAGGATTATCTGGGACACCGTAATATCCGGCATACCGTGCGTTATACCGCCAGTAATGCGGCACGATTCGTCGGCATATGGGAATGGAACAAACGGCGCAAAAAGTAATATACTGTAGATAGATAAGTAAAGCTCTATTTTATACAACATTATCTGGTGAATCATGATATTTCAATCTCGGTGATCACGCCTCACAGCGGGATCACCGAACGCTAAAACAAGCAAGACATCGTTATTGATTAAAACAGGCATAAAGTTCAACCTCGCTGTTAACACCTAACTTCTCCATAATATTACGTTTATGAGCACTCACCGTTTTGACGCTACGGGCATTATTTTTAGCTATCTGCGAGATACTGAGGCCTTCACGTAATAAGTTATAAACTTTCTTTTCTGTACGGGAAAATTCCGCAACATCAATATTAAGCGTACCCGCTTCCTTCTCATTGAATAAAGAAGGGCTGATGATAACCTTACCCGCCAAGACTTGGTCAACGAGAGTCGTTAGCTGATGAATATCTTCAGATAAAGAAATAAATGATGCTTCAGGTATAAAATCAAGATAGTTCAGAGCGATACGTCCTGGAATGTCAGTCATAATCAATAAGGGTTTATCATCACGGAGTGATTGAATAAATGACAGCAACTTTGTTCCTATATTGATATCTTCATTCAGCCCATACAATTCACTCACTATCAGGTCAACATTATATAACTCATCATAAAATGCCATGTCATAAACAGAAGCCCTACGAACAATATCAACTTCCGGTAATTTTTGCTTAAAAAGATGATGCAATCCTTCACAGATAAGGATAGATGGCTGCATGATCATTACTTTCTCTATCTTGACTGTTTTTTTCATACGTTCTCATCACACCTCTCTGCTTACCTTACTTAAATAGGCCAACTTACCCGCAAACAGGTAGAGTTCCTCATTTGTTTCCATGTTCAGTTTTTTAATGATCGCTTTCTTTTGTGTGCTGATTGTTCGTACGTTTTTTCCCGTTCTATGGGAAATCGTGGTAACACTCTCCCCTTGTAACAAAGCAAGCGCGGTTAATCTTTCCTGCAGACCTAATAAGCATGTTCTTTTTTCGTTTTTTTTAATTGAATCACCCAATAAAAATTGTTCTATTTCATAAGAGTTCACCGGATCGACAAATACAGCACTCACACCAAAAGCGTGAAATAGTTGAGCCATCCACTCCATATCATGCTGCAACCAGATAACAGAGTATATTTTTTGATGATTACTGCCAATATCAGATAAAAATGCCAAAAGCGATAGATAATCGGTTCCGCGAGATAACGTAGTAAATAAAATTACATCAGGATTAAATTCATCAATCTTATTTTTAGCTTCGGCGACTTTACTGACCCTGCAAAAATCAAGTTCAAAGCCATCCACTAGATTTTTCAGGCTTATCCAGTTTATATTAGACGGCTCAACAACAAGAATTCGTTTAATTTTATCTTTTAAAAAGTAGTCGCCATTATTCTGATTGGTCTGTAACATTTTTCCTCCTATAAATCAGAAATGTTATTTTCATTAATCGGTAACCAACCAAAGTGAGGCTTTAGGCCTGAAGCAGGCGTTTACAAGCGTATTTATTGATACACAAAAGTCACACCAACGACTGATGTTACATTACCTGCCACGACTTGACCGCGGGTTCGCGCATAGCTCGCGGTTAGCCCTAAACTGACGGGTGACGGGCCGACGATACCCAGAGAGACTGTTCTGTTAGTTGCAATAACACCGCCGCTATTGGAAAGTTGTATCCCAATCCCTTGAGCCTGTGACGAAGAGGCCGTATTGGTAAAAATCGTGGATGCTGAATCTTCCGTTGTCCCTGTCAAAAAGTAGGAAAGATTCTGGTTCTGAGCGCAACGAACCGTTAATGGCACCTGCCCGGTTCCCGGATAATTCGGTAAATTCACGGTGACATCGCGCGCAGAAACATCACAACCACCGGTAGGGATCACCACATCGTTATTGGCGAAAATTCGCCACGTATACAAGAATGAGTCACCTTCATTGTTGGTTTGATGCATCCTTAATACCGCAATTAACGAACCGCTAGTGATAGCAATTCCCCCTGCAGAGCTCATAGGGGTGAGATAAAGTACGGCTGGCCACGGCGTCAACACATTGGATCTATAGGAGATATTTCTGGTCTCGGATGTCGTTGGAAATGGATATATCGAACCACTGTAAGATAAACTTCCCGTAAAACTTGCCAGTACGCCGCCATAAGCCGATCCTTCTTTTAGCGAGACATAATCGATAATAGTGTCTGGATAGTCATTACGACAGGATATCTGTCTAGATAAATCCACTACCAGGTTTTGGCCTACCCCTATTGACGGCGCTAAACTGACATAAACATTAGCGCTTCCACCACCAATGGGAATCCACGCACCAGACGCAGTGACACAGGCAAACGCGTTTGCATTGGCCGAGTACCCCATGAAGAGAACTACTGCGACCAAATATTTTAAGAGTGCATTAATTAAATCTTTCATATGATATCCGCCATCAGGAGTACGTATAAGTCACATTGATCAGCGATTGAATAGAACCTTGAGTTACATTGCCGCTGGGGGTAATCGCTCTCACCTGCAGCACAAAGCTGACTGACTGTGATAAATCGTTCACTGAAATAATCTTGCTACTACCGTTTGGCAAATTAACACCGTCGCTATCTGTAAGTTGCAGAAAAATATTGCCAGCCCCCCCTTGGTTGGCGTAATAATTCCCGCTGGCATCTGCCACGCCAGAGAATGTCGCCGTGACTTTTGACGTTCCTACCGGACAATTAGTGAGACTCAAGGTAACCGGATGCCATGGTGAAGAAGCGCCTTGTGTCACTAAATTAAAGGTATACAGATCTCCCAGATCCACCGTCGCCTGAGTCGTAGATACGGTACAGGGAGTTGCCACCACTCTTCCGTTGATGGTAATAGTGACATCTGCCGCAGTGACTATCGGCACCGGAGCTATCAATAACAGTCCAGCAATCAAGCCAGTATTTATTATGTTCATATTCCCTCTCTCCGGTTACTGAAATTCCAGGGTAAAGTTTGCAGTAGCTCGGACCTGCCCGGCGGTGACGGGAACTTGGGTTGCCATCAAACGCGCATAGAAATACAGCGTGTTAGACTGCCCGCCGGTAATTGTGGACCAATTCAGCTCGCTGGATACTGCATTCAGAGCAATGGCATTTCTATTGCTATCCAGGATCTGGATCCCCATTCCCGCGGCGGCACCGCTGCCGCTATCAATTTTCAGCAAGGTTCTATTGTCATCATCTGCCAACCCTGTGAAACCGACTTTGATCCCTGTTGCCAGGCTTGCACACCGGTCAAACACGATATTGAATGGCACCATCGGCGTCGTCGTCCCCACCTGATTAAACTGCTTTGCCGCATTCCCCATCAGTCTCACCACAAACTCCTGCGAACCCGGTGCCACAGTACAGGCATTGTCTTTAACGTTGCCGGTAATCGTGATAGTGCTGTCTGCTGCGAACGCTGTCCTGGCGGAGATAAGTGACAGCAAACACAGCATAAAAAGTTGTTTTTTCATTGATTGTCTCTCCTGCCTGGCGTCACCGGCATATAGCCGTCGTATGGCTGAGTGCCTGCTGCTGGCTTTCAGGAGGCAGTTGATAGGCCGCTGTACACTGCTGCGCAGCACCTTCACCCCACTTGGCTTTTAGCTCGCCACTAAGCTGTAGCCCAGTCAGATAAACCTGTCCTCCATCGGCAACAATGCTGCCTGAACGACCATTATCGAAAGACACCACCGTCCCGAAAGGCAGTGGTTTTCCGTTATAGGTCAGCGTCATCAAGACCTTAAGCCCGATGCTGGTTTTAAAGTCAGCCCGTACCACTGCACCATGCGTCGGTACTACGCTTACCACGGTGTCATTCAAATCAACGTTGTCTGCCAGCGTGTTGGTGTTCAATGCAATACGGTTTTCCCGATAATCCATGGCAAAAGGCAGTACGGCATATCCCCGCCAGTCGGTACGGATCCCGGTCTGGTTTTCTACTAACACATTGTTTGCCCCTGGCGCTTTAACCAGGACCAGGGTGTCGTTCAACGGTTGACTCAACGTAATACCATCTTCATGAGCCAGCACGCCGCCGCTCAGTCCGTAATACAGTTGGTTGTAACCGTTACTGCGGCTATAGCCGACATTGACAGAACCTGCACCACCTCGATAGGTCAGCGACGCGTTGCCTGTTCCGCCTGATGTTCCCTCTCCGCCACCGGCATAACCGGTCTGCACGCTGTAACTCAGGTTGTCATCATCCAATAACGTGCCGTAAACCCCGACCTGATTGGTCATCCGGCCGCGCAGATCATCAGACATGCTGTAGTTCACATTCGAGCGCCTGAAAGCCGACTGGCTGTCGGAACGTAACCAATGGCTAAAAGGAATATTGATGTTGAAAGCCAGCATGTTGTCGCGTTTCTGCTGCCAGGCATTTTTCGTCAGGCTATAGCTAACGGTATAAGTGATATCCTTCCAGGTACTGCTGTAACCGGCCTGAAGCTGTTCATCTGCCTTATCGGTCCCCCAATAGGTCTGATGATTGCCCGTCAAATACAACGTCGAGTTTCTCCCCACCTGCTGGGTCACCGTCATTTGCAACCGCCCGCGCTTGCTGTAGGACAGGTTGTAATAATCGGTGTATTTGGGCTCTATCTGGATAATCCCTTCATCGGTCGCCACGCTGTAACCGTTCATCTGGTTCCAGGTGGTGTCAGTAAGCGTAAAATAGCCGCTGGTAGAATAACGGTACCCTACCAGTTGAAAGTTGGTTCCCAAGTCATTCAATGACTTGCTATAGAGGAAACGTAGAGATTGCCCTTGATGCGAGCTCTCATCCGGCAAGGTAGCTCTCGCATGGGTGATGTCCAGCGACACGGCCCCGAAACTTCCCAGATTTTTACCCACCCCGAAGTTTAAGGCCCGATAACGATCGGCAATTTGGGTTCCGCCAGACAGCGTCCAGCCATCAGAAATCCCCCACAAGGCCGTAGCCTGGCCAAAGGTGGGCTTCTCTTGTTGATCGCTACCACTGCGGAACTGCCCCATCGCCACGGTATATCTCACCTGGCCTTCACGAAGCAGCCCTGGAACCGATGAATAAGGCACCGTAAATACCTGTGAAGAACCATCAGCTTCCTTAATAGTGACCTGCAGGTCACCGTTGTTCCCCGCCGCAAAAAGGTCATTAATGGTGAAAGGTCCTGGCGGTACCGTCGTTTGGTAGATCTCAAAACCATTTTGCTTTATTGATACCTGGGCCGTACCACGGGCAATACCACGAATAGTTGGAGCAAATCCACGCAGGCTCTCTGGCAACATATTGTCATCGGAGGCCAGCTGTACCCCACGGAAGTTCGCCCCTTCAAAGATATCTCCTGACGTATAGCCGTCACCAATTGTCAGACGACTGCGCAAAGAGACAATATCCCGTTGCAAATAGGTATTGATATGTTGCCATCTTTGTTCACTCCTGCCCGTTCCACCACCGCTGCTGTAGCTCCATGTCGTGTTATCCCGTAGTCGCCACGCGCCCAGATTGATGCCGCTTTGCAGGTTAAGGAAGGCATAGTTGCTCGTATTACCATTGGTGTTACGAACATTATTGCCGGTGAAACTGTAATTGAGTAACCCGGCGGTAATTCCGTTTTCCCAGTGTTCGGGAGGAATATAGCCACGGGCAAGATTGCCCATGAAAGCCTGAGGAAAACTGATAGACAGGCGCTGATTGCCAACGTCAAAATGGCTGGAGGCCTCTTTGATCATTGAGGTAAATGGCACACAGGCATCTTCCGCCAACACCGCCATTCCTGGGATTACCTTGGTATTTACACCCATTGCAGACAGTTGGCTGCGCGTCAGACAAGGTATCAACGCCTTCTTATCCGCATCCACCTGGAATGAAACATCCCGGGTAGACATAAACCCGTCATTCATATAGATGTCGACACGGTAGATGCCCGGAGGAGCCTCCAGACCCTTTTCAAACCCCGATAGATCGGCCACTTTTGCCGGATCATCCGCCAGGAAGCGGGGGTTGAAGTAGTGTTCTGCCCGCGCTGACATGCCGCTACACAATGCCAGCAAAACAATGGCTAAAGGCGTCAACCTCAGCGTATAGATGGGTGCATCCTGGTTATTATTTTTCATAACTCTGCGACTGTCCGTGCCGTTTTTCAGGTTAAGCATGATCCCTCCGGTTCGATATAGACCGACCGGCTGCCTGATTTATCTGGTTATATGTTCGTAAAATGGAGGCAGCCCGATGTCTATTGCATCACGCCCTGCATCACCGGCGTCAGCGCCCCATAATCGTTGACGGTCCGGTAAGTAACATTGCTCCCTGCATCGGCTGGCAAAGCGACGCTCGTCGATCCCAGAGGTGGCACCATGGTCGCTGACAAAACTCGGGTACCCGCATTCAGCTCGCTCAGCGTCACAAAGTAGGGCGTTGGATTCACAATCGACAACGCATTCCCATTACGTTTAAAACGCAGTTGCTCTGGAGCTTTGTCTGGGGGAATATGGAGCCCACGAGGCCGGTAAAAGAATTTGATACGGCTGGTTATCGCTAACTGTAAGGTATTATCCTGTTGTGCCGATTTTTCCTGTGACGGAATGGCTTTAACATTGACCCAGAACAGGCTTTCACGGTCCTTTGGCAAGCTATTATTGGTAGCATCAATAATTCGCAGAGTGTTCTCTTTCTTCCCTTGGATCAGAAACAGTGGCGGCGTGATAACGAACCGACCATCCTTCTGTCCGTCTGCATTTTCTATCCAAGATTGAATAAGAAAAGTGCCTTTATCATCGTTATTGCTAACCCCTAAACTGACCTGTTTCTGATCTGAAGGATAGATTACTCGGGTAGCTCCCAGGCCAACCCCAGCATTTACCGCACCAATATTTCCAGCCATAGCCAAAATCATCCATATGGCCATCACCTTTCCACACATCATTCTTCTTGTCATAGTCACCTCGTCCATCAGGTCTGACCTATCTAATACGTCTGTGATTCACACAGTTGTCTTACTCAATCATGATGTTTTTTCGCCCAGTAGAGTGCTCATTGATAAGTCAGAGCAAACCATGCTTGGGCATTAGCCAACCCACCGGTTACAGATTGTGCAGTCGCGCGATACTTCGCCACAAAATGCAAACTCACTGGCCCATCTTGTAATGGAGTCCAGTGCTCTGCTGGGGTATTCAGCGGAATAAACCGCCCTGCAGCATCAAACAGTGCCACTGCTATACCGGTAGCGATACCTGGCCCCTCACCGACAGAAAGCATGTCAGGGTTTTTTCCATCAGCGATGCCATGAAACATGACACCAACATTACGGCTGACATGGGTATTGCAGTTCTGGAGATGAAGTTCGAATGGCACCGGATCGGCCTCGTCACCGACCCACTGAAATCGATGACTACTCACCTGGCCCATTTTCACGATAAGATGCCGATCTCTGGCCTCAACGGAGCAGGTTTCAGCAATCAACTCCCCCTGAAAGCGCATTTGCCCACCAACAAGCGGCGTTTCCAAGCGATCACCAGCGGTAGCCATTGGCGCCAAAAATAGGGTTAACAGTATTCCCGAACGCATTCTCCCCATTGTGTTTCCCCCATTCCTTCGTGGAAAACAGGCCATCCTGGCCTGTATAATCATCCTTGAGAGTTCATCTGCTTATTGGTATTGCACCAAGAAGTTAGCATCAGCATTGGCAGTACCTGCCGTCGCGACGCCAGTGGCAATATAACGAGCCTGGAATGGAATAGTGTTGGTGCCATTGATCAGCGTAGTCGCTGCACTGAAGGTCGCACCATCAAGGGCCAGTGGATTACCAGTACGATCCAGGATCTGAACGCCCACATTGCCTGCATTACCAGCAGCAGAACTTTGCAGAGCCAACGCGGTGTTGAAGGAGCTGCTCACAGCGGTACCGCTGAAAGCAACCGCAGCTGAGCTAGCAACAGTGGTGTCACAATCATTCAGTTTGATATTGAAACCAACGGAGCTACTGGTACTATTGGCGGAGGCCAGCGTTGTGGTTTTAACCTGCCCTAATTTAACAATCTGATCGGTAGAATCAGCATCTACCGCACAAGCTGCATTTACTACTTCCCCTGTAAAATGAATGGTGCCACCGTTAACTGTTACAGGATCGGCAGCGTTTGCTACTCCAACCCCAGTTAAAGAAAGAACCGTCATAACACCAGCAGCCAATAATTTGATTTTCATACTATTTTCCTTAATATTCCATAACCATGAAAATGTGTGGAGGCCGCCCCCTCTCCAGGGGAAACCGTATACAGGCTTCATTTCCACTCACGGCCGGACCTCCGATTCCGTTCAGTTTTCGCCATCAGCATGAGACACTTGGGGCTATTTTGTCGCACCTTATAAAAAAACGGTAAATGCATGCCTTACGGAATAATTAACTATTTTTATAAGAAAAATAGAAAAACCAAGCATGAAAAACTTTGCGGAGGATTAAAGAATATGAAACGTTGTTTTTTTTCTTTAGCAGCAAAACTTTTCTGGAATACTCAATATGAGGGAGGGAGAAGACTATGAGAATATAGCTAAAAAAAATAATCTTAATATTCATTCAGATATAAAAAATTTAAGATTATTCTCTAAAGGGGTATTGCAAATTCCTAAAAATCGTTTGAAAATTAAAACAGTTTAGCCCCAATTGTTTCATCTTTTTGTATATTTTTCATACAAAAATCACGTCGAATCTGATTATTCCATTCCCATATGCCAGCGAATCGTGCTGCATTACTGGCGGTATAACGTACAGTATGCCGGATATTACGGTGTCCCAGATAATCCTGTATCAAGCGAGTATCGGTTCCCCTTTCCGCCAGTTCATAACCGCAGGCGTGGCGTAACATATGAGGGTGAGTATGGGTGGTAGTGCCGGCCAGTTCGCCCGCCTGTCGGATAATACGCCAGGCCTGACCACGCGATAACTGAGTTCCGCGTTGAGAAATAAAGACAATGTCCGGGTCCACCGCCGGTTTCCAACGTGCTCTGACCTGACTCCACTCCCTAATCGCCTTGCATTCATCACTCATCAAAGGATGAACGGTAGAAAATCCGTTCTTAAGGCGACGTATGTTGATTCGGCCTTCAGCCAGTTCAAGATCGTGGTAACGCAAGTTCAGCAATTCACTGATACGAAAACCGTGGCGAAAGGCCAGCAGGATCAAGCAACTATCCCGTACACCGGTTTGTTTATTACGGACCGCACTCATCAGGTTATCGACTTCCTTCAGAGTAAGAAACTTACGATGTGCCATAAAAACTCCTAGGTAATGATACCGGAAATTGCCGGTAAGTCATGAATATCCCCCGTCACTGACGGGGTGCTCAGAGCATATCCTATAGTGAAGATTGATCGCTAAGAAAATAAATTTAGTTGCCTTAATCCCCTTAAAGATAAAAATGAATAACCCATTAAAAAATAGATGGATTGGTCTAATGACAAGCCAGAGTGAAAATTATCTCACAGCCCAAAATACATTCCATACTCTAAGCATGGCAGAGAAGCGTCTGAGTCGCCAATTTGGGAATTTTACTATTTAACTCAACGCCAGCATAAAACCAGAGCAGACAGTTATGTAATAAACAATGAAAAGCTTTCTTAACCATACTGTTAATAACCGATATCTCTTCCTTCAACTGAGCAAAATATAGCAATAGCGTCATCTGCAGATAATATCCCTGATGAACAACATGCTTAACGGCATCTCGATTCAAATGACCAGGTTATGAAGGCTAAAATAGAATTCATTTTGCTTGGCATTCAGTGAATTATTGCCAATTTTTGAAGTAACACTGGCATCAATGACAATATACCTACTGTCGAGCAAGAAACATCGGCTGATAAAACAGGCTCATAGCCCCAGCCGCAGCCGCAGCAACCGTTATCCTCTGAACGAGATGTTCTGTTCATTTCCGTGTTATTTCAGTGTCTGTAACCGACCATCGCGTTACAAACCATCTTTGCGTAATGATTCCAATTTTTAGCTGTGACAGGTTCTGGCTCTCTGGGCTAGACTAGCAGCGGAAAAGGCCTTGATAACGGCAGCACCGCGGGTCACTAGCAAGCCTCGGTTTTTGCCGATACCGCTCCTGTTTTAGTCCCATAGCTCCGTCTTTTCACTCGCTTTGGGCGACAAAGGTTTGCCAGCCTGTTTCCCGGCATATATGCTCCGCTTTATGACCAACCGATTGATTTGTTTGAGTGGTTCTTCTTTTGCTCAACCTGTACGCTGTGGCGGTTTTTTATGAGGCGACGTGACTCCCAATGATGACAACGAAATCACAATCAATTTTAAATTCAATGGATTGGAAACGGTAATCTGATGACTAACACCGAAAAGTTGGATTCGCACACCCCGATGATGCAACAGTACCTGCGCCTTAAAGCGCAGCATCCAGAGATCCTGTTGTTCTATCGCATGGGGGATTTCTACGAACTGTTTTATGACGATGCCAAACGCGCATCTCAATTGCTGGATATCTCACTGACCAAGCGCGGCGCCTCGGCAGGTGAACCCATCCCGATGGCTGGCGTCCCCCACCACGCGGTAGAAAACTATCTTGCCAAGCTGGTCCAGCTTGGCGAGTCAGTCGCGATTTGCGAACAGATTGGCGATCCGGCCACCAGCAAAGGCCCGGTCGAACGCAAAGTCGTGCGTATCGTGACGCCCGGCACCATCACCGATGAAGCCTTGCTGCAAGAGCGGCAGGACAACCTGCTGGCCGCCATCTGGCAGGACGGGCGCGGTTTTGGTTATGCCACGTTGGATCTCAGCTCGGGTCGCTTCCGCGTTGCCGAGCCGGAGGATCTGGAAACCATGGCCGCCGAGCTGCAACGTACCAATCCGGCAGAGTTACTCTACCCAGAGACGTTCGAGCAAATGGCGCTCATCGAACAGCGCCATGGCTTGCGCCGCCGTCCGCTGTGGGAATTTGAACTGGATACCGCCCGCCAGCAGTTGAACCTGCAATTCGGCACCCGCGATCTTACCGGCTTTGGTGTCGAGCAGGCTCATCAGGCTCTGCGCGCCGCAGGCTGCTTGCTGCAATATGTCAAAGATACCCAGCGTACCTCCTTACCGCACATTCGCGGTATCACCATGGAACGCCAGCAAGACGGCATCATTATGGACGCAGCCACGCGCCGTAATCTGGAAATCACCCAAAGCCTTTCCGGCGGCAGCGAAAATACCCTTGCGGCAATCCTTGATCGTACCGTCACGCCCATGGGCAGCCGCATGCTGAAACGCTGGTTGCATATGCCAACCCGTGATAGGGCGGTGTTGAACAGTCGTCAGCAAGCTATTGCCGCCTTGCAGGAACTGAGCTCTGATTTGCAGCAGCCGCTACGCCAGGTTGGCGATCTGGAGCGTATTCTTGCCCGCCTGGCGCTGCGTACAGCCCGCCCACGCGATCTGGCGCGTATGCGCCACGCCTTCCAGCAGTTACCGGATATCCGGGCATTGCTGCAAGACGATCAAACGCCCCATGTGCAGAAGCTGTTGTCACAGGTTGGCCAGTTTGATGAACTGCAGGCTCTGCTGGAACGCGCCATCGTCGAAGCACCACCGGTGCTGGTGCGGGACGGCGGAGTGATTGCCCCTGGCTATAATGAAGAGTTGGATGAATGGCGTGCGCTGGCGGACGGCGCCAGCGACTATCTGGATCGCCTGGAGATCCGTGAACGTGAGAAGTTGGGGCTAGATACGCTGAAGGTCGGCTTCAATGGCGTACACGGCTACTACATTCAGGTCAGTCGTGGGCAGAGTCACCTGGTACCTATCCACTACGTTCGTCGCCAGACGCTAAAAAATGCGGAACGCTACATCATCCCCGAGCTGAAAGAGTACGAAGACAAGGTACTGACCTCAAAAGGGAAAGCGCTGGCGATCGAGAAAGGGCTGTATGAAGAGTTGTTCGATCTGCTATTGCCCCACCTTGAAGCGCTACAGCAAAGCGCTGGCGCACTGGCAGAGCTGGACGTTTTAGCCAATCTGGCAGAACGTGCCGAAACGCTGAATTATGCTTGCCCAACCATCAGCGAACAGCCCGGCATCCGCATTACCGATGGCCGCCATCCGGTCGTGGAACAGGTATTGAGCGAACCGTTTATCGCCAACCCGGTTTCACTCTCACCGCAACGCCGGATGTTGATCATAACGGGCCCGAATATGGGCGGTAAAAGTACCTATATGCGCCAAACAGCGTTGATTGTTCTCATGGCGCATATCGGCAGCTTTGTACCCGCGGCCAAAGCGACTATCGGACCGGTAGATCGCATCTTTACCCGCGTAGGGGCTGCAGACGATCTGGCCTCCGGACGCTCCACCTTTATGGTGGAAATGACCGAGACTGCCAATATCCTGCATAACGCGACCGAACACAGCCTGGTGCTGATGGATGAAATTGGCCGCGGCACCTCAACTTACGATGGGCTTTCATTAGCCTGGGCCTGTGCCGAAAACCTGGCCAGCCGCATCAAGGCCATGACGCTGTTTGCCACCCATTACTTTGAACTGACCACCCTGCCAGAAAAAATGGAAGGCGTAGTTAATGTACACCTGGACGCGTTGGAACACGGCGATACCATTGCCTTTATGCATAGCGTACAAGATGGCGCTGCCAGTAAGAGCTACGGTCTGGCAGTGGCAGCGTTGGCCGGTGTGCCGCGTGATGTGATCAAACGTGCGCGCCAGAAGCTGCGTGAGTTGGAGAGCCTCTCCAGCCAGACGGCGGCGGGTACGGTGGATGCCACTCAGATGACATTGCTGAATGAAGAAGTTTCACCGGCGGTAGAAGCGTTGGAGACATTGGATCCGGATTCGCTGTCGCCACGCCAGGCGCTGGAGTGGATCTACCGGCTAAAAAGCTTGGTGTAAGGCTGTTCCATTGACTTGGGCATGTGCCCCCTCACCCTAACCCTCTCCCAGTGGGAGAGGGGACCGTCCGAGTTCGTTATCAATTGCAGACACTGACCTAACCACGTCACTCGTCATCTCTCTTTGACGGAAAACAGATACGGAAAAACAAAATGATCACCGTACCTGATGACAGCACCGTAACAGCCCCCTCTCCCACAGGGAGAGGAGACCGTCCGAGTTCATTATCAATTGCAGACACTGACCTAACCACGTCACTCGTCATCTCTCTTTGACGGAAAACAGATACGGAAACACAGAATGATCACCGTACCTGATGACAGCACCGTAACAACTCCCTCTCCCAGTGGGAGAGGGGACCGTCCGAGTTCATTATCAATTGCAGACACTGACCTAACCACGTCACTCGTCATCTCTCTTTGACGGAAAACAGATACGGAAAAACAAAATGATCACCGTACCTGATGACAGCACCGTAACAGCCCCCTCTCCCACAGGGAGAGGAGACCGTCCGAGTTCATTATCAATTGCAGACACTGACCTAACCACGTCACTCGTCATCTCTCTTTGACGGAAAACAGATACGGAAACACAGAATGATCACCGTACCTGATGACAGCACCGTAACAGCCCCCTCTCCCTGTGGGAGAGGAGACCGTCCGAGTTCGTTACCAATTGCTGACACTGACCTAACCACGTCACTCGTCATCTCTCTTTTACGGAAAATAGATACGGAAACACAGAATGATCACCGTATCTGATGACAACGCCGTAACAGCTCCCTCTCCCTGTGGGAGAGGAGACCGTCCGAGTTCGTTATCAATTGCAGACACTGACCTAACCACGTTACTCGTCATCTCTCTTTTACGGAAAACAGATACGGAAAAACAGAATGATCACCGTATCTGATGACAACGCCGTAACAGCTCCCTCTCCCAGTGGGAGAGGGTTGGGGTGAGGGGTAAATATCGACGAAGTTATACCCAAAAAAGCTGCGTATCACCGTCAATCACAGCAAATCGCAAGTATAAAAAAACGGTGAGCGTCATCAACGCTCACCGTTCTTATTTTATGGCTATAACGCGTTTATTCGCGGAACAGCGCCTCAATGCTCAAGCCCTGCATTTGCAGAATTTCACGCAGGCGGCGTAAGCCTTCAACCTGGATCTGACGAACACGCTCGCGAGTCAGGCCGATCTCCCGGCCCACATCTTCCAGCGTTGCCGCTTCATAACCCAACAGGCCGAAACGGCGTGCCAACACTTCACGCTGTTTAGCGTTCAATTCGAACAGCCACTTAACGATGCTTTGCTTCATGTCATCGTCTTGAGTGGTGTCTTCAGGGCCGTTTTCTTTCTCATCTGCCAAAATGTCCAGCAACGCTTTCTCAGAATCACCACCCAACGGCGTATCCACAGAGGTGATACGTTCGTTCAGGCGCAGCATACGGCTGACATCGTCAACCGGTTTGTCGAGTTGCTCTGCAATCTCTTCTGCACTTGGTTCGTGATCCAGTTTGTGAGAGAGCTCGCGTGCTGTACGCAGATAAACATTCAGCTCTTTGACGATATGGATTGGCAGACGGATCGTACGGGTTTGATTCATGATCGCCCGTTCAATTGTCTGACGGATCCACCAGGTTGCATAAGTGGAAAAACGGAAACCACGTTCTGGGTCAAACTTTTCCACTGCACGGATCAGACCCAGGTTACCCTCTTCGATCAGATCCAGCAGCGCCAGGCCGCGATTGCTATAACGACGGGCAATTTTCACTACCAGCCTTAGGTTACTTTCTATCATGCGACGGCGAGACGGCACGTCTCCACGCAGTGCACGCCGTGCAAAATAAACTTCTTCCTCTGCGGTCAGCAGAGGGGAGTAACCGATCTCGCCCAGATAGAGCTGCGTTGCATCCAATACGCGTTGGGTAACACCTTGAGACAACAGTTCGTCTTCCGCCAAGTCATTCTCGCTGATCTCTTCCTCTACCAGCGCTTTTTCGTCGAATGACTCAGCCTCCGTGGCGTTCTCATCGAAATCTGCATCGTCATGTAACTCGTTAACTTTCAGCGTATTTTGGCTCATAAAGCGGCTCCTACCCGTGATACCGCGAGCAGAATACAACGCATTCTGCCCAATCTATCGCTGCGGAAGATAACGCAGCGGGTTTACGGATTTCCCCTTGTAACGAATCTCAAAATGCAAACGTACTGAACTGGTTCCGGTGCTTCCCATCGTTGCTATTTTTTGCCCCGCCTTCACTTCTTGTTGTTCCCGGACCAGCATGGTGTCGTTATGGGCGTAGGCACTCAAGTAATCATCATTGTGTTTAATGATGATTAGATTACCGTAACCCCGCAAAGCGTTGCCTGCATACACTACACGACCATCGGCGGTAGCTAAGATAGGCTGCCCACGGGAGCCAGCGATATCGATACCCTTATTCCCACCTTCCGATGAGGAGAAGTTATCGATGATCTTACCGTCAGTCGGCCACTTCCAGCTACTCACCGGAGCGCTGTTGCTGACAGTGCTGCTCACCGAAGGTGTCGCAGCTGGCGCGGTAACAGGGGCGGCGGCTGAGCCTGCCACTACGGCCCCTGATGCAGGCAACATTTTGCCTACATTCTGTTTACTCGAACTACCAGAATACGCGTTCGTTGATTGAGAATCAACCGTCGCAGTTTGTATCTGGCTGCTGGAAGGCGGTTTTGGTACACCACCGCCGGTAGCGTCTGTCGCGGCCAACATACCGCCATTGCCACTTGCTGAACCATTACCAAGCTGAATGGTTTGACCTACTTCTAGGCTATACGGTTGAGGAATATTGTTGCGCTGGGCCAGATCACGGTAATCGTTCCCGGTGATCCAGGCGATATAGAACAGCGTATCACCACGTTTGACGGTATAGGTGCTACCACTGTAGCTTCCTTTAGGGATCGAGGTATAACTGCGGTTATAAACAATACGCCCCTGTGATGATGCCCCGCTCCCCGCATTACCAGATGCAGCAGCCCCACCGCCGCCAACGCTGCTGATAGGTGCCGAGGTAGAATTATTATTCGAACAACCTGCCAACCACAAACTTAACATCGTACACACCGCAACTCGGCGAAAAGTAATCATTGGGCTTCCCGTGCTCATGCTTCCCCCATGACAGCAATATCAGCGTTATATCCAAAATACCCTATACATCGTAGCTGAGCTTTAAACCTACCGCCTTTCAAGCTAAGCGTACTCTCAATGCTACGATGCAAGGTTTCCCCGGCCGATCCCTGAACACCAGGGTATCTCCCGCCAGGGAGTTAAAAAGCAGCGCCGCCAATGCTAACCACATCGGCATGACTACACCATAAGACAACGATATAGAAGAGCAATTCTATTGAAAATTAATATTATTGAAACGATAAAACCTTAACTTTACGTTATGAAAGTGCAACAACGTTCTTTTGCCTGCCTTTCATACAGTGATCAAGCCAGTTCGCCTTTCACCAAAGGAACAAATCGCACCGCTTCAACGGCATCGACAACGAACTCATCGCCACGCCGCTGAATACATTGCAACATCTGCGTCTGTTCCCCGACTGGCAGCACCAGAATGCCCCCGTCATCCAACTGTTGCATCAGTGCCTGTGGGATTTCTGGCGGGGCCGCCGTAACAATGATGGCGTCAAAAGGCCCGCGAGATGCCCACCCCTGCCAACCGTCGCCATGCCGTGTCGAGACATTGTGCAAATCAAGCTGCTTGAGGCGGCGCTTCGCCTGCCACTGCAGGCCTTTGATGCGTTCAACAGAGCAGACGTGTTGCACCAAATGCGCCAGGATCGCGGTCTGATAACCGGAGCCGGTACCGATCTCGAGCACGCGCGAGGTTGGCTGCAAGTTAAGCAGCTCGGTCATACGTGCGACCATATAAGGTTGAGAGATCGTCTGCCCCGACCCAATAGGCAATGCCGTATTCTCGTAGGCCTTATGGGCTAAAGCTTCATCAACAAAACGCTCACGCGGTACGTTTTCGATTGCCTTGAGCAGCCGTTCGTCCCTGATCCCTTGCTGGCGCAACTGCGTCAGCAATGTTTGTATGCGTTTGTTCACCATTCCCCGCTAACCTCTGCTTTGGTTAACCATGTTGTCAGCACATCCTGCGCCCCATAGGCGGTCAAATCCACCTGCAAAGGCGTTACTGCCACGTACCCTTGTTCCACCGCGGCAAAATCCGTGTCTGGACCGGCATCGAATTTATCACCCGGCGGCCCGATCCAATACAACTTCTGGCCACGCGGATCCTGTTGGCAAAAAACTTTGTCGGCGGGATGACGGCTGCCACAGCGCGTAACACGGATGCCTTTGATTTCCGCCAACGGTAAATCAGGAACGTTGATATTAAGAATTTTGCCGGTGCGCAACGGCTCACGCTGTAAAGCACGTAACAAACGGCAGGTGATCGCCGCCGCGGTTTCATAATGCTGGTGACCATTGAGCGACACGGCCAGCGCTGGAAAACCTAAATGGCGGCCCTCCATCGCGGCAGCCACCGTACCGGAATAGATAACGTCGTCCCCCAGATTGGGTCCGGCATTAATCCCGGAAACCACAATGTCCGGTGCCGGTTGCATCAGCGCATTAACCCCAAGGTAGACACAATCGGTGGGCGTACCTTGCTGAACCGCAATATCGCCGTTTGCCAGCGTTAGCGTACGTAACGGCGATTCCAGCGTCAGCGCATTGGAAGAACCGCTGCGATTGCGATCGGGCGCAACCACCTGCACTTCGGCAAATTCCCGCAATGCCGCTGCCAGTATCTGAATACCGGGGGCACTGACGCCGTCATCATTACTCAGTAATATCCGCATCACTGTTATCCTGCTGCATGATTTCGCGAACGACGCTGGTAGCAAAACTGCCTGCCGGTAGCCAGAAACGTAATTCCACGGTGACATCATCCCACCAGTTCCACAGCAGTCTCTGCGGCTGTAGCAACAGGGCCCGTCGAGCCGGTTCTACACGCTCACGCTTTAAAAGCGTAAGCAATTCCGGCTGTTCCGCCAGGTAACGCTGTTCAAATTTCAGCGCTTCCCCGGCGGTGCCCGGCTCACCGTCCCCCGGTAACGGGGCGGTGATCATCAATTCACCCGCGTCTAACCGCTGTTGCAAACCAGGCAGTTCTTCCTGTTTGGCGACAAACCAACTACCACGTCCAGCCAGTTGCAGCGCATCACCTTCGATCACCGTTTGCTGCAGATGGTTGGCCAAACGTTGGCTGGCAATGGCGTTGAATAATGCACTGCGGCTGGCAGACAGGTAGAAGCTGCGCTTGCTGCGCTCTTTGACCCTGATTTCATCCTTGGCCCAACGGCGCGCCATGGTCAGATTGTTACCACCCCGGCCAAAGCGCTGGCTGCCAAAGTAGTTGGGTACGCCACCTGCCGCGATAGCCTGTAAGCGTTGTTCCACCTCCTGGCGATCGCTGATGTGGCGCAGCACCAGGGTAAAATCATTACCTTTCAACGCACCAATGCGCAGCTTGCGTAAATGACGGGCGGCCTGCAGCACCTCGCAACCTTCCAGGGCAAACTGGGTCAGATCAGGAGATTCTTTTCCCGGCAGATGCAAACAGAACCACTGCTCAGTTACCGCATGACGATCTTTCAAACCGGCATAGCTGACCGAACGGGCATGAATACCGGCAAATTTCGCCAAATAGTCGGCCACAAATTGAGTGTTGCAGCCGTTTTTACGGATGTTCACCAGCAGGTGTTCACCTTCACCATCAGGTGTAAAGCCCAAATCCTCAACCACCACAAAGTCTTCCGGATTGGCTTTCAGCACGCCAGTGGCCTGCGGTTTACCGTGTAACCAGGTCAGATTTGCCATATCCATACGTTTATTCCTTGATCAACAAGGCAACCGCTTCGCAGGCAATGCCTTCGCCGCGCCCGGTAAAACCAAGCTGTTCAGTGGTGGTCGCTTTCACGTTGACGTCATCCATATGGCATTGCAGATCCTCAGCCAGGAAGATACGCATCTGAGGAATGTGTGGTGCCATCTTCGGTGCCTGAGCAATGATGGTGACATCCAGATTACCCAGACGATATCCTTTGGCGCGGATGCGCTTCCAGGCCTCACGCAGCAACTCGCGGCTATCTGCGCCTTTGAATGCCGGATCGGTATCCGGGAACAGCTTACCAATATCTCCCAATGCCGCCGCTCCTAATAGAGCATCAGTCGCCGCATGCAGCGCAACATCGCCATCGGAATGAGCCAACAGACCTTTCTCGTAAGGAATGCGAACACCACCGATCACCAACGGCCCTTCGCCGCCAAATTTATGAACATCAAAACCGTGACCGATACGCATATGCGCTCCTTAGTTGTTCAACTGAGTCAAATAGAACGCTGCCAACGCCAAATCCTCTGGCCGCGTCACTTTAATATTGTCCGAACGTCCCGCCACCAGCAGCGGATGATAACCACAATGCTCCAGCGCCGAAGCCTCGTCGGTCACCGTAGCCCCTTCATCCAGCGCACGTCGCAAGCAGAGTTTAAGCAATTCCAGCGGAAATAGCTGTGGCGTGAGCGCATGCCACAAATCCTGACGTTCAACGGTATGCGCGATAACGCTTTGCCCCGTTTGCGCGCGTTTCATGGTATCACGCACCGGCGCGGCGAGAATGCCACCCACTTTGCTGTGCGTGGTAATCGCCAGCAACCTTTCAAGATCGTTGGCATGCAGGCATGGGCGAGCAGCATCATGTACCAGCACCCAATCGGCATCGCCAGCCAGTTGCAGCCCTGCCATGACGGAATCCGCACGTTGCTGTCCACCTACGGTGGTAACTACCCGCGGATCCTGAGCAATCGGCAGCGTATGAAATTGATGATCTTCGGGACTGATAGCCACAATCACCCGCGTGATGCGCGGATGGCGCAACAGGGCATGGATCGCGTGCTCAAGAATGGTTTGATCGCCGATAGTTAAATACTGTTTCGGGCAATCCGCCTGCATACGGCTGCCGATACCAGCAGCCGGCAGGACAGCGATCACCTGAGGGAAGGAGCCTGCGGAATGATTCATGCGTTATTTTTGTAGGTTATTTTGCGTGGTGGACGCCGCGCTGCGTCTAGAAGGTTCAGGAACCAGACGATAGAAAGTCTCGCCGGGTTTAATCATACCCAGCTCATTACGTGCGCGCTCTTCTATCGCTTCCTGGCCGCCGTTCAAATCATCGATCTCGGCAAACAGCTGATCGTTACGCGCTTTTAATTTAGCATTGCTGCTCTGTTGAGCCGTGACATCTTCATTAACACGCACATAATCGTGAATACCATTTTTGCCCAGCCACAGCGAGTACTGCAGCCAACCTAGCAGCGCCAGCAGTAGCAGCGTAAGTTTTCCCATCTCCGCCCCCTAAAAAACCGACCAATCATCCCACAACTTTCCGTTTGACTCCACATCCGGAGCAGCTTTTCACCAGCGGATATATAGCGGAACAAGCACTTCATGAGTTTATAGCCTAATTTTCACCCGAAAGCGGCGTAAAAAGCCCATTTTGCCGCAGAAAAACCGCTCTCATGCCAACGCCACTAAGCAGTAAGAAGAACTGGGTAGAGGGCACTTCTGCCGATGCTTTCGCCACAAACGACATAATTATTCATATTTAATACTATTAGTATTTCCATCATCCGCTAGGGGTTGTTTTTTTATTCACGCAAGCGTATTTTTATGCATCTAAAGTGCATAAATAAATCCAATGTATAACCTTTACTTATCGGGGATAAATCATGTTAAAACGTCTGGTTCTGGTGGGTGCTTGCCTTGTCGCCGCCTTCTCTGTTTCTTCCTTTGCCGCTGAACCGACATACGTTGTCGGCTCCGGCGGGACCTATCGCCCATTCGAGTTCGAGAACAGCAATAAACAGCTGGAAGGCTTTGATATTGATGTGATCAAAGCCGTCGCCAAAGCGGAAGGTTTCCAGGTGAAACTGGTGAATACGCCGTGGGAAGGTATTTTTGCCACCCTGAATTCAGGCGATCGTGACATCATCATTTCCGGCATTACCATCACCGACAAACGTAAGCAAATGGTGGACTTCTCTACACCTTACTTCCCGGCAGAACAGGCTATTGTGGTGCCGAAGGGGTCTAAAGTCGACTCTATCGCCGCGCTGAAAGAACTGAAGGTGGGCGTAGTGAACTCCAGTACCGGTGATATCGTGGTTTCCGACGTGCTGGGTAAAAACAACACCGCCATCAAACGTTTCGATAACACCCCGCTGATGCTGCAAGAACTGTATGAAGATGGGATCGGCGCTGCGGTAGGCGACGTCGGCGTTGCCAAGTTCTATATCAAAACCCATCCAGAGAAGGAGTTCAAACTGGTTTCAGACGCCAAATTCGAGCGCCAGTATTTTGGTATCGCGGTGGCGAAAGGAAACGAAGAATTGCGTAACAAGATCAACAGTGGCCTGAAGAAAATCATCGCTGATGGGACTTATGCCAAAATCTATCAGACCTGGTTCGACAGCAACGTACCCACGCTGCCAACCGAGTAAATCAACAGAGATCAGATTGTTATAGGCAGACACAAGTCTGCCTGAACTCTTTTAAAGAAGGAACTGACCTTGAATTTCCGTTGGGAGATCATTCAGGAATACGCACCATTATTTATGGAAGGCGCCTGGATGACCATCAAATGCACCATCATCTGCGTGCTCCTGGGAACCACCTGGGGCCTGCTGCTCGGATTAGGCCGTTTGGCACAGGCGCCGCATGGCATCTGGAAGCCGATTCTGCATTATTGCATTCAATGGCCGGTGCGTATTTACATCAGCGCCTTCCGAGGCACGCCGCTGTTTGTACAAATTATGGTGGTGCACTTCGCGCTGGTGCCGCTGTTTATCAACCCGCGTGACGGCCTGCTGGTCACCAGCGGCCTGATGAGTACCGACTTCGCCCGTGCATTGCGTTCTGATTACGGTGCTTTCCTGTCGTGCGTGGTCGCCATCACGCTAAACGCCGGGGCTTACGTTTCGGAAATTTTCCGTGCCGGTATTCAGTCGATCGATCGCGGCCAGATGGAGGCTTCACGCTCCCTGGGGATGGGTTACGGCAAAACCATGCGCAAAGTGATCCTGCCGCAGGCATTCCGCCGTATGCTGCCGCCGCTCGGCAACAACGCCATTGCCATCGTCAAGGACTCCTCTCTGGCCTCTGCCATCGGGCTTGCCGATCTGGCGTATGCCGCACGTACCGTTTCTGGTGCGTATGCCACCTACTGGGAGCCCTACCTGACCATCTCACTGGTCTATTGGGTCATCACCTTCCTGCTCTCGCTGATGGTGCAACACATGGAAAAAAGGTTCGGTAAAAGTGATTCGCGTACATAACCTGCAAAAACAATTTGGCGAAAGCCATGTGCTGCGCGGTATCTCCTGCGAGATCGCGCCAAATGAAGTGGTGTGCATTATCGGCCCTTCCGGCTCAGGTAAAAGCACCTTTCTGCGCTGTATTAACGCACTGGAGACGCTCTCAGGCGGTGAGATCGATGTGAATGGCTTTGCCATCCACAGCCAGAAAACCGATCTGAATAAAATGCGCGAAAGCGTGGGCATGGTATTCCAACGTTTTAACCTGTTCCCTCACATGACGGTGCTGGAAAACATCATCATGGCACCGATGGATGTGAAAAAGCTGTCACGCGGAGAAGCCATTGAACGCGCGGAAATATTGCTACGCAAAGTGGGCTTGCTGGATAAGATCGACGCTTACCCCAGCAGCCTGTCCGGCGGCCAGCAGCAACGTGTAGCCATCGCTCGTGCGCTGGCGATGGAACCGAAAATCATGCTGTTCGATGAGCCGACCTCCGCACTGGATCCGGAATTGGTGGGAGAAGTGCTGGCCGTGATGAAAGCCCTGGCGCATGAAGGCATGACCATGGTGGTGGTCACCCATGAGATGGGCTTCGCACGCGAAGTCGCGGATAGAGTGATGTTTATCGATCAGGGGATTATTCAGGAAGAAGGGACGCCGCAACAGATTTTCGGTAACCCGACTAATCCGCGCACGCAGGCATTTTTAAGCAAAGTTTTGTAACCTTCCGCACGGCTTTGACATCTCTGGGGCGCATGTTCCCCTCACCCCAACCCTCTCCCACAGGGAGAGGGAGCTGGTTGCCCTGCGCGTTTGGCGGTAAAGAGATAAACTCGGCAAACTCTATCGCCTCTTCTCCAAGGCGAATCACGACAATGCCAAACACTCTCGCTCCGTCCCCTCTCCTACAGGGAGAGGCAGCTGGTTGCCCTGCGCGTTTGGCGGTAAAGAGATCAACTCGGCAAACTCTATCGCCTCTTCTCCAAGGCGAATCACGACAATGCCAAACACTCTCGGTCCGTCCCCTCTCCTACTGTACGGTCCGGGGACATGGTAGACAGGTGTTCGGGGACATGGTGAACACTTTTTAACATCCTTTACCCATGGTGATCGACTTTTTCTTCAGGTCGATCATCCCCACTTTCGTGCTGTACCACCACACCTCATAGCAACCATCCTCCTGTGTCTCCTTCAGCCCGACCCTTTCTCCCCTGAACGCCTTTCCTGCCTTCAGACTGAGCCCTTTCAGGCTCAGCTTACCGCTGTTATCCACCTTCCTGACCATCACCCCTTCATCGTATTCCGGTGGCGTTATGATGCTACTGTACTGCCGGGCTGACGGCTGATACCGCGAGGCCGGTACCGCCATATCCAGCGCCTCGTGCGGACGTTCAAGGTTGTAGACCATACGCCAGTGCTCAAAGGCGCGCTGCAGCTCACCGCTGTCCGCGAACCACTTCCTCTGCAGCACTTCCGCCTTCAGGCTGCGGTGAAAACGCTCCAGCTTGCCCTGCGTCTGCGGATGATAAGGTCGGGAGTGACCCACCCGGATACCCTGACGCATCAGCCACAGCTCCAGTGCAGTCCAGGTACCGGTGGTGTCTCCCCACGGTGAGCCGTTGTCCATCGTCATCCGCTCCGGCAGGCCATAGCGTTCAAACGCGCTGACCAGTTGCTGCTGCACGGTCTCACGCCGTTCATCAGTACAGTGCGCCAGGCACAGGGAAAAACGGGAGTGGTCGTCCAGCAGGGTCAGCGGATGGCAGCGGCCCCCGCCGAAGGGAAAGTGCCCCTTAAAATCCATCTGCCAGAGCCTGTTCGGCGCGTCGTGTTCGAACCGTCCCGTGGCGGGAATGCCTGGTGATGCGCCCGGCAGCAGGCCGTGACGGGCCATCAGGTTATGGACGGTGCTGAAGGCGGGCATACGGTGCCCCAGGTCTTCCAGCCAGCGCTTAATCTTGCGGGCGCCCCAGCGTTGATGGTGTTCATGGGCCATACGCAGCAGGGCTGTGATGTGGTCAGACGAGCGGTTCGGGGAGTGACGGGGAGTTCGTGGACGGTCCTGAAGGCCGGATGGGCCTTCCTGAGTCCAGCGCTGAAGCCACTTATAGCCGGTGGCAGGGGAAATGCCGTAGTGACGGCAAAGGGAACGGATGTTCGCCCCGTCCTGCGAGGCGAACAAAACAAACTCGGTACGTAATGACATGGTATCTCTCGCATCCCAGGGCATAAGCAACTCCATAAACGGGTTCTTATGCCTTAGTTGTAAGTGTCTACCATGTCCCCGAACAAGTGTTCATGATGTCCCCGGACCGTACACTACAGGGAGAGGCAGCCGGTTGCCCTGCGCGTTTGGCGGTAAAGAGATCAACTCGGTAAACTCGAGCGCCTCTTCTCCAAGGCGAATCACGACAATGCCAAACACTCTCGCTCCGTCCCCTCTCCTGGGGGAGAGGGCTAGGGTGAGGGCGTCTAGATTACCAACCACTCAGAAAGCTGAACACCAGCCAGAACAGGCAGATCACCGCCACACCGGTCAACAGCAGGGTAAGGATCAATCGGCCACGCAGCACCATGCTGAAGGCGATCCCCACCAGCACCGACACCGGCATCAGGGCCAGGAAGAACGGCCAGGTGTAGAGAAGGAAAAACAGCGTGTTAGAGCCATAAACCATGAAGGGCACGGTAAACGCGAGCCAATAGAAGACGAAGCCTGTCGTCCCCCCCAGAAAAGAGTAGGAAGGCTCCTCTTGCTCTTGTTTTGCATCAATCAGTATTGGCGTGGCATTTTGCATGGCGGTCCCTGGTCTATTGGCTCGCTCTGCGGCGACTTGCTAGAGTAAAAAGCGCATGGTGGAAAAACACCACACGCTTTTTCGAATTCAGGGTTTGATAATAGCCTGACCACGCAGCAGGTCTAACAATTGCTCAGTCAAATGTGTTACCAATTGTTCGCCATCCAGGTGCACATCAGGCCTTTCCGGTACTTCATAAACCGAGTCAACACCGGTGAAATTACGCAGTTCACCGGCACGGGCTTTTTTGTACAATCCTTTGGGATCGCGCGCTTCGCAAATCGCCAGCGGGGTGTCAACAAACACTTCAACAAAGCGCCCTTCATCCAGCATTTCCCGCACCATTTGCCTTTCGGCACGGTGCGGTGAGATAAACGCCGTCAGAACGACCAGCCCGGCATCCACCATCAGCTTGGCCACTTCCCCCACCCGGCGGATATTCTCACGCCGATCCTGTTCAGAGAACCCCAGATCGCGACACAGGCCGTGACGGACATTGTCACCATCCAACAGATAGGTACTGACCCCCAACTGATGTAAAGCCTGCTCCAGTGCCCCGGCAATGCTCGATTTCCCCGAACCGGAAAGGCCGGTAAACCACAGCACAATGCCTTTATGGCCGTTGATGATTTCACGTTCCGCACGCGTTATTGCATGCGGGTGCCAAACCACGTTTTCATCATCTGGCCCGGTTGGGCAGACTTGTTCCTTAGCCACGTTAATTCCCCTTGAGCAAGTCACGCGCACCCCAATGTGGGAAATGCTTACGAACCAATGCATTCAGCTCCAGCTCAAAGGCACTGAAATCACCGGCGGCGACGGGCATATCCTGATGCAATGTTTCACGGATTAACCCAGCTCCCACCGTCACGTTGCTCAAACGATCGATAAAGATCAAGCCACCGGTATCATGATTGCGCTGATAGCTATCCAGCACCAGAGGTTCGTCAAAGGTCAGCGTCACCAAACCAATGCCATTGAGCGGCAGAACATCGGCCTGATGCTGCGCCAGCGAGTTGATTTCCACCTGGTGGCGAATGCTCTCAACGCGGGTGCGGGTTTTCTTACCGGCCACCTTGATGTCATAGCTCTGGCCAGGTAATAAGGCTTGCTCCGCCATCCACACCACATCCACCAGCGCACTTTGCGCGGCCTGCAACGTTTCACTGGCGTCCACCAGCAGATCGCCACGGCTAATGTCGACTTCGTCTTTCAGCACCAGCGTAATCGCCTCGCCCGGTACCGCTTCCTGCAGATCGCCGTCAAAGGTTACGATGCGTGCCACGGTAGACTCCACGCCTGAAGGCAGTACCTTAACGCGTTGCCCCACGCGCACAATACCGGCCGACAACGTGCCCGCGTAGCCACGGAAATCGAGGTTTGGGCGGTTCACGTACTGTACCGGGAAGCGTAGCGGCTGATTTTCACGCTCACTGATGACATCCACGCTTTCCAGTACTTCCAATAGCGTTGGGCCATTGTACCAAGGCATCAGCGCGCTTTGCGCGGCGACGTTATCGCCGTCCAACGCCGACAGCGGCACAAATTTGATATCCAGCTGGTTCGGCAGTTGCTGGGCGAAGGTCAGATAATCCTGCTTGAACTGCTCAAATACCGCTTCGCTGTAATTCACCAGATCCATCTTATTCACTGCCACCACCAGATGGCGAATGCCAAGCAAAGTAGCAATAAAGCTATGGCGACGCGTCTGATCCAGTACACCTTTACGCGCATCGATCAGCAGGATCGCCAGATCGCAGGTTGAGGCTCCGGTGGCCATATTGCGGGTGTACTGCTCATGCCCCGGCGTATCGGCGATAATAAATTTACGCTTTTCAGTCGAGAAATAACGATAAGCCACGTCGATGGTAATGCCCTGCTCACGTTCAGCCTGCAGGCCATCGACCAACAGGGCCAGATCGAGTTTCTCACCTTGAGTACCGAGGCGTTTACTGTCGGTATGCAGCGTTGAGAGCTGATCTTCGTAGATCTGGCGGGTATCGTGCAGCAAGCGACCAATCAGGGTACTTTTGCCGTCGTCGACGCTGCCGCAGGTCAGGAACCGTAACAGACTCTTGTGCTGTTGCGCGTGCAGATAAGCCTCTACCCCGCCCTGTTCAGCGATTTGTTGTGCAATAACGTTGTTCATCCGGCGGCTCCTCAGAAATACCCTTGACGCTTTTTCAGTTCCATCGACCCAGACTGATCGCGGTCGATCATACGGCCCTGGCGCTCACTGGTGGTGGAGACCAGCATTTCTTCGATGATCTCCGGCAACGTCTGCGCAGAAGAATCCACCGCACCGGTCAGCGGCCAGCAGCCGAGGGTGCGGAAGCGCACCATGCGTTGGCTGATCACTTCGCCTGGCTGTAGATCGATACGATCGTCATCCACCATCAGCAACATGCCGTCACGCTCAAGCACCGGGCGTGGTTTCGCCAGGTACAACGGTACGATATCGATCTTCTCCAGGAAGATATATTGCCAGATATCCAGCTCGGTCCAGTTAGACAGCGGGAACACGCGGATGCTCTCTCCCTTGTTAATCTGGCCGTTATAGTTGTGCCACAGCTCTGGACGCTGGTTTTTCGGATCCCAACGATGAAAACGATCGCGGAAGGAATAGATACGTTCTTTGGCGCGGGATTTCTCCTCGTCGCGGCGTGCGCCGCCGAAGGCAGCGTCAAAGCCATATTTATTCAGCGCCTGCTTCAACCCTTCGGTTTTCATGATGTCGGTGTGCTTGGCACTGCCGTGGACAAACGGGTTGATCCCCATCGCCACTCCTTCCGGGTTTTTATGTACCAGCAGTTCAAAACCGTACTCTTTCGCGGTACGGTCACGGAATTGGTACATTTCACGGAATTTCCAGCCGGTATCCACGTGCAGCAATGGGAAAGGCAGGGTGCCCGGATAGAACGCCTTGCGCGCCAGATGCAACATCACAGAGGAGTCTTTGCCGATGGAATAGAGCATCACCGGGTTGCCGAATTCAGCGGCCACTTCACGGATGATATGGATACTCTCCGCCTCCAATTGCCGCAAATGAGTGAGTCGTTTTTCGTCCATAACAGGTCCTTAAGCCAAATTCACAACGGCAGGGCGCGTAGCCTCTGCCACCTGCGGTTGATGTCCAAACCAGGCGATTTGATGGTGCAGTTCTACCACCTCGCCGATCACCAGGAGCGCCGGTAACGGTGCCTGCTGCGTTAATTTTTCCAGCTGTTGCAAGGTGCCGATCTGCACCTGCTGGTCCGTTCGTGTCCCCCGGCTAATGACCGCCACCGGGGTATCTGCACCACGGCCATGAGCAATCAGGTTGCAGCTGATGTCCGCCGCTTTCATCGTGCCCATATAAATCGCCAACGTCTGACGTGCTCGCGCCAGATCGTTCCAGTCCAATCCCTCCCCATCCGGGCGGCAATGGCCGGTAATAAAGGTCACGCTTTGTGCATGATCGCGGTGAGTCAGCGGAATACCGGCGTAGGCGGTAGCGCCTGCTGCTGCGGTCACGCCGGGTACCACCTGAAAAGGAATGCCAGCCGCAGCGGCCACCTGCAGTTCTTCGCCACCCCGGCCAAAGATGAAGGGATCTCCCCCCTTCAAGCGCACCACACGTTTCCCCTGCTGCGCCAGTGACACCAACAGACGGTTGGTCTCCTCCTGGATCACCGAGTGCGCACCCGCGCGTTTGCCCACGCAGATACGCTCAGCGTCACGGCGCACCAAGTCCAGCGTTTCCTCGCTCACCAGATGGTCATACAGCACCACGTCTGCCTGTTGCATCACCTGCAACCCCCGTAAGGTCAGCAAGCCGACATCGCCCGGGCCTGCCCCGACCAAAGCGATCTCACCCTGCACGCCCTCATCACCGTGTGCAAAAGCGGTAAGATCCTGTTGCAACTGCTGTTCAGCCAGCGCCGTCTGGCCACTGGCGACCAAAGTGGCAAAACGGCCGTTGAACGTCTTCTCCCAGAATCGTCGTCTGGCCCCGATAGAAGACAGTTGCTGCTTCACTTTGTTACGCAAACTCCCGGCCAACTCAGCCATCGTTCCAAGACTGGAGGGCAACAGCGCCTCCAGCTTTTCACGCAGCATTCGCGCCAGCACAGGTGCCCGGCCGCCGGAAGAAACGGCCACCACCAAAGGAGAGCGATCGATAATTGACGGGAAGATAAAGGAGCAGCGCGGCTGATCGTCAACCACATTGGCCAACACGCGGCGCTTATCCGCTGCGCGATACACTTCAGCATTCAGCGCGCTGTCGTCAGTGGCAGCGATCACCAGAAATACGTCATCCAAATGCTGTGGTGCAAACCGCAGACCAAGCCAATGGACACGCCCTTGCTGGTGAAGATGTTCAAGTTCCGGTGAAAGTGCCTGCGCCACTATCCGTATTTCAGCCCCGGCGCGCTCAAGCAAATCAACTTTACGCGCGGCCACTTCGCCGCCGCCAACAACCAGCACCGGGCGTTGTTTCAGATCGGCAAATATTGGTAGATAGTCCACAACGGCCTTTTCATATAACAGAAAGATAGTGTGACTATACGGGCTGAGATTTAGCCTCTGAAATGACGAAAAGGCATGAGATGTTCTTAAATGGAATAAGACGGACTTAAAAGGTGGTAGATCCTGTCGTTACAGGCGTCAGCAGCACAGTTTTACGCACCGCTAACTAAAATAGGCATAGGGTCAGAAAACGTGCGCCACTGGCAAAATTAAGAAACGAAGAAATTGTGTAATCCGTGCCAGCGTCCCATACTAAGCATCGCAAAAATAATCGGCTCATCGCTGTCAGAGAAGGATTTTTGGTATGTTTCCCCGCTTGTGCCTGAGAGCTGGACTGTTGTTAGTCGCTCTCGGCAGTGTTGTCAGCGTCTCCGCCGCGACAAAACCCGCTAAAAAAGAAGCCCCGCTCGGCCAGTACGCCGCCAACCAGACCCGCCATATCGCTACCTATTTCCCTGGCCGCATGGCCGGTAGCCCGGCAGAGCTCCTGGCCGCAGACTACCTGAAGCAACAGTTTCGTGAAATGGGCTATCCGACTGATACCCGCACCTTTGATGCCCGCTATCTTTACACCAACAAAGACACCAGTGAAAACTGGCGCAAAATCACCGTTACCTCGGTGATTGCCGCTAAAAATGGCGATCAGCCCAAGCAAATCATCATCATGGCACACTTTGATACCTACACCCCGATCAGTGACGATGAGGTAGATAATAATCTGGGTGGGCTAACGTTACAGGGGGTCGATGATAATGCCTCCGGTGTCGGCGTGATGCTGGAATTGGCGAAACAGCTAAAAGATATCCCTACCACCTACAGTCTGCGTTTTGTCGCCACCAGCGGTGAAGAGCTCAAGTCATTGGGCGCTAAAAACTATCTCCATCGCATGACGCAGGAAGAGCGTGACAACACTCTGCTGGTGATCAATCTCGACAACCTGATCACCGGCGATCGTCTCTATTTCCATTCTGGGCGCAACACCAAACCAGAAATAGCCAAAACATCCCGCGATCGCGCGCTGAGTATTGCCCACCGCTACGGTATAGATGCAGCAATCAATCCTGGCAGTAAAGATTACCCGAAAGGCACGGGTTGCTGTTCAGACCAAAAAGTCTTTGATGAAGCAAAAATCCCGGTAATGGCGATGGAAGCGACCAATTGGTCACTGGGTGAAAAAGATGGTTATCAACAGCGCGCCATTAGCCCCAACTTCCCACAGGGCGTGACCTGGCACCGCCCGCAATATGATAACCTGCAATATCTGGAAACCCATTTGCCAGGTCGGCTCGATAAACGCAGCCACGAGAGCGTACAGATCCTGCTGCCACTGATAAAAGAGTTGGTGCAAGCACACCCTGAACCCAAACCGGCGAAGGAAAAGAAAAAGAAGCAGCATTAAGCGGTATACAATAAGGGCGCAGCATTGCTGCGCCCTCGTGCTTCAGAGGCTAAACCACAACCCGAAGGTGATGTTCTCAATCACCCTTCATGCAGACCACACTCACGCTTCAGGCCGAAGAAGCGGGTTTCTTCTTCACTCATACCTTCTTCCCATTTACGGGTAGTATGGGTATCGCCAACCGAAAGATAGCCTTGATCCCATAGCGGGTGATAGCTCAGCCCATGTTCGGTCAGATACTGGTAAATCTGGCGATTATCCCAATCGATGATCGGCAGGATTTTAAAGACCCCACGCTGCACCGCCAACACCGGCAGATTGGCACGGCTACCCGATTGCTCACGGCGCAGACCGGCAAACCAGGTTTGGGCACCCAGCGTTTCCAGAGCGCGGTTCATCGGCTCAACCTTGTTGATCTGGTTGTACTTTTCGATCCCTTCTACGCCCTGCTCCCACAGTTTGCCGTAACGCGCTTCCTGCCAGGCGGGTGAATGCTCGGCTCGGAATACCTGCAGGTTCAGGTTCAGTTTGTCAGCCAGTTGGTCGATAAACTGGTAGGTTTCTGGGAACAGATAGCCGGTATCGGTCAGGATCACCGGGATATTCGGCTTGATGCGCGTGACCAGGTGCAAACAGACCGCCGCCTGAATACCAAAACTGGAAGAGAGCACAAACTCCCCTGGCAGATGTTCCAGCGCCCAGGCAACCCTTTCCTGCGCGGAAAGCTGCTCCAACTGGCCATTAATGGCCGCCAGTGCCAGCGCCTGTCCGGATTTCGGTAGCGCATTCAGCGCCGCCAGATCCCATTCAGCCATAATGCGAACTCCTGAAAATGATGATGATTTCCCCCCAACCCTCTCCCCAAGGGAGAGGGGGCAAACCGTGCTCTCAATTAGCACTTGCCCTTGTTGAGCCTGCAAACTCGAATTATTCCCTCTCCCTTTGGAGGAGGGGGAGAGACAAATAATAGGCACTCAACTCAAATGCCCCTTCGATGTTAGTCCCAGAAATCCTGCGCAGGGTCCACCACCGGCCGGATAATTCCGCTACGGAGAGTGAAATCACCAAACCCTTCCCCCACAGTGCGTTCAGTTGCCCAGCGGCCTACCAGTTGGTCGATATTCTGCAGAATTTCTTCTTCGTTGATATTTTCACGGTACATACGTGGAATACGCGTGCCTTCGCGGTTACCGCCCAGATGCAGGTTATAGCGGCCAATCGCTTTACCGACCAGGCCAATCTCCGCCAACAGTGCGCGGCCGCAGCCATTCGGACAGCCCGTGACACGCAACACGATATGTTCATCCCCTACGCCATGCTGGTACATGATGCTTTCCACCTTGGTGACAAACTCCGGCAGGAAGCGTTCGGCCTCCGCCATGGCCAGTGGACAGGTAGGATAGGAGACACAAGCCATGGAGTTTTTACGCTGCTCAGTGATCGCGTCATCCATCAGACCATGCTGGCGAGCCAGTGCTTCAATCTTAGCTTTCTCATTTTCCGGCACGCCAGCCACGATCAGGTTCTGGTTGGCCGTCAGGCGGAAGTCACCTTTGTGGATCCTGGCGATCTCGGCCACGCCGGTTTTCAGCGGGCGCCCCGGATAATCCAACAAGCGGCCATTTTCTATAAACAGCGTCAGATGCCAATGGTTATCGATGCCCTTCACCCAACCAATGCGATCGCCACGGCCGGTAAATGCATATGGGCGTACCGGTTCAAAAGTGATACCCGCCCGCTTTTCTACTTCGGCACGGAAGGTATCAACCCCTACACGCTCCAGGGTGTATTTGGTTTTGGCATTTTTGCGATCGGTACGGTTACCCCAGTCACGCTGGGTGGTCACCACCGCCTCCGCTACCGCAAGCGTATGTTCAAGCGGGATATAGCCGAACTCGCTTGCCGTACGTGCATAGGTTTTTTTGTTACCATGATCGATAGACAGCCCGCCACCAACCAACAGGTTAAATCCCACCAGCTTGCCGTTTTCCGCAATAGCCACGAAGTTCATGTCATTGGCGTGCAAATCAACGTCGTTCTGCGGTGGAATGACCACCGTGGTTTTAAACTTGCGTGGCAGATAGGTCGCCCCCAGGATCGGCTCTTCATCCGTGGTGGCGATCTTTTCTTTATCCAGCCATACCTCGGCATAAGCACGCGTACGCGGCAGCAGATGCTCGGAAATTTTCTTCGCCCATTCGTACGCCTCCTGGTGCAGTTCAGACTCCACCGGGTTCGAGGTACAGAGCACGTTGCGGTTGACGTCGTTGGCCGTTGCCAGCGCATCCAACCCCAAACGATTGAGTAACTGATGGGCCGGTTTCACGTTGCCTTTCAAAATACCGTGAAACTGAAATGTCTGCCGGTTGGTGATACGGATGCTGCCGTACAGCGTGCTTTCCTCGGCAAACTTATCGATACCTAACCATTGCTGCGGGGTAATGATCCCCCCCGGCAGGCGGCAGCGCAGCATCATGGCATGGCGCGGTTCGAGTTTTTGCTCGGCACGTTCGGCGCGAATATCCCGATCGTCCTGCTGGTACATGCCGTGGAAACGGATCAGCAGGAAGTTATCGCCGTTAAAACCACCGGTAAGGCCATCATTTAAATCTGCGGCGATGGTTCCACGCAGGAAATTACTGTCTTTCTTCAAGCGCTCGGCGTCGACCAGTTTGCCTTCAACCACCAGAGGCCCAGGGTGTTTATCACTCATCAGTAAACATCTCGCTGATAACGGCGCTCAAGGCGCAGCTCACTTAAAAATTCATCTGCCTGCTCGGTATCCATACCACCGTGCTCGGCCACCAGTGCTATTAATGTGTTTTCAACGTCTTTCGCCATGCGGTTGGCATCGCCGCAGACATAAATGTGCGCGCCTTCCTGGATCCAGCGCCAAACTTCCGCCCCTTGCTCACGCAGTTTGTCCTGCACATAGACCTTATGCGCCTGGTCACGCGACCAGGCCAGATCGATACGGGTCAGCAGGCCATCTTTCACATAGCGCTGCCATTCAACCTGATACAAAAAGTCTTCGGTAAAATGCGGGTTGCCAAAGAACAACCAGTTTTTACCTTCAGCCCCCTCGGCTTCACGCTGCTGCATAAAAGCGCGGAAGGGGGCAATGCCGGTACCCGGACCAATCATGATCACCGGCGTGTGCGGATTGGCGGGCAAACGGAAGTTTTCGTTATGCTCGATAAACACGCGCAGATCCCCCTCTTCTTCCAGGCGATCGGCCAGGAATCCGGAGGCTCCGCCAGTGCGGGCACGGCCTTCAATCTCGTAACGCACCACGCCAACGGTGATGTGCACTTCGTTTTCACTTTCCGCCTGCGAGGAGGCGATGGAATAGAGCCGAGGAGTCAGCGGACGCAGCAGGCTAACCAACTGTTCCGCAGTCAGATCCGCAGGGGCTTGCCGCGCCATATCGACAATCGGCGTATTGTGCGCGTAGTGCTGCAGTTTGGTTTTATCTGCCAGCAGGCCAATCAGCTTTTCATCTCGCGACAGCGCTGCATATTTCTCGACAATCAACGTGGTGTTCTGCGTCAGTTCGAAGTGGCTGCGCAGTGCCTCGCGTAATGGCAGCGCTTTCCCCTCCACCTCAACCAACTCGTCGCCCTTCAGCCACAAGAGCTGCACCAGTTCATCCACCAAGGCGGGATCGTTATCAAACCAGACGCCCAGCGCGTCTCCAGGTTGATAGCGCAGACCTGAAGCCCCTAAATCGATTTCGATATGGCGCACATCTTTATCCGAACCACGGCCAGTGATCTTTTGCTTTACCGCCAGTTGCGCAGTTAACGGTTGTTCTTTGCTGTAAGGGCTGCTGTCCAACAGATCGACCGCACCACTCGCCAATGCTGCCGGAGCGCTGTTTTCCGCTGGTGCCCGTGCTTTCAAAACCTCCACCACCTGTTTGCGCCAGGCAGTCGCCAGTTCCTGATAGTCCACATCCGCATCAATGCGCTCCACCAGACGCTCAGCCCCCAGTTCCGCCAGTTTGGCGTCGAAATCCTTACCGGACTGGCAGAAGTTCTCATAAGAGCTATCTCCCAGGCCAAATACGGCAAAGGCGGTGTCATTCAGTCTCGGGGCTTTTTTCGAATGCAGGAATTTATGCAACGCGACGGCCTCTTCTGCCGGCTCCCCTTCCCCTTGTGTAGAAGCCACCACCACCAGCAGGCGCTCCTGAGCGATTTGCTTGAACTTATAGTCACCAGCATTAACCAGGGTGACGCTCAACTTTGCCGCCAGCAAATCGTCACGTAGCTGTTCAGCCAGACGACGCGCATTGCCGGTCTGGGAGGCTGAAATCAGGGTGATGCTGGCCGCTGCTGGCGCCGGTGCGGGAGTGGCAACCACGCCGGGTTGCTGATTAACCATGCCCCAGAAGTAACCAGACAGCCACGCCAGTTGCGTTGGGGAATATTCCCCAATTGCGGCCTGTAAACGCGCCAGCTGTTCGGGTGTCAGCGGGAGCAAAGATGTGGGAGGAACCTGAGTCGTCATCGCGGTACGGATATCCTATGCTTAGCCAGTGTCAGTCGCTGTATTGTCGTGGTATATGTCCTGAAGAGACCAGGAGAGTGTGTAAGGTTACCGAGCGTCATTGCAACGATTAAATAAGGGATAGCAATAAATAATAACCAAAATGACTAAGCGGTTTTTCTGGTAAGGGATAACGGCTAAACCGTTAGAAGTTTATTTTTAATTTATTGATAAATAATGTCTTATTTTATGAAAAACTGAATGAATCGCATTTACGGTTGATTGTGGTATCCGATTGTTGCAATCCTGCCCAAATAAAAATAAGCAATGACACCGCGAACAGAACGCTATCACGGCATACGCCATGGATTTCAAGTTACAAGCCTGTTTTCCACAGGTGCCATCTTAAGTCAGTAACCGGGAAAAACATGTGCAGCGAATAACGCTGTAACATGAAAGGCGGCGGGTATACATGGCAACGACAGCGGCTTTCCGGTACTATTCCGCGGTTTTTGAGTTAATGAGGCCGTAATAATGGCAACCACGCTGTTTAAAGATTTTCAGTTTGAAGCCGCACACCACCTGCCAAACGTGCCGGAGGGCCACAAATGCGGTCGTTTGCACGGGCATTCGTTTATGGTGCGTCTGGAAGTAACCGGGGAAGTCGATGCGCACACCGGCTGGGTGATGGATTTTGCCGAACTTAAGGCCGCGTTCAAGCCGATCTGGCAACGTCTGGATCACTATTATCTGAACGATATTCCTGGGTTGGAAAACCCTACCAGCGAAGTGCTTGCCGCCTGGATCTGGCAGCAGTTGAAACCACAACTGCCAGAATTGTCGGCAGTGATGGTTAAAGAGACCTGCACCGCAGGTTGCGTGTATAAAGGCGAGTAAAGCACGCAGAGACCTTTCCAACTGGCGGCGCGCCAGTTTGGATATGGGCAGCACGCAACAACTGCAGCATACACGTAGCATATGAGGGTGACTCACTTTGTTTGCCCTGACCGGCACTCAAAGGAAAATCCTTTATCTGAGCAACCCTGATTCAAAATGGCATGTGAGAGTATGCCTGAAATAATTGGCGCTGCTCCGTGGGCCAAGTAACGTAGCCAACACAGATGCAGCTTCAATCAGGACGGGTATCAGGCAATATTCAAATACTTATGCGTCTGCATCGAAAGCCGCCAATTGCGGGCAATGCAGGTTTCAATACATAACCGCGTCGCCTCTTCTTTCTGGCTGATAGGCTGCAGGGCAATAATACGGTGTTTTTCGTCGTGTAACCTGGCCAGTAACTGGTCCAGTGCTGCAATATCTCGCTCACGCCCCACCGGGTGCTTGATCTCGTCGGCCCGCATCAGCGCCTGATCCAATACTTTTAATCCCCCGCGCATGTTTACTTTAGGTGAAACGGTCACCCAGGTATTCGGAGAGCAACGCACCTCATGGGTGCCACTGGTTTCTATCTGGCAACCGTAGCCGCTGTTCTCAAGCAATGTGGTCAGCGAGGTCAGATCGTAGAGACAGGGTTCACCGCCGGTGATAACAATATGGCGGGCGGTATAGCCCTGCTGCTGGATCACTGCGAGCAGTTGTTCCGCGCTGGCGGCCCCCCAAGCATCGCTTTCGGCGGTTTTCACCAGGATCTGATGCATATCCACTTCCCGATTCGCGATCTTTTCCCAGGTATGTTTGGTATCACACCAGCTGCAACCGACCGGGCAGCCTTGCAGACGGATAAAAATTGCCGGAACGCCGGTGAAGTAGCCTTCACCCTGCAAGGTCTGGAACATTTCGTTAATCGGGTATTGCATGGTTTTCTCAATCTGAATGGGCATGCCCGTTGTTTTTCAAACTGTGCGGCACAGAGATGTACAAATGCCACCGCACAAACCTACGCTAGCGCGGTCAGCTTGAAATCTTTCGGGTATAAAAAGTCATTATCGCAGATCCTGGTCAGGCATCCAAAGCCGGTAAATTGTATTAAATTTTATCGTCTCGGGCTGCACCCAGCATTTTTCTCCAGATAATTTGCACATTGATGATCTTTCCCCCAAACACCAGCGCATTTTGATAGCATAATCCGCCAACGAAAATAAACATTTTCGCAACATATAAGATAAAACTATTTGACATAAATCTCGACACACCGCAGATGTATAGACAGGAAAATACAAGCTAAGCGCAGTTTCGACGCGCTATCCACCTACATCATATCTGTGTTTCGAGGGGACTATGGCTCACATCACTGAGTTGAACATTCAACAGGCTATCGACGACAGCAAGTTTTCGCTGTTCCATTGGACCTTAATCATTCTGGGCTTCCTGATCCTGGCCATTGATGGCTATGACACCGCAGCGATGGGCTATATCGCCCCCTCGGTGGCCAAAGACTGGGGGATCGTCAAACAGGATCTTGGGCCGGTATTGAGCGCCGCGCTGCTCGGTCTTTCGTTAGGAGCCTTGATTGCCGGGCCCATTTCCGACCGCGTTGGCCGCAAACGCGTACTGGTCTTCTCTTGTCTGTTCTTTGGCCTCTCCAGCCTGGCGACCGCCTATGCAGGCTCGCTGAATAGTCTGACGCTGTGGCGCTTTCTGACCGGTCTTGGGCTAGGGGCGGCGATGCCAAATGCCATTACGCTGATCTCGGAATATGCACCGCAGCGTTGCCGATCGCTGGCGATCAATACCATGTACTGTGGGTTCCCTTTGGGCGCGGCGGGTGGCGGTGCGATCTCGTCCTGGTTGATCCCTGCTTACGGCTGGCACAGTGTGTTACTGCTCGGGGCTATCGCTCCACTGGTGCTCACCGTACTGTTGATCCTGCTTTTGCCGGAATCGGTAAAATATCTGGTTAACCGTGGCCAGGATGCGGCAAAAATCAGGCCGATAGCCCAACGCTTCATCAGCGATAACATCAGCCACATCACGCATTTCTATCTGTATGAAGACAAACTGGCTCTGTCGAAAACCCGAGTAGGTCTGCTGTTCAGCCGCCCTTATCTGGTGGGCACGCTGATGCTATGGTTAACCTATTTCATGGGGTTAGTGATCTACTACGTTCTGCTGAGCTGGATGCCGCTTCTGATGCAAGGGCTGGGTTATCAGTTGGAACAATCCGCCATCCTGACGTCGCTATTCACGTTTGGTGGCACGCTAGGGATCCTGGTTGCCGGTTGGTTAATGGACCGCTGGAATGCCCATAAAGTGGTTTCCACCGGGTTTGCCCTGACCGCCTTGCTGATTGTGGCGATGGCCACTGAAGATAACCATATCGTGCTGCTGGGTGCCTTTATCTTCCTGATGGGTATTACCATGAACGGGGCACAGTCCGGCCTGCAAACCCTGGCTGCCACCTTCTACCCGACGCACTGTCGTGCTACCGGCATCGCCTGGATGCAGGGTATTGGCCGCTTTGGCGGGGTCGCGGGCACCATGATGGCAGCACAACTGTTGGCCATGGCGTGGCAGGTCCAGGGGATCCTGATGTTCCTGGCGCTTCCCGCGCTGCTGGCTGCCATTGCCACGGTATTCAAAATGACACGCCCAGCGACATTACAGCCTGTTTGAGCCCTCCCTTTCAAGCTGCAGCGGGGTTAGCTGCAGCTTGAAACTCAAAGAGCATAAGCAAAGCGCTCAAATCTCCCCTCGTAATACGACTTTTTTATCGCTTCCGCTTAGTTGTAATCCATATGTAAAATTATTGTGACTTATCGCTCAAAAATGACACAATTTTAATTCATTTTTGTCGAGCAGCTCACTATTTTATCAACGCCTGCTAATGCTTTCCATGCCAATAAATGATTCAACCTACTGATATAAATAAAAAATAACTTTCTCTTATGCCTTTTTTGTTTTGTACGGGTCAGTGTTGCATATGCTTGTACATACAAGTATATGTTAATTAACCCTATGCATTGTTATGGCTTGGTGTAGTTGTTATCAGGCCGTGAAATCTGTACCGATACTGTTTGAGGAAATAGCTGTGACTGCAAATAACAAAGTACGCCATGTCGATGTACGCGCGCCTCGCGGCACACAATTAAACGCAAAAAGCTGGCTGACCGAAGCGCCACTGCGCATGCTGATGAACAACCTCGATCCTGAAGTGGCAGAAAATCCCCATGAGCTGGTTGTGTACGGCGGTATCGGCCGCGCTGCTCGTGACTGGGATTGCTACGATAAGATTGTCGCTACCCTCAAAACACTGGAAGACGATGAAACGTTGCTGGTGCAGTCCGGTAAACCCGTCGGCGTGTTCAAAACACACAGCAATGCCCCACGAGTGCTGATTGCCAACTCCAACCTGGTCCCACACTGGGCCACCTGGGAACACTTCAATGAGCTGGATGCCAAGGGCCTGGCGATGTATGGCCAGATGACTGCAGGTAGCTGGATCTACATCGGCAGCCAGGGCATCGTGCAAGGCACTTATGAAACCTTCGTGGAGGCCGGTCGTCAGCATTACGACGGTAGCCTGCAAGGGCGCTGGGTATTGACCGCCGGGCTCGGTGGGATGGGTGGCGCGCAACCGCTGGCCGCCACGTTGGCCGGAGCCTGTTCGCTGAACATCGAATGCCAGCAGAGCCGCATCGATTTCCGTTTAAAAACCCGCTATGTCGATGAGCAGGCCAAAGATCTGGATGACGCACTGGCGCGTATCAAGAAATACACCGCCGAAGGTAAAGCCATCTCTATCGCGCTGTGCGGCAACGCAGCCGAAATCCTGCCGGAACTGGTCAAGCGCGGCGTGCGCCCAGACCTGGTCACCGACCAGACCAGCGCCCACGATCCGCTCAACGGTTATCTGCCAAAAGGCTGGAGCTGGGAAGAGTACCGTCGCCGTGCACAAACCGAACCGGCGCTGGTGGTGAAAGCGGCCAAACAATCGATGGCCGAACACGTTGAAGCAATGCTGGCGTTCCAGAAAATGGGCGTCCCTACCTTCGACTACGGTAACAACATCCGCCAGATGGCCAAAGAAATGGGGGTCGACCACGCCTTTGACTTCCCTGGCTTTGTACCCGCTTATATTCGCCCACTGTTCTGCCGTGGCATCGGCCCATTCCGTTGGGCGGCCCTGTCTGGCGATCCGCAAGATATCTATAAGACGGACGCCATGGTGAAAGAACTGATCCCGGACGACGAGCACCTGCACCGTTGGTTGGATATGGCGCGCGAACGCATCAGCTTCCAGGGCTTGCCTGCACGTATCTGCTGGGTGGGCCTGGGCCAGCGTGCCAAATTGGGTCTGGCGTTTAACGAGATGGTGCGCCGTGGCGAACTCTCAGCGCCGATCGTCATTGGTCGCGATCACCTGGACTCCGGCTCGGTTGCCAGCCCGAACCGTGAAACCGAAGCGATGAAAGATGGCTCCGATGCCGTCTCCGACTGGCCACTGCTCAACGCCTTGTTGAACACTGCCAGCGGTGCGACCTGGGTGTCTCTACACCACGGCGGCGGCGTAGGTATGGGCTTCTCTCAACACTCCGGGATGGTGATCGTCTGTGACGGCAGCGATGAGGCCGCGCAGCGTATTGCCCGCGTGCTGCATAACGATCCGGCGACCGGCGTCATGCGCCATGCCGATGCCGGTTACGACATCGCGATCGACTGCGCCCGTGAACAAGGCCTTAACCTGCCGATGGTCGCCGCGACTCAAGGGGGCAAAGCATGAAAACACTGACTATTCGCCCAGGAAAACTAACCCTTGCCGATCTGCGCCAGGTTTATCAGCACCCGGTCAAAGTGACGCTGGATGACAACGCCTATGGCGCCATCCAACAAAGCGTCGCCTGTGTGGAACGCATTGTGGAAGAAAACCGCACCACCTACGGTATCAATACCGGGTTCGGTCTGCTGGCATCGACCCGCATCGCCCGCAACGATCTGGAAAACCTGCAACGCTCCATCGTCCTGTCCCACGCGGCCGGTGTGGGGGCGCCAACCGATGACAATCTGGTTCGCCTGATTATGGTGTTGAAGATCAATAGCCTGTCACGCGGTTTCTCAGGTATCCGTCTGGAGGTGATCCAGGCCCTGATCGCGCTGGTCAATGCTGAAGTTTATCCGCACATCCCGTTGAAAGGTTCTGTAGGCGCCTCCGGTGACCTGGCGCCGCTGGCGCATATGAGCTTGGTACTACTGGGTGAGGGCAAAGCCCGCTTCCAGGGAGAATGGATACCGGCCACCGACGCCCTGGCTAAAGCAGGCCTGAAACCGCTGACGCTGGCTGCCAAAGAAGGCCTTGCGCTATTGAACGGTACCCAGGTTTCCGCCGCCTTCGCGCTGCGCGGCCTGTTTGACGCAGAAGATCTGTATGCCGCCGCGACCGTGACCGGCAGCCTGACGGTTGAAGCCGCACTGGGTTCACGCAGCCCGTTCGACCCGCGCATTCACGAAGTTCGTGGTCAACGTGGCCAGATCGATGCCGCCGCCGCTTATCGTCACCTGCTTGGCAAGCGCAGCGCCGTGTCTGACTCGCACCAGAACTGCGAGAAAGTGCAGGATCCTTATTCTCTGCGCTGCCAACCACAGGTGATGGGTGCCTGCCTGACACAAATTCGCCAGGCCGCCGAGGTGCTGGAGATCGAAGCTAACGCCGTTTCCGATAACCCGCTGGTATTCGCCGAGCAGGGGGATGTGCTGTCTGGGGGTAATTTCCATGCCGAGCCCGTTGCCATGGCGGCCGACAATCTGGCACTGGCCTTCGCCGAGATGGGATCACTGGCTGAACGCCGTATCTCTCTGATGATGGATAAACACATGTCGCAATTACCGCCATTCCTGGTGGATAACGGTGGTGTGAACTCCGGCTTTATGATCGCCCAAGTGACCGCAGCCGCCTTGACCAGCGAGAACAAAGCTCTGGCGCACCCGGCCAGCGTTGACAGCATCCCAACCTCGGCCAACCAGGAAGACCACGTTTCAATGGCCCCGGCGGCTGGCCGTCGCCTGTGGGAAATGGCAGATAACGTACGCGGCATTCTGGCCGTGGAGTGGCTGGCGGCCTGCCAGGGGCTTGATCTTCGTAAAGGCCTGCAAACCACCGAAGGCTTGGAACAGGCTCGCCGTTTGCTGCGCGAACACGTCAGCTACTACGATAAGGATCGCTTCTTCGCCCCTGATATCGAAGCGGCCAGCCAACTGTTGGCAACTGGACACCTGACCGCTCTGGTACCGGCCTCGTTACTGCCTAGCCAGGCGTAGCGTCCAAGGCGCGGTCCCTTAATGGCTTTACGGCCAATGAAGGGGTCGCGTCTATTACCCTATAAGTTCGTACTCTATCCTGCCGGGCTCGTTCCCCCGGTGCAGATAGCGCTGCCTGTCCGACAACAACATTAAAACGGAGAAGCAACATGCGTACCGCAAAACCACAGCTACGGCGCGGCTTAAACGCGCGACATATTCGCTTTATGGCCCTCGGCTCTGCTATCGGCACCGGCTTGTTCTATGGCTCGGCGGGTGCGATTCAACTGGCGGGGCCGGCCGTGCTGCTGGCCTATCTGGTCGGTGGTGCAGCAGTCTTTATGGTGATGCGGGCATTAGGGGAAATGGCGGTGCATCAGCCAGTTTCCGGCTCCTTCGGCCACTATGCCAGCCATTATCTTGGCCCACTGGCCGGGTTCCTCACAGGCTGGACCTATACCTTTGAGATGGTGATTGTGGCCCTGGCCGACGTGACCGCCTTCGGTATCTACATGGGGCTGTGGTTTCCGGATGTTGCCCAATGGGTCTGGATACTCAGCATCATTTTGTTTATCGGCGCGCTCAATCTGTGCAGCGTCAAAGTCTTTGGCGAGATGGAGTTCTGGTTATCACTGGTCAAGGTGGCAGCCATTGTAGCGATGATCGTCGGCGGTGCTGCGGTGATGCTGTTCGGCTTTGGCGTAACCCAGCAGGCCACTGGCTTCAGTAATCTTTGGCAGCACGGCGGTTTTATGCCAAACGGAATCGGCGGTGTCGTCGCCTCTCTGGCGGTAGTGATGTTCGCCTTCGGCGGGATTGAAATTATCGGTATTACCGCCAGCGAGGCTAAAGATCCTGCCAAAGTGCTGCCAAAGGCGATCAATGCCGTCCCGATCCGCATCCTGTTGTTCTATGTCCTGACGTTGCTGGTGCTGATGGCGATCTACCCGTGGAACAGCATCGGCCAAAACGGCAGCCCGTTTGTGGAAATCTTCAGTAATCTGGGGATCAGTTCGGCAGCTAACGTATTAAACGTGGTGGTGATCACCGCCGCCATCTCCGCCATCAACAGCGATATTTTTGGCGCAGGCCGCATGATGTATGGCATGGCACAGGACGGCCAGGCACCGAAGAGTTTCTCTAAGCTGACCAACAACGGCGTGCCCTGGATGACGGTATTGGTGATGTCCATCGCCCTGCTGTTGGCTGTGCTGCTCAACTACCTGATCCCCAAGCAGATCTTCATGATCATCGCGTCTATCGCCACCTTTGCCACGGTGTGGGTATGGTTGATGATCCTGCTTTCGCAGGTCGCCATGCGCCGTACACTCAGCAAAGAAGAAGTCAGTCAATTGAGCTTCCCGGTCCCCTGGTGGCCGGTAGCCCCCGCACTGGCAACGGCATTCATGCTGTTTGTGATCGGCCTGCTCGGTTACTTTGAAGAGAGCCGCATCGCCCTGATCGTCGGGCTGGTTTGGGTGGCATTCCTGACGCTGGCTTACTGGTTATGGGTACGTAAAAAAGGCGAGAACCGCCCGGTGACCTCAACGGAAAGCCTGTAACACAGGCTCGGTATTCCCACGACGGCATTTCTTAATTTGCGCATAAAAAAACGGAGAGCACCTTACGGTACTCTCCGTTCTCAACTCAATAACGTATCAAGCCGTTATTACTGACCTTTAACTTCTTTCAGGCCATTGAACGGTGCGCGGTCACCCAGCGCTTCTTCAATACGGATCAGTTGGTTGTACTTGGCAACGCGGTCAGAACGGCTCATAGAACCGGTTTTGATCTGGCCAGCCGCAGTACCTACCGCCAGGTCAGCGATGGTTGCGTCTTCGGTTTCACCTGAACGGTGAGAGATCACCGCGGTGTAACCTGCGTCTTTCGCCATCTTGATAGCAGCCAGTGTTTCGGTCAGAGAACCGATCTGGTTGAATTTGATCAGGATGGAGTTAGCGATGCCTTTTTCGATACCTTCTTTCAGGATCTTGGTGTTGGTTACGAACAGATCGTCACCAACCAGCTGGATTTTGTCGCCCAGCACTTTGGTCTGGTAAGCGAAACCAGCCCAGTCAGATTCGTCCAGACCGTCTTCGATAGAAACGATTGGGTACTGCTTAGTCAGTTCTTCCAGGAAGTGGGTGAACTCTTCAGAGGTGAAGGCTTTGTTACCTTCGCCAGCCAGCACGTATTTACCGTCTTTGTAGAATTCAGAGGCTGCACAGTCCATCGCCAGGGTCACGTCTTTACCCAGCTCGTAACCTGCCGCTTTCACCGCTTCAGCGATAACAGCCAGCGCTTCTGCGTTAGAACCCAGGTTTGGCGCATAACCACCTTCGTCACCCACTGCAGTGTTCATGCCTTTGGCTTTCAGCACTTTTGCCAGGTGATGGAACACTTCAGAACCGATACGCACGGCTTCTTTCAGGGTTTTCGCGCCAACTGGCTGGATCATGAATTCCTGAATGTCGACGTTGTTGTCAGCGTGCTCACCGCCGTTGATGATGTTCATCATTGGCAGAGGCATAGAGAATTTGCCTGGGGTGCCGTTCAGTTCAGCAATGTGCTCGTACAGTGGCATGCCTTTAGAAGCAGCAGCCGCTTTAGCAGCAGCAAGAGAAACGGCCAGGATGGCGTTAGCACCAAACTTGGATTTGTTCTCGGTACCGTCCAACTCGATCATGATCTTGTCGATGTTAGCCTGGTCTTTGGCATCTTTACCCAGCACTGCCTGAGCAATTGGGCCGTTCACTGCAGCAACGGCTTTCAGTACGCCTTTACCCAGGAAACGAGATTTATCACCGTCACGCAGTTCCAGTGCTTCACGAGAACCGGTAGATGCACCTGATGGTGCTGCAGCCAGACCGACGAAACCGCCTTCCAGATGAACTTCGGCTTCAACAGTTGGGTTGCCGCGTGAGTCGATGATTTCACGGCCAATGACTTTAACGATTTTGGACATTAGGTTTTCCTCAGTACAAGTTAAACTAAAACTCCAGACAAACAACGCGCGGTTTTTGCCGCGCGTTGCTTACCAAAACTCTTATTTCACCTGACGCTTCTGGTGTTCACCCGCCGCTTTGACAAAGCCAGCAAACAACGGATGCCCATCACGCGGCGTCGAAGTAAATTCCGGGTGGAACTGACAAGCAACGAACCACGGATGGTCAGGCAGCTCGATAATCTCAACCAGCTTGTTATCCGCCGAACGACCCGCAACACGCAAACCTGCGGCTTCGATCTGCTTCAACAGCATGTTGTTAACTTCATAACGGTGACGGTGACGTTCAACGATGGTAGGTTCGCCGTACATCTTGCGAACCAAGCTATTATCGGTCAGATGACATTGCTGGCCACCAACGCGCATTGTGCCACCCAGATCGCTTTCTTCGCTACGGACTTCAACGTTACCGTCTTCATCGCGCCATTCCGTAATCAACGCCACAACCGGGTATTTACAGTCTGGCACAAATTCCGTCGAGTTGGCGTTTTCCATACCCGCCACGTTACGGGCAAACTCCATCAACGCCACCTGCATCCCCAGGCAAATGCCCAGGTAAGGGATCTTGTTTTCACGCGCATAGCGCGCAGTCATGACCTTGCCTTCCACGCCACGATAGCCGAAACCGCCAGGGATCAGGATCGCATCCAGATCTTTCAGCACTTCGACACCACGGGTTTCAACATCCTGCGAATCGATCAGTTTGATGTTGACGGTCAGACGGTTTTTCAGGCCACCGTGCTTGAGCGCTTCAATCACAGACTTGTAGGCATCTGGCAGTTCGACATATTTACCGACCATGCCGATAGTCACTTCGCCGCCTGGATTGGCTTCTTCGTAAATGACCTGCTCCCACTCAGCCAGATTAGCTTCCGGTGCAGTGAGGCTGAATCGTTTACAAATATAATCGTCCAGCCCCTGAGATTTCAATAGGCCTGGGATTTTATAAATGGAATCAACGTCTTTCAGGGAGATAACCGCTTTTTCCGGCACATTGCAGAAAAGTGCGATTTTAGCGCGTTCATTAGCAGGAACGGCACGATCGGAACGGCAGATCAGCACATCTGGCTGAATACCGATGGAAAGCAGCTCTTTTACAGAATGCTGGGTCGGCTTGGTTTTCACTTCACCCGCAGCGGCCAAGTATGGCACCAGCGTCAGATGCATATACAGCGTGTGCTCACGGCCCACTTCCACCGCCATCTGACGAATGGCTTCCAGGAACGGCAGGGATTCGATATCACCGACGGTACCGCCGATTTCAACCAGCACCACATCGTGGCCTTCACCGCCTTCGATGATTCGTTCTTTAATGGCGTTAGTGATGTGCGGGATCACCTGTACGGTCGCGCCCAGGTAGTCGCCACGGCGCTCTTTGCGCAGCACATCAGAGTAGATACGGCCGGTAGTGAAGTTGTTACGACGCGTCATTTTGGTGCGGATGAAACGCTCGTAGTGACCCAGATCCAGATCGGTTTCTGCGCCGTCTTCGGTGACGAAAACTTCCCCATGCTGAATCGGGCTCATGGTGCCCGGATCCACGTTGATGTACGGGTCCAGTTTCATGATGGTAACGTTGAGGCCACGGGCTTCAAGAATAGCCGCCAGAGAGGCTGCGGCAATGCCTTTACCCAGAGAGGATACGACCCCGCCGGTCACAAAAATATAATTAGTTGTCATGCTGAACCTGAGAGTTTAGGTTTAAAGACGATGGAAGAACCAAGACGGGAAAGTAGTATACCCGAACCTCTCTTGACCTACAAACGATCGTTTTGCCATCCATCATCTCTGCCACCACCGTGAGTTCATTCGGGTTTAATCCGCTAGCACCACTCTCCGTGCCTTTTCAAAACAATAAGTTAGCCTAAAAACTGCCGTTTAACCGTCTTCTGGCGCCAAAAAACATCTTACATTTCAGTTTGTTGGCCTTTTCCGTCGCCTAACCCGCGCTCCAGCACGCTATGGTATCGAGCTTAACCGTTTCAGCTCAAGCCAACATTGTCGCCGATCAAACTAGCGACACTGTTAGGACAACGGTATTTTCGATTAGTTTTCCTGACTTTTTACCTGCTGCCAGGCGGCTTCCATCTGCTCCAGCGTGGCTTCCTGCATCTGCAGGCCGCTCTGTTGCACGATTTCTTCTACCTGACGGAAACGGCGCTCGAACTTGCGGTTGGCTGCTTGCAACGCATTTTCCGCCTTGTGCCCCAGGTGACGGGAAAGATTGACCGTGGCAAACAGCAGATCGCCAATCTCTTCTTCCAGCTTCTGCTCATCGACCACCGCCTGCTGAGCTTCATGCATCACCTCGTCCAGTTCTTCGTACACTTTATCCAGCACCGGCCCCAAGGTATTCCAGTCAAAACCGACGGCGGCACAGCGCTTCTGGATTTTATGGGCTTTCATCAGTGCCGGTAAGGCATTAGGGATATCATCCAGTGCCGAATGCAGCGCTTTCTCTGCACGTTCATCGGCCTTCAGTTGCTCCCAGCGGGCGGAAATGGCTTCACTGTCTGCCGCATCCGCTTCCCCGAAAATATGTGGGTGGCGGCGCTCAAGCTTGTCACTGATGGCGTTACACACCTGTTCAAAATCAAACAGCCCTTGCTCTTGCCCCATCTGGGCATAGAACACCACCTGGAACAGCAGATCCCCCAGTTCATCACGCAGATCGGCGTAATCCTGGCGTTCAATAGCGTCCAAGACTTCGTAAGTTTCTTCTAGCGTGTAGGGCGCAATGGTCGCGAAAGTCTGTTTACGATCCCACGGGCAACCAACCTGCGGGTCGCGCAGGGTTTTCATGATGGTCAGCAGGCGTTGCAATGGTTGCGGTTGGGTCATGTTGAGGTCTCTAACTAAAAAACGGGCACACAAAATGATGCCTAATATGAAAAGTAATACCCAATGGATTTCGAGTTGTATCCAGACGGCAAGAACGGTTATCCCCAGGAGCTTAGTCAACTAAGTGACTGGGGTAGGCGTTCGCAGCCAACAACGATACAGCTTGAAAGACGAAGGGTATTTATTCAGTTGCCGTGCAAACGCTTGGCATCGATCACATCCGGCAACTGATTAAGTTTGGCCAGCACGCGCCCCAACACAACCTGGTTGTAGATTTCGATGTCCATATCAATGGTAGCCAACTGCTTTTTAGTATCGCTCCGGCTGGCTACGCCCAATACGTTCACCTTTTCGTTGGCCAGTATCGTGGTGATATCACGCAGCAGGCCGCTGCGATCGTTTGCCACTACGCGCACCACCAGCGAGTAACCGCTGGAATAGCTTTCACCCCAGACGGCATCCACGATACGCTCCGGCGCATGGGATTGCAGTTCGGCTAATTGATCGCAATCGGACCGGTGGATCGAAATGCCACGCCCTTGCGTGATAAAGCCGACAATGTCATCACCCGGGATCGGCTGGCAGCAGCGAGCAATATGATGCATCAGGTTACCCACGCCCTCGACCACAACGCGGCCTTTATCCTTGTTGCGGGTTGCGGCTGGCGGCGCTTTCTGTTGCGTCAATTGGCGCAACGCTTCGCGATCCTGTTCTTCAGCGCTCGGCTTATTCAGCTTGCCCTGCAGGAAATTCACCATCTGATTCAGGCGAATATCACCACCACCGATCCCCGCCAGCACTTCATCCAATGAGTTGACGTTATAGCGCGGGATCAGCAGCTTTTCGGCTTCTCTTAAACTGATACCGAGATGTTCCAGCTCATTGTCCAGCATCTGCTTACCCGCCAGGATGTTTTTATCGCGATCCTGTTTGCGGAACCAGTTGTGGATCTTGGATCGCCCGCGGCTGGTAGTGACATAGCCCAGGTTCGGGTTCAGCCAGTCTCGGCTCGGGTTAGGCTGCTTCTGGGTGATGATTTCAATCTGATCGCCCATCTGCAACTGGTAGGTAAAGGGCACAATACGGCCACCGATTTTGGCGCCGATGCAACGGTGGCCCACATCGCTGTGAATATGGTAAGCAAAGTCGAGCGGTGTTGATCCGGCCGGCAGATCCACTACATCACCTTTTGGCGTAAACACATAAACGCGATCGTCGAATACCTGGCTGCGGACTTCGTCGAGCATTTCGCCAGAGTCTGCCATCTCTTCTTGCCAGGCAATCAGCTTACGCAACCAGGCGATACGCTCTTCATAGCCTGAACGCGCCGTGACTACCGCGCCTTCTTTATACTTCCAGTGTGCGGCCACGCCCAGTTCAGCGTCCTCGTGCATCTGGCGGGTACGGATCTGGATTTCCAGCGTTTTCCCCCGTGGCCCAAGCACAACGGTATGGATCGATTGATAGCCATTCGGTTTCGGGTTGGCAACGTAGTCGTCAAACTCATCCGGCAGATGGCGAAAATGCGTATGCACGATGCCCAAAGCCGCATAGCAATCCTGCAGGCGTTCCACCACAACGCGCACTGCGCGCACGTCGAACAGTTCGTCAAACGCCAACGATTTCTTCTGCATCTTGCGCCAGATGCTGTAAATGTGTTTCGGGCGGCCATAAATTTCCGCTTTGATACCTTCGTTATCCATCGCCTTATGCAGCGAGGCAACAAAGTCATCAATAAACTGTTCACGATCGATACGGCGCTCATGCAGCAGCTTGGCAATGCGTTTGTATTCATCCGGGTGCAGGTAACGGAAACAGAAATCTTCCAGTTCCCATTTCAGTTGGCCAATACCGAGCCGATTGGCCAGCGGGGCATAAATATTGGAGCACTCTTTAGCGGCCAATACGCGCTCGTCTTCCGGCGCATCCTTCACTTCCCGCAGATGGGCGATCCGCTCCGCCAGTTTGATTACCACGCAGCGGAAATCTTCCACCATCGCCAGCAGCATCCGACGAACGTTATCGACCTGTTCGGAGCCCATTGAGTCATTATGAGTGGCTTTCAGTTGGCGGATGGCGTCCATGTCGCGTACGCCATGAACCAGCGAGGTAATGCCAGTACCGAACGTTTCGGTCAGCGTGGCTTCCGGCACAATGCCCGCGTCCACCAGCGGGAACAGCAGCGCCGCACGCATACTGTCATTATCCATGCTGAGGGTCGACAGGATCTCCACCATTTCCAGGCCGCGCCACAGCAACAGTGGCGCATTGGGATGACTTTGGGTCTGCTGCTCACAATAACGCCAGGTTGCGGCTAATCGCTCACATGACTGCGGGTTGGGAAGCCCCAGGCTGGCGATCCAATCGTCAAGCGCGAATTCACCCGCCGTATTCAGATGTGCACTTCTTACCGCAACCATACCTTCTCCCTACTTTACAGCGACCCGGGACGCGTTGGTAAATAGCGCCATGGATTCAAGATGCCCCGTATGCGGAAACATATCCAGCATCCGCACGCGGGCAAGACGATAACCGGCCGCCAGCAACACTTTGCTGTCGCGTGCCAGCGTCGTGGGATTACAGGAAACGTAAACCACGCGCTCTGGTGCCAGTTTTACAATATGTGACATCACGCCAGGCGCGCCAGCGCGGGCAGGATCCAGCATCACCTTATCAAATCCCTGTGCTGCCCAAGGTTGCTGCGCAACATCATCCTCCAGATTCTCATGGAAAAATGACACATTAGTCAGCAAATTCTTATGTGCATTATATTGCCCATTCGCTACCAGCGTGGCAACACCTTCAATTCCCACCACCGCTTTGGCACGTCGCGCCAGCGGCAGGGTAAAATTGCCCATCCCGCAAAACAGATCCAATATGCGATCATTGGGCCCTACGTCCAGCCATTCAAGGGCCTGGGCCACCATTTGCTGATTTACCGCATCATTTACCTGAATAAAATCACGCGGACTGAATTCTAAGCGTAGCCCGTCGACCTGATAATACGGCGTTTCGCCACACAGTTTTTCGAGCCGATCGCTATCTGGTGCCAAAAAAACCGTGACGTTTTCTTGCTGGGCAAAACACCGTAAAGCCTGACGGTCGCTCTCCTGCAGCGGGTCCAGATGCCGCAGCACCAATACCGGGCCATTATCCGCCAGCACCAGCTCCGCATGCCCCAGGCGCTTGACGCCCTGAAGCGCACTCAGGCATTCCCGGAGCGGCGCTAACAACTGCTCTAGCTCGGGAACCAATACCGGACACTGTTTCACCGCAACCAGTTCAGCAGACGCCGCCTGGCGAAAGCCCATCAGCAACGTCTGGCGTTTTGGCTGCCACAAGAGCCCCAGACGGGCGCGTCGACGATAGCCATATTGCGGCCCGGAAATGACCGGTTCCAACTGTGGCGTTATCCCGGTTTCGCGGCCGATCATCCTGCTCAAGGCTGCCGACTTACTCTGTTGCTGTAACGCCGCCGAAGCATGTTGCTGCTGACAGCCCCCACACACGCCAAAGTGCGGGCAACGCGGCTCAAGCCGCTGCGGGCTGCGATTCAATAAACGTTTCAACTTGCCTTTGGCAAAGTGCCGTTTGTCTTCTGTAAGCTGAATTTCAGCCTGTTCGCCCGGTAAAACACCGGCAACAAACACCGTTTTGCCCTCATGGCGTGCCACTCCCTGGCCGAACGGATCCAGGTCCGTTACCGTCACGGTTAATATTTGTGTCGCTTGCCGGGTCGTCACACGGCGTTTGGGAGAGTAGAATTGCGCCATATTTGTCGATTGAGTGCTGGTTCGTTGCTAGGATTAGCTACCAATTCTCCCACATTGGAATCCCATGACCAAATACAGCTTGCGCGCGCGCATGATGATCCTGATCTTGGCACCGACGTTATTGATCGGTTTGCTGCTCAGCACCTTCTTTGTAGTGCATCGCTACAACGAGCTGCAAGAGCAATTGGTTGATGCGGGCGCCAGCATCATCGAACCTCTGGCGGTCGCCAGCGAATACGGCATGACCTTCCGCAGCCGTGAATCGGTCCGGCAACTGGTGAGCCTGCTGCATCGTCGCCATTCCGATATCGTCCGTTCGATCACCGTTTTTGACGCGCAAAACAACCTGTTTGTCACTTCCAATTATCACCATAATTATACCCAGTTACAGTTGCCCAAAGGTGTGCCAGTCCCCACCGAACTGATGCTGACCCGGCGCGGGAATTCATTGATCCTGAGAACGCCGATCCTCCCTGAGGCAAAGTACCCGGACGAAAGCGCGAGCGGTGAGGCGCCCCATGAAAACAATCTGGGCTACGTGGCGATCGAGCTGGATCTGCAGTCGGTTCGACTGCAGCAATATAAAGAGGTCTTCGTTTCGACCCTGCTGCTGCTGCTGTGCATGTGTATCGCTATTCTGTTTGCGTATCGCCTGATGCGTGACGTGACGGGCCCGATCCGCAATATGGTCAATACCGTCGATCGTATCCGCCGGGGGCAACTGGACAGCCGGGTGGAAGGCTTTATGCTCGGCGAATTACATATGCTGAAAAACGGTATCAACTCGATGGCGATGTCGCTGACTGCCTACCATGAGGAGATGCAGCAAAATATCGATCAGGCGACCTCCGATCTGCGTGAAACCTTAGAGCAGATGGAGATCCAGAACGTTGAACTGGATCTGGCGAAGAAGCGGGCGCAGGAAGCCGCACGTATCAAATCCGAATTTCTGGCCAACATGTCGCACGAGCTGCGAACCCCGCTCAATGGCGTGATTGGCTTTACGCGCCAAATGCTGAAAACCGATCTCAGTGCGACCCAGACCGACTATCTGCAAACCATCGAGCGCTCGGCCAATAATCTGCTGACCATCATCAACGACGTGCTGGACTTCTCCAAACTGGAGGCCGGTAAACTGGTGCTGGAGCATATTCCGTTCGCACTGCGGGAAACGCTGGACGAAGTGATTGTACTTCTGGCTCCTAGCGCGCACGAAAAGGGGCTCGAGCTGACGCTGGACGTACAAAATGACGTGCCTGAACAGGTGATTGGTGATTCATTGCGTCTGCAACAGGTGATCACCAACCTGCTCGGTAATGCGATCAAATTTACCGAAACTGGCAATATCGATATCCGTGTGGAACTGCGCAATCAGCTGGAGCGCCAAGTGGAACTGGAAGTCCAGATCCACGATACCGGCATCGGTATTTCTGAACGGCAGCAATCACAACTCTTTCAGGCGTTCCGTCAGGCTGATGCCAGCATTTCGCGCCGCCACGGCGGCACCGGGCTCGGCCTGGTGATTACCCAGAAGCTGGTGAAGGAAATGGGTGGGGATATCAACTTCCATAGCCAGCTAAACCGTGGCTCTACCTTCTGGTTCCACATCACGTTAGACCTTAACGAAGGCATGTTGTCACTGCCGCCAAGCCTGCCGGATCTGCGTGGCAAAACCCTGGCCTATATCGAAGCCAACCCAACGGCAGCAAAAGCGACGCTGAACATGCTGAGCGTCACCCAATTGGTGGTCACCCATTCCCCTACGCTGGGGCAATTGCCGAAAAATGAATACGACTTCTTGTTGGTAGGCGTTCCGATCCCTTACAGAGATACTATCAACCAACACCGTGACAGACTGATAGACTCCCTGAAGATTGCCGAGCGAGTGATCCTGGCACTGCCTAGCCAGTCACAAATCGATGCCGAAGAAATGAAAAAGCTCGGGGCCATTGGTTGCCTGACCAAACCGATTAGCAGTAATCGTCTGTATCCACTGCTGCGTATGGAGCCCCCGCAACGCTTGCATGCTCCAGCGGCGCGTAAACGCTTACCGCTGACGGTGATGGCGGTAGATGATAACCCGGCCAACCTGAAGCTGATTGGCGCCTTACTGGAAGAACAGGTAGTAAAAACGTTGTTGTGTGAGAGTGGTGAAGAGGCTATCGCCATGGCGCGTGATAACGTGCTGGATATGATTTTGATGGATATTCAGATGCCGAATATCGACGGTATCCAGGCCAGTGAACTGATCCGCCAGATGCCGCACCATAACTCAACGCCTATCATTGCCGTGACGGCACACGCAGTGAGTGGCGAACGCGAATATCTGTTACAGGCAGGAATGGATGACTATCTGGCGAAACCGATCGATGAAGCCATGCTGACGCAGGTGCTTTCACGCTATCACACCGTCGATGTTGAACCGGACCCCATCAAACCGCGAGCCCCGGCTGAACCACCGCTATCACTGGATTGGCCATTGGCATTACGCCAGGCAGCCAATAAGGAGGATCTGGCGCGCGATCTGCTACAGATGCTGGTCGATTTCCTGCCACAGGTCAACGACAGGGTTAAAGCGCTATTGGACGGCGGGCCGGATGAAGGCATTCTCGATCTGATCCACAAGCTGCACGGCAGTTGCAGTTATAGCGGCGTTCCCCGTCTCAAACAGCTCTGTTTTTACCTTGAGCAGCAGTTACGCCAAGGCGTCAGCAGCAGCGATCTGGAACCGGAATGGCTGGAACTGCTGGATGAGATTGAGCTGGTGAAAACCGAGGCGAGCTTCCAATTAGGGTAAAGAGGTGCCCCTTCGACAAGAAAGGGGCAAACCTGGCTAACATTGGGTAATTTTGATGACTGCGGCAATATTGCGCGCCGCCATCCTTACATTCTCCCCGGCATTGACCAGGGCTTCCTCCAACGTGCAGATATGATGCAGTACGCTGAAAACCGCATCGACCCCCTGTTGGTGTACCACGCCAGCATCCGAACTCAGGCTTCCGGCAATACCAATCACCGGCTTGTGATAACGCTTGGCCACCTTGGCTACCCCTATCGGCACCTTGCCATTAAGACTCTGGCTATCGATCCGCCCCTCACCGGTGATGACCAAAGTGGCATCGCGTACCAGTTCGTCAAGCCCTAACGCATCGGTGACAATCTCAATCCCCTGGCGTAGTTCTGCGTGACAAAAAGCCAATAATGCCGCCCCCATTCCCCCGGCAGCTCCCGCTCCTGCCGCATTTTCAACATCGATATCCAGCCAGTACTTAATCATGTCAGCGTAATGGTGTAATGCGCGATCCAACTGTTCCACCATGTGTGGTGTGGCCCCTTTCTGCGGGCCGAAAATCGCCGAAGCGCCGTTGCTGCCGGTGAGTGGATTGGTCACATCACAAGCAATCTCAAAATGACACTGATAAATACGCGGATCCAACTCGCTGATATCAATGCGGGCCAACCGGGCCAGCTCTTCACCACCAAAACCCAGCTCTTTATCCTGGCTATCCAGCAACCGAGCCCCTAATGCCTGCACCATGCCAGCACCACCGTCGTTAGTAGCGCTACCGCCGATACCGATAATGCAATGTTTCACTCCCCGATCCAGCGCGTGGCGGATCAGTTCCCCCGTGCCATAAGATGTTGTTTTCATCGGGTTACGCTGTTGACCAGGCACCAGTTCCAAACCGCTGGCGGCCGCCATTTCAATAAAAGCGCTCTGTCCATCTCCTGACAGGCCGAAAAAAGCCATCACCGTCTCGCCCAACGGACCGGTGACCTGCACATCAATCTTAAGGCCTGCGGTAGCCGCCACCATCGCCGCCACCGTACCCTCTCCCCCATCTGCCATGGGGAGTTTCAGATAGCAGGCCTGTGGGAACACCTCCCGAAAGCCAGCCTCAATACAAGAGGCCACTTCAAAAGCAGTCAGGCTTTCTTTGAACGAATCCGGCGCAATCACTATTTTCATATGTTGTCAGTTCCCTCGCGACCCGAGCGGTAGGGGCCGAGATATCCAGCCCCGCAGTGTTGACGGGCACAACCTCCAAAGCCCTTATCGGGTGACTTCCGCCTTGGCCAACTTTTCGTAATAACACGCCAGTGCACTGTGATCGGCATTACTCAAACCATCAGCACGCAGTGCCTGCATCATTTCCATTACCGCCGCGGTCAGCGGCAACTGGGCCCCAACACCATGGGACGTATCCAGCGCATTGGCCAGATCCTTGATGTGTAAATCGATGCGGAAACCCGGTTTGAAATTGCGATCCATCACCATCGGTGCTTTGGCCTCCAATACCGTGCTACCTGCCAGCCCGCCGCGGATCGCCTGGAATACCAGGTCTGGGTTAACCCCGGCTTTGGTGGCCAGCACCAGCGCCTCAGACATCGCTGCTATATTGAGTGCCACAATCACCTGATTAGCCAATTTGGTCACATTACCGGCACCAATATCACCGGTATGCACAACCGAACCGGCCATGGCTTTCATGACGTCAAAGCAACGATCAAAAATCGCTTTGTCACCGCCCACCATCACCGACAACGTCGCATCTATCGCTTTAGGCTCTCCGCCGCTAACGGGAGCATCGAGCATAGCAATCTGTTTGGTGGCCAGGGCAGCGCTGATTTCGCGGCTTGCCAACGGGGCGATAGAGCTCATATCGATCAGCACGGTACCCGCTTTGGCCCCTTCTATCAGGCCATTCTCACCCAGCGCGACCTCTCGCACCTGCGGAGAGTTTGGCAACATGGTAATTACGATGTCGCTTTGTGCTGCCACCGCCTTTGGCGTGGCGGCAACGTCAGCCCCCAGTGCGGCCAGTTCGGTCACCGCTTCGGTATTGCGATCCATCACCACCAGCGAATAGCCTGCCCGCAGCAGGTTTTTGCTCATGGGCTTGCCCATAATCCCCAGGCCAATAAATCCAATTTTCATCCCGTTCTCCTTATTTACCACTGTGTTTAAACCGATCGCACAATGCCTGCGTGGCCGTGCGGAACACACCAAGATCGCTGCCAACGGCCACGAACCGGGCCCCCCATTCGAGATAGCGGCGAGCATCGGCCTCAGCCGGTGCCAGAATGCCGCAGGCTTTGCCGTGCGCACTGGCACGCTCGAAGATATGGCGAATCACCGCCTGCACCTCCGGATGATTTGGCTGGCCGAGATAGCCCAGGGCAGCAGAAAGATCACCCGGCCCGACGAAGATGCCATCGACGCCAGCCACTGCCGCTATCGCATCCAGGTTATCGACCCCTTGCTGACTTTCGATCTGTACCAACACGGCAATCTGTTCGTTGATCTGGGCAAAATAGTCCGGCACGGTGCCATAGCCGTTGCTGCGATGAGAAACCGACACTCCGCGGATCCCGACAGGGGGATAACGCGTCGACGCTACCGCAAGGCGTGCCTGCTCAGCACTTTCCACAAACGGGATCAAAAAGTTGTAGAAACCGATATCCAACAGACGCTTGATGATCACCGGCTCGTTACAAGGTGGACGCACTACCGCCGCACTGGAACTCCCTTTCAGTGCCATCAGTTGTGGTACGAAGGTGGTGATATCATTCGGTGCATGTTCGCCATCAAGCACCAACCAATCGAAACCGGCGAGCCCCAACACCTCGGTAGAGATCGGATTGGCAAGAGCTGACCAGCAACCGATCAGGGTTTCGCCCTCAAGCAATGACTGTCGAAAGCGGTTATGACAATTATTCATCACATTTCCTCTGTTCACGGGCGCGTTAACGCACCAGGCATGGGCGTTTATTGTCAAAAGTCCAGCCAGGGATCAGGTACTGCATGCCCTGTGCATCATCGCGTGCCCCTAACCCATGTTTTTTGTAAAGCTCATGGCCTTGCATCAGTCGGTCCCGATCCAGTTCAATACCCAGCCCTGGCCGTTGCGGCACCTGCACGCGCCCCCCAACGATCTGCAACGGATCCCGTGTCAGTCGTTGATTACCCTCTTGCCAGATCCAATGGGTATCGATCGCCGCAATGTTGCCCGGAGCCGCAGCCGCCACATGAGTAAACATGGCCAGCGAGATATCGAAATGGTTGTTGGAATGTGAGCCCCAGGTCAGGCCGAACTCATGGCACATCTGCGCGACGCGCACCGACCCCTGCAGGGTCCAGAAATGCGGATCGGCCAACGGAATATCCACCGATTGCAATTGCAAGGTATGGCCCATTTGTCGCCAGTCGGTGGCGATCATGTTGGTCGCAGTCGGTAATCCGGTGGCACGACGGAACTCCGCCATCACTTCACGCCCAGAGAACCCCTGCTCTGCGCCACAGGGATCTTCGGCATACGCCAACACGTTACGTAGCTGCTTACCAAGGGCTATCGCCTCTTTCAGTGACCAGGCCCCATTGGGATCGAGAGTGATCCGCGCCTGCGGGAAACGCTGGGCAAGCGCGGTGACCGCCTCTGCTTCTTCACTGCCCGCCAGCACCCCTCCTTTCAGTTTGAAATCGTTGAAGCCATACTTTTCATAAGCGGCTTCAGCCAATCGCACGATGCTTTGTGGCGTCAATGCCTCCTCGTGGCGCAGGCGATACCAGTCACAGGCATCTTGCGGCTGGCTCTGGTAAGGTAATGGGGTCTTGTTGCGATCGCCGATATAAAACAGGTATCCGAGCATTTCCACCGAGTCACGCTGCTGCCCATCGCCAAGCAAGGCGGCTACCGGCACATCAAGGAACTGCCCCAGCAGGTCCAGCATCGCCGCCTCAATACCGGTCACAACATGAATGGTGGTACGCAAATCGAAGGTTTGCAGGCCACGCCCGCTGGCATCCCGATCGGCAAAGCGCTCGCGTACCGCCTTCATCACGTTCTTGTATTCCCCCAGAGTTTTGCCAACCACCAGGGACTGAGCTTCTTCCAGGGTCTGGCGGATTTTCTCTCCCCCTGGGATCTCTCCTAATCCGGTGTTACCGGCATTATCCTGCAAGATCACGATATTTCGCGTGAAGAACGGCGCATGAGCGCCACTGAGGTTAAGCAACATGCTGTCGTAACCAGCCACTGGAACAACCTGCATGGCGATAATTTTTGGTGCTGTAGTCATAGAGATATCCTCAAAATTTTGGGTTCAATTGCCAAATTCGCCGCCGTGTCATTGCCTGCTGGCCTTAGCCATTGGCTTCAGTTCGATACGCTTGATATCCCCCACGATGAACAGGTAGCTGGCCACCGCCAACAGCGCATGGATCCCCACATAGACCAGCGCGCCGTTAAACGATCCGGTGGTACCAATGATGTAGCCGATGGCGATTGGGGTGACGATGCCGGAGATATTGCCGAACATATTGAACAGGCCGCCGCTCAGGCCGCTGATTTCTTTTGGTGCAGTATCTGCCATCACCGCCCAGCCCAGCGCGCCCAATCCCTTGCCGAAGAATGCCGCGGCCATGATGCCCACCACCATCCATTCGGTCTCGACGTAGTTACAGAAAATCATCGACATCGACAGCAACATACCCAGGACGATCGGGGTTTTACGGGCGAAGGTCAGTGACTGAGTACGACGCATCAGGTAATCGGAAATCACACCGCCCAGTACCCCACCGATAAAGCCGCAAATTGCCGGAACCGAAGCCACAAAGCCGGCCTTGAGGATCGACATTCCACGCGCTTGGACCAGATACACCGGGAACCAGGTGATAAAGAAATAGGTCAGACCGTTGATGCAGTACTGGCCAATATAGACGCCAACCATCATGCGTGAGCGAAGCAGTTGCTTGATCTGGAACCACTTCTCACCTTTAACCTTGGTTTGCTTCTCCTGTTTCTGATCCATATTGATCAAGGCGCCACCGGCTTCGATGTAATCCAGTTCAGCCTGGTTGATGCTGGGGTGATCTTTGGGATCGTGCAGCACCTTGAGCCAGATAAAGCTCAGAATAATGCCCAGTCCTCCCATAAAGAAAAACACGTGCGACCAACCAACCGCATGCGTCAACCAGCCCATGATCGGTGCAAAGATCACCGTGGCAAAGTATTGAGCAGAGTTGAAGATCGCCACCGCTGTGCCACGTTCATGCGCCGGGAACCAGGCGGCCACAATCCGGCTGTTACCCGGGAAAGACGGCGCTTCTGCCAGACCAACCAGGAAACGCAGTGCGAACAGCGCCATCACGATGCCAAATCCGCTGAAGAGATCGACAAAGCCCTGCAACAAGGTAAACAGTGACCAGATGAAAATGCTCCAGAAATAGACCCGTTTGGAACCAAAGCGATCCAGCAGCCAGCCCCCAGGGATTTGCCCGATCACATAGGCCCAGGAAAATGCAGAAAAGATATAGCCCATCCCAACCGGATCGAGGCCAATATCCTCAGCCATCGACGTACCGGCAATAGAAAGCGTAGCCCGATCGCCATAGTTGAATGAGGTGACAATAAACAGCATCACCACGATCCAGTAACGCTTGTTAGTTCGTTTTATTGCACTGCTGGCAGTGCTGATAGTAGACATGGTGCTCTCCTGAATCATAGCCTTGGCTATATTCATCCTGAACGGCCGATATAAATATCTCAGAACGAAAGGGTTTAAATTAAATTGCAGCCTTTTTTGAGCAGTTCGATTAATACGGCACTGGCAATTTTTAAACTCGATAACGCGTCGTGGAATAAAAGTATAGGGAACAGCCTAGCCAGACTCATCGGGCAAATAACCCAATAATATCGATAATAGGGTGGTTTATTTATGGCATATGCCCAAGCGGAGGCAGGCGGGTTCACGAAATCCCTCTTTCCAAAGGCATTACGTGAGCGCCATCACAGCTGACTGGCACAATGCCAAAGAATGAGCGGGAGAAAAAGATAAATCCCGGTCATTTGCATAATTTCCGGATGACAGGAGAATGTTATGCTTTTTGCTGAGCACGTCTTTCGATTATTACCCACGGCACATAAATAAGGGTACGTGAGGTTTTATTATGTCCGAATCTACTGTTAGTTATATGAAGGAAACACCGTTATATATTCAGGTTCACCCAAAAGATAACGTCGCCATTGTGGTTAATAATAATGGATTACCCAAGGGCGAGGTTTTTCCATGTGGGCTGACATTATTGGAGCATATTCCACAAGGCCATAAAGTCGCACTGCAAAATATTGCCGAAGGCGACAACATTTTGCGTTACGGCGAAGTGATCGGCTTAGCCTTGCGGGATATTGCTCGTGGTAGTTGGATCGATGAATCGCTGGTGGTCCTCCCCCCGGCGCCAGAACTGGCAAAACTGCCACTAGCCACCCATGTGCCACCACCATTACCCCCTTTGGAGGGTTATACTTTTGAAGGTTATCGAAATGCCGATGGCAGCGTGGGCAGCAAAAATCTGCTCGCTATCACCACCAGCGTGCATTGCGTGGCAGGGGTTGTGGATTATGTGGTGAAAATCATTGAGCGCGACCTGCTGGCGAAATACCCGAACGTTGATGGCGTGGTCGGCTTGAACCATCTCTATGGCTGCGGCGTGGCGATCAACGCCCCCGCCGCCGTAGTACCGATCCGCACTATCCATAACCTGGCCCTCAACCCCAATTTTGGGGGAGAAGTGATGGTAGTCGGCCTCGGGTGCGAAAAGTTGCAGCCGGAACGTTTACTGTTTGGCACCGAAGACGTACACCCGATCTCTCTGGATGAGACGTGGATTGTCCGCCTGCAGGATGAGAAGCACGTTGGTTTTCAGGCTATGGTGGCCGATATCCTGGCCGTTGCAGAGCAACACCTGCAACGCTTGAACCGCCGTCAACGGGAAACCGTGCCTGCATCAGAACTGGTGGTGGGGATGCAATGCGGTGGCAGCGATGCGTTTTCCGGCGTAACGGCCAATCCGGCAGTCGGTTTCGCTGCTGACTTGCTGGTGCGTTGCGGTGCCACCGTCATGTTCTCAGAAGTGACAGAAGTGCGTGATGCCGTCCACCTGTTAACGCCCAGAGTTGCCGATGAACAGGTTGGCAAGCGCTTACTGGAGGAGATGGCCTGGTACGACGATTATCTCAATCAGGGGCAAACCGACCGTAGCGCCAACCCCTCGCCGGGCAACAAGAAGGGCGGGCTGGCCAATGTGGTGGAAAAAGCGTTGGGTTCCATTGCCAAATCAGGCCGTAGTGCGATTGTCGAGGTGCTCTCGCCAGGACAGCGTCCCAGCAAACGGGGATTGATTTATGCCGCCACCCCAGCCAGCGACTTTGTTTGCGGCACTCAACAGCTGGCCTCCGGTATTACGGTGCAAGTATTCACTACCGGCCGGGGGACGCCCTATGGCTTAACCGCCGTTCCGGTGATCAAAATGGCAACGCGCAGTGCGCTGGCTGAACGCTGGCACGATCTGATCGATATCAACGCCGGGACGATTGCCACCGGAGAAGCGACCATTGAACAAGTGGGTTGGCAGCTGTTTGAACTGATCCTGGATATCGCCAGCGGACGCAAGAAAACCTGGTCAGATCAATGGGGCTTATACAACGCGTTAGCGGTATTTAACCCCGCTCCGGTGACCTGAGTGTATTGCCCCGCAATAGCGTGTATTCAATTGCGGGGTACGGCTTAATCCTCATCCAGTTGTAATCCCACATACAGCAGTAGACGAGCATCGAAATTGGCCAGGTTCAACCCGGTCAACTCTGAGATGCGGTTCAGACGATATTCCAACGTATTGCGGTGAATATAGAGCGCCTTGGCCGTGGCGGTAGGCTGCACGTTATTCAGGAACCAGGCGTTTAACGTACGCAGCAACAGGCCGTTGCCGTCCATCGCCTTAAGACGTTCCAACGGCCGGGCCAGTTCATCCGCCTGCCAGCCGCTGCGCAAGCTACCCAACAATACCGGCAACATCAGATCCTGATAGTAATAGGCTCGCCGCCCTGGCATACGCTGCTTGCCTACGGCCATGGTGGTACGCGCCGTGCGATACGAGCGCACCAGGCAGCCTGGACCACTGAAATAGTTGCCAAGGGCAATACGCACCCGCAAGCGGCTACTTTCGTTCATGCGCGACAGCAGGTTTTCTACCCGCCGCCGGTGATCTTCCGCATCCCAGCGCCCATGATTATTCAACGCAGGTTTAAGTACCACCATCTCGCTGAGGGAAACGATCGCAATCAGGTTGTCACGCTCTGGCAACGTCAGCAACGCCTGTAGCTGCTGTAACTCGGCCATGGCGCTGTCGACGCCTAATTGACCGCTGTCCACCTCAACGACTGCAGCTACGCGAGGCTGATTGGGATCTATCCCCAACCGATGGGCCCATTCCATCAAGGCTGGTGACAACTCTTCCGTTCGGATCAGGTTTAATACCAACTCCTCACGAAAGCGGCTGTCCTGAGCCAACATACTCATCAAGCGCGCCTGTTCCAGCATCATTTCGGCAGTCATGCAAACCAGCTCACCGTACTGTCGCAACTGCGCGGGGTTCCCGGTCAGACCGATGACCCCAACGATTTTGCCGTCAACGCGCAACGGTAAATTGATGCCGGGCCGAACGCCATGCAAATGGCGAGCGACGGCATCGTCGATATCCACCACTCGGGCTTGCGATAACACCAGCAATGCCCCTTCATGCAGTTCCCCCAAGCGCTCAGGATCGCCGCTGCCAATAATTCGTCCCCGGCCATCCATTACGTTGATATTGCTATCAATTATTTGCATAGTACGAGCAACAATTTCCCTGGCTAACTTAGCATCGAGATGATATTCCGCCATTGCGTCTTGCTCCCGCCGGAAAGTAAACAAGCGTTCAGCATACCGACGCACTTGCCCCGGCACATTGTGCAGATGCCCAAATACGTTTTGACCGAACGATGAGTTGTGCGCAGTTTCACAGTTTTAGCGCATAAAAAAAGGCACGCCGTAGCGTGCCTCTCGGAAAAAACAGGGAAGTCTTACTGCATCAGCAGGTACAGCGAGGTATCACCACGTTGGATGTTCAACGCCAGCACGGAAGGTTTGCTGTCGAGGATTTTACGCAGCTCACCCAGGTTCGCGACCGGTTGCTGGTTTACTCCCAGGATCAGGTCACCTTTTTTCAGGCCGATGCGTGCGGCTGCACTGCCCGCTTTCACATTGTCCACTTTGACACCTTTCTCTTTGCCGATATTGTTACTCAATTCCGCCCCTTCGATGCCAGTATAAATATTGCCTGAATCAATTTGAGCCTGGCTGCCTTGCTCCAGCGTGACATCCACGGTCACCGGCTTGCCATCACGGATGATGCCCAACGACATCTTGCTACCTATTGGCATCGTACCGATTTCGGCACGGAACGAAGCAAAGCTGGAGATCGCTTTACCGTTCATGGTGACGATCACGTCACCGGCCTTGATACCCGCCTTATCGGCTGAGGATTTCGGCATAACCTGGCTGACAAATGCACCACGCTGTGCATCCACTTTCATTGCCTGCGCCAGTTCGGAGTTCAGTTCAGTCCCCATGATCCCCAACTCGCCGCGTTTCACCTGGCCGTATTCCACCATCTGCGCCGTCAGGTTTTTCACCATATTGCTTGGGATGGCGAAGCCGATACCAATATTACCGCCGTCCGGCGCCAGGATCGCGGTGTTGATACCGATCAGCTCACCGTTCAGGTTCACCAGTGCGCCACCGGAGTTACCCCGGTTGATAGCCGCATCGGTCTGGATAAAGTTTTCGTAGTTTTCGATATTCAGGCCACTACGCCCCAGCGCCGAAACGATACCAGAGGTTACCGTCTCGCCCAGGCCATAAGGGTTACCGATCGCGACGGTATAATCCCCGACACGCAGTTGCTCTGAGTCTGCCATCTTGATTGCGCTCAGGTTCTTGGCGTCTTTCAGTTGGATCAGCGCGATATCAGAACGCGGATCTTTGCCGATCACTTTGGCTTCAAAGCGGCGACCATCACTCAATTGCACCTGGATCTTGGTGGCGTTATCCACCACGTGGTTATTGGTGACCACGTAGCCTTTAGCGGCATCAATAATGACACCGGAACCCAGTGCTTTAAAGGCTTCCTTGGTGCTCGGACCACCCGCACCACCCTGGCACATTGGTGAACCTTGGAACGGTGAACCGTCCTGGCAGAACGGTGAATCATCGCCAAAGAACTGCTGGAATTGCGGCGGTATTTTTGCCGAATTTACCGTGGTGCTCCCTTCCACATTGATGCTCACCACGGAAGGCATCACTTTTTCCAACATCGGCGCCAGGCTTGGCAACTGCTGGCTATTTACGGATGTGGATGCTGATGCACTTTCTGCGGCATTGGCGGTTGTTACCGGGCCCAAAGCCAAACCAATACTGAATGCCAAGGCGCTTAAAACTAATGCTGTTTTTTTCATCTGTGTGTCTCTTAAAAGTCGGTCAAGTCAATACGAGGGTCTCGGTGCTTAATAAGAGCCTATAGATAAGCCAAAGTTCCAGGCCCACAGTCGGGTAATAGTAAACAAATATTGAGAGTCTTTACAAAACTAGAAATAATGCTCCGCGCTGTCCTCTAGATTAGAAAATTAGCCATTATTTGCTTCGCCAATTATTCGGCAGCCATTAAACGACGATATTCATCATAAGCATAAAGATCGGTCATCCCACTGATATAATCCTGTAATAGCCGCGCCCGAAAATAATATTCTCTGATCGCCTGCTGTTCAGCAGAAAGGTGCTGTAAACCGTCAACCGCCTCCACATACGCTAACCGATGCTTGGTAGAAAGCTTGTGAAACAGCCGCGTTTCAATGGGGAAGGCCCGGTGGCTGTCCTCCTGCACCAAACGGCTGAAGTCGGCCAGAGGCATGGCCAACAGTGGGCTGTAAATGTCCAGCAATCCGTTGATAACTCGATACCCTTGCAGCTCCAGCTGTTCCACTTCCGGGTGGTTGAACACGTGCTTGAAAGCGACATTTTTGAAGATTTTCAACAGCTGGTAAGCCGGGCCTGAATCCTCTAACAGCGCGCCGTTAAAGTGGCCATGGTAGACCGCATCCAGGTTATCGATAAAACGCTGTGCCGCATGGGGAACCAGGCGGGCAACGGTAAACACGCGCAAATACATAAAGAACTGATCTTCTGAACTGCGCCGCGCCCCACCGCGATCTATTTTACGAAATGCGCTGGCAACGGTTTTATCAAACAGGTCTCCAGGCGCTATTGCCCCCCACTCCTGAGTTAAATGTTGATATAACTGTTCAACGGTAAAGATGTTTTTTTCAACCGCATCTTCCAGATCGGCAACGCAATAAGAAATATCGTCGGCGGCTTCCATAATATAGGTGAGTGGAAAACGATCGAATTCCCCCATGTGCAATTCACGACGTAAACGATCGACAAATGCCTCTTCCGCGAGATAAAAACCCGGTTTCTTCATTAAATAACTGTGGCTGGCCGGAATTTCATTCTCCCAATAGGCCGGACGGGTATACTTGAGGATGCAGCCGACCTGCGCATAGGTCAGATTCAACTTTAACAACGTGTAGACCAAACGGATCGCCTGGGCATTACCTTCAAAGTGGCAAAGGTCCTGACGAATACGGCTACGCAACCGGTTAAGGTCGCTCTCTCCTTCCCGCAGCCGCAAAACCTCTACCTGGCAGCGATCGTGACTGCCAGGCTCACTGCCACCGCTGGCAGGATCGAGGCGCTGGCGGAACCAGTCATTGATCGCCGACTCACCGAAATGACCAAAAGGGGGATTGCCTATATCATGCATCAGGCACGCCATCTCGACGATACTTTCAAAAGGATCGAGCAATTTGCTCAGGCCGAGCGTGTCAATACGCTTGTCCTGTTTGAAACGGTTGAGGATCTCTTTGGCAATATGCCGCCCCACCTGCTGGACTTCCATTGAATGGGTCAAACGGCTGCGTACCGCCGCGTTACGCTCCAGTGGGAACACCTGCGTTTTCTGCTGCAAGCGGCGTATCGCCGCTGAATTGACGATGCGCCCGCGATCGCTTTCGAACTGCCGGACAATATCGTACTCTTCCTCAGCGTCTATCGGCTTGCTGAATGGCCGTTGAAAGCTGATCTTTTGCTTAAAGTCGATCCCGGACATCTGTTTCTCCCACCATTGCGCATCCCTCCGTGATAACAATTCCCGGCGGCGGATGCAATGGTATTGCGGATTATCTCTCTCTCAGAGCCATGATAGACTATGGCGCAATTTCCACACCCAATCAGCGAGTGTTATTTATGAAAGTAGGCATCATCGGCGCAATGGAAGAAGAAGTCACCCTGCTGCGCGAGCAAATTGCAAACCGCCAGACCATTCAACGCGCGGGCTGTGAAATCTATACCGGCCAGATTAACGGCGTTGACGTCGCCCTGCTTAAATCCGGCATTGGCAAAGTGGCGGCGGCGCTGGGTACGACCTTGCTGCTGGAACAGTGCCAACCCGATCTGGTGATCAATACCGGTTCTGCTGGTGGCCTGGCGCCGACGTTGAAAGTGGGTGACATTGTGGTGTCTGAAGAAGTGCGCTATCACGACGCCGACGTCACCGCCTTTGGTTATGAGCCGGGTCAGATGGCCGGTTGCCCTGCTGCCTTTGTTGCCAACGATGCGTTGATTGCGCTGGCAGAAAGCTGCATCAAACAATTGAACCTGAACGCAGTGCGCGGCCTGATTTGCAGCGGTGATGCCTTCATTAACGGTGCAGAGCCGTTGGCGCGGATCCGTACAACCTTCCCAACCGTTGCTGCTGTTGAAATGGAAGCTGCCGCAATCGGCCACGTTTGCCATCAGTTCGGCACGCCATTTGTGGTGGTACGCGCGATTTCCGACGTCGCCGACAGTGAATCCCATATGAGCTTCGACGAGTTCCTGGCGGTAGCTGCCAAGCAGTCCTCGCTGATGGTCAATGCCATGCTGCAAGCCCTGGCCAAGCGCGGTTAATGTGAAGCTGCGTCTGTGCGCCCTGCTGAGCTGGCTGATCCTGGGGATGCTGCTGCCTGCCAGCGCCGCCCAACGGGTGATCAGCCTGGCACCGAGCACCACGGAGCTTGCCTACGCGGCCGGTATGGGGGATACCCTGCTGGCCGTCAGCGCTTACTCCGATTATCCCCCTGCCGCCAGGCAGCTGGAACAGGTCGCCTCCTGGCAAGGGATCAACCTGGAACGGATCCTGGCGTTGAAACCCGACCTGGTTCTCGCCTGGCGTGGCGGTAATCCCCAGCGGGTATTGGATCAGCTCGCCTCTTTCGGTATCCCGATTTTTTATGCAGATGCCAAGAATATTGACGAGATCGCCCAGTCGCTGGATGCGTTGGCGCAGTACAGCCCGCATCCAGAACAGGCACATCAGGCCGCTGCCAGCCTCCGCCAACAGGTAGAGGAGCTGAAAACGCGCTATGCCAGCAATTCGCCAAGGCCAGTGCTGTTGCAGTTTGGCACCCAACCGCTGTTCACCAGTTCGGCGGCCACGTTACAAAGCCAGGTACTGGCCTTGTGCGGCGCAAAGAATATCTTTGCCGATAGCACCGTGCCTTGGCCGCAGGTAAGCCGTGAGCAGGTGCTGGTGCGTAAACCACAGGCCATCGTCATAAGCGGAAATGCCCAGCAGATCGCCAATGTGAAAGCCTTCTGGGGCCCGCAGCTGGACGTGCCGGTGATTGCACTTGAAGAAGATTGGTTTAACCGTGCCGGGCCACGCATCATGCTGGCGGCACAATCACTATGCGGTCAATTGGCGGAGATCCATTGATGGTATTTTGGCTGGATATTCTTGGTACTGCGGTGTTTGCCATTTCCGGCGTGTTGCTGGCAGGCAAATTACGGATGGATCCCTTTGGCGTATTGGTACTGGGGGTAGTGACTGCGGTAGGCGGCGGGACTATCCGTGATATGGCGCTCGCCAACGGCCCGGTATTCTGGGTAAAGGATCCCACCGATCTGGTGGTGGCGATGATCACCTGTGTGCTGACGCTACTGCTGGTGCGCAAACCGCGTCGCTTACCGAAATGGATCCTGCCGGTGCTGGATGCCATCGGGCTGGCGGTATTCGTGGGGATCGGCGTCAATAAGGCGTTCGCTGCGGGCAGTGGCCCTTTGGTAGCAGTCTGTATGGGAGTGATCACCGGTGTCGGTGGCGGGATCATTCGCGATGTGCTGGCCCGTGAGATCCCAATGATTCTGCGTACGGAAATTTACGCTACCGCCTGCATTATTGGTGGCGCAGTCCATGTCACCGCGTTCTACACCTTTGACTTGCCGCTGCAACAGGCCATGATGCTGGGTATGCTGATCACTTTGGGCATCCGCCTGGCCGCCATACGTTGGCACTTGAAATTACCGGCTTTTATTCTCGAACAGTAACACAAAACTCTGCCGGTTCTGGCGGAGTTTACCCTCCAAAAACGGAATATTCGACTAATATATCGCCAATGTGATACTATTTTGAGCTGAGGAAATGCGGTCAGGTAATGTAATACTCTCATTAACGCCTCGTTAATTATTCCCCCGCACCGTTAAGTTTTTGGTTAATTTTGCCGATAGGCCATGTTGTTATGGCTTACGGACAGGTATTGCTTAAATAATGATAAAGATGCTTTTGCTATCCAGTACGTTGCTGTTCAGCGGCTGGACGATGGCCGGGAACACCAGCGGCCAGATAAGTGCCAGTCTGACACTGTTCAGAACCTGTAGTGTCAATACGACCGGCAGCGAACCCCAGATAGAATGCGACAACGGCGCGGCCTTACAGCCCAAAGTGAGCCGTAGCAAATTGGTGGAAAACGATCGGGAAAGTGAAGTGATCACCGTGGAATGGTGACTAATGAGCACAAAAAAACCCGCAAACCTGGCTGGCTAGCGGGTTTTCTGGCAGAAATGGCATCAGATACTGAATGAGGAACCACAGCCGCAGGTGGTTTTGGCATTCGGGTTTGTCACCACAAAGCGCGAACCTTCCAAGCCTTCGGTATAATCTACCGAACCGCCCACCAGATACTGCAAGCTCATAGGATCAACCACCAGCGCTACGCCTTGCTTCTCAATGGTCATATCACCTTCGTTGATCTTGTCGTCAAAAGTGAAGCCGTACTGGAATCCACTGCAGCCACCACCGGTAATATAAACCCGCAGCTTCAGATCTGGATTGTCTTCATCAGCAATCAGGACTTTCACCTTGTTTGCCGCTGCCTCGGTAAATTGCAGGGGCAGTGCTGTTTCATCACTCATACTCTTTACTCCCAACATTGTTCCGCATCAGGGTGCTTTAACGGTGACCTGATTAATAGCGATGATTATCTATTACCTGAGTGTTGCGTTCAAGTATTCACCGCATTTGTTGTATTTTCTTTACCTGTTTTCTCAGCCTGTTCTTGCTGCTGCTTTTGTAATGTGCGAGCTAACAGGGAAGAATACAATGGCTTACCCCCCAGGAACTGCGCGACCAAGGTTGCGCCCAGGCAAGTGATAATCATTGGCAAAATCAACTGGTAGTTGTCGGTCATTTCCAACACCAACACGATCCCGGTTAATGGCGCACGCACGGTAGCGGCAAACAGCGCCCCCATGCCAGCAATGGCAAAGGTCCCGGCCTCAATGCCGTACTGCGGGAACAAATAAGCCCCCGCCAGGCCAAAGGCGGTACCGAGTAGCGTCCCCAGCGCCAGCATGGGGGCAAAAATTCCCCCTGGCGCGCCCGAGCCAAAACACAATAGCGTCGTTACCACTCGCGCAATGAAGATGAATAACAACATCCCCACGGTGTAATTGCCCACGGCAGCTATTGGGATCAAGGCAAATCCGCCCCCCGCCGCTTCGGGTTGAATCAACCCCAGAACCCCACATACGCCGCCTAGCAGGCCACCAATCAGCAGGATCTTACGCAGATTGCCGCCGTGAATACGGGCAAACATATCCTGTGTGCGGAACACCAGGGTATTAAACATCACACCCACGGCTCCAAATACCACCCCCAGCACCAGATAAAGCCACAGCGTATTCAGCGGTGCCGAAGCCAGCTTGCCCACTTCAATGACCGAATGTTCACCATTGAAGATGCGAAAAACAATGCTCGACATGATCACGCCGATAAACACGGCCTTAATGGAGATCAGGTTATAACGAAACTGCGGGCGCATCTCTTCAATGATAAACAAGATCCCGGCCAGCGGTGCGTTAAACGCGGCAGAAAGCCCCGCAGCAGCACCGGTAGCCAACATGGAATGGCGCGCTTCGGCGCTGCGCAGGCGGAAAATATCCAACACCATGCGCCCCACGTTAGCCCCCATCTGCACCGTTGGCCCCTCGCGCCCCAGCACCATACCGGCGCCTAATGTGCCCATGCCGCCAATAAATTTCACCGGGATCACTCGCCACCAGCGTACCGGTCGTAATTCTTCCAGAGCCCCTTCAATCTCCGGGATCCCCGAGCCCCCTGCCTCTGGCGCAAAACGCCTGACCAGGTAGTAACCGACAATCGCCAGAGCGCCTGAAAAAACAAACGCCAGCGGCCACACCAGGATCCAGGAATTTGCCACATAGGCCAAACCGGACAGCCGCTGCTGCTGAACCCAATCCACCGCTTTCTCAAAAGCTACGCCTAATAATCCCGCCAACGTTCCCACCACCGCTGCCATGATAAGAATGGCGACTGGCGTTTTATCCTGGCGAATAAACTGACGAACCTTGTCGCTACGCTTCAGGCGCAGGCCTGAAGCCACAGGAGTCTGCTGCTGTAATTCAGTCATAATGGGTAATTTTATTGAGATGAGAAACCATACCAATTGCGAAGTGGGCTATTCTAGCTCAGTCGTTGCCTCATCGCCTTGGTTAAATCACCCTGTGGATTTCAACGGATGTCGCTGGCTTCTGAATCATCGCGCACAGGTAACAACGTTGCAGCCTGAAAAAAGGTATCTGCCGGTGAACGTTTGATCTCTTCGTACTCTCCTCTAGAATAGCGCAGTCAAATCATTCAAATGCAAACCCAGGAGCCGGTTTATGAGCTTACACAGTAAGTCCGAAAGTCTGTACGCCCAGGCGCAACAGTTGATCCCAGGCGGAGTTAACTCCCCAGTGCGTGCATTCACCGGTGTAGGCGGCACACCACTGTTTATCGAACGTGCCGATGGCGCCTATCTGTTTGATGCCGATGGTAAAGCCTATATTGATTATGTGGGCTCCTGGGGCCCAATGGTGCTTGGCCATAACCACCCGGCGATCCGCAACGCGGTGATCGAAGCGGCACAGCGTGGTCTGAGCTTCGGCGCGCCAACCGAGATGGAAGTCAAAATGGCGCAGTTGGTCACAGACCTGGTGCCGACCATGGATATGGTGCGCATGGTAAACTCAGGCACCGAAGCCACCATGAGTGCGATTCGTCTGGCGCGTGGTTACACCAACCGTGACAAAATCATCAAGTTTGAAGGGTGTTACCACGGCCACGCCGACTGCTTACTGGTTAAAGCCGGTTCTGGTGCGCTGACGCTGGGCCAGCCAAACTCACCAGGCGTGCCCGCAGACTTTGCCAAACATACGCTGACCTGTACTTATAACGATCTCGATTCGGTACGCAACGCGTTCGAACAATACCCTTCCGAGATCGCTTGTATCATCGTTGAGCCAGTGGCTGGCAACATGAACTGTATTCCGCCACTGCCAGAGTTTCTACCTGGCCTGCGTGCCCTGTGCGACAAGTACGGCGCATTGCTGATCATTGATGAGGTCATGACCGGTTTCCGCGTCGCTCTGGCTGGAGCGCAATCCTATTACGATGTGGTGCCAGACCTGACCTGCCTGGGTAAAATCATCGGTGGTGGTATGCCAGTAGGCGCCTTTGGTGGGCGTCGTGAGGTGATGGCTGCGCTGGCCCCTACCGGTCCTGTCTATCAGGCGGGAACCCTGTCCGGTAACCCGATTGCCATGGCGGCAGGTTACGCCTGTCTGACAGAAGTGTCACAAGTGGGCATTCATCAGACGCTGACCGACCTGACCGACAAGCTGGCAGCAGGGCTGCTGGCCGCGGCAAAAGAGGAGGATATTCCGTTTGTTGTCAACCATGTCGGCGGCATGTTCGGTCTGTTCTTTACCGATGCCACCAGCGTCACCTGCTATCAGGACGTGATGAAATGCGATGTCGAACGCTTTAAGCGTTTCTTCCATCTGATGCTGGATGAGGGCGTTTATCTGGCCCCTTCTGCATTCGAAGCCGGGTTCATGTCGGTTGCACACAGTGACGAAGACATCCAGCGTACCGTAGACGCTGCGCGCCGCTGCTTCGCAAAACTGTAATCACTTCGCGGGCGCGTCGGCGCCCGCTTTTTATACCATAGCAGGGTTGTTGGCTGCCTTGAGCTATTCGGCCCATCCATGAAACTCATCCCACCGGGGTCGCTTTGGCTTGTCGAGTTCGGCTTTGACTTTCGTATGTTTCGTTAATTTCGTTTGTTGCGATTTTCGTTTATTTCGTATAGTATGTTTATTGCAATACATTGTAATCACTAAAATCAAGACAATAAAGATAATCATAATCAAATCAATCATATAAATTGGAATAAACGAAAATGACAAACTCAATTCTTGATAGCCTGAGCCTTCCGGCTCCAGGGGAGATTGAGGCAGCTGTACGTGGACAAAGGGAGCTTGCTGCCTATCTCTCCACTAAGATGGAAACACAAAAAATCTCGATTCAGGACGCAGATAACAACACTCACCAAATCGAATTGCCGACGTCTTCACTGATGCTGCTGATGTCGATTTTAGGCGAGTTGGCCGTGGGTAACGCAGTTCAGGTTGTTCCTGTGCATGCTGAATTAACAACGCAGGAAGCGGCCAACATTCTGAATGTTTCACGTCCTCATATGGTGAAACTCTTGGAAGATGGGAAGCTACCTTTTCATAAAACCGGTCGCCACCGCCGCGTGCTTTTCGCTGATCTGATGAGTTATAAACACCAACGGAATAATGAAAGCAGCAGAGCCATGCAGGAGTTGGCAGACCATAGTCAGGAGCTCGAACTTTACTAATGATTCATACACCTTATCCCGTAGTGTTAGATGCTTGCGTAATCTATCCATCTCTCCTACGGGATCTCTTAATCCGTTTGGGACTAAAGGGGTTATATCAGCCTAAATGGACGGCCCTCATTGAGGATGAATGGCAGCGCAATCTACTGGCAAATAGGCCTGATCTAACCCAGGCAAAGATCTCGCGAACAAGCGAGCTAATGAACGAGGCGGTTCCTGATGCGATGGTTACAGGGTTTGAGCCGCTTATTCCAAGCATCACTCTCCCGGATCCTGATGATCGGCATGTGGTAGCTGCTGCCGTTCGCAGTAATGCCGAAATCATCGTTACAGCTAACCTGAAAGATTTTCCCCAGGGAGCGCTCGATAACTTCGGTATTGAAGCATTACACCCGGATGACTTCATTACAGACCTGTTCGATTTGAACCGGGCGCTTGTGTTATCTGCGGTAAGCGAGCAACGTCGCTGCATGAAAAAGCCGCCCAAATCAGTCGATGAGTACCTTGATGCACTACTCCGGCAGGGCTTACCACACACAGTAAAAGAATTAAGTAAGTTCCACGCTCTCATTTAGTCCGCTTAGTGGCCGGCCATCACGGCCACTGGCTACCCTTCCAGCTTAGGCTCTTCGTCAAAGAGATGACTCTAGATTGCGTTCGACTCTTATTACGTCGCCTAACTGGTTAGCCGACCAAAGTCGAACCAGAAGCGCTCCCTATATGATATGCGCGCCCCAAAAGAGTCCGCTCGGAGTTCAGAAACTATCCTACGCTAAGAGTTTTGAGCTTAACGGATGATCCCGTTCCATTGAGCGTCAGCTCCCTTAACTGGCGATCATCAATATACCGCCAGTTTTCTGAATGCCATATTGCGGCATGGAGGCACCAACAGGTATTGAATATGACTCTTTGTGAATGACGCCGGTTACAAATCTATAGGGTATACCATCACAGTAACGTGCCGTAGATGGTCAGCAACGCCACCACAACCACAATAATCAGTGTCACCTTACGCGCCAGCAAAACCGCCGCGCGCGGTGTCTGTACCGGATCCTGATGCGGATCGCGAGCCAGAGAGAACTGTGCCAAACGCGTCAACACCTGATATTGCGAGCTATGGCGATCGCCCAAGGATGCAAACCATGCGGGTAATGCCCGTTCACCATGCCCGAGCAGCGCATAGGCCACCCCAGCGAGGCGGACCGGGATCCAGTCAAGCCAGTTCAGCAAGAAATCGATCCCCGTCTGAGAACGTTCCAGTGGCGAATGATGGCGCGCCAACCAGGTTTGGTAAGCCCGTAGAAAAGCATAACCTGCCAAGGCTACCGGCCCATATGGTCCACATACCGTAAACCAGAACAGCGGAGCCAGATAGTAACGGTAGTTAGTCCACAACAAGGCGTTTTGCAATTCACGCAAACGCTCTTCTTCACTGCACTCCACCGGCAGGCCATGAATCAATGCCAGCTCTTCCGCCATCTGATCGCTGGCATGGGTATCCCCCTGCCGCGCCGCCTTCAAATAGGCTCGATAATGTTTGCGTTTGATCCCGGCCCCCACGCACAGCAGGCCAATCACAATCCACAACAGCAATACAATGACACCAAAGAACAGACCTTGCGACAACCACAGGATGCCCCACACGATACCCATCCAGGCCAGGGCCATTACCAACGTCTGCATCAGGGAAAAGCGATGCAGGTGCCTGAACACCAGTTCAAGGCGATGATCCAGTTGCCAGTGTTCACCCAGTTTAAACAGACGTTCCCACGCCAAAACCAGTAGTAACGTAAACAGCGTCATCAGTTCATCCTCTCCCTTTGTCTTTTCCCCAACATAGCGCTTACGGTGGTACTTATTCCAGCAACAGAGTAGCATGAACGCTCATGATTCTTCTGCCCATTTCGGAGTTTTCTATGCCGACACGCCGCTACAGTGCCGACAGCCGCCGTACCGCACTTCTCGAACGTATTGAAAATGATGTTCCCGCCACCGTTGCCCAAGCGTTGAGCGAAGATCTGGGGGGAAGCGTGGATGCCGAGCGCGATATTACCGCACAACTGTTACCCGCAGATAAACAAGCCGAAGCCACCGTAATTACCCGTGAGCCGGGCATCTTTTGTGGCCGCCGCTGGATGGATGAGGTGTTTATCCAGTTGGGGGGAGAGGTCAGAATAACCTGGCTGGTGGAGGATGGCGACAAACTGGTCCCCAACCAACCCCTATGCCACCTGAGCGGCCCTGCACGAACACTGCTGACCGGTGAGCGCACCGCACTGAACTTTGTGCAAACCCTTTCCGGCGTCGCCACTGCTGTCAACCACTATGTCGCACTGCTGCAAGGTACCCAGACCCGCCTGCTGGATACCCGTAAAACGCTGCCTGGGCTACGCACCGCACTGAAGTATGCCGTACTGTGCGGCGGCGGAAGTAACCATCGTCTGGGCCTCTCAGACGCATTCCTGATCAAGGAAAATCACATCATCGCTTCCGGTTCGATTAAAAACGCGGTGGAGAAAGCCTTCTGGCTGCATGCCGAAGTTCCGGTAGAGGTAGAGGTGGAATCACTGGATGAGCTGCAACAGGCGCTGGATGCGGGGGCCGATATCGTCATGCTGGACAACTTCAGCGTAGAGATGATGCGTGATGCCGTTGCTTTGGCCCAGGGGCGTGCACAACTGGAGGTTTCCGGTAACGTCACCGATCAAACCCTGCGGGAATTCGCCGAAACCGGCGTGGACTATATCTCGGTGGGGGCGTTGACCAAACACGTTACCGCGCTTGATCTCTCAATGCGTTTTAAATAATCCCTTTTATAGACAACGCCTCCTTATCGGGAGGCATTGTGCCTTTCTTGTTGTGAAGCACAGCGCATTATTTTTCAACGCTGAGTAACGACGATGTGTTGTTCTGGAAAGCCTGCGCACAATAATTATCTCACCCTCGCGACCTTTTATTCCCTGGTTTAACGTTGCCTCCTGATGACAATGGAGGAGACAACAGATGAGAACACAACGCGGTTTTACCCTGATCGAACTGATGGTAGTGATCGCCATTATCGCCATACTCAGCGCGATTGGCATCCCGGCTTACCAGCGCTACATCCAGAAAGCAGCCATGACCGATATGTTGCAGGCCATGGTGCCCTACAAAATGGCCGTCGAGATCTGTTCATTGGAGGGCGGTAGCCCTTCTGGATGCAACGCGGGGACTCACGGTATTCCCGCTGGGGAGACATCACGCTACGTCAGCAGCATTCAGGTCACACAGGGTGCAATCAGCCTGACCGGCGCACAAAGCCTGCAAGGTTTAACGGTCACACTGACCCCTGCTTTATCCCCGGCAGGTTCCCTGCGTTGGACGCGCCAATGCCGCACTGAAAACAATAATCTGCTGGAAACCTGCCAGGAGGTTTTCCGCTTTGATGATGTGGCGGAATAAGGGACCACACCATGGAAATCAGTCATGAAATCCATACATTGTGCCAGCGCTACCAGGCACTGGCGCTCAGCGAAGACTCGCAGCGGCTGACGATCGCTTTGCACGGCGAGATCCCGACGGCGCTGGTTAAAGCCCTGCGTTTCGCTACCGGAAAGAATATAGGGGTTGAGCAATGGCCCCTTGCCCGGCTGGAGCAGGCACAGAACCAATGGCAGCCCCTTCCCCTTATGACGACAACACCAGCGGAGAGTAGCGAGGGGCAGCTTCCTTCACTTAACGACGATAGCGATACACCCGCGGTACAGTTTATCAATCAGACGTTGCGCAGCGCCATCCAACGGCGCGCCTCCGACGTGCATTTCGAACCTTATCAGCAAACGTTCCGCGTCAGATTGAGGATCGATGGTGTGTTACAAGCCATCACTTCGCCCCCCAGTGCACTGGCAGCGCGAATTATCGCCCGGTTAAAAATCATGGGGCAACTGGATATCGCCGAACGCCGTCTCCCTCAGGATGGCCAGCTTAGCGTGCAACTGGATAATGCCAGCTTCTCAATGCGTATTTCGACCCTGCCGACACTGCATGGCGAAAAAGTGGTACTGAGGATCCTGCAGACAGACCGCCAGGAGTTGCCGCTCGATCAACTCGGCATGAGCCAGCAAGCACTGGGTTCATATGCCAATGCCCTGGCCAACCCTCAGGGGATGATCCTGGTGACCGGACCAACCGGCAGTGGCAAAACCGTCACGCTGTATAGCGGATTGAAGCAATTGAATGACGCACAGCGTAACCTGTGCAGCGTTGAGGATCCGATCGAAATCCCGGTGTTTGGCATTAATCAGACACAGATCAACAGCAAGACCGATCTGGATTTCTCCCGCGTATTGCGGGCGCTGCTACGCCAGGATCCTGATGTCATCATGATCGGCGAGATCCGTGACCGTGAAACGGCAGAGATCGCAGTAAAAGCGGCACAGACCGGGCACCTGGTGCTCTCTACTCTCCATACCAACGCAACCTGCGAAACGCTGACGCGTCTGACCCAAATGGGGATCCCCGGCTACCTGCTGGCAGCCTGTCTTAAACTGGTGATCGCCCAGCGCCTGGTTCGGCGTTTATGCCCACATTGCCGCCATCCGCAAGTGGAGAGCTTGCACTTCCCGGCGGCGATCTGGCCGGAGCCACTGCTCCCCTGGCGAGCAGTTGGCTGTGACCAATGCTTTGGCGGGTATTATGGCCGCATAGGTATCTACGAATTGCTGAATATCACTCCCGAAGTGCAAAACGCACTGATGCAAAATGCCTCAGTGATGCAATTGGCTGATATCGCTCAACAACAGGGGCAAGTTACCTTGCTGCAAGCGGGTCTGACACTAGTCGCGCAAGGGATCACCTCGCTGGAAGAAATTTATCGCGTTGTCGGGGGAGTTCACTACGATGAGAACACACCGTGAAAACGCGCCGCCTGTTTCTCTGGCAAGCCATCGACGCTCACGGAACCCTACGCCAAGGTGAGCTTATCGCCGAAGAGAAAAACCAGGTGTATCAGCAATTACTTGAGTTGGGTCTGCAACCTTATCAGGTGAGCAGCGGGAAGCGCATTGCCGCAAGCCAATGGTGTGGCGAACCGATGATCCAATTTACCCGGCAGTTGGCAACGTTATTACAGGCCGGATTACCCTTGGTCAATAGCCTGCGCCTGTTAGCCAAGGAACATCAATCGGCAGCCTGGCGTTGCCTGTTGGTAGACATCAGCGAGAGCGTGGCTATGGGGCAACCCTTCTCCGAAGCGATTGCCGAGCAGCCCCTGGTGTTCCCTTTGATCTATCGCCAATTGATCGCTATTGGCGAGTTGACCGGGAATCTGGATAGCTGCTGCCTGCAGTTGGCCCAACAGCAAGAAGCCCAGCAGAAGTTACAGAAAAAAGTGGTGAAAGCACTGCGCTACCCACTGTTTATCTGCCTGGTGGCGCTGCTGGTCAGCATCCTGATGCTGGTGATGGTGTTGCCTGAATTTGCCAAGGTATATCAATCCTTCGATGCCCCTTTACCCTGGTTTACGCAAGGGTTGCTGACCCTCTCGGAAATACTGATCGCAGTAGGGCCTTATCTGCTGATCTTGCTGGCAATGTTGACGTGGTTTTATCTTCGCTGGCTGCACCCTCGGCCCGATTGGCAACAGCGTGAACAGGCCATCTTGCTACGCATTCCGCTGATTTCATTATTGATAAAGGGCAATTGCCTGAGTCAGATCTTCCGCATTCTGACCATGACGCAACAGGCAGGGCTGACACTGGTGGAAGGGCTGAATGCCGCAATGCTGTCAGTGAGCAATCTGTTCTATCGCCAAGCGCTGGAAACCATTGAGCAACAACTGACACAAGGCCATCCGTTCCACAGTGCGCTGGCTCAGCAACACCTGTTTCCGTCGTTATGCCAGCAATTGGTTCGGGTGGGGGAAGAATCCGGCACGTTGGATATCCTGTTGGGCAAGCTGGCACTCTGGCATGAACAGCAGACCCATGAGCTCGCGGATACGCTGGCGCAAACGCTGGAGCCGATACTAATGATGGTGGTTGGTGGAATTGTAGGTGCGTTGGTGATCGCTATGTATCTACCGATATTTCAGTTGGGGAATGTACTGGGATAACGCTCTCTATTTTCACGCTGTGTGATACGGGCACAGCATGCTGCTCCACCTCAAGCCTGAGGCGGATGGGAGCCATGCAGGTTAGCCGACCATTGAGCGCCCCAGGGACGAGTTTACGGCGTGTCGGCGTTCTGCATGACTCCCACCTGCTGCACAATTACCTACAGCTACTCAGCGGTTATTTACTGCCGAAAACGCGGTTTTCCTGCTCCGCCACGCGGATGAAGGTGGTGCGTTTGGTCAACTCTTTCAAACGCTCTGCACCCACATAGGTACAGGCAGAACGCAGGCCGCCAAGAATATCACGCACGGTAAACTCGACTTCACCACGCAGTGGCAGCTTGACGGTTTTACCTTCTGCAGCACGGTAGTCAGCCACGCCACCCACATGGCGTTTCATGGCAGATTCTGAGCTCATACCATAGAACAGCATGAATTTTTCGCCATTCTCTTCAACCACGGTGCCTTCACATTCATCGTGCCCGGCCAGCATGCCGCCCAGCATCACAAAATCTGCGCCGCCGCCGAACGCTTTAGCCACATCACCCGGTACTGAGCAGCCGCCATCACTGACAATCTGCCCGCCCAAGCCGTGTGCCGCATCAGCACATTCGATTACCGCAGAAAGCTGCGGGTAACCCACACCGGTTTTCACCCGGGTGGTACAGACTGACCCCGGGCCAATACCCACTTTGACGATATCGGCACCAGATAGAACCAGCTCTTCCACCATTTCGCCGGTCACCACGTTGCCCGCACAGATCACATGATTAGGACAGGCTTCACGGGCTTTCTGCAGGAAGTCCACAAAGTGCTCCGAGTAACCGTTTGCTACGTCGATACAGATAAATTTCAGTGACGAGGATAGCGCCAGGATCTGCTTCATCTTGAGGAAATCAGCTTCAGAAGTTCCGGTAGAAACCATCACATGGCGTAAGGTGGATTCAGGGACACGCTGAACAAACTCAGCCCATTGTTCAACGGTGTAATGTTTATGAACGGCGGTAAGAACATCGAAGGACGCCAGTGCCTCTGCCATGCGGAAGGTGCCAACCGTGTCCATATTGGCGGCGATAACCGGCACACCGGACCAGTTCCAACCCGAGTGTTTGAAAGTAAACTGGCGTGCCAGTTCAACTTCAGAGCGGCTTTTCAACGTGGAGCGCTTTGGGCGAATCAGCACATCTTTAAAGCCCAACTTCAAATCTTCTTCAATACGCATGGCAAATGATTTCCTGGTTTTTGGCGACGGATCGCAGGGGGATATTCGAACCATTACCCTATGAATTTCAAGTTGGCCGCGGTGGCGTATCCATGTGCGCGTGCGAACAGCTTGAAAGGCGACGGGTAGAGTAGTGCCAGTTCCAGTGACGCTATCATACGCACTAATAATCGCTCGGCAAGACTGCGATTTCGCGTTTATTTACGTTACAATCCCATAAATTTACCTATGACAATGCAGTGTGATTCCTGCCTCATTTTCTTGGCGTCTTTATTCACGTTACATCTCATACAAAGTAAGTGCTACACGCCAGCTTGCACTTCTGCGCGATCGCTTTATGATTCGTTTATTATTTTTTGGTGAATATCAGGATCCATTTCAACCATGGCCTACATTGTTGCTTTGACAGGCGGTATTGGTAGCGGCAAGTCGACCGTTGCAGATGCCTTTGCAAGCTTCGGGGTAACTATCGTTGATGCGGATGTGATTGCCCGCCAGGTTGTTGAACCAGGCACCCCCGCACTGGCCGCTATTGCGGCACATTTTGGTAATGAAATATTGCAGCCGGACGGTTCACTCAACCGCTCAACCTTGCGCCAACGTATCTTCAGCAATCCCGACGAAAAACACTGGCTGAACCAATTGCTGCATCCATTAATTCATCATGAAACACAACAGCAGTTGGCAAAAGCACCTAGCCCTTATGCGCTGTGGGTAGTACCTTTGCTGGTAGAGAACGGCCTTCAGGATAAAGCTGACCGTGTTTTAGTGGTTGATGTGGATAGCGAAACGCAATTGGCCAGAACCTTGGCCCGCGACGGTATCAGCCGTCAGCAGGCACTGAACATTTTGTCTGCACAGGCTACGCGCGAACAGCGCCTGGCCATTGCGGACGACGTAATTGACAATAGCGGCCCAGCACAGGAAATTGAACCTCATGCTGCCGCACTGCATCGCCGCTATCTTGAACTGGCAACATCAGCGACCCAACAGGATTAAACTGAATGAGTGACGCCTCCCCAACCGTTCTCTTTGAACACCCGTTGAATGAAAAAATGCGCACCTGGCTGCGAATCGAGTTTTTACTTCAGCAGCTTCATGGTCAAAGAGCCTTGAGTGAAACAGCCATCGCACTGACCTTTTTCCGCACCGTCGCAGACTTGCTGGACGTGTTGGAACGCGGCGAAGTCCGTACAGAACTGCTGAAAGAATTGGAACGCCAGCAACAAAAATTACTGCAGTGGGCCGAGATGCCCGGCGTTGATATGTCCGTGGTCAATCAGTTGCGCAGCCAGTTGAAGGCCTGTGCCTCAGCACTCATGTCTGCCCCACGTATGGGTCAGGCGCTCCGCGAAGATCGCCTGATCAGCCTGGTGCGCCAGCGTCTGAGCATTCCCGGCGGTTGCTGCAGTTTTGATTTGCCCACGCTGCATATGTGGATGCATGTGGCGCAACACGAACGCGATGCCGACGTTGCCGCCTGGTTGCAAACGCTTGAGCCACTGAATCAGGCGCTCACCATCGTGTTGAATCTGGTGCGCCAAGCCGGGCCATTCCGCAATCAGATCAGCCTCAATGGTTTCTTCCAGGACAATGCTGAGGGTGCCGATCTGCTACGCTTGCGTATCAACCTGGCTTATCAGCTTTACCCACAGATTTCCGGCCACAAAACGCGTTATGCCATCCGTTTCCTGCCATTGGACAGCGAAAACGGCCTGGTGCCGGAGCGTTTAACCTTTGAGTTAGCTTGTTGCTAACTTATGCACATAAACCTTTTATACTCTACGCACTTCAAGTTGCAGCCAGGCGCCAAGCTCACTCATCCCTAGGAGCTTACTATTAGTAACCAGGGTGACAAATCTGCCGGGAACAGATTTGAACGCTGTATACAGCGACCCCGAAGGGGTGAGGCCCACGGATGGGCCGAATAGCTACGTGCAGGTAACAAAGTTGCGGCCTGAAAGGCGACAGGTATGAAGGAGGAAGGAATGAATATGACCGTAGTAAAATGCCCAACCTGTGGCAAAGGTGTAGTTTGGGGTGAAGTCAGCCCTTATCGCCCGTTCTGCTGCAAGCGCTGCCAGTTGATCGATCTCGGCGAATGGGCCGATGAAGAGAAACGTATTCCAAGCAACGAGGATCTGAACGAAAGCGAGGATTGGTCAGAGCAGCAAATCGGTCGGGACCCCATTTAAATACTGTCCGTGCGGCCCTGGCGCGAGCCCATGAACACGTCGAAGTATTCAATCGTTAATGGGCTAATGGCGGCCTGGCAGATGCCAGGCCAGCAAATTATTGTGCTGTGCTCGCTTGCGCCACCAACAACTTGATAATGCTGGCATTGGCTTCGGGGAACTCGTCCTCACGCAAATCAGCCTGCTTTACCCAGCGCATCGGCTGACCTTCACGCCCATAGGGCTCACCCTGCCACTCTTCCACCAGATAGAAATTCAGCGTCACAATGCGATCGGTAAAATGGTGCTCCAGCACTTCCAGCCGTTGTGCCCGACAAACGTGGATCCCAGTCTCTTCCAGCAATTCGCGTTTCAATGCCTGCTCTGGCGACTCACCCAACTCTATCTTGCCACCAGGAAACTCCCAAAAACCGGCCATGTGTGAATCCGCGGCACGGCGGGTAATGAAGATTTCCTGCTGCGGGCTGCGGATAATACCTACGGCAATGTTCAGATGCTTCATTCCATCCTCCAGGTCGTTGTGCCTAAAAAAAGAGGCTCAGCAAGCTGAACCTCTATACTCCTGATACTTCAAGTTACTTGAGTGTTGGCTGCACTCTTTCACCCTGGTCACATCGTTGGCTATGCTCCCAGGGATTCATTCGTTTGCCGCCTACAAGCAACTCGCATTATTTGGGGTATATATTCAATTAATCACTGCCGCCCGGCTTATTTTTGCAAACGGCCATGGCACTGCTTGTATTTCTTGCCAGAACCACATGGGCAAGGATCGTTACGCCCCACTTTACGCTCAGCGACTGCCGGTGTGTTTGGATCGGAAACAGCCAGCGAGTTTTCTTCCTGGTGGCTCAGTTGCTGCTGACGTGCCAGGCGCTCAGCTTCTTCACGGCGTTGCAACTCCAACGCTTCAACCTCTTCCGGCATCCGCACCTGAACCTTGCTCAGCACGCTGATCACTTCATATTTCAGCGATTCCAGCATGGTAGAGAACATGTTGAAGGACTCACGCTTGTATTCCTGCTTCGGATCTTTTTGCGCATAACCACGCAGGTGGATCCCCTGACGCAGGTAATCCATCGCCGCCAGGTGCTCTTTCCACAGTGAATCCAGCGTTTGCAGCATCACGCCTTTCTCGAAGTTGCGCATCATTTCGCTGCCCACAACTTCTTCTTTGCGCAAGTAATCTTCTTTCGCTTTCTCCAGAATACGTTCACGCAGCGTTTCTTCATGCAACTGCGGTTCTTTATCCAGCCACTCAGCAATCGGCATATCCAGATCGAAATCGTTTTTCAGACGCTCTTCCAGCCCCTGCACATCCCACATTTCTTCCAGGGATTGCGGTGGAATGTAGCTGTCGATCGTCGTTTTGAACACGTCCTCACGGATGCTGGCAATAGTTTCGCTCACATCGGACACATCCAGCAATTCGTTACGCTGGCTGTAGATCGCACGACGCTGATCGTTGGCCACATCATCGTATTCCAGCAACTGCTTACGGATATCGAAGTTACGGCTTTCAACTTTACGCTGCGCGTTAGCAATCGCTTTGGTTACCCATGGATGTTCAATGGCCTCGCCATCTTTCATACCCAGTTTACGCATCATGCCAGAGACGCGGTCCGAGGCGAAAATACGCATCAGTGCATCTTCCATTGACAGGTAGAAGCGGGAAGAACCGGCATCCCCCTGACGACCGGAACGGCCACGTAACTGGTTGTCGATACGACGTGATTCGTGACGTTCGGTACCGATGATATGCAAACCACCCGCGGCCAGAACGGCATCATGGCGGATTTGCCAAGCATCTTTAATCGCGGCAATCTGCTCTTCGGTTGGGTCTTCCAACTGAGCCACTTCGCTCTGCCAGCTCCCCCCCAACACGATATCGGTACCACGACCCGCCATGTTGGTCGCGATGGTGACCGCACCGGTCTGGCCTGCATTAGCGACGATATCGGCTTCCATAGCGTGGAATTTGGCGTTCAGAACCTTGTGTTCAATACCCGCCTTGGTCAGTTCGCGGGAAACCACCTCTGACTTCTCGATCGAAATCGTCCCCACCAGCACCGGTTGACCGTTGCTGGTACGCTCACGGATATCTTCAATGATCGCCGCGATCTTTTCTTTTTCGGTCATGTATACCAGATCCGGCATATCTTTACGGATCATTGGGCGGTTGGTTGGCACCACGATGGTATCGAGCTTGTAGATAGAGCTGAACTCGAAGGCTTCGGTGTCGGCCGTCCCCGTCATACCGGCCAGTTTTTCATACAGACGGAAATAGTTCTGGAAGGTGATGGAAGCCAGCGTTTGGTTCTCATTCTGGATTTCGACGCCTTCTTTGGCCTCTACTGCCTGATGCAAACCATCAGACCAGCGGCGCCCCTGCATGGTACGGCCAGTGTGCTCGTCAACAATAATGACTTCACCATCTTTGACGATGTAATCAACATCACGGGTAAACAGTACATGAGCACGTAACGCAGCGGTCACATGGTGCATCAGCATGATGTTAGTCGGTGAATACAGCGATTCGCCTTCATCCATAATGCCGGCTTCCACCAACATCTCTTCGATCAGGATCAGGCCACGTTCGGTCAGGTGAACCTGGCGCGCTTTTTCATCAACCGAGAAGTGCCCTTCCCCTTGGAAAGTCTCTGAGTCTTCTTTTTCCTGACGGATCAGGTTAGGGATCAGCTTGTTAACGCGGATATACATCTCTGAACTGTCTTCGGCCGGGCCGGAGATGATCAGCGGCGTACGCGCTTCATCGATCAAAATGGAGTCAACCTCATCCACCAGTGCGTAGTGCAGTTTACGCTGTACGCGCTCTTCTGGGCTAAACGCCATGTTGTCACGCAGGTAGTCAAAGCCGTATTCGTTATTGGTGCCATAGGTGATATCGGCAGCATAGGCTTCACGCTTGGCAGGGGCTGGCATACCCGGCAGGTTGATACCCACGGTCAACCCCAGGAATTCGAACAGCGGACGGTTGTTTTCGGCGTCACGCTGGGCCAGATAGTCGTTGACGGTCACAACGTGCACGCCACGGCCACTCAGGGCATTCAGATAAGCAGGCAGGGTTGCAGTCAGCGTTTTACCTTCACCGGTACGCATCTCGGCGATGCAGCGGTCGTTCAGCACCATACCGCCCAGCAGCTGCACATCAAAGTGACGCATACCAAACACACGCTTACTGGCTTCGCGTACAACGGCAAAGGCTTCCGGGATCAGGCTTTCCACGGTTTCGCCCTTTTTCAGGCGTTCACGGAACTCGTTGGTTTTGGCCTGCAATTCGCTATCAGACAGTTTTTCCATGTCTGGTTCCATACGGTTGATCACTTCAACCGCTTTGCGCATACGGCGCAGGGTACGATCGTTACTGCTACCAAAAACTTTGGTCAATAATTTAATTAACATGATTCTTAATATCTCTTACGCGACGACAGCTTTCCTGCCGTCAGCAAAATGTTGTTTCATTTGGTTTTTGTTGCCCGAAAGGCAAAAATCAACTGAGGACGCCAGGCCCGGCGCGAATACCTTGAACCTGGGCCAGCCAAAGTCCGGTATGGTGTCGCGCCAAAGAAGGAACGACAGGGTGATGAGTATCACGAATGATAGTAGGCGGTTTCGGCTCATGCGTCAGTAGCGCATTGAGCGTGGAGAGCAACGCCAGTTGGGCCACCTGCAAGGGGGGCTCAACCGCATTGGTTTCCGTTTCTTGCACCCGTGCATAAACTGCCTGTGGAGCAAGAGCAAAAGAGAGATGACGAATAACGGTTCGAAGCGCATGCTGTTGCCAGTAATCGACGCTTAGCGCTGACCGACGATGCACTTCCTGCAACAACGCCAGGCTGTTGAAGGCATGGCTGGCCGAATTCTGGCGATTAAGGCTGGACGAGGTACTCGGTAATGAGGTTTGATCGGTGCTGCCCGTCAGATTTTGCGGTACGCCAAGCGTGGCCGCTACCATCCCCAACAGGAGATGAGGCCAGAAATAACGTCTGCCAAATTGTCGCCAACGATTTAGAATACCGATCACGAGTTTATTATCCGCCGGAGCCCATTATGCGCGATAGCCGTCCACAATTATTAGATGTCCTGTTCGACGACGCTCTCACAGCAGAGAAAGGGCCGCTGCATAAGGTTCAACAACGCGCTATTGCGCTGCTGAAGCTCAACCGTGCAGTGAAAGGCTTATTGCCCGCTCAACTGCACCCTTGGTGCCGTGTCGCCAACTTTAGACAAGGTATTTTAGTGCTGGAAACCGCAAATGCCAGTTGGATGATGCGCTTACGCTATGAACAACCCAGCCTGCTATCCGCACTACGAGCGCAAATTCTACCATCATTGTCGTCAATCGACATCAGGATTAATCCGGCCTTGATGGCAAAAGGCAGCAGCGAAGTGCAGAGTGCTGCAAAAACGACCGAAAATGCGCAACCTGAAGCGCCTTTGCGTCATTTGAGTCAGGAAAGTGCAGAAGCATTACGGGGATTGGCGGCACGTAGCCCAGAGAAATTACGGAAAGTATTAGAACGGCTGGCATCGTTGGCAGGAGAGAGAGCCAACGCTACCAGCCGTGATAAATAATCTGCACTATCTACCCTTCATATCTCAAGCCGCATCTTTGTTGGCGTTGAGCACACGTCTCATACATGAGACTCGTCCCTTACGGGAGTATGTGAGTAGCGTTCAAATCTGTTTCTGACGGATTTGTCGCTAACCCCAGTCATTTACTGATGTAACTGTCTGGGACTCACTGCGTCGCCGCTTGATGCAGCCCGAATTATTCCGGGTATCGCTTTATGCCAGTACGGTGGATGGCGCCTTGAATGCCAATGGCATTTCAGCCTCATCCTGGAACGTCACGTATTCCCAAGCTTCCTGTTTCGCCAACACGGCTTGCAGCAGCTTGTTATTCAGTGCATGACCCGATTTATACGCGGTGAACGCACCAATAATATTATGGCCACACATGAACAGATCACCGATGGCATCCAGCATTTTGTGGCGAACGAATTCGTCTTCGAAGCGCAGGCCGTCTTCGTTCAGGACACGATAATCGTCTACCACGATAGCGCAATCGAAACTGCCGCCCAGGGCCAGGCCACGGGATTGCAGGTATTCGATATCACGCATGAAACCGAAGGTACGCGCGCGGCTGATTTGACGCACAAACGAATCGGCTGAGAAATCCAGGCGATAACGTTGTGTACTGGCATCAATAGCCGGATGGTTGAAGTCGATAGTGAAGTCCAGGCGGAACCCGTTGTGCGGGGAAAGCTCGGCCCACTTGTCGCCATCTTCAACACGTACAGTGTCTTTCAGACGCAGGAATTTCTTCGCAGAGTTCAGCTCTTCGATGCCAGCATCCAGCAACAGGAAGACAAACGGGCTGGCACTACCGTCCATGATCGGGATTTCAGCTGCATCAACTTCAATAATGATGTTGTCGATGCCCAACCCCGCCAGCGCAGCATTAAGATGCTCAACGGTAGAAATACGCACGTCATGCTCATTCACCAGGCAAGTACAGAGCATGGTATCACGCACGGATTTTGCATCAGCCGGAAAATCAACCGGTGGATTCAAGTCAGTGCGACGATAGATGACCCCGGTGTTAGCCGACGCTGGGCGCATTGTCAGCGTAACCTTCTTGCCGGTATGTAAACCGACACCAGTCGCCTGAACAATACGTTTTAATGTCCTTTGTTTGATCATCGTTTTATCTCGCAATGTTATCAATCCTACCAGCCCAGCTTACAGCAAGGCCGGCGGGACAGTTTAGCACAAAGAGCGGAGATTCCAAATTATCAGGTTATTCCTAGTCTGCCTGTTTACGCAGGAAGGCCGGGATATCCAGATAGTCAGGCTCTTTGTTTGGCTGCGCACTCTGGTCATTCACCACTTTGGCGGCAGGTTTTACTTCCTGCTGCAGTGGTGACATCCCGTGCTGCTGGTAACGGTGATCCATCACTGGCTGGCTGGCCTGCTTATTGGTCACCAGCGTGATTTCTGGACGTTTGTCCATACCGATACCGGTCGCAACTACGGTCACGCGCAGTTCGTCGTTCATTTCCGGATCCAGAGAAGTACCGATAACCACCGTTGCATTGTCTGAAGCAAATGCACGAATGGTGTTACCCACGGTTTCAAACTCATCCAGACGCAGATCGAAGCCAGCGGTAATGTTGACCAGCACGCCACGCGCACCGGACAGGTCGATATCTTCCAGCAGTGGGCTGGAGATCGCCATTTCTGCGGCCTCTTCGGCACGGTCTTCACCACAGGCCACGCCAGAACCCATCATCGCGTAGCCCATTTCGGACATCACGGTGCGCACGTCAGCAAAGTCGACGTTCATCAGGCCCGGACGGGTAATCAGCTCGGCAATACCCTGCACCGCACCTTTCAGCACGTCGTTGGCCGCGCCAAATGCGTCCAGCAGAGAAATGCCACGACCCAGAACTTTCAGCAATTTGTCGTTCGGTATAGTGATCAGCGAGTCCACGTGTTTGGACAGCTCTGCGATACCCTGCTCAGCGAACGCCATGCGCTTCTTGCCTTCAAAGTTGAAAGGCTTAGTCACCACGGCCACGGTCAGAATACCCAAATCTTTTGCCACTTCAGCCACTACAGGTGCTGCACCGGTACCGGTACCGCCGCCCATGCCAGCCGCGATGAAGACCATGTCTGCACCTTCCAGAGCGGCGCGCAGGGCTTCTCGGTCTTCTTCCGCTGAATTGCGACCCACTTCCGGGTTCGCGCCTGCACCCAGACCTTTGGTAATACCGCTACCAATCTGGATGGTTTGGCCAACTGCCGTTTTACGTAGCGCCTGAGCGTCTGTATTAACGGCGAAGAATTCAACACCTTCGATGCGCTCGCGCACCATGTGTTCAACGGCGTTGCCACCGCCACCGCCGACGCCGATGACTTTAATCACCGCGTCATTGGTTAGTTCCATTGGTTCAAACATAGTTTCTCTCCGTTTTGTGCCTGTCGCTGCGAGATCATAAAAAGATTACTCAGCATGATCTCTTTGTCTAAACATTAAAACTCTTTTCTCAGCCAGCTATTGATACGTTTAAACCAATTGCCCACCGAGGCGCGTTTTTCTACTTCTGCCTCACCGCTCAGGTGAGACTCTTTTCCATAGTGCAGCAGTCCTACAGCCGTAGAATAGTAAGGCTCCTGCGCGTAATCCGTCAGACCCGTGATGTTCAAGGGTTGGCCGATGCGTACCTGAGTATGGAATACCCGTTGCGCACAGGCTGCCAGGCCATCAATCTGGGCGGCACCACCGGTCAGCACAATTCCCGCTGCCAGATGATGCTTCACCCCTTGCTGACGCAGTTGCTCCTGCAATTGTAAAATTTCATCGTTAACCAGATTCAACAGTTCGGTGTAGCGTGGCTCAATGACTTCAGCCAATGTCTGTCTTTGCAGACTACGAGGAGGACGTCCCCCGACGCTAGGCACCTCAACACTTTCATCCTTGCTAACAATCGACCCAAGTGCACAACCGTGCCGAACTTTAATCGCTTCTGCGTCTGTCGGCGGTGTGCCGAAAGCATAGGCGATATCGCTGGTGACCACGTTCCCGGCGTAAGGGATCACTTTGGTGTGGCGCAGAGCACCGCCGGTATAAACGGCCATATCCATGGTGCCACCGCCGATATCCACCACACAAACGCCGAGCTCGCGCTCATCTTCGGTCAGTACCGCATAGCTGGCGGCCAGACCGGCGAAAATAAGTTGGTCAACTTTCAGACCACAACGTTCAACTGCTTTGACAATGTTCTTTGCCATATCGTTATGGCAGGTAATCAGATGCACCTTGGCCTGCATACGTACGCCAGACAACCCAACCGGGTTTTTGATGCCTTCCTGATAGTCGATGGCGTATTCCTGAGGAATAACGTGCAGGATACGGTGTTCGTCACGGACACGTACCGACTTGGCGGTATGCACCACGTTCTCCACGTCTTCCTGTGTCACTTCCTCTTCTGAAATAGGCACCATACCTATTTCATTCTGGCAGCTGATATGTTTGCCCGATAACGCCAGATAAACCGACGAAATCTGACAGTCCGCCATCAGTTCGGCCTGATCGATAGCACGCTGTACGCACTTGACTACCGATTCCAGATCGTTAACGCCACCCTTATCCATACCGCGAGACGGGCAACTGCCCACCCCGATAATGTTGACCATGCCATCGGGCAGAACTTCCCCTACCAACGCGGAGACTTTTGCAGTACCGATCTCCAGTCCAACTACCAGTTTTCTGTCCGTCGACTTGATCATTGTTGTTTTGCCTGTGCCTGATTCTGTTGCTGATTACTGTTTGGCCGATCGCCTGCTGCCTGCGGGTCGATAAACGCCGGAGCCCAACCCACCGAAGCACCGGAGTCATAACGTAAATCGACATAGCTGACACGTTTGTTTTCCGCTTGTGCCTGCTGCTGCAACACCGGATAAAGACCGATAAAACGTTGCAAGCGTCCCATGCGATCGTCACGTCCAAGATCCAGCCGAACATCGTTATCCAGCGCCAACTGCCATGAATGGCGCGCCGTCATGGCAACCATCTTCAGCGTAAATTTGCTGGCCGCTAATACGCTGTTCATCGCGTGATAACCTTCCAGAACATCCTGTTCGCTGCCTTCCGGACCATAGAGCAACGGTAATTTCTGTTTGCCCAAACGCTCTGCCGGAACGCTAAACGATTTGCCATCGGCATCTACCATATGCAAATCATTCCAATGCGCTACCGGGACATACTCCACCAGATGGATTTTCAGCTCATCCGGCCATTGTTTACGCACGCTGGCCTGCTTAATCCACGGCATCCGTTCAATCTGTTGCTGGATGATGTCCACATCCTGCGTCATAAAGGTACCTGGTGCGCCCAATGCCAGAATCGCCTGGCGAATATCATCATTGGTGGTGTAATGACGTTCGCCAGTCACCACCAGCTTCGAGAGCGGCAGACGGCTGGCATCTTTCATCCAGCCAACCACCATCCAACCGCTCCACAAGATCGTTCCCAACACCATCAGCAGGAAAATCATTCCCGCCAACTGGGTTCCGTTGCTGCGGCGCGGGCCGTTATCCGTCTCGCGTTCGCGTGCATTCAGGGCAGCTTGCGACATCTCAGTCAGCCAGCGCCAGAATTCCCGCAACCAGCTGCGAGAAAGTTAATCCAGCCTGACGAGCCGCCATCGGCACCAGACTGTGACTGGTCATCCCTGGCGAAGTGTTCACCTCAAGCAGATAGAAGCTGCCATCGCTGTCCTGCATGATGTCAACACGCCCCCAGCCGCTGCAATCCAGCCCACGATAGGCGCGCAATGCCAGCGCCGCCATATCGGCTTCCTGCTGGTCACTCAGGCCACTCGGGCAGAAATACTGGGTATCGTCAGCAATGTATTTGGCCTGATAATCGTAAAACACACCGGCTGGCTGAATACGGATGGAGGGAAGAACCTGGTCCCCCAGGATCGCCACGGTGTATTCAGGACCACTCAGCCACTTCTCCACCAGCACATCGTCATCATGGCGGAAGGCTTCTTCCAGTGCGCCTTCAAGCGCGCTGCGCGCGGTCACTTTGCTCATGCCAACGCTGGAACCTTCACGGCTTGGCTTGACGATTAACGGCAAACCTAATGCTTCAATGGCGGCCAGTTGGCTATTACGCTCACCGCCAAGATACTGTTGGCGACTCAGTGCCACATAAGGTGCCACGGGCAGCCCCAGAGATTGCCACACCATTTTGGTGCGCCATTTATCCATGGTCAGCGCCGAGGCCATCACGCCGCTGCCGGTATATGGCAGTTGTAAAAACTCAAGCAGCCCCTGCAATGTACCGTCTTCACCACCACGGCCATGCAGCGCGATGAACACCTTGGTGAAGCCTTCCTCTTTCAGTTGAGGCACTGGAAAATCACGGGTATCGACACCGTGTGCCTCTATTCCCGCCTCTCTCAACCCGGCCAGCACTGCCGCGCCAGACTGCAGGGAAACTTCACGTTCTGCGGAGGTACCACCCAGCAATACGGCAACTTTATCAGCCATGATGTTCCTCCTCTTTCTTCTGCGGCTGCAGCTTCAACTCAGCCAGTTTGCGTGCGATTTTACCGACATTACCGGCCCCTTGCACCAGCACCAGATCATCCCCTTGCAGCATTTGCGCCAGGGTCGCCGGCACGGTTTCAGCATCCGAGACCAGAATCGGATCCAGCTTGCCGCGGTTACGGATGGTACGGCAAAGGCTACGGCTGTCCGCCCCTGGGATTGGCGCTTCGCCCGCCGGGTAAACATCCAGCATCAGCAACACATCAACCTGCGATAACACGTTGGCAAAGTCGTCATACAGATCGCGGGTACGCGTATAACGGTGTGGCTGGAAGATCATCACCAACCGCTTGTTCGGCCAACCGGCACGCGCGGCCTTGATGGTTGCGTCCACTTCCGTTGGGTGGTGACCGTAATCGTCCACCAGCATCGCGCTGCCCGGTTTTTCGTTAACCTCCGCCAGCGGAAACTCGCCGAGGAAGTCGAAACGACGCCCGGTGCCCTGGAACCCTGCCAGCGCGCGTAAAATGGCGTCGTCAGCAATGCCTTCTTCCGTAGCTACGGCAACCGCAGCGGCAGCATTCAACGCGTTATGACGCCCCGGCGCATTCAAGGTCACTGTCATCAGCGGCTTATCCTGACGGCTCAGGGTAAAGTGCCCCTGAGGCCCAACCTGGCGGTAGTTCTCTACGCGCACATCTGCGTCTTCGCTGAAACCATAGGTGGTGATATGGCGGCCCACACGCGGCAGCAACTCACGCACCACGGGGTCATCAACACACATCACCGCACGGCCGTAAAACGGCAGGTTATGCAGGAAATTGATAAACGTCTGCTTAAGATTCTCGAAATCGCCATGGTAGGTATCCATATGGTCGGCTTCGATGTTGGTGACAATCGCCACCATCGGTTGTAGATGCAGGAACGATGCATCGCTCTCATCGGCCTCCGCAATCAGATAACGGCTGGACCCCAAACGTGCATGCGTCCCCGCCGCCTTCACCAGCCCGCCGTTGACAAACGTCGGGTCAAGGCCGGCTTCCGCGTAAATGCTGGAAACCATTGCCGTGGTGGTCGTTTTACCGTGCGTACCGGCGATGGCAATGCCATGGCGATAACGCATCAATTCGGCCAGCATTTCTGCCCGCTGGATCACCGGGATACGTGCCTCACGAGCGGCGACAATCTCCGGGTTGTCTGCCGGGATCGCGGTCGAAACCACCACCACGCTGGCATCCAGCACGTTCTCCGGGCGATGATGGAAGTAAATCGTTGCCCCAAGCTCACTCAACTGTTGGGTTACCGGGTTCGGTGCCAGGTCGGAACCGCTGATCTGATAACCTTCATTTGCCAACACCTCGGCGATACCCCCCATGCCGGCACCACCGATGCCAACAAAGTGGATGTGCCGGACGCGTCGCATCTCAGGCACGAAAGTACGTAGTTTCGCCAATTGTTGTGTATTCATAACTTCTCTATGTCTATCAAATTCGGTTTAGCTCGACACGGGTTCAGCATGCTGAACCCCTACGGCCTTACAGGGCTGCACGAATAATTTCTGCCGCCACACGTTCTGTTGCATCCGGGATCGCGACGGCGCGGGCCTTTTCGGCCATCGCCAATAACGTTGGGCGATCCCAGCTCGCCAGCAGTTCTGCCACCGCATCGGCAGTGAACTGCGGCTGTTCGATAATTTTGGCCGCACCGGCCTCTTCCAGAGGACGCGCATTCCAGTATTGCTGACGATCTTTATGCTGGAACGGGACAAAAATGGCGGGCAATCCAGCCGCAGCCACTTCGCTCACGGTCAGCGCGCCGGAACGGCACACCACCACATCTGCCCAGGCATAAGCCGCTGCCATGTCATCGATAAACTCGGTCACCTTGTGTCCGGTCTGCCCTACCCTTTCATAATCCTGCAAAACGGTGGGTAACGCCCCCTTGCCAACCTGATGCCAGAGGGTAATTCTATCGCCCAAAAGCGCGGCGACTTCAGGAACTGTCTGATTCAGCACGCGCGCGCCCTGACTTCCGCCAATGACCAGCACCCGAATCGGCCCTTCACGCCCACTCAAGCGCACTGCAGGCAACGGTAAAGCCAACACATCGGTGCGCACCGGGTTGCCCACCACGTCCGCATTGGGGAACGCACCTGGAAACGCCTGCAGGACTTTTTTCGCTATTCTTGAAAGCCAGCGGTTGGTCAGGCCAGCAATACCGTTCTGTTCATGCAACACCACCGGGATGCCACACAGCCAGGCCGCCAGACCACCAGGGCCAGATACGTAGCCCCCCATCCCCAGCACCACGTCTGGCTGATAGCTGCGCATAATCGCTTTTGCCTGACGTACCGCGTGCCAGATACGCACCGGCGCAGTCAGTTGCGCTTTTAACCCTTTGCCACGCAAGCCGGAGATGCGGATAAAATCAATTTCGATCCCATGCTTTGGCACCAGATCGGCTTCCATACGGTCTGCGGTACCCAGCCAGCGAACCTGCCAGCCCTGCGCCATCAGATGATGTGCGACCGCCAGCCCCGGGAACACATGCCCGCCGGTACCGCCTGCCATCACCATTAAACGCTTAGCTTTACCGCTCATCCGCTACCTCTTCACAAACGCCTGCGCTTTGGTCAGGCGCGTTTCATAATCAATTCGCAGCAACAGCACAATCGCCGTCGACATAATCAACAGGCTCGAGCCACCGTAACTTATCAGTGGCAGCGTCAAGCCTTTGGTAGGCAGCATACCCGCCGCCGCACCGACGTTAACCAATGCCTGAAAACTGAACCAGACACCGATCGAACACGCCAGAAAACCTGAAAAACGCTGGTCAATCTCCAATGCTCGGCGGCCAATCGACATAGCGCGAAAAGCGACGAAGAATACCATTAACAGGGCCAAAACCACACCGAAATAGCCCAGTTCCTCGCCTAAAATGGAGAAGATGAAGTCGGTATGCGCCTCTGGCAAATACTCCAGTTTCTGCACCGAGTTCCCCAGACCTTGCCCCCAGAACTCACCGCGGCCAAACGCCATCAATGACTGGGTTAGCTGGTAACCGCTACCGAAGGGATCGGCCCAGGGGTTCCAAAAGGAGGTCACACGGCGCATACGATAAGGTTCAGCCACAATCAGCAGCCCAACCGCAAACACACCGGAACCGATGATCGCCAGGAACTGCCACATTTTGGCTCCGGCCAGGAACAGCATGGCCAGCGTGGTAATAAACAGCACCACCACCGTACCCAAATCCGGCTGTGCCAACAGCAATACCGCCAGCACGACCATTACGCCCATCGGTTTACAGAAGCCCCAGAAGTTACTGCGCACTTCTTCAACCTTACGAACCAGATAGCTCGACAGGTAGCAGAACAGCGACAACTTGGACAGCTCCGCCGGCTGAATACGTAATGGCCCCAACGAAATCCAACGCGATGCCCCGTTTACCGAACTACCGACAACCAGCACGATGAGCAGCATCACTATTGACAGCAGCAGCATGACGTTGCTGTAACGTTGCCACACTTCCATCGGGATACGCAGCGTCACCAGCGCCAGCCCGAATGCCAAGCCAAGATACAGCGCATCACGCTTGGCAAACAGGAACGGATCCTCAGCCAAACGCTGGCCGATAGGCATTGAGGCCGACGTCACCATCACAAAACCAACAATCGCCAGCCCGAAGGTCAGCCACAACAGGGTACGGTCATACAGCACCATATTGACCGAATCGTTTTCACGCGATCCCATCACCCAGTCTTTCAGTTTGTTGGCCAGGCCGAACGTCGGCACCCGTAGTTTCATCCGCCAAGCTCCTGTGCCAGGCGAGCAAACTCGTTGCCACGCACTTCAAAATTACGGAACTGATCCAGGCTGGCACAGGCTGGTGAAAGCAGCACCATATCGCCGCTTTTCACGCGGCTGGCAATCGCCTGCATGGCTTGTTCCATGGTTTCTGTCAGCATCGCGACCTCTGGGCGCAGTTGCGCAAGCTGTGCCCCATCACGGCCAAAACAGTACAACCGGATGTTATCGCCCTGCAGATAGCGCGCCAGTGGCGAGAAGTCCGCAGACTTGCCATCCCCGCCCAACAGCAGATGCAAGGTACCATCCACCTGCAAACCATTTAGCGCCGCCTCGGTGCTGCCGACGTTGGTAGCTTTAGAATCATTAATCCAGCGCACACCATCGTGTTCCCATACCAGTTGGAAGCGATGTTCCAGGCCGGTGAACGTCGTCAGCGCTTTCAAGCTGGACGCGCGTGGCAACTTGACGGCATCCGCCAGAGCCAATGCGGCAAGCGCATTGGTGTAGTTGTGGCGACCTGTCAGCTTCATCTCGCGGGTGTTGAGGATTTTCTCTCCGTTCACCCGCAGCCAGATCTCACCCTGCTGGCGGTTCAGATGGTAGTCACCCACATCCGCACCAAAGCTGACACAACGCTCATCCGCACCCCGTACAGGCATAGTCAAGGCATCGTCCGCGTTCACCACACAGACATCCGCATTTTCATAGATACGCAGTTTGGCTGCCCGGTATTGCTGCAGACCAAACGGGTAGCGATCCATGTGATCCTCGGTCACATTCAAGATGGTGGCTGCGGCCGCATGCAGGCTGTAGGTGGTTTCCAGTTGGAAGCTCGACAGTTCCAGCACGTAAAGCTGGCATTCCTGGCGCAACAGGCTGAGCGCTGGCAGACCGATATTGCCCCCGACACCCACTGCCCAGCCGGCAGCCTTGGCCATTTCACCCACCAACGTGGTGACAGTGCTCTTGCCATTGGAGCCGGTGATCGCCACGATCGGTGCCTGGGCTTCACGGCAGAACAGTTCTACATCACCCACGATCTCTATCCCGGCATCCGCGGCCTCACTCAAGGCCGGAGTCGACAATGCCATACCAGGGCTGGCAACGATCAAATCCGCCGCCAGCAGCCATTCCTGGTTCAGGGAGCCCAGATGCCGCTCTACGCTTGCGGGCAGTTTATCCAGCCCCGGTGGCGAAATACGGGTATCCATTACCTGCGGCGTCACGCCACGGGTCATAAAGAAATCAACGCAGGACAGACCGGTCAGGCCCAACCCGATGATGACAACTTTTTTACCCTGATAATCCACCATAATTAGCGCACCTTCAGCGTCGCCAGGCCAATCAGCACCAGCATCAGCGAAATAATCCAGAAGCGCACGATAACGCGGGGTTCTGGCCAGCCTTTCAATTCATAGTGATGATGGATCGGTGCCATGCGGAAAATACGTTGCCCGCGCAGCTTGAACGATCCCACCTGCAGGATCACCGACAGCGTTTCAACCACGAACACGCCGCCCATAATCACCAGCAAAAACTCTTGACGCAGCAACACGGCTATCGTCCCCAGCGCACCGCCCAAAGCCAAGGAGCCTACATCGCCCATAAACACCTGAGCCGGATAGGTGTTGAACCACAGGAAACCTAACCCAGCCCCAACAATGGCGGTACAAACGATAACCAGCTCACCGGCGTGGCGCAGATACGGGATATGCAGGTAGTTGGCGAAGTTCATGTTACCGGTCGCCCAAGCCACCAGCGCAAAACCCGCGGCAACAAACACGGTTGGCATGATAGCCAGACCATCCAGCCCATCGGTCAGGTTGACCGCGTTGCTGGTACCCACAATCACAAAATATGCCAGCAGTACGTACAGCAGACCGAGTTGCGGCATGATGTCCTTAAAGAACGGCACAACCAGCTCGGTGGCTGGCGTGTCTTTTCCTACGGCATACATGGCAAATGCCACAATCAGGGCAATCACCGATTGCCAGAAATATTTCCAGCGCGCAATCAATCCCCGGGTATCCTTGCGCACCACTTTGCGATAGTCATCGACAAAGCCCACGATGCCGTAGCCTATCAACACGAACAGTACGCACCACACGTAAGGGTTGGACGGGTAAGCCCACATCAGCACTGAAATCGTGATGGAGGTCAGGATCATGATGCCGCCCATGGTCGGCGTACCACGCTTGCTGAAGTGAGACTCTGGCCCATCGTTACGGACAACCTGGCCGAAAGACATTTCTTGCAGGCGTTTGATCACTTTCGGCCCCATCCACAGGGAGAGGAACAGCGCGGTCAGCAGGCTGACAATGGCCCTGAACGTCAGATAAGAAAAGACGTTGAAGCCTGAATAATATTTGACCAAATGCTCGGCCAGCCAAACTAACATGGTGCTTTCTCCTGTAACGCGCGTACTACCTGCTCCATTGCGGCACTACGTGAACCTTTGATTAACACGGTAATTACCGCATGTGCTGACAGTAATTCCGCCACGCGCGCGATCACTGCAGTCTTATCCTGATAATGTTCACCGTTGCCGGAAGCCGCACTCAGTACCTGGCTTAACGTCCCGACGCTGATGACTTTATCGATACCGGCCAAGCGGGCTGCTTCACCCACCTGACGGTGACACTCTTCGGCTTCGGCACCCAGTTCGGCCATATCGCCGACGACCATCACGCGATAGCCCGGCATCTCTGCCAATACCTGTGCAGCCGCGGTCATTGAACCAACGTTGGCGTTGTAGCTGTCGTCCAGCAGTAACTTGCCTTCCGCCAGCGCCACCGGGAATAAACGGCCCGGGACGGCCTTAAGCTGTTTCAACCCTGCGCTCACTGCCGCCAACGTCGCACCCACCGACATCGCCAACGCCGTTGCCGCCAGTGCATTGGCCACGTTATGGCGGCCCGGTAATGGCAGCGCAATAGCGGCCGTTCCAAACGGGCTATGCAAGGTAAAGTGAGTCAAACCGTCCTTCATCTGAATGTCGCTGGCGAAGAAATCCACTGATTCAGCCGCCTGCGGGGAGAAACGCCAGACCGTCTTACCCTGCAACTGGGTCTGCCAATGGGGCCAGTCGTTGTTGTCAGCATTAATGATCGCGATGCCATCAGCCGGTAAACCTGCAAAGATTTCCCCTTTAGCCTGCGCAACACCGGCAAGCGAACCGAACCCCTCAAGATGGGCAGCGGCTAAATTATTTACCAATGCACTCTGCGGTTGGGTCAATGCGGTGGTATAGGCAATCTCGCCAATATGGTTTGCACCCAGCTCAATCACGGCAAAATCATGCTGTGGTTGCAGACGCAATAACGTCAGTGGTACACCGATATCGTTATTGAAGTTACCGGCGGTATGCAGCACCTCGCCACACTCACGCAGAATAGCGGCCGCCATTTCCTTAACCGAGGTTTTGCCCGATGAACCGGTCAGGGCTACCACCTTGGCGGGCACCTGCTGGCGCACCCAGGCTGCAAGCTGCCCCAACGCCAAACGGGTATCTTTCACCAGCAGTTGGGGGGTATCCAACAATAAGCGCTTACTTACCAGCAGCGCCCTGGCACCTGCGGCTACAGCATCAGCGGCAAAGTCGTGAGCGTCGAAACGCTCTCCTTTCAAAGCGACAAACAGACAACCGGTGGTAACTTGACGGGTATCCGTCGTCACCGCTGCGATTTGGCAATCGGCACCGATCAATTCAGCGCCCAATACGGCGGCAAGTGTCTGGAGGGAAACGGGGATCATGCCAATACCCCCAACAGACGAGCGACCGTGGTGCGGTCGGAGTAATCCAGACGGCGGTTCCCCACCAATTGATAATCCTCGTGGCCTTTACCTGCCACCAAGACCACATCTTGTTCTTTAGCCTGCATGATCGCGCTGGTCACGGCTTCCGCACGCCCATGGATCACCTGTACATGTCCGGCGTCCAGCAAGCCGGTCAAAATATCGTTGATGATGGCCGATGGCTCTTCGGTACGTGGGTTATCATCAGTCACGACGACCCGATCGGCAAACTGTTCGGCAATGCCCCCCATAAGTGGGCGCTTACCTTTATCGCGATCGCCACCGCAGCCAAATACACACCACAACTGCCCCTGGCAGTGCAGTCGAGCGGCTTCCAGCGCTTTTTCCAGCGCGTCCGGGGTGTGGGCATAATCCACCACTACCGTCGGCTTGCCAGGCGCATTAAAGACTTCCATGCGGCCACACACCGGCTGTAACTGATTGCCGGTTTTAACCAGCTCATCAAACGGATACCCCAGTGACAACAGCGTTGCCAAAGCCAGGATCAGATTGCTGACGTTGAACGCCCCCATCAGGCGGCTTTCGATCTCGCCGTTACCCCAGGTTGAGCTGAACTGGATAGTGGCACCGTTGTCGTGATAATTCACCGCGGTGGTTTTCAACCAGCGCCCACGACAGCCAGGCTGCAGGTTATCGAGCATGGTGACGGCGACCGCATCCGGTAATTTAGCCAACCAGCGTTGCCCGACTTCATCATCAGCATTGATGATCGCCTGCCCAACATCGTGAGCGGCAAACAGTGACCACTTCGCCGCTTCATAGCTGGCCATATCACCGTGGTAATCGAGGTGATCGCGGCTTAGGTTGGTAAAGACCGCGGCGGCAAACGGCAGAGCGGCCACGCGGTGCTGTACCAGGCCATGGGAAGAAACTTCCATCGCAGCAAAGGTGGCCCCCTGTTCAGCCAGATCGTTGAGGACATGTTGCACATCAACAGCAGAACCGGTGGTATTTTCCGTTGGGCAAACCTGCCCCAACAGCCCGTTACCTACGGTCCCCATGACGGCGGCGGTTTCGCCCAGCAGTTGGCTCCACTGTGCCAACAGCTGGGTGGTGGTAGTTTTGCCGTTGGTACCAGTTACGCCGATCAGACGCAGACGCTCAGCAGGCTGATGGTAAAAACGCCCGGCCAGAGCGGACAGGCGCTGATTGAGCTGGCTCAGATAAATGACTGGCACGCCGTGCATTTCACAGATTTTACCGTCTTCAGCCTGGCCTTCAGCCTCAGCGATAACGGCGGCAACCCCTTGTGCGATGGCTTGCGGAATATAACGGCGTCCATCCGTTTGATGGCCGACAACGGCGACAAACAGATCCCCGGCAGCCGCAATACGGCTGTCTAATATCATTTCCCGCAGCGCGCGCTCGGGTGCCGTTGGCACCCACGGAGCGAGTAAATCGCGCAAATTACGATCTGCCACCTGAACCCTCTTTATTGTTAATAACCAGTTCGCTTTTGTCACCGGTGGGCAGCGCGTCAGGCTCGATATTCATGATCCGCAGCACGCCCCCCATGATGGCACCAAACACCGGTGCGGAAATCGCACCACCGTAGTATTTTCCACCCTGCGGATCGTTGATGACCACGACCAGAGCAAAACGGGGTTGGCTTGCTGGCGCCACACCCGCGGTATAAGCGATATATCTGTTCACGTATTTGCCGTCTGGCCCGACCTTTTTGGCGGTACCGGTTTTAATGGCAATACGGTAACCCTTGATGGCAGCCTTCACGCCACCACCACCAGGTAAAGCCACGCTTTCCATCATGTGCACCACGGTACGCACGGTCGACTCAGGGAAGACGCGCTCACCGGCAACAGGAGGGTCAACTTTGGTGATCGACAACGGACGATAAATGCCCAGACTGCCGATCGTGGCATAGACTCGCGCTAACTGTAACGGCGTTACCATTAGCCCATAGCCGAAAGAGAAGGTGGCCCTCTCTATGTCAGACCACCGTTGTTTTTTTGGGTATAAGCCACTGCTTTCTCCGACCAACCCCAAATTGGTCGCTTTTCCCAGCCCAAAACGTGAGTAAGTATCTACTAACGCTGAGGACGGCATCGCTAACGCCAGTTTTGAAACACCGACGTTACTCGACTTCTGCAAGATCCCGGTCACGGTCAGTTCCGAATAACGCGCCACATCTTTAATCTCATGGCCGCTAATGCGGTAAGGGATGGTATTGAGCACGCTGTTTTCTTTTATCACTCCGTGCTGCAATGCCGTCATCACCACCATCGGTTTCACGGTGGAACCGGGCTCAAAAATATCGGTTATCGCGCGGTTACGCATGGTGTCTTTTGGCGTACCGGCCATATTGTTCGGGTTGTATGACGGGCTGTTGGCCATTGCCAGCACTTCACCCGTGTTGACGTCCACCAGCACGGCGGTCCCCGACTCCGCCTTGTTGAAGGCCACCGCGTTGTTCAGCTCGCGGTAAACCAGTGCCTGCAGACGTTCATCAATACTTAGCGCAAGATTGTGTGCCGCCTGGCTGTCTACCGAGGAGATATCCTCAATCACGCGGCCAAAACGGTCTTTACGCACGGTGCGCTCGCCAGGTTGCCCTGTCAGCCAGCGATCGAAGCTCTTTTCAACCCCTTCGATCCCTTCACCATCAATATTGGTCACGCCAATGATATGGGAGGTCACTTGCCCGGCCGGATAGTAGCGGCGCGACTCCTGGCGCAGATAGATCCCTGGCAGCTTCAGTTTGTGGATATAGTCGCCAATCGCCGGGTTAACCTGACGGGCCAGATAGACAAAGCGCCCTTTAGGATTGGCATTGATACGATTGGAGAGCTGATCCAACGGAATTTGCAATGCGTCAGAAAGCGCCTTCCAACGTGAATCCAGCGTAATCCCCCCGCGATCGTTCAACTCCTTCGGATCGGCCCACACGGCGTTTACCGGTACGCTCACCGCCAATGGACGGCCAGAGCGATCGCTGATCATACCGCGTGCCGTCGGTACTTCCTGCACACGTAACGAACGCATATCGCCTTCTTTCACCAGGCGATCCGGGTTGATGACCTGCAGGTAAGCCATGCGCACCAACAGCCCCACCAGCGCCAGCAAGATACAGCCGCACAACAACGCAAAACGCCAGCTGACAAAGCTGGCTTGATCTTCCTGGCGTTTAAACTTACCGGGCCGTACTGCTTTCATGCGTTACCTTTATGCTCCGTTTCAGCTAAACCATTCATGGTTTGACGATGATATTTTCCTGCGATGGATCGACATGTTGCATCTGCAGCTTTTCGGTGGCGATCCGCTCTACTCGGCTGTGATCGCCAAGGGCATTCTCTTCCAGAATCAGGTTGCGCCACTCGATATCCAGCGCATCTCTCTCCAGTACCAGTTGCTCACGCTCGGCAGTCAGCAGACGTGTACGGTGGGCGGTAGTGACCACAAAAATGGCCGATACCAGCACAGCAACCAACAAAATCAGCGGGATCTTGGCGTTACGTAGCAAGTCTCCGCCAATGACGCCAACCAAACTGTGGCGCTCATTACCAATCACGCTGGCATCCTCTCGGCAATGCGTAACACAGAGCTACGCGCGCGTGGGTTATCCGCCACTTCATTTTCCGAAGGCATCATTTTGCCCAAGGCTTTCAGCGTTCGGCCGCCCATTTCACGCAGTTGCGCTTCAGTCAGTGGAATACCGGCTGGCACCTGTGCACCACGACTGTGGTGACGCATGAAACGTTTGACGATACGATCTTCCAATGAGTGGAAACTGATGATCGACAAACGGCCTTGTGGTGCCAGTACGGCCAATGCACCATCGAGCGCACGTTCGATCTCTTCCAGCTCGCTGTTGATATAGATGCGGATTGCCTGGAAACTGCGGGTAGCCGGGTGCTTGTGCTTTTCACGGAACGGACTGGCATCGGCGATCAGGTCCGCCAGTTCTTTGGTACGCGTCATCGGTTCAACACGATTTCTTTCCACAATGGCGCGCGCGATGCGTTTGGAAAAACGCTCCTCGCCAAAGGTTTTCAGCACCCAGGCGATATCGTCGGCTTCCGCTTTCATCAGCCATTCAGCGGCAGATTGCCCGGTGGAAGGATCCATACGCATGTCCAGCGGGCCGTCACGCATGAAAGAGAATCCTCGATCGGCATCATCCAACTGCGGGGAAGAAACCCCCAAATCGAGGAGTACACCGTCGATCTTGCCAACCAACTCGCGCTCCTGCACATAGTGTGACAGCTCAGAAAACGGGCCATGTATGATGGTAAAACGCGGATCTTCAATAGATTGAGCAGCAGCAATTGCCTGCGGATCGCGATCAATCGCCAACAGACGTCCTTCCGGCCCCAATTGGGACAGAATCAGACGAGAATGGCCACCGCGACCAAAAGTACCGTCGATGTATGTGCCGTTACTGCGAATATTGAGGCCATTAACGGCCTCATCCAACAGTACGGTCGTATGCTTATAGTTTTCCGACATGCTTATAGTGACAAGTCCTGTAGCCGCTCAGACAACGGTTCCTGAGCGGACTGTTCTGCGTCGATATCATCCTTGACTTGTTGATACCAGGTCTGTTCATCCCACAGTTCAAACTTGTTGAACTGCCCGACCAGCATCACTTCTTTCGTGAGCCCGGCATGTTGGCGTAGCGTACTGGCCAACAACAACCGACCGGCGCTATCCATCTGACATTCGCTGGCATGCCCCAGAAGTAAGCGCTGGACGCGGCGCTCGGCGGGATTCATGCTCGACAGACGTGACAACTTTTGCTCGATGATTTCCCATTGGGGTAGCGGGTAAAGCAGCAGGCAGGGCTGATGGAGATCGATGGTGCAAACCATTTGACCTTGTGATTCCTCATTCAGTAAATCCCGGTAACGGGTAGGTACGGCAAGCCGCCCTTTACTGTCGAGGTTAACCATCGTCGCCCCACGGAACATACCTGAGCTACCCCCTCGTGACCCTTTTCACCACTTTACACCACAATTTCCCACACAATGGAGTTTACGGAGGGTATGAAAACCTTGTCAAGCCAGAGCAAGAGCGGTTTGGCAATATTTCTATGACCATTCTGAGGGCTGACTCACGAAAGGAACGTTATTTATTACGTGAATATAAATTAACACCATGATTAGAGAGGAGAATTTTCTAAGCGGAAACTATGTGATTAAAAAAGTCACAAATTGGCGATTAAATAACTCATTACTTCCTTCTGCAACCCAGGTCTCACTTTTTAGCCTCGATATCGCTGGGCATGCCCCCGCTGTAACCCGCATCGGCAAAGGCCTGTCTTCGAGTGGCCTTATTTGCCGTCAAATGCCATAAGCCATTGACTTAATAACGCTCAATGAATATTGAGCCGCAAACCGGGCGTTATTTTACTTCAATTATTCTTGCAAGGAAAAACCCCTATAGAAAATAAATTCTCCGGCAAAGGCAAACCCACCTAATTACGATTTAAATCAATTTGGTAAGATTATTCTCAAAACACCTCTTTACAATTCATAGGTCATTTCCCGCAGTTTTAGGAAATCTCCCCTATTTTGACCTCTCGCAGGTACACACACCATAACCTGCTGTTTATTAAAAATTTAATAAAAAACACCATCTTTAATTCCTTGCATTGGATTTTTTGCGCCTTCTGCCGGGATAAAAATCAGCCAAATGTTAAAAATAAATATATTTAACTACTTAAAACAACAAAGTCAGTTAAGTATACTAGCTAAATTAGAATAAGTTGGTTTATAACACCATTTTAACATCCATAGTTAACATGTTGACCTATCAAACTCAGGGATCACATCATGTCTACACCAGTCTCACGTTGGCGCATTGCTGCCGCCGATACCTTTGCACTCGTGGTGTACTGCTTTATCGTCGGGATGGCGATTGAGATCCTGATCTCAGGAATGAGCTTCAGCCAATCGCTTTCATCGCGGTTATTGTCGATCCCCGTCAACATCCTTATCGCCTGGCCATATGGCCGCTATCGCGATTTCTTTATCACCACGGCACGCCGCTTCCCTCATGGGCAGTTCCTACTGCGTAACCTTGCCGATCTTCTGGCCTATGTCAGCTTTCAGTCACCGGTTTACGCCGCCATTCTGTGGAGCGTGGGCGCAGACAGCCAGCAGATCCTGGCTGCGGTGAGCAGCAATGCGGTGATCTCAATGGCGATGGGCGTGGCGTACGGCTATTTTCTTGAGTATTGCCGCAGACTGTTTCGCGTGGTCCCCTCACCCCAACCCTCTCCCACAGGGAGAGGGAGCTGATAGTTCCTTCTCTGTTGGAGCTAAAGAGATAATCTCGGCACCAACGTGCGTATAGTTTCAGACCCGCTCCACCAAGGAGAGCTGGTACGAAGTTGTGCTCCGGAACAGGAGTTAATCCGTCATCGGGTGTACAGAACGAATAGCGTAGCCAAATTGTGACTCGAACGATCCCCTCTCCCTAAGGGAGAGGGAGCTGATAGTCCCTGCTCTGTTGGAGCTAAAAAGATAATCTCGGCACCAACGTGCATATAGTTTCAGGCCCGTACCACCAAGGTGAGCTGATACGAAGCTGTGCTCCGGAACAGGAGTTAATCCGTCATCGGGTGTACAGAACGAATAGCGTAGCCAAATTGTGACTCGAACGATCCCCTCTCCCACAGGGAGAGAAAGCTGATAGTCCCTGCTCTGTTGGAGCTAAAGAGATAATCTCGGCACCAACGTGCATATAGTTTCAGACCCGTACCACCAAGGTGAGCTGATACGAAGCTGTGCTCCGGAACAGGAGTTAATCCGTCATCGGGTGTACAGAACGAATAGCGTAGCCAAATTGTGACTCGAACGATCCCCTCTCCCACAGGGAGAGGAAGCTGATAGTCCCTGCTCTGTTGGAGCTAAAGAGATAATCTCGGCACCAACGTGCATATAGTTTCAGACCCGCTCCACCAAGGTGAGCTGATACGAAGCTGTGCTCCGGAACGGGAGTTAATCCGTCACCGGGTGTACAGAATGAATAGCGTAGCCAAATTGTGACTCGAACGATCCCCTCTCCCTGAGGGAGAGGGTTAGGGTGAGGGCATTATTTGCGGCTCAGGCTACCGCGGCGGAACAGGTTGCGGCGGATACGTGTCATACCCGGTTTGGGTTTGCGCGGTTCATCTAAACTGGCCAGCACCAGCTCCAGCACTCGCTCAGCTACATCCCGGTGACGCTGAGCTACAGCAAGCACCGGGCATTCCAGAAAGTCCAGCAATTCATGGTCGCCAAAGGTGGCAATCGCCAGATCTGACGGTAAACGCCCATACTTTTTCAGCGTCACATCCATGACGCCCTGCAGCAGAGAAAATGAAGTAGTAAACAACGCCTGTGGCATCGGATGGGTTTTTAACCATTCCGCGAACAGCATGCCTGCGGCTTCACGTTCGTAGCTATTGGCATACAAATAGTCCACCTGACGCTCATCTTCCTGCCAGGCCTGACGGAAACCCTGCTCACGCAAGAAACTGACAGAAAGCTCGGGCAATGCACCAAGATACAGTACCGATTTGGCCGGGAAAGTGCGCAGCTCCTGCGCTAATGCAAAGGCGTCTTCCTGATCGGCTCCCACAACGCTGATAAAATGTTCACGATCCAACGCACGATCCAAAGCGATAATCGGGAAAGGATCGTTAGCCCAGCGCTGATAGAATGGATGTTCCGGCGGCAATGCAGTAGAAACGATAATCGCGTCCACCTGACGTTGCAGCAAATGCTCAATACAGCGCATTTCATTATCAGGCTGATCTTCGGAACATGCGATCAACAGTTGGTAGCCACGCTGACGTGCCTGGCGCTCAAGATAGTTGGCAATACGGGTATAGCTGGTATTTTCAAGATCCGGTATCACCAGGCCGATAGAACGGGTTCGGCCTGCACGCAGCCCAGCTGCGACAGCATTCGGGTGATAGTTGTGCTCCCTGACCACGGCCATCACTTTCTCGACGGTTTTATCGCTGACACGATATTGCTTCGCCTTGCCGTTGATGACATAACTGGCCGTAGTGCGCGAAACGCCTGCGAGACGCGCGATTTCATCCAGTTTCACGTTAACCCCTTATGACGCTGAAAATAGAAACGAAAATTGTGGCGTTATACCCTATCGCTTTCAAATGGCGACTTACCGCGTTGCGGTTTGAAAGAGGTAGGATAGCGAATAACCATGATAGTCACTATGGTTATTCAACCCTGCCTTTGCGATCTAACAGCAGAAAACACTAGCTAGCAACCGCTTTTGCAGAAAGGTGCCAGCAAACGGGCAAAAAAGTAAATAGAAAGGGCGCAGCCGACAAGCCACGCCCCCAGATGTAATGCTAAAGCCGACTTCAACGCATGATCTTGTCGCCACGCGAGACGCCGACGATCCCCGAGCGTGCCACCTCAACAATTTCCGCCACTTCACGCACCGCGTTGAGGAAAGCATCCAGTTTGTCGCTGGTACCTGCCAACTGCACGGTGTAAAGCGAAGCGGTCACATCCACAATCTGCCCACGGAAAATATCCGTACTCCGCTTAACTTCTTCGCGACCATAACCGCTCGCCTGCAGTTTCACCAACATGATTTCACGTTCAACGTGGGCACCTTGGATGAGTTCACTGACGCGCAGCACATCAACCAACTTATGCAGCTGCTTTTCAATCTGCTCCAGTATCTTTTCGTCCCCGACCGTCTGAATCGTCATTCGTGACAAGGTAGGATCGTCGGTAGGTGCGACGGTGAGGCTTTCGATATTATAGCCGCGCTGAGAGAACAGCCCAACGACGCGCGACAAGGCACCGGATTCGTTTTCCAGTAATACAGATAAAATACGGCGCTTCATCAGGTTCTCTCCGTTTTGCTTAGCCACATTTCGTCCATGCTTCCACCGCGGATTTGCATAGGATAAACATGTTCAGTTTCATCGACGGTAACATCGACAAACACCAGGCGTTCTTTTTCTGCCAGCGCTTGCGCTAACTTGCTTTCCAGTTCATCCGGGGTACGGATCGCGATGCCGACATGGCCGTAGGCCTCCGCCAGTTTCACAAAGTCGGGCAGAGAATTCATGTAGGATTGCGAGTGGCGGCCAGAATAGATCATATCCTGCCACTGCTTCACCATGCCCAGATAGCGGTTATTCAGGTTGACCACAACGACCGGCAGGTTGTACTGCAATGCGGTGGACAACTCTTGAATGTTCATCTGAATACTGCCATCGCCAGTCACGCACACCACCGTTTCTTCTGGCAAAGCGAGTTTCACGCCAAGTGCGGCAGGCAGGCCAAAGCCCATGGTGCCCAACCCACCGGAATTGATCCAACGACGGGGTTTGTCGAAGGGATAATAAAGTGCGGCAAACATCTGATGCTGGCCCACGTCAGACGTGACGTAAGCATCCCCTTTGGTCAGGCGATGCAGCGTTTCGATCACGGCCTGAGGTTTGATGGTGCCACTATTCTTGTTATAGCCCAGGCAATCACGCGCACGCCACTGTTCAATCGACTGCCACCAGTCACGCAGCGCATCAAAATCTTGCACATTGCCATCCTGCGCCAACAATTCCAGCATCTGCGTCAGCACCTGCCGGGCGTCACCCACAATCGGAATATCAGCATCCACCGTTTTTGAAATGGAGGTCGGATCGATATCAATATGCAGCACCGTGGCATCCGGGCAATATTTCGCCAGATTGTTAGTGGTGCGGTCATCAAAGCGCACCCCAACGGCAAAAATAACATCGGAGTGATGCATGGTTTTATTGGCTTCATAAGTGCCGTGCATACCCAGCATCCCCACACTTTGCCGATGTGTACCAGGGAACGCCCCTAACCCCATCAATGTGCAGGTGACCGGTAGGTTGAGCTTTTCTGCCAGTTGCAGTAACTCTTCATGGCAGCCTGAGCTAATAGCACCGCCCCCCACATACATGATCGGTTTTTTGGCTGACAGGATAGTTTGCAGCGCGCGTTTAATCTGACCGCGGTGGCCTTGCACCGTCGGATTGTAGGAACGCATGCTGACATCCTGCGGATACGCGTAAGGCATTCTTACCGCCGGGCCGACGATATCCTTGGGCAAATCGATGACTACCGGACCAGGGCGGCCGGTAGAAGCCAGATAGAAGGCTTTTTTCAGCACGGAGGGAATATCTTCGGTTCGTTTAACCAGGAAGCTATGCTTTACCACCGGGCGGGATATCCCCACCATATCGCATTCCTGAAAAGCATCGTAACCAATCAGTGAACTGGGAACCTGGCCGGAAAGCACCACCATTGGAATGGAGTCCATATAAGCGGTGGCAATGCCGGTAATGGCGTTGGTTGCACCAGGCCCAGACGTGACCAGCACCACCCCCACTTCACCGGTGGCCCGAGCATAGCCGTCAGCCATATGCACAGCCCCCTGCTCATGCCGCACCAGAATATGATCGATACCTCCAACCGTGTGCAGGGCATCGTAGATATCGAGTACCGCCCCGCCCGGATAGCCGAATACATGCTTAACGCCCTGATCGATTAACGATCGGACGACCATCTCGGCTCCTGACAACATTTCCATGGGTTTGCCTCCAGGCTTACATAGCTTGTCTGACGCCGGAACGTAGCGCCTGTCACGGGGCAATGCCCCAAATTTTTATAGACGATCTTAGATCTCTTAACATAACGTCAGAATATGGGGCAGGCAAACAGCAAAATACCCAGTGAGCAAACAAGGTTATTGCCATCTCACTGAGGATCTGCCGCTTATAAAAACAATGCACTAGCTGACAGTGGATCCAGCTAGGCATTGTTTTGGGGCATGGGATAATTACAGAAGTATATCAGGCACGCTAGCTGGCGGTTATTTCAGCGAAACACCGCCAGCACGCTCATTTTTCCTGATACATCGATTCTATCTCATTCTGATAACGCTGGAGGATCACCTTACGACGCAGTTTCAGCGTCGGAGTCAGTTCCCCCAGTTCCATAGAAAATGCGGCAGGCAGTAGTGTGAATTTTTTCACCTGCTCGAAGATCGCCAGCTCTTTTTGCATTTCCCGCAAGCGCTTTTCGAACATTTCGATGATGTGACTATTGCGCAGCAGTTCGAGCCGATCATGGTACTTAAGGTTGATCGATTTGGCGTACTCTTCCAACAATTCGAAACTTGGCACGATCAACGCGGAAACAAACTTGCGCGCATCCGCAATGATCGCCACCTGCTCTATAAAACGATCCTGCGTCAGGGTCCCTTCCAGCATCTGGGGCGCTATATATTTGCCGCCGGAGGTCTTCATCAGATCCTTCAGACGCTCGGTAATAAACAGGTTGCCATCTTCATCAAGCAAACCGGCATCCCCTGTTTTCAACCAACCATCGGCGGTGAAAGAATTGGCCGTCTCTAAGGGTTTGTTGAAATAGCCACGCATAACGATCGGCCCGCGAACCTGGATCTCATTCTCATCGCCGATCCGGACCTCCACTCCCGGCAAAGGTTTGCCAATCGAGCCAAAGCGGAAGTTGTTCTCTTCCCAGCAAGAAACCGTGGCGCAGGTTTCCGTCATGCCATAGCCATATTTGATGTTAACGCCCATCGCCTGGAAAAACAGAATGACATTGTCATCCAATTTGGCACCGGCTGCGGGCAGAAAACGCACCCGTCCCCCCAGGATCCCCCGCAGTTTGCTTAGTACCAGTTTATCGGCCCAGCGGTGAGAGAGGTCAAATAACTTACCAAGGGGCTTACCGGCCCGCTCCTGAAGAAATCTACGCTCGCCACAGACGATGGCCCAATGGAATAACACACGGCGTAGCCAAGGAGCCCGCGCGACTTTCTCATGCACCGCGCTGAAGATTTTTTCATAGAAACGGGGCACGGCACACATCAGGGTTGGCCTGACATCCGCCATCGCTTCACGCACCCAGTCGGTATTCGGCAGAAAAACGTTTTGCGCACCGGAATGCATAATGAAGAAGCTCCAGGCACGCTCAAAAACATGCGACAACGGCAAGAAGCACAGGGAGACGTCATCCTCGGTTACCGTAAGGCGATCATCATGCTGTTGCAGTTGAGCCGCCATGTTGCGGTAATCGAGCATGACACCTTTGGGTTCTCCGGTAGTGCCGGAGGTATAGATCAGAGTGAACAGATCCTGCAAATCGCAGGCATCAATCCTTTCCTGCCGCGCGGCCTCAAATTGCTTGATGTCAGCCTGCTGCTCAAATTGACTCAGGTGCTGGGCAATCTCGCAGCCACGCAAATCAGCCTCGGCATCAAAGACAATAATGTGCGTGAGTTGCGGACACACGCCACGCAGCGCAATTGCCGCGTCCAGTTGCGCTTGCTCACCGACAAACAGAATACGGATGTCGGCATCATTAATGATAAATGCGGCCTGAGCTGGCGTGTTGGTGGCATAAATTGGCACGCTGACCGCACGCAACTGCAGGATCGCCAAGTCGGCTAACGACCAGGCCATGCAGTTATTGGAAAAAATCGCGATGCGTTCCTGTACCTCGACGCCCAGTGCCAAAAGAGCACTGGCAATATGATGGATGTGACCGCCCACCTGCGCCCAACTCAACTGGGTTTCCCCCTGTGGGGACCATTGGCGGAAAGCCGTACGCTCGGCACGGTAAGAAATCTGATGCTGAATACGTTGGACCAGATGGTAATACGACAAATTATTGGTCATAGCGCTCTAAGCCTGAAATTTATCAACCAGTTAACCGCGATCGGAACAAAAGTCCCTGCATCTCAGCTTACACGTGTTTACTTTTTTCCGCGCAGTCTACCTACTCTCTTGCTCTCGGAAAAGGGATTTCAGCGTAGAAGTGTGAGCTAAAACTCAGGTTACTTTTACTTCTCCTACCATCTTGGACCAAGGAGGAGCAAAAAGGTTTTATTCATGGCCAACGAAGAGAAACGGGACTATGGACTAAAAATAGTCTAATACACTGCTCGGACGGTAAAATGGCAGAATATAATTTCAAAATACAAGTTCCTACAACCTTCTTGTAAAAATGACTCCACGGGGAAATTATATTAGGAATTTTCTTTCTTTATTGTAAGCATGTTCTTATTAAGAAAAGTACTACAGGCTATTAACCCGACGCACTCTCAGTACGTTGGGTTAATAAATCGCTGACTTAACGCAATAATTCAGATTGACTCAGCACAGATTTCATCCACTGATGGCCTTTATCACGCTCAGCAGACTCATGCCAGGAAAGATAGCAGGTGGCGCTTTTCTTCTCCCAAGGCAGCGAGATTAATTTTAGCTGTAGCGCTTCTGCATGCTGTAAAGCAAACCAACGAGGGGCGATAGCGACCATTTCCGTCATTGCCACTATATTCAATACGCTGAACAGGTCGGTACATTGTTGCGTAACGCCTCGCTGCGCGGCCTCTTCAAGATAGTAGGGTTTGCTGAAAGAACAAAAACGTTCCAGTGAAATGACGGCATGTTGCTCGGCTAACATTTGCTCTTGCGTGATACTGCCCGTTAACCGTGGATGCGATTGAGCAGCCACCAAGGTTAATTCATCTTCAAATAAGGCAATGTTCTGGAATTCGGGATGTTCAAAGCGGGTATAGCCAATAACAAACTCGGTTTCCTGATAGCGTAACTGATGCTCTATGTTGTTGCTCAGATAAGACTTTGACTGTAACCGTACATTGGGTGCCATACTCTTGACGTTATTAACTATTTTTGCGGTCAAACGAATATCTAACGGACTACAGATAGAAAGCACGAAAGTACGCTCGCTGCTCAGGGCATCAAACCCCGCGCCAGGCAGCTCATTTTGCACCAGTTGCAAGGCCTGGCGTACTGGTCCAAAAAGCTGGCGCGCACGCATGGTGGGCTGGATGCCACGGCCAAAGCGTACAAAAAGTTCATCGTTGAACATGATCTTCAAACGCGCGACGGCGTTACTCACTGCGGGCTGTGACATCCCCAGAGAATTGGCTGCGCGGGTAATATTCTGCATCTGCATAACCGCATCAAAAACAGTGAGCAAATTAAGATCAACACTGCGCAAATGAATATCGCCGCTTTCTTTTTCTAAGACAGTTCCTGAATTATATTCGGACATATCTAACTCCACTAAGTCCCATGTAGATAATTCCGACAGCGCGCAGGGGAATAACATGCCAACGGTAAAATGACGTTATTCCCACACTTCGAAATTAGTTATCCCTATTGGCTATCTACTGTAGATAACAATTGAGCATCATCCTGTAAAAATATGTCGCTACGGTATGTATTAAGCATTTTTCGTAGGTATGCAGCCCATGACACATCAGTTCGAGACTCTCTGATGACGTACCAACAAATTGGCAGGTAAAGTACCTAGATGATGAACACCAAATTGATGCCCATCAGCACCACGGATCAGAGCATAAAACGAGATGATGGACAATCATGCTCGGCCAAAATAGATACCTTTAACGTTACTTAATTAACATGCACTGGTCAGTTTTGCTTTAAGAATACAAAAATCAAATAAAACCCACAAAACAATTGACGCCGTGAATGTGACAACTCACTGTAGGGATGTCCTCCACCACGACTGTGCTTGCACATACATTACTCGCCAAGAATTTTAACCGAGCGGTATCCATAATCAATCCATGAGCACCGTATACAGACCAATTATGCTAATTGAATCGCAAAACCAATCTTCTTTTTAATCTGACTAACAGATATTTTCCCGAACTTTTGTCTGTCGATGTTTGGCTTTCTCTCTCGCCACTTTCAACTCCCCTGTTTTCAATCAGGTGTTGACATAGTTCGGGCAATAAAGTATCAAATTAGACAACGAAAACATTTTAGAGAAGCTGACTGCCATGATCCGTACCTACCGTCTACTAGGCCTACTACTAATCGCATCTCCTTTGCGCGGTATGCTGGTGGACGGAGTTCAGAGCTGATTCAGCCCATCACCTATAGAAACCCGCGCTAGTGCGCGGGTTTTTTTTTACCCGCTTAGCGTGAAACAAACACGATAAGGAACTTTCCCGATGAGCCAACAAGTCATTATTTTCGATACCACATTGCGTGATGGTGAACAGGCGTTGCAGGCCAGCCTGAGTGTTAAAGAGAAGATTCAAATCGCCATGGCACTGGAAAGAATGGGGGTCGATGTGATGGAAGTCGGCTTCCCGGTGTCTTCGCCGGGTGACTTTGAGTCGGTACAGACCATCGCCCGCCAGATCAAAAACAGCCGAGTCTGTGGCCTGGCTCGCTGCGTTGACAAAGACATTGATGTTGCCGCTGAAGCATTACGCGTCGCTGATGCTTTCCGCATCCATGTGTTCCTGGCAACCTCGACGCTGCATATCGAATCAAAATTAAAACGTTCTTTCGATGAAGTGCTGGAAATGGCGGTACGCTCGGTGAAACGCGCCCGTAACTATACGGATGACGTTGAATTCTCCTGTGAAGATGCTGGCCGTACTCCTATTGATAATCTGTGTCGTGTGGTAGAAGCGGCTATCAACGCCGGTGCCACCACGATCAACATTCCAGATACGGTCGGTTACACCACGCCAAATCAGTTCGGCGGCATCATCACCACCCTGTATGACCGCGTACCCAACATCGATAAAGCGATCATTTCCGTGCACTGCCACGACGATTTGGGCATGGCGGTAGGTAACTCTATTGCCGCGGTGCAAGCAGGTGCCCGCCAGGTGGAAGGGACCTTGAACGGCATTGGCGAACGCGCCGGTAACTGTTCACTGGAAGAAGTGATCATGGCGATCAAAGTGCGTTCTGACATCATGAATGTGCACACCAACATCAATCATCAGGAAATTTACCGCACCAGCCAGTTGGTTAGCCAACTGTGCAATATGCCAATTCCGGCCAACAAGGCCATCGTGGGCTCCAATGCCTTTGCCCACTCTTCCGGTATCCATCAGGACGGCGTGCTGAAGAACCGTGAAAACTACGAAATCATGACCCCACAAACCATCGGACTGAAAGACGTACAGTTAAATCTGACTTCACGTTCAGGCCGTGCGGCAGTAAAACATCGCATGGAAGAAATGGGTTATAAGGAGCAGGATTACAATCTGGACGATTTGTACGCTGCGTTCCTGAAACTGGCCGACAAGAAAGGCCAGGTGTTTGATTACGATCTGGAAGCCTTGGCTTTCATTAACAAGCAGCAGGAAGAGCCCGAGCATTTCAGCCTGGAATACTTCAGCGTGCAGTCTGGCAGCAGCATCATGGCAACCGCCTCGGTCAAGCTGATTTGCGGGGATGAGGAAAAGTCAGAAGCAGCGACCGGTAATGGCCCGGTGGATGCCGTCTATCAAGCTATCAATCGCATCACCGAATACCCCATCGAATTGGTAAAATATCAGCTGACGGCTAAAGGTCAGGGTCGTGATGCCCTGGGCCAGGTTGATATCGTTGTATCTTATAATGGCCGCCGCTTCCATGGCGTAGGCCTGGCAACCGACATTGTTGAATCCTCTGCCAAAGCAATGATTCATGTACTGAATAATATATGGCGCTCTCAGCAGGTAGAAAAAGAAAAACAGCGTCTGCAGCAAACTAAACATCATAATAATCAGGAAACGGTGTGAACATGACGAAGACTTACCACATTGCCGTCTTGCCCGGAGACGGAATCGGCCCGGAAGTAATGGCTCAGGCGCACAAGGTGTTGGACGCTGTTCGCCAACGCTTTGGTATCCGTATCACCACTAGCGAATATGACGTCGGTGGTATCGCCATCGATCGCCATGGCACCCCCTTACCCGCGGCAACGGTCAGTGGCTGTGAGCAAGCCGATGCTATCTTGTTCGGTTCGGTAGGCGGCCCGAAATGGGAGCACCTGCCCCCCGCAGAGCAGCCAGAGCGCGGGGCACTGTTGCCGCTGCGTAAACATTTTAAACTGTTCAGTAATCTGCGTCCTGCCCGCCTGTATCAGGGGCTGGAAGATTTTTGCCCGCTGCGTGCCGATATTGCCGCCAAGGGCTTTGATATTCTGTGCGTGCGTGAGTTGACTGGCGGTATCTACTTCGGGCAACCCAAAGGCCGTGAAGGTCAGGGTATGCATGAGCGTGCTTTCGATACCGAGGTGTATCACCGCTTTGAGATCGAACGTATTGCCCGTATCGCTTTTGAGTCTGCCCGCAAACGCCGTAACAAAGTCACTTCAATTGATAAAGCCAACGTGCTGCAAAGCTCGATCCTGTGGCGCGAAGTGGTTAGCCAAGTGGCCAAGGATTATCCGGACGTGTCGCTGTCGCATATGTATATCGACAACGCCACCATGCAGTTAATCAAGGACCCATCCCAGTTCGACGTACTGCTGTGCTCCAACCTGTTCGGCGATATTCTGTCCGATGAATGTGCCATGATCACCGGTTCAATGGGAATGCTGCCTTCCGCCAGCCTGAACGAGCAAGGCTTTGGCCTGTATGAGCCCGCTGGCGGCTCGGCGCCAGACATCGCAGGCAAAGACATTGCCAACCCGATCGCGCAAATCCTGTCTGCCACCCTGTTGTTACGTTACAGCCTGGGGGCTGACGAAGCCGCAGATGCGATTGAACGCGCCATTAATCAGGCGTTGGAACAAGGTTACCGCACCGCCGATCTGGCCGGTGCTGGCAAAGCAATCGGCACCAGTGAAATGGGCGACATCATTGCCCGCTTCGTGGCTCAAGGGGCATAAATCATGGCTAAGACCTTATATCAGAAATTATACGATGCCCACATTGTGCATGAAGCAGCCAATGAAACACCGCTGCTGTATATCGACCGTCATCTGGTGCACGAAGTGACGTCTCCACAAGCTTTCGATGGCCTGCGCGCCATGGGACGTAAAGTACGCCAGCCGGGCAAAACGTTTGCCACCATGGATCACAACGTCTCTACCCAGACCAAAGACATTAATGCCAGCGGTGAAATGGCACGTATTCAGATGCAGGAGCTGATCAAGAACTGCGCCGAATTCGGTGTTTCACTGTACGATCTCAATCACCCTTTCCAGGGCATTGTGCACGTTATCGGCCCAGAGCAAGGCATGACGCTGCCAGGCATGACTATCGTCTGTGGTGATTCCCACACCGCTACTCACGGTGCGTTTGGCGCCTTGGCCTTCGGTATCGGGACCTCTGAAGTTGAGCACGTGCTGGCGACACAGACCCTGAAGCAAGGCCGTGCCAAAACGATGAAAATAGAAGTGACTGGCGATGCCGCTGAAGGCATCACGGCCAAAGACATCGTGCTGGCCGTTATCGGCAAAACCGGCAGTGCTGGCGGTACCGGCCACGTGGTTGAATTCTGTGGCAAAGCGATCGAAGCGTTGAGCATGGAAGGCCGCATGACGCTGTGTAATATGGCGATCGAAATGGGAGCCAAAGCTGGCTTGGTGGCACCAGATGACACCACCTTCAATTATCTGAAAGGCCGTCAGTTTGCCCCCTCGGGTGAAAACTGGGAACAGGCGGTGGCTTATTGGCGTACGCTGAAATCCGATGCAGATGCCAAATTCGATACCGTCGTCACCTTACGCGCCGAAGATATCGCACCACAAGTCACCTGGGGCACCAACCCCGGCCAGGTTATCGCCGTCAATCAGGCGATCCCGGCCCCCGAATCCTTCAACGATCCGGTTGAACGCGCCTCTGCCGAAAAAGCATTGGCTTATATGGATCTGAAACCGGGCGTAAAACTGACCGAAGTCCCGATCGACAAGGTATTTATTGGTTCCTGTACCAACTCGCGCATCGAAGATCTGCGTGCTGCGGCGGCTATCGCCAAAGGCCGAAAGGTAGCCACGGGCGTTCAGGCCATTGTGGTACCCGGCTCGGGCCCGGTGAAGGCTCAGGCAGAAGAGGAAGGTCTGGATAAAATTTTTATCGAAGCCGGTTTTGAATGGCGCCTGCCGGGCTGTTCCATGTGCCTGGCGATGAACAATGACCGCCTCAATCCTGGCGAACGTTGCGCATCCACCAGCAACCGTAACTTCGAAGGGCGTCAGGGCCGTGGTGGGCGTACCCATCTGGTCAGCCCGGCGATGGCCGCTGCCGCTGCCGTTACCGGTCATTTTGCCGATATCCGTGAATTGCACTAAGGAGCACCAGCGTGGCTAAATTTACTCAACATACCGGCTTAGTGGTGCCTTTGGACGCAGCCAACGTCGATACCGATGCCATTATCCCGAAACAGTTTCTGCAGAAAGTGACACGTACCGGTTTCGGCCAACACCTGTTCAACGACTGGCGTTTCCTGGATGATGCAGGCCAGCAGCCAAACCCTGAATTTGTGTTGAACCGACCGCGTTATCAAGGGGCCAGCATCCTGTTGGCTCGTGAAAACTTTGGCTGCGGTTCATCCCGTGAGCACGCACCGTGGGCACTGACCGATTACGGTTTCAAAGTCGTCATTGCGCCGAGCTTCGCAGATATCTTCTACGGCAACGCGTTCAATAACCAGCTGCTGCCGGTTACGCTGAGCGAACAGGATGTCGATACCCTGTTTACACTGGTGACAGAGAATGAAGGCACAGAATTTGTCGTCGATCTGGAAAACCAAACGGTGAACGCCGGGGGAAAAAGCTACCCGTTCGAAATTGACAGCTTCCGCCGCCATTGCATGATTAACGGTTTGGACAGCATCGGGTTAACGTTGCAACACGAAGCGGATATCTCCCGCTACGAAGCACAGCAACCCACATTTCTGAACTAATACCCGTCGTCTTTCACGTTGTAGCGTTGTTACCTGCACTCACCCCAGTCACTTACTTAGGTAAGCTCCTGGGGATGAGTGAGTTGGGTGCCTAGCTATAACGTGAAATCCACAGGGTATGATTTCGGGGGAAGCAGAGGATTACCAGTAACCGAGCCACTTCCACCACACCCCACCAATCAGCGCCCAGATCAGCAGGTTGACCACGCTCATCACAAACCCGGTTTTCCACCATTCGCCCAATGTGGCGTAACCTGAGCCGAAGATAATCGGCGCGGTCCCGGTAGCGTAATGGGTTAATGACATCATCAGTGAAGAAGAGAACGCCAGGATCAGGCCAAGCAGCGCCGGTGGCGCGCCGAGTGCGATACCGGCGGCAAAGAAGGCGGCAAACATGGCGGTAACGTGCGCGGTGGTGCTGGCAAAGAAGTAATGTGAATACAGATAGACCAGGGTTAATAGAATAGTCCCCCCGACCCAGCTCATCCCCATATGGTCGATCCCCGACCCCACCGTTTGTGAAAGCCAGCCAATCAGACCCAGCTTGCCAAGGTAAGTCGCCATCATCACCAAGGCAGCAAACCAGACCACGGTATCCCAGGCGCCTTTGTGCTTGAGCACATCGTCCCAGCTCAGTACGCCGGTTGCCAGCAGAACGGCCAGGCCGATCACCGCCGCCGTCGTTGGGTTAACCGCCAGCACCGGGCCAAAAATCATCGCCGGAACCCCTGCCCACAACACCAGCAACAGCGCAAATACGCCCAGTGTGATTTTCTCAGGCAGCGTTATCTGCCCAAGCTGTTGCAGTTTTTCCTGGGCAAAAAGCGGGGCATCGGGAGTACTTTTAATTTCCGGCGGGTACATCAGATACACCACCAGCGGCATGACGATCAGTGAAAAAATCGCCGGTACCAACGCCGCCACCGCCCACATTGACCAGGTCAGTTCGAACTCCGAACCGGCACCTTTGGCAATAAGGTTTACAATTAGCGGGTTCGGTGCCGTTGCGGTGATAAACATCGCCGAGGTGATCGGGTTGATATTGTAGTTTACCAACGAGAGATAACGGCCAATCTTGCCCGACGTGTTTAGCTCAGGCTTAGAGCCAAAACTGTCGGCAATTGATTTCATGATGGGGTGAATGATCCCACCACCACGGGCGGTATTACTCGGTGTGACCGGAGCCAGCACGGTTTCTGCCAGGGTCAATGCATAGGCGATCCCCAGCGTCTTTTTGCCAAACAGCGAAATGAAGTAGTAACCAATGCGCGAACCCAACCCGGTTTTCGTCAGGCTCAGAGAAATCATGATAGAGAAGCCGATCAACCAGATAAGCTGGTTGGAGAAGCCACTCAGCGCATCGTCCAGGGCCGCTCCCGGTTTACCTGGGTTAGTCACCTCGGTTATCGCCACCAACGCAATGGCGATAATAGAAACGGCACCAATCGGCATCGCTTTGCCGATAATGGCAATGATGGTACCAATAAACAACGCCAGCAGGTGCCAGGCATTCGGAGCGACCCCTTCAGGGACCGGGATCACAAACCAGATCAGTAGAGCAACAATAACGGCACAAAGGGAAGGAACAGGTTTGAGCGGCGTTAGTTTTTCCATAACATACCCACTTTAAAAAACGGGATCGGCGTCTTAGTAACAAGACGAGTAAGAGCGCAATACCTGCGCTCTGATAAATTCATCTTAGAGAGTAGCGGAAAATGTTATCAATGATATGCGTCAATTAACATTGTGTTACACCTTACACTTCCCGCACTCTGGCACACATCCACAGTGCCAGCCCCGCAAGCAGCGTGATCAACCAGTACACCGCATAGTGTCCAAGATTTTCCACTAATACTCCCTGCAGTACGCCGGCCAGGATCACCCCGGTAGAAATACTGTTGGTAAACATCGTCGTAGCCGCACCTGGCCGTCCCGGCATCAGGTCCTGAAAATACAGCATGCCGATCCCGGCGATAATTCCGATAAAGATTGCATTAAATAGCTGTAAAACCATCAGAGCCAATTTGAATTTGAACAGTACCAGCCCGGCGTAAAACAGCACCCCCGCCGCAACGGCAAACAGCATCATATTACGTTTGCCAAAGCGTTTAACGTAATAGCCCGCCAGCAGCATAGCTGGAATTTCCAATCCGGCTGCGGTGCCCATCAGCAAACCGGCCAATCGCTCAGGCAAACCTAAATCGGCAGTGATATACAGTGGCATATCGATGATATACATGGTGTTACAGGTCCACATCAGCATCGAGGCGATAAACAGCAGACGAACATCCGGATCGCGCCAGGCACCTATCGGCGCGATGGGCGGAGCATCCACGCTGATCTCCACCTGAGCCCGTGGCACCGAAGGCAATATCAGCCATACCAGTAGCACGCTGATGCCAAAAATCACCGCAGCGATTATAAACATCACCGTAAAGCCGTAGTTAAGCGCCAGCATAAATGACAACGGCGGGCCAATCACCCAGGCCAGCGAAAGCTGAGCACGCATTACCGAACTGAACATCACCACTTCACGTGCCGAACTGTCTGCATACTCACGTGCCAGGGCAAAAATCTGTGGCATGGCAGTGTTGGCAATCGCGGCCAACAACACCCCCGCAGTGATCAATGTCAGATAATCTCGGTTAAAGGCAAAGAGCAGGCTGTTACCCACGGCCATCATGCAGCACAGCAGGATCAGCTTGCGCCGATCGCCACGCGTATCCGAGCGCTTGGCCAACAGAAAGCTGACGATAATCCCGGCGATGGCATTCACGGTATAAAACATCCCCACCCACAGCGGGCGAACTTTAACTTCCGTGGTCAGGAACAGACTTAGCGTTGGCGCTTGTAACGCCCCAGCGATGCCGGTCAGGAAGGCAATAATCAGGAAAGCGGCAAAAACGGGATTAAAGCGGCGTGGCAACCAACGAGTGAAGTTCATACCTGCATCCCTGAGCAGAAATAAAGGAAACCATGCTACAGAAGGAAAATGAGAGAAGAAAGCAATGGCGGCAGATAAAAATGCCAGTGAGTTTCCCCACTGGCTGGTGAAAAGCACCATTACTCAGAAACACTTTTTATACAGGGACGTGGCAAAATCACGTTCCTATATCCAATGGATTTCACGTTGCAGTCAAGCGGCCAGTTTGTCCATCCCTAGAAGCTTACTAAAGTCAAATGACTGGGGTGGGCAAATGCAGCCAACAACGCTGCAGCTTGAAAGACCAAGAGGATCCCCTCTGCTGTTTCAACTACCAGAATTATCGGCGTAATATAGGGAAAGATAAATTGACGACTTGATACCGGAGTGTTCCTCTTTTATGTCTACCTCGCGCTTGCAGCAGCAGTTTATTCGCCTATGGCAATGTTGCCATGGTCAAACCACCGAGACCACACTGCAAGAGCTGGCCGAGGTGCTCAGTTGTTCCCGTCGTCATGTCCGTTCGTTGCTGGGGGCCATGCAGCACGAGGGTTGGCTAACCTGGCAGGCTGAATCCGGGCGAGGTAAACGCTCGCAGCTGAGTTTTCATTACACCGGCCTGGCTTTGCAGCAGCAACGGGCCGAAGAGTTACTGGAACAGGATCGTATTGACCAGTTGGTACAATTGGTTGGCGATAAAAATGTGGTACGCCAGATGTTGCTCTCCCAGTTGGGGCGTAGCTTTCGTCAGGGTAAGCATATCCTGCGAGTCCTCTACTATCGCCAGCTTTACAATCTGTTGCCCGGCTCCGCGCTACGTCGTTCGGAAACCCACCTGGCCCGACAGATTTTCAACGGTCTGACCCGAATAAATGAGGAAAACGGGGAACTGGAATCCGATCTCTCACACCATTGGCAAACGGTGACGCCCCTTCACTGGCGTTTTTATCTCCGCCCAGCCATTCATTTTCACCATGGTCGCGAGTTGGAAATGGAAGATGTGATCCACACGCTGAACCGCCTGATCCCACAACCCCTGTTTTCCCATATCGCCAGGGTCGTCTCCCCCACCCCCTACGTCATCGACGTCCACCTGCACACGCCTGACTATTGGCTGCCGTGGCTACTAGGCAGCGTACACGCCATGATACTGCCGCGCGAATGGCAGAGTCTGCCGGATTTTGCCCGTCATCCCATTGGTACCGGCCCTTATCGGGTTTTACATAATCATCAGAGCCAGATGAAAATTCAGGCTTTCGACGACTATTTTGGCTATCGCGCGCTGATCGATGAAGTCAATATCTGGGTATTACCGGAGGTGACCGAAGAGCTGGCGCACTCAGGCGTACAGCTTCAAGGAGATGATACCGGCAGAAATGAGTTGGAAAGCCGCCTGGAGGAAGGCTGCTATTTCCTCTTGTTTGACCAACGTTCAACGCAGGCTGCCAACCCCGAAATCTGCAGTTGGCTGTGCGCATTGATTAACCCCATCGCACTGCTGAGTCAAGCCGGGCCACTCTATCAGCGCTATTGGGCACCGGCCTACGGGATCCTCCCGCGCTGGTTACATAACCGCGCTTTAGAGCAACGCCCCAAGCCCGCAGGTTTGACTGAACTGACGCTGACGTTTTACAGCGAACACTCTGAATTCCATGTGATCCAGCAAGCCATCACATCATTGCTGGCCGAGCAAGGCATCAAGCTAAAGGTGCAAACCGTTAACTATGATGCCTGGCACAAAGGCGAGGCGCAGAGCGACCTGTGGCTTGGCAGCGCCAACTTTACCCTGCCGCTGGAGTTTTCCCTGTTTGCGACCCTGTATGAATTACCGCTGATCCAACACTGTTTGAGCGAAAATATCGCGCAGGATGCTGCGTTGTGGAGAGATAACAAATTGCCCATGGCTGAGTTTTGCCAGCGACTGGTCAGCAGCCATCAGTTACATCCTTTGTTCCATCACTGGCTGCAATTGCATGGCCAACGCAGTATGCGCGGCGTCCGGATGAATACGCTCGGCTGGTTTGACTTTAAATCTGCCTGGTTTGCACCGCCGGAAGCATAATCGTCTTTCACCGCTGCCACTTAGTCTTTACAATAGCGCCGACTCAACGGGGTGCGGAAAACAACTGTCGTTGCATAAGAGATACGAGCGTAGTGCGTTTTTTCCGCTGAGAGCACACCCGTCGAACCTGATCCGGTCAATACCGGCGGAGGGATTTGAGCATGGCGCTGCTTTGTTGCTTATCCCCAATAGATTTCAAGTCGCAGCTAGGCGGCAAGCGCCCTTACCCCCTGGAGCTTATATTGATAAGTGACTGGGGTAAGGGCATGCAGTCAACAACGCTGCGGCTTGAAAGATGATGGGGATCGCCCTCAGATACCTTTGCCCCTTATTTCTCAGGAGTGCAAAGTGGTCAAAAAATACCTGCCCTGTCTACTGTTGTTGTTAGCGATGCCAACCTTGGCCAAAGAGACGCTGACGGTTTATACCTATGATTCTTTTGCTGCCGATTGGGGCCCTGGCCCGGCGGTAAAAAAAGCCTTTGAAGCCGAATGCGACTGTGAATTGAAATTCGTGGCACTGGAAGACGGTGTTTCATTACTCAACCGCCTGAGAATGGAAGGCCGGAACAGCGCTGCCGACGTCGTACTGGGGTTAGACAACAACCTGCTGCAAGCTGCGCAACAGACCGGTCTGTTCGCCGAAAGTAACGTGGATACCAGCAAGCTTACCGTACCCGGTGGCTGGCAAAATAAAACCTTCGTGCCTTACGACTATGGCTACTTCGCTTTCGTCTACAACAAAGACAAACTGAAGAACCCGCCGAAAAGCCTGAAAGAACTGGTCAGCAGCACCCAGCCCTGGAAGATCATCTATCAGGATCCGCGCACCAGCACCCCAGGACTTGGCCTACTGCTCTGGATGCAGAAAGTGTATGGTGATGAAGCACCTCAAGCCTGGCAACAATTGGCGAAGAAAACCGTCACCGTCACCAAAGGTTGGAGTGAAGCCTACGGCCTGTTCCTGAAAGGTGAAGGTGATATGGTGCTCAGTTACACCACCTCGCCAGCCTACCATCTGATCGAAGAGAAAAAAGACAGCTATGCCGCCGCAAACTTCAGCGAAGGGCATTATCTGCAGATTGAAATTGCTGGCAAGCTAAAAGCCAGCAAGCAGCCAGAACTGGCGGAGCGTTTCATGCAGTTTATGGTATCTCCGGCATTCCAGAACCACATTCCAACCGGTAACTGGATGTACCCCGTCATCAAGACGGATCTGCCAGCCGGTTTTGCACAGATGACCGTACCGCAAAAGGCACTGCAGTTCAGCGCTGATGAAGTGGCCCAACAACGCAGTCATTGGATCCGGGCATGGCAAACCGCCGTCAGCCACTGATCCCCCACTGGTTATGGCCGGGACTGATGGCTTGTGGCCTGATCCTGGTTATCGCCCTTGCCGCCATGGGTTCCCTATGGCGGCATGCACCTGAGAGCGACTGGCGTAGTGTGTGGCAAGACCGTTATCTGTGGCACGTTGTGCGCTTCACTTTTTGGCAGGCGCTGCTGTCTGCCCTAATCTCGGTGCTCCCTGCCATCTGGCTTGCCCGCGCGCTTTATCGTCGCCGCTTTCCTGGCCGCAATTTGCTCTTGCGCCTATGCGCCATGACGTTGGTACTACCGGTACTGGTAGCCGTATTTGGCCTGCTGAGCGTCTATGGCAGGCAAGGCTGGTTGGCAACGTTATGTGGCTGGCTTGGCGTGCATTACAGTTTCTCGCCGTATGGCCTGCAAGGCATTCTGTTGGCCCACCTTTTCTTTAACTTACCGCTGGCAACCCGCTTACTGTTACAGGCTCTGGAAAATATCCCGGTAGAGCAACGTCAACTTGCCGCACAGTTGGGAATGAACGGTTGGCAGCAATTCCGCTTTGTCGAATGGCCTGCGCTACGCCGCCAAATCCTGCCCAGTGGCGCCTTGGTGTTTATGCTGTGTTTTGCCAGCTTCGCCACCGTGCTGTCGTTAGGAGGCGGGCCACAGGCCACCACCATTGAATTGGCCATCTATCAGGCATTAAGTTACGACTACGATCTCAGCCGTGCCGCACTCCTGGCCCTGATCCAACTGGGTTGCTGCCTTGGGCTGGTGGTACTCAGCCAGCGTTTAAGCCAGGCGTTACCGGTCGGCCATACCCATGCCCAGCATTGGCGCAACCCGGAAGACAGTCTTTGGCGGCGCGTCAGCGACACGCTGTTGATTGCTGCGGCCCTGTTCCTCTTGTTGCCGCCGCTGCTGGCAGTTATCGTCGACGGCGCCAACCAGACTCTCGTTACCGTGCTGCAGCAACAAATACTATGGCAAGCCATGTTCACCTCACTGCGTATTGCCATCGGTGCCGGCTTACTGTGCGTGGTATTGACCATGATGTTGCTCTGGAGCAGCCGCGAGCTGAAGCTGCGGCACAGCGCCACCTGGGGCCAAACGCTGGAGCTGAGTGGCATGGTGATCCTGGCAATGCCGGGCATCGTGCTGGCTACCGGCTTCTTCTTGCTGCTTAGCGATACGACTGGGCTGCCGCAATCACCCTATGCGCTGGTGATCCTTACCAATGCGCTGATGGCCGTGCCTTACGCACTGAAAGTGCTGGAAAACCCAATGCGCGATCTGGCCGAGCGTTATAATCCGTTGTGCCTGTCGCTGGATATTCACGGCTGGCAACGGCTGCGCTGGATTGAGCTGAAAGCGCTAAAACGCCCAATAGCCCAGGCACTGGCCTTCGCTTGCGTGCTGTCGCTTGGGGATTTCGGTGTGGTAGCCTTGTTTGGCAACGAACAGTTCCGTACCCTGCCTTTTTATCTTTATCAGCAGATTGGAGCCTATCGTAACAACGACGGGGCGGTCACCGCGCTGCTGCTGTTGCTGCTGTGCTTCCTGCTGTTTACCCTGATTGAACGCTTACCGGGCCGCCATGCTGACGCTTGAAAAACTGACTTACCTGTACGAACACCTACCAATGCGCTTTGATCTACGCATACAGCAAGGAGAGCATGTCGCGGTGCTGGGGCCTAGCGGTGCGGGCAAAAGTACCCTGCTCAGCCTGATCGCCGGTTTTCTGCCTGCCGCCAGTGGCAAACTGTTGCTGAATGGTAGCGATCACACCGCAACGCCACCGGCCAAACGTCCGGTTTCAATGCTATTTCAAGATAACAACCTGTTTGCTCATCTGACGGTAATGCAGAATATCGGTTTAGGGTTGGATCCCGGTTTGCGTCTCAACGCAGCACAAAAGCAGCAGTTGACGCAGATTGCTCATCAGGTCGGACTGGAGGATCATCTTCAGCGCCTGCCGTCACAGCTTTCCGGTGGGCAGCGACAGCGTGCCGCATTGGCACGTTGCCTGATCCGCCAACAGCCAATACTGTTGCTCGACGAGCCTTTTTCTGCCCTTGATCCGGCCCTGCGCAATGAAATGTTGCTGCTATTGCAAGACGTCTGCGATCGGCGCCAGCTTACGTTACTGATGGTGTCGCACAATCTTGAAGACGCTGCCCGCATCGCCCCACGCACCTTGCTGGTCGTCGATGGCCGCATCTATTATGACGGGCCAACCCAGGCGTTGATGAATGGCCATGCGCCAGAAGCGCACGTACTGGGCATTCACGCTAAACCGTGATCAATCACGCGTTTTTTATGCTGAATAAATAAACCTGTTGTGCCAATTTTGCACCTGTGGTTTTATAAAATTCTGTTTTTGACTACTGATGATAAGGTTCCCCTGTGATCGCATCCTCGCTGACTTCGACCCTACTAATTACCGCGCTACCAGCCGCGGTGGTCGTCGTGCGTGTGGTAGTGGTCGTCGGCAGTGCGCCGTAGGGTCCGAATCAACGCATAGATTCCCAAACCCCGCCGGCGCAAACCGGGCGGGGTTTCTTGTTTTAGTCCCCTGCCCAGAAATGTGAACCGGCCCTGAGAAAGGATAGGCACATGACAACTTCGGGCACGCCTCAACAAGGCCAACGCTTCACCGGCGCGCAGCTGATTATCCATCTGCTGGAGCGTCAGGGTATTACCACTATTGCCGGCATTCCCGGCGGGGCTGCGCTGCCGCTGTATGATGCACTGAGCCAAAGCACCACCATCCGGCACATTCTGGCCCGCCATGAACAAGGCGCCGGTTTTATGGCTCAGGGTATGGCACGCGCCAACGGCAAGGCCGCGGTCTGTATCGCTTCCAGCGGCCCGGGTGCTACCAATCTGGTGACCGCCATTGCCGATGCCAAACTCGACTCCATCCCGCTGGTGTGTATTACCGGCCAGGTACCTTCCTCAATGATCGGGACCGACGCCTTTCAGGAAGTCGATACCTATGGTATTTCGATCCCAATAACCAAATACAACCATTTGGTACGCGATATCCGTGAGTTGCCGCAGGTGATCTGCGACGCATTCCGCATCGCCGAATCTGGCCGCCCTGGTCCAGTCTGGATCGACATCCCGAAAGACGTCCAAACCGCCGAAATCGAATGGGATCAATTACCACCGATAGCCAAACCCGATGCCCCGCCAGCCTTTGATATCAAACAGGTTGAACAAGCTGCAGCAATGATCAATCAGGCCAAACGCCCGATACTCTATCTGGGGGGCGGCATTATCTGTGCAGAGGCCCATAAGCCCGCGCTGGAAATGGCCGAACGTGCCAACCTGCCGACGACAATGACCCTGATGGCGCTGGGGGCGATGCCGGTTGAACATCCGCTGTCATTGGGGATGTTGGGCATGCACGCCGCACGCAGTACTAACTTTATCCTGCAGGAAGCCGATCTGCTGATCGTGCTGGGTGCCCGTTTCGACGACCGTGCCATCGGTAAAACCGAGCAATTCTGCCCGAATGCCAAAATTATCCACGTAGATATCGATCGTGCCGAACTCGGCAAGGTGAAACAGGCCAATATCGCCATCCATGCTGATGTCAGCCAGGTTCTGCAGCAGTTGTTACCAATGATCGAAGCACAGCCGCGTACCGAGTGGATAAGCACCGTAAACAATCTGAAACGGGAATTCCCTTTCAATATGCCGAATGTGGAAGATCCGCTGAGCCATTACGGATTGGTCAAAGCCGCAGCCCGCTGCGTAGATGAAAATGCCATTATCACCACGGATGTCGGCCAACATCAGATGTGGGTTGCACAGGCTTATCCGCTGAGCCGCCCGCGCCAATGGCAAACCTCCGGCGGTTTGGGCACCATGGGTTTTGGCCTCCCTGCCGCGATCGGCGCCGCACTGGCGGAACCTCAGCGTAAGGTATTGTGTTTCTCGGGTGATGGCAGTCTGATGATGAATATCCAGGAAATGGCCACCGCCGTTGAGCACAATCTGGATGTGAAAATCATTCTGATGAATAACCAGGCCCTGGGGCTGGTGCACCAGCAGCAAACGTTGTTCTATCAGCAGCATATCTTTGCCGCCACCTATCCTAAACGTACCGATTTCCTGAAAATTGCCGCGGGTTTTGGTTTGGATACTTGTGATTTAAACGCAGAAGAAGACCCACAGGCCGCGCTGATGGCCGCGATCCAGCGCCCCGGTCCTTGCCTTATCCACGCGCTGATTGATATTAATGAAAAAGTCTACCCAATGGTGCCACCGGGTGCCGCCAACATTGAAATGATTGGAGAATAAGCCATGCAATCACTACAAAAGAATCCACAGGTGATCCTGGAACTGGCGGTACGTAACCACCCGGGCGTAATGACACACGTTTGCGGCCTGTTTGCGCGCCGTGCTTTCAACGTGGAAGGTATTCTGTGTATGCCGCTGAAAGACGGGACACAGAGCCGCATCTGGCTACTGGTGGCCGACGATCAGCGTCTGGTGCAGATGATCAGCCAGGTGGAAAAACTGGAGGACGTACTGCAGGTAAAACGCCATAGCGAAGATATACGGGTGTTCGAGCAGTTGGAGGCTTTCTTCCAGTAAGCTTTCGCGGTTGAATGTTAAAGGCCGGAGTGGTTAGCCCCCGGCCTTAGCTACGTTTCCGTTATCTGTTCAGTAACTGAAGCAGATAACGGATCAGTTCCAGCAACGCGATCAGCGCCCCAAGAACGATGATTGCTTTATCGATATCAATCATCCGGTTACTCCATTTCATGGAGTGAGCCACCGCCGCTTACCCTTACATTGCCTGTCACAGCGCAGCACTCAGTTGTTAGATGAATGCGGCTTCACTCCGGCCAGAGCATCGGATAACGGCACCACCCGTACACCCGACCAGGGCTTGAATATGTCCATGCGCACACCGAAGTAAAGACAGCAACAGAGCTAACCCGCTGATTATATCTTAATCAGTTCAAGGCACGACATACTAGATATCCGATTTCTGAGCTTTTGACATTGGAGGGTATCAAAGATAAAATTGATCCTGTTAGATGAATGCGGCTTCAACCGGTCAGAGCTACCCACTCGACACCGGGAAATAAAAAAACCGACCTCACCAGTCGGTTTTTTTACGTCTGAAATCAGCCCGCCAACACTTTCCACAGCAAATGCTGGTATACCGGCATCAACGCCTGTTGATGCATGTAATAGAAACACACCAGCGCCCCTATCCAGCAAGCGATACAAGCCAATCGCAACCGCATCGGGGATAGCCAGCGGGACAGCTTATCGCTTCCGCGTTTCCCCTCACGCCACCAACGCCAACTCAGCCAGACGGCTAGCCAGGCCAACACGACGACGCCAAACAGTAACCATTTGAACAGAGTGCTATTGGCGCTGGCTGGGATATCAATCGCCACGCCCGCCAGAATACCAGGGAAAAAATAGACCGGTGGCCAGGTCAGGCAACCGATGATATTCGGCAGAGCAAACTTGTAAGGGGGCAGATCGAGCATACCGGCTACCATTGGCACCAGCGGGCGCGTTGGCCCAACAAAGCGGCCAATCAATACGGTTATGATGCTGTGCTGGTGCAGTGCATGCTCGGTTTTATCCAGCATCGCCTGGTTCTTTTTCAGGAATGACCAACGGTGCAGCGGCCCTTTAAAGGCTCGCCCGATGAAATAGGAGATCCAGTCTCCCAGCAGACAGCCGACAATACCGGCTCCCCAAGCCATATAGAAATCAACCTGCCCACTACCAATGAGTGCGCCAATGCTGGCCATCATCACCGTGCCTGGCAGTAATAACCCCACCAGCGCCAGCGACTCCAGAAACGCCACCAACATCACAACTATCAGGGTGAAAGCCAATGACTGCGTGACCAAATGTTGTAAATAGGCTTCCATTAAACCTCTGTTCGTTAGCAAAACGCGCGGGCGGAGGATTGTCCTGTGCTGGCAAAAACGAGTCAACCGCTGAATTGTATGTAGATTTGCTCAATCCGGCCAATAATAGACAATTACTGTATAAAAACCCATACTATACCCGTCGTGTTTCAAGCTGCAGCGTTGTTACCTGCAGCTTGTAATCCATAGGGTATATCATTTTCAGCACCCAGGTTTTCACTACACAGTGTTATGCAAACAGCTAGCAAGACGACGGTTTGAAAAACAGGGGTATATGACATCACCACAACAGGGTTTCCTACTTACTCGCCATTGGCGTGACACACCGGCCGGTACCGAGGTTGAATTCTGGCTGGCGACCGACAGCGGGCCACAACAATTGCGGCTGGCATCGCAAACCTCCGTGGCATTTATCCCCGCCGAACAGCGCCAGCGGGCAGAGTTACTGCTGCGTGAAGAGCGCCATATTGAACTGAAACCACTGCCACTGCTGGATTTCCATTCAAGGCCGGTGATAGGCCTCTATTGCCGTCAGCACCGTCAGTTAATCAAGTTGGAAAAGTTACTGAAGGAAGGCGGGATTCAGGTTTATGAAGCCGATATACGCCCACCAGAGCGTTATTTGATGGAGCGTTTTATCACTGCGCCGGTTTGGTTCAACGGTCAACCCGGCGGCGAGCGCCTGTGGCTCAACGGCCAGATGAAGCCCTGCCCTGATTATCGCCCTGCGCTGAAGCTGGTCTCGCTGGATATTGAAACCACCGCCCACGGCGAGCTTTATTCCATTGCGCTGGAAGGCTGCGGCCAGCGCCAGGTGTATATGCTTGGCCCGGCCAATGGTGGCAATCCACCGCTGGATTTCGACCTGGAATACTGCAATAGCCGTCCACTCCTGCTTGAACGGCTGAATCAGTGGTTGGAACAGCACGATCCCGACGCCATCATCGGCTGGAATCTGGTGCAGTTCGATCTGCGGGTATTGCAAAAGCATGCCGAACGCTATCAGATCCCGCTGCGTTTTGGCCGGGGTGGCAACCTGCTGGAATGGCGGGAACATGGCTTTAAGCAAAACCACTTCTTCGCCTCGGCTACCGGGCGGTTGATTATCGACGGCATTGAGGCGTTGAAGTCGGCAACCTGGAATTTCCCCTCGTTCAGCCTGGAATATGTTTCGCAGACACTACTGGGGGAAGGGAAATCGATCGATAACCCTTATCAGCGCATGGCGGAGATAGACCGCCGTTTTGCCGAAGACAAACCCGCATTGGCACGTTATAACCTGAAAGATTGTGAACTGGTGACGCGTATTTTCGCCAAAACCGAGTTGTTAACCTTCCTGTTAGAACGGGCTACGGTGACCGGCCTGGCAGCCGATCGCAGCGGCGGATCGGTGGCCGCATTCAGTCACCTTTATATCCCGCGTATGCATCGTCAAGGCTATGTCGCCCCCAATCTGGGGGAATTGCCGGAAGAGCACAGCCCCGGTGGCTTCGTCATGGATTCACAACCCGGTCTGTACGACTCGGTCCTGGTACTGGATTACAAAAGTCTATACCCATCAATCATCCGCACTTTCCTGATCGATCCCGTCGGGTTAGTGGAAGGGATGCAACATCCAGACGATGAAAACTCGGTACCGGGTTTTCGCCAGGCTCGCTTCTCACGCAGCAAACACTGCCTGCCGGAGATTGTCCGCCAAATCTGGCAGGGGCGCGAAACGGCAAAACGTCAAGGTAACAAACCCCTGTCTCAAGCGCTGAAGATCATCATGAATGCCTTCTACGGCGTACTGGGATCGAGCGGCTGCCGCTTTTTTGATCCCCGGCTGGCCTCGTCAATCACCCTGCGCGGCCATGAAATCATGCGCCAGACGCGGGAGTTGATTGAAGCAAAAGGCTACCAGGTGATCTATGGCGATACGGATTCCACCTTCGTCTGGCTGAAGAAAGCCCACAGCGAGCAGCAGGCCAGCGAAATTGGCCGCGAACTGGTGACTCACGTCAACCAATGGTGGCAGCAACATTTACGGCAGCACTATAAGCTGGATAATGCGTTGGAGCTGGAGTTTGAAACTCACTACTCACGCTTTTTGATGCCCACCGTTCGCGGTGCTGAACAGGGCAGCAAAAAACGTTATGCTGGATTAATCACCAAACCGGACGGCAGCGAAGAGATGGTGTATAAAGGTCTGGAAACGGTACGTACCGACTGGACCCCGCTCGCGCAGCAATTCCAGCAACAACTCTACCAACGTATTTTTAAGCAGCAACCTTATCAGGATTTTGTGCGCGACTATGTCGCTCAAACGCTGAACGGGGAATTTGACGATCAGTTGGTGTATCGCAAGCGCCTACGGCGGAAATTGGATGACTATCAGCGAAATGTCCCGCCTCATGCTCGTGCAGCGCGTATCGCCGACGATTATAACCGCCAACAAGGGCGGCCCTTACAGTATCAGAACGGGGGCTGGATCAGCTATGTGATGACCGTCGCCGGGCCGGAGCCGTTGGAAACCCGGCACTCGGCGATCGATTACGATCACTATCTCGAACGCCAGTTGCAACCGGTGGCAGACGCTATACTACCATTCCTGCACGACGATTTTGCAACGCTGGTAACCGGGCAGATGGGGCTTTTCTGAGCGGTAAAAAAGAGAGAAAACGGGAAGAGAAAATTCATCGGGTTTTGCAGGTGACGAACGCGCCGCCTTCCATTACCATAGCGCCCTTCCTAAATTCTGAACCACTACTCATCACCCGTTACAGCCTGTGCCGTCAAAAGACGCCTGCATGGTGGGTAAAGCTATTGCCCATCAAATGCAAAAACCGGGATCTCTTCAGGAGTGGTTGGAAAGAGGCAGCGAATAGCAGACTGTTGAAACAGGTTACCGAGGCCTTTTACGCCAGGTAACAAGACTTACTTAATAAGAATCGAGCCGACAAACTATGCCTTTTACACTTGGTCAACGCTGGATCAGCGATACGGAAAGCGAATTGGGATTGGGAACCGTGGTAGCGCTGGATGCGCGCATGATTACCCTGCTTTTCCCCGCAACCGGTGAAAACCGCCTCTATGCCAGAAACGACTCGCCAATTACCCGCGTGATGTTCAACCCGGGTGATACCATCAGCAACCACGAAGGTTGGCAATTGCTGGTGGAAGAAGTCAAGGAGGAGAGCGGCCTGCTGACCTATATCGGCACACGTCTGGACACGCAGGAAACCGGTGTCGCCATGCGCGAAGTGCTGTTGGACAGCAAGCTGACCTTCAGTAAACCGCAAGATCGCCTGTTTGCCGGCCAGATTGACCGCATGGACCGCTTTGCCCTACGTTTCCGTGCCCGTAAATATCAAAGTGAGCAATATCGTCTGCCGTTCGCCGGTTTGCGGGGCATGCGCGCCAGCCTGATCCCGCACCAGTTACATATCGCCTATGAAGTCGGTCAGCGTCATGCGCCACGCGTGCTGTTGGCGGATGAAGTGGGTCTGGGTAAAACCATTGAAGCAGGGATGATTATTCATCAGCAACTGCTGGCTGGCCGTGCCGAACGTGTACTGATCGTGGTGCCGGAAACCTTGCAGCACCAGTGGCTGGTTGAAATGATGCGCCGTTTCAACCTCTATTTCTCGCTGTTCGACGATAGCCGCTATGCCGAAGCAATGCTCGACAGCAGCAATCCGTTTGAAACCGAGCAGTTGGTGATTTGCTCGCTGGACTTTGTTCGCCGTAACAAACAGCGCCTTGAACAACTGGCCGATGCCCACTGGGATCTGCTGGTTGTCGATGAGGCTCATCATCTGGCCTGGAGTGAAGACGCCCCCAGCCGCGAATACCAGGTGATCGAACAACTGGCAGAGCATATCCCGGGCGTACTGCTATTGACCGCCACCCCAGAGCAGCTTGGACAGCAAAGCCACTTTGCCCGCTTGCGCCTGCTGGACCCTAACCGCTTCCATGACTACCAGGAATTTGTCACTGAGCAACAGAAATACCGCCCGGTCGCAGATGCAGTGACACTGCTGCTGAGCGGTGAACGCCTGGCTGATGACAAGCTCAACCTGCTGGGCGAATTGATCGACGAACAGGACATTGAACCGCTGCTCAAAGCGGCTAACAGTGACAGCGACAACAGCGAACTGGCTCGCCAAGAGCTGGTTACCATGCTGATGGACCGCCACGGTACCAGCCGCGTGCTGTTCCGTAACACCCGCAATGGCGTAAAAGGTTTCCCACATCGCCACCTGCACCAGATCAAGCTGCCGCTGCCAACGCAGTATCAGACGGCGATCAAAGTATCCGGCATCATGGGTGCCAAGAAAACCGTTGAAGCACGCGCACGCGATATGCTCTACCCAGAGCAGATTTATCAGGAATTCGAAGGAGAGAATGCCACCTGGTGGAACTTCGACCCGCGTGTTGAATGGCTGCTGGACTACCTGGTAGCTAACCGCAGCGAAAAAGTGCTGGTAATTTGTGCCAAGGCTGCCACCGCGCTGCAACTGGAGCAAGTGCTGCGTGAGCGTGAAGCGATCCGCGCCGCCGTCTTCCACGAAGGGCTGAGCATCATCGAACGCGACCGCGCCGCCGCTTACTTTGCTTCGCAGGAAGAAGGGGCTCAGGTGCTGCTGTGTTCTGAGATCGGCTCGGAAGGGCGTAACTTCCAGTTCGCCAGTCAACTGGTGATGTTCGATCTGCCATTCAACCCGGATTTGCTGGAGCAACGTATTGGCCGTCTGGATCGTATCGGTCAGATGCACGATATCCAGATTATGGTGCCTTACCTGGAAAACACCGCGCAGGCCGTACTGGGCCGTTGGTTCCATGAAGGGCTCGACGCCTTCGAACATACCTGCCCGACCGGCCGTCCGATTTACGACAGCAGCTACGAGCAGTTAATTGGTTATCTGGCCGCACCAACCGAGCAGGAAGGTCTGGACGAGTTTATCAACGCCTGTCGCCAGCAGCACAACCAACTCAAAGCACAGTTGGAACAGGGCCGCGATCGCCTGCTGGAAATGCACTCTAACGGCGGTGAGAAAGCTCAGGCGCTGGCAGAAGCCATTGCAGAACAAGATAATGACGTTAACCTGGTGAGCTTCGCGCTTAACCTGTTCGATATCGTCGGTATCAATCAGGAAGACCGCAGTGATAACCTGATTGTCTTAACCCCGTCCGATCACATGCTGGTGCCGGATTTCCCCGGCCTACCGCAGGATGGCTGTACGGTAACGTTCGATCGCGAACAGGCGTTATCGCGTGAAGACGCGCAGTTCGTGAGTTGGGAACACCCGATTATCCGCAATGGTTTGGACCTGATCCTCTCCGGTGATACCGGCAGTTGCGCGGTTTCACTGTTGAAAAACAAAGCGCTGCCGGTAGGCACGCTGCTGGTCGAACTGATTTATGTGGTAGAAGCGCAAGCGCCAAAACATCTGCAGCTGACGCGCTTCCTGCCGCCAACGCCAATCCGCATGCTGATGGATCGCAAAGGCACCAACCTGGCCGCACAGGTCGAGTTTGAAAGCTTCAACCGCCAGTTGAACGCCGTTAATCGCCACACCTCCAGCAAGTTGGTCAACGCGGTACAGCAAGAAGTACACGCCATGCTGCTGCAGGCGGAAAGCCTGGTAGAAGAACAGGCCCGTGAGTTGATCGAACGCGCCAAACAGGAAGCAGATGACAAGCTGAGTACCGAACTGGCTCGTCTGGAAGCCCTGAAAGCGGTTAACCCAAACATCCGTGATGACGAAGTCGAAGCGCTGGAGTTCAACCGCAAACAGGTGCTGGTCAACCTCAACGAAGCGGGATGGCGTCTGGATGCTATCCGTTTAGTGGTGGTGACTCACCAGTAATACCGCCTACGGGGAGCTCCTGCTCCCCGCTTTGCCATTCTTAGCGGAGCCAACATGGAACCCTACAATCCCCCGCAGGACCCGATGCATGTGCTTTATCAGGATGAACACATCATCGTCGTCAACAAGCCGAGCGGACTGCTTTCCGTACCTGGACGTGCACCGGAAAACAAAGACAGCCTGATGACACGTATTCAGGTTGATTTCCCAAATGCCGAATCGGTGCACCGCCTGGATATGGCAACCAGCGGGGTGATCGTGGTAGCACTCAACAAGGCCGCCGAGCGTGAACTGAAACGCCAATTCCGCGAGCGCGAGCCAAAGAAATCTTACATCGCCCGCGTATGGGGGCATATGGCACAGGACGAAGGTCTGGTGGATTTACCGCTGATTTGTGACTGGCCTAACCGACCGCTGCAGAAAGTGTGTTTTGAAACCGGCAAAGCGGCGCAGACCGAATATCAGGTGCTTTCCCGCGATGCGGATGGCAGCACCAGAGTCAAGCTGACCCCCATCACCGGGCGCTCACATCAGTTGCGCGTTCATATGCTGGCATTGGGGCATCCTATCCTGGGCGATGGCTTCTATGCCCCTCCTGAGGCCAAAGCGATGGCAGCGCGCCTGCAGTTACACGCACAAGAGCTACGTATCACCCATCCTGCATTCCAGACACCCATGCATTTTCGCGCTGAACCGGACTTCTGATTCCTCATTTAACAAGGGCTCTGCATGCAGAGCCCTTGCCTGTGCCGCGCCCATCGGCTTCAGCTCACTTAAAACCTTTCTCGCGCTTAATCAGATCATAAGCGGCCTGAATTTCTTGCGCTTTCTGCTTGGCCATTTCCATCATCTGTGGCGGCAACCCTTTCGCCACCAGTTTATCCGGATGATGCTCACTCATCAGTTTACGGTAAGCACGTTTGATCGTGGTGGCATCATCAGCGCTGCTGACACCCAGAACCTTGCAAGCATCTTCCAGCGTTGGGCCGCGCTGCGTCTGCTGGTAGCCACCATATTGGCCCTGCTGCCATTGCCCGCCACCAAATTGACGGCCACCTTCCATCATATTAAGGAACTGGTCGAACTGCGCTCGAGAAATCCCCAGCTCTTCGGCGATCACATACAGTACATCGCGCTCATTCGGATGCAGCGAACCGTCAGCAAACGCGGCCTGGATCTGAATTTCCAGAAACATCCGAATCAGATCAAAGCGGCCAAAGCAGATGCTACGTAGCTGCTGCAGTGTCTCACGCAGCGGGAACTGACTCTGCTTACCCTCACGGAAGGCTTGTTGCGCGGCGGTACGAGCCTCACCGTGCAGTTGCAGGCGATCCATAAACAGGCTGGCTATCTGAATATCCGCTTCGGTTACACGCCCTTTCGACTTGGTCAGATGCCCCATAACCTGAAACGTGGTGCGGAAAAATAATGTCTGCCGCGTTTGCTGATCGGTAAAAAAGCCTCGGCTGCGCTTGTTATTACGCGCAGTATCAATCATATGGCCAACAATCAGCCCCAGAACTACACCCCAGAATCCCGCGCCAGACCAAATGGCGACAATCACTCCGAGCAGTTTTCCCCAATACTGCATATACTCCCCAACTATCAACCGTAAGTCGCACAACCCCTGCTTGCTTGAAGTTGCAGCGTTGTTGGCCGAGTACACGCATTCCCGTCACTTACCTGAGTAAGCACCAGGGGATTCACATACTTGCCGCCTAGCTGTAACGCCAATTATTTTGGGGCAATTCCCTTCGATGCACGCAAGGGTTAAGGCGATTTTTTCCAAGATTTCGATTATCATACCCGTCATTTATCTCTGCGCCTAACAACGACGTAGTCGAACGGCGGGATTTAACACTAGCGCAACGCTGATGAGTGATATAGTCTCTGACCGTTTGCCGGACATGACGCCTCTGATGACGGAACACCAAAACCGCGTATGAAAAAAAGTTTCCCAACACTGCTGGCCACGTTGATTTGGACCGCACTTTACAGCCAACATGCGCTAGCCGATCTGGCTGAGCAATGCATGCTTGGCGTACCTGTTTACGATAAGCCCGTCATCACCGGCGACCCCAACAGCCTGCCGGTTACGATTCGTTCCGATGACTCCAACGCCAATTACCCCAATAGCGCGTTGTTCAGCGGTAACGTCAAAGTCGAGCAGGGGAATAGCACCCTGACGGCGAAGCAGGTTGAGCTCAACCAAACGCAAAAAGACGGGCATCCTGATCCAGTCCGTACCGTCACCGCTACCGGTGATGTGCACTACTCGGATAATCAGATCAAACTGAAGGGGCCAAAAGCCTGGTCGAACCTGAACACCAAAGATACCGACGTCTATCAGGGCGACTATCAAATGGTGGGACGCCAAGGGCGTGGTGACGCCGATAAAATGAAGATGCGCGGTCAAAACCGCTACACCATTTTGGAAAACGGCACCTTTACCTCCTGCCTGCCTGGCGATAACAGCTGGAGCGTGGTGGGCTCGGAAGTCATCCACGATCGCGATGAACAAGTGGCCGAGATCTGGAATGCCCGTTTCAAGATTGGCAGCGTCCCGGTATTCTACAGTCCCTACCTGCAACTGCCGGTGGGAGATAAACGTCGTTCAGGCTTCCTGATCCCGAATGCCAAATACGGCAGTAATAACGGCTTTGAATTCATGCTGCCGTATTACTGGAATATTGCGCCGAACTTTGATGCCACCATCACGCCACACTATATGACACAGCGTGGCCTGCAGTGGCAGAACGAATTCCGCTATCTGCTACAGCCGGGTATGGGCACCATGGCCCTCGACTGGCTGCCAAACGATAGCCAATATGAGCGAGACCACGGGGATACCAGCGACAGTAAGCGTTGGTTGTTCTATTGGGGCCATAGCGGCGTCATGGATCAGGTGTGGCGTTTCAACGTCGACTACACCAAGGTCAGCGATCCTTATTACTTCACCGATCTGGACTCCAAATACGGTTCCACCACCGACGGCTACGCCACGCAGAAGTTCAGCGTCGGCTATGCCAATGAAAACTGGGATGCAACGCTGGCCTCCAAACAGTTCCAGGTGTTCAGTGGTGAAGGTAACGATAACGCCTACCGTGCACAGCCTCAGCTGGACCTGAACTATTACAAAACGGATATCGGCCCGTTCGATTTCCACACCTATGGCCAGGTAGCCAAATTCACCAGCGTCAACCCGAACAACCCGGAAGCGACTCGCTGGCACATTGAGCCAGCCATCAACCTGCCGCTGGCCACCAGTTGGGGCAGTTGGAATACCGAAGCCAAACTGATGGCAACGCATTTCCAGCAGGATATCCCAAATGGTTTTGCTGCTGATTATGCCAGCCGTAATTCTGGCAACCCTGCGCCCGATCTGGATGCTTCAGTAAACCGGGTTCTGCCGCAGTTCAAGACCGATGGCAAGGTGGTCTTCGACCGCAGTATGGATTGGGCTGAAGGCTTTACCCAAACCATTGAGCCGCGCGTACAGTACCTGTATGTGCCATATCGCGATCAGAGCAATATCTATACCTATGACTCAACGCTGCTGCAGACCGATTACTCAGGCCTGTTCCGCGATCGTTCCTACAGCGGTCTGGATCGCATCGCCTCGCAGAACCGTATCGCCACAGGTATTACTTCACGCATTTATGATGATGCATTGGTTGAACGTTTTAACGTTTCTGTGGGTCAAATCTACTACCTCAGCCGTTCGCGGACCGGGGATAAGAACAGCAATTACGATAACAATGATGACACTGGCAGCGTAGTCTGGGCTGGTGACAGCTATTGGAAGATTGACGATCGTTGGGGCCTGCGTGGCGGTGTGCAATATGACACCCGCCTTGACGCCTTTGCGTTAGGTGACGCAGTGGTGGAGTATCGTCAGGATCAAAATCGTATGGTTCAGTTGAACTACCGTTATGCTAGCCCGGAATATATTTCAGCAACCCTGCCGGATATCAACAACCCTGGTTATCAGGACGGTATCTCGCAGGTCGGTTTGATGGCCAGTTGGCCAATTGCCGATCGCTGGGCCGTGGTCGGAGGGTATTACTACGACACCCGGGCAAAACAGACGGCTAACCAGTTGGTCGGCCTGCGTTATAACACCTGCTGCTGGGCGGTTAATGTGGGTTACGAACGCAAAATCACCGACTGGGATTACGGCAACCAAACCAGTAAGTACGATAACAAAGTTTCATTCAACGTCGAACTGCGCGGTCTGAGTAGCGATCACAGCCTCGGCACTAATGAAATGTTGCGCTCAGGGATCCTGCCTTACCAGCGCGCATTCTGATGTGGGCTAATGCATTGGATACGACAACTTTCACCCGCATTTGCGGATTTAGATAATGGGAAATGTATGAAGAACTGGAGAACGCTTCTTCTCGGATTGGTGGTTTGCGCCAATACCGCGTTCGCAGCACCCCAAGAAGTGGACAAAGTCGCCGCCGTCGTTGATAACGGTGTGGTACTTGAGAGCGACGTGAATGGCCTGCTGCAATCAGTGAAACTCAACGCACAGCAGGCGGGCCAGCAATTGCCGGACGACAATACGCTGCGCCACCAGATCCTTGAACGTCTGATCATGGATAACATCCTGTTGCAGATGGCACAAAAGATGGGGATCACCGTTTCCGATGCCGATCTGGACAAGGCGATTGCCAATATTGCCGCCCAGAACAAAATGACGCCGGATCAACTGCGCAGCCGTCTGGCGTATGAAGGTCTGAATTACAACACCTACCGCGCGCAAATCCGCAAGGAAATGCTGACCTCGGAAGTGCGTAATAACGAAGTTCGCCGCCGTGTGACCATCCTGCCGCAGGAAGTCGACGCATTAGCCAAGCAGGTGGGTGCTCAGAACGGCGGTGAAACCGACGTCAACATCAGCCACATCCTGATCCCGCTGCCAGAAAACCCGTCTCAAAAGCAGGTGGACGAAGCCGAAACGCTGGCAAAACGTCTGGTGGGCGAAATCAACAACGGCGCTGATTTCGGTAAACTGGCAATCACCTACTCGGCCGACTCTCAGGCACTGAAAGGTGGCCAGATGGGTTGGGGCAAACTGCAGGAATTACCAACGCTGTTCGCTGAAAGACTGGTGAGCGCCAAGAAAGGCGATGTAGTCGGCCCTATCCGTTCCGGTGTCGGTTTCCACATCCTGAAAGTGAATGATATCCGCGGGGGTACGCAGTCTATTTCCGTGACCGAAGTCCATGCCCGCCATATCCTGTTGAAACCCTCTGTCGTTATGACCGACGATCAGGCGCGAGCAAAACTGGAAGAAGTGGCTGCCGCGATCAAGAGTGGTAAAGCGAAGTTTGAAGATGAAGCCAAACAGCTTTCTCAGGATCCAGGTTCTGCCCTGCAGGGCGGCGATCTGGGATGGGCTTCGCCAGACATGTACGATCCGGCCTTCCGTGATGCGTTACTGAAACTGCAGAAAGGCCAGATCAGCGATCCGGTCCATTCCTCCTTCGGCTGGCACCTGATCCAGTTGCTGGATACCCGTCAGGTGGATAAAACCGATGCAGCACAGAAAGATCGTGCTTACCGCATGCTGTTCAACCGCAAGTTTGCCGAAGAAGCGCAAACCTGGATGCAGGAACAACGTGCCGCAGCCTACGTGAAGATCCTCGATGGCAGCAATGCACAACCCTAAACGCCTTGTGATTACCCCCGGTGAACCCGCCGGGGTCGGGCCGGATTTGGTCGCCGCGCTGGCGCAACAGGATTGGCCTGTTGAACTGGTCGTGTGTGCCGATCCGGCCTTGTTGCTTGAGCGTGCCCGACAGTTGGCGTTACCGCTAACGTTACGCGACTACTATCCCGATCGGCCTGCGCTGCCACAACGTGCCGGTACTTTGACAGTGTTCCCCGTCACTGCACCGGCAGCCGTGATCGCCGGTGAATTGAATGTCACAAACAGTGCCTACGTGGTGGAAACCCTGGCTCGCGCCTGCGACGGTTGCCTGAGTGGCGAATTTTCCGCCCTGTTGACCGGCCCGGTCAACAAAGGGGTCATCAACGATGGCGGCGTGCCGTTTATCGGCCACACCGAATTCTTTGCCGAGCGCAGCCGTTGTGAACGCGTGGTAATGATGCTGGCTACCGAAGAATTACGCGTAGCACTGGCAACCACCCACCTGCCGTTGCTGGCAGTGCCGGGTGCGATTACCCAACAGAGTCTGTTTGAAGTGATCACCATTCTTGAGCACGATCTGAAAACCAAGTTTGGTATCCCACAGCCGCAGATTTACGTTTGCGGGCTGAACCCCCATGCAGGGGAAGGCGGTCACATGGGACGTGAAGAGCTGGATGTGATTATTCCGGCTCTCGACGTTCTACGTAGCCGTGGTATCAACCTGATCGGCCCGCTCCCGGCAGATACCTTATTCCAGCCGAAATACCTGCAGCACGCGGATGCGGTGTTGGCGATGTATCACGATCAGGGCTTGCCTGTACTAAAATACCAAGGGTTTGGCCGGGCGGTGAATATCACCCTGGGTCTGCCTTTTATCCGTACCTCGGTCGACCATGGTACCGCGTTGGAACTGGCTGGCAGCGGCACTGCCGATGCTGGCAGCTTCAAAACGGCCTTGAATCTCGCCATTAAAATGATAATTAATTGTAATGAATAATAGAGTCCACCAAGGGCACTTTGCCCGCAAACGCTTTGGACAAAACTTTTTAACCGATCAGTTTGTCATCGACAGTATCGTCTCGGCCATTCATCCCCAGCCAGGCGAGGCGGTGATTGAGATCGGCCCCGGCCTGGGTGCCTTGACCGAACCGGTTGGCGCACGTATGGACCGCATGACGGTGATCGAACTTGACCGCGATCTGGCCGCGCGTCTGGCCAACCATCCCCAGTTGAAAGACAAGCTGACTATCCATCAGCAAGATGCCATGACGGTGAACTTTTCCGAACTGGCCGCCGAGGCGGGACAACCGCTGCGCGTGTTCGGTAACCTGCCGTATAACATCTCAACGCCGCTGATGTTCCATCTTTTCAGCTATACTTCCGCTATCCGCGACATGCATTTCATGTTGCAAAAAGAAGTGGTCAACCGTCTGGTTGCTGGTCCGAACAGCAAAGCTTACGGGCGTCTGACCGTGATGGCGCAGTATTACTGCAACGTTATCCCGGTGCTGGAAGTACCGCCTACCGCGTTCGCTCCACCACCTAAAGTCGATTCTGCCGTAGTTCGTCTGGTACCGCACGTTGTGATCCCTCATCCGGTTGGCGATGTGCGTATGCTGAGTCGTATTACCACCCAGGCGTTTAACCAACGCAGGAAAACCATCCGCAACAGCCTGGGCGATCTGTTCACCCCAGAACAGCTGACGGAACTCGGCGTCGATCCGACGCTCAGAGCAGAAAATATTTCTGTAGCGCAGTACTGTAAGTTGGCAAACTGGCTTTCAGCACAACAGGCGCAGCAGCAATAAAGGAGTAGTGGTCATGATTGATTCGCCTCGTGTATGTATTCAGGTACAGAGTATTTATGTGGAATCACAGTCAATACCTGAGGAAGAACGTTACGTATTCGCATATACCGTCACTATCCGTAACCTGGGGCGTTTTAATGTACAACTACTGGGTCGTTACTGGCTGATCACCAACAGTAACGGTCGTCAGACTGAAGTGCAGGGTGAAGGCGTGATTGGTGAACAACCGATTATCCGGCCCGGCAGTGAGTTCCAATACACCAGCGGGGCCGTTCTCGAAACGCCCCTGGGCACCATGGAAGGCCACTACGAAATGGTTGATCATCAAGGTCAGCCATTCCGTACCGCTATTCCGGTTTTCCGCTTAGCTATCCCTACACTGATCCACTAATATGTCGACATATCTTATCGGCGATGTTCATGGCTGTTTCGAAGAACTGCAGTTGCTGCTTGCGCAGGTGAATTTCGATCCACTCCGCGACCAACTGTGGTTGACGGGCGATCTGGTCGCCCGTGGTCCTGGTTCGCTCGAGGTACTGCGCTACGTACGTTCACTCGGCCCAGCCGTGCGCATGGTGCTCGGAAACCATGATCTGCATCTGTTGGCAGTCTATGCCGGCATCAGCCGTAACAAACCCAAAGATCGTATTACACCGCTGCTGGAAGCCCCGGATAGCGATGAACTGATCAATTGGCTACGCCGTCAACCGGTACTGCAAGTTGATGATGAGCGCAAACTGATCATGGGCCATGCCGGTATCACCCCACAATGGGATATTGAAACCGCGCAGATGTGTGCCCGTGAAGTTGAAGCCGTGCTCAGTAGCGACAGTTATCCCCTCTTTCTGGATGCCATGTACGGCGATATGCCCAACAACTGGAGTCCTGAACTCGGTGGCTTGGCACGCCTGCGTTTCAGCACTAATGCGCTGACCCGCATGCGCTATTGCTTCCCGAACGGCCAGTTGGATATGATCTGCAAAGATGCGCCCGGGAGTGCGCCTGCGCCACTCATGCCCTGGTTTGAGCTGCCACGCTTGGTCGATCCCGAATACACGATTATTTTCGGACACTGGGCGTCATTGGAAGGTAAAGGTACACCAGAGGGGATTATTGGCCTGGATACCGGCTGCTGCTGGGGGGGAGATCTGACCATGCTGCGCTGGGAAGACAAGCAGTACTTTACCCAACCCGCCAACCAGCGTGAAAGGTTGAACGTGACTTGAAAAAAAGGCCGATAAACTTTAACCGGCCTTTTTACCCCTTCTGTTCACTCTTCATCATTCAAACTACATTCAGCACACCCTGGGATTTTCAGTTTCGGCTCCTGCACGTTCCTACGGTTTAACAGCAGGTTGGCAATAACAGCAACAGCGGTACCAATGGTAATGCCACTGTGCAGAAACATCCCGGCCGTCGCAGGCAGCTGTTGGAACACCTGCGGTACCAGTACCGGTAGCATGCCAATCCCCAACGTGAGCGCCACTACCATCGGGTTGTTGTTATTCTGATAATCGACCTTGCCCAGCGTACGGATCCCTGACACGGCGACCATGCCAAACATGACCAGCGCAGCCCCGCCCAACACCGGTTTAGGTATGGCAACCACCAGAGCAGCTAGCTTGGGAAACAGCCCCATTACGATGAGAATACAACCCGCCGTGCCCACAATAAAGCGGCTACGCACACCAGTCATACTTACCAGACCTACGTTCTGAGCAAAGGCAGCATAGGGGAACATGTTGAATATACCGCCGACTGTCGTTGCGCAACCGCAAGCATAAAGACCACGCTTCAAGGTGTCCTTATCTGCCGGACGCTCACAGATATCCCCCATAGCCATCATCGATGACATGGTTTCTATCATCACGACGATCATTACCATCGACATCAATACCGCCGGGCCCAAATAGAATTCGGGCGTGGCAAATCGCATCGGATACGGGAAGGTAAGCCAACCGGTGGTGCTTACCTGTTCCATATCCAGATGGTTCACCAGACCATAAACGACAGTACCGCCAATAATACCAATCAGTACGGCGATGTTTTTCCACATACCGTGACCAAAGATATAGATCAGCAAGATGACCAGCAGGGTAAAACCCGCCATAACCAAGGCACCATAGCTACCAAAGCCGGGCATGTGTACATCCCCACCGCCAATCCAACCACCGGCTACCGGTAAAATGGACAAGCCGATCAGGGTTACAATGGCCCCCATCACCACTTTCGGGAAAAAGCGCACCAGCTTGCACAAGAGTGGCGCACAAAGAAGGGTAAACACCCCCGCCACAATCACCGCACCAGAAATCCCGGCGATGCCATATTGCTCTCCGATTAACCCCATCGGGATCAACGCGGCAAATGTACACCCCTGAACAATCGGTAATCGGCTACCGATCCAGCGTCCAATTCCTATTGACTGCAGGATCGTGCCGCAGCCACAAATAAACAGATCGGTACTGATTAACAGAATGATTTGCTCATTGTTGAAACCGACGGCTTTACCGATAATCAACGGAACAGCAATGGCCCCCGCATACATCACCAACACATGTTGCAACCCATAAACGATCATTTTGCCTAAGGGCAGTATCTGATCGACCGGATGAACTTTCTGCCCGTCATCCTGTGAGGTACTGGATAATCCTCGTTCAGCTAACTGTGCTATTTTCACGCTCTCTCCTTGTACGGCTCTGCGCAGAACACTCTGGCGGCTACGATTCGAAGGCGGCGCCCGGCCGCCTCCCTTGCGAGATGTACTACAATCTAAGCGACATACAGCTACACCAGAGCGTCCATCCGTAGCCATAGACTGCGGGCCACCTTACGGGCTTTGGCGTACAAAGGTTCCACGTCAAATGCAAACTGACGATTATCCAACACCATAGTGCCATCGACGATCACGCTATTTACGCTGGTTGCCCCCAACCCGAAAGCAATATGACCGGCCACATTCTCCTCCAACAACGGCGTCGGGGAGTCATAGTCACAAATGGTCAAATCAGCCTTATAGCCCGCTGCCACCTGCCCAAAAGGTGCGGCAAAGTTTCGTTCCAGCAGCAGGTTGCCGTTACACAGAAAGCGTGCAAAATTGTCTGGCCACAGAGCACCACCAGCATCACGATGTTTAAAGAAGGCAAAACGTAGCTCTTCCCACATATCACTACCGATGCCATCTGTGCCCAACGCCAGGTTACGGTATTGAGCCAGTTTGTGGTTATACCCCACATGGTTATTCATATTGGAACGTGCGTTGTGAACCAGAAAAGCATCGTGGTCATTAAGAATGCCGATGTCTTTATCAGAGAGATAAAGCCCGTGGGCCACCAGGGTCTTGGCGTCGATCAGGTCGAACTTATCCAAACGCTCAATCAGATCCATCGCGTATCTATCGTGGCTGTAAGAGACATCGTAGCGGTCTTCCGCTGCATGAATATGCAACCCGCGCCCTGTTGCCTTCAACGCTTCATGGAGCAACAACAGCCCTTCATCCGGTACGGTAAAGGGAGCATGTGCGCCGATATGCGCCTCTACCAGATAAGGTTCCAGCCCCTTTTGCCGATCGATGAGATGAGCAAAGGCCATATTCTCTTCCACACCCGACTCCAGTTCGCGCATGCCCTGATTGCGATCTGTCGTCTCAAAACAGGTCATCCCGCGTAAACCGACTTTAAGAAACGCCTTACGTAAGGTGCTCAGTGAACCTTTGATATAGTTTGGCGAGGCGTGGTGATCAATCACCGCTGTACAGCCGCTTTTAATCGCCTCCAGTGCGCAGATCAATCCGCTGTAGTACAGTGACTCCTCATCCAATGCCCGATCCAACCGCCACCACAAGTTCTTGAGCGTAGAAATAAAATCCGGGCTGGGCTTGATGTCGGCGATGATGCCGCGTGATAAACCGGAGTAAAAATGGTTGTGGGCACAAACCAGTCCAGGCATCACCAGTTTGTTATGCATGTCACGCACCTGAGCCTGCGGATACTTTCCCGCTACACCGCTACCAACCTCTTTGATTACCGTCTCTTCAATAACGATATCCTGATGCTCCACGACCCGTGCCGGAGCAAGCTGTACCACTGTGGCATTTTTCAAGATCAACATGACTTATTCCTCCACGGTGCCTAACAGATAGCGATGTTCAGCAATGACCTGATTGATAATCCGACACATATCTGCCAGAGCCGGATTAGGTGGCGCAACCTGCCCCTTCTTATCTAACACCAGGAGGAACTGCTCCCCTTGGTGGCGCACTCGCACATCGTTACCCAACACCAGAAAGCCAGGGTTGGTACTGTTTTCAAAGTCCTGAGGCAGGCTGAAAATAGTGACCTTGTCTTTATAAGGTTTGCCTTGCCATGGGCAGAACTGGGCACAGTTGCCACATTCATTGCAGTAGGCATCTAAATGCAGGGTCTGGCTGCGGTCATCAAACCCTGGCACGGCAATGGAGATATTCGCGCGGTTAGGACAAACGTCTACGCACTTGCTGCAAACGTAATTACATTCCAGACAACGTTTGGCTTCCTGCACGACAAAGGCTTCGCGTTGCTGCTTATCAATCCGCTCGACATGGATCAGCCCCTTGCGTGCATAAACCTCGCCGGTGGCTACTTGAGAATGGTAGGGGTCCCCTGCCCTGGCTGATTTGCTCTCCCGTTGCAAAATGGTGTCCACGGCTCGCCGGGCATCACCGATAGCGGACACAATTGAGGAAGGCCCCGTTTGCACATCACCCATCAGGAATACGTTTTCCCGTGATGTTTCTCCACTGCTGACATTCACCGATGGCCAGCCATCGGGACCGATAGGCACCCCCATCGCCGCCAATACCTCGCAATCGGGTTGTTCGCCGATAGCGGTGATCAGGCTATCAACATGCAGCGTCACCCGTTCTTCAGAGGCTAGCGGTTTGCGACGCCCTCGATGATCTGGCTCACCTAACACCATCACTCTGGCGGTCAGCGTACCGTCAGTATCGAAACGTTCCGGGTTGGTCAGGAAACGGAACTGCACGTTGTCTTCGAGAGCCTCCAGGTATTCCTCACGGTAAGCAGGCATCTCTTTTTGGCTGCGGCGGTAGATTACCGTCACCTGCCGCACGCCTGGTACACGCAGTGCAGCACGGGCGCAATCCATCGCGGTGTTACCGGCTCCAATCACCGCCACCTCGCGGCCCAAGGCTAAACTTTCCCCCCGGTTAAAACGACGCAGGAAAGAAAACGCGGTGTAAACATTACGGTTATCACCTGCCAATGATAGCCCGCTATTCTTGTCGGCCCCGATACCGATACAAACGTACTTAAACCCTTGCTGCTGTAACTGATCTACCGTCAGCGTCGGGCTGCAGCCATACTCAATCTTCACGCCATGGGCGGTGACAAAATCGATATCATGCTGAACCAATTCGGCCGGAATACGGAACTGCGGAACAATGTTTTTCACTACCCCGCCCGCATTGGGTTCTCGCTCAAACAACGTGACCGGATGACCCGCCCGGGCCAGGAAATAACCGGCGGATAAACCTGCTGGCCCCGCACCAATAACCGCTACCGGGTGCTTGTCCCCCGATCCTACCGGCTTATGCCAGCGTTGACGGTATTCATCCCAGCCTTTTTCGAGTGCCACCTTTTTAAGCTCGCGTATATCCAACGCGCCGTCATAGTCCAGACGGGTACAGTTGTATTGGCATAGATGATCGCAAATGTGCCCGGTGATCGCGGGTAACGCATTTTTCTGGTAGATCACCCCTAAGGCATCAGCGTAGCGTTGCTCACCGAGCAGGCGAATGTATTCCGGGATATCCTGTTTGATTGCACAGGCCGTCACGCAGGGGGCAACATAACAATCCGTTAGTGGCAGAGGACCACCAGCGTCGATCTCGTCGTCTGACTTCCATTCTTTTTGGGTGTAGGAAACCGTCAGGGCCTGTTCAGCAAGTACCTCCAGCTTGGCGACATCGATTCGATCAAGCTGCCAGGCATCCGATGATTCCAGCGCCTTGACGCACGCCAACTGGCGTAAATACCCTCCCGGTTTGAGCAGATCGGTCGCCATGGTGATGGGTCGGATACCGGTTTCAAATATCTGGCGAATATTGAACTGACTGGCCCCGCCTGAATAAGAGATCGGCAGTCTGCCGGCAAACGTCTTTGACAATACCAACGCGACATTGATAGCCAGCGGGAACAGTGCGCGACCGGACATATACATCTCGTCCCCCGGCAGCCGACCTTTTCCATTAATGGTACCGAGCGTATTGGTCAACTTGACGCCAAAGGTGAGTTTCTTCTCGGCTGCCAACGCCATCAGCCGCTGCAACATCGCTTCAGCCTGATCGAGCTTCAGGTCATGATCAAAAGATTCTGGGTTAAGCCCAACATAATCAAACCCACAGCGATCAAGAATCTCTCTGACCCGTTCATAGCCCAGCAGCGTTGGGTTAAGCTTGACGAAAGTATGCAGATGTTTCTCTTCCAGCATATAACGGCAAATAGCTTCGATCTCATTCGGTGGACAGCCATGCATGGTTGACAGCGTCAGGCCTTTTACCATTCTTGCCGGGATCCGATCCGCCAATGCCAAGAGTTGCGGTGCTCGCGCCTCCAACTGTAAATCGCGGAGAAAATCAGGATCCTGCACCCACTGACGAAGAGTGGCACAATATTGGGTAAATTTCGGATGGTCGGATGAATCCATCATGTCATCAATGAACGTCTGCATCGGCGGCTGCTTAATGCCGTTTAAATCATAGCCTACGCTCATGTTGAAAATAAAAGACTTATCCTGCCCCACTGTCCGAGGTGAAAATATCTCCTCCAACAAATATAAACAAAACCAGGCCTTGAGATATTCATCATAGGCTTTCTTTAACGTAAACTCGGTTGACCATTCGGTATTGAAGCACTCATCTTCTGCATCAATACAGGGCTTATCGAGTTCCAACCGGTCAAGGATCTGTACCGTTTTTAACTCAATAAATCGCCCGCCGGTCAACCAGGCCGTAACAATATTTTGTGCCAGTTGTGTATGAGGACCGGCCGCAGGGCCGATAGGTGTCTCACTGGTTTCATTAAATACCGTGATTTTTTTATTATCATCCTTACGATAAAACTGTTTTTCAGGGATGCCGAAGATAGATTTGTTCTGCTTGTACTCTTCAAAAATCCGCTTCAATAGCTCACCGAAAGGAATGGGACGCATGACGTCTCCCATAATCATCTCCTTGCTTGATCGGGTTAAGTTAAAATGAATGCGCACTAAAAATGAATGGCGCAAACCTTAGCCTTTCCTTTTATTCATGACTGTTCAATGAAGAGCAATTTTCAGGCCAACGTATGGTCACTACTTTTTATGATGGCTATTCCGTGAGCTGCTTCGTGGAATGAAAAGAAATATTCGCCGGAGATTGGGGCGTCGATGAGAATAATCATCACTTGCAGATATAAACGCGTCTAATCGCCCGTTAACTGCAATTTTCTATCAAAATAAGAGAGGGGGATTATCACAATGAGAAATATCTTGATAAAAAATGTTCGGAGCAACGTAATTAACCCCATTGCAGGCTTATTGAGTGGGGCATGAATATTGCATAGTAATAAACGACATGGAGATCATATTGGAGACAGTGATGAGCATATTTTCCGCTGCAATACGATTGGAAAAACAAAACATTCCCTTCGCCCTGGCGCAAATCGTTGAAAGCCGTGGTTCAACACCAAGACATTCTGGCCAGATGCTGGTGACAAAAGAAGGTCATATTTCCGGCACCATCGGGGGAGGTATGCTGGAACGCAATGTGATTGACGCCGCCGTAGAGGCGATCCAGCAACGTCAGAATCGGATGTTCCATGGCAGAATGGCGCGCGAAGGGAAAGACGCCGTCGGCTCTGACTGTGGTGGCGCAATCTCCGTCTTCATCAGCGTTTATTGCCAGCGCCCCCGTTTATTGTTACTGGGGGGAGGCCACGTCAACCAAGCCATTGCCAAGATGGCAGCCCCCTTGGGATTTATTTTAGCTATCGCTGATACTTACGCTCCGAGCCTGAAGCCAGAATTGTTCCCAGAGGGCTGCGAACTGCTCCATGCCAGCAGCTATCAGGCGGCAATCAAGCAACTGGCTCCTGATGAAGAGTGTTATGTCGTGATCGCCACTAACAGTCAGGATCAAGAGGCACTGGCCGAGTTGATCGACTATCCGGTCAAATATCTGGGGTTATTGGCCAGCAAACGTAAAGTACAAACGTTCGTGCGCCACTTCCAGCAACAAGGGATCCCTGAGGAAACCCTGCTGCAGTTGCGCGCACCGATCGGCCTCGACTTGGGCGCTGAGACACCAGCAGAAATCGCCATCAGCGTACTGGCGGAGATCCTGCAGGTTAAAAATAATGCCAGTGGAGCAGTAATGAACATCGTGGACACCGTCGCCCACCCCACGATAGGCGCCATTGCCTAGTGTGACCAGGGTTCCAGCGGGCGCTTGCGCGCCCGTTAGCATTTATAATGTAATGACGGTCCCTGTTTTACCTTCAATACCCTCTTTTGCTTTCTCCAGCAGGGTGATCAGCGCCTTACGCCCCGGTTTTGACTCTGCAAAGGCCAATGCCGCCTCTACTTTTGGCAACATCGAACCTTTGGCAAACTGGTTGTCAGCAATCAGTTGCCGCGCATCACTGACGTTAAGCGAATCAAGCCACTGCTGTTCAGGTTTGCCAAAGTTGATCGCCACTTTTTCAACGGCTGTCAAAATGATCAACAGATCGGCATCGATCTGCTCTGCCAGTTTGGCGCTGGCCCAATCCTTGTCGATCACCGCTCCCGCACCTTTCAAATGGTGGCCTTCGGCAATCACTGGGATCCCACCGCCACCAACGGTGATCACCACCTGCCCCGCCTCCAGCAACGCCTTCACCGTTTCTTTTTCAACGATATCCAACGGTTTCGGCGAAGCCACAACACGACGGTAACCGCGTCCCGCGTCCTCAATGATATTAAACCCTTTGCTCCTCAGCCTATCCGCCTCTTCCGCCGTAAAAAAAGAACCAATCGGCTTGGTCGGATTAGCAAACGCCGGATCCGCTGCATCGACGGTCACCTGAGTGATCAGAGTGCTCACCGGTTTGTGGATATTCTGCTCCAGCAACGCCTCACGCAACGCATTCTGCAGATCATAACCGATATAGCCTTGGCTGAGTGCAACGCAAACCGACATGGGCAACATCGGCGTATGGGAGTCGCTTTTAGCAGCAATCTCAAAGGCCTGGTTGATCATCCCGACTTGAGGCCCATTACCATGTGTCACCACTACTTCGTGGCCTGCGGCAATCAATTCAACCACGGCCTGTGCCGTCGTTTTGACCGCTGCCATCTGTTCTGGTAACCCTTCACCCAGCGCATTACCTCCCAGCGCCAAAACAATTCTTTGCTGCTTAGCCATCAAGTGACTCCTTTTCACTGAGAATAGTTTTTATCCCACCATTGCACATGCTTTAGGCCGGCTCTCCCCGGTCAGCAGTGAATGGACGACGCGCAATAAAGCGCCCTTGACCAGCGTGGCCGGTAAATTTGCCTGACTGAGCTACCACGTCACCCCGCAACAGCGTCATGACCGGCTCACCCTGACAAAGAAAATCTTCATAAGGGGAATAGTCCAGGTTGTCATGCAGGTTTTGATGCCGGATCTTGCTTACTGCATGCGGATCGAACAGCACCAGATCCGCATCGGCCCCAGGCAGCAAGCTCCCCTTGCGTGGCCACAGGCCAAACAGCTTGGCAGGCTGGGTACTGGTCAGATCGACAAAACGAGACGCTGAAATCCGGCCGCTCATCACGCCTTCGGAAAAGAGCAGTTGCAGGCGGTTCTCCACACCGGGCAGCCCATTCGGACAACGAGAGAAATCATCACGCCCCATTTCCAGACGCTGCCAATATGGGAAAGTACAGTGATCGGTGGCCAAGGTATCAATAGAACCGTCAGCGATCCCAACCCATAGACGATCCTGCTCGGTACGGGCACGCAGTGGAGGGCTGAGAATATATTTCAAGCCATCCTCCCGCAGATAACAGCGTTCATTCAGCAGCAGATACTGCGGGCAGGTTTCTACCCAGACCGGCTGCCCCGCACGTTTGGCCAGACGCAGATAGTCCAGCCCCAGTCCGTTAGAAAGGTGGACAATATATAACGGGGCATTACCCGCCAGACGGGCCAGATTGATCATCCGGCCAATCGCTTCCGCCTCACACTCCATCGGGCGGCTCTGCGCATGATAGATAGGGGCTGTTTTTCCTGCAGCCAATAATTCTGCACGTCGCCAGGCGATAGCCGCATCGTTTTCCGGATGTACCGTCGCCAGTGCCCCAACCTCATGCAAGCGCCGTAGTGCTTTCAATATCTGAGCGTCCTCCAGCTTATACTGGTAGGTCAGATAGAGTTTGAAACTGCTGATCCCTTCATCATGCACCATACTGTGCATCTCATTGAGGATCTCATCATCCACATGCTGGATGACGCCATGAAAGCTGTAATCAACCGCAGCCTGTCCATGGGCATAACCGTGATATACCTGCAACTGATGATGCAGAGAGCATCCAGCCGGGCCGAACCCCATGTGGTCCACGATGGTCGTGGTCCCCCCACAGGCAGCCGCGCGGGTGCCAGAAAAAAAGTCGTCACAACTCCTGGCGAGACCAACATCAATATTGAAATGCGTATGCACATCGACACCGCCAGGCATCACGTACAGCCCCTGCGCGTCGATAATCTCCGTATCGTGACCAACCGCGAGATGCGGCCCAACACGCACAATCTGCCCGTTCTCTATCAATACATCATGGTGATGCTCACTTTGTGCATCAACCAACCGGCCTCCCTTAATCAGACGTTTCATCTCTGCTCCTTAAAAACCGCCGGGCGGCCAACGCTCGGCGGTGGGCCAGGGTATTCAGCTATTGCCCTAATTGTTGCAAGTACACCAGAGGGATTGCGGCATACATGGCTGCGCATTTCACCAGATGCTCTTTCCAGGTTTTTTCATTTGGGGCATGGGCTTCTGGTTCTTTACCCGGCCCAAAGCCGATAACCGGGATACCGTGCCGCCCCATGATGGAGACGCCATTGGTAGAGAATGTCCATTTATCCACGACGGGTTTCTTGTTAAACAGCCCTTCATACGCCTGGCTCAGCGTCTTGACCGTGATATGCTCAGGCTCAACTTTCCAGGTTGGGAAGTAACATTCGGTAGGGTAGACCAATCCGGTGTAGGACGGACGATCATAGTTGTACATAGAGACTTCTGCCTTCGCCGCTTTGACGGCTGGCAGAGCACGGATTTCCTCTAAGGCCCCTTCCCAGGTTTCCCCCCAGGTCAGCCGGCGGTCGATCGATACCGCACAGCTGTCAGCCACGGCACAACGGCTTGGTGAAGTGAAGAAAATTTCAGAAACCGTCAGCGTCCCTTTACCCAGAAACTCGTCAGTACCCAGGCGGGTAGAAAGCTGCTGCAATTCACCGAGGATAGGCCCCATTTTAAAGATCGCATTATCCCCACGCTCCGGTGCCGAACCATGGCAACTGACGCCCTGCACATCAATGCGGATTTCCATACGTCCACGATGGCCACGATAAATCTGACAGTCAGTCGGTTCGGTACTGACAACAAACTCAGGGCGGATCTTCGATTGTTCAATAATGTATTGCCAGCAAAGCCCATCACAGTCCTCTTCCTGCACTGTCCCGGTGACCAGCAGCGTGTACTGATCCTCCAGCCCGAGATCCTTGATGATCTTGCCTGCATAAACCATCGCGGCCATGCCACCTTCCTGATCGGAAGCACCACGACCACCGATCAGATCATCATCTTCCATCCCTTGATAAGGATCGAAATTCCAGTTCTTAATATTGCCGATGCCGACGGTATCAATATGGGCGTCCATCCCAATCAGGTGCGGTCCGTGGCCGATATACCCCAGAATATTGCCCATGGGATCAATATCTACCCGATCAAAACCCACCTTCAGCATTTCTTCCTTGATACGTAGCACCACGCGCTTCTCATCGCAGCTTTCACTGGGAATAGCGATCATATCGCGCAGGAAGGCGGTCATATCGGCTTTATATTGATAGGCTTTTTCCAATACCATTTCAAAAGGCACATGCTTGGCCATTTTGTTATTCTCCTGTAATTTGATAAGTTCCATTAACCTCGGACAAGGCGGGGTTAGTTCATCGATGGGTATTTCCCTGCCCACACCACCTGCCGATAGTGATCAACATCGGTATCTCCCTCAGTGCTGAGCAACAGCACTACCGAATCCGCGTTCAACTTCAATTGTTCTCTTAACTGTTCACGTTGTGGACTGAAATGCACGGCGGCCATAACCCCCAGCCCCACCGCCCCAGACTCGCCGGAAACCACGCGTGGATCATTGCCCAATGGATTGCCCAGAACCCGCATCCCGAGCGCGGAAACCGGGTCTTGGCACGAGATGAACTGACGTACACAGTTTCGCAGCAGTGGCCACCCCAGCGGATTGGGCTCACCGCATGCCAGTCCGGCCATGATGGTCGCCATGCTGCCCCCGACATTGACAATTTCGCCTTTTTTCCCCGAGCGATAGAGACAGTCGGCGAGTGCGGGCTCCACCAGCACTGAATGCAGTTGTTTCGCTCCATAAACATCCACCAGATAGCCCAATACACCGGCCGCCATCGCCCCCACGCCACATTGCAGAAATACGTGGCTCGGCGCCGGTAAACCACGCTGCTCAATCTGCTCTACCGCCTCATCTGCCAACGTGGAATAGCCTTGCATGATCCAGGTCGGGATCCGGGTATATCCCGCCCATGAGGTGTCTTGCACCACTACCCACCCTTTCTGCTCGGCATTTTTCATCGTTAAACGCACGGTATCGTCATAGTTCATGTCAGTGACGATGCATTCGGCTCCCAAAGCGCGAATATGCTCCACTCGCTCCGTTGCCGAGCCATGTGGCATATAGACAATCGCCCGTTGCCCCAGCTGTTGTGCCGCCCAAGCGACACCACGGCCGTGGTTGCCATCCGTGGTAGTGGCAAAGGTCATTGGCTGTTTGATCGCCTGCTTAAGCGTGGTGAAAGAACAGGCCTCGAGATCGAGTTGATATTGCTCGCACAACAGGCGGGCGATGGCATAAGCGCCACCAAGCATTTTGAAAGCGTTTAAACCGAAACGTTTGGACTCATCCTTAACCAGGATTTTCCTTACGCCGAACAACCGCGCCAATTCATCAAGTTCACACAGCGGCGTTGGTTGATAGCCAGCAAGTTGACGATGAAAGGCCCGCGCCTTTTTCGCCTCCGCCACCGAAAACACCGTAGAACGCTCACCGGTAAAGAAACGGTTGTCGGCAATATCCATCTTTAATGAAAACTCAAACATAACGCCCCCAAAGGAATAGGGGCAGCAAACGGCTGTCTGGCTGCCCGTCTGGGATAATCACGGGAGAGTAACCCGTAATAAATTGAGGCGGGCTCACTTAACCCGCTTTTGCCCTTCACGCAATAGCTGCTTGAGAATGGCTCCAGGTTTGGCATATTTGCGGGCCAGGATCATGGCGGCGATAATGTAAGGCTTCCAACTGGCCTCTTTATAAGTCGCGATGCGGTACTTTTCGAACACCCCTTCGGTTACCTCCCCCTCTTTACAGGACACTCCAGAGATATCCGCTGGCAAACAGTGCATATAGAGCGCGTCCCCTCCCTTGGTCAACTTCATCATCTCCTCACTACAGTGCCAGTCTTTATGATTGGCGTTCTCTGCCAGACAGTGCTGCTCCAGCGCCTTGAGACCATTGTGATCGTTTTGGCGCAACAGTTGGGTGCGCTTTTCCATGACCTGATAGGGAGCCCAGGATTTCGGGTAGACAATATCGGCCCCTTTAAATGCCTCGGCCATAGAGGAAACCTGTTTGAAACTGCCGCCTGAGGCCTGCGCATTACGTTTAGCCACGTCAATTACGTCCGGGATCAGATCGTACCCCTTAGGGTGCGCCAACGTGACATCCATACCAAAGCGAGTCATCAGGCCGATGATGCCTTGCGGTACTGAGAGCGGTTTGCCGTAGCTGGGGGAATAGGCCCAGGTCATGGCAATCTTTTTGCCTTTCAGCGCCTCAAGACTACCGAAGTGTTCCTGCAACCAAGCCAGATCGGCCATCGCCTGTGTCGGGTGATCGATGTCACACTGCAGGTTGATCAATGCGGGTCGTTGCGGTAGCACGCCCTGAACCACACCATCGTCCAATGCGGCACCTACCTCACGCATATAGGCATTGCCAGCCCCGAGATACATGTCATCACGGATACCGATGGCATCTGCGCAAAACGAGATCATATTGGCTGTCTCACGCACCGTTTCACCATGGGCAATCTGGGATTTGCCTTCATCCAGATCCTGCTGCGCCAGACCAAGCAGATTCAGCGCCGATGCATAAGAAAAACGCGTTCGGGTGGAGTTATCACGAAAAACGGAGATACCCAGACCACTGTTGAAGACCTTGGTGGCAATATTCTCGCTGCGGAGGGTTTTCAACGCCTCAGCGATTGCCAGTACCTGCCGCAGTTCTGGTATGCTCTGCTCCCAGGTCAGTAAAAAATCTTTGCTGTGCAAATCAGACTTCTGTCCATTGATATACTCGAACAACGCCTCTATCGTTCTCATTTCCCCAATCCTCAGTCGGTGACATTCCTTTCCAGCAACACAAGGGCTACCGGGTGTGATAGATAAACAGGTTCAATAACTGTGCCAATGCTGACCGCCATGATGAGAAATAAATTAAAAGGGCAAAATTGTGCGAACAATGCCACAGATTTATCGAATAATAAGGAAGAACATCATTGAGAAGAGTCGTACTCATGATTAAATGGTACGAAGCAAAAAAGACAGATAACTGATTAAAACAGTAAGAAATACCAGATTGGCTTAGCCAAATTGATACGGTATTTTATGATAATTATCATAATGAGAATTTCCCCGGCCAACCATGTTAAAAAATGGATCGGTCCGTTTAGCAACCATCAGGGACTTCATTGTTGGAGACTTATTTCATCCTTATTTTTCTTCGGAAGGTTGCCGTATGAACATTGTCGAACCGCAGTCGTTACTTATGCAAATCCAACCAACTATCCTGAAATTTACCAAAATGCTTGCCAGCGTACTCCAGCTCGAAGTGGAGATTGTTGATGCCGGCCTGAAGCGCGTGGCCGGCACGGGACCCTATAACCGTGCCCAGGGAAAAGGATTGAACACCAATACCCATCTGCTGCGCTATGTTATAGAGAAAAAAAAAGAAAAAGTGGTGATCCAGTCACATCAAGACCCCCTCTGCGAACAGTGTAACTGTCGCGAAAACTGTACTGAGCAGGCTTTTCTCGGCATCCCCATCGTCGTCAATCATCACTGTATCGGCGTCATCAGCCTGGTGGCCTTTACTGATGCTCAGCAGGAGAAGTTGAAAAATAACGTCCAGATGCTCTCAGACTATATAAGACATATTTCAACCATTTTTGTCGCAAAGTTGGTGGAATCCTCATCTGTGGAGGAAAACTTTAGCCATGTTCTGGTGACATTAATAGAGAATATGGATCAGGGAGTATTGGTCATAAATAAAGATAACAGAGTGGTACTAAGTAATAGCTCCGCGCAAAAACAGCTGGACACCAGCGCCGAAAGCATTGCAAATAGTGAATTAATAATAACGCCACTGACACAGTCAGGAAAATACAACTGCGGGAACGTTCAGTATATTCTTAATATTAACCAGCGGCAGATGCTAATTACCGGTCAATTGCATAACATACAGGACCACCGCCTGTTTCTGATGGCGTTTCACCAGTCTCATATGGCACTTGATGACGGGTTGATGAACGGAGAACCCGATATAGACCAACTGATCGGCAAATCAAAACCCATGAAGCAACTCAAACAATTGATTACGCGCATTGCTCCCGGTAATTCCAGCGTTCTGATCGTCGGCGAAAGCGGAACCGGCAAAGAGGTGGTTGCCAAGGCCATTCATCGTCTGAGCCTACGCAGCGATAAACCCTTTATCGCCATCAATTGCGCAGCAATCCCTGAACAACTATTAGAAAGTGAGCTGTTTGGCTATACCAAAGGGGCATTCACCGGGGCCTTGAACAGCGGAAAAATTGGGCTGATCCAATCGGCCAATACAGGGACACTGTTCCTGGATGAGATTGGTGACATGCCAATGATGCTACAGGCAAAACTACTGCGCGCCATCGAATCGCGTGAAGTACTGCCCATCGGGGCCAACAAACCTGTCCCCGTCGATATCCGTATTATTTCCGCCACCAACCAGAACTTTGAGCAATACATCGCTGAAGGAAAATTCCGTGAAGATCTCTACTATCGCCTTAACGTAATCCCAATCAATCTGGCGCCTCTGCGGCAGCGCTCAGGGGATATAGAGCTGCTGGTTCACTTCTTCCTCAATCTGCATACCTTGCGCATGGGCTGCTGTTACCCCGGTATGACGCCTGATGTCATGAACCTGCTTAAGCATTACCGCTGGCCAGGCAATATACGAGAGCTCAGCAACCTGATGGAATATCTGGTTAATATCGTACCCAGTGGTGAAGTGATTGACCGCGATCTGCTTCCCCCTAACCTGATAACCGCCGCGCCTCCGCTCACGTTACCGGCCTCTCCACTGGCCACAACCCCCCACGATAACGCGGCCAGCGCCAACCTTGAGATCATGGAAAAACAGCTGATAGAAGAAGCCATTCAACGCCACGCCAACAAAAAGCAAGCCGCAGAAGAGCTCGGCATTGGCGTCGCGACGTTATACCGTAAAATCAAAAAATACGAACTGGCCTGCTAGGCTGTGCCCCCCACGATCAACGGGGGCACAGCCTCGGCACGTCATACGGCGGGGCATTCCCCCGCCTGCTCCGCATCTCGATGACATAATTGCTGATACTGCTGTGGGGTATCGACATCCTGATGGATCGCAAAATCCTTTACCTCCAGGAAACGATAATCCTGCCGTTGGATCACCTGTTTCATGGTCATATCAGGCCCTGCGGCCTGGATATGAGGGATCAGGGTACTCGGCAGCAAAACCGGATGCCCTTTGCCCAGTGAACAACGCGGGATCAGGGTAAACGCCCCTCTTTCTTGCCAGAGGGCTGCATACACCCAGCTATTGATACAAGGCATATCCCCCAAGGCAAGAAAAAAATGCGAACCACGCACCTGCTGTACCCCCACTCGGATTGAGGACAGCATCCCCTGAGGATAATCAGCATTATGGACCACCACCACGCCAGGATGCTTATGATAGTGTTGAGCAAGTTCATCGCCGCGAAAGCCACTGACCACAATCACCCGATGACAAAATCCCAGCGCATTGTTGATGGCTGCATCCAAGATCGTACCGTCACCGAATGGCATCATCATTTTCCAGCGCCCCATGCGGGTCGACATCCCTGCCGCCAGTATTACACTATCGATATGCTGCATCATCTTCTCCTTGCTGCATGCTCCCTTTCTGGCAGAACAACTAGCGTGTTTTCAGTACGGCTTTTATCGATTTGATAATGGGCTGGTATCCCGTACAGCGACACAGGTTGCCTTCCAGCGCTTCGTGAATTTCTGCGTCGCTCGGTTGTGGGTTGCGATCCAGCAGGGCCTTGGTGCTAAGCAGCACGCCCGGCGTACAAAACCCGCACTGAACACCGCCGTGGGTGACAAAAGAAGTTTGTAACCTCTTGCCCACCGGATCGTGATGCAAAGCCTCGATAGTGGTGACCTCCGCACCATGGCATTGCGCGGCCAACAGCAAACATGAACATACGGACTTACCGTTCATGATCACCGTACAAGCACCACACTCGCCCACTGAACATCCTTCTTTCGTGCCGGTCAGATCCAGATTTTCACGCAGGAAATCAAGCAGACGCAGGTTGCCACTGACATCGGCATTAACGGTTATTCCATTCACTTTCATTGTGATTGTTGTCATTTACTTTATCTCCCCAGCCTGGGCCCGAATATCGTTCATCATCTGACGGAACATATTGAGGAACACCGGCATCTTGTAAGCGGCTGACCAACGGCTGCCTATCGCCTGCTGCATCATCCCTGCCAATATATCTGCTGCCTGGTCAATCGCCTGAACGCTCAGCGCCTGTCCACACAGTGCATTTTCTACGGCAAAAATACGCTGTGGTTTACTGAACAATGCCCCGTCGACCAAGCGGCAATAGTCGACTTGCCCGTTTGCGGAGAACGCTATCTGGCAGGTCAAACTCTGGCGGGTAATATTCAACGCATTTCGACGGCCAAGCTGCGTATAACGCTCAAGTAACGGACGGGAAGCGGTAGGTGGCAGCACCACCTCCACCAGCAGCTCATCCTTGCGCAACTGAGTACGGTAACCGGAAATGATGAACTCGCTAAGTGGCATACGACGTTCTCCCTGTGTGCTGCGTAGCACTACCTGGGCATCATAGATAATTAACGGCGGTACGGAATCGGCACAGGGTGCCGCATTGACGATATTGCCCCCGAGCGTTGCTCGGTTACGCAACTGCAATGAACCAATGGTCTTACAAGCGGTGACCAACAACGGATAACGTTGCTGCACCCGTGGGTCAGCCACCAGATCGGTGAAACACATCCCAGCGCCGATATGCAACTGCTCACCACGCTGCTCAATGTGTTTCAACTCGGCCAGATTGGCGATATTCACCAGACGCTGCGGCGTATTCTTCTGCCGTCCCTGTACCAAGACATCTGTACCACCGGCTATCGCCATACAGTCATTCGCGGCGATCAGCTCCAATGCCTGTTCCAGCGTGGCGGGTGAGTCTACGCTTAACATGTTCAGGCGTAACACCTGTTTCTTCTCGCTTTCAGTGAGCAGGGCCTCACTCTGACGCACCGGTTTTTTCAGGTTGTATCCCAAATGTACCTGTTCCAGCGTCAGTGGAATACGGTTGTTACTGCTGCCCATGGCGAAGTTGAGCGCATTATTCGCAGCAGCCGCGGCCAATTCCAGCACCGGTTCACCAATCACCTTGGCACCATACGGACCATGAATATCGTTATTTTCAACCGCGATAACGTCAATATTCGGCATATCTTTGATCGTCGGTAGCAAGTAAGTATCAAAGTTTTCAGACTTAACGCGCCCATGTTCAATATTGAAATCTTCCATCAGCGCATAGCCCAATCCCTGCATAACCCCACCGTAAACCTGCCCCTCGAAACCGACTTTGTTGATGACTTTACCGACATCATGAGCGGCGGTGACATTATTGACGGTGATCTTGCCGGTATTGGTGTCTACCTGCAGATCCACCACTTGGCACCCATAAACCCAGGTAAAGTATGGGCTACCGCAGCCTTTTTCTTCATCCCAGTGAATCGGAGGTGCGACATGCCAACCATAGTCAGACAGGTTGCCACCGGCATTATGAGTAAGCACAACGGCGTCTTGCAGGCTAACGCGGTACTGCGGCATCTGCCGGTTACAGATAAATCCATCCTGCCAGAGAGTATTGTCCAGATCATCGGTATGCAATTGCGTTGCCAGCGCCTTGACGATGCGCCGTTTAATCTTGCCTGCGGCATTGAGGATGGCCTGCCCGCCCATCAGCGTCCCACGGGAGGATACGGTGGAACCACCGTCGGCAATCATCGATGAAGGCGGTTCATTAAACGTGACCCATGCCAAGGGGACACCGAAGGCTTCTGCAGTAATCAGCGACATACTGGTCTGTAATCCCTGACCATTCTCCGACACTGAAGTAGAAATATTGATGCTGGCATCGGCGTTAACCTGGATCAGGGCAGAAGAGGCATCCATGCCCTCTGCGCCAAGTGAACAACCGCGATGACTCACGGCCAGACCGATCCCATAACGGATGGGGCCACCGGCAGTATTCAACTGACGATAGCGTTCACATTTGGCTTCAAACTCCGCCTTGGCCGTCGCTTTCAGTAACACCTCTTCGGCAGATACCACATGATCGACAAACTTTTGCCCCGCCATACTGGTATCACCCTGACGCAAAATATTGCGACGACGCACTTCTATCGGCGAAAGATTAAAGTGACGGGCAACCTCATCCATCAGGGATTCATTGGCAAAAATGACCTGCGGCGCGCCAAAACCACGGAAAGCCGAGGTATAACTGTTATTGGTTGCGACGGCGGCAATGTCGATACGCACATTGGGAATGTTATAGGGGCCAGCCGCCTGTACCACACTGCGCCAGGTAACAAACGGAGAAGAAGCGGTATAGCCGCCGCTGTCGGCTAGAATATCGATCTTGATCGCCTGGATTTTAGCGTTATCATCCAGACCGATTTTGTACTTCATACGGTAAGGGTGGCGTTTGCAACTTTCGCGGATCGATTGTTCACGGTTATAAGTAAACTTGATCGGTTGGCCAGTCATCAGCGCCAGCAACCCTGCGCGGCAGGCCAGATGATCGATGACGTCATCCTTCCCACCGAAAGAACCGCCCAAGACCGCACGCTTGACGTTAACCCGCGACTGCGGCAAATTCAGAAACGTCGACACAAAACCACGCACACGGTGGGCGTTCTGCACCGACCCCGTGATAGTCAGGCCCGGTTCGCTCGGATCGGGATACACGATCACACATTCGGGTTCAATATAGGCGTGCTCCTGATAACCCACCTCATATTCGCGCTCCAGAATATGCCGCGATGCTGCAAATCCCGCCTCGATATCCCCCTTCACCGTATGATGCTTCACCGCAATGTTGCTTTCGGTATCATCATGAACTAACCGCGCTCCAGGCTTGAGCGCCTGTTCCATATCGGTGATAGGCTCATAGGCCTCGTAGTCAATCTCAATGGCTTCCGCAGCCAGGCAGGCGGCTTCATAGCTGGTAGCGGCAATGACCGCCACGACATCTCCGTGGAAAAACACTTCATCATTGACGATCGGCAGATAGTCTTTCACCACAATGCCAATCTTGGGGGTGCCAGGAATATCCTTATAGGTGGCTATCTTGACGACGCCTGGAATTTGTTGCGCCTTGCTGAGATCCAGCCGCCGGATTTTCCCGGCTGCAATATCACTGTAGCGACAGACGCCGTACAGCATATTTTTAAGCTTAATGTCATCGCCGTACAACGCAGAGCCGGTAACCTTGGCCTGCCCGTCCACACGCGCCACCGGCTTACCCACAATATTTGTTTCCATGTTGTTCTCCGTTAACGGAACAGCAGCCAGTACATCCATGGCTGAAATAGAGTTCGAGTGAATCTTACTCATAACAAAGCAAGGGGTGTGCCAGAGCGGATTTTAGAGCCAGGTTAAGTTCAACATTGTGAGCTATGGAAAAAAAACGGCCGTGTTATCGCGCCAACGCCCGCCATTCCAGACAAGTCCGAAGAAAGAAATTCTCAGGTTGATAAGCGTTATTTTCAGATTGAGAAAATCATTGTCATGCAACGCCCAGGCAGCCGGATCAAACTCCGGCCTGAAAACAAAGAAATGTGATGTACGCCACACAGATGACACCGTGGGCACCTGAAAAATCGATATAGCACACTAATTGCATTGGCTGTCTTACCCAACAATTATCTGCGGGGAAGAAAGGATGAATAAATTTGTGATTGCCGACGCCAGTGCCTGTATTGGTTGCCATGCCTGTGAGGTCGCCTGCGTGATGGCTCACCATCAAGGGAGCTACCCGCAGCAACGGGAACAGTTTTATCCATGCATCACCGTACTGAAAACAGCCGCATTACACAGCGCCGTTCTCTGCCATCATTGTGAAGAAGCCCCCTGCGTCACAGTATGTCCCACCCAGGCGCTATTACGTGCTGACGACAGCATTCATTTGGATCAGACAAAATGCATCGGTTGTAAAAACTGCATCACGGCCTGTCCGTTTGGGGCCATCAATATGATCGAGCAAAACGGCGGTGCCGTGGCCCACAAATGCGATCTGTGTTCCGGGTTAAGTCAACAAGCCTGTGTCAACGCCTGTCCGACACAGGCGCTGCATCTGATGGACAACGTCGCATTACAGCAAGCCCGGCGACAAAAACTGCAACGATCCCTTGATGGTCATCAGACAAAAACGCGCCCCTCTGGTGTTCCGGCTCCCTTGGTGAACGCCGCGCGCCAGCCACGCATTGAAGCGATAAAGCTCCCGCTCGAACAGCGTAAAAACAGCTTCAACGAAATTTATTGCCGCTTTACCCCGGCACAGGTTGATACCCAGGGAGAGCGCTGCGCCAAGTGCAGTGAGCACGCCTTCTGTGAATGGACCTGCCCCCTGCACAACAACATTCCACAGCTACTACAACTGGCGAGTCAGGGACGTATTATGGAAGCCGTTGAACTCTCGCATCGTACCAGCAGCCTGCCGGAGGTCTGTGGCCGAGTCTGTCCACAGGATCGTCTATGCGAAGGTGCCTGCACGCTACGGGACACCTACGGCTCAGTGACCGTAGGTAATATCGAACGCTACATCACCGATACTGCCCTGGAACTCGGTTGGCGCCCCGACCTCTCGCAGGTAGTGAAGCGCAGTGGCCGCGTCGCCATCGTCGGGGCAGGGCCGGCTGGCCTGGGCTGCGCAGACATACTGGCCCGTCATGGTATCACCGCCGTGGTATTCGACCGTCACCCAGAGATTGGTGGGCTGCTGACCTTTGGCATTCCGGCCTTCAAACTGGAGAAAGAGGTGCTGATTCGCCGACGCGAAATCTTCAGCGCCATGGGCATTGATTTCCGACTGAATACCGAGATTGGCAAGGACATTTCACTGGCTGAGCTGCTGACAGAGTTCGACGCCGTATTTCTGGGCGTTGGTACCTATAAATCAATGCAAGCCGGATTGGAAAATGAGCAGGCTCCCGGCGTTTACGCGGCACTGCCCTTCCTGATCGCCAATACAAAAAGGTTGATGGGTTTACCGGAACTGGAGGAAGAACCCTATATCAACATGCAGGATCGGCGAGTCGTCGTGTTGGGGGGTGGTGATACCGCCATGGACTGTGTACGCACCTCGCTACGCCAGGGGGCAGCCCATGTGATCTGTGCCTATCGTCGGGATGAGAAAAACATGCCTGGCTCGAAAAAAGAAGTAAAAAATGCGCGGGAAGAAGGGGCCGAATTCATGTTCAACGTACAGCCCTTGAGCATTGAATTAAACACGCAGGGAGAGGTAAGCGGCATCCGGTTGATCCGCACTGAACTCGGGGAACCCGATGACAGCGGTCGCCGTCGGCCAGCCCCCGTAGCCGGCTCGGAATTCCTGTTAGAAGCGGAGGCCATCATCATGGCGTTCGGTTTCAGTCCTCACGCGCTCCCCTGGCTTGCCGCGCAGCAGGTCACGTTGGACGAATGGGGATTAATCCAGGCCCCCAATCAGGGAAATTACCCTTACCAAACCAGCAACGCACGAATTTTTGCGGGCGGAGACGCCGTGCGTGGCGCCGATCTGGTGGTTACCGCCATGGCCGATGGCCGTCAGGCCGCATTGAGCATTATTGCCGCCATGGACGATGGACATATTCCATCCACCCTCGGCATGGAGAGCAATTCATGATCAATCCATTTATTATCGCCAATGCCGAGAAATGTATCAGTTGCCGCACCTGTGAAGTCGCCTGTGCTCTGGCTCACAGCAGTGACGCGTTGCAGACACCCCCCTTTTCTCCACGCCTCCAGTTGGTGAAAACCTTCAACATCAGCGTACCCGTCGTCTGCCGCCAATGCGAGAATGCACCTTGCGCTAACGTCTGTCCGCACGATGCCATCGTCCGTAGCAAAAAAGGCCACTGGGATGTCATTCAAGATCGCTGCATTGGCTGTAAGAGCTGCGTTGTCGCCTGTCCATTCGGAGCTATCAACGTCGTCGTCAGTTACGGCAACCCTGCTCAGGTAAACAGTGAGGCGCACAAATGTGATTTATGCAGCTCACAACCAGAAGGCCCTGCCTGTATCTCTGCGTGTCCTACCAACGCCTTGGTTCTGGTCAACGAACGCGATTTAAAGCAACACGTCGCACAGAAGCAGCAGCGAACGGCAAACAACGATGTCAGCATCTCGTCAAGCAGAACATTTTTATAAGCGAGCGCGCACGATGGCAAACAGGATACTGTCTGCCTCTTTCAGAGGGAAACAGGAAGCGTTTTTTCCAGTACCGATGGGTTTCCAGCTCGTTGCCAAGGCGTAACAATCAAGCCTTGGCAAGGTGGCGGATGAACTTGGCTACGTCCAGCTCAGCCTTTTCACGTAGGGTTGCCTCAGCAACAAGATGAGGCTAACGTCGTTCCAAAATTTCGAAACAATAACTATGAGAATTCAGCGCATCGGCATCATGGAATTCACTGAACGAGGTTTCCCACTCGTCCGGCTCATAATCAGGGAAGTAGGCATCGCCCCCCACTTCGGCGTCGATATGCGTCAGATATAAGCGGTTAGCTTTTGGCAAGAACTGGGTATAAACCCGGCCACCGCCCATCACCATCACCTCTTCAACCTCACCGGCGACGGCCAACGCCTCATCTACCGACGTCACCCAAGTCACCCCGGGATGAGTTCCAGGTTGGCTGCTTAAAACAATATTCAGGCGGCCCGGCAATGGGCGACCAATCGACTCAAAGGTCTTACGGCCCATAATAACCGGTTTGTTCAGCGTGTTACGTTTAAACCACGCTAAATCCGCGGGCAGGTGCCATGGCATGGCGTTTTCCATACCGATAACACGATCCGCCGCCAAGGCAGCAATCAGGCTGATAATCATTGTGTAACCCTGTGTAGGCAGCAAAATTGCTCACACTATACGTAAAGCCCAAGCACCCGTCGATAGGCTAATCAAGCGAGGTGAACATATAAGACAGCTCTGATGATCCTCGTCATCGGTCCTGTCTCCCCCCAAGTAAGCACCTGGGGATGAGCGAGCGGGTTACCTGGCTATAACCTGAAATCCACAGGGGAATAAAATCGCCAGGCGATCCAGATAATTAGCCAAAAACATTAGACGCCTGGGCGTTTTCGGTACAGCCATAATCCCGGTACCGACAGGCCAATCGACAAGGCCCCTACGATAAAACAGGCCTTGAGAAAGTTGGAGATCATCACCGACATCAGCGCTTCGCTGTAACCGAGATGCGAAATCTCCACTACGCTGATCATCGCGGTATAAGCAGAAATGCCGGGGAACATCGGGATAACGGCCGCCACGGTAAAAACTTTGGGATGGGCTAATAGCCAGCGCGACCAGTTAATACCAATGATGCCGATCAAGATCGCGGCCAGAAACGACGCCCACTCGATATTCATGCCAACGAGCATCAACAGCATACGTGTGCCGTGGCCGAGCCCGCCAAGCAACGCACAGTATCGCAGCGCCCGCATGGGCACGTTGAAGACCATGGCAAACCCCAAGGCGGGCACCGCCGCCAACAGCATATCCTGCAAAAGTGCCCACAACAGGCTCATGACCACCCCCGTAAATCCCACAGCGACATAGCCATCACCACGCCGATACAGGTAGCCAGGGTCAGCAAACTGGCCATCGCCCAGCGCGCCAGCCCGGTATTCACATGGCCTTTAAACATATCGGCTACCGCATTAATCAGCGGAAACCCTGGCACCAACAGCAGCACGCTGGCCGCCATCGCTACACTGGAGGTGTGACTGAATACCGGTAACCTCAGCAGCAGGCCAGACACCGACGTGGCCACAAAGGCGGTGAGGCTGAAGTTGATCAAGGGGTTCATATGGCGGGCTGTCAGCATCTGACGTACAAACATCGCCACCCCACTGGCCAGGAAGGTGACGGCAAAGGCATCCACGCCCCCCCCATTCAACATACTGAAGCAACCACAGGATAACCCCACCATCAGCACCACCAACCAGCGCGGGTAACGCAGCGGGCGAAGCTTTTCAAAACGGCGGGCCACATCATGGGCATCGGCCAAACGGTGCTCAGCAAGGATCACAATATGCTGAACTTCGGTGACCATCTGCATGTTAATACCGCGGTCAACGTTCTTACGCGTCGTCGTCAGGCAAGCATCATTACTGATGGTGGTCAACACCACAGCATTGGCCGAAATGGAGCTTTCTACACTGTCCATCCCCAGCGCCAACCCCAGACGGGTCGATAGCTGTTCCACTACCATACTTTCAGCCCCGTGCTGCAACAGCAATAGGGCGCACTGAATACACAAACGGGTGATTTCACGCTGCTGCTGGTTTACACCCGGTATATCTATGGTCAATTCCTGCTTCATATCGCTCAACGACTCTCCCTGAATGAATGTTCATCATATAACCTGAGATTACCTCAATAGGTTGATGCGTATCAGGTGAAGTGGCGTTATTATCGGCAGATTCGCTTTTTGTTCAGAGATTCGCTCATGCTTGAAACCTCATTATTTGTTGCCGGTATCGCCACGCTGGGCATGCTTTCTCCTGGGCCGGATTTTTTCCTGGTAATTAAAAATGCGGCGCGCTATCAACGCCTGGCGGCAATGATGACGGCACTGGGTGTGATCTGCGGCGTAGCAACCCATATGTCTTATTGTGTTGCCGGTCTGGCGGTGGTGATCACCACCACGCCCTGGTTGTTCAACATGCTGAAATACGCCGGGGCGGTGTATCTGATCTGGATCGGCATTCAGGCCTTGTTGTCACGCGGTGGCGGCAAGATGAACGTCAGCAGTCTGCCCCAACAGCAGGTCAGCCTGAAAAGTGCCTTCTTACAAGGTTACCTGTGCAATCTGCTCAATCCGAAAGCCACGCTGTTCTTCCTGGCCGTGTTCACTCAGGTACTGCAAATTGACTCCGGTATCGGCGAAAAGCTGTGGTATGCGGGGATTATTTTCGGCCTTGCCGCCGTTTGGTGGCCAATACTGGTGTTTTTAATCCAAAGTGGCCCGGTGCGCCGTGGGCTGGAGAAAACACAGAAGGTGGTCGACAAGTTGCTGGGTGGGATGTTGATAGCCTTGGGTATCAAAGTCGCGCTTAGCTGAAAAACCGCGAGGAGCAGCACCCGCTCCTCGCATCCCTTTCTATCCTTTCGCTTCCACAACTTCCTCTTCCGGCGCTTTACCATCAATACTGCCGCGCCAGCCGGTTTGCTGCACGCGGGACAGGCGTGTCTTATCCTCTTCGATAGCCGCAGACAACATCTCTTTGGCCCGTTGCATGCTGGCAATACGGAACTCGGTATCCTGGTAGTTTTCCAGCGTGGCTTCCAGCATTTTCAGGTTATAACGGCGGAAGGTATCGGCTTTCTCTCGCGCCTCGTAGGCATCCAGCCCGAGCAACTCCAGCGTTTCTCTGCCGATAAGTAACGAACTTTCAAAGGTTTCACGGGCGGGTTTTTCCACCCCCAGTTGCCGCAGTTGATACCAGTGATCCACATCACGGGCACGCGCCACCACTTTCAGGTGTGGGAAGTGCTGCTTGGCTAACGCCGTCAATTGCAGGTTGGCTTCCACGTCATCAATGGCATTAATCAGAATTTTGGCGTGCGCCGCGCCCGCCGCCTCCAGCAGTTCGACGCGCGTCGCATCGCCATAAAACACTTTGGTGCCAAACTTACGCAGCGTTTCGATGTGGTCAGGGTCGTGATCCAACACCACGGTATGTACGCCGTTGGCGAGTAACATACGGCCAGCGATCTGGCCAAAGCGGCCAAAACCGGCAATGATCACGCTGGCGTTCTCTTCATCGATCACATCCGCAGGGCGATCGTCTTGCGGGGCATTATTCGCTAACCGGGCAGATATCACCAACAGCAGCGGGGTCGCCGCCATCGACAGTGCGACCGCCAACGTTAGTGATTTAGCCCATTCCAACGGCAACACACCGGCCATCTGTGCCGCGCCAAAGATCACAAAAGCAAATTCACTGCCCTGCCCCAGTAAAATGGCGAACAGCCCGCGCTGACGCTTTGGCACACCAAGGAGCGGCGCCATCAGCCACAGCAGCGCGGCTTTGAGTAGCATAAAGCCCAGCAGGAGAGAGGCAATCAGCAGAGGGTGATGGAACAGCGTCCCAAAGTCGATCGACATGCCCACGCCGATAAAGAACAGGCCAAGCAGCAAACCTTTAAACGGCTGAATGTCGCTTTCCAGCGCATGGCGGTATTCAGAACTGGCCAGCAACACCCCGGCAAGGAAAGCGCCCATCGCCATCGAAAGCCCAGCCATTTCCAGCAGGATGCCAAAACCAAATACCAGGAACAGTGCCACTGCGCTAAACACTTCACGCATGCCGGAGCGCGCGACAAAGTGCAGTAATGGCCGGGTGACGTAGCGCCCCAGCAACACCACGATGGCCAAGGCACCCACCACTTTGGCAGCAGAAAAGGCAAATGCGCCCAGCGTTGTCGCGGCTCCGCTGCTCGCCAACAGCGGGATCATCGCCACCAACGGGATCGCCGCGATATCCTGGAACAGCAACACCGCGAATGCGCTACGCCCCATCGGCGAAGGCGTCAGGTTACGCTCTCCCATCGCCTGCATGGCAATCGCGGTTGAGGAGAGCGCCAGCGTCAAACCAATCAACACTGCAATTTGCCAGTTCAACCCCAGGAAATAGCAAAAAGCACTCAACACCAGACCACAGCCGACCATCTGGATACTGCCACCTCCAAACACTGAGGCCCGCAACGTCCACAAACGCCGGGGATCCAGCTCCAGGCCGATAATAAACAGCATCAGCACGACGCCAATTTCGGCAAAGGTGAGGATCGACTCGGCATCAGAAACCAGCTTCAGGCCCCAGGGGCCGATAATACAACCCGCGATCAGATACCCCAGCACCGATCCCAGCCCCAAGCGCACGGCGATGGGCACAAATAAACCGGCCGATCCCAGATAAATCAGCCCCTCAATCATCATATTGTGATTATCCACGGGTCAGCTCCTGTTCAACCGGCTGCTCACTGTGTTCCATCAGATACTGCATCAAGCGCTGGCGATAAGCCTCCCCCGCCGCGATCAGCGCCGGTTCGTTACAGGTAAAGGTGTTATGTACGGCAAAATAGGGTTGCCACTTCATGCCACAATAAATGGCCGTTGCCTGCAGCGGCTGTGCCAGAGCGGCAAAGTTGGGGTAATCACCCAGTGTGAAATGCTGTTCATCGCCACCGCTGGTCACCGCCCACAGGCAGTCTTTTCCCACCAAGGCGTTACCTTCGTGGCCATAAGCCCAGCCATGCTCCAGCACTTTGTCGATCCACAGTTTCAGTAACGGCGGCAAGCTGTACCACTGCAGCGGATGTTGCAACACCACCATATCGGCCTGCTCCAGCGCCCGCTGCTCGGCATTGATATCGATGTTGAAATCAGGATACAGCTCATACAGCGCGCGGACCTCCACACCGGGAATGTCTTTCACTGCCTGCAATAATTTTTGATTGGCGTGGGAATGCCGGGGATAAGGATGGGCATAAATAATCAGGATCATGTGGTTCTCGTTGCTACATGTTATCCAACGAGTATATACCAACCACCGCGCCAGCATTAACCATCAGCGGCACTCCCCTTTGGCTTAAGGAGTCACCGCTGGTTATATCCTTATGGGTACATTCTATTGATAATCTCAAACAAGCGGTCGATCTCCTGTTGGGTGTTGTAATGCATCAACCCAATGCGAACGACACCACCACATTGTTCCAGACCCAATTGACGGATCAACCCCAGAGCATAAAAGTGACCATTCCCCACACAAATATTGTGCTCGCCCAAAGCCTTGGCAACCCCTTCAGGTAACCCGTGGGCAAACGTCACGGCGAAAGTCGGGGTTCTGTCGTTGGCATCAGGCCGATCGATACCGTGCAGACGTGCCCCCTTCACTTGCCGTAGCTTACACAGGAAATAATCACTGAGGGCTTCTTCGTGCTGGTTAAGCTGGATAAAACTGTCTTGTAAGCGCTGTCGCAATGGCGCCCCCGGTGTTCCCCATTGCGCCAAGTATTCGATCGCGGCAGACACTCCCGCCAGCCCTTCAAAACTCTGGGTACCCGTTTCGAAACGCCCAGGGCCAAGGTTGGTGGCAGGCTCGACTTTATAGGGACGTAAAGTTTGCAGCCAGGGTGTAGCCAGATAGGCAATTCCGACGTGGGGGCCAAAAAATTTATAGGCAGAGCACAAAAGTATGTCACACCCCAGTTCCTGAACGTCAATAAGGCGGTGTGGAGCATAGTGTACAGCGTCTACATAAACCAAAGCTCCCACCTGATGTGCCGCTTTTACGATACGCTTCACATCCACGATCGAGCCGGTGGTGTTTGACGCATAGGTGACAGCCACCAGCCGGGTTCTGGGGCTCAAGCGCTCACAGAGTTTATCTACATCTAACGTACAGTCCTGCGCATTAATAGGGACTTGATACACAACAGCCTGTTTATCGTCGGCAGCCTGTTGCCAACTGGAAACATTCGAATAGTGATCCAACGCAGTGACGATCACTTCATCCCCGGCTTGCCAATCCCGGCTGATTGCCCGGCTCAGTTGAAACGTCAGAGAAGTCATGTTTGCGCCAAAGACAATATTATCCGTTGAGTCGGCATTCAAGAACGCCCGAACGGACTCTCTGGCCTGTAACATCACGTTCTCGGTGGCCTTGCTGGAAAAATAATACCCACCCAGGTTTGCATTATGGCTACCCAGATAGTCAACCATCTTGTCTAACACCGTGCGCGGAACCTGCGAGCCACCGGGGCCATCAAAGAACACCACGCTTTTTCCCTGATGCTGCTGAGCCAGAGCGCTGAATTGCGCCCTACTTTGTTCAGGCGTAAATTTCATGCTGCCCTCGCAGTCAGAACAAAAACGTCCATATGCCCTTCTTCCTCTTTCACGATGGCACGGATTGGGCAGGCGTTATGCCATAGCTTGCTATCAGCGATCATAATAATTTCGCCATCTTCCAGAATCTTACGGAAAAATGGTGCTTCGCGATTACCGTTATAGAGCATGGTTTCTCCCCCAACAATGTTATGCCTGTCGATCCCGATTATGGCGATATGATCAAAACCATCGCGATGTATCCCTTCCGGGGATACCGGGGTTTCATCATAGGTCGTCGTAATACGCATCTGGTGGATCTCGATTTCCTGATTGTTCGGGAGATCATTGATCTCAACAAACAATCTGCACATTTCGCGCATCCCCTCACTTTGCAGCGTCATGGGCAAGAGCGGTTCGAATCGGCGGACAATATTGCCCTGAAAATGGTTAATATCTTCAGATTGTACAAAGTCATGTTTGCTCGTCTCTACCACCTTCCCGTCGAGAAAACGCATCACGGAATAACGCCGTAGACGGTACTTGCCATCTGCGTGCTGGGTGTGAGGAAGTGAACTAAATGAAGGAATAAGTTGAGCAACCGCTTTATGGTCAAGATGAGTGATATGCAGGATATTTTCATGTTTATTTAGCATGGTAACACCTTAGTGGGCAGGTATGTCTTACAACAGGAAACAACCGTAATTACCATTAAAAATAGATAAAGATATGGCAATTTCAAACCTGAACTAATAAAAACATGAGACATACACCATAAAATAAGCATAAATAACAACCCACCACCGTGGACAACGAGATCAGAGCAGTGCCTGACGCATTTTATTCGGATACGGCAAGCCTGCCGCTGTCTTGGCAGTAAGAGACATCACAGATAAATTCAACATTAATGGCGGCATCCGTTCTGCACACCACATGGTCTACGGGTATCAGTGCAACTGATATTGAGGGGATTCGAGATCTTTTCGCCTGGCGATAAGCTTTATAAAATCAAAGCCCCGGCCTGACGGCCAGGGCTTTGGCAGCACCTGCGTATACCCGGTAGCGCTAAATTACGAAATAATACGTGCGTGCAGTTCCTGCAGCGAGGTTACCTGCTCGGTAGGATCCGCCTTCAACGCCATTGCGGTAGCAAAACCGCCGTTCAGCGTGGTGTCGTAATGCACTTTGTATTGCAGTGCGCTACGGCGGATCAGCTTGGAGTCCTCAATCGCCTGACGACCTGCCGTGGTATTCACGATATAGGTATACTCGCCATTTTTGATACGATCCTGAATGTGCGGACGCCCTTCATGTACCTTGTTGACCAGGCGCGGATTGATCCCCGCCTCGCCCAGCACCACGGCGGTGCCGTGCGTAGCATCCAGCTCAAAGCCCTGCTTGAGCAGGCTGGCGGCTAAATCCACTACGCGGCCTTTGTCACCACTACGTACCGACAGCAATGCACGACCCTGCTTCTTCATTCCGGAGTTACTGCCCAGCATCGCTTTGGAGAAGGCCTCCGCAAAGGTGCGGCCCACGCCCATTACCTCACCGGTCGAACGCATTTCTGGCCCGAGGATCGGGTCAACGCCAGGGAATTTGTTAAACGGCAGCACCACTTCTTTCACCGAATAGTACGGCGGGATAATCTCTTCGGTCACGCCCTGCTCAGCCAGCGATTTGCCTGCCATCACGCGCGCCGCCACTTTCGCCAACGGTACACCGGTAGCTTTGGAAACGAACGGGACGGTTCGGGCTGCACGCGGGTTCACTTCGATCAGGTAGACCTCGTTGTTCTTCACCGCAAACTGCACGTTCATCAAACCACGTACCTGCAGCTCAAACGCCAGTTTTTCCACCTGCTGGCGCATCACATCCTGGATCTCTTTGCTCAGGGTGTAGGCAGGCAGTGAACAGGCAGAGTCACCGGAGTGCACGCCTGCCTGCTCGATATGCTCCATGATGCCGCCAATCAGCACTCGCTCACCGTCGCAGATCGCATCCACATCGACTTCAACCGCGTCATCCAGGAAGCGATCCAGCAGCACTGGCGCATCGTTGGACACGCTGACCGCATTCTGGAAGTAACGGCGCAGGTCGACTTCGTCGTAAACAATTTCCATCGCCCGGCCACCCAGCACATAGGATGGACGTACCACCAGCGGGTAACCGATACCGACCGCTTTCTCGACCGCCTGTTCGATAGTGGCCACCGTGGCGTTAGCCGGTTGTTTCAGACCCAGGCGGTTCACCGCCTGCTGGAAGCGTTCACGGTCCTCGGCGCGATCAATCGCATCCGGGCTGGTGCCGATAATAGGTACCCCTGCCGCTTCCAACTCACGCGCCAGTTTCAGCGGCGTTTGCCCGCCGTACTGTACGATCACCCCTTTTGGTTTCTCGATACGGACGATTTCCAGTACGTCTTCCAGCGTTACCGGCTCGAAGTACAGACGATCCGAGGTGTCGTAGTCCGTAGACACGGTTTCCGGGTTACAGTTGACCATGATGGTTTCGTAACCGTCTTCACGCAGCGCCAGCGAAGCATGTACGCAGCAATAGTCGAACTCGATACCCTGGCCGATACGGTTCGGGCCACCGCCCAGCACCATCACCTTTGGACGATCGTTGGTCGGATTGGATTCACACTCTTCTTCATAGGTGGAGTACATGTACGCAGTATCGGTCGCGAACTCGGCCGCACAGGTGTCCACACGCTTGTAAACCGGGTGCAGATTGAAGCTGTGGCGCAACTTGCGGATTTCATTTTCTGAAACTCCCGCCAGCTTGGCCAGGCGCGCATCGGCAAAACCTTTACGCTTCAGCGTGCGCAGGAATTCTGCATTCAGGCCGTTGATACCGGCTTCAGCAACCTGCTCTTCCAGGCGCACCAGCTCTTCAATCTGGACCAGGAACCAACGATCGATATTGGTCAGGTTGAACACGCCATCGACCGACAGACCGGCGCGGAAAGCATCGGCGATATACCAGATACGATCCGAACCGGCATCTTTCAGCTCGCGACGGATCTTGGTCAACGCTTCGGGATCGTCCAGACTCACTTTCGGGTCAAAGCCCGTCGCGCCAACCTCCAGGCCACGCAACGCTTTCTGCAACGATTCTTGCTGGGTGCGGCCGATGGCCATCACTTCGCCTACCGACTTCATCTGTGTGGTCAGGCGATCGTTGGCCCCAACAAATTTTTCGAAGTTGAAGCGCGGGATCTTGGTTACCACGTAATCGATAGAAGGTTCAAAGGAGGCTGGCGTACGGCCACCAGTGATGTCATTCATCAGCTCATCAAGGGTATATCCCACTGCCAGTTTGGCGGCAATCTTGGCAATCGGGAAACCGGTGGCTTTCGAAGCCAACGCTGATGAACGGGATACGCGCGGGTTCATTTCTATGACGATAAGGCGGCCGGTTTTCGGGTTCACCGAGAACTGCACGTTGGAGCCACCGGTTTCAACGCCGATCTCACGCAGTACCGCCATCGAGGCGTTACGCATGATTTGGTACTCTTTGTCGGTCAGCGTTTGCGCTGGCGCTACCGTGATGGAGTCACCGGTATGAATACCCATCGCATCGAAGTTTTCGATCGAGCAGACGATGATGCAGTTATCATTCTTATCACGCACCACCTCCATCTCGTACTCTTTCCAGCCGATCAGCGATTCGTCAATCAGCAGCTCTTTGGTCGGAGACAGGTCCAGACCGCGCTCGCAGATTTCTTCGAACTCTTCGCGGTTGTAGGCAATACCGCCACCGGTGCCCCCCATGGTGAATGAAGGACGAATAATGCACGGGAACCCCACATCGGCAGCAACTGCCAACGCTTCTTCCATATTATGAGCAATCCCGGAGCGTGCCGTATCCAAGCCGATTTTCTTCATGGCAATGTCGAAACGGCGGCGATCTTCGGCTTTGTCGATAGCATCCGCCGTAGCGCCGATCATCGTTACGCCGAACTCGGCTAATACGCCTTGGCGCTCCAGTTCCAGCGCACAGTTCAGCGCGGTTTGCCCGCCCATGGTCGGCAACACGGCATCCGGACGCTCTTTCTCAATGATTTTGCGCACCACTTCCCAATGGATTGGCTCGATGTAAGTGGCATCGGCCATTTCCGGGTCGGTCATGATGGTTGCCGGGTTCGAGTTGACCAGAATAACGCGGTAACCCTCTTCACGCAGCGCTTTACACGCCTGGGCGCCGGAGTAGTCGAACTCACACGCCTGGCCGATAACAATCGGGCCAGCGCCGAGGATCAGGATGCTTTTTATATCAGTACGTTTTGGCATTTTTTTGTGGCTCCTGATTATTTGGCGTTGGAACGGTAAGTCTCAATCAGTTCGATAAAGTGATCGAACAGCGGTGCAGCATCGTGTGGGCCTGGGCTGGCTTCTGGATGCCCCTGGAAGCTGAACGCCGCTTTATCGGTACGGTGGATGCCCTGGACCGTGTGGTCGAACAGGGATTTATGCGTGACTCGCAGCGTGCTGGGCAGATTATTTTCATCTACGGCAAAACCGTGGTTCTGTGCGGTAATCATCACGGTGTTGTTATCCAGATCTTTCACCGGATGGTTTCCGCCGTGGTGGCCGAGCTTCATCTTGACGGTTTTGGCACCGCTGGCCAGTGCCAGCAGTTGGTGGCCCAGGCAGATGCCAAACAGCGGGATATCCGTTTCCAGGAACCGCTTGATAGCGGTAATCGCGTAATCACAAGGCTCTGGGTCACCAGGGCCGTTGGAGAGGAAGATACCGTCCGGATTCATTTTCAGCACCTCTTCAGCAGAGGTCTGTGCTGGTACCACCGTGAGGCGGCAACCGCGATCTACCAGCATGCGCAGGATATTGCGTTTTGCGCCAAAATCGTAGGCCACCACATGGTAAGGCAATTCACTCGCAGGCTTGGCCTCCGGCAAGTCACCCGTCAACGTCCAACTGCCCTGCTGCCAGACGTAAGCCTCTTTGGTGGTCACTTCTTTGGCCAGGTCCATCCCTTTCAGGCCAGGAAAAGCCTTGGCTTTCTGTAAAGCCAGATCGGCATCGGTGACATCACCCACGATAATGCAGCCATTCTGGGCACCTTTCTCACGCAGCAGACGCGTCAGCTTGCGGGTGTCGATGTCGGCAATCGCGACGATGTTGTGACGTTTGAGATAGTCTGACAATCCTGCTTCGCTACGGTAGTTGCTGGCAATCAATGGGAGGTCGCGAATAACAAGGCCTTGAGCATGAACAGCGGAGGATTCTTCGTCGGAAGCATTGGTGCCGACATTGCCGATATGAGGATAAGTAAGAGTAACGATCTGGCGGGAGTAGGAAGGATCAGTGAGGATTTCTTGATAACCGGTCATCGACGTATTGAAGACCACTTCCCCCACTGCCGTACCTTCTGCCCCGATGGCCCGACCGTGGAATTGGGTTCCGTCTTCCAGAACCAATAGCGCTGACTTAATCAAAACACCCTCCGAGGAATAATCAATCACAATATTTGCATATTAATTCAGATATCACGACCTAAATCAATGCAAAAACCGCCCTCAAGGCTAATTTTTGGCAAATTGGGCGCATTTTAATGATGAGTGCCACGCTTGTCTACACAAAGCACCTTTTTTTCTCTTAATTTTGCTGACCTCAGTGGTTTATAGGCCCCACAGCCATAAAAACACCAGGAAACTTGGGTTGGTAAACGGTTGCGAGACACAATGACAGAAAGAAACGCTTAAAACAGCTAAAATCTGTGATCAATGCACAGATTAAGGTCATAAAAGAAGGATGACGAACAGATAACAATAATAAATAACAGCTAAAACAATAAATTTTAATGAAAGCTATATTTTCCAGGTTAAAAAAAAGGACAATAAAATTATTGCCCTATTATCATAGCATTATGATCAACACAACCACATCACAATGGTGTTTAAAACATTACAACTGGTCCAATCCGAGCACGTCACGCATATCAAACAATCCTTTTTGCTGCTTTGAAATCCAGGAAGCAGCACGCACGGCCCCATTGGCAAAAGTCATGCGGCTTGACGCTTTATGAGTAATCTCCACACGCTCACCAATGTCTGCAAACATGGCGGTATGCTCACCGACAATATCGCCAGCACGAATAGTGGCAAAGCCAATGCTGTTTGGATCACGCTCGCCGGTATAGCCAACACGCTCATAGACCGCACACTCTTTCAGATCGCGGCCCAACGCGCCGGCAATCGCTTCGCCCATCGCCAATGCAGTGCCGGAAGGCGCATCCACTTTGTGGCGATGATGGGCTTCGATAATTTCGATATCGGTATAATCGCCCATGACTTTCGCCGCTTTCTCCAGCAGCTTCAGGACCACGTTGACCCCCACGCTGAAGTTGGCGGCAAACACGATACCAATCTGTTGTGCAGCAGCCTGGATCGCCGCTTTGCCCGCATCATCAAAACCGGTGGTACCAATCACCATCCCTTTGTTATGAGCCACACAGAACGCCAGATGAGCCAATGTGCCTTCAGGCCGGGTGAAGTCGATCAGGATGTCAAAATCATTGGCGACCTTTTCCAGGTTATCGCTGACGATAACGCCTACCACACCAACGCCAGCCAGTTCACCGGCGTCGGTCCCCACCAGGCTGGAACCTGGGCGCTCCAGTGCCGCCCCCAAGACAACGCCCTGCGCCTGCTGCACGGCCTGAATCAATTGACGCCCCATACGGCCACCGGAACCCGCAATCGCAATGCGAATTTGTGAATCTGTCATACTTCGCTCTCTTTTTTGGTCAGAAGCCGATCCTCGGCTATGCGTTCAGGGTAACTTTCTCCCCTTATCACTGCCAGAGGATTTCATTGAGGATTAGAAAATTATGATATCCCCGGCATTTCATCAGCAACGCTGTCAATCGATTAACAACCACCCAAGTCAGACCGCATCCCTGTTTTTACATAATCATGCACTCTTTATGCATGAGGATGAAAGGCCGTCGCATCGATTTTATGCCATTTCTGCGGGTTGGAATGCAAAACGGGGAGCCTAAGCTCCCCGTTGTTTACTCTGCATGGCGTTCGTCAGTCGATCTGCTTAACATCCATCCGCAGCTCTTTCGGCACTTCAAACACGATATTCTCTTCACGGCCGCTGATCTCATGGACGTCTTTGCCACCCATCGCCTTCAGGCGGCTGATGACTTCCTGAACCAGTACATCTGGCGCTGAAGCGCCAGCGGTGACGCCAATATTGCTGGCATCCTTCAACCAGGCTTCCTGAATATCCGCTGCCGAATCGATCAGATAGGCCGGTTTGCCAACGCGTTGAGCCAGCTCGGCCAGACGGTTAGAATTGGATGAGTTTTTTGATCCCACCACCAACACCACATCGGCATCGCCAGCCAGATTACGTACCGCTTCCTGGCGGTTAGTGGTGGCATAGCAAATATCGTCTTTACGTGGCCCGATAATATCCGGGAAGCGCTTGCGCAAGGCATCAATCACGTCCGAAGTGTCATCTACAGACAGCGTGGTCTGCGTCATAAAGCACAGGTTACGTTCATTCTTCACCTGCAGCTTCCAGACATCTTCCGGCGACTCAACCAAATACATCCCCCCTTGTGGGTTACTGTACTGTCCCATGGTGCCTTCTACTTCCGGGTGCCCTGCATGACCAATCAGGATCGCCTCAACGCCCTTACGGCTGGCCCGAGCGACTTCCATGTGCACTTTGGTCACCAACGGACAAGTGGCATCGAACAGCATGGTCAGATCGCGAGCTTTGGCTTCTGCCCGAACGGCTTGTGAAACGCCATGGGCAGAAAAAATCAGGATCGAGCCATCCGGCACTTCCGAAATCTCTTCAATAAAGACCGCACCACGCTCACGCAGGCTATCAACCACATAGCGGTTGTGCACCACTTCGTGGCGCACGTAAATCGGTGCGCCATAAATCTCCAGCGCACGCTCCACAATGCTGATCGCACGATCAACCCCGGCGCAGAAACCACGCGGGTTAGCCAGCAATATTTGCATGTGTCTCCTCCTGCTGCGGATCGATCGCCAGCACTTCGATGTCGAAAGTCACCGCGTGCCCCGCCAACGGATGGTTGAAATCAACGGTGATGGAATCCTCCGCCACTTCACGCACCACCCCCGGCATTTCACTGCCATCGATAGCGGTAAACAACATGATGGTACCCACATCCGGTACGCCGGTTTCGGTAAAATCACGACGCGAGAAGAACTGGATCAAATCCGGATTCTCCTCACCGAACGCCGCTTCCGGCGGCAGGGTAAAGGCGCATTTGTCCCCGACATTCAGGCCGATCAACTGCTGTTCCAGCGGGGCTGACAGGCTGCCATCACCCAGACGAAACAGCGCGGGTTTGCCGTTACCCCGCGTAGACTCAGCCGTTGAGCCATCCGCCAGTTTCAGCGTAAAGTGCACCAGTACTGCGCTGTTGCCGTTAACCTGAGCCGTCATGTTAGTTACCTTCGCCCTTGACACTTTTCTTCGCCGGCAGGAACCCTTCCAGCACGATCATCGCTGCACCAACGCAGATAAAACTGTCGGCCAGGTTAAAGGTTGGGTAATGCCAGTTACCGACGTAGAAATCGATAAAATCGACCACAAAACCGTGCCACAGACGATCAAACAGATTACCGAGCGCACCGCCGATAATAAAAGCATAGGCGATGTTGTTCAGCTTTTGCTGGGCACTGCTGCGATACATCATCACCAGCAGCACCACCACGATAGCGATAGCGATACCGGCAAAGAACCAGCGCTGCCAGCCACCGTGATCCGCCAGGAAGCTGAACGCCGCACCGTAATTACGGGCGTAGTACAGGTTGAATGACGGGAACAACGGCTGGGTCTGGCCCAGCACGAAGTGACTCAGGATCCACTGTTTGCTGGCAAGATCCAGCGCCAGCACCACCACTACCAGCCACAGCCAGCGCAAGCCGGTCGAACTTATCGGTTTACTCATCAGGCGCTTGTTCTCAGGCAAAGTTACGTTTTTCACCGTCACCGGCTACGTTGGTCACACAGCGGCCACAGATGTCTGCGTGCTCCGCGACCTGGCCGATATCGGTGGTGTAATGCCAGCAACGTGGGCATTTCTCACCCGCGGCAGTGCTGAATGCGATTTTCAGCCCCTTCAGCAGTTCGCTCTGTTGCGCATCCGCTGGCGCATCAGCCAGCGGTGCTACGCTGGCTGATGAAGTCAGCAGAACAAAACGCAGTTCGTCCTGCAGACTATTGAGGTGTGCAGCCAGATCGCTGTCGGCATATAAGGTCACCGCCGCTTCCAACGAACCGCCAATGCGTTTGTCAGCACGAGCCTGCTCCAACACCTTGTTTACTTCGCCACGCACCTTCAGCAATTCGGCCCAGAACGCATCATTCATGCCTTCACCTTCCGGCAAACCGAACAGGCCGTTGTACCACTCTTCAGTGAACACATACTGAGCACGTTGCCCCGGCAGGAAGCCCCAGATCTCATCGGCAGTAAACGACATGATCGGCGCCATCCAGCGTACCAGTGCTTCTGCAATGTGGAACAGAGCCGTCTGGCAGCTACGGCGCGCTACGCTGTCGCTCTTGGCGGTGTACTGGCGGTCTTTAATGATGTCGAGATAGAAGGAGCCCATTTCAACCGAGCAGAACTGCATCAGGCGCTGTACCACTTCATGGAAATCGTAATTGGCATATGCCTGTTCGATATCCTGCTGAGCGGCTAATGCACGCCCTACCGCCCAACGATCCAGCACCACCATCTCATCCGGTGCCACACAGTCAGTACGGGGATCAAACCCGTTCAGGTTCGCCAGCAAGAAGCGCGCGGTATTACGGATACGGCGATAAGAATCGGCGGCACGCTTGAGGATCTCATCAGAAACCGCGATCTCACCGGTATAGTCGGTAGAGGCCACCCACAAACGCAGAATATCGCCACCCAGCTTGTTCATCACGTCCTGTGGACTGATGGTGTTGCCGATAGACTTGGACATTTTGCGACCCTGACCGTCCACGGTGAAGCCGTGGGTCAGCACTTCTTTATAAGGTGCCTTGCCTTTCATGGCGGTGGAAATCATCAACGATGACATAAACCAGCCACGATGTTGGTCGGAACCTTCCAGATACATGTCAGCCCCATGGCCATGGAATTCTGGGCGCACGTCCACGACCGAAGCGTGTGTTGAACCAGAATCAAACCACACGTCCAGCGTGTCTGGGACTTTGACATACTCTGCCGCTTCCGCGCCGAGAATATCGGCAGGATCCAGATCCCACCATGCCTGGATACCGTCCTGCTCAACGCGCTTGGCCACTTCTTCCATCAGCTCAACGCTGCGCGGATGAAGCTGTTCGGTATCTTTGTGCACGAACAGAGACATAGGCACACCCCAGGTACGCTGACGAGAGATACACCAGTCCGGGCGGTTAGCCACCATCGTTTCGATACGCGCCTGACCCCAATCAGGGATCCACTGCACGCCTTTGATCTCTTCCAGCGACTGCTTGCGCAGGCCTTTTTGATCCATGCTGATAAACCACTGTGGCGTCGCACGGAAGATGATCGGCGTTTTATGGCGCCAGCAGCACGGATAGCTGTGCTGTAATTTCTCAACGTGCAGCAACGCGCCTTTGTCACGCAATAACTCAACGATCAGGTCGTTGGCTTTAAACACGAACTTGCCATCCAATGAAGGATAGGTGCCGGTCAGGTAGCAGCCGTTCGGCCCTACCGGGTTTGCCACTTCCAGGCCATATTTCTGGCCGATAACGAAGTCATCCGGACCATGGCCAGGTGCGGTATGTACCGCACCGGTACCGGCATCCAGCGTCACGTGATCGCCCAGGATCGCAGGCACATCGAAGCCCATAAACGGATGCGTGAAGCGCATCAGTTCCAGATCGCTGCCTTTGCAGTTGCCCAGCACTTGCCAATGGGTAATGCCAGCGCGCTTCATCACGCTTTCAACCAAATCCGCTGCCAGGATCAGGCATTGGCCCTCAACCTGTACCAATTGGTAGACGAACTCCGGGTTCAATGAGATAGCGCGGTTTGCTGGCAGAGTCCAGGGAGTGGTTGTCCAGATCACCAGAGAAACCGGGCCGTTAACGCTGTTCACCCCAAACTTGGCCGCCACTGCCGCCGCATCAACCGCATGGAAAGCGACGTCAATGGATGGCGACGTTTTGTCGTAATACTCTACTTCGGCTTCCGCCAGAGAAGAACCGCAATCCGTACACCAGTGTACCGGCTTGGCACCCTTGAGCAGATGACCATTGCTGATGATCTTACCCAACGCACGAATGATGTTGGCTTCGGTCTGGAAGTTCATGGTCAGATAGGGGTGATCCCAATCGCCCAGCACGCCCAGACGGATAAAGTCTTTCTTCTGGCCTTCGACCTGCTCAGCGGCGTATTCGCGACATTTCTGGCGGAATTCAGCCGGTGTCAGTTTCTCACCCGGTTTGCCATACAGTTGCTCAACCTTCAGTTCGATAGGCAGACCGTGACAGTCCCAGCCTGGAACATAAGGTGAATCAAAGCCAGCCATCCCTTTTGACTTGATAATAATGTCTTTGAGGATCTTGTTTACCGAGTGACCAATATGAATGCTGCCATTCGCATAAGGAGGGCCGTCATGCAGAATGAAGGATTTTTTGCCCTTTTTGGCAGCGCGAATAATCCCGTACAGATCCTGTTCATACCAACGGTCGAGCATGCCAGGTTCACGCTTGGCGAGATCGCCACGCATCGGGAACCCTGTTTCCGGCAAGTTCAGGGTATTCTTGTAGTCACTCATTAGATTCTCGATCTCGTTTCGGTTCGTAAGATTAAGCCGGTGTCTGTAGCCCGAAAAACGTCCGGGCAGTCACCACATCATTGGCGATTTGCTGCTTCAGCGCATCGAGCGAAGCAAAACGCTGTTCATTGCGCAATTTTGCGCGGAGCACCACGTCGAGGTGGCGCCCATACAGATCCATTGTGACATCCAGCAAATGCACTTCCAGTTGCTGACGGACGCCCGCAACGGTTGGGCGCGTACCAATATTGGCCACGCCTGGCAAAGGTTTCGGGCCCAGGCCATAAACATCGACCGCATAGACCCCTTTCACCGGGGCGACTAAACGTTTGAGCGGCAGATTGGCCGTTGGGAAACCGATGGTTCGCCCCAATTCATCACCATGGACCACACGCCCGGAAATACGGTAAGGATGCCCAAGCAGGGTTTCCGCCAACGGCAAATCATCCTCACGCAGCGCATTACGAATAGCCGTGCTGCTGATGCGCCGATCGCCTTCACGGAAGGTCGGTGTACTGACCACCTCAAAACCGTACTCTTCACCGGCTTTCTGCAACAACGGAAAATCCCCTTGGCGACCAGCGCCAAAGCGGAAATCATCCCCCACCATCAGGAATTTCACTCCCAGCTTTTCCACCAGCAACTCGGCAACAAAAGCCTGCGCGGTATGGGCGGCAAAACGGGGATCAAACTTGACGCACAGCAAGTAGTCAACCCCGGCCTGCGCCAGGTATTTGGCCTTGTCACGCAAACGCGTAAGACGGGCCGGCGCTTTGTCCGCAGCAAACAACTCCAACGGCTGTGGCTCAAAGATCATGACGATCACCGGCAGCCCCAGGCGTTGACCAACCTGTTTCAGTTGCGCCAACAACGCCTTGTGACCGCGATGTACGCCGTCAAAGTTGCCGATGGTAAGCACGCAACCATGGTGGCGTGCCCGGATATTATGGATCCCGCGAATTAGCTGCATAGCTGGCTCAAAACAGTGGAAATCGGCGGATTATACCTTGTACAGCGGTTAAGGTTAACCCGCGATTGGTTCCTTTGATGTAATAGCCCATACCATACCGGAGGAAAATCACCTTCACCACCGTTAATCGGGCTCAAAACGTGTTATATTCCACGCCGGATATCAAGCTTGCCTTCCGGCAGTCGCTTGAAAGACGGGGGATGATCCATCACCACCAGCCGCTTGCAGACTGTGATACAAATCACATGGCGATTTTTCTCGCGAAACACTGTATTCCCATGGCCGAAGCTGGTAAAATCCTGCGCCATCACAACGTAGCAAGTGCCGCCCGTACAAACGGCGCTTATTTGCACAAATCCATTGACAAACGAAGGCTAAAAGGGCATATTCCTCGGCCTTTGAATTGTCCTCAATAGAATATATTTGGGAGTTGGACCTTGGCTAATATCAAATCAGCTAAGAAACGCGCCGTACAGTCTGAGAAACGCCGCAAGCATAACGCTAGCCGTCGCTCAATGGTGCGTACCTTCATCAAGAAGGTAGACGCAGCTATCGCAGCTGGCGACAAAGAAGCAGCACAAAACGCATTCCTCGTAATGCAACCACTTGTAGATCGCCAGGCAGCTAAAGGCCTGATCCACAAGAACAAAGCAGCACGTCATAAGTCAAACCTGACTGCGCGTATCAACGCAATGCAATAAGCATTTCGTTGTCTGCTTGTTAAAAAAACCGGCCTTGGCCGGTTTTTTTACGCCTCAATATCATGCCTAGAGCGTGAACAACGCCGAGAAGTCTTTGTTGCACACTCGCTGAACCGCTGGATGCTGAATCATGCGCTCGGCAAAAATGATATAGTACTCTTCCTGCACACTGTCGATCCGCCCAATCTCCACCACGTCATCATCGTTATAGGTATCCTGCGCGTACAGTGTCGGCGCAACGAAGATCGCGTTGTGGTACAAGCCGAAAGCCTTCATCAATGCCGCATCGTCAAACTCCCCCAGGATCTCAACCTGAATGCCCTGAGAGTTGAACCAGTTAAGCAGTTTGCGCCCCAGCATCGAACGCCGACCGGGGATCAGCAAACGGCGCTGTTCCAGGCAGGCAGGGAACGGCAAATCAGGCGCCGGCTGGCGGCAGAAGAAACTGATCCCGCACTCACCCAATTTGAGCGAAAACAAGCCTTCCTGCTGGCTGGAATCAACCGGGCAATCCGACAGAATCATATCCAGCTTGTGCTGGCTCAGTTGTTCAAGCAACATCTCATGCGTAGACTCAAAACAACGCAGGTGGATCTGCTCGTTGTCGACCACCACGGCGGTTTCCAATACCTGGCTGACCAGACGCTTGGATAGCGCATCCGCCACCCCGACATCAAACAGCAGATTGGACTCCTTGCGATAGTTGACGATATCCAGCATTTCCTGGCTGAGCATAAACATCTTATCGGCATAACGAAACACCAACTGGCCTAGCTCAGAAGGCACCAATCCTCGCCCTTGGCGTTTGAACAACTTGCCATTAAGACGCTCCTCCAGTGCTTTGATCTGGCCGGTAATGGTTTGTGGGGTGAGGAATAACGCTTCCGCGGCCCCGACGACCGAGCCTTCCTTGCAAACCTGCCAGAAGTAATACAGATGGTTAAAGTTGATATGTGACATTCTCACGACGTGCTCTCCTTAGGTTCCTCATCGGCAAACGATCTCCGTGATGAGCGACAAACTCCCTTTCTTTATTACAGACAACTTCAAGTCATCTTCATCCCAAACCAAATGAACAGAACAGCACGGCGTTACCCATGCTGTTCCAGGTTGTTTATTGTCATACCCTGCAGAGATCCTCTGGGGTTATCTGCTGCGTGGTAAAGTCAGCCGCAGTAGGCCATAGCCCACTAGCGCCGCCGCCGTCGATCCTAATAATATCCCTAATTTGGAATAAGTTATGAGAGCCGCATCAGCATCGCTGAAGGCCAATGAGGCAATAAAGATCGACATGGTGAAACCAATACCACAGAGTACGGCAACGGCAAACACCTGTTTAAAACCGATGCCCACGGGCAAACGGGCAATTCCCAATTTCACCGCTAACCAGCTGAAGGCGAAAATCCCTAATGGTTTACCGATGAAGAGCCCTGCCGCAATGCCCAGCGGCAAGAGTGAGGTCAACCCGCTCAGCGAAACGCCCTGTAGCGGAACCCCCGCATTGGCGAAAGCGAACAAGGGTAAAATTAGGAATGCCACCCAAGGATGCAGTTCATGTTCCAGCGTTTCAGAAGGGGAAGGTTCATCCTTGGCATTCAGCGGTATCATAAAGCCGACGATAACCCCTGCCAGCGTGGCATGAACGCCAGACTTCAGGATCGCAACCCACAGCACCAACCCGACAATCATATACAGAGAGGTTGTCCCCACCCCACGCCAGTTCATCACCGCCAGCACCACAATTGCCGCTGCCGCTACCCCCAGCGCCAACATCGAGACCTGATGGGTATAGAACAGCGCAATAATGATGATCACCCCGAGGTCATCGATAATCGCCAGGGCCAGCAGGAAGACTTTCAAGCTGGTTGGCACACGATTACCCAGTAGCGCCATCACACCGAGCGCGAAGGCGATGTCGGTCGCCGCCGGTATCGCCCATCCTTGACGCGTCACTTCGTCAGCACCGTTGAACAGCAGATAGATCAGTGCCGGAGCCAACATGCCACCCAGTGCGGCTATCGCCGGGAACACTGCCTTATCACGCCCGGCCAGTGACCCCTGCATCAGTTCACGCTTGACCTCCAGGCCAACGACCAGGAAAAAGATGGTCATCAAGCCATCGTTAATCCAGAGCAGCAATGGCTTGGCAATCTCCAACGAAGAAACCTTGACCATCACCGGCAGATCGAGAAAACTTTGATATAACCCCTGCAAGGGAGTGTTTGCCATGATCAACGCCACCAGTGCAGCGAAAATCAGAATGATGCCCCCTGCCGCCTCCTGGCGTAAAAATTGACGAATAATGTTAGTCACAGTACGTCACTCCAGATAATAGCAGGGCATTATCGCCCTGGTTTCCAGACAATGTGTTGAGTATAGGCGAGGAATCATTTCGTAAAAAACAGTTTATAAGCACACAAAGATTCGCAAAAACCGATCAATACGCGTTATATGTCACACTTTTTATAGGGGTATCGGGAGGGAATAAATAAAAAACCCCGGCTTTGGGAACCGGGGTTATAACTGCTCAACAGAAATCGACACTTAGCGCGTCAGATCGTCAAAAAACTTTTTCACGCCGTCGAAGAAGCTTTTCGAACGCGGGCTGTTTTTATCGCCAGAAGGGCCACCCAGGCTTTCTTCCAGTTCTTTCAGCAGCTGCTTCTGCTTGTCGTTCAGATTCACAGGCGTTTCCACCACGACGCGGCACAACAGGTCACCCTGGCTGCCTCCACGTACCGATTTCACCCCTTTGCCACGCATGCGGAACAGCTTACCGGTCTGGGTTTCTGTCGGCACTTTCAGCTTAACGCGGCCATCCAGCGTAGGCACTTCAATCTCGCCCCCCAGTGCCGCCATGGCAAAGTTAATCGGAACTTCGCAATACAGGTTATTCCCTTCGCGCTCGAAGATCGGATGCGCTTTTACCTGAACCTGAACGTACAGATCGCCTGCCGGTGCGCCATGCTCACCCGCTTCACCTTCGCCCGCCAAACGGATGCGGTCACCAGTATCAACACCTGCCGGGATTTTCACCGACAAGGTTTTGGATTTTTCTACCCGGCCATGGCCGTGACATTTGTTGCAGGGATCCTTGATGATCTGCCCACGTCCGTGACAGTGTGGACAAGCCTGCTGTACGGTAAAGAACCCCTGACGCATCTGCACCTGGCCCTGACCATGACAGGTTGGGCAGGTAGCTGGCGAACTGCCAGGTTTGGCACCGCTGCCATGGCAGACATCACACTCTTCCAGCGTAGGAATACGGATCTCTTTGGTCACGCCACGCACCGCTTCTTCCAGCGTCAGATCCATGTTGTAGCGCAAATCGGAACCCCGGCTGGCACGGCTTCGGCGCCCGCCACCGAAAATATCGCCGAACACGTCACCGAAGATATCGCTGAAATCCGCACCGCCACCACCAAAGCCGCCGCCGCCCATACCACCTTGTTCAAACGCGGCATGGCCGTACTGATCATAGGCTGCACGCTTTTGATCGTCGGTCAGGATCTCATAGGCTTCTTTGACTTCTTTAAACTTGGTTTCAGCGTCTTTTTCCTGGTTACGGTCAGGATGATACTTCATCGCCAGGCGTTTATACGCCTTTTTGATCTCACGCTCATCAGCCGTCTTGGCGACGCCTAAAATCTCGTAATAATCTCTCTTCGCCATTATTTCGCTAACCCTTAACATGCGTGCACGGGCGTAGAGTTGCCTCGACGCCCGTGCTGGTTTCCGGTGACGGCCGTTAGCCGGCACCGTGCCCGCTTAAGGGCGATTATTTTTTGTCTTTAACTTCTTCAAACTCGGCGTCGACAACATCGTCATCTTTCTGTGCGGCGTTGTCTGCACCTGCGTCAGCACCCTGTGCTTGCGCCTGAGCCTGGGCCATTTCCAGCAGCTTGCCAGAAACCTGCACCAGCGCCTGGGTCTTCGCTTCGATCTCGGCTTTATCTTCGCCTTTAATCGCGACTTCCAGATCTTTCAGTGCGCTCTCGATAGCCGTTTTGTCTTCTGCCGGCAGTTTATCGCCCGCTTCTTCCAACTGCTTACGGGTACCATGGACCAAGTGATCCGCCTGGTTACGCGTCTGTACCAGCTCTTCGAACTTACGGTCAGCTTCAGCATTCACTTCTGCATCACGCACCATTTTCTGGATTTCTTCTTCGTTCAGACCAGAAGAAGCCTTGATGGTGATCTTCTGCTCACGGCCGGTGTTCTTGTCTTTCGCAGACACATGCAGAATACCGTCGGCATCGATATCGAAAGTCACTTCAATCTGCGCCATACCGCGTGGTGCAGGCTGGATGCCATCCAGGTTGAACTGGCCCAGTGACTTGTTGTCACCCGCACGTTTACGCTCACCCTGCAGCACATGAATGGTCACCGCTGCCTGGTTGTCTTCGGCAGTAGAGAACACCTGGCTGTGCTTGGTCGGGATAGTGGTGTTTTTGGTGATCAGCGGCGTCATTACGCTGCCCATGGTTTCGATACCCAGCGACAGCGGGGTAACGTCCAGCAGCAGAACGTCTTTCACATCACCGGCCAATACACCGCCCTGAACCGCAGCACCCACGGCAACCGCTTCGTCCGGGTTAACGTCTTTACGCGGCTCTTTACCAAAGAAGTCAGCCACTTTCTTCTGAACCATAGGCATACGCGTCTGGCCACCGACCAGGATCACGTCCTGAATGTCAGAAACCGACAGGCCAGCATCTTTCAGCGCCACTTTCAGCGGCTCGATAGAGCGTGCGACCAGATCTTCTACCAGTGACTCGAGCTTCGCGCGGGTCACTTTGATGTTCATGTGTTTTGGACCGCTGGCATCTGCAGTAATGTACGGCAGGTTCACATCGGTCTGCTGAGCGGAAGACAGTTCGATCTTCGCTTTCTCAGCGGCTTCTTTCAGGCGCTGCATCGCCAACGGATCGTTGCGCAGATCCATGCCCTGCTCTTTCTTGAACTCTTCAACCAGATAGTTGATCAGACGGCTATCGAAGTCTTCACCACCCAAGTGGGTATCACCGTTGGTTGCCAACACTTCGAAGGTTTTCTCACCGTCAACGTCATCGATCTCAATGATTGAGATATCGAAGGTACCCCCACCCAGGTCATAAACCGCGATGGTGCGGTTACCGACTTCTTTATCCAGGCCATAAGCCAGGGCAGCAGCGGTAGGTTCGTTAATGATACGTTTGACTTCCAGACCCGCAATACGGCCAGCATCTTTGGTTGCCTGACGTTGCGCATCGTTGAAGTACGCAGGTACAGTGATAACCGCTTCAGTTACCGGCTCGCCCAGGTAATCTTCTGCCGTTTTCTTCATTTTCTTCAGCACTTCCGCAGAGATTTGCGGTGGTGCCATTTTCTGGCCTTTCACTTCCAGCCATGCATCACCGTTATCTGCAGCAATGATGCTGTATGGCATGATGGCTTTATCGCGCTGTGCTTCGTCATCCTGGAAGCGACGGCCAATCAGGCGCTTGATCGCAAACAGGGTGTTTTGTGGGTTAGTAACAGCCTGACGCTTAGCAGGCTGGCCAACCAGAATTTCACCATCCTGGGTATATGCGATGATTGAAGGAGTGGTGCGATCGCCTTCGGCATTCTCCAGCACGCGCGCCTTGCCACCATCCATAATTGCTACACAAGAGTTGGTTGTACCCAGGTCGATACCAATAATTTTGCCCATCTAAACATCTCCACTAATAAATTCATAATCGGTCAGGTTGCTAACTATATGCGGGCGTTTTTTTGCTTTTCAACTGCCCGGCATCTCAGTGTTACCCGCGGTCAGCAACTGCGGTTGCCAATAAGATGGGGCCATCCACACCAGCATCAAGGGGCTGGGCAAAAAAAATTTCGTTTTTATCCGCAGCGAGATCATTGTTTCCTGACGTGGGGATCATTATGATGCCGCGCGCTCTGATGGAAGTTATGGGTTTTTCGGCCATTCAGACCAATTATTAAATTACCTATCCATTTTCGTTATAATTCTGTTATCGCAGAGGACATATGCACTCCAACAAGTTGGCAAATCCCGGCCCCCTGGGTCTGATGGGCTTCGGGATGACTACCGTCTTGCTGAACCTGCACAACGCGGGCTTTTTCCCACTGACGTCCGTCATCATCAGCATGGGTATTTTCTTCGGTGGCATGGCTCAGATTTTTGCCGGCATTCTTGAATTCAAGAAAGGCAACACCTTCGGATTAACCGCCTTCACCTCTTACGGCTGCTTCTGGCTGAGTCTCGTGGGTATTCTGCTACTGCCACGTATGGGGCTGGCAGAACCGACCGATGCGAGCGTCCTCGGTATTTATCTGGCACTGTGGGGCATCTTCACCCTGTTCATGTTCTTCGGCACTCTGCGTGCCAACCGCGCATTACAGTTTGTGTTTGCCAGCCTGACGTTGCTGTTTGCTCTGTTGGCCATCGGTAACATCAGCGGCAATCACGCGATCCTGACGTTCGCCGGTTATGAGGGCGTTATCTGTGGTGCCAGCGCTATCTATCTGGCTATGGCTGAAGTGATCAACGAACAGTTGGGCCGGACTGTGCTGCCAATTGGCGCAGTGAAAGCACAATAAGCAGCGCCGGTTACCGGCACTTGTTGCGTTGAGATACAAAAAAACCTGCGATTCATCGCAGGTTTTTTTATCTGTCGCAAACGCTTAATCCTGACCACGTTCCTCACTGTTCAGATCGCGATGCAGATAGATGCCCAACAGCAATCCTATCATCGATAGAGCCAAAACATAGTAAGCGGGTGCTAACGGGGTTAACTTCATAATCAGGGTGACAAATATCGGCGTTAAACCACCAAAAATAGCGTACGCCACGTTATATGAAAACGAGATGCCGGTAAATCGCACTTCTGCCGGGAAAGCCCTCACCATCACGTAAGGTACGGCACCGACAATGCCCACGCTGAACCCAACCAACGCATAGGTGGCAAACAGCATTTCCGGGTGGGTTCCCACCGACTGATAGAACAGCCAACTGCATCCGGCCAACAGCAGGCTGCCGACAATAAACGTTTTGCTGGCACCGAAGCGGTCTGCCGCAGAACCCGAGGTGATACAACCGGCAATCAGCATAATGGTCGCGATGCTGTTAGCTTGCAGCGACAGCGCAGGTGCAATAGCAAACTGTTTTTGCAGGTAGGTTGGCGTCATCAGGATCACAACAACAATGCCCGCCGACAACAGCCAGGTCAGTAGCATTGAGACCACCACTTCCCTTTTGTGATTTACCACCACAGACTTCAGCGGTAACTCTTCTGCCAGCGCTTTGCGTGCCTGCATCTCGACAAAGATAGGGGTTTCCTGCAACCAGCGGCGCAGATACATGGCAAACAGACCGAAGATACCGCCCAGGAAGAACGGAATACGCCAACCACCGTCATGAATAGCTTGCTGACTGAGCGTGGTATTAATGATGGTTGCCACCAATGAGCCAAGTAAAATACCGGCCGTCAGACCAGCCGTCAGCGTACCGCAGGCAAAGCCAATGCGCTTGCGCGGCACATGTTCAGCCACAAACACCCAGGCGCCAGGCACCTCCCCTCCGATGGCGGCCCCTTGCAGAACACGCATCAGCAGCAACAGCAGCGGCGCAGCAATGCCAATGCTGGCATAGGTCGGCAACATCCCCATTGCCAGCGTAGGCAAAGCCATCAGCAAGATACTCAGGGTGAACATCTTCTTGCGGCCAACCAGATCGCCAAAATGCGCCATAATAATGCCGCCGAGTGGTCGTGCCAGATATCCCGCCGCGAAGATACCAAAGGTCTGCACCTGACGTAGCCATTCGGGCATGTCAGCCGGGAAAAAAAGCTCCCCCATCACTGCTGCAAAGAAAACAAAAATGATGAAGTCATAAAACTCCAACGCGCCTCCCAGGGCAGCTAACGTCAGAGTCTTATAGTCTTGCCGGTTTAGCCGACGATGATGATCGTGATGCATAAGGTACCGTTAGAGGAAAGATAAAAACAAAGAAAGCCCGAAGGCTTTCTGTAAAATTATTCTTACTATAACGGCAAATTATTTTCACACCAGAGCTGCTGAATGTTATTTCGCAGAACGCTGAAATTTAGCGGCTTATCTCACGACGCGCATTTTTAGGGCGGAATGCGGCAACAACGGCCTCATGGGTTTCTACATAGGGCCCTTCAAGCAATTGGATGCAATAAGGCACGCTGGCAAAAATACCGTGCACCACCGTTTTACCCTGCTCATCCTTGACCCCTTCCAGCGTTTCCTTGATCGATTTTGGCTGACCAGGCAGGTTGATAATCAGTGCCTGTTTGCGGATCACACCAACCTGGCGCGAAAGAATGGCCGTTGGCACATAGTGTAGGCTGATTTGGCGCATTTGCTCGCCAAAACCGGGCATCACCCGATCGGCGATCGCCAATGTGGCATCGGGCGTAACATCACGCCGTGCCGGGCCGGTACCGCCGGTGGTCAACACCAGGTGGCATCCCATTTCATCAACCAATTCACACAGCGTATGCTCAATCAGCGTCTGCTCGTCGGGGATCAGTCGGGTTTCCAGTTTGAAGGGTGTCGCCAATGCGCTGCTCAGCCACTCTTCGAGTGCCGGAATACCTTTATCCTGGTAAACGCCTACTGAAGCGCGGTCCGAAATAGAAACCAAACCAATGCGTAATGTGTCCATGCTTAACCTCTGTCTCATGCTCTTCGGGCAGGTTCATTTCCACCCTGTGGTCCCTGACCGTTTTCATACTGCAAAGCAAAAATCAGCCAGAGAGATTAATGGCGGAAGTATAGGGTGTTTGCCAGACAGGGGGGATAGCAGCAATAAAAAAAGGTGGCCGAGGCCACCTTCTTCACACCGTTTACCGTTATTACAGCAGATCGGCGATCATTTTTTCCAGTTTGCCCTGGTCTACGGCAAACTTGCGAATACCATCGGTCAGTTTCTCAACCGCCATCGGATCCTGGTTATGCTGCCAGTAGAACTCAGGCTCGGTCAGCGGCGCTGGGCGTGCTTTCACTTCACCGGTATAAGACAGTTTGCGCTCCAGCGAACCCTCGCTCTCTGCCAGTTCTTTCAGCAGAGCAGGCGCGATGGTCAAGCGATCGCAACCAGCCAGTTCGATGATCTCACCGACGTTACGGAAGCTCGCCCCCATCACGACAGTCTCATAACCGTGCTGTTTGTAGTACTGGTAGATTTCGGTCACAGAAACTACGCCTGGATCTTCATGCGGCGCGAACTCTTTCTTATCGCCATTGGCTTTGTACCAGTCGAGGATACGGCCAACGAACGGAGAAATCAGGTAAACCCCGGCTTCTGCACAAGCGCGCGCCTGAGCGAAGGAGAACAGCAGCGTCAGGTTACAGTTGATGCCTTCTTTTTCCAAACGCTCGGCAGCACGGATCCCCTGCCAGGTAGACGCCAGTTTGATCAGGATGCGATCGTTGCTAATGCCTGCTTCGTTATACAGTTTGATCAGGCGCTTGGCTTTGGCAACGCTGGCTTCGGTATCATAAGACAGACGCGCGTCTACTTCGGTGGAAATGCGGCCCGGGACCAGTTTCAGGATCTCCAGACCAATGTTGACGGCCAGTTTGTCTGCGGCGTCTGCAACCTGCTGATCGCGATCGCTGCTCTGCTCGCGCGCCCAGGCGATAGCTTCATCAATCAGTTTGCGGTATTCAGGGATCTGGGCTGCATTGAGGATCAGCGAAGGGTTGGTTGTTGCATCTTGCGGTTGATATAGCTTCATTGCAGCGATATCACCCGTATCCGCAACAACTGTAGTCAGCTGGCGTAGGGAAGTTAATTTATCGGTCATGTTGGCATTATCTCATCGTTTGTGCATGAACTCTTGGCATCGTTCAACCTTGCCTTGATCTGATAATAACATGCGCGAGGCCCGGTGCAAGGCAGGAAAATCAAGCTGGGGCGGCGGTTGTTTTATCCTTGCACGAGCAACCGGTTACGCAGAGATAGTTCGCCATTGCCGAATTAATAACACGGCATTAACGCACTCTTCCAACTGAAAATTATGTTAAATTCCTGCCGCATAAATTCGCTATCGCTAAAGTCCACCCGGTATTCCAAATACGTAAAAGCGGACTAGTCTTAGCTAAGCTCTTGTAAAAATTGGCCGATGTATTTTCGCTCTTGGTGAAAGATGCACAAGACGTTGTAGATCTTGGCAAGGAGAGACCTGTGACGGATCTGATTGACTTTATTAATAATATTCTCTGGGGTTCGGTACTGATCTACTTGTTGTTGGGGGCAGGTATCTATTTCACCCTGCGTACCCGCTTCATTCAGGTCCGCCATTTCAGCCACATGTTTTCTGTGCTGAAGAACAGCACAAAAAGTGACAGCGCGGGGATTTCCTCCTTCCAGGCGCTATGTACATCGCTGGCGGCTCGCGTAGGTACCGGCAATCTCACCGGCGTGGCAATAGCTCTTACTGCTGGCGGCCCTGGTGCGATCTTTTGGATGTGGGTGGTCGCGTTTATCGGCATGGCGACCTCTTTTATTGAAAGTACCTTGGCCCAGCTCTATAAAACCAAAGACGATGACGGCAACTACCGTGGCGGCCCAGCCTACTATATGGAAAAAGGGTTGGGCATGCGCTGGATGGGCGTACTGTTCTCCATTTTCCTGCTTATCGCTTTCGGCCTGGTGTTTAACGCCGTACAGGCCAACTCCATCGTTCAAGCCAGTACTGTTGCCTTTAATTTCAAACCGATGTACGTCGGTATTGCCCTGGTTATCCTCTGTGGCATCGTCATCTTTGGCGGCATCCGCTCCATTGCGCGCGTCGCGGAAAAAGTCGTTCCGCTGATGGCTGCGGCTTATCTTCTGTTAGCCTTGTGGGTCATGGGCCAGAATATTGAACACATGCCAGCCATCCTGGCGCTGATTGTCAAAAGTGCTTTCGGCCTGCAGGAGGCAGCGGCAGGTGCCGTGGGGTATGGTATCTCCCAGGCAATGACACAGGGTATACAGCGTGGTCTATTCTCTAACGAAGCGGGAATGGGCTCGGCACCGAACGTAGCAGCCTCAGCTACGCCCTATCCCCCTCATCCGGCCTCGCAGGGTTATGTGCAGATGCTGGGCGTTTTTGTCGATACCATGGTGATTTGTAGCGCTACAGCGGCGATCATTCTGGCATCCGGGGCGCTCGAGCAATCGCCTGGCAATATCAGTGGTATTGATCTGACTCAGCGGGCGTTGACCACTGCCGTCGGTGCCTGGGGAGCACCTTTTGTCGCCATCGCCATTTTCTTTTTTGCCTTTACGTCCATTATTGCCAACTATGCCTACGCTGAGAACAACCTGCTTTTTCTCGAGCATAATCACCCCGTCGGATTGATGGTTTTCCGCTGCTTCGCCTTGGGCATGGTGATGTTTGGTGCCATGGCCGAACTGCCAACGGTATGGAAAATGGCCGATACCGCCATGGCGTTGATGGCCATCACCAACCTGACCGCGATTTTGTTATTGTCTGGGGTTGCGTTCAAACTGACCAACGATTACAACCACCAGCGCTCGCTAGGCAAGCTGCCCACCTTTGACGCCAGCCGTTATCCGGAGCTGGACTCTCAACTCGAACCGGGTATCTGGGAAACCAGTAAGCCGCGTTAATAGCGATAGGGCGCGCGTAAAGTGCGCCCTATCACAGCCATACCTCCTGGTTTTGCGCGCTTTTTGCTACAGTATCTGCACATTGAAAAACAGGATGTGACCATGCTTGTTATTATTTCACCTGCCAAAACCCTGGATTACGAAAGCCCACTGGCTACCAAGCGCTTTACCCAACCCGAGATGCTGGATAAATCGCAGGCGCTGATCAAGATCTGCCGCGCACTCACGCCCGCACAGATTTCCGGCCTGATGGGCATCAGCGATAAACTCGCGGGCCTGAATGCCGCACGCTTTGGTGAATGGCAGCCTGAATTCACCCCAGACAATGCACGCCAGGCACTGCTGGCGTTCAAGGGCGATGTTTATACCGGGTTGCAGGCGCAAGACTTCAGCGAAGACGACTTCGACTTTGCGCAACAGCACCTGCGTATGCTTTCCGGCCTGTACGGGGTATTACGCCCGCTGGATCTGATGATGCCCTACCGGCTGGAAATGGGCATCAAACTGGAGAATCCAAAGGGCAAGGATCTGTACAGTTTCTGGGGCGATCAGATCACCAAAAAACTTAACGAAGCTCTGGAACAACAAGGCGATGATGTCGTAGTAAACCTGGCATCCGATGAATACTTCAAATCGGTAAAACCGGCCAAACTGCATGGTACGTTGATCAAGCCAGTGTTTCTGGATGCGAAAAACGGAAAATACAAAGTCATCAGCTTCTATGCCAAGAAAGCGCGTGGGCTGATGAGCCGTTTTATCATCAAGAATCGTCTGACAAAAAGTGAACAACTGGTGGATTTCAATCTGGAGGGGTATGCCTTCGACGAGGCCTCTTCAGCGGGTAATGAGTTGGTCTTCAAACGCCCTGAGCAATGATTGATGCATCATATCAATGCTTTTGCCCCTCTCACTGTAGAGAGGGGCAAAGGGGCAGGCTTTTATCAGGCAGGCAAAGTCATCAGGAATTGACGCAGCCCGGCAAAATCCGCTGGCATGTTATGCGACAACAGCGGTAACTGCGCACGCACTGCCAGCGCATTTGGCAATGGCAGCTCTTGGCCAAGAATGTCTTCCACACTTTCCTTGAATTTAGCCGGGTGCGCCGTGCCCAGGAACAGACCAAACTCCCCTTCTCGCAGTTGATCGCGTAACACGCGGTAGGCAATGGCCGCATGGGGTTCGGAAACATAACCCAAGGCCGCCAGTGCTTTCATCGTGTCTTGGGTGGTTTCATCACTCACTGCGCCGTGGCCCAATTCTTTCAACTGCCAGATTTTACGGCGGAACAGCTCTTCCACGCGCGGCCAGTTGTTTGGCTGGCTGACGTCCATGGCGTTGGACAAGGTCGCCACCGTAGTGTGTGGCTGCCATTGGCCTGTGGTCAAGAAACGCGGTACGGTATCATTGGCGTTGGTGGCCGCGATAAAGCGCTTCACCGGCAACCCCAGGGATTTCGCCAGCAGCCCGGCGGTCAGATCGCCAAAGTTGCCGCTTGGTACAGAAATCACCAATTGATTACGCGCCTCCTGCGGCAGTTGTGCTACGGCTTCAAAATAGTAGCAAATCTGCGCCAACAGGCGGCTGATGTTGATCGAGTTGGCCGAGTTCAGGTGCACTGCATCTTTCAGCTCCTGATCGTCAAACGCCTGCTTGACCAGCGCCTGGCAGGCATCAAAATCGCCGTCGATCGCGATGGTATGGATATTTCCCCCCAGCGTGCAGAACAGCTTTTCCTGCAGCGCACTGATCTTGCCCTTTGGATACAGGATCACCACCCGTACGTTTTTCAGCCCATAGAACGCATGCGCCACCGCCGCACCGGTATCTCCCGAGGTCGCGGTCAGAATGGTTACCGGTTGGTCGCCTGCCACTTCGGCCAGCATTTGTGCCATAAAGCGGCCACCGAAGTCCTTGAATGCCAATGTTGGGCCATGGAACAGCTCCAGACAGGCGATATCACTTTCCACCTGCGCTACCGGGGCCGGAAACTCAAAGGCCGCCTTCACGCGTTTATGCAGTTTCTCTTCGCTAATCTCATCGCCAATAAAGGCGGACAGGATTTTGGTACTGCGAGTAACGAAATCCATCTCCAGCAGGTGATCGATCTCGGTCAGTTCAAATTCTGGCAGTTCCAGCGGGAAAAACAGCCCTTGCTGCTTACCCAGGCCCTGTTTGATCGCCTGCGCGAAGCTGACCTGTTCGTTATGATCTTTAAGGTTGTACAGTTTCATGCGTTATCCCAATTGTCGAGCGCCGGCGGTATCCAGACGGCAAATATGAACAAAACCTTCGTCGTTTTGCAGGTAATGGTGAGTCAGCCAGTCAGCCATACGTTGTGCCGTCGCTGTGTCGTCGCAAACCGCGAACAACGTCGGGCCGGAGCCGGAAATCCCACAGGCCAGTGCGCCAATATCCTGTGCGGCTTTGCGCGCATCGGCGAATCCCGGCAATAGGCGAGTACGATAAGGCTCGGCAATCACATCCTGCATCAGCTTGGCCGCCAGACGTGGCTGTTGGGTATGGCAAGCGTGAATAAAACCAGCCAGATAGCGGCCATGGCTGATACAGTCTTGCCGACGATACTGCGCGGGCAGAATGGCACGGGCTTCTGCAGTGGAGACTTTGATCCCCGGGTAGGCCATGACCCATAGCCATTGTTGAAAGCCAGGAACCTCCTGGCAAATGTAACCCTCTTCCTCCAACATCAGTTGCATACCACCGAGGTAGCAAGGAGCGACGTTGTCATAATGCACACTGCCGGAAATACGCCCTTCCAGCTCCCCCATCAGGGCCAGCAGTTGCATCTTGTCGAGCGGGCGATCGCAAAACTCGTTCATCGCCATTAGCCCCGCCACCACCGAACAGGCACTGGAACCCAGCCCGGAACCAATCGGCATGTTCTTTTCAAGACGCATCGCTACCGGGACTTCACGGCCAATTTCCTGACAGAAACGCTCCCAGCACTGGTAGACAATGTTCTCTTTCGGATCGGCCGGTAACTTGCTGACAAAACGCCCGGCATTTTCCAGGCTGAAGCGGCTGGCGGCTTCGACGCTGACACAATCCCCCAGCAGCGTGCCGTCAACAGGGGACACCGCAGCCCCCAATACATCGAACCCGACGCTGACGTTACCAATTGAGGCCGGTGCATACACCTTAACCATATTAGACTCCCAACTTCCATGACAGTGTGCGCAACAGATCGGCAAACACCCCTGCCGCAGTCACATCATTACCGGCGCCATAACCACGCAGCACCAACGGTAATGGCTGATAGTAACGGCTGTAGAAGGCCAGGGCGTTCTCACCGTTCTTAACTTTATACAATGGATCGTTACCATCTACCGCATCAATACGCACCTGGCAGCGCCCCTCGTCAATCACCCCGACGTAACGCAATACCTTACCTTCCGCAGCCGCCGCAGCCACACGGCGGTTAAATTCAGCGTCCAGCTCCGGCAGGCGGGCCATAAAACTAGCCACATCACCGCTGGCGTCAAAGGATGACGGCAATACCGACTCAACCTCAATATCCGCCAATTCGAGAACATAGCCCGCCTCACGTGCCAGGATCAGCAGTTTGCGCGCGACATCCATCCCAGAAAGATCGTCACGCGGATCCGGCTCGGTATAACCATTGGCTTTTGCCTGCGCCGTGGCCGCCGACAGGGACATCCCCTCATCCAGTTTGCCAAAGATGAACGACAGAGAACCCGAAAGAATGCCCGAGAAACGCGTCAGCTCATCACCAGCGTTCAGCAGGTTCTGCAGGTTTTCGATCACCGGCAGCCCCGCCCCCACGTTGGTGTCATAGAGGAATTTGCGGCGTGAACCTGCGGCGGCAGTGCGCAGTTGCTGGTAATAGTTCATCGACGACGTGTTGGCTTTCTTGTTTGGCGTAACCACATGGAAACCATCGGCCAGGAAATCAGCATATTGGTCGGCCACGGCCTGGCTGGAGGTACAGTCAACAATCACCGGGTTGAGCAGGTGATACTCTTTCACCAGGCGAATCAGACGCCCAAGGTTGAACGGTTCCTGGGCGTCCGCCAGTTCGTCACGCCAACTTTCAAGCGAGATTCCGTGCACATTTGTCAGCATGGCACGCGAGTTGGCGATACCACAGACACGCAGGTCGATGTGTTTTTGCTTCAGCCATGGCTGCTGACGGTAAATCTGCTCAATCAATGCGCCACCCACGCCGCCCACGCCAATCACGAATACCTCAATGACCTGATCGGTATTGAACAGCATCTGATGGCTGACACGCACGCCGGTAGTCGCTGAATCATTGTCGACCACCACCGAGATAGAACGTTCTGACGAACCTTGCGCAATGGCGACAATATTGATGTTCGCACGCGCCAATGCGGAGAAGAAGCGCGCAGAAATACCGCGCAGCGTACGCATCCCGTCACCCACGACCGAAATAATCGCCAGGCGCTCCATCACATCCAGCGGTTCCAGTACGCCATCTTTCAGCTCCAGATAGAACTCATCTTCCAGTGCACGGCGGGCACGTTGTAATTCGCCCTGCGGCACGCAGAAGCTGATGCTGTATTCGGAAGAAGATTGCGTAATCAGCACCACGGAAATCCCGGCGCGTGACATCACGGCAAACACCCGCGCCGCCATGCCGACCATGCCCTTCATACCGGGCCCGGAAACGTTGATCATCGCCATATTGTTCAGGTTGGTGATGCCTTTTACCGGCGTATCGTCATCCACGCTTTCACCACCGATTAGGGTACCGGGTGCCTGCGGGTTGGCGGTATTTTTAATCAGACAAGGGATTTGGAACTGGGCAATCGGGGTGATGGTACGTGGGTGAAGAACTTTAGCGCCGAAGTAAGAAAGCTCCATCGCCTCCTGGTAGGACATCGATTTTAATAACCGGGCATCCGGTACGGTGCGTGGATCGCAAGTGTAAACCCCGTCAACATCCGTCCAGATCTCACAACAGTCTGCGCGTAGACAGGCAGCCAACACCGCCGCAGAATAATCAGAACCATTGCGCCCCAGGACAACCAGCTCCCCCTTTTCGTTACCGGCAGTGAACCCCGCCATCAGCACGATATGGTCGGCCGGAATAGCCGCTGCCGCGATGCGCAAGCTCGATTCGGCAATATCCACGGTGGATTCCAGATAGTGCCCCTGCGCCAGCAACTTCTCGACCGGGTTAATGACCGTTACCGGATAACCTTTAGCCTTGAATACCCCTTCCATGATGGCAATGGAGAGCTTTTCGCCCCGGCAGATGATGGCGGCATTGACGCTGTCAGGGCACTGCCCCAGCAACGCCACACCATGCAACACCTGCTTCAACTGCGCGAACTCCTGATCGACCAATGCTTTCAGGCGCTCGTACTCAAACCCTGGCAGTGCCTGAGCCAGTCCGCTGAGCAAATCGGCAAAGATACGTTCAGCGTCGCTCATGGTTGGCAGAATGTCTTGCCCGGCTACCGTTTTCTCGATCATGGCCACCAAGTGGTTGGTGATCTTTGCGGGCGCGGACAATACCGTGGCCACCTGCCCCTGACGTGCATTGTTTTCCACGATATCGGCAACGCGCAGAAAACGTTCCGCATTCGCTACCGAGGTTCCACCAAATTTCAGCACTCGCATTTCTGTTTATCTCCTGAATTTATGCCGAAAAAAAAGCCCGCACTGGTTAGGTGCGGGCTTTTTTCTTCTGTTTCCTGTGTGCGTCAGCCCGCCCCGTTACCTGTGGTATCGGTGGTGGTAATAATTGTGGTGTTCAGGCTGATGATTCGCATTTCGTCTGTCTGTCTCATTAAATTCGCTGTCTCTTCTATTGGTTAAAGCAATCGCTTTCTCAAGTCAAATTATTTCTTTCTTTTGCCTATTTACTGCTCAGCGATCTTGCTTGCGCGATGAACCAGGATAAGAACGAAACAACAGAACAAAAACTCGACCAACAAGCCCTACCCTAGTTGATTTCACTGAAATGGCAACGCATAACGTTGATATCACCGCGCTAATTTTTTTTCAATATCATGTAGCAGCGTATGCAACATCACGGTATCACGCTGTTGCAAAACGCCGAGCCGCTGATGAAGCCAATCGCGCAATTTTTGGTCATCCGCCACGTCAAGAGTCTTCAATAAGCGATCGGCTCTCTGACGCAGCGCTTGAAGCTGCCCGGCATCGGCCTGCGGTTCTGGCATAGCATTAACGCCCATTAACTCCGCTAACTGATAGCAATACACCATCACTGCCTGTCCCAGATTAAGCGAGGGATAATCGGCAACCATAGGCACGCCGGTCAGCACGTCTGCAAGCGCCAGCTCTTCGTTGGTCAGCCCCGAATCTTCACGACCAAATACCAGCGCCGCCTGCCGTATCCAGTGCTGACGCTCCGCCAATTGGCCACTTAACTGTTGCGGCGTACAGTAGTAATGAAAGCGTGCGCGACTACGGGCAGTCGTTGCCACGGTAAAATCCACATCCGCCAGCGCCTGTTCCAGGCAAGGGTACACTTGTAGCGTATCTAGAATATCGCCAGCGCCATGAGCAACCCAACGCGCGGCTGGCTGAAGATGCGCCTCGCTGTCGACGATACGTAACGAAGTGAATCCCATGGTTTTCATTGCCCGCGCCGCTGCACCGACGTTTTCTGGCCGGGCAGGTGCCACTAACACGATATGAAACTGCATCTCTACTCCAGCAAAATAATGAGAATAGTTCTTTGACTGTTGAGGTTTGTCTGATTATATTTACAAACAGTTAACATAACGAGCGTCAACCTTGTAAAATATTATTAAACAACACGTTTAACCGATAAATAAGGCGAAACTATCATATCTACAGGTTTTGCTTTAATTATCTTAAAAATCATTTAGTTAAATTTTAAGCTTAGACAGTTAACTTTCAATTGTAACGCATTGAGCTTAACAATGCTGAATCGTTCACAGAATTTGCTGTTGTGTGACTTAACCCAGCATTTCTGTAAGTGTTTTTCACAAAACTGTTAACGTGCTACAATTGAATTTGATATATGTCAACAAAGCGTAGTTTTGTTGGGTGATGAATTCGGCACGCACTGTTATATTGCTGTTAATAGGGTTAGGATATGCGCCGTTTTGGCATCATTGGGGTTGTAGAAAATAGCATCCCCACCAGGCTAGCGATCTTGTTGACATTGGTGGAAAGCGCATCAAGAACGAGTTTACGTACTTTAGTCATTTGGAAAGAGGGAACGTGAGCGATATCTCTGCCCTCTATGGAGTAAACAAAGACTTCTGTACTTCCTATTTTCTATTTTGTTGGCAATTTTAGGTAGCAAATATGCAGACCCCGCACATTCTGATTGTCGAAGACGAGTTAGTTACTCGTAACACCCTGAAGAGCATTTTCGAGGCGGAAGGCTACGTTGTTCATGAAGCCAATGACGGTGCAGAGATGCACAACATTCTGTCTGAAAATGATATCAACCTGGTTATCATGGATATCAACCTGCCGGGAAAAAATGGCCTGCTGTTGGCACGTGAACTACGTGAACAAGCCAGCGTTGCGCTAATGTTCCTCACCGGTCGCGATAATGAAGTCGATAAAATCCTCGGCTTGGAAATCGGTGCTGATGACTATATCACCAAACCGTTCAACCCACGCGAACTGACCATCCGTGCGCGCAACCTGTTGTCACGCACCATGAACCTGGGCAGCGTTGGCGAAGAGCGTAAACTGGTTGAGAGCTACAAGTTCAACGGCTGGGAACTGGATATTAATAGCCGTTCTCTGATAAGCCCGGCAGGCGAACAATACAAACTGCCGCGTAGTGAATTCCGCGCCATGCTGCACTTCTGTGAAAACCCGGGCAAGATCCAGTCCCGTGGTGAATTACTGAAGAAAATGACGGGCCGTGAGCTGAAGCCGCACGACCGTACGGTAGACGTGACTATCCGCCGTATTCGTAAGCACTTCGAATCTACGCCGGATACGCCGGAAATTATCGCTACCATTCATGGTGAAGGTTACCGCTTCTGCGGCGATCTGGAAGAGTAAATTCCACGTACGACTCAAGGTGTATCTTTCGATACCCTATGAACTTCAAGCTGGCCGCTTCGGCGCATCCATGCGCTCGCGGCATTTGTACGTCTCTGCACGGCACAGCAAGGCATTAGGTTTGTTTATCCCCAGGAGCTTACTTCGGTAAGTGACTGGGGTGATAAATCTGCCGGGAACGGATTTGAACGCGGCTTGCAGCGGCGCTTGAGGACCAGGCCCACGGATGGGCCTGGTAAACAGATAGAGGCAGCTTGAAAGACAACGGGTTTAACCCCCTTCGGTATTATTTGGCCTCCCCCCACGGAATGATCGGCACCGCGCTCAAAGCATTCTTCGGTGAACCATCAACGACCCGGTCAGAGTAGCTCAAATAAACCAGTGCGTTACGATTAGCGTCATAAAAGCGAACCACCTGCAGCTTTTTGAACACGAGAGACGTCCGCTTCTGAAACACCACGGTACCTTCCGCCTTGCGGTTCTTGATCTTGTCACTCAACTCGATCGGCCCTACCTGCTGGCAGGAAATTGCGGCATCTGAGGTATCCTCCGCCAATCCAAGCCCGCCTTTTATTCCGCCGGTTTTAGCCCGGCTGATATAACAAGTTACATTTTTCACATCAGGATCATCGAACGCTTCAACCACAATTTTATGATCCGGACCAAACAGTTTAAATACCGTATCGACCGATCCCACCTGTTCAGCTTGTGCGCTATTTACCGTTGCGCAAACTAAACCAAGCAAAAATATCCATCCTTTTTTCATTCACTTAACTCCAAGAGTACCGCCTGTTTGGAAAACAGGGAGGCGATTAAGAACACAGATGTTTTAGGTCATAGAAGCGGGATTTTCTTGGCCCGAGCCGCCCTTTTTAGCACAGAGAGCAAAAAAAATCTTTGGGAGTCGCGGAGGAAAAAAATTGCTATCATGCGGCATCGTCATTTCTTTATGCCTGTTAATATATACACCTCTCTGCTTTTACGCGGCGCGTAATGAAAAGGCTCAGCGTACAATGCAACTGATTGAAGGATAAGTCGGTTGGCATCAGGTACCAGCGCGAAAAATTAAACAGTTCGGGTTCCGACCCTAAAGCTCTACGAGGAAGATCTATGGATCAAGCCGGTATCATTCGTGATCTGCTTAGCTGGCTGGAAAGCCATTTGGACCAACCTTTATCACTGGACAACGTGGCAGCAAAAGCGGGCTACTCTAAGTGGCACCTGCAACGCATGTTCAAGGATATCACTGGTAATGCCATCGGGGCTTACATTCGTGCCAGAAGATTGTCCAAAGCCGCCGTCGCATTGCGCCTGACCAGTCGGCCAATTCTGGATATCGCTTTGCAGTACCGTTTCGACTCTCAGCAGACTTTCACTCGTGCATTCAAGAAACAGTTTGCGCAAACGCCAGCCCTGTACCGCCGAGCTGAAGACTGGAGCGCCTTTGGCATTTGTCCGCCAATTCGCCTGGGCGCGTTTACGCTGCCGAGCCCGGAGTTTATTACTCTGCCGGAGCTGCACCTTATCGGCCTGACGCAGAGCTATTCCTGTACGCTGGAGCAGATTTCCAACTTCCGTAGCGAACTGCGCTCACAGTTCTGGCGCCAATACCTGGGCGAGGCAGAAACCCTGCCGCCAGTGCTGTACGGTCTGCACCATTCTCGGCCAAGTCAGGAGAAAGACGACGAGCAGGAGGTGCTGTACACCACTGCTCTTGAGCCAAGGCACCTTCCCTCCAACGTGCAAGAAGGTCAGCCCGTGGTGCTGCAGGGCGGTGAATATGCCATGTTCAGCTATCAAGGCCCGGCATCCGGGCTGCAGGACTTCATTCTGATGCTGTACGGCACCTGCCTGCCGGCACTGGAACTGACGCGCCGCAAAGGGCACGACATTGAGCGCTTTTATCCGCAAGGCGAACGTCGGCCACCTCAAGCACCCAGTGAGATCAATTGCGACTATCTGATCCCGATCCGCCGTTAACGCTGCAGCTCATCCAACGCAGGCATGTCCAGATGTGTGACATCGCCTGCGGTCTCCACAATCCAACCAGAGGCCAGCCAAGGACTTTGCTGATAGTCAACGCGTGACAGCGAACAGTTGCGCAAACGCAGGCGGCGCTCGGCATAAGCGGGTAATCCAAGTACCGTACTGATCAGACACCCCAGAGCGATACCATGGCTGACAATCAGCGGCTTACTGCCCGCCGGTAACGTCAGGCAGTTTTCCAGCGCAGCGCGCATACGCCCCCCCAACTCCAGCATAGATTCACCTTGAGGGATGCGGCCGTCAGCAGTACCATCGACCATCTGTTTACGCCACTGTTCTTCTTGTGGTGTCAGGCTGTCGATCAGACGTTCTTCCAGAACGCCCATATGTAATTCGCGCAACCGGGCATCCAGAATGACGTCGCAACCGCACGCATCCGCAATGATCTGCGCGGTACGACGGGTACGGCCCAGATCGCTGGTGATTACGTGCGTTATGCCTTCACGGCTGACACGTTTGCCAACCAGATGAGCCTGGTGTTCGCCTTTGGCGGTTAAAGGGCTATCGGACTGGCCCTGAATGCGGCGTGCCGCGTTCCATTCCGTTTCGCCGTGGCGAACGAGGTATACCTGTAACATTTTTCTTTTCCGTTATACTGCGTGAAACTTGAGTTTACCTGTGGCGAGTGCCTTGCCCCGCGCTGATATCGCCGCAAGCGGCCATCATAAACCATGGCAAGACACAGCCTCACTTTAAGGAAGCTAAACCCGTTATGTATCATGTTGTCGCTGCAACTACCAACCCGGCAAAGATCAAGGCTATTCAACTGGCCTTCGCAGATACCTTTGGCGCAGACCAATGCCGCATCGAATCTGTTGACGTCGCCAGCGGCGTCTCGCTGCAACCTATTGGCAATACCGAAACCCGTACTGGCGCACGCCAGCGCGTTATGGAGGCTCGCCAGGTACGGCCAGAAGCCGACTTTTGGGTCGGAGTGGAAGCCGGGATCGAAGAAAATATGACGTTCGCCTGGATGACGATAGAAAACCCTTTAACCCGAGGCGAATCACGTTCTGCCAGCCTGATGCTACCAGAATCAATTTTACAGGGAATTCGTGCCGGCCGCGAATTAGGCAGTGAAATGGCTTTGATGACCGGCAATGCCGAAGTGAAACGCCAAGGGGGCGCTATCGGCATCTTTACCGACGGCAAGCTGAGCCGCACCAGCGTTTACCATCAGGCTTTGCTGCTGGCACTGGTCCCGTTCCACAACCCGATATATCGTCAACACATCGCCACCAACAACACGCCAAATCAATAATCTGCTGGGGTGATGCGATTACGCATCGCCCAGTAATTGCTGTTCCAGCCACTGTTTCAGCGTCGGGCTCGCTGCCTTGAGGCTGTTTGAACCCCGGGTAATCGTGGCGATACCCGCCCCCAGCTCATTCTTCAGTTCACGCTGGCTCATTTCGCCCCGCATCAGTTCCTGAATAATCCGTACGCGCGTCCCCAGTGCGGTGCGTTCATCCGGCGTCAGTAACAGTTGCATCAACGGCTGATGCAAATCCTGGGCAAACGAATTCTGCAACAGTGCGACAAAGCGCAGCCAATCCTCATTGCCTTGTTCTGAAAGAGCGGGATCGTTAAGCGATAATTGCGTCATGGCAGTCACCATACTATTTAACTAGTACAGCAGCATAACATACACCGGTTAACCGTCAAAATGCTGGAGTTGCCTTCCTTGACGACGTTCATCAGCCCTATGGATTTCAAACTGGCCACTCCTGCACATCTATGGGGTTCGTTTGGGTATAGAAAATTATTGTACGTTAAGGCTGTTTTTTTAATCAGACTCCACGTCTTTATAAAAAGGCTGCGACTCAGCCAGCCCTTATGCGACATCGCGGCCATCTGATCGACAAGCCGAGCCCCCATCGATACTCTTAAATAAGCGCTAATGAACATTTTTCAAGGCGTTGTCGCATTAAGGAAAGATCTCTTCGTGAATTATTCCCTGCTCCCTTTTTAGTCATTCTTATTTACACATAGTGCAAACGGCGATGGTTATAACGCACAATCGTGGCACAGTTAACATTCATGCCGTTTTGTTGCTGACGCATATGAAATTAGAACCACAGGGACAATGATAGAATAAGGAGTAAAATGACAGCGGATCATCCGGCTTTTTTATTGATTGCTTTCATAGCCATTCCAGTAGTTATTCAGACAGGAGATATACTTGTTGTTTTTAGCCGTGCATCTGCTGATAAATGCACGGCCCCTATTACCATAAAGATACGACTCAGAAACCTGATACAGGAATGAGGTCCCGTCCAAACAATCAATTTTACTCTCCTCAGCGAGTTCAAGGAACAGTTTTCAGTCACTAACTGCGGTGACAAACCTGTCGGGAACAGATTGGAGCGCGGTTTACTTTAGCCCTCAGGGACCAGGCCCACGGATGGGCCTGGTAACGATATGCAGGATTGAAAGACGACAGGCCTATCAATAACGTCTTTGCCACTCGGCATCCGTCAGCACCTTCGCGGGCCGATGCATGAAGTAACGATAAAACGCGTCATAGGCCAGCACGTTCTTCACATAAGCGCGGGTTTCAGAGAACGGAATACTTTCCACAAACGCCACGGCATCCACCCGGCCATCGGTATTACCCAACCAGGTATTCACCCGTGATGGGCCCGCATTATAGGCCGCAGAAGCCAGGATACGGTTACGACCAAATTGCTGATACACCGACTCCAGGTAGCTGGTACCAATAGTGATATTGGTTTGCGGATCAAACAGCTGGCTGGGGTTGCTGTAGCCAGGGATCCCAAACAGCTGCACCGTATGCTGCGCGGTACGTGGCATGACCTGCATCAGGCCTGCCGCCCCCACCGGCGATTGAGCCTTTGGATTCCAGGCGCTCTCCTGGCGGGCAATCGCCATGGCGTAGCTCGGCGTAATCCCTTTATCTTCAGTGGAACGACGGAACTCCTGCGGCCAGGCCATGGGGAAGCGTTCTTCCAGATGATCCCAAAGTTTACCCACAATTGTCGCCTGTACGCTCAGATCGGCCCATTTTTGCTCAAAAGCATAGCGCGCCAACGCTTCTTGTTCCGGGCGGCTACGGCTGGCCACAAATGCGCTCCATTCGCTGCGCGCCAGATTATCCATATTCCAGTACATCAGTTCACGCACGCGGGCGATCTCTGGGCCGCTGACCAAGTCGGCGTGCGGTTTGGTCGCAACGGCTACCCTTACCGGATAAGGAACATTCAGTTTCTGCGCCGCTACCATCGGATAGAAACCGCGTTCGTTCATCAGGCTGCGCAGGATCGTTTCCCCTTCACTGCGCTTGCCTTCATCGATCATTTCACTGGCACGCCAATAACGCCATTCATCTTTATTGCGCGATTCTTCAGGCAGACGGGATAGCCAGATTTTCAACCCCTGGCGATCGCCCGCGCCCAACGCCATACGAACGCGGCGTTCCAGCAAGGCCGGAGATTGGCTACGCAGGATCACCCCATCGCGCCATTGAGTTTGCTCAAAGGTGGCATCGTTACCCATCAAACGCCAGGCCACCGCCTCTTCCAGCTCCAACTTCTCGCTTTCGCTCATTTTCTGTAAACGCGCCAGCGTTGGGATCATCGCCCGCGCATTTTCCACATCCTGTCGCGCCAGGCTGGCAAAGACGATGCTGGTGGCAGAACGGGTAAAATCTGTCGGGCCGACGCTACGGGCAAAGGATTCCAACGTGTTGGGATCCTTTTGCAACCGCACTAACGCATCGCCCATGGTCTGATAATCAGAAGGAAGCTGGCGATACAGGTAATTCACCAAACCGCTGTTGCCCTCTTTCAGCGCCAGCTTCATCCGCGCCAACGTGTTCAACGGCGTTTGTTTGCCCGCCGCCTGCCAAACGCTGAACAGTTTGTCACAGGAACCCGGCAAGGTTTTGCCGCTCATCCAGATATCATCAGCCCCCTGCCAAGCCGTCTGCTGATCGCCGGTAGCCCATTTGGCGTAGTAATAATTACACCGTGCGGCAACAGGTTTAGGCGCCTGCGGGCTGAAGGCCAGCAGTGTGCGCCAATCTTCACGGCGCGCCAGTTCATTCACGAAGCGGGAAGAAAGCGACTTGGCCGGGGGCAGCGTGGGATTACGCTGCAGGAACTGGCTGACCTGCGTCACGCTGGCGGTACTGAGATCCTGCGTCAGTTGACGGTATTCCAGATAGGGGTATAGCGGGTAATCCTGCAACGTTGGCATCAGTTGCTGCACCACATCCATCTGGTTACTGTCCCAGGCCTGTTTGATTTGCAGATAACGCTGACGTTCGGCATCCAAAGAGTCTGCCAATGTTGCACCAGAAAATGCTGTCAGGCATAAGCCCACAGCCCAAAGGCGCCATTTGTCCACCTTGACCATACTTGCTCTTTCCTCGCTGGGTTATGTTGCCAGAACAGGTCCACCCCGTTGCTGCGCCACGTCAGCAACAACGGGCCAGTGAATCCTGCTCTGCGAGTGTCTCACGCCCCGTCGTGGGAAGCCACGCCGGGAACAAAACCGTGCCGCTACATCGGGCTGGCATCAGGTATCTATCATAGACAGCAAAAGCGTTTATCCATTCATTACTTTAGAAGAAGTTTATGTCCTTGCCGCTATCAAGAGAAAACGGAGGGATTTCATGGAAGCGTCATGAAGACACAAACGGATAATCTTTAAAATAACCACATATATTCAATAAGTTGTTATTTAATGAGTGAACGATACTTTCAATGAAGGTGTCAATGATCACAATTTCTTAATAACGGTATATTCTCGCGAACGAAGGTCACTTTATAACCTACACTCATTTCTGAGGAGATGAGTACTCACGCTATATTGGCGTTATTTCCTCAGGTAAACGACTTATTTACACGGGCTAACCATCAGTTAGGAGAGTAAAAAATGAGAGAATTAGACATATCTACAGATAAGGCTATCTCAAGCTCTACAGACCAGATCGATTGTGTTGCAGGCGGGGGACTCCTTACTGATTTGATTAAAAATGTGGCTGACGTGATACTGGATGTTAAATCCGCTTTAGATGTTGAAATCAGTGCCGTTAAAGATATCGTTGATGCTGTGCTGTAATAAATGCCGTTACCCGCATGCTGACGCATCTCTAGGATAAGGCGGCTATTTTTCTTGCTCGCATCATGCAGGTAGGTGAAACCTGCCTGCGAATAAAAACCACATCACCAGTAAGTGTAATACCCTGCAGATTGAGCCTGAACGGCCCGTCACAATAATTGAAACGCCTGGCAAAGCCAGCCAGTGGTATTTATACTGTAAAAAATGCATAGGAAAATTCTTATAAAACCGTGCATAAAGCGCACAGCCGATACCTCTTATAATACAATCCGCACCAAAGATGGTCAGGTGATGCTCTTTAGGTAGTGTGATTGATTGTACTCAGCAAAATTTTTTATTCTTTCGGCCAGGCACCATTGTTCAGTATTACGCTACCGCTCCTCTAAGGTCGCGTTAGGCGAGAATGGCAGATGAAGATGTCGACAAATGCCACAGCGTTGGCAGCCTGGGCGCAGGATTTACGTTGGAACCGGATCCAAACACGCCTGAAGCGTGGCCGTGTTTTGCTGATCTTCCTGCTGGCAATGTTGGCTTTTCCCGGGCTCGCCAGGCCAGGAACCACCGATCCCTATCAAAAGCGCCTCCATGCCGTTACCACCATGGTGGTGGGCATTATCAGCTATGCGCGCTGGCCCACCGAACCTAATCCGATCCGTTTGTGCGTGACCGCGCCGGTCCACTATGCCGAAGGTTTATTCGATCCGGTATTGCTGACGGCACCGCGGCCGATCAAAACCCTACGGATCGATTTAGACAGCCCGCTGCTGGGGACAAGCTGCGATGTGGTGTATTTGGGCGAGGTCAATGCGGTTCAGAAACAAGATTTTATCCACAAGATCACGGGTCACTCGATCCTCAGCATCAGCGAAAAGGATAGGGAATGTGCTGCTGGCAGCGCCTTTTGCTTGCAAATCGGCAACGATCAGGCAGGTTTCAAAGTGAATCTGGATGCACTGGCCCGCAGTGGCGTACGTGTTCACCCCAACGTGCTGCAACTGGCACGCAAGCAGGTGCCGCCGCTATGAAGCCGTTACGTAAAAAGCGTTCTACGCCATACCGCCCTACGTTGGGTCACGTGTTACAGCGGATGAACCTCGGGTTGGCGCTGATCGCCGTCGGCACCGCCGGGATTTTCCTGACGCTGGTAGCCCTGTTTGCCCTGCGTGCCTACGCCAACCATAACCTGCATCTGATTGCCCGCTCAATCTGTTACACCGTTGAGGCGGCCGTGGTATTTGAGGATCGCCCCGCAACTCGCGAAGCGCTGATGTTGATCGCCTCCAATGAAGAAGTTTCTGAGGTGAAGGTCCTCGACAACCAAGGCATAACCTTGGCTGACTGGAGCCATCCTACGGACAGCCCATTACATGGGCTGGAGCGTTTGGTCGCCCATTGGGCCTTGCCGCAACCGGTAATTTTACCGATCACTCACGAAGGCAAACAGGTCGGCCTGGTGTGGTTGACGGGCAACGGTAACAGCCTGCTGAAATTCCTGCTGCAAGGTATGATGGGTATGCTCGCCTGCCTGATGCTCAGCGCCCTGTGCGCCATGGTGCTCTCCCGCCGGATGCTCAGAGGGATCGTTACCTCATTGGACGACATCGCTAACGTTGCTCATGCGGTAAGGCGCAACCGGACTTTCGGCCTGCGGGTACCTTCCGCACCGATTGCCGAACTGCACGAACTGAGCTGCGATTTCAACGGCCTGTTGGATGAACTCCAGTCCTGGCAAGCCCATCTGCAACAGGAAAATGATTCACTGGCTCACCGCGCGACGCATGACAGCCTCACCGGGCTGCCAAACCGCGCTTTCTTTGAGGGGCGCTTGAGCCGTGTCTTGGGCGATATTGACACGAATGAAAAACTGGCCGTGCTGTTTATTGATGGCGATCGCTTCAAAGAAGTGAATGACAGTTACGGACACGCTGCTGGTGACGCCGTTTTGATAACCATTGCAGGCCGCCTGCGTGCGCAGGTGCGTGAAAACGATCTGGTGGCCCGCATGGGCGGTGATGAGTTCGCCATCCTGCTAACCCCACTGAGCAATACCGATGATGTGTTACATATTGCCGACAACATCATTGAATGTATGCAGCAACCCATTGTGTTGCCTAACGAACAAACCATTGTTGCCGCTCTCAGTATCGGCATCGCACTTTATCCTGACCATGCAGCAACGCCTCAAGACCTGCTCCACGAAGCCGATGATGCGATGTATCAGGCCAAACACCTTTCCAACGGGGGATGGCGGTTGGCAATGCGTAAATAGCCGTCACCACCGGGACAAAAACAACAGGGAATACCTCATGTTACAGCAAAAATCCAAGCCCCTTTCACTGCTGACGATACTTTTTATCGCCTTGCTGACGTTGACAGGTTGCCAGAATAAACCGCAAGGGCTGACGGCAGAACAGGTCGCCTTACTGCAGGCACAAGGATTTAAACTGACTGATAACGGCTGGGAGTTTGGTTTTTCCGATAAAGTCCTGTTCGGCAATAATGAGGGCAAGCTGAACGCCCAAAGCACCGAAATCGTCGAGAGAATGGGCCGGGCGCTGCTGAGCGTGGGGATTGTGAAATTCCGCCTGGATGGCCACACCGATAACTATGGCGAAGACAGCTACAACGACCAACTCTCACTGCGCCGTGCCAATGCCGTGGCCGATCTGCTCGCTGGCGTCGGAATTCCGCGTGCCAATATTGAAACACGCGGCATGGGCAAACGCGATCCGGTTGCCGACAACAGTACCTCCAGCGGTCGTGCCGAAAACCGCCGCGTCGCTATCGTGGTTACGCCCTGAAAGACACCGCCTTCCCCCCTTCGCTAAACGAGAGGGGAAGCCGCACCGGCGGCAATCGAGCAAGATTCCGACTTTATTATGCTTAAATAAAAGGTGTTCACCTAAAGTGAGCCTTTAACAGTTATACTTGCCGATCGTGATGGGTGATCTGGGATCAGGTGCCGAAACAGGCTACACTCGTGCCGCCAGACACCCTATAAAATCTGATAGAGAGGCTCGGAGCAACGTGGCTCAATACGTCTATACCATGCACCGCGTCGGCAAAGTGGTTCCGCCGAAGCGTCATATTCTGAAGAATATTTCCTTGAGTTTCTTCCCTGGGGCCAAAATTGGCGTACTGGGCCTGAACGGCGCCGGTAAGTCTACCCTGCTGCGCATCATGGCGGGCATTGATACCGATATCGAAGGGGAAGCACGCCCACAGCCGGGCATCAAGATCGGCTATCTGCCGCAGGAACCGCAGCTCAACCTGGAGCACACCGTTCGCGAGTCGGTCGAGGAAGCGCTGTCAGAAGTGGTTGGCGCGCTGAAACGCCTTGATGAAGTCTATGCGTTGTATGCTGAAGAAGATGCAGACTTCGATAAGCTGGCCGCAGAACAAGGCCGCCTGGAAGAAATCATTCAGGCTCACGATGGTCATAACCTTAATGCCCAACTCGAGCGCGCCGCCGATGCGCTACGCCTGCCTGAGTGGGATGCAAAAATCGCCAACCTTTCTGGTGGTGAGCGTCGCCGCGTAGCACTGTGCCGCCTGTTGCTGGAAAAACCAGACATGCTGCTGCTGGATGAACCGACCAACCACCTGGATGCCGAATCCGTAGCCTGGCTTGAGCGCTTCCTGCATGACTTCGAAGGCACCGTCGTGGCGATCACCCACGACCGTTACTTCCTGGACAACGTGGCTGGCTGGATCCTGGAGCTGGACCGTGGCGAAGGCATTCCGTGGGAAGGCAACTACTCTTCCTGGCTGGAACAGAAAGACGCACGTCTGGCTCAAGAGGCCTCTACCGAAGCGGCTCGCCGCAAATCGATTGAGAAAGAACTTGAGTGGGTGCGCCAAGGCACCAAAGGCCGTCAGTCTAAAGGTAAAGCCCGTCTGGCCCGCTTTGAAGAACTCAACAGCACCGAATACCAGAAGCGCAACGAAACCAACGAACTGTTTATTCCGCCTGGCGCACGCCTGGGGGATAAAGTGGTTGAAGTCAGCAACCTGCGCAAATCCTACGGCGATCGCGTGCTGATCGATGACCTCACCTTCTCCGTTCCTAAGGGCGCGATTGTCGGTATCATCGGCCCGAACGGTGCGGGTAAATCCACGCTGTTCCGCATGATGTCCGGTCAGGAACAGCCTGATTCCGGCAGCATCGTGCTGGGTGATACCGTCAAGCTGGCCTCTGTCGATCAGTTCCGTGACAGCATGGATAACGCCAAAACCGTGTGGGAAGAAGTCTCCGGCGGTCAGGACATCATGCGCATCGGCAATACCGAAATGCCAAGCCGTGCCTACGTTGGCCGCTTTAACTTCAAAGGCGTCGATCAGGGTAAACACGTGGGTGAGTTGTCTGGTGGTGAACGTGGCCGTCTGCATCTGGCAAAACTGCTGCAGGTTGGCGGTAACGTCCTGCTGCTCGATGAACCGACCAACGACCTGGATATCGAAACCCTACGCGCGCTGGAAAACGCCCTGTTGGAATTCCCTGGCTGTGCCATGGTGATCTCGCATGACCGTTGGTTCCTCGACCGTATTGCCACCCACATTCTGGATTATCAGGATGAAGGCAAGATTGAATTCTTCGAAGGTAACTTTACCGAATACGAAGAGTACAAGAAGCGCACCCTGGGTGCCGATGCCCTGGAACCGCGCCGTATCAAATACAAGCGCGTCACCAAGTAAGCTCTGGTTAACCTGCGTTATCAGCCCGCATTCTTTGCGGGCTTTTTCTTACCCCCAATCCAATGCCTGCGCATAATCCACAAACACCGGATGCTGGATCACCACCTCGATAAAACAGGCCAACGCCGGTGAGTTGAGCTTACGGCTGGGATAAACCAGATAGAGTTCGTTCCCCTCTGCCTGCCACTCTGGCAGCACTTCCACTAACTGTTTCCGCGCCACCACTTCACGGCTGAGAAACGCTGGCAGCAGCGTAATCCCCGCGCCCAAAATAGCGCATTCGCGCGCATACAGCAGATTATCGGTGGTATGGCGCTGCGGCAATTGCCAACGGTAATACTCTTCACCGCGGCGCAACACCCAATCAGGCCAGGCGCGATGAGTAATACATAAATGCTGCTGCAACTGCTGCGGATGAAGCAAGGGCGGATGCTGTGCCAGATAGGTCGGTGCAGCCAACAAATAGCGGGGAGCATGCCCCAAACGGCGGCCAATCAGAGAGGAATCCTGCGGTCTGCCGGTACGCAATGCCGCGTCAAACCCCTCTTGTACCATATCTACCAGGGTATCCGACACTGACACTTCCAGCGACACATCCGGATACTGGCGCTGGAAATCCGCCGCCAATCGGGGAAGTAACGTAGCCCCTAACCCGGCAGGCGTTGAGATACGTAAGCGGCCGCTGGGATTATCACGTAACCGTTGCAAGGCCAGGTCGGCACGCTCGGCGGCAGAGAGCATTTCCTGGCAGTGCTCCAGGTAGCGCTCACCGGCAAAGGTTAAATTCAGTTGCCGGGTAGTACGGTTAAGCAGCCGCAACCCCAGCTTCTGCTCTAACTGGCTGATGCGCTGGCTGACGCTGGATTTGGGTAATCCGGCCCGATTGGCCGCCGCAGTAAAGCTGCCACACTCGGCCACCAGCGCAAATAACGCCATATCCTGCAACTGTTTGAACATAATTGTTCACCTTAGACGAACACTTAGTTAGCTATTGTCCATCTTATCACTCCCATCGCTGGGGTCTACACTGTGGGTATTCATTCGAAGGAGCAACGTTATGTCAATCAAGGCCATTGCAGTCGACCCGAAAAATCCAGCCCACTTTATCGAAATTTCCCCAGAGAAACCGACACCAGGTCAATACGACTTACTGGTAGAGGTGAAAGCCGTTTCCGTTAATCCGGTAGATACCAAGGTTCATGCCGGCCTGCAAAAGAATGGCCTGCAGCAGCCACGTATTCTCGGCTGGGATGCCAGTGGCGTGGTCGTCGAGGTGGGTAGCAGCGTCAGCGGTTTCAAACCGGGTGATGAAGTCTGGTATGCCGGAGATATTACCCGCCCTGGCAGCAACAGCACCCATCAGTTGATTGACTCTCGCATTACTGCGCACAAACCCCGGACGCTGAACTGGGCCGAGTCTGCCGCTATGCCGCTCACCGCCCTCACCGCTTGGGAAGCGCTGTTTGAACACCTGAATATTCAACAGGCAGACGCCAGCAAAACGTTGCTGATCATTGGCGGAGCCGGTGGTGTCGGTTCATTGGCTATCCCGCTGGCGGCGCTGCGCAGTAAAGTGAAGGTCATTGCCACCGCCTCACGCCCTGAATCGGCGGCCTGGTGCCGCGAGCGGGGTGCGGATTTGGTGGTGGACTACCACGATCTGATGATCGAGAGTGAGATAAATGGAGTAGGAGAAGCGAGATAAATCGAAAAATACGGGCAAATACTGAGAAATATCGAAATGAAGAATGTAACTGTGTTTCACATACTGAAAGAGAACCGAGGGCGAAAAAAATTCATTCCGCCCTCAATTTTACTCATCATCAGGGAACAGCTCGAGGCCAGGCTGTGAACGTTTCAGTATCCGTTTTTCTACACGCTTAATCACCTTACGCAATCCACCCTCTGTCATGCCGTATGTGATGACCAGTTGTTGCCAGGGCATTCTCTTGCGCCAGTCCTCGTAAATCTTGAGGTCTCGCGCCGACAATTTAAAGAAATAGTCTTGCGGGAAAGTAATCAGTTGTCCGGCAAAATGTTCACAGATGAAATTAGCTACATTGATACCTAACTGATCAGCAGAATCTGTAGACAAGCCGTGTTCCTGAGCGACCAGTGTTACATACTCTGCCAGTTCTGTAAGTAACCAATGCCGTTTTTCTTCCATCTCGCTTTTCATGCTGACCTCGCCTTACTTACGGCCTAGCCATTGCTTAAGCTTCTCAATAGCCTGATGGGCCTGCTCTGGCTTTTGCTTCAACCAGATCAACTGAGCCACGCCAGTCTCACCTAGTAGCCAGGCATCTAGGGCTTTCTGCGACTTATCCCTCACCAATCCAGCCTTGGCCAGATCCTGCCACAGCACCCAAATTTTACGGCCCATCGCAAAGTCAGCCATAGGCACTTCACGAGATTTACCCGCGATGTTGAAACCACGACCACGCAAATGGGCCAGAACGTTAGCCAATTCTCTGTCATTCATCTTGCTACAGGAGTCTTTGTTGGTCAGATTACGCAGCATAAGCCGGTAAGCGTCATCCGTGATATCCAACTTGTTGCGAGCGATATGAATTAACTGGATGGCTTTTGCTCGGTTCATGAGGCCCCCTCTGGATATTTCCAGCCACGGTTGCAATATTTGGCTCTAGCCTCACACCACAGTTCATTCACCTCGTGTCGTGCTGCAGCAGCAGCTTTGAGCCAAAGGGGCGCAGCAGTATCAAAGCAGTTGCGCCGTTCAAAGCTGCGGGCCTGGGCCGCGAATAGGTAATAGTCACCCGATGGAGTACGCCGCTGGATTGGTTCATCAACCTTACTTGCACGGATAATTTTGGGCGCAATGCGCTTTATTGAGCCTGGCTGGCCATAGCAACGTTCTTTACCTTTCCAGCCGCGCAGTAGCTTTCCTTTATTAAGGTCATTAATAAGTAATGCGCTAACGAGGTTTGCTTTGATCCCCGTGTAAGCGGCAAGTTCTTCGCTAGTGCTTGGCCCCAGAATAGTTAATGCCTTGCGCAGTGATTCTGTTTTATTTGTAGTTTCCATTATTTGCCCCCCTTACATACCTGATAACCGTCTTTATCCATACGTGGTGTGATGCCGGAACCACTAACGGCGAGATATTGGCACCCAGTCCCCGCATCGATATAAAGGGCCATGCCAGAACGGCTGGTGCCATCCGTCTCATCCGTAAGAAAACCGGCTTTAAATGACAGCCAGGAAAACAGCGGTAGGACGATTACCGCCGTTAGCGCAACCAATATAACTTTCTTCGCTGCACTACGGCCTGCTGCAACCACTCCGGCGTAAATCGCCTGCGCCAAATCTGTTCGTACTTCAGGAGAAAGATCCACAATCTTTCGCGTAGCAAAATCACTCATGGTTGTCTCCTTTGCACTCACATAAACCCTGCATTGCAATAGTTAATGCGTTTGGGGCGTCGTAGGGTGTTATATCTGTAAGCTCCATCAAGTGATTAACACCGCGATAAGTCACTTCCGCATGGGTTGATGTAACAGAAACAACTTTTCCTGTTCTGCTTGATATTTTTATTGAAGCTCCATTTTTTGTTATTTTTGTTACTTGATAAGAAAAATCCACCTTGTCACCGACCTTAATCTTTGAATGGTCGATTGGCAGTGGTTTATGACATGATGAACAACGATACTGATCAGCTTTATTACCCATAGATCACCTCAAAAAGTGTGTAGGCAAGCAATGCGATTAATAGAAGGTTTGAATAAAAAAGTACGGCAACCCCAAGAGACACATTCCTATTTAAAATTTTCATTACACACTCCCAATATTAACTTACTGGAAATTGGCGTAAGTCGACCAAAACAGAATTACGCCATGATTAACTGATATACGTAGTGGTAATGATTGAATTTAAAATGGCCTTACAGTTTCACGATAAAGTTTCTGCATATCACGCCAGGCACCTTCTATCGTAGAACCGCATCCAATAGCACCAACACAGCGACACCACCACTTACCTTTATAAAACCGCAGACGTGCTTTCATTTCTCTGCACCTGGCGAGCAGTAATACTTAGGTATTTCATAAAGAAGTTGCTGCGGTGTATGCCCACTGATACTCAGTCCTGATATGTCAGGTGATAATGTGTCTAAAGGCTGTTGGATATCACTAGCCAGCAGGTTGACCACCATCATTAACACCTTGAACCAGTCCAGGTCGCGGTCGCATTCGGTAATGGCTCTTAGCAATGCGGCTTTTGGTGTACATAAATCCTCTCTGGATATTTAGAACCACCGTTTTCCATCAATCTCTGACCAGCCTTCAGAGTTATCCCTTTCAGTCAGGCAAAAGTGTTTAACAGAAAAATCGTTAAAATCTTCGTCAAACTCTCGTTCGAATGCATCTCTATTAAAAACAGTAATAGTGATGCATTTATTTTCTGTTTTACCAATAAAGGCCGTACTGGAACTTGTGTACATGCCTTGAGTGTCAACCATGCTATTGATGGTGTTTTCTAACTTACTAATATCGGTTATTTTCAGCATGAGTTACTCCAACGCCTCCAGGTCACCAGTGGGCACATATGTGTTATAAAATTGCCCGCAATGTGGACATTTCAGGATTAAATCAACACACCAGACACCATCATGGCCTTGCATGATATTCGCCTGTTCCAAGTCAAGCTCGCTGACTTCTTTCTTACAGCTTTTACAAGAGAGGCTCATTCGCTGCTTTCCTGCTCAAATGGAATGATGGCAAAATCTTCCAAGTCTCGATTAATCGTGATACCTGGAATATTTTTAACCGCGTCTGTCTCATTTAATATTGCTTCCTTATTAATTTCCTCCTTGGCGCGAATAAAGCGTGTGAGTTTTAATTTCTTCAGCGCTGCTATAACAGAATCAACACCCTTTATAGAGCAGCTTGGTGGGCGAATGCGCCAACTGACATCACCAGTGGTTAAGTTAACGGTCTTGGTTTTACCGTGCTGAGTTAGATCGTCACGGTTTGCCTCGCACCAGGTCTGAATGCCAGTCTGATAACTTGTGATTTCAGCCTTCAACCTTTCCAGTTCAGGAGAATGATATTGCGTTACAGCTGCAATCTGGTCATTCATTTCCGTTTCAGTACGGGTTAATTGACGCTGTAAGTCACCGAGAATTTTAATACCCTCGATTACCTCAGCTTTCGTTTGAGCGACGTACAGAGCCGCCGCAGCTTTAAGCCGCTTTTTACCTTTAGCCATTTTTAGTACCTTTAGTGGATGTTAGTCTATTAAATCAAACTCAATATCTTCAGGGTCGTCGATATCTTCAATTTGATCGTCGCATGGCTCGAAACCATACTTAACTGCAATTTCTGTAAGTTTTTTATCCGATTCCCTGCAGTTCGTTTCTGAATCGCAGATGGCGAGATAACGCTCATAATCCTCCTTTTCCATATCAACAACCTTGCTATAACGGACTCTTGATATCGCGGTAATATCAACCTTAACTGTACTCATCTAACGTTCCTCCCAGATAATCCGACTATTGAGGCAATTGAACTGATACTTTTTAAAGTTCCCCTTGCCGTCCTGCCCTCGAGAAAAGCAGAAGGCCTCACCGCTTTCTATCAATGAACGACAATACTTATCACTTTGGACGACGAAAGTAGGTTTAACCTGAGGTTCAATAATGACCTGGGACACCGTAAAGCCGATAGTGGTGAGACGTGTCATTACTACACCGACATGCATCAGAGCTTGCTGGATATGCATGCTATTAATATTTATGGTCATGCTATTTGCAGTATTCATTATTTAGCCCTTCAGTTTAAAACTGCGCTATTCGACTATTTCACTGACAGTAATATCCGACACATCGAACTCCAGTTCGTCACAATCAATAATTCGAATACCGTGGGAACCGTCCATAGGTGGCCAACCTTCCTCATCGAATTTTGCTGCTAACTCTGAACCATCAAACCAGTCAGCAGTACACAAATGGAAGCAACGCCTACCTAGAATTTTCAATACAACGTGTAAAATATTACCGTCCTCGTCAGTTAGGCGTCCTTTGGAGTCAGTCCAGAAATTATTAATCTGATGAAGCTTTTCCTCTGTCATGATGTCGTGATCGATTTCAACAATCAGGTCTAGAGTGCCAAACCAATTAATTCCATAACGTTTAATACCCATTTATAGCCCCTTAATAACGTCGGCATTGACTACTGGCACACCGATGTTTGCTGCCAGATTCATCGCCGCAATAGATAAATTGCTGACGGCCAGCGGGTACAGCAGACTCACCACCCCCTTGCGGCCCCCGATGTTATTGCTGAGCCTGGCACGGATAGCATCGATGGCGCTGGCGTCGAAAATGTCAGTGATCGGTTTGTTGATACGCTCAAATTTGAACTTCAGGAACGCCTCAAGATGCGTGTCCAGTGGCAGCAGATTAACGACCTCGCAGCGCTGGACGACTTCACGTACCTCTTGGTTACGTTCCGACAACTTCATGGCCAACTCAGGCTGGCCCACCAGAACGATACTGAGCAGCTTTTTAAAGCCGTTCTCCAGTTCAAAGAAGCGTTTGAGATGCTTCAGTGTCGGCAGTGGCAATGAATGGGCCTCTTCTATTATCAAGACGTGGCTATAACCGGCATTGCTGCTGTCTTTCAGTACCCGATGTAACTGGCGATAGCGGGCTTCCTGGCTGCGCTTGACGTTCTCCAGTGGGGCAATAGTGTTAATGATGGCTTCTGCGATACTGGTCGCCTTCAACGTCTTGCCCTTGCTGTCGTTATCTTCCATGGCGATGATGTATGGCTCGATGACAATTATCGGCGTATGTTCACTGTTGATACGGTCAATCAGGTCACGACGCAGCGTAGATTTGCCCGCGCCCGATTCCCCTACAACGGCCAGGAAACCACCGTGCTTTGCGGTCTGGTACAACGCCTCACGCACATAGCGCGTATCGGGGGTCATGAATACATCATCCGCGCCCTGGAGGGCTTCGTCAGCGAACGGGTCGCGGAATAAATTAAAATGTTTGCGTGTCGCTGGATGTAACACCTGCTTTGCCATTAACATATTGTCGTCTCCTTCCTGTTCCGCTGGGGCGTGTGCGGATTGTGAGATGTTGTCGGTGCGGGCGGCGTCCACCGCCTGCACCTCTTCAAATGCGGCGACTGCATCAATGCCGCGTCCTGCTAAAAAGTCACTGATAGACTGCCTGATTTCCGCTGTGCGGCGCTTTGGCCAGACAGAATGATTAACCAGTTGTGATATAGCCGGTTGAGAAACCTGCGCAGCTGCTGCAATAGCGCTTTGCTCAATACCGTGGGTTTGCATCAAACGTTTGAGTACCAGCATGTTTCCTCCTATTGACCGTTGACAACGCTGAGACCGCCGCGCCGTTGCCGTGCCTGCAGGTCGCTGGCCAGTACGTCGAGTTCATCGACAGGAACACCATCGGGGAACCGTTCGACAATCTGGCTGTAGTAATGACCATGCCACTCATGACCCTCGGCAATAAACCGCTCACGCAGCTGCTTGGCGGCTTCGACGTGTGTTAGTGGGCGTTCTTCGATACGTGGGGCGCGAACCTGAGATTCCTGGCCGCGTTTCGGCAGGTACTCAGGATGCTGGGCTTGTTCCATTTCCATATACGGGTTGAAACGGCCCCCGAACGGCAGTGCCTTGGCTTTGCGGGCCGCATCGGTTTCTTCCTGGCTACTTGTGCCGTAAACACGCTGTTCAACCTCTGCGCGGTTGCGTTGGGCATCGGTTTCCGGTATCTGGCCATACTGTTGGCCGATGACTGGTGCGGTAACGGAATAGCCCCAGTCGTCTTTGGCAATAGCATAAATAGGGTAATAGGTGGTGAAGCCGTCTTCGCCAGTCATGACCACGCGGGCTTCATCTTCATGCCAAGGATTGCGGCTCACTCTAAGCAGGTCGCCAACACAAGCGCCTGGAATATCTCTGACGCAGAAAGATTTGGCCCGGAAAGCCACACGCAACTGAGCGGAAACCTTGCATTCTTTCGGGGCGCTGATGGCCAGTTCCCGGCACACCTCAACAGCGGGGGCTTTGACTAGCTGATCGACAGTGATTTTTAGCCAGGCATCGGTGCGAGGCATACCATAGCGGCTGTGAACCTTGGTGCGGTTGTAGTTCATGCGCCATAAGCGGGCAAAAAGGTTAAGCTGATCAATGTTGTCTACCCGAACAAACCGCAAACCCGCTTCGAAATCACACTCAATAATGTCACGGGCTTTTTCCACTGCGCCGGTGGCGCGGGCATTACGGGCTTTGTGCTGAAGGCACTGAATTCCCAGCGCTTGGCACATATTGAGCAGGCTGGCAGAGACCAAGGCCGAGCCAGGGTCGGTGTACAGAATCTTGGGTACACCGTGCAGAACATCAGCGCCACCGCGTTCTTGCATGGCGTTGATCATCACCGTTAAAAAGTTCTCGGCGCTCTCGCCACCGAAATGGTACTCGACGTAAATCCAGTTGGTGGTATGGTCAATCAGCTCAAATGACCACACGCGGTCATTGACGATGCGCTCCAGGTTTTTCGGCTTGTTCTTGTAGAACTCATCACGGCCCATCACGCGAAGACCAGAATCTCCCTTGGTTTTCTTGTCCGGGTTCTTCAGGTAATACAATACGCACAGCGAGGCGTCGACCTGCCAGACATGGTTTGGATGCAGGCTGGCCAACTCCAGCGCCGGGGCCGGGTTCTGCAACTGGTCGTAGTGCAGGCGATAGCCTGTTAGGGCTTTGCTGATGGCGTCGATCGATAGTGGCAGAAACTCTCCGGTCTCTTCATCAACACGACCAGCGATGATCATGCCGTTGGTGCGCAGGTGGTTGACCACGTTCTCTAGGCTATACAGCCGCTTGTCGTTGTTACGGCGAGACTCAAGCCAAACACCCGATATAACTAGCGCCTCTTCACGGGTCAGGGCCGTCTTGCCTGCATCAGAACGCTTTTTGCGCGGTGTGGTAGGTTGTACAGACTTCAGCTTTTTCAGCAGCGTTGAACGGGACATCTGCAACTCCTTACAGGCAGCCTGGTAAATAGCCTCTTTGCCCCCGTGACCTGCCGCGCTGACAGCGTCTGCGAGGGCGACTAAACGTTGAGTAAGGGCTGGGTTCATAGCTATTTACCTGCGTTGATAAGTGCAATTTTCTTTTGCAGCAAGCTTTCTAGGGCTTCAACAAAAGGCTGTGCATCTTCGGCCAGGACATTGATCTCGCCATGATAGGTGCAGATGATGAAACCGTGCCGCATATTGGGTACATGCCATAGCAACGCAGCGTTCAACGATTCCACGCTATCGATGATGGGGCTATGCATCATCGCCCCCTTGGTTGTCCAGTTCACCTTTCACCCAGTCAGGACGCGGATCATGCGGTTGGTGTTCAGGTAAATTGAACTGCTGACGTAGAACGGTTACCCGGGTCTGAATGTCATCAAGCAGCCCAGCCATCAAGCCAACGTGGGGAATGCCGGTGCGCTCGGTATGGTCGTTTAACGTGGTAAAACCGTTTTCAAGGTTAGTGAGGTCAGCGATAACTGCATGTACCAGCACGTTAACTTCTTGAACGAGCTGAGAGCCTTCCGCCTCTGGTGTTTCTCGCTTGACGCGGCGTAGGAGTTTTTCTTCCAGATCGGATTTTTCATCCTGAACCCTACTCAATTTCTCTTTGTTTTCGGCCAGGGTTTGACGGCTGATCTCCAGGTCAGTAGCCAGGTCTTCCTTCTCCTTGGTGTGCTTGGCTATCATCTCTTCGGCCAGCTCCAGCAAGGCGTTCTTGTCACCTTCTTTGGCCACTTCGATCAGGGCGCTTTTCTGGTCTGCCGGAAGGCGGCGGAACTGGCCTAATTCCCGATAACCAATCCCCATGCGTGACATAGAGTCGAGGGCTTCTTCGCCGAAAGAGCGGAGGTTGGTGATATCTCGATCAACCTGGTCAACAGAACGCCCTAGAATGTTGCAAAATTCCTCCCATGTACCCGAGAGAAACTCCGCACCGTGCGGACTTTTAGAGCCTTTAAGTTGGCGGTATAGCTTGTTTTCTTTGACAAAAGCTAATTTTGAAGTCCGCACCGTGCGGAAAAAATCCTCAGAAGCACCAGCCATTTGAGCCTGGCCAAGTAGCTGGTTAAGCAGGTCGCGTTCGTCATGAAATTCACTTTGAATAGTTGCCATAATGTTCTGAGTTGCTGCCAGTTCAGGATTGAGCTGGGTGTCTGGCAATAATTCAGAGGTTGGAGAGGGTTTACGTGCCATGGTTTTTTTATCCTTATCGTGAACCAGCTGTTATACGCTGTTTGATTTCATCCATTCGCGATTGCAAGTGGGCCATGTGTTCGGCATGCGCTGTGGCTATCTGTAGCATCTGTACGCTGTGTGCGTATCGGCCATTATCTAGTTGAATGGCCAGCCCTTCTGCTACCAGCGTGGCTAAGTCACGGCTGATATTTGCGGGGGATACATTCAGCGCTTTGGCCAGTTCACCATTAGATAGGCCAGTCATTGTGTGGCCTTTCAGCGCAATCAAGACTTTCAAGGTTCTCGATGCTGATGAAGAAGTTCCCGGTTTTTTGACCATAATCGTGGACTCCTATTTTTAACATGGGTAACACTGTTACACTTTTAAGTTTGGTGCTATAAGATCTATGCGACAGCTGGTGGCTTTAAACCCAGCTTAACCGCAATCTCGTGACCCTTACCGTATTTAGCCTTGGTTAGCCCATTGATAACACGGTAAACATCAGTGGGTGAGTAGCCGTTGTCTTTGGCCCACTGAGTGAAGGTCCAGCCATTTTGGTGGAAATGCTGTTTGACTTGCTCTGGGGTCTTCATTTGTGTGGCTCCTTACTGTCGAATAAATGTGTAACATATGCGGAAGATTATGGTTCACGAATGTAAACCAGTCAAGGACAATAAGGTGCCATTTTGACTACCTTGAGTGAGAGATTGAAAGAGGAGCGAAACCGTTTAGGTTTAAACCAAACAGACTTTGGTTCGCTTGCCGGGGTTGGAAAAACGACTCAAATTAACTATGAAAGTGGCAGTCGTACCCCTAGTGCTGACTATCTAGCTGCAATTTTTAAGCATGGCGTTGATATTCAATACATTGTTACAGGGATAGCCGCTAAAAAGGTTTGCGAACGAGAACCTATAGATGCTGTGCTTTTTTTGAAAGTGATAGATGCGTTGGAAAAACTAGCTTCTGATAGTAAAAAGAGGTGGCCGACACAGTATCTAGCTACTACCGCTTTGAGGGTCTACAACTTCTTGATAAAAGAAGAAACTGTAGATTCTGAAAAAATCGAACGCTTATTGCAATTAGTTGTTAACAATTAACCCTGGGGGTGTATATGGTTAGTCGCGAGCAGGAATTGAATGAGTTAAGCAACCAAATAGCAGAGCAACTAAATTCATTACCTGATGATGGTCAAGCGCGGCAAGTAACTGTTACTCAGAGTGGCGATGGCACAATCATTTTGGGTTCACAAGTGATTATAAATCAACCACAAGAGCGTGAGATACCAATCAACCAACGTCCTACCGCTTGGCTTCGTGAAGTGATAGAAGACAACAAGAAGCAGATCAGCGCAGCCAGATTACGGAAGTGGCTAAGTTTACCCTCTATTTTTCTAGTATTAACCATGTTGGTTCTAGGCATTTACTTCATCACAATAATTCTCCCAGTCATGACCCATCGAAACGCCAATTTTTTTATTGAAGGGGTAGCATTTGTGATGCAGGAACCGCTTTACCTTGCTGCTTTCCCGATTTCAATGTCTCTATTTGGCTATTGGTTTTCGCGAGTAAGAAAGGTTGAGGATAGGATTATTGCTGAAAGCCAGGAGGCCATTGAATACATTAGTACAATAATAAAAAGGAGAAAAATGTGAACGTTTTTAAGCGTGCGCTACCACTTGTGGTTCTTATCTTGTTGACTGGTTGCGATAACGGACGAAGGTTAGCAGAAAATTATGCTGAACAAACAATAGGGGGCGAACTTAAAAACCCAAGCTCAGCGAAGTTTGCTTCTGTAGTGACATATAGAATAAAGCAGACTGATGGGTACGCTGACTTGGTTCACGTTTGCGGACTTGTTGACGCAAAAAACAGCTTGGGTGTATACACTGGAAGCACACGTTTCGTTGTCAGCTTTCTTGATAAACAACAACCTGAGCTTTTAGCTAAAGCGATAGAAGAACCTGAAAATCGAGCAGCTTTTGAAGCTGTGTATTGGAAAAACTCCTGCAAGGAAGGTCATAGTTAACTTTCAATAAAGATACCGGTGCAAAAGCACCGGTAATATTTTACCAATTTCTGATCACAAGTTCCTGTTGCTTGCCGGAGCTTCTTCCGGCCCCTCTGAGTGTGTAATGAATATCCACGGCGTCCATCGATAGCCCAGCGAAGACTTGCCGCATCTCAGGGATGTCGTTTACCGAGATAAGCATCCTCCCTTCAATCGTCCTGGCCAGATCAGCCATACGACTGTAGTTCTCAAACCCAAACTCTACGCCGTAGCCCTCGGTCTGCCAGTACGGTGGGTCGCAATAGAACAGTGTATGGGGTCGGTCATACTTCTCAATGCACCTAGCCCAATCCATGTGTTCGATCAGGGTTCTTGCTAGGCGCATATGTGCCTGAGATAGATCCTCTTCTATCCGCATCAAGTTAAACCGGGGTGGGGACGTTGTTGAAGTGCCTAACGTCTGCCCTTCCAATTTGCCACCGAATGCCTGCTTCTGCAGATAATAGAACCGCGCCGCCCGCTGGATATCTGTCAGCGTCGCTTCTGGGGTGAGCTGCAACCATTCAAACATCTGACGGCTGACCAGCGCCCACTTAAACTGTTGAATAAACGCGTCCAAGTGATGTTGGATCACCCGGTATAGGTTCACTAACTCACCGTTGATGTCGTTGATCACTTCAACTTTGCTGGGAGTCTTCAGGAAATACAACGCCGCTGCGCCGCAGAACGGCTCAACGTAGCAGGTGTGGTCAGGGAATTGCGGGAGTAGTTTTTTAGCCAAACGGCGCTTGCCGCCGATCCAAGGTATGATCGGTGTCGATTTCATAAACTGTAAGCCTTTTTCATATATTAAAAATGCGGTAGGCTTAATCTGTCTCGCGAGACGGACTGAGCCTTGGTTGCTCACAGGCTGTTTCTGTGTGTGACGGCCTGCCCAGTGTTGACGCACTGGGCGGGTCGCTCTTTCTTGCTAATCCTTGCGTAAGGAAGAAATAACATGGATTTTGGTGCGTTAATCAGTTCCGTTACTTCCATTGGTCAGATCGGAAAAGCGCTTGTCGATGAGCGCGATCGCCAGAAATTGGCGGCCCTCCAAATCGATCTCTCGAATAAAATCATTGAGGCTCAAACCCAAATCTTGCAATTGCTGGGCACCGTCGTCGAGCAGCAGCGGCTTATCCCTGTCCTTGAGAAACGCATACGCGAGTTGGAGGCTAGTGATGCTGAAAAAGCGCGTTATCAACTTACCAAACTGGGCAGTCTCAGGGAGTTCTTCGCTTATTCGTTGCGTCCCGATGCCGAACCGCTGGAGGGCACTGGCGAGGTCTCTCATTTCCTCTGCCAACCGTGTTTCGATGCTGGCAAGAAGGTGATCTTGACCGGAAACGGGGAAGGATACTGGAACTGCCCCGTCTGCCGACATGGCGCTCAGGTCGAGCCAGAGGCCCCCATCAGTTATAGTACTGGGCGTCGTACTTTCATGGATGACATTGACGACTACTGAGCAATGAGTTGCCGGGGTTGTATCTTTTTTTGTTTGATGCATAACTTATTACCTCCTCTCTTGATTGACGCCGTGATGGTTACTGTTGCATTCTGATGGCGTCAGTCCTTCTGTTGTACGTCCGGCACCTCCTCCGTTCTTTTATCCGTGTATAAATCACATTTCTAAAACCACTCGGCACAATGAATTCCTCTGTTGACCATCAACGAAGGAAGTCACCATGTCGTTCTTGAATAAGTACCGTAATTTCCGTCGCCATCGCCTGTTGAGCTGGCTCATTGCCGCTGTTCTGTTGCTGGTGCTGATCGCGTTCCTGTCACCGGCGCAGATCGGTGTCACTGTTTACAAGCTGGCCCTGGTCTCCATTGCTGTTGTGCTGGGCTATCACCTTGACCGAGGGCTGTTTCCTTATGCCAGTCCGGGCAGTTATTTGCGCCAGGATTGGAAAACCACACCGCCAAACATGGGTGCCCAGGATGCTGAATACCCTGTTGTCGATGGGTATCAGCTTATCTTTTCTGCCGTTCTGCTACGCCGAGCCATTATCGTGCTGGCGGTAGTGATTGGCGTAACGATGGGGCTCTGACTATCTATGCATTGGCCACAAATTACCTGGATAGTTATCACCATGCTGGGCCTCGGCATCATGCTGGCAAAACATGGTCAACCCCGTATCTACAAATACAATTTTTGGGAGCAGTTAATTCATATTTTGCTGCTGTATTGGTTATTGTGGTGTGGTGGGTTCTTTTCCCAAGCCAACGCTGCAGGCATTCCGCTTGAGGCACAGCAGCATCAGCGCGAACTGACACGCAATGCACGCGCTATCTGGGGACTTGACGCGCCAGTCTCGCTCTTTGCCGCGCAAATCCACCAAGAATCTACATGGAAAACCGCTGCCCGCTCCCCCGTTGGTGCTGTGGGCTTAGCGCAGTTTATGCCTGCGACAAGTGACTGGATTGCCGGACTCTACCCTAAATCTCTGGGCACAAATCAACCCTATAACCCGTCCTGGGCGATACGTGCCCTGGTGACTTACAACCAGTGGCACTGGGATCGCATCACTGGCACCGCCAGCGATTGTGACCGTTGGGCCTTTGTGCTGTCCGCCTATAACGGCGGGCTGGGTTGGGTGCAACGTGACCGTAAGCTGGCCACAACAAAGAGGCTTGATCAATCTCGCTATTGGGGGCATGTCGAAACTGTCAATGCAGGACGTTCTGCAGCGAACTGGCGAGAGAATCGAGGGTATCCGCAACGCATTATTCAACGCTGGCAACCGATGTACGTTGATGCAGGTTGGGGATTGGGGGTGTGCAATGAAAGCTAAGTATGTGTTGCTTGCAGTCGGGGTTGTGCTGGCGCTGCTCTTTGTAACCATTGAGTTTGCACGGGAGTATGGCTACCAAGAAGGGCTAAGCGAGGCAAAAAGGGAATGCCTTGAGAACAAGCTCTCAGACAGTGAACAGGCGCTAAATGCATTCGCAAAAGCGGCAGAACAAGCTACAGAGCGCGTCAGACAAGCTGACAGAGCTTTATCAGAGAGCATCGCAGCACAGGAACTTCGCGATGAAAAGACCACGAGGGATATCAAGAATGCACTCAAAAAATCGGCCGGTGGTCGTATTAACTGCGTGTTTGATAGTGACAGCATGCAGCAACTCAGCGCCGCACGTGATCGCGCCGCCGCTGCAGTTACCAGGGGTATTAACCGCGAGTTGCCCAGTACCGCCATTCCCTGACGACGACAGTGCCGACGCCGCATTTGTCACACTGAAACAGATGTACGACATCTACGCCACGTGTGCGGGCCGTCATGTCGAGTTAGTAGATTTCATAGGCAAACGACATCATGAACCTTGAAGAATTGAATTTTAGTTTTAGCGCTGTGCAATGGCTGGTCACTGTGGCTATCGGCATTTATGCCTGGGTCATAAGCCGCCAAGCGGCAACAAACGGCGAAGTATTAGAACTACGCACGCGGGTTATTGCACTGGAAGAGCGGGTCAGACAGTTGCCAACACAGCAGCAGTTGGCTCAACTGATGGTTCAACTCGGCGCTACCGAAGCACAACTAAACAACATTGGTGTTCAGTTAACGGCAATGTCGCGGCGTGTTGAGAGGATTGACGATTTTTTGATGAAACAGCGAGGCGGCAAATGAAATACCAGGATTTTTTACGTGAAGACATGCGCCTGGTTATCTTGCGTATCTTGTCTGAGATGCCAGGCTACACATCGAACAGCTCCGTTATTTTTGAGGGGCTGACGCGCTATGGGCACAACCCCAGCCGTGATTTTGTCAAATCAGAGCTGCACTGGTTAGAGGAACAAGGACTGGTTTCCACAGAAGATATCGGTACCGTACTGGTCGTTCGTCTGACAGCGCGAGGCGCTGATGTGGGCGCTGGCCGTGCCATCATTCCTGGGGTGAAACGTCCAGGCGCGGGAGGTTGAGATGGGCCGTAAATCCTCCATACACAAGCTGCCTGCTGATGCCAGGGAGCACATCGACAAGCTGATGCGTGATAACAGCATGACCTTGGCTGAGATGCTGGCAGACATCTGCGAACATTTCCCTGATGCCGCCGCTGAACTTAGTACCAGTACACTGTGGCGTTACAAGAAAAGCGGTGGTTTTGAAGAGTTCATGAGCCAGATGCAGCGTCAGCAGCAAGCGGCTCGCATGGCCGTCAGTGCTTTGGGCGAGAACCCAGACGACAAGGCCGGTACGCTCTTAGTGCAATCTGTGATGACCTTGGTGCAGTCTGCAGCGTTTGCGGCCCAGGGTGACACCCCTGATACGGAAGAAGTGCTTCAACTTTCGATTGCCATGAAAAATGCTCTACAAGGCAGCAAACTGAGTCGGGAGGAACGTTCAGCAGTGATCCGCGAAGCTCGCGAGCAGCAGCTGCGTGAGCAACAAGCCAATCTTGACAAGGTAGCCTCGGCCCAGGGGTTAAGTGAAGACCAGGTGCAGTTCTGGCGTGAAAGCGTCCTGGGGATTAAGTGATGAAATCATTAGCCTCAACGGTGCGTAACGTCGAATGGGATGAATTGCCTACCCGTGCCAGAGATATCCCATTTGCATTTAACCCGTTTGCTGAGGGTGTGCTGATGGCACACCAAGTTGAATGCCTGAAATTTGATGTTTCCATCCTTGCCATACCCAAAGGGCGACGTACTGGCATCACATTTGCCTGGGGGCTGAACTCCACACTTATCGCCGGTGCTCAGAAAGTCGCTGGCGGTGATAACGTCTTTTACATTGGCGACACCAAAGAAAAAGGACTGGAGTTTATTGGCTATGTGGGGAAATTTGCCCGCGTCATCGCCAGGCAGCAGTCGCAAGATATTTCCAACATCGAAGAATTCCTGTTTGAAGACCAAGATGACAAAGGCAATACTCGGCAGATCACGGCTTATCGTGTGCGTTTTGCCAGTGGATTCCAGGTCACTGCGCTCTCATCTCGCCCCGCAAATATTCGTGGCTTGCAAGGTGTGGTGATTATCGATGAGGCTGCGTTTCATCAGGACGTTCAGGGCGTACTGGATGCGGCAACGGCCCTCCTTATCTGGGGCGGGCGCATTGTGGTTATCAGCTCTGAGAATGGTAAAAACAACCCATTCCACCAATTTTGCAATGATATTGAGGCGGGTCGATATGGTGATGATGCCGCCGTACTGCGGATCACATTTGACGATGCTGTTGCAAACGGCCTGTATGAGCGCGTCTGCGCCATGAGTGGAGAAGAGATAACGGTAGAAGGCAAGAAAGCCTGGTACAACCGTATCCGCAATGCTTACGGCCCGCGCAAGGCGGCGATGCGTGAAGAACTGGATGCAATCCCACGAGATGGGAATGGGGTATGTATACCCGGCGTGTGGATCGAGCGGGCCATGCCGGAAGAGCGACCAATAATCCGTCTTACGCTTGACGATGACTTTATCAATATGGGTGAGGGAGAGCGCGAATCATGGGGTAATGCCTGGATAGAAAAGTACCTGGCCCCAGTGATGGTCACACTCGATCCCACGCTACGGCATGTGTTCGGTATGGACTTTGCCCGCCACCGTCACTTCTCTGTGATCTGGCCTATCGCTATCACTCAAAATTTACGTCGCGTGGTACCGTTCGCCATTGAATTGAACAATGTTCCTTCCGGTCTGCAGCAACAGATCCTCTTCTGGTTTATCGATCACCTACCGCGCCAATCAGGGGGGGCGATGGATGCTACTGGCCCCGGAATGGTGCTGGCCGAGTACACAGCAGACCGTTATGGCCGACCTCGTATCGCTGAAATCAGCCTCAACCGCGCATGGTACGGTGTGTGGATGCCAAAGTTCACCGGGTTGTTTGAAGATAATATGATTGACCTGCCGCGTGACGAAAATATCGCTCAGGACTTGCGGATGGTTGAAACCATCGACGGCATACCTATGGTTGCAAAGCTTGAGAAAAAAGACCTGAAGGATGCTGAACTGGTACGGCACGGTGACTCAGCCATCGCCGGTTGCCTGGGAAACTACGCCTCGTTAAATCTGGCGACTGAGATTGAATTCCAGTCTACCGGGCCACGTGACATTTTTCGTGTGTTGTCGGGTTATGGTTCAAGTAGCGCTGGGGAGTTTACGGATACCGGGTTCGGTACCGTGCGTGGCAGTAATGATTTTGGAGGGTTTATATGAGCCGTAAAAAACAGCGTCGCCAGGGAAACCCACAACCCTCTGTAGCGCGCCCCCAATTAGGGCTGGAAATTGCCACTACCGGTGATGGCCGTGATATCACTCGCCCGTGGGTCGGTTCCCTGGCCTTGGCCGATGACAGTGTATTGATGAACCGGGGCGCTCCAGACCTCAAAATCTACCGTGAGGTGTTAAGCGATGATGAGGTCAAATCAGCGTTCACCCAGCGACAAGATGCCTTGATCTCCCGCGAGATCAAAGTTGACGCCGGTGGCGAACGGCCTATCGATATCGAGGCGGCAGACGCCATGCAGCGTCAGATTGATGCACTTGGCTTTGACCGTATCACGCGCCTCATGCACTACGGTGTGTTTTACGGTTACGCAGTCTCTGAGCTGATTTATGGCACTCGCGACAGTTTGCTGTGGATCGATGAAGTCAAAGTGCGCGACCGTAGGCGATTTCGTTTTACGCCTAAAGGGGAGTTACGCTTGTTAACGCCAGGCAACATGTTCACTGGCGAACCATGCCCTGCTCCTTATTTCTGGTCATTTGCAACCGGTGCCGACCACGATGATGAACCGTATGGATTGGGCCTGGCACATTGGTTGTACTGGCCCACATTCTTCAAGCGCAACGACATCAAGTTCTGGCTGATCTTCCTTGACAAATTCGGCATGCCAACTGTCGCAGGTAAACATCCACCAGGGGCAACGCCAGAGCAAAAGCGTGACTTGTTGGCGCTGACTCGCGCCATCTCAACAGACAGCGGCGTCATCATGCCGGAAGGCATGGCTATTGAGATGTTGTCTGCGGCGCGTTCTGGTGCAGCAGACTATGAATCCATGTACAAAGCGATGAATGAGGCTATCCGCCGTGTAATTGTCGGGCAGATTTCCAGCTCGGGCGGTGCGGCAAAAGGGATTGGCGGTAATGAATCCTTGCAGGCCGATATCCTGACCAGTATTGCAAAATCGGATGCCGATGTGATTTGTGAGTCCTGGAACCGGGGGCCAGCTACCTGGTTGACCGAACTCAATTTCCCTGGTGCAGCTATACCCCAACTTTCACGCGTGTTTGACGAACCGGAAGACCTGAAGTCCCGCGCCGAACGTGACAAGTTGATCGCCGAGACAACGGGCTACCGCCCAACATTAGCCACAGTGAAAGATACCTATGGCGGCGAATGGGAACAAAAGCCAACATTAGACGCACCAACACCACCACCGGTAGGCAACAAGCCCACTGAATTTGCCGAACACGAGCATGTCCCTGATGCCCCCGCATTGATGGCCGGTCAGCTCAATAAGACCCTGCAACCTGCGACGGACACCTGGATTGAACAAATCCACCAGGTGGTCGAAAAAGCGGAGTCTCTCGAGCAGCTGCGCGACGCTCTTGATGCGTTGCTCCCTGATATGTCACTGGATGATTATGCGGCAGCGATGGCACAGGCATTAGCCGCTGCAGCCCTTGCGGGTCGTTATGAAATCCTGCAGGAGGTGGCCCGTGGCTAGTATCAGCTATGGTTCCTTGCCGTTTTCCGAGCAGATTGCCTTTTTCCGTCGCAAGACCAATCTACTGACCCAGGCATGGACGGATATCTATAATGCCGAGCATGACTATGCCTTTGTCGTTGCCGGTGCTAATCGCGACGATCTACTTGCCGACTTGCGCAGAGCTGTTGAGCACACCATTGCTGAAGGTGGAACGCTGGCTGATTTTCGTCGTGATTTCGCGGTAATTGTTGAACGGTATGGCTGGAGCTACAACGGCGGGTTTGGTTGGCGTACGCGAGTTATCTTTGATACCAACCTGCGCAGTAGCTACATGGCTGGCCGTTATGAGCAACTCTATTCCATGCGTGAAACGATGCCTTACTGGGAATATCAGCATAGCGATGCCGTCGAAGAGCCTCGCGAAGAACACCTCGGCTGGGATGGCATGATCTTGCGTTGGGATGACCCATGGTGGTCCTATTTCTTTCCCCCCAACGGCTGGGGATGCCAATGCGGGGTGCGTGGTCGGTCAGAAGCCTGGATGAAGCGCCACGGCAAAACTGGCCCGGATACCGCCCCGCCCATTGTGTGGGAACAACGCATTATCGGTCAGCGTAGCCCGGATGGGCCGCGCATTGTTCAGGTGCCGAAAGGTATCGATCCGTCATTCGAACATGCACCGGGCCGTTCCCGCCTTGATGGGCAGGTACCCCCACCCAGCAGTACACCGCCAGGAGGAGGAACACTGTCCAAAGGCGGAGCACAAGCCGAACCGTTGCCGCCAGCCCGCCAGATTAACGCCGAAAAGTTGCTATCAGTAGACACAAATACTCAGAACGCTGTACTGGAGTTTCTGTCTGAATTCGGTGCGACCCGGACACAGCCTGCCATCTTTAAGGATATCGTCGGTGAGTCGTTGGTGATAGGGGCTGGGATGTTCATGCATGAAGGTAGCATTCAGGTTACCCAATCAGAGCAAACGCGCTATCTGTCATTGTTGGCTGAAGCCATCAAGAGACCTGACGAAATTTGGACGGGGATCACCTGGTCTGTTGCAGCCAAAGTGGCTCAGGTCTGGCGGAGATACATCGCCCGCTTCACTATTGCTGAAGAGGCTGAAACCGTGACGGTGGTTGCTGAACTGGGAAAGAACGGTTGGTCGAGCATGGCCGTTATCAGCCAGGATAGTCTTGCTGGTATTCGCGAAGGCGCATTAGCCTATCGCCGAACGGGGGATGCGTAATGGCCGGGGCCACTCTCAGCTTTAACAGCCAATCAGCGTTGGACGCACTGCTCAATCTGGAAGCCAAGCTGGATAACCCAGCGCCTATGTTCGCTGAGATGGGCGAGGAGTTACTTGATATTCACCAAGCGAGATTCGATGCGCAAATTTCCCCAGAAGGCGTTCCTTGGACGCCGCTGCAGCCTTGGTATCGCGACAGTAAACCACGTAACCAAGAGAAGATCCTGACGCTGGATGGAACGCTACGCAATACGTTGCGTTATCAAGTCCGTGCAACAGAGCTACTTTTCGGCACTGATCGCCCCTATGGTGCCGCACACCACTTTGGCGCTATCATCAAACCGAAAACAGCCCAGGCACTGAATGTCGGAGGTCGGTTGGTGAAGAAGGTTGAATTACCCGCCCGTCCTTGGCTCGGTCTGTCCAATGCAGACGGTGTCTTGCTGATCGACATTGCCCGCAGTTACCTTCAGGCACAGTAAATTCCAGAACGTACTATACGGCAATCTGTGGCATTGGAGGCAGAGAGTGGCATAATGTCCCCAGTTTGCACATTGACCCGTATTATAATACGTTCTAATACGGCTACCGGTGATGTTCCTGCCGTATGACCGTTCTCACTTTGTTTCCCCTCCCTAAACGATAATTTAATCCGAGGATAAATTACCGTTTGCACCCGCCTCATTACGATGCCTCCATCTCTTGTGATGGATGGTTATCATGGCTTCTCAAACTTCTACCGCAACACTGCCTGTTTTTGCACCCGGTACTCATACCGCGATGGATGGGCGCACCATTACTTTTACGGCTGACGATTGTATTGACCTGGCCAACAGCTATGACCCGGCACTCTCTGAAGCCCCGTTTGTGATCGGTCACCCCAAATTGACCGCCCCTTCTTATGGGTGGGCGAAACGCCTCGAGTTCCGTGATGGCCTGGTCTATGCAGAACCACACCAGGTCAATCCCGCTTTTGCCAGCGCCTTTAACGCAGGCAGCTACAAAAAACGCTCATTGTCCATTTATCAGCCCGATACACCCGGCAACCCAAAACCCGGTCACTTCTATGCTCGCCATGTCGGGTTCCTGGGCGCGGTTCCACCTGGCGTAAAAGGGTTACCCGATGCTGAATTTGCTGAGTTTGCAGAGGGGGAAAATGCCCCGCTTGAGTTCGCTATTCCTTGGGAGACCGAGTTACTGACCGATATGTTCCGTGGTTTGCGTGACTACCTGGTTGAAAAGGAAGGCGCAGAAAAAGCCGACCAGATTTTACCCCAATGGCGCATCAAATCTGTCGAGGAGCTTGCAGCTCGAGCAGCAGAAGATGCGCAAATCTCACCACTGGCGTATGCCGAGGAGCCCAATGTGTCGACCAAAACCAATCCGGGTACGACAACACCTGGTACAGCAACTGATCTCGCAGCGCGCGAGGCCGACCTCATCGCTCGCGAAGAGCGGATCAAACAGCAGGAGCAGCAACAGAAAGACGCGGCTGCAGCTCAACGTCGAACTGACATCACCTCATTTGCCGATGGCCTGGTCACAGCGGGTCAACTGCTGCCACGGCAAAAAAACACGGTAGTGGAGCTGCTTGTCAGCCTGGCCAATGAACCGATCTCGTTTGCCGATGGTTCCACCACCGTCAGCAAAACGCCAGAAGAGTTGTTGCGTTCGGTACTGAGCGAAAAGCCAAAGCTGCTCGACTTCAGTGAGAAATCTCCTGAGCAGGATAATCCGCTGGACTTTGCTGATGTGACCACCGTGGCTGATGCTGCTGCAGCATATCAGGCAGAGCAGGCAAAACTGGGGCGTACGGTTTCCACCACCGATGCGGTCAATCACGTCAAGAAAGGAACCAAAGCATGAATATTCCAGGCTTGATCACCGGCTCTCGGGCTGAAGGTGACATTGTCGCTCGCAGTCTCGTGAATCACAGTACTGAAGAAGGGTTTTCAGCCCAGGCGATTGATGGCAGCAAACTGATCATCGGCGTCACCACCCTTGTTCCGGCAAGCGATGGTGAGGTATTCGACATCATCCGCAGCGGACTAGCGTTAGTGAGCTACGGTGCGGATGTTGCCTTGGGAGACCCGTTGACAGCCAACGCCGATGGATTTGCCGTTCCTGCTGCTGCTGGCGACTGGTTCATCGGCTATGCCGAAGTGCCTGGCACAGAGGGGGATATCGGCTCAGTGTGGATTAATCCAGGCCAGTTAGCTGCGACAACGCCATAAGGCTTTCGTTATAAACCGCCATGAATAGCCGGGATCGGCTCCGGCACCCATTCTTATCTGGAGAATTACAATGGCTCAATTTCCATTCCCCGTTGATCCGCATTTGACGGCGATTTCTATAGCGTATCGCAACGTTTCATTGATTGCTGATGATGTGTTGCCCCGCGTTCCCGTTGGTGTTAAGTCGTTCAAATGGTGGAAGTATGATATCGCCCAGGGTTTCACAGTACCCAATACGACTGTAGGTCGTACATCACGACCCAACCAAGTGGAGTTCCCGGCAGAAGAGGAAACCAGCTCTGCGGAAGATTTCGCTCTTGATGCGCCTGTACCGCAGGACGACATCGACAATGCCCCAAAAAATTATGATCCACTGGGCCATGCTACCGAACGAACAACGGATCTGATTGCATTGGATCGGGAAGTCCGCACTAGCAAACTGGTGTTTTCACCGAGCAGCTATAACACCACCAACCGGAAAATTCTGTCTGGCAGCGATCAATGGAGCCATGAGGACAGCAATCCATTAACGGATATTACGGATGCCTGCGATACGCTGATCATGCGCCCTAATATCGCCATCTTGGGACGTGTGACGGCTACCGCGTTGCGCCGTAACCCTGCCATCGTCAAAGCCTATCACGGCACTCTTGGCGACAGCGGGATGGTGCCCATGGCCTTCCTGAAAGACTTGTTGGAACTGGAAGACATCTATGTCGGCTCAGCATGGGTCAATATCGCCCGTCCGGGTCAAAAGCCAGTGCTGATACGTACCTGGGCCAACCATGCTGCCTTCCATTATCGCAATCGCCTGGCTAACACTCAGGGTGGTGTGACCTGGGGTTTTACGGCGCAGTTTGGCAACCGTATTTCCGGCTCTATCGCTGACCCAAATATTGGGATGCGCGGTGGTCAGAACGTGCGTGTAGGTGAGTCAGTAAAAGAACTTTGCGTGGCCAAGGATGTTGGCTTCCTGTTCCAGAACGCGGTTGCAGGGTAATCAACCTATGCCAGTTATCAAAGCCCAAAGCTCCCACCATCAGCTCACCGAGGCCGAGCTGGCGGCGATGGAGGAACTCACCGACCTGGGGTCGTTGGTCGGTGATTATCTGGATGGCCTGGCCGAAAACCCGGATATCGATCTGCGTTGGCTGGCCATCGCCCGCACCAACTTGCAACAGGGTTTTATGGCGGCAAAACGTGCCGTCGCCAAACCCTCAGCATTTTAGGAGGCGTTATGGTGCAGTGGTACATCACTCAAGTTCAGTTGGCTGAACGCCCAGGTATGGCAGAACTGGCTCAGGTTGTGGCTGAAGATAATGAAATCCCAGCTATTCCTGATCTGCTCAACACCATCATTCAGGGTGGGGATACCTCATCCTGGACAGCGGATGAACTGGTGATGGCTGAGCTGGCACTCTCGCGTATCGACGAGTCTATTGAAGATACACAAGCAATGATTGATGGCTATCTGCGCCAACGCGGTCATCGTCTCCCATTGGCTACGGTTCCGCGCCAACTGGCCAACTGGGCTCGTGCCATTGTGCGTTACCAGCTTAACCGTAACCGAACAGGTGATGAACGCACCGATCCGGTGATCCGTGACTACAAAGACGCATTGAAGTTTCTGCAGCGGGTGGCGGATGGTGATTATTCCCTGGGCATTGACGACAAATTGCCGGTAGCCGGTGGTTCACCACAGGTCACCGGCCCAGGGCGGACATTTGATATGGACTCTCTGAGGACGTTTGGCAAATGAGTAGCGGCCCGTTCGACGTCAGCCCGATCATTGACCGTCTGCGTGACCTTGTCGGGAGCAACAAACCATTGCGCCTGGTGGGCAACGTGGCGGAGTACACCCAACTGACAAATTTGACCAATGCCACTACACCTTCAGCCTACGTTCTGCTGGGGAAAGAAACCCCCAACGACGTGTCTGCAGGTAGCCGTCAATCTGTTCGCGTGGTTTTTGGCGTAGTCACGGTAGTTCGTGCCCAATCCAGCAACGTGACCAACATCGAAAGTGCCAGAGTACTGCTGAATCCGGTGGTTGGTGCTATCAGAGATTCGGTGATCGGTTGGCGTATACCTGGTGTACCAGGCATACGGGCGATTAGTTGGATGGGTGGCGAGACCCTCGATTTTCAAAATGGTGTTCTGGTCTGGATGGACATGTACCAGACCCAGCACTTTATTGGAGGCGGCAATGAATGAAGAGGTAGTGCTCCTGATCGCACACACACATGCCAGGAACGCTGTTGTACCCGGTGATGTGATCACGGTGAACACAGCAGAAGCCGACTGGATGGAACAACACCAGGTGGCGAAACGGATGAAAGGTGTGGATGAGCTGCCCGCCTCCGGTGTGAAAAACGTTGAAGATGAACCTGAACCCCAATCCGCGCTGGAAGAACCTGAGACCAGCAAGGCCAAAACGAGGAAAAAGTAAATGTCATTAATGAGCTTACAAGGGGCCGTTAACCTGGCCACAAGACTGACTAGCGCCACCGTTCGTCCTGGGCCATTCCGCTTTGTTGGCCAGACTGATGCCTGCAGTGTTGAACTGGGCGCGGAAACGGTCACTCAGATTGAAAACTACACCGGGCAGCGTTTGCCCATTGGGGAGTTGTCGCTGGGTAAATCCGGCAGTATCTCCATGACGCTGAAGGACTGGACGCTGGAGAACCTGGCGTTAGCCATGTACGGCAAGGTAGTGAAAAACCCGTCGGGTACGGTGACCAGTGAGCCCTTACCGAGTGATGTGGCCGTGGGTGATCGTATTCGACTGGATCATCCTTTTATCAGTGATGTTGTCCTCACCGACACCGACCCACTGGTGCCGGGTACGGATTACATTGTGGATTCACCGTCTGCAGGGATTATCAAGCTGCTAACCCCTGCTGCCTTGACGGCCACGGTAGCCTATTCGTATGCATCTAATGAAATGCTGGGGCTGTTCACCTCGTCACCGCCAGAACGCTGGATGCTGTTTGATGGGATCAATACGGAGAATGAAGAACGCGTGGTGATCCAGTTCTACCGCGTGAAGTTTTCGCCCGTCTCCGATTTGTCCCTCCTGCATAACGAGGGCTACGGTGAACTGCCAATCACCGCAAACGTGCTGGCCGATTTGTCGCAGCCGAAAGACTCTGCGCTCGGTTTCTTTGGTTCCTATATGCAACAGGCGGCTGAGTGATATGGCGAAGAAAATCCCCTCTCCACCGGTTGAAGAAACCGAAGACGACCTGTCCACTGTGCTGTCCACCCGCGATATCACTATCGCGGGAAACGCATTGACCATAAGGGAGTTCAATCTCATTGACTCTTTGGTTATGCACGACGCGATTACCCCAGTGGTTACCAGTCTGACGGATGTGATGGAGACCGACTGGCCCTCATTTGAAGATGTTCAGCGTGTATTAGCCCGCCATGCGGATGTTTTACCCGCGCTGTTGGCGCGGTGTATTGATCGGCCCGTTGAATGGGTTGCCAGCTTACCGGCCAGCGAAGGGACGACCTTAATGGACTGGTGGTGGTCAGTGAATCGGCGTTTTTTTATGAACGCTGTCGTCCGTCAAATCACACTACGTGCCCAAGGGGAGAAACGGTCGGGTTTGGCAGCGTCTTCGCAACACTCATCCGGGCAGGCCACAACCCCGACCGACTCGGTCACTACACCAACCGGCAAATAGAACTTTATTACCGGGAGGCGCTGAAGATGCAAAACCAGGATAGCCTGGCGCGTATTGCCGACCTCCTTGCTGTGAAACTCGGTGGTAAGTATGCCACCGCACGTATTAAAGACCTGAAAAAGCCATCAGGGTAATTCTCTTCCTTATATAGGGTGCTGCTATGACCGCTGGAAATTCAACGCTCAATCTCGCACTGCGTATCACAGCAGATCTGGAGGAGGCCTCGCGCGGTCTTGAATCACTGTCAGCCGAGATCAAAACAACCGGCGCGAACGCTGAAACCAGCAATAAGCAGTGGAAGTCCGCCATTGAAACTCAGCAAGCCGCCACTGAAGCCGCCAGGCAGCATGCTCAAATGCAACAGGCACTGAGCGGTGAACTGAATACCTCTATAGCGCAGTCTCAGCGTGCTGCCCGCAGTGCTGAAGAGGTTACCGCTGCATGGAGCGCACAAAGTGATCGGGGCCATGCGCTCTATCGGGAGCAACAAAAGGTTGCTCAAGCTGAAGAGGCGGCAGCTAAAGCGGCTGAAGCCCACGCAAAAGAAGTCGACAAGTTAAAAAAAGACCTGGATGGCCTGCTCGGTAGCATTGATCCCGCATCAAAAGCACTGGGAAAACTTGATGCCCAGGAAGCACAGCTACGCAAGTCTTACAAATCCGGCCTGATTGATGAAGGGGCATTCAACGACTATCTGGGCAAACTGAATGACCAACGCACCACCATCGATCACTTGTCTGAAGGTACTGAAAAGCTTGCTCTGAACTCCCGTTCGGCAGGCCGCGAGTTGCGTGTATTGGTTCACCAGTTGGCCCAGGGTAATTTTCGTGATGCCAGCAATAACATCCTCTCTTTAGGTTCCCGTACTGGTATGTTGCCGCCGCTGTTTAGCGCCACCACGCTAGCCGTTGGAGGAACGGTAGCGGCCATTGTGGGGGCTGTTGCGGCAGTCACCAGTGTGCTCAACGACCAGGAAGCATTCAACCGCAGCATCCAGTTAACGGGTAACTACGCTGGGGTGACAACTGGCCAGCTTGAAATGATGACACAAGCCGGTGGCCAACTGGGCAGCAACTACAGCCAAGTGCGTGACATCCTCAACGGGTTGGTCAGTAGCGGCAAGTTCACTGGTGAAACGTTGTCATCTGTCTCACAAGCCGCATCCGTTATGGCCCAACTCACCGGTCAATCTGCTGATCAGGTAGTGGGTGAGTTTGTCAAAATGACCGACAGTGCCTCGGAATGGGCAAGGAACAGTAGCGAACAGTACCACTGGCTGGACTCAGAAACTTATCAGCGCATTCGGGCGCTGGAGGAACAAGGCCGAACCGAAGAGGCTATTGAGTTAACGTCTCAAAAATATAAAGAGGCTATGTCTGAACGGTTGGTAGAAATTGAGGGACAGCTAAACTGGGTTGCCCGGGGATGGTTAAATGTCAAAAAAGCAGCAGCAGAAGCCGTTAATGGACTGAAGAGCGGCACTAGTTCTGCTCTTAATCTTGACTCACCAGCAGAAGCTAGAGTTAAAGAAATTAAGGCGATAAAAGATTGGCTTGCTGGTGCTGGCGGAAGTGACATTGAAATAGCAGCCAAGGGGCCATCTGTTGATGCTGCAGCACAACGATTGAAGGATCGCCTCTCAGTGTTAGAAGCTATGGAGGCAGCAGAGACCAAGCTGTTGGAGCTAGAGGCTAGCCGACAAAAAACAGAAAAAGATGCAATCACCGCTTCAAAAGAATTAGAAAAAACCCGGTACAACAACTTATCCGAGATGGAAAAAGAAGCGGCTGCATTGGATGAACTCAAGAAAAAATATCAGGCAATGTGGGCTTCTGAAGGTACTCGCGAAGGGCCTGGTGGTTTACGCGATTTGGGTGTTACGTCCGAAGATGGTATCAACTTCAAAGGTGGCCAATGGGATATTGACGCCAAAGCCCTGGATAAATCCGGGCAAAAAGCCAAACAGTACAATGAGCAGCTTCAGCGGCAATTAGACCTCAAAACCGCCAATACCAACGCCGCCAAAGTCGAATATGAAATTGAACACGGCCTATTAAAAAATGCTACTGAAGAAGCGCAGAGCGACGCTCGCGTTCGTGCAGAAATCTTAGACGAAGAAATAGCACGGCAAAAAGCAGCCAAAGCCAGTGCTGCAGAAACGAAGAAATCCTTTGCCGAAAACCAGCGTTTTGTTGACCAATTGGTAAAACAGGCCACTAAACGTACTGAAGGTGCTGCCGCACTCCGTGCTGAAGAAATCGCTACCCGCAACCTGACGGCGGCACAACGTGAGGCCGCTGAAGCGGCGAACGCAGCTATCAATGCGCGTGAGTTCAAGGGGGAAAACCTTCAGCTGCAGCTTGAATTCATGCGAGCCATCGGCGATACCGCTGGTGCTAGCCTGCTACAAGCCAAAGAGAAGTTTGCTGAACTGCGTACCGAGTTCGAAGCCAGCGGCAATACCGAGGGGCTTAACTGGCTCGACAAACTGTTGCCGGTCACTGAGACCAAAATTCGTGTCGATGACATCAAAAAACAGCTTGAAGATTTGTTCACGTACCAATCCCAGCAGGAAAGTAGCATTCAGGCTCAAGTCCAGGGTGGCCTGCTTTCCGAGCTTCAGGGGCGTCAACGACTGATTGCATTGCACCAGGAAGTTGGTGACAAGGTCAAAGCCTACCTGCCGCAACTGAAGGAAATGGCAGATCTGCCGGGCGAAGCAGGCGAGAAAATCCGTGAAATGATCCGCCAACTGGAAGAGCAACTCGGCAAACTCAACCAGGCTGGTAACGAGCTGACCATTGCTTTTCGCGACGGTCTGCAGAGCGGTATCGAAAGCTCACTCATGGGCCTGGCCAAAGGCACCATGAACCTCTCAGATGCGGTGCGTAATTTGGCACTTAGCATCGTTGACAGCATGGCGAAAATCGCTGCGCAACAACTGGCGATGATGGCCACGTCAAGTCTGATGGGGCCATCGGGTGGCATGGGTGGCGTTCTCGGTAGTCTGTTCGCGGCAACGGGTGGCCATATTCAGGGGCCAGGCACATCGACAAGCGACTCCATCCCCGCGATGCTCTCAAACAACGAATTCGTGACGCGCGCTGCCGTTGTTCAGCAGCCTGGCGCGTTGAGTTTCCTGCATGATTTTAACCGTGAAGGCATGGCGGCTTTAGCAGGCTGGATACCACGCATCCATCACGCGACTGGCGGTTTGGCGGGTATTCCTGCACCCGCCGCCATTCCAATGCCGGAGCATATCCCTGAAACCCGGCCTGGGGGTTCTGATGACAATAGTTCCCCGCAGCAAGTATTCCAGCAAACGTTGGTGTTTGATGCTGCTGAAGCTATGTCTGCCGGTTTTGGCACCGTTGGCGGACAACGTGCAGCCATGACGTTCATCCGTGCGTTCGCCCCAACCATTCGACAAGAGTTGGGGGTGAAATGATGGCTAATCTATTCCCGTGGCTTGTCGAACCGAACTGGAACAATGGCGTCACTGAGACGTTGGAATGGAAGACCGACGTTCTACCATCGCCTACTGGGGCCGAACAGCGGATTGCCCGCCGCCTGTCTCCGCGCCGCACGTTTGAGTTCAGCATCCTGATCGGTAACAACGATAGGCAGCGGTTTGAGAATGCCCTGTTTATCGCCGGTGCTGCCGAGTGGGCCATGCCGGTCTTCGCCGATGTTGCTGTGCTCGACGCCGATCATCCTGCAGGCGTAACACAGATTGCCGTCTCCACCGCAGGCCGAGATTTTAGCGTTGGCGGTTCAGTGTTGCTGATGTCTGGCCTCGGCTTTTCTGCTGACGTTGGCCTGGCGACCATTACTGGCATTTCAGCCTCTGCAATCACCTTAGCCACGCCACTGCCGGTGGCTTGGCCTGCGGGTTCTTGGCTGTATCCGTTGCGCCCTGCAGTACTCACCGATCCACCCTCACTGACACGGCATACCGACAGTCTGTTCTCGGCACAAATCCGTTTCCGGGTGACCGAACATAACGCCAACAGCGACAGCATCCAGGCATTACCAGTTTACCGTAACCACCCGGTTTTAGAGCCAGTTTCAGACTGGAGCGAACAAGTGACCGGGCAATACCTGCGCATGCTGCAGGAACTGGATAACGGTTCGGGTATTCCGGTTCGCATGGATACAGCCCGCCGGGCTTTTTCTATGACCAGTCACCGCTGGGTTTCTATTGGCCGTGAGCAACAAGCGGCGCTACGCCGGTTGTTCTACTTCCTGCGTGGTCGTCAACGTGCCATTTGGGTTTCCAGCGGGTGTAACGACTTTACGCCAATGTCTGGGCTGGCAAACGGCATGATTGATGTTGAGTATGCCGCCTTTGCAGAGCTTGGCATCGTTAATGGCCGTTGTGATCTGCGTATTGAGCTGGCTGACGGTACCTGCCTCTATCGCCGGATCACCGGTGTGGCCATCATCAACTATGACGTTGAGCGCCTGACGCTAGACGGTGCTCATGTGACCGTCGCCCTGGAGCACATCGTTTCCATTTCCTACATCACGCTGTGCCGCCAGGAGTCCGACTCGGTTGCATGGCAACACGTCACCGACGCTGATGGCCTGGCAACCATTTCAACAACATTCAGAGGGCTGCGCGATGAGTTGGAATCAGTTTGAGTATTCAACCGCCGATGGCCGTCCCGTCACGCTCTATGAGTTTATCCGGGGCGATGTGGTGTATTACCGCTACACCAATGCTGATCGCGATATTACGTTCGCTGGTCATAACTGGTCGCAGACGGCGATCAGCGACAACGGCCTGAGTGCTGGCAGTGGTAACAACCTGGACATTACCGCGCCAGTTGATAACGCCGTCGTGCAACTGTTCCGGGGCATTCCCCCTAGTAGCCCACTGCGCATTCGAATTCATCGCCTGCACATCGATGATGCTGCAGCTGAGTTTCGCACTGTGTGGGTGGGTACCGTCAAAGAAGTAAAACGTGAAGCGATTGATCGCGCCCGCCTTGTGACATCCAGCCTGGCTAGCACATTTAACCAAGTGGGATTACGCCTAACGTGGGGCCGGGCCTGCCCTTATTCGCTGTATGACCATAACTGCAAGGTTTCACCACAGCAGTTCGCCGCTGGCGTCACTATCGAGTCACTGGATGGGGCAAGCGTGACTGTTAGCCTGCCGGGTGGTCTGGCTGAAGACCATTTCAGTGGTGGTTATATCGAATGGGTTGCCGAAGGCGTGACAGAACGGCGCGGCCTGAAGGTGCAGAACGGCAACCAGGTGGGGTTGCTTGGCGGTACCGTCGGGCTTTCGGTTGGCCAGGCGGTGACGCTTTATCCCGGCTGCAACCGCACTATTGATGTCTGCGCAAACAAGTTTTCAAACCATTTGAACTATGGCGGTACACCGCACATGCCAGGCAAAAGCCCGTTCACCATTATCAAACTGTTTTAAGGAGATCACATGTGGTTAGTCGTTGCTAAATATGTGGCCGTTATTGTGGCGTCTTATTTGATCAACACAGCATTGGCCCCTAAAGCGAAGAACAATACACCAGAGGCGGCAACAGAAGAAGACTGGGAGATGCCGCAGCCCACGGAAGGAACGCCACAGTGCGTGTTTTTCGGTGATTGCTGGACTGAGGACTGGTTCGTCTTGGGTTATGGCAACTATCGTTATGACGCCATTCGCAAATAATAAGGAGCCAACATGTTGATCACAATGGAACACATTCGCGCCGCTGGTGGTTGTGCATGGGGGCTTCGCACGTTCTTTGCCCGCTATAACCTCGATATCGAAGCCTTTATTGCTACGGGCAGCATCGATTCAGACGCACTGCTGGCCACCGAGGATGCATTGGCAATCCGCGTTGTTGAACAGGCTCAAGCAGCAGACGCAGCAAAACAAGAGGAGTCGAATTAATGGGGGGCGGTAAAGGTGGTGGTGGCAAAGTCACTGTAGGCTATCGCTATTCATGGGATATCCAAGCGGGACTCGGGCGCGGACCAGTGAACGAGCTTGTAGCCATCATGGCTGATAAAAAAAACGTGTTTTCCGGTTATGAGGGGCAGATTTCAAACAGCACCACTATCTATATCAATAAGCCAAACCTGTTTGGTGGAGACGATACCGGTGGTGAGGGGGGGATTCAGGGGACACTCGAAATCGCCATGGGATATGCTGACCAAGTGCCTACACCCAATGTCCTGAACCTGTTAGGCGGTCTGGTACCCGGTTTTCGTGGCATTGTAACCACGTTCTTCAGCGGATTGATCAGTTGCTACAGCGCAAGCCCCAAGCCATGGTCATATCGTGTACGCCGCACGAGCCAGGGATGGTTCAACAACAACACATGGTACCCAGAAAAGGCACTCATCCGTTTGCAGAACAACGAAGCCCAGCTCGATGGCCAAGATGAAATGACGCCGGATGTCATCGCAAATATGCGGGCTATTCATGCCATGAATCCAGCACATATTCTCGTTGAGTGCGCCACTAACCGCGATTGGGGTCGTGGTCTGCTGATGAATGAAGAGCTCGATCTGGACAGTTATCGTTATGCTGCAGACCAGCTTTATGCTGAAGGTTTTGGTTTGTGCTTCCGCTACAACCGGCAGGACAGCCTTGATACGTTCATTCAACAGATATTGGATCACATCGGTGCAGCGCAGTACGGTGACCTGGCAACGGGTAGGCTGACTCTTAGGCTCATCCGTGATGATTACAATTCTGATGACTTACCGTTATTTACGTATGACAACGGCATTATTGCAGTTCAAGACGATGACAGCGCAAGCTCGGACTCAGCCCCGAACGAAATCACGGTGACCTATCATGACCCGGTCACCAATTCAGATGGTGAAGTCCGGGCGCAAAACTTGGGTTCGATTCAGTCTGTCGGGTTGATTAGCAGCACTGTTGAGTATAAAGCCATTCCAACACATGACCTCGCGGCCAGGGTTGCTCAGCGTGATCTTGAGGTGGGCGCGGCAGGTATAACTCGCCTTGTGATCCAGTTCGACCGGCGCGGTGGCCAACTGACCCCAGCCAGTTGTTTTCGTGTATCGTTGCCTGACCGCAACATCAACAATATGGTGCTGCGCGTCAGTAAGATTGACGAGAACGACAACGGCGCATTGACAATTACTGCCGTGCAGGACGTTTTCGGGCTACCAGCAACATCATACAGTAGTGGCCAACAAGGCAGCGGCTGGACACCGCCAGATAAAACCGCCGTACCGGTTTCTGATCTGCAGTTGGTCGAACTGCCGTATTTTTCCCTGGCAGCAACACTCAGCGCGGCTGACTTGTCGTTCCTCAACAGTGATGCTTGTTATCTGGGCGTAATGGCTACAGCACCAACATCATTCTCCATAAACTATCATCTGCAGACTCATGCAGCTGGTGCCGAGTTTGCAGATCGGGGACGTGGTGACTGGACTAGCTCAGCAACGTTGTTGTCAGTGGCCGAGGCTCTGGACAACGAGCTGCATGTTTCAATGGTTTTTTCACCTGTAGTGGGCAGCGGAGCCATCATTGATAATGAAGTCATTCGCATAGACGCCGTTGACCTGGCTACAGGAAAGCTAACGGTTGGCCGTGGCTGTGCGGATACATTGCCGCAGGCGCATGCGGCTAATGCACGTATTCGGTTCCTGAGCAGTGCTATTGAGTCTGATGGCCAAGAATATCTTGGTAGTGAAGTCGTGAATGTTCGCCTGCTGACGCGCACTAGCATTGCGACGCTGGACGCATCACTGGCTCCAATATCCCGTTTACAGATGCGCCAGCGCCAGTACCGACCTTATATGCCTGGCAACATCCGTGTGAATGGTATCCACTACCCTTCCATTGTTGCGGCGGCTGATACCTATCTGCTGACTTATGCCCACCGTGACCGTGTTCTGCAAGCCGATCAACTGATTGATTGCCTGTTCGGTAGCATCGGCCCGGAGCCTGGCACGCAGTACATCATCACATTGACCCAGCAAGATACTCATGTGGTTGTCTGGACATTGGCCACCGATGAACTCGTCATCGATCTGCCCTACAGCAGCGAGGATTCGCCTGATGCCGCTGTGCATGTTCTGACCCTACGTAGCCGCCGAGATGGCATAGATTCGCTGTATCTCTACCAGGCGCAACTGCCAGCGGGACAATACGTGCCAGAACCAGAACCAGAACCAGAACCAGAACCAGAACCAGAGCCAGAACCAGAGCCAGAACCAGAACCAGAGCCAGAGCCAGAGCCAGAGCCAGGGGAAGCATGATGACTCCTGATACTTATTACTATGGTCAGGGAAAGGTATTTTTAGCCAAACGAAATATCAATGGCCGCACCGGCGCATTACGTTGGATCGGGGATGTTTCAGCGCTGAATATTAATTTAGCCGTGGAACAACAAACGACAAAAGTCTCGCGGGGCGGCGTGCTATTACCGGCACAGCAGTACAGAACGGCACTATCGGCCTCGGTTTCATCGACCTGGCACAATTTCTCAGCCGAGAATCTGGCACTGGTATTGGGTTCAGTGCCTGTCATCGAGCCGTTTTCAATCAAGGCCGAGGATGAGTTACCCGCAGGTATTGTGAAAGGGGATATTTATTCATTACCCCACACCACTATTTTTAATGTTGTTGTTGAAGGGCTTAGAAACAATATTGATTACATCGTTGACCGGCAATGGGGAACGATTGAATTCCTGGTTACGCCCACTAATAAGGTATATTCAGTAAATTATGAGCATTTGCAAAACCAGAGCTTACCGCTATTAACAGCACCTAGGGTTGAGCTTTTTTTGCGCTATCAGGGGATGAATATTGCCAGTGATAACGCACCAGTCTTGGTTGAGTTATATCGCCTTATTCTAGAGCCGCTCGCACAGTTGGAGTTGATAAACACGAATAACAATATGGCAGGCATGGAAACGTCAGCGCAGTTGCTGGCGGATTTATCAAGGAATAATGTTGCTGAACTTGGCTGTTTTGGTCGAGTGCAGCTCATTAAACCACAATCACCGCTTACTTATAGCGGTGAAGCTCTTTATGATGGTACACGTAAACATAGAGGTTATTAGTATGGCTAAAATTAATGAGCAATCCGTCTGGGAACCTGAAATTTATAGATTAACTACCGAAGCTGCTGTTTTGGGATTCAATGCAGATGATAACTCGGATGGGCCATCTAATGTGCAAGGTCAACAACTGGCAAATCGTACCCTTTTTCTCCGCGATGAGTTAACAGCATATAATGGGCTAATAAAATCAGGCGAACTCCCATTTACTTCTGTTGCTCAAGCGCAAGCTGCAATTAACTCTGGAAAAATTATTAATGGAGGGATTTTTTCGGTTCGCAGCGAGGACCTGGAGGTTTGGGCTGCTGAGTATATCAATTCTAACGGCATTGCAACTCCAACAGGTAAAGTTTTATCATCAGATGAGGTTGTACGTCGTAGTAATTTACTGTTTGACTCGTTTAACGAATATTCCTCAAAAAATATCACATTTGGCAATTGGGATTGGTATTCAGGAGCAACACCCACTTTTTCTCTATCAGATAAAGATTTGCCACTTACGACGCCTGTCATAAAGGCATCTGGTATAACGTCATTTGATAAGTTCTATGACTTGACGCAATTACCCATCTCGGCTGGTGATACGATGACATTTTCGATAATTGCCTGGTTTCAAAATACAGGCGGGAAATTTCATGTATTTTTCTTAGATTCCACAAGGAGTCAATTATCAGTAACTTCATCAGACCCTCTGACAAGTGGTATCGTCGCCCCGAACCTTGTTTGTCTTGTGCCAAGTGGTGCTGTATCTGTACGTATACGCGTTCAAAATACTATTGATGGTTCGTTTAAAATTGGCGCATATGCTGCTGCGCTGGGGCGATTCCAGGCAGAGTTCAGCCGTTCAATACCGTCAAAATCACAGCAAGATGCGCTGGGAACCCCAACAAATATTGTCTATGACCCCTTTAATGAGATGCTCTCAGTACGACCCAAGCAGGGGCTTCCTGCTGGGGTGGTTGATGCAATGAGTTATGCTGGGATACTAATTAAAAATAGTAGCAACTCCCCATGGGGAAAAAATGGCATACAAGCTGCTGTCGGTGCCAATGCTGACAGGATTTTGGCTCTGAGCAGTCTAGGAGTGATGCCAGGTGATATAATTACCGTTCGTGTTGCTGCATTTTTTTCTGCTGTGAATGGCGCAATACAAATATTTTGCAGAAATCAAGATGGTGTTCTCTCTAGCACTACTCTAACAGCTAAGTCATCAGGATTTGCTGATAAAAACTCGACACTTACGATACCAGATTTAACGACATATATTACTGTTCGTGTGTCTGGCGCGATGATGAAAGAGCTGCTGGCAATAGCAATTGCGGTAGGTAAGTCGGTTCCCGAGTATATTTATGGGAGTCTACCCGCTGAATATTCTGGCTATCAGCGCCAACAGCCAAATTTATGGCCCGATCCGTGGTTTCGGCGTTATGAGACAGGGGAAACTCAAATTGACGGATATGGCCCCGCTGTTGTAGCTGGAGTTGCGAACCCTGCATATGTTGCAGATTACATCGCCAGCCCATTTGCTCGTAAAAAAAGCCTGATTATCCCAGTAGGTGGAGGGCAGACAGACATTAATATATCCGCATCTCGTCTTGGTTTAAAAGCAGGCGATTCGCTCACAATTACTCTTGGTGTGGTTGCTGCCCAGGCTATCAATTTAGCTGCATACTTTCGTACATCAACCGGGACTGTAATTAGTTCATCAGCAAGTCAGCAATATCAGTTTCCATCAATGCAATATCAACAATTAGTCAAGGCAATAGACGTCACGCAAGAAATTGCTGATACGGCTGATTATCTGCAAGTTCGTGTCATGAATGGGCAGACTGTCGGGGCTGCTGGAGTTTACATTGTTGCCAGAGGGATTTTCGTTGGTAACAGTTCGCCAGTTCTTTGTGATGATACGTATAACGATGATAGCGTTAGAATCATTGCTAACTCGCCTACGATTAATGCCAATACTCTCAGAGAGACACATAAACGGCTGATGCATAGAAAACTGAATCAGTCCGCAACGCTGGTGACGGCGCATATAGGTGACAGTTGGACGCATCTCTGGAACAGATGGAGCGGGATTTTTGCGGGGAAAATGCAAGCGGACTTCGGCAGCGCTGGGATTGGCTACATCGGTTTCGGTTATCCGTCAGATAGCGCGTTTGGGCAATACAACGGCAATGTGCTCGGTCAGATTACACTAACAAAAACTGGTGCATGGACGCCGAACTATGCAAGCACAGAAAGTGCTGATATTTGCAGCGTTTCGTCATCTGATACAGCGGCAACATTTCGTGTCAACGGTGTTCCGGCTAGTGCGTCATCTGTCCGTCTGTTTGCTAAACCTAAAGGCATCGTGCAGTACAGCACAAACGGTGGTGCTGATTGGACACAAATAGATTTATCGGCGTTTTCAAATGTGGCCATTGCTACGCTGACAGTTCCGACGACCGCGTTTAACATCTGGTTTCAGCCTGTCACTAGCGTTGAGATTTATGGGTTAGACGTGCAGACGACAACAGATGGGGTTCGCTGCCACAAACTCGGCGCAACTGGTAGCTCGGCACAACAGTGGGCAGCACAAGTAACAAAGGCCGCGTGGCAAACATCACTAACTGCTTTAGCTCCTAACTTGGTCACCATTCTACACGGTACCAACGATCAGACATCATCGCGCAACCCATCGGCGTTTGCTGCTGATATACAGACGATCATCACTGCAGTTCGTGCTGCGTGTCCTCTATCAGATGTGCTTGTCATGATGCCAGCAGAAAATCAGCGCAATAACGCTGTACCGATGGCTGCATACGCGTCAGTTGTGCGTGATGTGTGCGCAAAAAACAAGGTAGCATTTCATAACCTACAAGCTAATTATGGCGACGCACCACCAGATTATGCGTCAACATCTCAACGTGCCTGGTTCAATGTAGACGGTATACATCCAGATCCGGCAACTGGCGGTGGGTTACCAATCGTTGCAGCGATGATGAAATTGGTGGAGTGACGTTTTTCTGAGGGCGTGGCTGATAATTTTGTAATTCATTTTCATACAGTGAAAATGTTTTCTCTTTTATTTATCGCGCTTTTTCTGTGAGTTTTATCGCGCGGCGCATCAATCTGAAAGGCAATCTGGCTAAAGAAGGCATTGAAAACGTGGATTATATCCTGTGCCTGAACGACACGGACGGCCACTGGCAAGCTATCAGCGATTTGATCGCCCCGCTCGGCCATATCTGCACTATCGTAGAGAATAGCCAACCGCTGGATCAGAATGCGTTAAAACTGAAAAGTGCGGCGCTGCATTGGGAATTCATGTTTACCCGCAGTATGTTCACTACGCCGGATATTGCCCAACAAGGAGAGATCCTCAAACAGATGGCGCAATTGATCGATGACGGCAAGCTGACAACCACGCTGAGCGAAACGCTACAGGGTCTGACAGTGGAAACCCTCACCGCCGCACATCAGAAACTGCTCGACGGCCATATGCAGGGCAAACTGGTGATAGCCTACTGAGTAGCAGGCTATCGGTCGCCCCATCGCTTACTGTGGCCGGACAAACCCTACACATAATGTCTGTACGGTAGCGCCGGGGTCGAACTGGATAGGCAGGCTTTCCTGCCTATCGATGCGCATCCTCGGCCAATCCGCCAATGCGCCATCGAAATCCGTCTGCGCACAACTCTCCCCCACGCGACCAAACAGCACGGCTCCGTGTTGCGCTATCTGCGAATAGCGGAGTCGGGCATTGTAGATATTTGGCCGCGTATGATTGGACCAACGCGTAATGATCTGCGGGCGAGAGTTGGCATACACCGTCATCCATTGTGACAGATAGGCGCCACCAACATAGCGCAGATCCGTACCGTAATGCTGCAGCCAGCGTTGCTCAACGCCGACACTAAACGCCTTGACGCCAACCATCTTCTGCCCGGCGTTACGTACGTTGGCCAGCATGACGACGGCATACCCCAGATAAACCATCAGCCCAACCGCCATCAACCCGGCCATCGCACCACGCAGCGAGCGTGTCGGCGGCAACCGTACGCAGCCGACCAAAAGCGCCGGGGCCACGATAAAGAACGGTTGCAACCACTCGGTCAACCGGCCACCAACGTTGAAAGAGAACCAGAATGTGATGATGCCAAGTGGCAGCAGATAAACCCACAACAGTACCCGTAACGGCCATTCATCCGGCCAGGCCAGCTTTGCACCCGCTCTTCGCAGGATCAACCACAGGAACAGCAACGGGTAGAACACCAGCAGCAACGACTGCAACATATCGAGGTTTAGCTGCATTTTTATCTGCGAGCCGACCCATTTAAACGCCGCAAAATCATGCCGCCACAGCCAGAATACGTTGGGCAACACCAACGCCAACCAGATTATCACCGCCAGATAAAACTGCGGCTGACGATAGCAACGGCGAATATGCGGCACGAACAGCGTCGATAACGCAACAAAATAGACAAAGGCAAAGGTCGAGTATTTCGCCATCATCGCCAACCCGGCCGTCGCGGCAAAAGCCAGCCACCAGTTGGCTGAGCGGGTAATTGCGCAATGGTAGAACAACATCATCCACGGCCACAGCATCACCAGCAGATAGTTGTCGTTATAGGGAATGATATCAAAGTTGATGATGCCAGAGAGATTAAGCGTCAACAGCGCCAGCCAGGCTAACGGATTGCTGCCGCTCAGACGCCGTGCCAACAGCCAGACACCGAGCATGCCGATGACAATCGCGATGAAGTGCCCGCCATACCAATAGATATTCAACGGCAGCCAAGGCAGCCAGATCGCCGGGTACATCACAACGCCGACCAACCATGGATTTTTCGGCGTTCCCCACTCACCGTTCACCCCCCAGTTGAGCGCCTCAACGGCGTCATAAGGCAAGGTGGGGTCAAGATGGACGGTCAGCAACGTCCAGGCAACGGCGTAGCAAAACAGCCACAATGTCAGCAGGCGGTACGTCATAGCTTCTAAGACTTTTATCTGAATAAAAATCCAAGCTAAACAGTATTGGCTGAACCTTCTTTAAACGACAGGGCAAATTGCAGAGTCAGAGCTACCTCAATAGCACATAAGGTTAACCCGGGTATTTCAGGTGGTTATCCATTGGCGTAAGGCGCACTAACCAACCGGCTGGCATCGGCCTCCAGCATTTGCTTCACCAACTCAACACAGCGTAGAAAGCGCTCTTCATAGTCGCTGGATTCGACGTGTACATATTCAATGTTATTGGCGTGCAGCATCTCTTCCAGCAAATGCTGAAACGCTTTACGATCGCTTGGGCTCCCCAGGCTACGTAAGCCGTCCGCCACCCAAGGTGTGTTATTCTCCAGCAGGATCACCAGATCAAAACGGTATTCATCAATCAGCGCCTGCACGAACGGATGGTCCCGCCCTTCATATTTACGACAGAAGGCCTGGGTAGTAACAAAATCAGTATCGATAAATGCCACTTTATTGGCATATTTCACCGCGAAATCCACGTACTGTGCCTGGCCCAGCGCAATCTTGTCATAATCGGAATACTGCAACGCCATTTCGTCGCCCCCCAGGTGTGAAAACACATAATCCCGGCCATACTCCCAGGCGCTGGTGGTGTTGAAGATGTTGGCCAGCTTGTTGACCAACGTTGACTTGCCGCTGGACTCTCCCCCCAGGATCGCCACGGTGCGCACAAAAAATGGCTTCACTTCCGTGGGAATGTAATCCCAGTAACGGAAAGGATCATGGCGGATCTGGCTGCCGCTGATATTCATAAAGGAACGTTCCGGATCCACCAGAATGGTTTCAATACCCAGATGCTCACGGTAACGAGGGGCATCCAGCTCTTCACTGGAGTAAATAAAGCTGGGGATAATGCCCTTTTGCTCCATAAACACCTTCATGCCGTTGCTCCACACGTCCCAGCCGTGCGGATAAGGCTCTATGCCTTTTTCATCAAAAGAGTGGATATGGATGTTTTTCTGATACTTGAAAGTTTGCAGCAGCCAACGCAGGCGATCGCTCACCGTGGGTTGTTGTGACATCGAGCTGTTTTCAAACAGTAGCCGATCGCGCGGTTCGTCATGGCACAGGATCACGTGCAGTTCGTCAACCTGGCTACAGGCACGTTGGATCAGATAAATATGCCCGGTATGCAGCGGGTAAAATTTACCAAACACCACCCCGACTTTTTTCTCACGACGCGGGAATTCCAAACCAAGAAAACGGTGTAATGCTTCCAGCTTCTGCGCACTCGGGCTTTTGATTTTATCGTTCAATAGTTGGCTGAGATAACCTTTGGTCATGCTGCTGGCATCGGCCACCTGTTGTAAAGTGCATCCCTTCTGCTTAATCGCCGCTTTTAGGTAATCGAACTGCCGCATAATACCTCCACGTTTATATCCCCATCGTCTTTCACACCGCAGTTGTTACCTGCTGCGTGGGCCCCTCCCTCAAGGCCCGCTGCAAGCCGCGTTCAAATCTGTTCCAGACAGATTTGTCCCCCAGGGGACAAACAGGCTTTGCTATACAGGGAGGCATACATACCGCGACACAAAGCGGCCAACTTGAAGTCCGTAGGGGATAACCCTTTCAGCTTGCGAGCTGCCTTATGAAAGCTATCGGGTATAATAGACTAAACAAGACAATGTCACGGCTCATTTAAAGCTCATCCAGAACACGCAATGCATCCGCCAGCTTCTTGACGCCAAATACCTGCATATTGGCAGGTGGCTTCTTCGGCACGTTGGCATGCGGCACGATAGCCCGTTTGAAACCGTGTTTAGCCGCTTCGGAGATACGCTCCTGGCCGCTCGGTACCGGGCGGATTTCTCCCGCCAGCCCCACCTCGCCAAACACCACCAGATCGTTGGGCAATGGACGATCGCGCAGGCTGGAAACCAACGCCAACAGCAGCGCCAGATCGGCACTGGTTTCACTGACCTTGACGCCCCCGACCACGTTGACAAACACGTCCTGATCGGACATCTGCAAGCCACCATGGCGATGGAGCACCGCCAGCAGGATCGCCAGGCGATTTTGTTCCAGCCCCACCGCGACCCGGCGGGGATTCGCCATCATGGAATGATCCACCAGCGCCTGAATCTCCACCAGCAAGGGCCTGGTGCCTTCCCATACCACCATCACCGAACTGCCAGAAGTGACTTCGTCCCCCCGGCTCAGGAAAATGGCGGAAGGGTTGCTCACTTCGCGCAACCCCTGCTCGGTCATGGCAAACACCCCCAGCTCATTGACCGCACCAAAACGGTTTTTGTGGCTGCGTAACGTGCGGAAGCGGGAATCGGCATCACCATCGAGCAAGACCGAACAGTCGATACAGTGTTCCAAAACTTTCGGCCCCGCCAAAGAGCCGTCTTTGGTCACGTGGCCGACCATGACAATCGCCACGCCGCGTGTTTTAGCAAAACGGGTCAGATAGGCGGCCGTTTCACGCACCTGCGCCACGCTCCCCGGCGATGACTGGATATCTGCCATGTGCATCACCTGGATCGAGTCAATCACCATCAGCTTCGGTTGTTCCTGTTCGGCAATCAGACAGATTTGTTCGATGCTGGTTTCCGACAGCATGTTCAGCCCACCGGTCGGCAGACCAAGACGGTGAGCACGCATCGCCACCTGTTGCAGTGATTCCTCGCCGGTGACATACAGCGTTTTCATTTGTTCGGCGAGTTTGCACAGGACCTGTAGCAGTAGCGTACTTTTCCCCGCGCCAGGGTTACCACCGATCAGGATCGCGCTACCCGGCACCACGCCGCCGCCCAACACGCGATCGAATTCGAGAAAACCGGTAGAGAAGCGCGGCAGCTCTTCCAGGCTGATGTCCGCCAGCTTTTGTACCTTGCTGATACCGGCATCACCCGCATAACCGCTGAATCGCTCGGTGCGGGCAGAAGAGGAGGCAGCAGCAGCCAAACGCACTTCTGTAATGGTATTCCAGGCATGACAAGCGCTGCACTGCCCCTGCCAACGCGGATAATCAGCGCCGCATTCATTACATACAAACGCGCGTTTCACTGCTTTTGCCACAAATTACCTCACTTCGTGTTTCAAACTGCCACTGAGTACGCACAGGACGCCCAGCAGATCGGCATGACGAATCGATACCTGCGCTTTCTCATAAACCTTGGGTTTGGCGTGATAGGCAATGCCCAACCCGGCAACCTGCATCATTTTCAAATCGTTGGCACCATCACCTATCGCCACGGTTTGTTGGGGGGGGATACCCAGCTTTTCCGCCAGCGCCACCAGAGTGTCAGCTTTATACTGGGCGTCTACCACCGGCCCTAACACCTCACCGGTCAGCTTACCGTCGCGAATTTCCAGCTCATTGGCCGCAATGGCCACCAGCTTCAGCTTATCGCGCAGATACTCGGCATAGTAAGTAAAGCCGCCGGAGGCAATCGCGACATGCCAGCCCAGCGTCTGCAGTTTACGCACCAGGCTGGTCAACCCCGGCATCAGCGGCAGCTCATCGCGTACCTGCTTGAGGATGTTGGCATCGGCACCTTTCAGCGTCCCCACACGTTGCCGCAGGCTGGCAGTGAAATCGAGTTCGCCACGCATCGCGCGTTCGGTCACTTCACTCACTTGCTCCCCCACGCCGGCCAGTTTGGCAATTTCATCAATGCATTCGATCTGGATAGCCGTAGAATCCATATCCATCACCAGCAGGCCCGGCGTACGCAAATGCGGGATCTTCCCTAGCGGCGCCACATCCAGCCCATTCTCAGCCGCCAACAATTTGGCGCGCTGGGTCAACGTACCTGCCAAGCGGACAACCTGATAGTCTTCCACACACCACGCCGTCACGATCACCATCGCCGCCCCCAGTTTGCGCTGGAACTGAGTGATGGACTCTTTATCCAGTTTTCTGCCATATAATAGCCAACCGGTATGGCCTGCCCGATAATCGAGCGGCATCACTTCGTCGCCGCTGAGCGAAAGGGGCAGCCCCGGCCATTGAGGGATCTCGGCCGGGAGATCACAATAGGTCAGACTATTTGGCATCATTAACTCCTGAAAAACGCTGCATGATAAAACGACGTAGCAATACCCAATGAAATTCAGACAGCAGTTGGACGGCACTTAGGTTAAGCGTGCTCAGCCAACAACGCTGCAGCTTGAAAGACGACGGGTAAAGCTATCCTATCGTCAATGCTTCTGGCAACATATTACCCGATGAATTTCGAGTTGACCGCTCTAGCGCATCCCTGCGTTCGCGGTATTTATCCCTCCTGGTATAGCACAACCAGGCAACAACTCGTGACACCCAGATGATCGTAGGGATGCAGCATGCTGCATCCATATAAAGGAAGCCATATGGCTAAAGCTAAACTGAAATTTCGCCTGCATCGTACCGCGATTATCCTGATCTGCCTGGCATTGCTGGTACTGCTAATGCAAGGCGCCTCTTATTTTAGCTTGAGCCATCAGATGGCACGCTCGGAACAGGTCGAAGAGCTGGCCCAAACGCTGACCAGGCAGGTAGCTTTCAGCCTGGTGCCGTTAATGGATAACGACAGTGACATCGATAATCAGCAGGTCGACAGTATTCTCGACAAGTTAACCTTTCACAGCCGGATCCTCGACGCCAGCGTCTACCAGTTGGATGGGACACTCATCTCCCATTCCGGTGAGCAGATCAGCGTGCGCGATCGTCTTTCGCTGGATGGCAAACGCGCGGGCAGCTACTTCAATCACCAACTCGTGGAAACGATTCAGGGTAAAGATGGCCCACTGGGTTTTATCCGCGTGACGCTGGACACCCACGTGCTGGCCACCGAATCCAAGCAGGTGGATAACACCACCAACCTGCTGCGCCTGATGATCCTGCTGGCACTGGCCATCGGCATTATTCTGGCACGTACGCTGCTGCAGGGCCGCCGCAGCCGCTGGCAGCAGTCACCGTACCTGTTAACCGCCAACACACCGTTGGCAGAAGGCAACACGGTGGAAGATGGCGACGACGAGAAACCACAAGAGCAGGAAGAAGCGAAAAAAGGCTAGGCCATTCGCAGAATGCGGTCGACAAACTTTATTATTGAATAGATCGATAGCGCTAATTACCGGAAAGGTAAAGCATGAGTCGGGAATACAGCGAGCGGCATGAAGGGTATGGCGTAGGGGCGCAGCAGGCTGCGCCCGTTTCACGTATTACGCTTTGTCACCCAGCAGCACAGACTCCAGCGCGATAACGATCATCTCGTTAAAGGTGGTCTGACGCTCGGCCGCAGTGGTCGCTTCGTGACGCAGAATGTGATCGGACACGGTGCAGATGGTCAGTGCTTTACAGCCGAACTCTTCGTACAGTTCAGCCGCCACGCCGTAGATGCCGGCCGCTTCCATTTCTACACCTAGGATGCCGTACTTCTTCATCACCTGGAACATCTCTGGATCTGGCGTATAGAACAGGTCGGCAGAGAAAATGTTACCCACGCGTGCCGGGATACCCTGCGCAGCCGCCGCGTCAACCGCATTACGCACCATGTCAAAATCCGCAATGGCAGCATAGTCATGGTCTTTGAAACGCATACGGTTCACTTTGGAATCGGTACATGCCCCCATGCCAATCACCACATCGCGCAGTTTGACATCGTCACGCACCGCACCACAGGAGCCCACGCGAATGATCTTCTTCACGCCGAACTCGGCGATCAGCTCACGCGCGTAAATGGAACAGGAAGGGATCCCCATCCCGTGGCCCATCACAGAGATTTTACGGCCCTTATAGGTACCGGTGAACCCCAGCATGCCGCGCACATTGTTAACTTCCACGGCACCTTCCAGGAAGGTTTCCGCAATGTATTTTGCACGCAGCGGATCGCCAGGCATCAGAACTACGTCAGCGAAATCACCCATCTCAGCATTAATATGTGGCGTAGCCATTATTTTTCCTTTAAATCTTATTAAATCAAAAGAGTAGATATATAAGCCGTTACATTTCGCGTTAGCGCGCCTGCGCATCCCCAGCAGACCTACTGAGGTAAGTCACTGGGGTGCACATGTAAAGCCAACAATGCTGCGGCTTTAAAGACCCGTTTTAAAACATGGATTTGCCGTAATCCATCGGCGACACGCCAAAGTAACTGGCCACGGTCTGGCCAATGTCGGCGAAGGTTTCACGGTGCCCCAATGAACCTGGTTTGACTTTCGGGCCGTAGACCAGCACCGGGATGTGCTCACGGGTGTGGTCAGTGCCCCCCCAGGTCGGGTCGCAGCCATGGTCAGCGGTGAAGATGATAATGTCATCCTCTTTCACCCGTTCCAGCAACTCTGGCAGACGACGGTCAAACAGTTCCAACGCCGCGGCATAACCCGCCACATCACGGCGGTGGCCGTAGGAAGAGTCGAAATCAACAAAGTTGGTAAACACAATGGTGTTATCGCCCGCTTTTTCCATCTCGATCAGGGTGGCATCAAACAGGGCGTCGATCCCGGTGGCTTTCACTTTCTGGGTAATGCCCACGTTGGCATAGATATCCGCAATCTTACCGATGGAAACCACTTCACCGCCCTTCTCCTCCACCAGCTTCTGCAGCACGGTGGGTGCCGGTGGCTCAACGGCCAGATCGTGCCGATTACCGGTACGCTGGAAGTTGCCTGGCTTATCCCCCACAAACGGACGTGCGATAACGCGGCCAATGTTGTAGCCGCCTTCAGTCAGCTCTTCACGGGCAATTTCGCACAGTTCGTACAGGCGATCCAGACCGAATGTCTCTTCATGACAGGCAATCTGGAATACCGAGTCCGCAGAGGTATAAAAAATCGGCTTACCGGTTTTCATGTGCTCTTCGCCCAGTTGATCCAGGATCACCGTGCCAGAAGAGTGGCAGTTACCGAGGTAACCCGGCAGATTGGCGCGTTCAACCAGCTTATCTAACAACGCTTGCGGGAAACTGTTGTGCTCGTCAGAGAAATAGCCCCAGTCGAACAGCACCGGCACACCGGCAATTTCCCAGTGGCCAGACGGCGTATCTTTACCGGAGGAAAGTTCGCTGGCGTAACCGTAAGCACCAATGATTTCGGCGTTCTTGTCCAATCCTTCCGGAAACTTGCCGGTAGACTCTTCAGCGGCCTTGCCCAGCCCCAAACGGCTCAGGTTTGGCAGGGTCAGCGGACCGCTACGGCCCACGTTGGCTTCGCCACGCGCACAGGCAGCGGCAATATGACCAAGGGTGTCAGCACCTTCATCGCCAAAGCGTTTGGCATCTTCGCTGGCACCAATCCCGAAGGAATCTAATACCATAATAAATGTACGTTTCATCATGCTCTCCTGCATATTCACGCTGATACCCTGGGTCTTTCAAGCCACAACGTGAGTGGCGGTAACCTGAAATCCATCGGGCAGAGCAGCCGCAAAATGCGCAGCTGCCCGTAATAAGTAACGAATAATGACTATTGCGTAATGCGCTGATAGACCACCGGCGTCGCAGCGGGGGCTTTGTCGCCCAACACCATGGCACCGCGTACCGCATCTGCCGCCTGCTGCCAGCTCTCTTCGTCGTTGGCGTGGATCACCGCCAGCGGTCGCTGGGCATCAACACTGTCGCCCAGGCGCGCCATCTCGGTCAGGCCAACGCTGTAGTCGATGCTGTCGGTTGCACGACGACGGCCACCGCCCAGCGATACCACCGCCATACCCAATTCGCGGGTATCCATCGCGGTGATAATGCCCGGTTTCTCGGCGTAAACGGGTTTACTCAGCGTCGCGGCTGGCAGATAGCTGTCGTAACGTTCGACAAAATCGACCGGACCTTGTTGCGCCGCCACCATGCGGCCAAAGACTTCCGCCGCTTTACCATTATCCAATACGGCCTGCAGTTTGGCGCGTGCATCGGCATCATCATTAGCCAAGCCACCGGAAAGCAGCATTTCCACGCACAGCGCCATAGTGACTTCAAACAGGCGCGGATTGCGGTATTCTCCCGTCAGGAAGCGCACCGCTTCGCGCACTTCTACCGCATTACCCGCGCTGGATGCCAGCACCTGATTCATGTCGGTGAGCAATGCGGTGGTTTTGCAACCGGCTCCGTTAGCCACGCCGACGATGGCCTGCGCCAGATCGTCTGAAAGCTGGTACGTCGGCATAAAGGCACCAGAACCCACTTTAACATCCATCACCAGGGCATCGAGCCCTTCAGCCAGCTTTTTCGCCAGAATAGAGGCGGTGATCAGCGGGATGGAGTCAACGGTGGCGGTGATATCACGCGTCGCATAAAAACGTTTATCCGCCGGCGCCAAGGAGCTGGTCTGGCCGATAATCGCTACGCCGACGTCTTTGATAATCTTACGGAACGCATTGTCATCCGGGAAAATATTAAAACCCGGGATCGCCTCCAGTTTATCCAGCGTGCCGCCGGTATGGCCCAGGCCACGCCCCGAAATCATTGGCACGTAACCGCCGCAGGCCGCCACCATCGGGCCAAGCATCAGCGACGTGACATCGCCCACACCGCCGGTAGAGTGTTTGTCGACAATCGGGCCGTTCAACGACAGGCTTTTCCAATCCAGAACGGTGCCTGAATCACGCATTGCCATGGTCAGCGCTACGCGCTCCGGCATAGTCATATCGTGGAAGTAGATGGTCATCGCCAGTGCAGCAATCTGCCCTTCGGAAACCACATTGTCACGAATCCCATTGATAAAGAAGCGAATTTCAGCTTCACTCAACGGCTGTCCGTCACGTTTTTTACGGATTATTTCTTGTGCCAGGAACAAGGCATCCCCCTGTTTGACCTAATAATGTAGAGTGACTCAACACACTCGCGCCATTGTCAGCGGTACGGTAACTGCCCCAGATGACCAAACGATGTGTCGAGAAAGACCCAATGGATTTCATGTTGGCCGTTTTTGCGCATCCATGCACTCACGGCGTTTGTACATCCCTGTACCGCACAGCCTGTGTGGCAAAAACGTCAATCCCCCTGACACTTATTCTGAATAAGTGTCAGGCGTTTACGTTCACGGCCAACAGCGCTGTCGCTTGAAAGACGAAGGGTAAGAAAATCAGTAACCGTTGCCAGTAGCCTGGGTGCTATGCCCCAGCGTGGTCAGCAGGCTGGCTAACAGACTGGACGCACCAAAGCGGAAGTGGCGCGCATCGGCCCACCCCTCCCCCAGAAGACGATCGGCAAGTTGCAGATAGTGCAGAGCATCTTCCGCTGTACGCACGCCGCCAGCGGGCTTGAAGCCGACGCTTTTGGCCACATTCATGTCACGGATCACGGTCATCATCAGCTCAGCACTTTCCAGCGTGGCGTTAACCGGCACTTTACCGGTAGAGGTTTTGATAAAGTCTGCCCCGGCCTTGATAGCAATCTCGGAGGCTTGACGAATCAGATCCGCTTGCTTGAGCTCACCGGTTTCGATGATCACTTTCAGCAGCACGTTGGCGGCAGCACATGCCTCTTTGCACTGTTTTACCAGTTCAAAACCAACGTTGGCGTTGCCTGCCATCAGGGCACGATAAGGGAACACCACATCAACCTCATCGGCACCGTAGGCAATGGCCGCACGGGTTTCCGCCAGCGCGATATCGATATCATCATTGCCGTGCGGGAAGTTGGTGACGGTGGCGATACGGATATCCGGCGTCCCTTGCTCACGCAGCGTCTTGCGCGCAATCGGGATAAAACGGGGGTAGATACAGATAGCGGCAGTGTGGCCTGCCGGGCTGTTCGCCTGACGACACAACGCGATCACTTTCTCGTCGGTATCATCTTCGTTCAGCGTGGTTAAATCCATCAGGTTCAGCGCACGTTGCGCCGCTGCGGTTAATTCGGTCATGAAACTCTCCAACTGAGCATTCAGGTGTTGGCGAGCGGACTTGGTTCCTTGAAGATCGCGCGTGAGACAATCCTCCCACGGCAGCAACTGAGATCCCTCTCACCGCACATGGCCCTTCGATATCGAACAGCCTGTAAGGACTATTTGAACACGATAGCGCCGGTTTATTTGTGTTCTAATTCACACTATATGGAATAACACTGTAACAGATCAGAATTATATGTGAATCAAATCACAAAATAACGCGATATCGTTCACAAATTCACTAAAGGGATGAGTAAGAAGCCACGGGCATCGATCAGCGGTATCCACGTTGAATGCAATCTGGCCCATTGCGGGCCAGATTGCCTGATTTCAGCGTCAGATTCTCAATCATTCAAATCGCATGACGCGTATCAAAGTATAGCTTACAGCGCCAAAAAGAACCCGGCGATGGTAGCACTCATCAGGTTGGACAGCGTACCCGCCGCCACGGCTTTCAGTCCGAAACGCGCGATTTCATGCCGGCGATTGGGCGCCATACTCCCTAACCCGCCCAACAGGATGGCAACGGAGGACAGGTTGGCAAAACCGCACAGCGCGAAGGAGATAATCGCCTTGGTATGCTGTGACAATACCTGCAACCCTTCTGCGGCCACCACGTCGTCTGGGCGCAGATAGGCACCGAAGTTCATATAGGCGACAAATTCGTTAACAATCACTTTCTGGCCAATAAAGGAACCGGCCACCATCGCTTCATGCCACGGCACACCGATCAGGAAAGCGATTGGCGAGAAGATCCATCCCAGGATCAGTTCCAGAGAGAGTTGCGGATAGTCAAACCATCCACCCACACCGCCCAGAATACCGTTAAGAAGCGCGATCAACGCAATAAACGCCAGCAACATGGCACCAACGTTCAACGCCAGTTGCATCCCCGATGCCGCCCCTGAAGCCGCCGCATCGATAACGTTGGCAGGACGATCGTCTTCAGCGATCAACTGCATCGCATCGGCTTTATCGTGAGGACTTTCCGTTTCCGGCACCATCAGCTTGGCGAACAGCAGGCCACCAGGAGCGGCCATGAAGGAAGCGGCAATCAGGTACTCCAGTGGCACCCCCATCTGGGCATATCCCGCCAGCACGGAACCCGCCACCGACGCCAGGCCGCCACACATCACGGCAAACAGCTCGGAGCGGGTCATGGTCGCGATATACGGGCGCACAACCAGCGGTGCCTCAGTCTGACCAACGAAAATATTCGCCGTCGCCGACAATGATTCAGTTCGCGAGGTGCCCAACAGCTTCTGCAGACCGCCGCCAAGAATTTTGATTACCAACTGCATGATGCCCAGATAGTAGAGTACCGCAATCAGCGAGGAGAAAAACACGATGACCGGCAGCACACGCAGCGCGAACACAAAACCGCCGCCACCAAAGACTTCAAACATTTTGTCGGAAACCAAACCGCCAAAGATGAAGGAAATCCCTTCATTACCGTAAGCGATGACGTTTGCCACCCCTTCAGACATCCCCCCCAGGATCTTACGCCCCACCGGCACATATAGCACTAATGCACCGATACCGATCTGAATAATAAAGGCACCTAACACGGTACGCAGTTTAATGGCACGTCGGTTACTGGAAAGCAGCACGGCAATGGCGATAAGCACAACCATACCGACCAGGCTCATGAAGAGTTGCATACGAAAATATCCCTGTTACGAAGAAGAATAGCCCCGGACCGCTAAATAGGGTGGGTGCCTGAAAGTGATAACAGAGCGTAATTATACGGGGCGAGACAACGCGAGACCCGCTTTATGTCACAAATGCATACAACCAGACGCAAATGAAAATCCCGCAATGTGATTTAAATCACATTTCATTCAGGAGAGGTGCAGGTAGCGCAAACAGAGACTGGGCATTATGTTGCAGTTGTGCGGCGATATCGTCCGGTGATTCAGCGCGTAACTGACAGAATACCTGAAACACCTCTGCCGCCCGTTCGGGCCGGTTTGCCTGCCCTTGATACCCTGCCAACGGCATGTCTGGCGCATCGGTTTCCAACAGCAGAGAGGAAAGCGGCAACTGTGCCATCACGTGACGGGTTTTCTGGGCTCGCTCGTAGCTGATGGTGCCACCGACGCCAATGTAATAACCCAGACGAATAAACGCCTGCGCCTGAGCCAGACTTCCAGCAAAACCATGTACAACCCCCCGGCGCGGCACATCGGCACGGCGTAATATCGCTGCCAGTTGATCGTGGCTGCGACGGGAGTGCAGAATCACCGGCAGTGAGTACTGTTTTGCCAATTTAAGCTGAGCCTTGAGCAACGCCTGTTGCCGTTCGAACTGCGGCTCGGCCATATACAGATCCAGGCCGATCTCTCCCACCGCCACCAGCTTGGGCGGAAGACTCGCCAGGAAACTCGCCAATAGTTCAAGCTGTTGTTCATGATGCTGTGCGATGTATAACGGATGCAACCCCAACGCGGCAAACAGTGGAGCGTATTGACGTGCCAGCTTGAGAATACCGACAAAACGATCTGCCGTGACCGCAGGCACAATGATTTGCTGTACCCCCGCCTGAGCGGCCTTTTCCAGGCAAGCCGGTTCATCACCGCTAAAGGGAGGGAAATCAAAGTGGCAATGCGTATCGGTGAACGCGTGGCTCACAATGCCTCCCCGCCACCGGGGGGCAGATCGCCCGGTAAAATGATTTTTGGTGCCGCCAAGGGGACCTCTGGCTTGGCCGGATGCTCAGGAGGGAGCACAACATCGGTGATAATCGGCGACGGTATCCGCACATTTTCCGGCTGGATCAAACGGCGCGAAATCGCTTTTTTTACCTTGATGCCATCACTCTTTTCCTGCTCCTGCAACCAGTGCCCCACCGTCGCCAGGAAATAACGCCCGCAACGGCGGCCAAGATGATAATCCTGGTTTAACGATGCCAAGCGGCTACCGAGCGCATTGCTCGCCAGCGGCTTAGGGGGAAATATCTCGAAGATACGTAATTTGCCGGGTGGTTTTTCAATAAACTGCTGAATGCGATGATAGCTCTGCTCGTGGTGCTGCATGATACGCACCATCTGTTGCAGGCTACTTTCGCCCAACCAGTGCTCCATGCGTTTCATCCACTTCGGCGTATAATACATCTGGGAAGGGACAGTGCGGATCACCACAATCGTGTCTGCCCCACGGCGATAAGCCTCTTCCACCGGGATAGCATCGCTGATCCCCCCGTCCTGATAGCTGATGCCGTCCAATTCCACGCCCATCCGGTAAAAACCCGGGATCGCGCTGGACGCCTTGATGGCCGGTAACCAGCTAGCCCGTTCAGCGGGCAGATAAACCGGTTCAAAATCATCGCTACGGCAGGCACACATCAGGAATTCGCGGCCTTTATTCAGCTGTTGCTCCGCGATATCCATCGCCAACGGGAGTTGCTGTGAGGTGATATCAATCAGCCAGTCGAGATCGATAAGATGCCCGCCACGGACAAAACGTAGAGGATTAAAGAAATTGGCAGAAGTGGTGTAACGGGTAATCACTCGCCGTGCATAGCCCATCTGGCCACAAATAAAGGCCGAAAGGTTCTGCGCACCGGCAGATGTACCGATCATCAGCTCGAAAGGGTTAAAACGGGCGCGCTGGAACTCATCCAGAACGCCGGCGGTAAAGATACCGCGCTGCCCGCCTCCCTCACATACCAGCGCTATCTTACCAGGCCGATGCGGTTTGTACGCTAATGGTTCTATATTACCAAGCGTGATGGGTATTCTGTGTCCCAACCCTGTATCCTCAATGTGGCCGTTTCCTCGAGGATACCTCTTCTTGCTCTCTTCCGTAATCTTCCTGTAATACGCCAGAGAGGCAGTCATTGCTCCCTGCCAGCCAGGCACAGTCGTTGCCGGAAAACTCCGCCCAAGCCTGCCATACCTGGCCTTTCAGCTGTTTCCAGCGGCCGAGAATGATATCGCTATTCATGACTGACCTCCCGAACGTCGAGAAAAGGAATTAAGCTTTGTTACACTTTAAGAGACATCAGACGCTCTTCCACAAGAGTGCGTGAGTGCCGCAGGCAGATCGTTTGGATCTGCAACGGCACCACGACATCTTACGAAATCTCGGCTAAGGACGCCGACGGCCGGTAAACAGGCTGACCAGGAACAGAATGATACCAACAACGAATACCACTTTAGCGGCCCAGGCGGCAGTACCTGCCAATGTGCCAAACCCCAACGCCGCAGCAATCAGCGCAATAACCAAAAAAATAATGCCCCAACGAAACATAAGCCTCTCCTTACCATAGTGAAAAAAACGCATCGCCATCTGCCCCTGCTTTTATCAAGCGCGATAACAGACTGCGGGTTATTTTATTTTTGGTGGTGCATCCCGGGCCGAAGCCCGGGATTACTATCCCCATCGTCTTTCACGCCATGACGTAAAATCTAAAGGGGCTGAGCTTGTTGTTACTGGTATTGATTGATTACGGTTTTACGACCAGATCGTTCTTGACGCTTTTCACGCCATCAATGGCTTTGGCAATACTTTCGGCACGATCAGACTGCGCCTGGGTTTTCACTTCACCAGAAAGCTGTACCACACCATCGGTGGTTTCAACTTTCACATTGCGTGAAGGGACGATGTCATCGGCCAACAATTTGGCTTTCAGTTCACTGGTAGTGGCGGTATCACCAGCGTAGGATTTCACTGACTGTGTCGCTTCATCTTTCACGTGCAGCTTATCGCTGACGGATTTAACCCCTTCCACTTTACCTGCGACGTCAACCGCGTGCTCGGCCTGCGACTGGCTGCTGACAAAACCGCTCAACGTAACGACACCTTTTTCGGTTTTTACCGAGATATCAGTACTTTTGATGGCTTTATCCCCAACCAACGCACTCTTAACTTTAGCCGTTGTGGCACTGTCATCCATATAGCTGTCGACTTTTTTCATGGAGCTATCGATTTTGGCACCCGTACTGTCAGCTGCGCTGGATGCTTTATTAAGCATGGTTTCTTCAGCCAGAGCAGTGCCACTAACCAGAACAGAACCCAAAACGATAGCCATCAGCGAATGTGCAAACTTGGTATTTTTCATCGATCTCTTCCTTTTTTGTTGGGGACCCCAAAACATCTGTGGATCCTTGTGCCGTTATGCGGCGTCGAACTCAAATGAATACTTCATGATTTCTATACAATCAAACGTTCACGGTAAGACAGTTGCAACCTGCGTGCCAACTTAAAAACATCATTATAAATCAACACAAAGAAAACAAATAGGTAACATTTAAGCGAAAAACTGTTGCCTATTGGAGACAGAGGAAGCCGAACAGGAGGACAAATCTGCTATCTTATTGATATTACTAAGATAGAGGTGTCTCCAATCGACAACACTACCGAATAACTCTCTGAATAGTGTGGAAATAACAGTATGTTACGCTTAGTTACCCTAAACACCCTGATAAATATAGACCACCAGATAAAACTTGCAGGATTTATCAGTAAAATCCTAATCGAGACAAGCAGAAGGGATTAATGAGAAAGGTTTAATAATTAGCAAGATGGCTGCTGCGGGGGAAAACACAGGGTGCCCGCAGGCACCCTGTAAATCGATTAATGTTCGCGGGTTTTACGGAACACAACGTCTGGATAGCGTTCCTGCGTCAGGTTGAGGTTAACCATGGTCGGCGCGATATACGACAGGTTGTCGCCGCCGTCCAGCGCCAGGTTCATCTCGTTCTTACGCTTGAACTCTTCGAATTTTTTCACGTCGCCACACTCGACCCAACGGGCGGTGGAAACGTTAACCGACTCATACAACGCTTCCACGTTGTATTCGCTTTTCAGACGGGCAACCACCACGTCGAACTGTAACACACCTACGGCACCGACGATCAGATCGTTATTGGCGATTGGGCGGAAGACCTGTACCGCCCCCTCTTCCGACAGTTGTACCAGCCCTTTCAACAGCTGTTTCTGTTTCAGCGGATCGCGCAGACGAATGCGGCGGAACAGTTCCGGAGCAAAGTTGGGAATGCCGGTGAACTTCATATCTTCACCTTGGGTGAAGGTATCGCCGATCTGAATGGTGCCGTGATTGTGCAAGCCGATGATATCGCCAGGGTAGGCCTCTTCAACATGGGAGCGATCGCCCGCCATAAAGGTCAGCGCATCGGAGATCACCACGTCTTTCCCGGTACGTACCTGACGCAGCTTCATGCCTTTCTCATAACGGCCAGACACCACACGCATGAAAGCCACACGGTCACGGTGTTTAGGATCCATATTGGCCTGGATCTTGAACACAAAACCGGTGAATTTTTCTTCTGCGGCAACCACTTCACGGGTATCGGTTTTACGCGGCATTGGCGCAGGCGCCCAGGCCACCAGCCCATCAAGCATATGATCAACGCCGAAGTTACCTAACGCGGTCCCGAAGAATACCGGGGTCAATTCCCCCGCCAGGAAGGCTTCCTGCTCAAACTCGTGGGAGGCCCCTTGCACCAGCTCCAGCTCTTCACGCAGCTGTGCGGCCAGGTCTTCGCCCACCGCAGCATCGAGATCCGGGTTATTCAACCCTTTAACGATGCGAACTTCCTGAATAGTATGCCCTTTACCGGTCTGATACAGGTAGGTTTCATCTTTATAGAGGTGATAAACCCCTTTGAACAACTTGCCGCAGCCGATTGGCCAGGTGATAGGTGAACAGGCGATCTTCAGTTCGCGTTCCACTTCATCCATCACTTCCATCGGATCACGAATGTCGCGGTCAAGCTTGTTCATAAAGGTCAGGATTGGCGTATCACGCAGGCGGGTGACTTCCATCAGCTTACGGGTACGATCCTCAACGCCTTTTGCCGCGTCGATCACCATCAGGCAGCAGTCCACCGCCGTCAGGGTACGGTAAGTATCTTCGGAGAAGTCTTCGTGCCCCGGCGTATCCAGCAGGTTGACCAACGCATCGCGGTAAGGGAACTGCATCACCGAGGTGGTGATGGAGATACCACGCTGTTTTTCCATCTCCATCCAGTCGGACTTGGCGTGCTGGCTGGAGCCACGGCCTTTTACCGTACCGGCGGTCTGGATGGCCTGTCCGAATAACAGCACCTTCTCGGTAATGGTGGTTTTACCGGCATCGGGGTGCGAGATAATGGCGAAAGTTCTTCTTTTGGAGACTTCGCGTGCGAATTCACTAGGAGACATGTTGTTCACGTTTCTACGGTTAGTCCGCCCTGCTAGTCATCATAACGCGCCGAAAGCGGCGCCAGGCAAAGCGGTAATAAAAAGAATATAGCCGGTCATTTTCGCTGATTTACCAACCGGTGACAATCAATGGTTTCTCCGGCAGAGAAGATAAAAGCAGCAAAACCACGATTGGCCGTTTTCAGCCAACGCACTAACCCAATGGCAGTGCCATCACAATCGCATCTTCGCGGCCATGGGCGGCCGGATAATAGTTGCGGCGCACCGTCACCTCGTTGAAGCCAAGATCTTCGTACAGGGCGATCGCCCCACGGTTGGAGGCACGAACCTCCAGCCACAACGTCACCACACCTCGCGTTTCCAACTGGGCGATCACCGCCTCCAGTAGCGTGCGGCCAAAACCCCGGCGCTGCCAGGTTGGATGAATGGCAATGTTAAACAATGTGGCTTCATCCAGCACAATCTGGGTAATGGCAAACCCTGCCATCTGCCCGTCGGTTTCCAGCTTCAGGTTAAGGTAGCGCTCCCCCTGGTTGCTGGCAAATGTCGCCTCTGTCCAGGGAAACGCATGGCTGGCTTGTTCAATCTTGAAGGCTGTGGCCAGATCGGCCGCTGTCAGGGTAGAAATGTTGTTCATGGTGACAAATCTGCTGCCAGAGTGCGCGTTTCGCACCCGCATCTTGAGAAAGCTCGGCCAGTGCCGGGCTATGTAGCTGCGCACCGGCCACCGCAAGCGGCTCCGCAATGCCCAGCCGCCAACTGTTGCACTCGGTGTCTTCGGGTAGCATCGTCACCTGATCCGGGGTCAGACCGTAGGTTTGCGCCGGTGTCAGACCCAGGCTGCGCAACACGTCGCAAAACAGCGGGTCGTGTTGATCCGGCAATACCTGTGCCACCACCAGCAAACGCACGTCAGCAGGCACACTCACCGCAACCTCTCCCTGCAACACACCAGGGCGGCGCAATGTCCACTGCGTAATACCCAGTTGTTGTAACAGCCAGTCGCGTTTTGATGCCATGCCAATCCTCGTGAGTTGTGCCCCCTACCTGCCCTATGCCGCGCTATGCTAGCAAACCCACGCAGCCTGCGCTATTACCCGTTAACTATTCAAATTATCACCGCAGCCTATCCCCAATAGATTTCAAGCTGCAGCCAGGCGACAAGCGCCCATATCCCGAGGAACTTAGATTAACTCAGTGACTGGGGTGACAAATCTGTCAGGAACAGATTTGAGCGCTGTACACAGCGGGCCCGAAGGGGCGAGGGCCAGGGATGGGCTCGAGTAACGATGTGCAAGTAACAACGCTGCGGCTTTAACGATGAAGGGGATAAAACCCGTCGAACATCTCGCCACAAAGCTCTATAATCCCCCGCTAAATCTTGAGGAGCCAAAAACTGATGTCTGCATTAACCCCCGCCAGTGAAGTCATGCTGCGCCACAGTGATGAATTTATTGAACGCCGCGTCTTATTTGCCGGCGATCTGCAGGATACCCTGCCGGCCCAATTCGAGGCCGCGGATGTGCGTGTCCACACCCAGCAATACCATCACTGGCAGTTACTGAACCGGACGATGGGAGAGAATGCACAGTTCGGCTTGACGGTTGAGCCTGCTTTTGTCGCGCAATGCGACACGCTGATTTATTACTGGCCCAAGAGCAAGCAGGAAGCGCAGTTCCAACTGTGCAATCTCCTCGCGCTGCTGCCGGTTGGGGCCGAAATCTTTGTGGTGGGTGAGAACCGCAGCGGCGTGCGCAGTGCAGAACAAACCCTGGAAGGCCATGCCCAGCTTGCCAAGATCGACAGTGCCCGCCGTTGTGGGTTGTATCATGGCCGTATCGATGTGCAGACCCAGTTTGATCTGGCCGACTGGTGGGAAAGCTATCAGTTGCACGATCTGGAGGTGAAGACCTTGCCTGGCGTGTTCAGCCGTGACGGCCTGGACGTCGGCAGTTCACTGCTGCTCTCCACGTTGGAAAAACACATGAAAGGCAAAGTGCTGGACGTGGGCTGCGGCGCTGGCGTAATGGCTTCGGTGCTGTCTAAACTGTCGCCGAAAATGAAGCTGACCCTCAGCGACGTCAATGCCGCGGCAGTGGAGTCCAGCCGCGCTACCTTAGCGGCAAACGGTATCGAAGGCGAAGTGATCGTCAGTAACGTCTACTCCGATATTACTGGCCGTTTTGACATGATCATCTCCAACCCACCATTCCACGATGGCCTGGCCACCAGCCTGACCGCAGCAGAAACGCTGATCCGCGGGGCCGTAAAACATCTGCCTATTGGTGGGGAGCTGCGCATCGTGGCCAACGCCTTCCTGCCTTACCCGGATATTCTGGATGCCACTTTCGGCAGCCACGAAGTGCTGGCGCAGAATGGCCGCTTTAAAGTATATAAAGCCACTGTTGGCCGTCCGCCGCGCGATCCGAAGAAGAAAAGATAAAAATACGCCCTCTCTGCCATTTTCCACAAAGCTGAGGGGGCGGTGAAAAGCATGACTCACAGGTTTAGACTTAAACCTGCAAAGGTGGGTTGTCGCTGAAATAGTTAACCAAAAAGTCGATGCACACCTTTAGCCTGACCGAGCCTGATGGCCGGGTTGGGTATACCGCCCAAATATTGGCATTTTGATACCACTGCGGCAGGACATGGATCAGTTCACCGGAGTCGATATACTTTTTCACGTCCCACATTGAGCGCAACACGATGCCATGGCCGTTTAAGGCCCAATTGAGCACCACCCCGCCACTGTTGGAAGAGAGCTTGTTATTGACATGTACCTGAGCAATATCACTGCCATTAGTTAATGACCAGATACCAAATGACGCGTTGCGTTCCTGAATAAAAAGGCACTTATGCTTTTTTAGCTCATCGATACTGCTTGGCAAACCGAAGTTATTAATATATTCCGGCGAGGCACAGATCACCCGTTGATTCTCAAACAGCCGCTTAGCGATATAAAAATCCTTGATGTCGTCACCGATGCGGATTTCAATATCGATATCCTCCTCAACCAAATCCACTTCTTGGTCGGATAAGGTCAGTTTGATATGTAAATCAGGATAGGCTTTAGATAACTCTGAAATAGCCTGGGAAATATGCGACAGACCAAAACCAAAGGAGCAGCTTATATTGACCACGCCGACGATGGATTCACGCCAGGCGGCCAGCTCGGAAACAAACTGATCCATACTGCCGATAACGTTCATGGCGCCAGAGAGGGCTTTTTCACCCTCTGGTGTTAAACGCATAGTGCGGTTATTACGGAAAAACAGCCGCGTACCCAGCCGCTTTTCCAGTATATTAATCCGCTTACTGATATAAGAAGGAGAGAGCCCCAACTCAGACGCCGCACGGGAAAAGTTTTCATTTCTGGCGATGGTTAAAAAAACATGCAGGTCTTCGATCAACGGCCACTGATTGATTTTACTCTCTTGCATGTTCATATATTCACTTATGCGCAGTAAGAGGAGAACAGATTACCTTCATCCCTTAAGGAAAGGTAGCATGACCGCCAACATTTTCTCGGGTACCTCCTCGTGGGGCGCATGGCCACAGGGTAAGGCGGTTCCCTCAACGTTATTGGCTTTATCCTGCCAGGTACCGATCACATCATACAGCTGCCCCACGGTACCTTTTTCACCCCATAACAGTTGCAACGGGCATAAGATCCTTTTTTCACTGTCTACCGTATCATCTTCAAGATCGATAGTCGCCGCCGCCCGGTAATCTTCACATATCGCCCGCAGCATTTCAGGATCGCGATAGCAGCGTAAATACTCTGCGAAAATATCAGGCTCGGTTGAACCGGTGATCTTGATCTGGCCGTCGATATGCCGCTGGAGAAAGAACTCAGGATCCGAGGCGATCAGCTTTTCCGGTAATGGCGCTGGTTGTATCAGGAAGAACCACCAGAAATACCGGGTGGCAAACGCCTTGTCGGTTAGTGCGTACATCGTTGCCGTTGGAGCAATATCGATAAACACGCAGCGTTTGACCCGTTGCGGATAGTCTAACGCCAGGCGGTGCCCAACTCGCCCACCCCGATCGTGCCCGGCAAAGCGGAAACTGTCATAGCCTAATTGATCCATCAACAGGACGATGTCTTCCGCCATGACCTTTTTCGAATAGTTGCGATGCATCGGATCGCTTGGCGGTTTACTGCTGTCACCATAGCCACGCAGATCGGGCATGATAACGGTAAATTCCTTGGCCAACGCCGGGGCAATTTTACGCCAGGTTACGTGGTTTTGTGGATGGCCATGTAATAGAACCAAAGGTGCACCTTGCCCACCTATCGCAACGCGCAGTTTTACGCCGTTTGATAACGTCACGTCTTGCAGAGTAAAACCAGGGATAAAGGGCGACTCACCCATCGTGATGATTGTATTATCCATTTTCTTTCCCATTGATCGAAAATAGTCAGGCGAAAACCGTTTCTTCACCTGCGCGGCTGACCTCAGCAAGCATTTTGCTCAGCTTGCCGATACGTTCAATTTCTACTTTGATGAGCCAGCTTTTAAGGTTGATAACCCCTGTAGGGGTTAGAATGCCATAGCTTGTATTTTTATGGTGCAGATGATGGATCAGTTTCACCATCTTCCCTTAACAGGTTAGCCAAGGTTGTTTCGCGAAGTGTTGGGTTTCAAAACTACGAATATCATCCTGATATTGCAGCGTATAGTCGATTGCATCCAAGCCTTCCAGCAGCATCTTTCTTTTTAGCGAGTTGATACTGAAAACAAACTCGCTATCACCACTGCTAATCCACTGTTGCTCCAGGTTGATCGTCAGGGTATTGCGCTGCGGATCGGTGGCAATAGTTTCGAGCTGACGCAGAGATGATTCATCCAGCTCAATAGTGAGCACGCCATTTCTCTGGCAATTATCATTAAAAATACCGGCAAAACTACTGCCAATCAGCGCCCGAATACCCAACTGTTTCAGCCCCCAAACGGCGTGTTCACGACTGGAACCGCAGCCAAAATTAGGGCCGACCAGCAAGAAAGCGGCGTTTTTCCAACCGGGTTGATTCAACACAAAGGCTGCATTCGGTTGGCCATCTGCCAGAAAGCGCAGATCGTAGAACACGCCTTTATTCAGCCCTTGGCGGTCGATCCCCTTCAAGAACTGCTTTGGCATAATCACATCGGTGTCGATATTCGCAACCATCATCGGCGCCACTACACCACTGACGAGGTTAAAAGGTTCCATAATCATCCCCCTGCTGCATAAATTTACGGAGATCGGTCAAACGGCCAGCGACAGCCGCCGCAGCCACCATCGCTGGGCTCATCAGATGCGTTCTGGCTCCGGCCCCTTGGCGGCCAGCAAAATTTCGGTTGGTACTGGACGCACAGCGATCGCCCAAAGCCAAAATATCTTCATTCATAGCCAGACACATCGAGCAACCGGATTGACGCCATTCAAACCCGGCGTCGATAAAGATTTTGGCCAGTCCTTCCTGCTCGGCCCGCTCTCTGACCTGGGTAGAACCTGGCACAATCATCCCGCGCACGTGGGCAGCGATTCTTTTGCCTTTTAGCACACTGGCGACGGCGCGCAGATCTTCGATGCGGCCATTGGTACAGGAGCCAATAAAGGCATGGGTAATGGCAATCTGCTCAAACGGCGTGCCGGGCTGGAGATCCATATAGCGCAGCGCCATTTCCACCTCGCGCCGCTTGGCTTGGCTGGGCTCATCGGCGGGATTAGGCACCCGATCGGTGATATTCCCTGCCTGATCGGGGCTGATCCCCCAGGTGATCTTAGGCGCCAATTCACTACAATCGAGCAGGATCTCACGATCAAACACTGCCTCATCGTCGCTCTTTAAAGTTTGCCAATGGGCAACTGCCTGTTGCCACAAGGCGCCTTGCGGCATACGCGGTGTACCTTGTAGATAGTTGAAGACTTTCTCATCCGGGGCCATAAATGCCCCCCTGGCTCCAGCTTCCACTGCCATATTGCAGATGGTCATGCGGCCTTCGACGCTGAGGCTGTCGATGGTTTCACCGGCAAACTCAATGGCATAACCGGTGGCTCCATCCGCACCGATCCGTTCAATCAACGCCATGATGATATCTTTAGCGGCGCTGAACACCGGTAACTGCCCCTGCACGGTAACCCGCATGGTTTTGAGCTTTTTATATACCAGCGTTTGGGTCGCCAGCAGGTGCTCGATCTCCGAGGTACCAATACCAAACCCCAATGCGCCAAAGGCACCATAGGTAGTGGTATGGCTATCCCCCGCGGCGATCACCATACCCGGCATCACCAGCCCTTGTTCATGAGCAACAACGTGCTCAATCCCTTGGCGTTTATCCATAACGTCGAATAGCGCAATCGCAAAGTCACGGCTATTTTCCCTGAAGTAGTTAACCTGTAATTCTCCGCCGGGATCGGTCATGTCCAGCGTTCTTTCCGGTCTCGTGGGGTTAACATGATCGACATTCAGTAGAATGGATGCGGGTTTCCACACCTTCCTGTTCGCTTCCCGCAGCCCACTGAAAGCCTGGGGGCTGGTATATTCATTCAATATTGACCTATCGATATACAGCAGCACGCTGCCTTTATCATCTAGCTGACGTATGATATGGGAATTAACCAGTTTGTCGTAAAGCGTTTCTTGGGACATTGATATTCACCTTAAAAACAAGTTAAACGCCGCTGTCTTTCCGTAGAAAACCATTTCAGCTAATGATAGCAACTCGTTTTTTAGATGTAAGTAAAACTATGATTCCTGTTTGTAATTCATATAAACACGAATCATGCACCACTTATCCAAATGAATTTAAAGGAATTTACACACTATTTTTAACCATTCGGTTTTTCATTTAAATTTGTGAAGTAGCCCATGGTATTTAACAGAAATGATTGCGTCATTTAAAAAACCATCATTAAAAACCATTTTAATTCAAAAATATGTGCGCTCTATAAAACAAAAAACACGGTATTTAGCTTAACAATAAAAACATCTGTGATGGAAGTCAAAATTCATTAACCTTGTTTTAAATAGTGTTACTAGCGTTAACTCATACAACATTGATGATTGTTGTTATTTGGATATTTCAATCAGAATAATTTTTGAGTTAAATATGGCAAACCATTCAAATAAAAGTCGTCTCAGGGATTCTCTGCCCGGTTATTCATTTCACCTTTAACCGGCCTTGCTGAATTGTCAGCATTATATTCAAGCGTTATTACCTAAGTTGAGCGAAGTTTATAATATTCCCTTAACTCAAAGCGGACCGATCCTCATCAGCTTATTGCTCATCTTGTTTGCCGCCCCTTGCGCCACTAAAGATACCGCTATCGGAAAGGAAAAACACGGGTCAATACATTAGGCTGATATTGCTGCCAGCGTGGGTTGCTAATGCCGTTATTGGCATTAGCAATCACATCATTTACCCGTTAATAAACTCCATCCCCACCTGCGTGTAACGCTCCCCGGCCACGCCTGCCAGTGGGAATACCGCCTCAATCGCCGCCAGCTCCTGCTCACTCAGCTTGATGTCCGCCGCCGCCACGTTTTCTTCCAGATAGCGTCGGCGCTTGGTCCCCGGGATTGGCACAATATGTTCCCCCTGCGCCAGCACCCAGGCCAGAGCCAGTTGTGACGGCGCAACGCCTTTCTGCTTGGCCAATTCACTGACTTTTTCTACCAGAGCCAGGTTGCGGGCAAAGTTGTCCCCCTGGAAACGCGGGTTGCTGCGGCGAAAATCATCTGCCGCCAAATCCTCAATCCGTTTGATCGCCCCGGTGAGAAATCCCCGCCCTAATGGGCTGTAGGCGACAAAACCAATTCCCAGCCGCTGGCAGGCAGCAAGTTGCCCCTGCTCCGCATCTCGGCTCCACAGGGAATACTCCGTCTGTAATGCCGTTATTGGATGAACCTTCTGCGCCCGCTCCAGCGTGGCGACGGACGACTCGCTCAGACCGATATGGCGGATCTTGCCCTCTTTGATCAGATCCGCCATGGTGCCGACTACCTCTTCGATCGGCACCGTGGGATCGACACGATGCTGGTAGTAAAGATCGATCGTTTCCACTCCCAGCCGCTGCAAACTGCCTTCCACCGAACGGCGAATATACTCCGGCTTGCTGCTCACTCCCCGCGCATGGGGATCGACCGGATCGCGAACAATACCGAATTTAGTCGCCAGAAATACCCGATCGCGCTTGCCTTTGATCGCCTTGCCAATCAGCTGTTCATTCGTGTGCGGGCCATACATGTCTGCGGTATCCAGCATAGTCACCCCCAGCTCCAGCGCCCGGTGCAGCGTAGCAATAGCTTCATGTTCATCGTGGTCGGTAGAGTAGAAATCACTCATCCCCATGCAACCTAAACCCAGAGCAGAGACGGTAGGACCGTTGGAACCTAATTTACGCTGTTGCATCGTGTTGTCCTTGTTAAACATGGATGTCAAAACAAAGTCTGGTTGTTTAGTCAACAAAGATAAATAATGCAGATTGCACATCACTGTTCATAAATCACTAACAATGCGGTGGCAACATGGATCAAATTCAGGCGATGCGGATCTTCACCCGCATCGTGGAACTGGGCAGCTTCAGCCGTGCGGCTGAACGGTTACAACTCCCACGAGCCACGGTAAGCAACGTGCTCAAACGCCTGGAACAGCGGCTGGGTGTCAGATTATTGATCCGCACGACGCGCCAGGTGCAAATCACCGCAGAGGGGACGTTGTACTACCAACGCTGCCTGCACCTGCTGGACGCGCTGGAAGAAGCGGATACCCTGTTCAGCCACCACAAGCTGCAACCCAGCGGCAAGGTACGCATCGATATGCCACATTCACTGGCACGGGAGATCGTCATCCCGGCGCTGCATGATTTTTATCAGCACTATCCGCAGATAGAAATTGCGCTTGGCGCCAACGATACCCATGTTGATCTGCTTCGCGAAGGGGTGGACTGTGTGCTACGCGCCTGGGAAACCAAGGACGATACGCTGGTTGCGCGGCGCATTGCCCAGATGCCGCAGGTGACCTGCGCCTCGCCCGGGTATCTGCAGCAATTTGGCCTACCAGAATCGATAGACCATCTGCAGCATCATCAGGCTGTGGGGTATTTCTCGCTGATTAACAACCGCAACTATCCGCTGGAATTTTGCCGTCATGGCAACCTTGAACTGCGCGCGTTATCCAGCGAGCTGAGCGTTAGCGGTGCCGATGCCTATACCAGCGCCTGCCGTGCCGGTTTTGGGCTGATTCAAGGGGCGCGCTTTTCACTGGCGCACTGGCTGCAACAGGGAGAACTGGTGGAAGTGCTGGCCGATACCCCTCCACCGCCGATGCCAATTTATATCATGTATCCACCAGGCCGCTTCCTGGCACCTCGCGTCAGAGTATTGATTGATTGGCTAATTACCTTATTCAACAAAGCGTAACTTGCTATCGCCAATAGATTCCAATCTGCTTGTGTTTGAAAGATGCAGGGGATATGGCGTTTTTTACAGCAAACGCCGCTAATCCGGGAAATAACTATTGACGTACCCGTCAAAATCTCTAGAATTCGCCTCCGTGGTAGCGTTACTCAGGTAACGTTTCTGGTAAGCGAAGGTGGCGGAATTGGTAGACGCGCTAGCTTCAGGTGTTAGTGTCCTTACGGACGTGAGGGTTCAAGTCCCTCTCTTCGCACCAAATAACCACATGATTTATATTGCACAGCATCGATGCGAAGGTGGCGGAATTGGTAGACGCGCTAGCTTCAGGTGTTAGTGTTCTTACGGACGTGAGGGTTCAAGTCCCTCTCTTCGCACCACGCTGGCGACGTAATATAAATCAAAACAACATCGACTGTGCGAAGGTGGCGGAATTGGTAGACGCGCTAGCTTCAGGTGTTAGTGTCCTTACGGACGTGAGGGTTCAAGTCCCTCTCTTCGCACCAATTGATGGGTTCTCTTCCGGTTATTCCTCTGCGTTAAATCCTTTAAAAAAACCAACACGCTAATGCGTAGTTTTGTTGTTTTCAGCCGAAATTGAAATGCAGGCTGATTGCGGCTAATCCACCGGCCAGGGCCATACAGGAAGGGAGCAACAGGTAGTGACGCCAACGGCTGTTGAACAGCATCACCAGCGTTGCCAACATGGCAATCACGATCAAGGTGCGCAACTGCATCATATCAAGCTCAATCAATGCCAGTAAGGGCATCAACGCACAGGGCAATAACACGCCCCAGGCGCTGGCAAGCCGGTTCCCCAGATACCAACTGATACTCCACAACCCACACGCGGTAATCATGGCTGCCAACATGATGAACTCACTCACAAGTGATAATGATAACCAATATCATATAATACTTTTTTCAAGTACGCATCATTTTCACTTCCAAAGGGAACTCAGATGACAGCCTGGTGAAAAAATGATAGCCTTTCATAAGAAAATTCTTAGATTTAATAACCGATTAATAATAACCCATTAGAACTATTCATCGCAGGATGCTGCACGTAGGCATCGGGAATTTTCACCACGTTTTCTTTGGCAGACCTAATGTGTAAAGAGTGATCCCCCGTATGAACTCGCGTTCTTATCAGGAGCTGCAAAACAGCAAACATCGGTTATCGCTGTTTCTTTTCTTATTGATGAGTGCAGCCTCTGCCATCTTTACGCTATTTGTCCCGTTTAAACAGACGCCGGCACTCTCGCAACCTTTGATTAGCATCCCGCTGGTTTGCCTGACAGCGATGTTGTATACCCTCTATTCTCCGCGTGACTACGTCAGAAAGCTGAACCTGTTTGCCATTATTCTAGGGCTACTGTGGGCAGCGCACATTTACAGTAAAAACCAATACACGGCCAACGACAGTCATAGCTTCCTGTTGATCAGCCTGTTCAGCATTTTCTTTATCAGTGCCATCTCGCTGACGGATAACTTTATCGCCTTCTGCCTGCACACGGTGCCCTCGGCACTCACTATCCTGTGGCTGGACAATATGCATAATACAACGCGTATCCTGTTCACCATCCTGCTGCCGATTATCGCTTTTTCCGTTCATCACTTACTGTTGAAGCGTAGCGAAATGTTCACCCAGCTTCTGGTCACCAACCTGTATCACGAGAGAGACAAATTCAGCGATCTCAGCATGTTGGATCCTCTCACTGGCCTGTATAACCGCCGTGGATTAGAGAATAAGCTGAACCAGTTGCTCTCTCCCACATCAGGCCGTCACTTCGTGCTGTTGCTTGATATCGATCACTTCAAGGCCTACAACGATCGCTATGGCCATACCATCGGCGATCGGGCACTGGTGCAGGTGGCGGCGGCGATCCGGGATGCGGTACGTTCCCGCGATGTCGTGGTACGTTATGGTGGAGAGGAGTTTCTGGTGCTGCTGACCAACGTCAGCGAAGACTACGCCACCTACCTGGCAGAAAGCGTGCGCCAATGTGTGCAGGAACTGACCATTACCCACCGCCTTGATGCGCAGGAAACCAGCAAGGTCACATTGAGCGCCGGAATTTCTGCGCTGGATAAGCTGGATGTCGACTCGGCTATCGTTGCCGCAGATACCGCTCTGTATCTGGCAAAAAACAGTGGCCGCAACAATATCCAGTTAGCCCCCTGCCTACCTCCGAGAACAAACGTGTAAATGCGCATTACAGGCCCCACCGCACGAAAGTGATGATATCCCCTTAAGCCTGAATGGCAGCCTGGCGCAGACAGCCTTCCGTCATAAACGGTAGGCGAGAAGCTCATGAAAAAAATTTACCTTTCGCCACTTTTACCACATGCGATTAGGGCAACGGCGCATTACACTAGGTGAAAATTTACGCCTTCCCTGCAACATTTTTAAATGGAAAACGATCGTTGAACACCTCACTCTCCACGTTATTGCTGGCGCTGGGCCTGTGTGCCGCGCCACTGGTCAGTCAGGCCGCCGACGCCCAACTGACGTCACAAATCGTTGATCAGTATGCCGAACATATCTTCTTCAACAGTGGCGCAACCGGTATGGCCCTGGTCGTGATTGATAATAATCAGGTGGTTAATCGCAGTTTTGGCGATACCAAACCCGGCAACAACCTGCGTCCACGCCCCGATTCGCTGATCCGCATCGCCTCTATCACCAAGTTGATGACCAGCGAAGTGATGGTCAAAATGGCCGCGGAAGGTAAAGTGAAACTCACCGATCCGTTACGTAAATATGCTCCCAAAGGAGCGATTGTTCCGGCCTATAACTCACGCCAGCCAATCACCTTGCTGAACCTGGCTACCCATACCAGTGCGCTGCCACGTGAGCAGCCAGGTAAAAAACCGCCAAAAACCCCGGTCTTCACCTGGCCCACCAAGGCACAACGCTGGCAGTGGCTGGCTCATGCGACCATCACCGTCCCCCCCGGCGTCCGGGCGGCTTATTCCAACCTGGCCTACGACCTGCTGGCCGATGCGCTCTCCCGTGCCGCTGGCAAGCCCTACAACGCGCTGCTGCGTGAGAAAGTCACCGCCCCCCTGGGGATGGTGGATACCACGCTGACCCCCAGTGCCGAACAGTGTTCACGCCTGATGGTGGCGGCCGCCGGGCCAAGCGCCTGCCGTGACACCACCGCCGCCGGTGGCAGCGGTGGCGTTTACTCGACGCCACGTGATATGCAGCGCTGGATGCAGCAGTTCCTTTCCTCCAACGTCACCGGCCCACGCAAATCGACGGCCATGAGTGAACAAACCATGTACTTCCAACGCAAAGATCTGGCATCGCTGAAAGGGATGGATGTACCGGGCGAAGCCTCCGCATTGGGCCTGGGTTGGGTCTATATGGCGCCTAAAGACGGCCTGCCGGGGATCATTCAGAAAACCGGTGGCGGTGGCGGATTTATTACTTACATGGCGATGGTGCCGCAGAAAAATATCGGCGTGTTTGTGGTTGTTACCCGCTCGGAGCTGACCAAGTTCACCAATATGAGCGATCCGGTCAACCGCCTGGTTGGGGACCTGGTCGCGAATAAGGGCTGAAATTAGCGCATTGTGCTTAAAGGGAAGCGCGATTCTCTTACCCGTCGCTTCGGCAGCAAGCGGTTGCCCATACGATTCGAGTCGCCCTCGTTTGCCGCTTTCGCGGCAAACGCTGACACAGCTTACGCCAGCGGATTCTGCGTAGCGCGATAGGCCGAAGGTGAACACCCCTCAAGCCGGTTGAAGAAGCGCGCAAAATAGGCGGGATCTTTAAACCCCAGGGTATAAGCCGTTTCATGCACCGTACAGGCGCTGAACAACAGTAGGCGCTTGGCTTCACGCAGCAGGCGGTCGAAAATCAATCGTTTGGGTGGCTGGTTGGCAAAACGACGGCACAGATCGTTGAGACGCGATTCCGTTACCCCCAGCGCCTGGGCATAGTCCGGCACCGGCAGGTGTTCGCGGAAGCGCTCATCCACCAGCTTATTAAAACGCTGGAACAGTTTCAGCTCACCACGCACGCCGCTGGCAGCCTTGTCGTCTAGCGAGGTGTTACGTAGCAGCAGCGTGAAGAGTGCCTGAGCCAACAACACCAACGTCTGCTCACGCCCCGCCATCTTGTGGCTGAATTCACGGCGGATCAATGCCCAGTAATGCCCCAGAGCCGCCAACTCTTGCGGCACATCCGCCAGTGAAAGACAGATACCGGGCATGTCCAATGCCAGGTTGCTACCTGGATACAACCGCTCCAACAGCGACCAGATCAACTCCTGGCGCACCGTCAGCACATGGCCATCGCTGTCTGGCTCAGTGAAAAAGGCATGGGGGACCGAAGGTGGGGTGAGGATAAACAGCGGGGCTTGTACCGAATAGTGCTGATCGTCAAGTTGCAGTTCTATCTTGCCGGTTTCCAGAAAATGCAGTTGAAAGAAGCGATCGTGCCAATGCACCTGCATATCGCGGCCGAAAAATGCCGCCAGCCCGGAAAAGGTTTCATAGTGCACCTCATCATTGGCATAACGCGCGTCATACTCTTTGCAGATATCGATATTAACGATAAAACCGGTATTTTTCTGCACGCTCTCCTCCGAAGATGAGAGGAGGGCCGTGACAGGCTCCTCCTCCGATAACCTTAAGGTGTTGCTCGCGGGCGCGAATCCCTCATTGGGATACGCCATACCAGCACCGCGCAAATAATCAACAACGCCGCGACAAAATACAGCCCGGAGTTGAAGCTACCGGTCGCATCCTTGAACCAGCCGATCAGCAACGGGCTGACCGCCGAGCCAATATTACCGGTGGCATTGATCACCGCGATCCCTACCGCCCTCGCCTCAAAACTAATGGATTGATCCGGCGTGGTCCAGAAGATCGCCATCGCCGTGAACGAACCTACCGACGCCATCACAATTCCCAATAATTGGATCATACTGTGGTTGGTCGCCGAAGCCAGTAACCAGCCCGCCGCGGCAAACAGATAAGGTAACGCCGTATGGTATTTACGCTCCTGTAGCCGATCCGAACGTTTACTCCACCAGATCATCCCGGCGATGGTACAAATCTGCGGGATCGCCGCCAGGATACCGATCGTGATATTACTGCTGCTCTGGTTAAAACTCTGCAGGATCTGCGGCGTCCAGATGTTGATGGCACTCAGGGTGTTGGTCAGGCAGAAATAGGCTAGCGTATACATCAGCACGATCGGCGTCAGCACTTCACGCCACAGGCCGCGCTGGCGTATGGCCTGATGGCTGCTTGGCCCTTCCGGTTGCACCAGTTTGAGCTTATCGGCATCCATCATGGCTTTCAGGCTGCTTTTCTCCTCATCGGTCAGCCATTTGGCTTTGGCCGGTGTGTCATCAAGATAGAACCACACCACCACCCCCAGGATCACCGAAGGGATACCTTCCAGCAGGAACAGCCACTGCCAGCCTTTGAGATTCATCATCCCGTCCAGCGCCAGAATATAGCCGGAAACCAACGATCCCAGCGCCATCGTCACCGGCATGGCGATCATAAACAGCGCATTGGCACGGGCACGGTAAAACGCCGGGAACCAATAAGTCAGATACACCAGGATCCCAGGCAGGAAACCTGCTTCGGTGATCCCAACGATCATACGCAGTATGTACAGGCTGGTCGGCCCGGTGGCAAACATGGTGCAGGTGGACGCGATGCCCCACAGCACCATAATGGTGGCGATCCAGCGCCGTGCACCAACGATACTCAGCATCATGTTGCTGGGAATACCGAAGATCACATAGGTGACATAAAACAGCGTTGCAGCCAGACCGAACATGGTGGAGCTCAGACCGAGATCTTTGCCCATGGTTAAACCGGCAAACCCGATGTTGATGCGATCAAGAAATGAAAAAACAAACAAAATGAACAGGAAAATAATCAGGCGCCGAAATAACTTTTTAATCACTGATTGCTCAGCGGCGGTTAACGCTTTATGTTGCTCTGCCGGGTTAAGCGGCTTGAGCGAATCGACGTTGCTCATGGTGACTCCGATTAGTAAACGCCCTGGGATTGCTCCGCCGGTTTCGCCTGCTTGAAATGGCTAAGCAAGGTATCAGCCGCCCGTACCAGTAGAGTAGTATCCACCCCTACCGCCACGAACAACGCGCCGGATGCCAGATAGTGTTGTGCCAGTTCCTGCTGTGCCATCAGAATGCCCGGTGCTTTACCTGCGGCACGAATGCGGGCGATGGCGTCATCGATGGTACGCTGTACCTCCGGGTGCTGCGGATTACCGGCAAAGCCCATGTCCGCACTCAGATCCGCCGGGCCGATAAACACACCGTCAACCCCTTCTACCTGCAAGATGGCATCCAGATTTTTCACCGCTTCACGGGTTTCGATCTGCACCAGCACGCACATCTGGCTATCGGCCTGTTGCAGATAATTCGGGATCCGGTTCCAGCGAGAGGCGCGCGCCAACGCACTGCCAACACCGCGAATACCCTTCGGCGGGTAGCGCGTCGCACGCACCGCATCCTGTGCTTGTTCGGCGTTCTGGATCATCGGGATCAACAAGGTTTGCGCACCAACGTCCAGCAGTTGTTTGATCAGCACCGGATCGTTCCAGGCCGGGCGCACCACCGGGTGGCTGGCATAAGGCGCTACCGCCTGCAACTGCCCCAACACCGTCTGCACATTGTTGGGGGCGTGTTCACCATCGATCAGCAGCCAATCAAAGCCGGTTCCGGCCAGCAGTTCAGCGCTGTAACTGCTGCATAGCCCTAACCACAGGCCGATTTGCGGGCGTTTTTCCTGTAAAGCCTGTTTGAAATGGTTGGTTAGCATGTTGCTCCTCCTTATACAAACCGGCAGCTAATGCAGCCCATCGGGCCGTAATCAACATGGAAGGTGTCGCCTTGCCGAGCGGGCACCGGACGGGTAAAGGAACCGCCAAGGATGATCTGCCCGGCTTCCAGTTCCACGTCATACGGGAACAGTTTGTTGGCCAGCCAGGCCACACCGTTGGCGGGGTGATTCAATACCGCCGCCGCCACGCCAGACTCTTCAATCACGCCATTGCGATACAGCAAGGCGCTGATCCAGCGCAGATCCAGTGCATCCGGTTTGATTGGCCGCCCTCCCATCACTACGCCCGCGTTGGCAGCGTTATCGGAAATGGTGTCAAACACCTTACGTGGCCGTTGGGTTTGCGGATCGACGTTATGGCTGCGTGCATCAATGATCTCCAACGCCGGGATCACATAATCAGTTGCGTTATAAACATCAAACAACGTGCAGTTGGGTCCACGTAGCGGTTTCGCCAGCACAAACGCCAACTCGACTTCGACACGCGGCACGATAAAGCGATCGATCGGGATATCACTGCCATCGTTAAAGAACATGTCATCCAGCAGCGTACCGTAGTCCGGCTCGGTGATCTGCGAACTCACCTGCATCGCGCGGGAAGTCAGCCCGATTTTATGCCCCTTCAAAGTGCGCCCTTCGGCAATCTTCAGCTCAACCCACTGGCGCTGGATGGCATAGGCATCTTCGATAGTGATCTCCGGGTGATCCAATGACAGCGCACGGATCTGTTCCCGATTCTGCTCAGCCTGATGCAGGCGCTGCACGGCTCGGCTCAGTACGTCTTTATCCAGCATTTCTCCCTCCCTTATTCAGTCCTTGCGAAACAACGCATGGACGTTGTTCTGCTTAAAGTTCAGCACCGGATCCAGCTCTTCAATGGTGAAGGAGAGGGCCAGATAACGGTCAGCCATCAGCGCGGCAAAGTGATCCTTGATCAGGATGAACAGCATTTCGCCCACCTGCTGGCGGCTTTCCAGACTGCGCCCGTGGCCAATCTTCAGCGTCATATGCACAAAGGCATAATTCTGTTTACCGTCGGCCATCTGCCAGGTATCCAGCCAGATGGCGCGGCTACGGATACCGGCCAAGGGGAAGATGCCGGTTTCCGCCAGCGCCTGATTCACCTTGGCGAACAGCGCGGGCAAATCCGCCTCCCGGCGGATGTTGTCAGTACATTCAGCATAAAAATGGGGCATTTAATGACCTCAAGCTTCAGCAGGAAGAGGGAATACCGCATTAACCTGTCCGGTGCCGGAACTGGCGAACAGCGGGGTCACAAACTCCACCTTGCCTTGATACTTATCCCAGCCCAGCATGCCTAACAGCATCACCGTGTCGTGCATATTGCCTTCGCCAAAGCAGTAGTTGGCATACTCCGGCAGCATTTCGCAGAACTCAGGGAAACGCCCTTCCTCCCACAGTTTCACGACGCGTTCGTCCATCTGATGGTCGAACTCGCGGGTATAGCTGTGCATACCTTGCTCAGCACGCTGATCGTCAATAAAACGATGAGAGAGCGATCCGCTGGCCAATACCGCGACGGTGCCGTCGTATTTTTCAATTGCGGTTTTAATTGCCTCACCCAGGCGACGGCTGTCGGCAAAGTCATGCACGGTGCAGAATGCCGAGATGGAAATCACTTTAAAGTGCCTATCGCCGTTCATATAACGCATCGGCACCAGAGTGCCGTATTCCAGCTCCAGGCTAGGGATCTCATGCGCCTTGGCACGCACGCCCAGCTTGCGGGCTTCGTCGGCGATCATCTTGCCCAGTTCAGGATTACCGTCATATTCGTAACTCATGTCGCGGATGAAGTGCGGCAGCTCGTTACTGGTATAAACACCTTTAAAATCGGAGTTGCAGTTGATGTGGTAGGCGCTGTTGACCAGCCAGTGGGTATCAAACACGATAATGGTATCGACCCCCATTTCGCGGCAGCGTGCACCAATTTCTTTGTGGCCATCAATGGCTGCCTGACGGCAACCATGGTGCTCACCTGGCAGTTCAGACAGGTACATCGACGGGACGTGTGTGATCTTTGCAGCTAAAGCTAATTTCCCCATATGTCCTCCTATCCCCTTTATCTTTCAGCCTGCAGCACGGCTGGCCGCAGGCTGATATCTATCGGGTCTAGTTCTTGGTTGTTGTTTTAAAGGGTGCAGTGCTGTTTCATACCCCCCAACGTGGGATCGGATGATCCCCCATGGAGATACAAACGTTCTTCATTTCGGCAAACACTTCGAAGCTGTACTCACCGCCTTCACGGCCGGTGCCCGAGGATTTCACTCCGCCAAACGGCTGGCGCAGATCGCGTACGTTCTGGGTGTTGACGAAAACCATGCCTGCTTCAATATTGCGAGCCAGACGCAGCACTTTGCTCACATCCTGCGTCCAGATGTACGACGCCAGGCCGTACTCCACATCGTTGGCCATGCGCAGGCCGTCTTCTTCTGATTTGAACGGCAGGAGGCAGGCCACCGGCCCGAAAATCTCCTCCTGCGCGACACGCATACGGTTGTCGACATCGGCCAGCACCGTTGGGCGCAGGAAATGGCCGTGGCTCAAGCCAGTCGGTTTGTCCGGGCCGCCTGCCAGCAGGGTTGCCCCTTCTTCGATACCCAGACGGATATAGCCGGAGACTTTTTCCCAATGCTGCTGGCTGATCAGCGCGCCCACTTGCGTATTCGGATCCATCGGATCGCCCACGCGCAGACGGTTGGCACGCTCGGCAAAGCGTTTGACGAATTCCGGGTAAATGCTCTCCTGGATGAAGATGCGTGAACCTGCGGTGCAACGTTCGCCGTTGATCGAGAAGATGGTGAACAGCGCCGCATCCAGCGCACGTTCGATATCGGCATCTTCAAAGATCAGCACCGGCGACTTGCCGCCCAGTTCCATCGAGAATTTCTTCAGCCCGGCGCTTTCAATGATGCGACGGCCAGTGGCCGTACCGCCGGTAAAGGACACTGCGCGCACATCTTTGTGGCGTACCAGGGCATCACCGGCGGTTGCACCATATCCCTGCACCACGTTCAACACCCCGGCAGGAATACCGGCCTCCAGCGCCAGCTCACCCAGACGATCGGCCGTCAGAGGGGAAAGCTCGGACATCTTCAGTACCGCTGTGTTACCCAGAGCCAGACAAGGCGCGGTTTTCCAGGTCGCGGTCATAAACGGCACGTTCCACGGCGACACCAGCGCACAAACCCCTACCGGTTGGATCAGCGTGTAGTTGAGCATCTTGTCGTCCACCGGGTAGGTGCGGCCATTCATCTGCTGGCAAATCTCGGCAAAAAACTCAAAGTTGTGTGAAGCACGTGGGATCAGAACGTTTTTGGTCTGATGGATAGGTAACCCGGTGTCAGCCGTTTCCATCTCGGCAATCTGCGGTACGTTCTGATCGATCAGCTCACCCAGACGGCGCATCAGGCGCGCACGCTCTTTCATCGGCGTGTTGGCCCATTTCGGGAAAGCCTCTTTGGCGGCGGCAACCGCCTGATCGATTTCGAGCTGGCCACCGGAGGCCACTTCGGCCAGCACCTCACCGTTAGCCGGATTGGTGGTAGTGAAGTACGCTTTGCTGGTGACGTTTTTCCCATTAATCCAATGGTTGATGGTTTTCATCCTAGGCTCTCCTCGTAATCTTTTTCGCTGATGATGTGGTTAACCAAACGGCCAATGCCTTCAATCTCCACCACCACTTCATCGCCCGGTTTGACGTCGGCCAGCCCTTTCGGCGTACCGGTGGCGATCATGTCGCCCGGCTGCAACGTCATAAACTCACTCAGGTATTCAATCAGGAACGGGATATCGAAAATCATGTCGGCGGTGGTGCCACGCTGGCGCAGCTCGCCGTTCACATAGGTGCTGAGCGCCAGGTTATGCGGATCCTTTACGTCGTCACGATCGACAAGGTACGGACCGATGGGCGTTAAGGTGTCGCGGCTTTTCACCCGCAGGTTCGGGCGATAGTAGTTTTCCAGATAGTCTCGAATGGCGTAGTCGTTACACAGGGTGTAACCCGCCACGTAGTCCATCGCCTGCTCACGGCTGACGTTACGCGCGGTTTTGCCAATCACGGCGACCAGTTCGGCTTCGTAATGCATGTATTCCACTTGCGCCGGGCGGACGGAAACCTGGCGGTGGCCAGTCAATGTATTTTGCCCTTTCAGGAACACCAGCGGTTCTTCCGGCGCTTTAAACTCCAGCTCACTGGCGTGATCGGCATAGTTTAGGCCCAGCGCGAAGATCGTGCCCTGTGCCGGAGGCAGCCATTCAACCTCCAGCTCACCGAGCTTGCTGCCGTCTGGCAACGTGACGCGCAACTGGTCATCAACGGTGACGTTAACAATCTGGCCATGATGGCGGATACGAGCATGTCTCATGGTTATTCTCCTGCCTGCGTCACACGGTTGTTGAGGGTTGGCAAGCCAGCAGCACGCACTGTGACTTCATCACCCGGTTTGATCTCTACCCGCTGGTGTGGCGTGCCAATCAGCACCGCATCACCCGGCTGCAGGGTAATAAAGTCGCTGATGGCGGCGATCAGTTCCGGTACTGAACGCACCAGATCGGCCGTTGACCAACGATCCTGTTCTACCCCATTGATCTCGGTGACAATCTCCAGATTGTCCGTGCTGCTTAACGGGGCAATCTCCCCCAGCGGGCAGAAACCATCGCGGCACTTGGCTTTGATCGCCGGGCGGTAAAAACTGGTTTCCGGCAGGCTGACATCGTTAGCCAAGGCGTAACCGGCAACATATTCCGCCACTTTCTCTGCGGGGACCTTACGCGCGAGGCTGCCAATCACCACGGCGAGCGTGGCTCCGCTTTGTACGACTTCACCGGCCGGGAACGGGATACTGCCGCCGTTGGTAAGGTGGGTATTACGCGGTTTGATAAACCACACCGGTGTCTTTGGTGGCGTTTGGTAAGGGGCCGAGCGGAACGCCTGATCCCAGGCGTCAAGCTGGCTGCGGTGGTTCAATGCAACGGAAAATACGGTGCCTTTCATGCAGACTCCTTTGATGGCAAAACAGCGCAGTCACTATTCATTAATATATTAACGATTACTTTTATACGCTGTTCAGCTTTTACGCAACATTGTTAATTTAATTTGTGATCGCGATAACGAAATATTCACAAATAACGAACATTAGCGTTAATAATCAGCAAATTACGCTTTTCAGACACCTTTTTAAGCGACGGAATGCGTTTTCACGTTCTCCAGTGAGTGAAAATTGGCTACTATTAAGTTGTTAATAAAGGAATGAGATGTCTGTGCGCCTGCTTTGCCGGTGACATAGGCGATATTCACTCTATGGACTTCATAGATACTGACCGAACCTGTTGAAAACAAAGGCCAACCACATGCATGAATCGTTAACCATCGCTCTGTTGCAGGCGCGTGAAACCGCCATGGGATTCTTTCGCCCCATCCTGAAAAGCCATAACCTGACGGAGCAACAATGGCGCATCATTCGCGTATTGGCCGATAACCGCTCGATTGAGTTCCACGAGCTGGCCGCAGAAACCTGTATCCTGCGTCCCAGCCTGACCGGCATTTTGTCGCGCATGGAACGGGACAAGCTGATCTTTCGCCTCAAGCCGGTTAACGATCAGCGCAAACTGTACGTATCGTTAACTCAGCAAGGCCAGGAGCTGTATGAACTGGCACGTCATCAGGTAGAGCAGGGATATGGCGAGATAGAAGCGGCATTCTCGCAGCAGAAGATGGATCAGTTGATGGTGTTGCTCGACGAGCTGATCCGCTTAGGGGATCAGCATGCTAACAACGTGGTTGCTCACAAATAGCATCCTCAGAGACTGGCAGGTTGAGCTTCCGGCAACAGTGCACCACCATCCACCACTATCGTCTGACCGGTGATATAGCTCGCCGCCGGTGAGGCTAAAAAGACCATTGCAGCAGCGATATCCTCCGGCTCCCCCAACCTGCCTAACGGCACCGCAGAGGCAATCGTCTGATTCAGCGTTTCCCCACCCAGATTGCTCATCGCGGGCGTGCGGATCATCCCCGGCTCCACGCCGTTGACCGTGATCCCATCAGAGGCCAACTCCAGCGCGGCGGCGCGAATAAACCCATTCACCCCTGCCTTGGAGGCCGCATAGTGCGCCAGGCCGGGGTAAGCTACCCTGGGTCCGGTCACCGACGACGTCACCAGAATGCGCCCGTTCCCTTGACGCTTCATCCACGGCACGGCCGCCTGTGCCAAAAAGAACGGTGCCATCAGATTGACGCTGAGCGTACGTTGCAGCAGCGCGGCATCAATCTGATTAAACGGCGTCAGTGGAAAATAAGCGGCGTTATGGATCACCACATCCAGCCGCTGATAGTGCTGCCCAATCTTTTCCACCAGCTCGGTAATCTGCCCGACATCAGCAACGTCGCAAGCCACCGCCTGAACCTGCCAACCTTGTTGGCGCAAGGCTTGCGCCGCGTCCTGCGCCTTTGGCAACTGCAGATCGGCCAGCACCACCTGCGCACCCAGACTGGCAAAAGCGCTGACAATCGCCAAGCCGATCCCCTGAGCACCGCCAGTAACCAGCACCACCTGCCCGGCAAAAGCGTCGGTTCGATAAAGCGTGTTCATCGCTTTAAGCCTGCGGGTAACGGGTGGTATTGAGGATCTGCGCGTGGGCCCCGACGGCAAAGTTGCTCAAGCTGCTGAAGTCACTGCCCTGATAGCCCAGGATCTTGCCGTCAGTACGCATCGCTTGCAGATCGATCATCACCACACCCAACGTTGGGATGATCTTCTCACGCCAAACAAACAGATAAAGTTTTTCCGCCACTTTGACGTAATGGCAACGATCAACGTCCGCCAGCCCTTTCTCCACCCCGTCCAGGCATTGCCAGGCGTAGAAGTTGTTATTCAGGTAGATATGTTCGTAACGTTCGGTTGGGCTGTAGGTGTACATATTGCGCATGCCGATCAGTTCATCGGTGAAATGCGGCAGGGGAGCAACGCTGTTATCCAGGCGACCAAAGCGGAATTCAGTATTGACCGCCGTCAGCGGCAACCCTTGCTCGACCCGGCTAAACGCATCCAGCCGCGCCTGTGCTTCATCCGGCAATTGGCCATAGACTGCGGTGAAATTGCCCAGTTGGCGATCGCACACCAGCGTGATACTGCCGTTGCTGCGCTGCGGATCGAGAAAATCAATAAACAGGATCTCCGGGCGAATACTGGTCGCACGGTAGTCAACACGCTGCTCCTGCCACAACAAGGTTTGATCGTCATTGAAGTGACAGTTGACCGATTCCCCCTCAGCAAAATGGAATACCAGAGACATACCGGCCAAATCCTGCTGCTGCTTCAACGTATGGCTGTGTGGGGCGAAACCTTCCGCCAATGCGCCAACCTGAATAAATACCGCTTCTGAACTCATGAAAATCTCCTTAAAGGGAAGTAAAAGCCAAGGTAGGCACGTCGACAATGGTGGAACCGCCATCGGCGACCAACGTCGCCCCGGTAATAATCGATGCCTGCGCTGAGCAAAGAAAACGACACACCTGTGCGATTTCTTCCGCGCTGGCCGGACGGCGCAACGGAACGTCGCGGCAAACGTGTTGGTAGGCCTGCGCCAAGGTGAGATGGTGTGCCGCCATCAACGGCTGCATCTCTTCATCCGCCATCGGCGTCGTCACCCAGCCGGGGCAAACCGCGTTGGCGCGCACGCCTTGCGGGCCATAATCGCGGGCGATGGAACGCATCAGGCCAATCAACGCGTGCTTGGCGGTGACGTAGCCGCACACTTCCGGCCCGGCGGCCAGCGAAGCGATCGATGCGACAAACAACAGGTTGCCAGCGCTTTTTATAAGTTCTGGCAGACAGGCCCGGGCACTGGCAAACGCGCTGTTGAGATTGCTGTCCAGCGCTTGCTGCCACTGAGCATCGCTCACCTCGGTGATACGCCCTGATCCCATCCCGCCGGCACTGGCAATCAGGCAATCAATGCGCCCCGCCTGCTGTAAAATCGTGGGCAGAATGTCGGTTTGCCAACTGTTGCCATTGGCGGCATCCCCCACCACGGCATAAGCTCCCACCTCATCCGCCAGAGCATTCAGCGGTTCACGGCGGCGGCCAACGATAAATACCCGCTCGCCTTCCTGCACCATCAGGCGAGCACAGGCAGCGCCAATGCCGGTGCCGCCACCGGTAATCACCACCACTCTACTCATCAAGTTTCTCCATCAACTGGCTAATCATCAGAAAACTGCTGAGCAGCAAACGCCGCTGCTCGGTTTCCAGGCGCAGATAGCGACGGCTGGCAGGCAAACGGCTAACCACTTCGGATGCGGCAAAATGTTCAATCTCCAGCCACCAATCCCCCGCTTTCAGCGTGAGCGTGGCACGGCGAAAATCGAGCCTGACCAACGCCTCACCGATTTGTGGATATTGCTGCAACGCGGCGACCAGTTGACGCGCACTGTCATGTTTGGCTGTGGTGCGATAAATCACGCCATTACGGCGTAACCAACCGCCGGTGATGATGCTTAACACCATCGGTTCAGCAAGTCGGGTACGGCCCTGTAAGCGAAAGCGGTGAGTGACGATATGCGCCAGAAACAACGACTGCACCTGTTCGGCAACCTCGATAACCGGCCCTTGTGGCAACGAGAGTCTTAGCTGCTGAGGCGTTACGCGCTCGCAGGCATACGGCCGCAGGTTGCTGATCAATCTGTCGAGCGTAGCTCCCGGCTGATAACCGGGAGGATCGCGCTGCCAAAAGCGATTAAGTGAGGGAAGTAAGCCGATCAAACTCCACCTCCTCGGCTTCTGCCTTGTTAAAGGCCTTCTCCAGCACCTCTTCCACCGGAACCGGTTTGAACGGATTGACCTTCTGTACAAACACCGTCCAGAACAGCGCATAGCCAGCGGTCAGGCCGATCATGATGCCAAACGGAATGTAGACATCGCTCGGGTTCATGCCCGGCGGTGTGATGTAGAAGATCGCCATGACAATCCCGATGCTGGAGACGATCTGCGGCAGCGGGAACCACGGCGACTTATAGGCACGCGGCAGATCTGGACGACGAATACGCAGGATCACGACCGAGCAGGTAACCAGCAGATACGCCACGCCCCAGGCACAGACGGCCGCCAGCACCATCGGCATGATGCGATCAAGATTGCCCTGAATGGCAAAAGCATGAACACAAGGGATCAGCACCGCTGCGGCAATCGCCACCACCGGTGTCTTAAAACGCGGGTGCAGATAGGCGAAAATACGCGGCATGGCACCGTCCAGCACCATGCCATAGATAATGCGCGGCACCGCCGCCATCAACGTATTGATGGTCGCCGCCCCGGCCAGCAGCAGCCCGATGCCGAGCCAATATTTACCAAAGCTGCCCATCACCTGGCCAGCAAAGGCCGGGATCGCCATAGGAGTATCCAGCAAATGGACGTTATTGGCGGCATCCACCACCACGTTTTCCACCTGATGGCTGAGTGCCGCGCCATACAGCGCCATGCACAGCGCCACGCCGCATAACCCCAGCGACATCGCTCGCGGGATCACACGGTGAGAACGCTTAATCTCCGGTGCCATCGGCGTTACCAGTTCACAGCCGACGAACATAAACATCGCCATGCCCACCAGACTGAAGACCGCAAAGGGATCGCTGACGCTAAGCGTGGTGCCAAACCAACCTTCCAGCGGTACGGCGTGGGGCAGCAGTAAGCCGCTGATCGAGAAGATCATTAGCGTACACCACATGCAGAATGTCAGTACCACCTCAGCCTTACCGAAGGCTTCAATACCTACCGCGTTCAACAAGCCAAAAATGATCACCAACCCCACCCCGACCATCCACGAGCTATTGTGGCTTTCCATCAGGGTGTTGAGGTGTTCAAAGTTCACCAGCGCCATAATGCCGGCGAGAATGGTTTCGGCGGTACCGGCAAAGATATGCACGATCAGATAGGCAGACAGGGTGCCGGTAATGGCAAAAAATCGCCCCATACCGCAGGAGATATAGTCATAAACCGAACCGGTGGTGGGCAGGATTGCCGCCGCTTCGGAGAAGGTGGTGAGCTGGGCTTGCATCATGATAAAGGCGATCAGCATCGCCAGCGCGAAGGTATCGCCACCGATACCAAACCCGCTGGTCACGGTAAGGATCACCGGGCTGGCCATTATCACCCCAACCGAGCTGGCTAACGTGGTGGGGAACCCGACTTTGCCCCGTTCTAACTGGGCACTGAGCCGTGACGACAGGTTCATGGATTTTTCCTCTTATAGTCATTTTTACCCGGTGTTGTTTACCCCTATGACTTGGCATTGCCACCCACAACGTAGCAACGCCAAGTCACAAAGATATAAACCGCCAAGGGCGGTAATCTCACTATAGGAAGGAAAGGAAAAGGCTGGCTATCGTCCTTAAGGACGAGCCCAACTGCGGGGTAACAGCGAGCCTTGATTCACCGCGATACGGGTTGGTTTTGGGGCCGCTCCCAGGAAACCGTTGTAAATTCAGCGGGAAGCGAGCGATTGACTTTTATTAATGTGTTAATGAAATCAGTAATGAAGGCAGGATGAATGCCTGTTTAATACCCGTAGAGAGATTGTTATTAATGTATTTTATTGCAATCTCGCTCACGTTGTTAATATGTTTTCATTGTGTTGCATAATTGCTACACCTATGCTTCTATCGTTCACATATTGTCCAGGCACCTCGTCCGGTGCCCTTCAGATTACTGAGCGATCAAGGGAGGAAAATGAATTATGCCAACAACATCATCCCCCATGCGTAGCGACGCGTTTATCTCAAGCTGTCTGACTACCATTGCGCATCTGATCCCAGTCTCTGCCGGAGTTTTTTATCTGGTGGATCCTAATCTGCGGCCAGATCACTATATTCTGCACGGCATTACCGACAACACTCACCAGCAGTACCTGGATCATTTCCAACAGCTTGATCCTTTAAAACCGGCCAACTTCCACCAGCAAGACATCACCATGGTTGGCATGACGCCCACGGCAATTGCCAATAACCATCACTATTATCACGACTTTATGCTGCCAAATCGCATGCGTGATATGACGGAGATCTTTATCCGCCAGCGCAAACGGATCATTGCCGGGGTTTCGCTGATCCGTGATACGCCATTCACCGAACTGGAGCGCAGCCGTTTACGCGCCATTCTGCCCTTGATCGAACTGGCCACGCGCGATCTGTTGCCGGATGCACAAGCCCAGTTACTGACGGCCAAAGAGCAGGAGATCGTCAATATGGTGCGTGAAGGTGCCAGCAATAAGCGGATTGCCTTGAAGCTAGGTATCTCGTTGTCGACGGTAAAAACGCATATGCGCAATATCTTTGCCAAAACCGCCGTGGTTAATCGCACCGAACTGGTCTCCAGCGGCTTTATCGCCCACGGCTGATCCGTTTTACCCACAATAAACGACACAAAATCCGCCAACCCTGGCGCGGCTTCCGCACGCTTAAAAAACGGTGTAGCGGGGTTTTATTGACGAAACTCGAGGATAGCGATGATGTCCAGTGATGCAGTTTCTGTGCCTTCTGCCGGGGCCGTACTCCCCTGCCCTCCCCGGTTATTGACGGCGATTATTGTCTTTGCCGCCATCGCCCCCGGGATTTTGATGACCGCGCCGGCCGTGGCAGCACAGTTGAGCCTGCAATGGCAGCTCACGCCCGCCCAGATAGGCCATCTGTTTTCCACCGAACTGGGGGCCATGAGCATCGCCACCTTACCGGCATGGTGGTGGATCAGCCGTATCAACTGGCGAAAAATCGCCACGCTGGCCGCGATAGTGTTCCTGCTCGGTAATCTGGCTTCGGCCATGGTTAATGATTTTATCCCGTTGCTGATATTGCGCTTTATTGCCTCACTGGCAGGCGGCACGCTGATGATCCTCTGTATCTCCTGTGCCGCAGGTACCGCCAACCCCAGCCGGGTGTATGCCTTCTGGGTTCTGGGCCAACTGCTGCTTGGGGTGATGGGGCTGTTGGCGTTACCACCGCTGTTTGCTCATTTCGGCCTGATGGCCGTCTACCTGATCCTGGCGGCCATCATGCTGTGTTGTCTGCCGTTACTCAGCGCGTTCCCCAGCGGCTTTCGCCGGACCAGCGCGGCGGCAAGCCAGTTCCCCCCCTCCCCAGGGATCGCCAAGCTGTTCGCCGTTCTGGCGGTATTAGGCTTTTATATCAGCCTGAGCGCAGTCTGGACCTTTATTGGCAACATCGCCGCCACTGCAGGGCTTTCCCCGGTACATAGTGGGCAAGTGCTGGCTGCCGCGACGGTATTCGGCATCCTCGGTGCCGGTGGCGCTGCGCTGGTGGGTGCCCGGCGCAGCCATAAACCGTTGCTGTGGATCGGCTACGGCCTGCTGATTGCCAGCATCCTGCTGCTGGCGCGAAACCCAATGCTCATCCGCTTCACGCTGGCCGCAGTGCTGTTCAAATTCACCTGGACCTTTGTGCTGCCGTTCATTCTGGCGCGCGTCTCCGGGCTGGATAACAACGGCAAGCTGATGAACAGCATTAATCTGGTGATTGGCGGCGGCATGGCCATTGGCCCTACGCTGGCGGGTTACCTGATCGAATCTTCTGGTGGTATCAACGCGTTACTGATCGGAGCGCTGAGCTGCGCCCTGCTGTCACTACTGCTGATTTCACTGGCTTCATCGCGCACGCCGCGCCGCTTAACAGGAGTTATAAGGTGAAAAGAAAAACCGGCTTTTTCTTCGATGAACGCTGTTTCTGGCACAGTACTGGTCTACATGCCACCACGTTGCCGGTTGGCGGCTGGGTGCAACCGCCTTCCGGGGCAGGGCACGCCGAATCGCCGGAAACCAAGCGGCGGATGAAAAACCTGATGGACGTCTCTGGCCTCTCACGCCAACTCAGCCTGCTGAGTGCCGAACTGGCGGACGAAGAAGATCTGCTGCGCATCCATCCGGCGCACTACCTGCAACGCTTTAAGCAACTGAGCGATAACGGCGGCGGCATGCTGGGAGAAGAGGCCCCGTTGGGGCCGGGCAGTTTTGAGATCGCCAGACTTTCCGCCGGGTTAGCCTGTGCCGCCGTTGAAGCGGTACTGAAAGGTGAGTTGGATAACGCCTATTCCCTTTCGCGCCCGCCTGGCCACCACTGTTTGCCCGATCAATCCATGGGTTTCTGTTTCCTGGCCAATATTCCTATCGCCATCGAACGCGCCAAGCATCGCTTCGGGTTAGGCAGGGTCGCCGTGATCGACTGGGACGTACACCACGGTAACGGCACCCAGCATATCTACTGGCAGCGTGACGACGTGCTGGCCATCTCAATACATCAGGATGGCTGCTTCCCTGCGGGCTACGCCGGTGAGCACGATCGCGGCGCAGGCGCGGGCATGGGTTACAACATCAACATACCGTTGCTGGCCGGAGCCGGAGACGATGGCTACCAATATGCCATGGAGCAGATTGTCATTCCGGCGTTAGAACAGTTCAAGCCGGAGATGATTATCATCGCCTGCGGCTATGACGCCAACGCCATCGATCCGCTGGCACGGATGCAACTGCACAGCGACAGCTTCCGCGCCATGACCGACAAGGTACAGCGTGCCGCCGACACGCTCTGCGATGGCAAACTGGTGATGGTACATGAAGGAGGCTATGCCGAAGCCTACGTGCCGTTCTGCGGCCTGGCGGTTATGGAACAATTGAGCGGTATCCGCACCGAGGTGCAGGATCCTTTGCTGGAATTTATTCAACAGCAGCAACCGCGCGAAGTGTTTACTCAGTTCCAGCGTGCCGAGATCGATCGTCTGGCACGTTTGTTCAACCTGTAGTGACTGCACAGAGGTCAATCTGATGGAGGGCGCAGCGATCATCTCGGTGCTCACCTTTTCAGTACTTCCTGATAGTCATCCGATTATTTCGGTCGCTAAAACAGCGTTCCCCTCTGAAACCTTCATGACCGCGCCCGAGTCAGGGGCCGTTGGCGCGGCCCCTGACAACCCGCGCCTTCGCCAAATCAGGCGGTGGGCGTTGCCCACTCCCCTCACTCCGCCACCGCGCATCACGGCCGGCTACGATTCACGTCCCTGTTCATCTCGCCTAAAAACGCCTTCCCTGGCGTTTTTGCCTATGCGCTGCGTCTGCGTTCGGCGCCTTCAATGGCTTCAACACCTGTGCTCATCTCAGCAAAAGTGGGGGTTGCCGCAGGGTTGTCAACACCGATGCAAAACTGGCCCGGTAAGCGCAAATTCGAGTGTTGACGTTGAGAGCGCATCATAACCTGTTTAACAAGGCTACGTTGCCAGGAGCAACTGCCCCAGAAGGAGCGAGTCATTTCCGCGTAGCGGACAGGACATGTTAAGCGTATGCGTGGGTGCAGGGCTCAAGACGGAGCCCGGCAATTGCCATTCACGGTGCTTTCAGAGAAAGGTGTTGTTTTTACGGCAATTCTCCTGCCACTTCACTGACAAGGGAGATAAAAGTACGTTTTTAACACTCTGAGAGGCGTGTTACCCCACGCCTCTGATTCTCTCTTTAGCGGATAAAACGAAACGTCTTCGACTGACAGGGAGCAAGTTGGCCGAAGTCGCCGTTTGCCACCGCCTGCTGCGGCAAGGGGTGTTCATCCATGCCGGTTTCCAGCCATTCCTGCGCGGGCATTGCCAGCGCTACCTGTCCGCCGATCGATTCCTGTTCCGAAGGGTTATAGACGCGGATAATCAGGGCGTCGGCATCCTCGGCTTTTTTCAACACGCTCAGCACCGGACCTGACGCGGCCATCGACAGCAGGCTAAAGTGCAGCGGCGTACGGAAACTGGCCAGATTCAGCTTCATCGCATCGAACGGGATTTTGTTATAGCAGCGCACGGGCGTCACATAGGCGCGCGCCTGTTGCATCACACCCGCCTGATGCGGAGCGCCTGCAAAACCGAACAGACTGAAGCGGCAGTGTAAACGACCGCGCATCTGGGAATCCGGCGTCGGTAACTTGATGCCCGAAGGCCGCCCCGGCCGCAACAGTAACTCTTCCTTACCCAACACACCAACCGAGCGCAACAGCGTCAGGGCAAAGGTATCGCGACGCTCACCCACAATCTCGAACTCACGCAGTCCTTCGGTAAATAGCGCCAGCCCGTGTTTCTCATCATGCAACGCGGCAAAATTCATCAGTTGCCACACCGGGATCGGCGCTTCTTTCCAGCCTTCTTCCTGCCAATGAGCCATTGCAGGATCGTCAACCGGACGAGTAATACAACCAAACTGATTATCAGCCAGCACGTACTCACTGGCGAACGGTGTTGGGATCAGCACCCGCACACGGTGATCGTCCGCCTGGTTATCCAGCGACATCTCGATGTCAATGCGGCGGCTGTTGTGTGCCAATGTCACCTGACATTGCACATCCAGATAGCCCTCGCGGCGACGCTCGGCCCGTTGCTGCAGGTTGGCAGGCAACGCCATACGCAGCGCCAACGTCGCGGTACTTTGCCAGGCCTCATGCTTGACCGAGGTGGTCACTGCGCTCTCGGTAGAATAGATCAGCCACTCCTGGCGTGAAGGTGAATAATCATATTCATCGCCATCGTCGGAACCGTCTTCCAACTGCAACACCTGCTGATAACAGCAGCCAGTCTGTTTGTCTTCAATATCCAGCGTACCATTGGCATTCAGCCCGATGCGGTAATAGGCGTTTTCAAGTAAATCTGCCGGTTGTGTGACGGCCTGGTGCTGCAGCCCGGCCTGATTGGCGTGAATATGCAAGGTGCTATATCCCATCGCGGGCAGCGGTTGATACAGCTGAATGTCGTACTCCATAAAGGGATCGTAATTGCCGTAGTGCACAATCTGGCGATCCACCAACCCTGGGTCGATCTCGCGCGCGGCGCGGATATAATACGCCACCGGCTGGCCCTGCTCGTCGGTCAGCGAGAACTGCTGAGCACGAATGCGAATGGTGGTGTTGATCACTTCTTCGCGCGGGTAAGGTAACAGGTTGAAAAACGTCAGTTTGTCCGCCACACCACCTTCCGTACCGCTTTGCTGTACCGGCATGTTGTCGACAATCTTGCGCATGTAGAAGCGCACCAGGTTTTCCGCCATATCGTCCGCCAGAATAAAGCGCGTCATGATCTCCTGATGTACTTTGTCACTGCAGCAGCAACCGATGCTGTCGTGGGCATGATTTTTCAGGATCTCTTTCCACATTTTCTCCAGCAGACCGTGGTGATATTCAAAACCCAGCGACCAGGCGATAGCGGCCAACGGTTCAAGGATATTGACGATCTTGTTCTCGATCTCGGCGTGGGCAATCTTGATATCCATGCGGGTGGACGAAATGGTGCGGTGCACACGCATGTATTTGCCGTCGTTAAATTCGCCTTTCAACGTCGCCAGACGCTCACGGCTGGCTTCAATCTGCTCAAATACCTGTTCGAAACGGCTCATGACAAATTCGCGCTGCGGGTAGATTTCACGCAGTTTGGCCATCACCTGGAAGATATTCTGCTGCAGCGGCATCTGATCGTGGCCATTTGGCAACAGAATGTCTTTGGTGACTGAGGCGTTTTCCAGCACGGTGAAGTAGCTATCCAAGCGCTTGCGCAGCCCGGCTTCATCCTCTGGCAGGTATTTGCCAATGGCATACCCCAAAGGCAGCACCTGTGCCGCTACTTCGCTGCCGTCGTTGCTTTGCCACAGGAACTCGGTCTTGTCAGTGCCATGGCGTTCGGAGCAGCCACGCCAGAACATGGCGCGCGTGATGCCGAAGCCATTGAAAATATGCGGTAACTGTGAGGACATGCTGAAAGAGTCCGGCAGGTAACCGATCTTCATCGGTTCGCCAAAGGACAAACAATCGCGCATGCCATACATCAGGTTGCGCACGATGGATTCCCCCGACACCACCATGGTATCGGTTTGGGTATACCACGGGCCGATGATCAGCTTGCCAGCCTGTACCAGCGCCTTCACCCGCTCGCGGTTTTCGGGTTTGATGGCAAAATAGTCTTCCAGCACCGCCGTCTGCCCATCCAGCACGTAGAACTTATACTCAGGATCGGTTTCCAGCCGGGTCAGGATCTCTTCCATGTTGTTAATCAGCAGGATGCGTGACTCCTCGGTGGTGAAATACCACTCACGATCCCAATGCATATGCGGCGTAATGTGAACACGTGATACAGCTTTCATTATCAATTCCTAAATAGGGCACCGCACTCGACAGGGTGCCAATTCGTTGATATTCATTCGTCTTGCTAGAACGTAACCCAGTCCCCTCTCCCGATGGGAAAGGGGGAAATCAAGTTATTGATGCTCAGCAATGGTGTATTTACCCTGCTTCATCGCATGGCGTCGCCAAAGGATCAGCACCAGAGTAGAAATCGCCGTGCCCAGCAACGCTGCCCCCAGCCAAATCGCTGCCGACAGCACGCCTCCAAGACCGTTATCGTGCAGCAGGAACAGCGAGAAGATCCCCGCACCCGGCGTGGACAAGCCGATACCCATGCCTCCGACGATGGCACCGGTCACCAGCGATCCCACCAGGAAGGAGCCGATCACCCGCACGGGATCTTCAATCGCCATCGGGATCGCCCCTTCGGTAATGCCCGCCAGCCCCAGCAACCAGGTGGATTTACCGGTCTCAATTTCAAACTGTTGAAAAAGGCGTGGCGCCAGTAACGTAGAGGCGGTCACCGTGAAGGCAGAGACCATTTTGACCGCACCAAAGATCGCATACGGGCCGAAGACACCGTTGGCCATCGCGCCAAGACAGAATGCATAGGCGGCTTTATTCACCGGGCCACCGAGATCGAATGAACACATAAAGCCGAGAATGGCCCCCAGCACCAGCGCATTGGTACCAGACAGACTGTTAAGCCAGGCAGTCAGCCCATTGTTCAGCCAGGCCACCGGCTCACCGATAACAAACAGCATCAGGCTGCCCGCCACCAACGTACCGATCACCGGATAAAGATAAAACGTCAGGAAGCCGTTGAAATTGGGGCTCAGACGCACATGATTTTTCACCCAGCGCATCAGATAACCGGCGATCAGGCCGCCTACTACCCCGCCCAGGAAACCGGAACCGATCATGTTGGCTGCCAACCCGGCTGCAAAGCCTGGGCCCAAGGCAGGTTTATCCGCCAGTGAATACGCCGTGTAGGCCGCCAGCACTGGCACCATCAGGATACCGAGCATGCCGCCGCCCAGTTTGCGATACATCCATAACCAGGAGTTCTCCTGATCGAACAGATGCTGCAAGCCGAGGATCTGTGCCAGCAGCACGGAGACCGCCAGAACCGTGCCCCCCGCGACGATCAACGGCACCGCAAAGGAGATCCCGCTGAGCAACGCCTGCTTAAGCTCGGTCTTCACGCTGTTTTTTTGTACCGGTGTTTCCTGTTGCAGTACCCGTTCGCCCCCTTCGGCGGCCTGCCCAGCAGCCAGCGCCTGCTGTAAGATACGTTCGGCATGTTTTATCGGTTCGGCGACCGGCGTTTCAATACGGGGAATGCCGTTAAAGCGTTCCACTTCTTTGATCGCCACTTCGGCTGCGAAGACGCAGGCCGTCGCCTTATTCAGTTGTTCAGCCGTCAAGCGGCCTTCTATACCGTTGGCCCCTTGCTTCTCGACATAGACGTTAATGCCGAGCTTACGCCCCGCCTTCTCAAGATATTCCGCTGCCATATAGGTATGGGCGATGCCAGCCGGACAAGCGGTGACACACACCACCGTCGGTCGAGCCTCATCCTGTCGTTTGTGTTCAGGTTCTGGCTCCGGCGCGCCTCCCGCCAGCAGAGCCAGCAGTTGTTCCGCGCTGGTGGCCTGCAGCACCGCAGCGCGAATGTCATCATCCACCAGCGCCGTTGTCAGGCTGGTCAGCAACTGCATATGGGTGGAACCGGCCTGCGCCTGTGGGATCGCCAGCAGGAAGATCAGGTTGACGCTTTCCGGGCCGTCAATCCCTTCCCAGTCCAGCGGCGTACTGAGCGTGGCAACGGCAAATGCGGCCTCTTTGACAGCATCGCTTTTACCGTGTGGTACCGCCAACCCCTCGCCTAACGCGGTAGGTCCCTGCGCCTCACGCTCAAAAACCGCCTGCAGGAAAGCCGCTTTGTCATGTAATTTACCTTGCTGATCCAATTGGTCGGCAAGCTGGTGAATGGCCTGATCGCGATCCGCAAACGTCACGTGCAGATTGATCAAGCTGGAATGGGTCAGGCTGCTCAGGTTCATCGTCATCCTCGGGTTGGCCACTTTCACGCTGAGGCCAGTGCGGCTCCCTCAGCAAACTGGTGATGATCATAACAAGCAAAGCAATACCATTTTGTGATCAATTTCAAATCAGCATCATTTTTGTATTAAATTTGTATTAATTCATTTTAAGAGAAAAATGCAGACATTTCAGCAAAACGTGGCTTTATTTGTTTTTTTATCCGCATGTGAAGGCTAGAATGCGGGCTGAAAGCCATACAACCTCGGGGATGCCAACGCGTGAGCAAAAAGCCTATCTATCGCCAGATTGCGGATACCCTGCGCCAGCAGGTGGCTGACGGTGAACTGAAACCTGGTGATGCATTACCGACAGAAGCCCTGTTGCGCGAACAGTACAACGTCAGCCGGGTCACGGTGCGCCAGGCATTGAAATTGCTCACCGAAGAGCAAGTGATTGAGAGCATTCAGGGTAGCGGTTGGTACGTCAAAGAAGAGAAGGTGAATTACGATATCTATCAGCTCACCAGCTTTTATGAAAAATTGGCGGATCGCAACGTGGAAACCCACAGCGAGGTGCTGATTTTTGAGGTGGCCAAGGCCAGCCCGCCGATCGCTGAAGCGCTACGTCTGACCACCGATGACAAGGTGTATTACGTCAAGCGCGTGCGCTATATCAAGCAGAAGCCGGTCACGCTGGAAGAGACCTGGATGCCGCTGGCCCTGTTCCCCGATCTCAGCTACGACGTGATGCAGAACTCCAAGTACCACTACATCGAGCAGGTAAAAAAGCTGGTGATTGACCGCAGTGAGCAAGAGATCATCCCGGTCATGCCCGGCGAGGATGCGGTGAACGCACTGGGTATTGACCCACAAAAACCGATTCTGGAGAAGGTTTCCACCGGTTTTCTCAACGATGGCACGGTGTTTGAGTTCAGCCGCAATTTCTTTAAAAGCGAAGACTACAAATTCACCCTGGTGGCAAAGCGCGCACGTTGAATCTCGCTTTGGTGTGATGCCCGCTGGCATTTCAGGCGGCTGACGAAGATCAATGTGGTGGAGGGCGTAGCGATAATCTTGGTGCCCGCCTTTTCAGTACTTCCTGATAGCCATCCAATTATTTCGGTCGCCAGACAAACGTTGATCTCTTAAACACCCGTGACCGTGCCCGAGTCAGGGGCCGTTGGCGCGGCCCAGGACGGGCCGAGTAATATGCGCGCAGCGGACAGGGCATGTTAAGCGTAGGCGCGGGTGCAGGACCGCGCCTTGGGCCCTGCAATTGCCGTTCACAATAGCTGCAGAGAAAAAAGCTATTTTGACGGTAATGCTCCTGACACTTTACTGACAGGGGGAAAGAACACGTTGTCAGCAGTCTGAGACGCCCGCAGGCGTCTCTTTTACAATCAATATCGCTATCAGTTCACTTTAACCGGCATACCGGAACGCGCTTTGATGGCGGCATCTACGGCAGCCTGGTCAACAGCAGGATCCATCAGCACCTTGCCAACTGGCGCGCTGATCGTGATTGGCACCGGCTCTTTTGACTGCAGTTCTTCTTCGTTGGCAGACAGTGGGTTATGCACTTCCAGATAACGTGAACCGTCGGGCTCAACAGAGGCTTTTACTGGCTCGTTGATGAACTGCACGCGGGTGCCTACCGGCACGCTATCGAACAGGTACTTGATGTCGTCAGCACGCAGACGCACGCAGCCGTGGCTCACACGCAGGCCAATACCAAAGTTGGCGTTAGTGCCGTGGATAGCATACAGACGGCCAACGTACAGCGCATACAGGCCCATTGGGTTATCTGGACCGGCCGGGAAGACGGCAGGCAGGATTTCACCATCGGCGGCATACTCTTCACGCATTTTCGCGGTCGGTGTCCAGGTTGGGCCATCCTTCTTACGTTGAACGGTGGTAATCCAATTCAGCGGCGTATCTTTACCCAGCTGGCCAATACCGATCGGCAATACCACCACGGTCTTGGTGCCTTTCGGATAGTAATACAGACGCATTTCTGCGCTGTTGATCACAATGCCTTCACGCGGTGCATCCGGCAGGATCAACTGCTGCGGGATCGTCAGCGTGCTGCCTGGCAGCGGCAGGAACGGGTCAACCCCTGGGTTAGCCTCCAGCATATTGCTTAGCCCCATCTGGTATTGAGCCGCAAAGCTCTCCAGCGGCAGTTTGCTGTCTGCAGGAACGGTAATCTGAATATTTTCCCCCACCAGGCGACTATCTTTGGCAGGCAAAGGGTATACAACAGCGAAGGCAGCCTGGCTGAATGCAACCAAAGCAGTAAACAGGGTTAATAACGCGCGAATGCTCATTTTCATCTTCGTAGTAAAGTGGTGGCCGCACTGGCTAAAAGAGTATGTGTTCTTTTACCCGCTAAATTTCAAGTAGCAGTTAACACCGCTGCAACCTGAAAGACGATGGGTATATCCGGCCATAGTTGGCCGGATGCGCATTATATGTGCACTTGACGGCTGGAGGGAAACATTACTGGTGCAAATACCAGACTTTTTTGTAGCCGGATGTGGTGTCTTGTGAGAATTTTGTAAAAATTGGTGCTAACAGACCCGATTATCTCCTTCACCACATCGAATCGGGATGAGATATTCACAACTGATCGCCACTTGATCGTCAGCGTAACAGCGCCCCTGTGTAGGATAAAAGCGCTCAATATCTTGGCCTGGGCGCCGCACCGCATTCATCTGCGGAATGGCTGTGTCATACAGTCGGGCAATAAAAGTCTGCAACCCCTCCGCCTGCCCCTGATAGGCAAAGCGGGCATATTCTCCTTGTTCGATCGTCACCTGCTCGCCTGAGGCATGCTCCTCAGGCATTGCCGCCGTATAAATCATCTGCTGGCGATCCCGCTGACGGCTGTCGGCCTGCAGGCTCATCAGGCCATAGGCCACTTCCGGCATCCCTTGCCCCGGACGCAGCAGATTGCGCCATGCGTGTTGGCGCAATAACCTCTTCGAATCCCCCAATTGCCCCAGCGTGCAGCTGCCTTGCTGCGTATAGCCCACCAACCTCATGGAGGGCAGCACAATAATCTCCGCCTGAGGCAAAGGCTCGTTGCCCATACTTAACGGAGGTTGCAGACCGTAGCTGGGCCAGTCAGCGCTTCGGCGGTAGGCTGCGGGCGGCAGGCCAAACTGTTTTTTAAAACCGCGGGTAAAGGTCTGCTGGGAGTCGAACTGATACTTGTCGGCAATACAGGCAACCGTAGCGCTGGTCAGGCGCAGTTCACGCGCGGCGGCAGTCAGCCTGCGGCGCCTGGCGTAGGTGCCCAATATCTGGCCGGTAAACTGTTTGAACATTCGCTGCAAATGCCATTTCGAATAGCCCGATTTGGCCGCGATGTTGTCCAACGTCAGTGGTTGATCCAGGCTTTGTTCTATCCAGGCCAGCAGTTGGCTAATGACGTTTTCCTGATGCATGGCCTCTCCTTACTGTTGTCGAGCGTGGGCGTGCGTTCACCAAGCACGCGAAGTGGCACTTACTTTAGCGAGGTTCGCGCTCGACCGCATTGCACAATCAGGACATAATATTGTTCAAATACGCCAAAATGATAACAATTCTCATGAAAGTAGCTTGCCAAGGCCCCAGGCCGGATATCGATAACGTGCCACGCGCCATCTTCGCGGTGCAGGCCTCTACCGTGCAGAAAGACTGGGAGATCGCCCACCATCGTCACCGTAAAGCCCAGTTGATTTACACGGTACGCGGTATGCTGCGCTGCGAAGTGGAAAATGGCCTGTGGCTGGTGCCACCCCAGTGTGCCTTGTGGATGCCCAGCAACGTCAGCCACTCTGCGCAGGCCACCAGCAAGAGCGAATGCTATTGCCTGTTTGTAGAACCGGATGCCATCCCCGGCCTGCCGCAAAACTGCTGCACATTGACGGTTTCTCCTCTATTGCGTGAACTGCTGCTGCAAGCCAGCCAGTTCGATATCCTCTATCCGGAAGAGGGCCCGGAAGGCCGTTTGGCGAAAGTCCTGCTGGATCAGCTTGCTACCGCACCGCTGGAAAACCTGCACTTGCCGGTATCCAATGACGCACGCCTGCGCCAGTTAACCGAGCAGCTACTGGCTGATCCGGCCGATAAATCCACCTTGAAGCAATGGGCACAACGCATTGGTATGAGCGAGCGTTCACTCAGTCGCACGTTGCAACAGCAAATGGGGATGAGCTTTGGGCACTGGCGGCGGCAGTTGCATGTGATGTTGGCCCTGCAACGCCTGACGCAGGGGGAAAGTGTGCAAAGCGTAGCCCTGGATCTCGGTTACGAGAACGCCAGTGGTTTTGTCACCATGTTCCGTAAAGCCGTCGGTAAGCCACCTGCACGCTACCTGGCAGAAAAAGCGGCTGAAAATCAGGCGCTGTATGGCGCGATCACGTTGTGATTTTCACTCCTCACGCCCTATGCGCCTTCCCATCTGGGCGCTGAGGATTGCCACATTTTATCTGGGTCAGAACCCATCCCTTCTCCCCTCCACCGCGACATTGGCTCCGCCTCAAACGTGATACTTATCGCTTGCAGACGAAAAACGCTCCCTTTCCTTAAGAATAATGATTATCATTCCCAAACAATAAATCGGCACGCCATGACGTGACCGCACTGATTTTTACTTTCGATTCAATGTTGAGCCGATCCCACTTCGGAACCCCTGTTCCGTGGTGGCCTGTATTTTGATGAAATGGAGCTGTTATGAATGTTATGACGACGACCGGCCGTAAGTTCAGCGCGCGCGCGGTTTATCCTCTTATGCTACTTACCTCTCTGGTGTTTTCCACTACGCTGCATGCGCAGACGGAGCCAGACTTACTGCGTAAAGCGGTAGGTAAAGGCGCTTACGAGATGGTGTATAGCCAGGGCGGGAATGCGCTCTACCTGGCGACCTCACAAAGCCGTAAACTGGACAAAGGGGGCGTGGTCTATCGCCTCGACCCACAAACGCTGGATATTACGCAGATCATTCATAACGATCTCAAGCCGTTTGGTGCCGCTATCAACACCAAGACCGATACGCTCTACTTCGGCAATACCACCAGCAACGCGGTGACCGCCATCGACGCTAAGAGCGGTGAAGTGAAGGGCCGCCTGGTGCTGGATGCGCGTAAACGTTCCGATACCGTCAAGCCTTTGGCTCCGCGTGAGCTGGTCGCTGACCCGACCACGGATACCGTCTATATCACCGGCCTGGGTGAGTCCAGCGTGGTCTGGGTGGTGGATGGCAAGGATCTCACTCTGCGCACCACCATCACCGAAACCGGCAAGTACGGTACCGGCCTGGCGCTGGATGCGGCGGCAAGCCGCCTGTATGTCACCAATGCCGAGGGTGAGCTGGTTACTATCGACACCAAAACCAATCAGGTGCTGACGCGTAAAAAACTGGATGAGAGCAAAGAACACTTCTTCCTGAATATCAGTCTGGATCCGGCGACACACCGGGCGTTCATCACTGATTCCAAGCAGCCGCAAGTGCTGGTGGTGGATACCCGCAACGGTAACATTCTGCAGAAGATCGACGTACCGGAGTCCCTGGCGGCGCTGTTTAACCCGGCACGCAATGAGGTCTATGTCACTCACCGCAAAGAAGGCACCGTGAGCGTGATCGATGCCAAGAGTTACAAACTGTTGGCAACCCTCAAGACGCCGGTTCATCCAAACAGCCTGGCGCTGTCAGCGGATGGCCAAACCCTGTACGTCAGCGTGAAGCAGGGATCCACCCGCGATAAAGAAGCCACGCAGCCTGATGATGTGATCCGTATTGCCTTGAAATAATCAGTAAGGCGCTGCCTCTATCATAGGGGAGCGCCCTTTTCCCTTGCCTGTGTGATCTCCCCTACCCTCCCCATCGGCATAATAAAAATGTCATTAAAAGCTGTTACTTAATTACCTTGCCAATTTATAGGGTTTTTAGGGATGAACCATAATGCTAAAAAAAACAGTGAGATCCGCGTTACCTATTGCCATGATTTTTACTCTGGGTTCTGCCGGTGCGGCAGAGACGAGAACCATCGCTGCCACAGAACTGATTGCGGGGTTCAGTCAGCTTAACAACAGCGAAGAGGGACGACATGTCCTGGCTGAAAACCTCAATACCTCAATTGCCATCAACAACGATGCCTCCGATGCACAACGTGCCAGAGCGGTGTCAGACAACACCATCGCGGCACTGATTGGTTCAATGAGCAATGGCCTGCTGGTAGCCAATGCGCTCGGACCAAAGATGTACGACATATTCTCCGCCCATAACAGCATTAACGCCGCGACCTACTCAGCGACGACGTTCTCCCAGAATTTTGCCGACCTGTTCTCGCAGGTTAACGCCCTGATCCAGGCTGACTCCAGCTTTGCCAAAAACTATTACGCCAATGGCAGCGCGAACGGCAATCCAGCCATGCCCGCTACCGGCATCAGCCTGCCTGCCGGGGGCGTCTATAACGTCTACGATCTGGCATATAACCCTTCGGAGGAAAACCGTAATACCGTGGGCAACTCGCGCCCTGTACAGGTGGCACCGGACAGAATAGACAGTTTCAGTGCACTCGATTTCTTCGGGGTGGAAACCGATACGGCAGTCGCCATTCTGCCAACCGTCAAGGCTAATGCCTCTTTCCCGAGTGGTCACTCGGCGTTTGGTTTCGCCAGTACACTGCTATTTGCCGAGATGGTGCCTGAACGTTTTCAAGAATTTCTGCTGCGCGGCTCTGAATACGGTAACAGTCGTATTACTCTGGGTGTGCACTATGCGCTGGACGTCATCGGCGCTCGCATCATGACCACTTACGCTCTGGCGCAGATGCTTAACAATAACCCGGACTATCTGGGGCAAAATATCTCGAGCATGTTAGGCTCGCCGGTGACCACGACTTCAGATTTCCAAGGGTTGATATCGGCAGCGCAAACGGATCTGCGTACCCTGTTGGAACAGGGCTGCCAAAGCACCATCGCCGAATGTTCCGCCGCCGATAGAGCACAGCGTCAAGCCGCAGCCACGCAAAATAAGGCTGACTATCTCTACCGTATGACTTACGGCCTGGCCCCGGTCGGCCCCACCGATCTTGCTCCCGTAGTGCCTGAAGGGGCCGAAGTGTTAATCGCCAGCCGTTTCCCCTACCTGAGCGCGGAACAACGCCGTGATGTTCTCGCCACCACCGAGATCGAATCCGGCCACGCGCTCGACAACGGTTCAGGATGGGCACGCCTCAACCTTTACGCCGCAGCCGACGGTTACGGCGCCTTTAATGGCAATGTGTCGATCACCATGGACGCCAGCCAAGGCGGTTTCAGCGCCTACGATAGCTGGGGTAATGATATTGCCGGCAACGGCAACTTTGTCAAAAATGGTTCAGGGATACTCGAACTGACAGGCAACAACAGTTTCTCTGGTACGACGACGGTGGCGGGCGGGGCGCTAATCGTCAACGGCTACCATGGCAACTCTGCCGTCATGATTGAGGATGGTGCATGGCTGGGAGGATCCGGCACGGTGGGGGCGTTGAGCGTACAGTCTGGTGCCGTTGTCGCGCCAGGTAACTCAATTGGCACCTTACACGTGACAAAGAATGTTACCTTTGAATCGGGTTCAACCTATGCGGTAGAAGTTGCCGCCGATGGCCGCAGCGACCTTATCCAGAGTACGGGAGCAGCCTTGTTAAACGGGGGCAATATCGCCGTCTCACTGGAGAACAGTGGCAACCTGCTCCGCCAAAGCGAAGTACGCAGCCTGCTGGGTAAACAGTACAGTATTCTGACGGCTCAGCAGGGGATCAGCGGCCAGTTCGACAGCGTACAGCCCGACTATCTGTTTCTGGGCACCACCCTCAGTTATCATCCCGATCGGATCACACTGAACGTTGGCCGCAACGCCACCGCCTTCGCTGATGTTGCACAAACGTCAAACGAGCGAGCGTTAGCCATGGCAGCAGATACTCTGGCAGCAGGAAACCCGGTCTACGAAAGCATTCTGACCAGCAGTACCCCAGGGGAAGCACGACTGGTATATCGCCAACTGTCTGGCCAGATTCATGCCGATATCGCTGCTGCCCAGATCAATGACAGCCGTTACCTGCGTGATGCGCTGAACGAACGTTTACGTCAGAGTGAAGGATTGACCCGTTCATCGGACATCAAAGTCAACGAAGGGGGCGCCTGGGCACAGTTCCTTGGGGCGTGGGATCACGCCTCCGGCGATGCCAATGCCACCGGCTATCAAGCCTCCACCTACGGGATCCTGATGGGGTTAGATTCAACCTACGCCGAAACGTGGCAACTGGGTATGTCGACAGGCTATACCCGTACCTCTCTGGACGGTGGATATGGCGCAAACGCGAACAGTGACAACTACCATCTGGGCGTGTATGGCGGCAAACAGCTCGGCGATCTGTCCCTGCGCGCGGGTAGCACCTATACCTGGCACCGCATTGATACCTCGCGCAGCGTTAATTACGGCCCGCAGTCGGCGACCCCAGACGCTAAATACAGTGCCCGCACTCAGCAAGTCTTCGCCGAGGCAGGGTACAGTCTCAAAGCGGCTGACGTTAAGCTTGAGCCCTTTGCCAACCTGGCCTATATCAATTTCCAGAATAACGGCATTAACGAAGATGGCGGAGCTGCGGCACTGCATGGTGATAAACAGCATACGGATGCCACAGTCTCAACGCTGGGACTACGTGCCGATACCCAGGTGCAGACTGTCATGCTGCGCGGTGAATTGGGCTGGCAGCACCAGTATAGCGATTTGGATCGTGGCACCAGTCTGATGTTCAGTGGCAGCAGCTCAGCATTTGTGGTCGACAGCGTGCCGGTTTCCCGTGATGGTGCCGTGCTGAAAGCCAGCGCAGAACTGGCGGTAAGCCAAGATGCCACACTGTCGCTGGGCTATGGCGGTCTGCTGTCGCAAAACCACCAGGATAACCGCATTAACGCTGGCTTTATCTGGCGTTTTTGATCGTCTATTCAAACCGTTACATCCCTTCATCCTCTTACAAAGGGTGAGGGGATGTAACATGCATATATTAGCTGCTGCACTTACCACAACTTCGAGCTTCTCTCCCGCTAATGTCAATCCACGTCAAGCTCCTTGACGAAGCTTATCACTTAATTTACCTGAGCTTATCTTGAGCCCGCGATCGCAATGTCCTACGGTATCGGTAGTTTGAATGGATAGATAACTGACCGTAAAAAGGATCAATGATCATGGTTAAATCTTTGAGAAATCCGCTGATTGGTTTGCTGTGTTTGTCGACGGTGGGTTGTGCCAATATGACCAATGATGAGGTCGCGATCACCGGTGTGGTGATCGGGCTAGGTGCACTGGTCGCATTGGCACTGCTAAGTGATGGTGACGACGATAAGGGTCATAAAGTGCCACCCCGTAAGGAGCATGGTAACAGAGGTGATCACAAAGGCGGTGATAAACATGGGTATGGGAAGGATCATGGAAAAGGTCATCCCGGACGTCGTTAATCCCTGGCAAAAATCCACGGACTCCTGAGCTGCAGGCGTTTATTCACCGGCTCGCCACGTAGCGGCGCTGAAAGTTATCGATGAAAGTAGGCAATCACCAATGTGCCTGGCATAGTAAGTGACTCAACTAACACCATTAAGTTATGCCACGACGAGGCCCTGATGGCTGCCGTAAATCTCTGGACGCGGGAACAGTTGCTGGTCGCTTTTACGCTATACAGCCAAATCCCCTTTGGTAAATTGCACGCCAAAAACCCCGACATTATCCACTATGCTGGGTTAATCGGCCGCTCACCTTCCGCATTGGCAATGAAGTTAGTGAATATCGCCAGTCTGGATCCGTTTATCGTTAACTCTGGCCGTCGTGGACTGACAGGGGCATCCAAAGCAGATGAAGCGCTATGGCAGGAAATGAACCTCGACAGTGACACCTTTGAACGGCAGTGCCAATTGGCAATGACAGAGTTGGAGCCTCCGGTCACCGCCTTACATGACAGCGCAATAGAAGATTTCAGTGGCAGAGAAAGAACCACCATCATCAATGCGCGTGTTGGTCAGCAGTTGTTTCGCAAACGGGTGCTGGATGCCTATGAAAATCGCTGTTGCCTGACCGAGCTGGAAGAGCCGATGTTGCTGGTCGCCAGCCATATCCGCCCTTGGAAGCACGCCGTTGAACATCAGCTCAACCCCAGCAACGGCTTATGCCTGTCCAACCTGCATGACAAGGCGTTCGATCGCGGATTGATCACCTTTAACGAGCATCTTGAACTGGTGCTTTCGCCGCGTCTTAAACAGCTAAAAAGCGCCATCAGTGAAGAGAACTTTGCCAAATATGAAGGCCGTAGGCTGAGGCTGCCGATCGGTTTTCCGCCGGATGCCAGCCAGTTGGCTTATCATCGGCAGAATATTTTTATCGCTAAAAATTGAAAAACCCCGAGCATGGCGCCCGGGGCGATTAATCTAACCAACCGCTTACTCTACCGTGAGCGCCAGGCGGGCACACAGCGCCTGCAAACGCTCGCGCACCGGCTCATCGGGTTCGTTACGGACGCTTTCCGCCAACGTCTGGAGCATCTCGGGCGACCAATCGGCCGGAGGCCACACCTCCAGGGCATTAAGCGCCATATGCCGATTACGGATCACCTCACTGCGTAACCCTACCGCCAACAAAGACTCGCCCATGCCAGGGAACTTTTTCAGATCCTGCAGCACAAAATCCAATGCCTGATGCTGTCGGTAAGCCAACCCTAGCCCCATCGCCGTTCCGGGCCCAGAGGCGATAGCAGCCAAATCCAGCTGCTGTTCAGCCAGCGCTATCACCCGGGTAATATGCGCAGGCTGGTCGGTCTGCATCAACTGATACCAGTTGTCATCCGTTGGATCCGCCAACTGCCGCGCGTAAATGGCCTCCCACGGATCCTGTTGACGCAACCGGCTGGCGATGACGGCCAGGTTGAAAAGGGACTTATCGCTGCCCTGTAAATGACCATTGATGACGCTCGACCATTGCGGCTGCGCCATCACCGCATTAGCCCGTTCAGCCAACAGCTCGCACTGTGCCAGATCCCACACCGCCTCTTCTTCAGCAGATTGCAGTTGTGCGAAACGCGCAATCTCGCTCGCCGCCAGATAATGCTGTATTTCCGCCGGAGCCATCGCCAGCAAGCAACGCAGATAACACTCACAGGCCTGGGCTCCCTGCGCATAGTCATGCATATCCCGCGTAGGCCCCCCGTTGATTAACGCTTGCAGAATCTCTGCGGCTCCCACTAACAGTGCCGCATCGGGCCGATCCTGCAAGGCGGCAAGCAACTGCCCGTGCGTCGCACAATGCCAGGCGGTGTATTCATACATCACCGAGTTGCGATAGCCTTCACGCAGTAGCCAATCGCGGCTCTGTTGACTCAATGGCTCAGGTGAACGCTCGATAAGCTGCACTCTTCCCCAGCCTTCGGCGCGTTTCGCCAGGGCAAGCCAGGCACGCTCATACTCCTCCGCAGGCAGTAGGCTCCCCAGAGCAACCACCGCATAAAGCGTGAATTCGCTATGCGCGCCCAAGGTGCGAAGTATCTGGTCACTTTTCTGCGTGGGGAAAAAGGCCAGTAGCGCCATGGCTACTTTCACCACGTTGCGATCCGGGCTCTCGGTTGCCAGCCATTCCACCAACGCCTGCAAGTTATTGGCGGGCAGTTGGCAATCCTGCGCCACCGCGGCCAGCAAGGCATCGATATAACTTAACGGCGACGCCTGATTCAGCAGGGTATAGAGCTGTTCAACATTCTGCCGTCTTGGCTTACGCAATACGCTTTTCAGGGCAGCCATGATAGCCTCAACCGGCGATTCATCCTCAGCCGCCGCCATGTGGTGCCCGAAGACACCGTCAAGCGCCCCCGCCGACCAACGGATTTGACCATCGTCGAACGGCGGCTCGTCCGGTAAGGTCTCCGCTTCTGCAGGCAGCGGTTCATCGTTATTAGGCCAGGTGGCCAACCAATGATAGATTGCCGGACGATCGGTCCCCCAAGGGGCCGGGAAATTCATTGCAACGTCTTTACCTAAAAGACGCGCTAATCCTATTTTCATTTTTTTTATCCTTAACATTCTGCCATCACCGTGCTGTAAAGCAGCTGATCCAGCGATCGATCGCTACGTGCCGGGCTGTCGGGCAGCACCGTCTGCCGGGCATCCGCCGCCAGTTCCTGCGTGATAAACGCATGGATCAACGCCCGGCGCGGGCCGTATTCCGCTTCGCCTGCACGCCGTTTCACCGCCAATAGCGCGTGGATTTCCGCCAACAGCAGCGGGTCCGCCACCGTCCCGGCCAGCAGTTGCTCAAAGCGCATCGGGGGAACGCCCTTGCCTGCCTCTATCCAGCGCACCGCCAGCAATGGGCGCAGCACGTAGAAATATTTCTTCAGCCGTACCTGTTCCCCCTGCAGATAACCACGGAAGTTTTTGCGCGCCATCGAAAGATAGTGCCAACGCGCCCGCTGCGCAGAAAACCACTCGGGAACAACGTTACGCAGCGCCGCAACGCTTTCCGGTGTTTCCTGATAGACCACCGGTGAATCCAACCACTCGATCAGCGTCGGGTTCGCCCGCTTCAGCAAGCCAAGCGCCTTACGCCACTCCCAGCCGCAGACATCCAGCTCATGGTCGATCGGCAGTTCGATCACATCGCGCTGCGGCTCTACGCGCAGATACCATTGCGGCCGGTGGACATACAAAAAGCGCACGTCATAATCGCTGTCCGGGGAGGCAAAACCCCACCCCCGGCTACCCGATTCGCAGGCATATAACACCCGCACGTCATAACGCTGTTCAACCTCGCGCAGCACCTGCCGAACTTTTTCCCGCATGGCGCTGCTGACACCCTTTAATTGCTGTTCCATCATTCATTATCCTTTTACACACACCACTTGCCGCAGGGTATGGACGATCTCTACCAGCGAAGATTGTGCCGCCATCACCGCATCGATATCCTTGTAAGCCATCGGGATCTCGTCGATCACATCGCTGTCTTTACGGCATTCCACATGCTCGGTAGCCCTGATCTGATCGGCCACGGTGAAGCGTTTTTTCGCTGCCGTTCGGCTCATGGTGCGCCCGGCACCATGGCTGCAGGAGCAGAAGCTCTCTTCGTTACCCAACCCGCGCACAATGAAGCTTTTCGCCCCCATCGAACCGGGGATAATCCCCATCTGCCCTTTCTGTGCCGATACCGCCCCTTTACGCGTCACCAGCACCGGCTCACCAAAGTGCGTCTCACGCTGCACATAGTTGTGATGGCAGTTAACCGCCTCCTGTTGGGTGGTGAACGGTTTGGTCACGATGCGCGATAGCGCCGCCAGCACATGCTCCATCATTACTTCCCGGTTATGACGGGCAAAGTCCTGCGCCCAACCTACCGCTTCCATATAATCGTTAAAGTGCAGGCTGCCTTCTTCAAAATAGGCCAGGTTACGATCCGGCAGGTTGGCGATATGCTGCTGCATATCCTGTTGAGCCAGCGCGATAAACAGCGAACCGATGGCATTGCCCACGCCACGCGATCCGCTGTGCAACATCACCCACACCTGCTGTGTTTCATCCAGGCACACTTCGATAAAGTGGTTACCCGTTCCCAGCGTACCCAAGTGCTGATAGTTGTTGGTTTTCAGCAACTGCGGGTATTTGTCGGTCAGGCGCTTAAAGCGCGGAGCCAATTCGGCCCAATGGTGATCGACCGTCTGCGGTGGGTTGGCCCAGGCCCCCTTATCCCTTTTTGAACGGGTTGAAGTACGGCCATGGGGCACCGCCTGTTCAATGGCGCTACGCAACCCGGCCAGGTTATCCGGCAGATCGGCCGCCACCAATGAAGTCCGCACGGCAATCATGCCGCAACCGATATCTACCCCCACCGCCGCCGGGATAATGGCGCCACGGGTTGGGATAACGCTACCAATGGTGGAACCTTTACCCAGATGCACATCCGGCATCACCGCCAGATGTTTGAAAATAAATGGCATCTTCGCCGTGTTCAGCAATTGCTCACGCGCTTCAGGCTCGACGGGCACTCCCTGTGTCCACATCTTGATCGGTGCGCTGTTAACCGGTGCCAGCAATTCATAGTTATTATTCATGGTGTCAGTCATCCCTTTTCTTTTGTCCTAAATACCCAGCCGCAGCGTGGTTCCCTGCAGCTTGAAACGCATGGGGTATTCATTGCCAATAACATGCCAACTTGGATAAAAACCTCGATTTAAATTTCAATTTATTGATATTTAAACAATAAAAAACAAATCACATTCGGCTGGAACCGAGAGCGACAAGCCGCTATTTTATCCTGTAGGATAACCATTTATTTTTAGGGATAACATGAAGCGCAGAGTGGTGATTGGGGTGCTGGGTACCACGCTGGACAGGCGTGGCAAGCGGGAAAACCGCTGGAGCAAATGGCGGCCTACGGTAGGATTGTGCCAGCAGCCCGATCTGCCGGTCGATCGTCTTGAACTGCTACACCAACCGCGTGATAAAGGCATTGCACAGCAGGTGGCGGAAGATATTGTGGCGGTTTCGCCTGCTACGCAGGTAGTGTTGCAACCCGTGGCGCTAAAAGATCCGTGGGATTTGGAAGAGGTCTACAGCGCCTTTCTGGATTTTGCCAGCCGCTATCCGTTTGATACCGAGAACGAAGACTATCTGGTGCACATCACCACCGGTACCCACGTGGTGCAGATCTGCTGGTTCCTACTGACGGAAGCGCGCTACCTGCCCGCGCAACTGCTGCAAACCGCGCCCGGCGAAAAAACCGATCGCCCTTCCCCGCAAGGGATCTACTCGGTGATCGATCTGGATCTCAGCCGTTATACTACCCTCACCAGCCGTTTTTTACATGAGCAACAGCGTTCGGTATCGTTCCTCAAATCCGGTATTGAAACGCGTAATGCCACCTTTAACGCCCTGATTGACCAGATTGAGCGCGTTGCCCTGCGCTCCAACGCCCCGATGTTGCTCACCGGCCCCACCGGCGCAGGGAAATCCTTTTTAGCCGAGCGCATCTATCAATTGCGGCACTCGCGCCATCTGGTAAAAGGCCGTTTTGTGGCGGTAAACTGCGCAACCTTGCGCGGCGATAATGCCATGTCAACGCTGTTCGGCCATGTGAAAGGCGCCTTTACCGGAGCCTTGCAGGCACGAGCGGGCCTGCTGCGTGAAGCCGACGGTGGCGTATTGTTCCTGGATGAGATCGCGGAGCTGGGGTTAGACGAACAGGCGATGCTACTGAAAGCCATTGAAGAAAAAACGTTCTTTCCCTTCGGCTCCGATAAGGAAGCCAGCAGCGACTTCCAACTGATTGCCGGTACGCACCGCGATATGCGCGACTGGATAGCCCAAGGGCGGTTCCGTGAGGATTTATACGCCCGTATCAATATGTGGACCTTCCCGCTGCCCGGCCTGGCGGAACGCCGTGAAGATATTGAGCCCAATGTCGACTACGAATTACAGCGCTTTGCCCGCAGCAACCAGACACAGGTGCGCTTCGACAAAGACGCCCGCCAGCGTTATCTGACGTTTGCACGATCCGCGCAGGCCGCCTGGCGCGGTAACTTTCGCGAGCTGGGTTCCTCCATCGCCCGCATGGCGACGTTGGCAGAGCAAGGGCGTATCACCCAGACGTTGGTCGATGAAGAAATCTCCCGGCTTAAATCCCATTGGCAGGGCCATACCGCCACGCCGCTGCCTGTCGAACTGGCCGATATCGACCTATTTGAGCAAAGCCAGTTGGCAACGGTGCTTCAGGTGTGCCGCGCCTCCTCTTCGCTTTCAGACGCCGGGCGACAGCTGTTTGCCGTCTCGCGCCAGCAGAAAAAGCAGCCTAACGATGCCGACCGGCTGCGCAAATACCTGGCGCGTTTTGGTCTGAGCTGGGACGAGGTACGAAGATAAGCGCTATTTCAGCCCCAGATAGGTTTTTGCCGCCGCCATATCGTTGTCGGTAATATCAACCCCCATCGGGGGCTGCCCCTGGCGATAGAGAAAGGCTCCCCAGACGCCCTCTTCCGCTCCCGGCTGCGGTTTTCGCGTATCGAAGATCATCCGTTGATCCTTACCCAGCGTGAAGATCAGATAGCGTTTGTCAGTGTTCACCACCTGAACAGGCAATGCCTCAAAATGCTGCGTTGTCTCACTGGCGTAATAAGACCAGTCATCCATGGCGGTAGCATAATCCTGCGCCTCTTCTGAATCCTCATCGGCGAAGGTTTTCAACTCGGGTTGGATCAGGACCAATCCGGTTTGGCGAAGCTCAAACGCATCGTCCCTAACCGTGCCAGCATGATAGGGGCTATAAAGCGTTACATGCTGTTCATCAATCGCGGCCCTGACTACAACACTGCTGCTGCTGGCCAGCAACACCCCCAAAATGATGCCGATATTCCTTTTGCTCACCTTCACTCCTTAATGCATTTTCCCGCTTAGCGATATCCGCAAGATTATCGCGATATCCGTTGGTCAGCTATCCTCTGAACGCAATGCTCTTTCCTACCCGGCAAGTCCGCCTGATAAGCTAAAAGATAAAAAAGCGGCTATGGTCTACTGACCTCCCTTTCGCCAAGACGCGTTTTCTGGCGTTATCTATGGAATCGAACTTCTTATGCTCCAGCACCAGCATGTCGTTTTACTTGATGAGCAGGGCCAACCGACAGGCATCATGGACAAATATGCCGCCCACCAGCAACAGACGCCTCTCCATCTGGCATTCTCTACCTGGATTTTCAATCCACAGAGTCAACTTCTCGTCACGCGTCGCGCCTTGAGCAAAAAAGCCTGGCCCGGCGTTTGGACCAATTCGGTTTGCGGCCACCCGCAATGGCAGGAACCTTTCGAACACGCCATCCAGCAGCGCTGCCGCTATGAGGTTGGCCTGGAGGTTGAGCATATCACCGCCGTCGCCCCTGATTTTCGTTACTGTGAAACCGACGCCTCCGGCATTATGGAAAACGAAATCTGCCCGGTTTATGCGGCATTGGCGGTAGGGGACGTGATGCCCAGAGTGAATGAGGTCATGGATTTCCATTGGGTTGATTTGAGCGCGCTAATGAGTTCACTGGCGACCACCCCTTGGGCATTCAGCCCCTGGATGGTGCAACAGCTCTCCCGTCCCCAAACGGTAGAAAACTTGATCGCCTTCACAAAACAGCGTTAATCGCCCTGGGATAGGTATCAGCCTCCTTAACCACTCAACCTGCAATTCGAACCGCTCAGTCAGCGTATCAAACCGCTGACTGAAAATATGATGTATTCCCTTCCCTTGGCTCGTAATGATGAGCTGTTCCTAAACCTGCCCCTAACCAGGGGAAGACGCTAGACCCAAAAATGTCCGACAGCAGGCCGGTGGCCTGAAACATCTAATAATCGGATTTATACCCGGCGTCCTTCAAGACACAGCGTCGTGACCTGTACTCGCTCATGCCTGGCTGCGACTTGAAATTCATCGGGTAACTCACTCAATTTTTTGCAGAATGGAATAAGGATACCTCATGAAACGCGAGGGAATTTTAAAACACCTCCCATGGATGCTACTGGGGATACTCGGGGCAGCCTGCCTGGGTGTTATTGCATTGCGCCGGGGCGAAAGCATCAGTGCGCTGTGGATCATCGTGGCTTCGGTCGCGGTCTATCTGGTGGCTTACCGCTACTACAGCCTCTATATCGCCACCAAAGTGATGCAGTTGGACGCCACGCGCGCCACACCTGCGGTGGTCAACAACGATGGCCTGAACTATGTGCCGACCAATAAAAACGTGCTGTTCGGCCACCACTTTGCGGCAATCGCCGGTGCGGGCCCGTTGGTTGGCCCGGTGCTGGCAGCACAGGTCGGCTATCTGCCGGGTACGCTGTGGCTGCTAGGCGGCGTGGTGCTGGCAGGGGCAGTACAGGACTTTATGGTACTGTTTATCTCCTCTCGCCGTAACGGCGCCTCTCTGGGCGAGATCATCAAAAAGGAAATGGGCCCGATCCCTGGCACCATCGCGCTGTTTGGCTGCTTCCTGATCATGATCATCATCCTGGCGGTGCTGGCGCTGATCGTGGTGAAAGCCCTGGCAGAAAGCCCATGGGGCGTGTTCACCGTCTGCTCTACCGTGCCAATCGCGCTGTTTATGGGCGTGTATATGCGCTTCCTGCGTCCTGGCCGCGTGGGCGAAGTTTCCATCATCGGCATCGTGCTGCTGGTTGCCTCGATCTGGTTCGGTGGTGTGATTGCCCACGATCCGTACTGGGGCCCGGCGCTGACCTTTAAAGACACCACCATCACCTTTACGCTGATTGGTTATGCCTTTATCTCCGCCTTGCTGCCGGTATGGCTGATCCTGGCTCCGCGTGATTATCTGGCCACCTTCCTGAAAATCGGCGTGATCGTCGGGCTGGCGATCGGTATCGTGATCCTTAACCCAGAGCTGAAAATGCCTGCGGTCACGCAGTTCGTCGACGGCACCGGCCCAGTCTGGAAAGGTACCCTGTTCCCGTTCCTGTTTATTACCATTGCCTGTGGGGCGGTATCTGGCTTCCACGCGCTGATCGCTTCCGGTACCACACCAAAACTGCTGGCCAACGAAACCGACTCGCGCTTCATTGGTTACGGCGCCATGCTGATGGAGTCCTTCGTGGCGATCATGGCGCTGGTGGCGGCTTCAATCATTGAGCCTGGCCTGTACTTCGCGATGAATACCCCGCCGGCGGCACTGGGCATCACCATGCCAGACCTGCACCGTTTAGGGACCGAAGACGCACCGATGATCATGGCTTCTCTGCGTGAGGTGACAACCCATGCGGCGGCCACCGTCAGTTCCTGGGGCTTTGTGATCAGCCCAGAGCAGATCCTGCAAACCGCCAAAGACATCGGCGAACCCTCGGTGCTGAACCGCGCCGGCGGCGCACCCACCCTGGCCGTAGGGATTGCCCACGTGTTCCACCAGATCATCCCTGGCGCCAACATGGGCTTCTGGTATCACTTCGGTATTCTGTTCGAAGCGTTGTTCATCCTGACCGCGCTGGATGCCGGTACCCGTTCCGGCCGCTTTATGCTGCAGGACTTGCTGGGTAACTTCGTGCCGTTCCTGAAAAAAACCGACTCGCTGGTTGCCGGCATCGTCGGCACGGCAGGCTGCGTGGGCCTGTGGGGTTATCTGCTGTATCAGGGCGTGGTCGATCCATTGGGCGGCGTCAAGAGCCTGTGGCCGCTGTTCGGCATCTCCAACCAGATGCTGGCTGCCGTGGCGCTGGTACTGAGCACCGTAGTGCTGATCAAGATGAAGCGTGCCAAGTATATCTGGGTGACGGTGATCCCAGCCGTTTGGCTGCTGATCTGTACCACCTACGCGTTGGGTCTGAAGCTGTTCAGCGATAACCCGCAGTTGGAAGGCTTCTTCTTCCTGGCCAACGAGTACAAACGCAAAATTGCTGAAGGTGGCGCAGAGCTGACTGCGCAGCAGGTGGCCAACATGAACCATATCGTGGTGAACAACTACACCAACGCCGGTTTGAGCATCCTGTTCCTGCTGGTGGTGTATAGCATCATCTTCTTCGGTATTAAAACCGCCATGGCGGCGCACAAAAACCCGAAACGCACCGATCAGGAGACGCCATACGTGCCGGTTCCTGAGGGCGGCGTCAAAGTTTCGTCGCACCATTGATGGTGATTTGATAGATACCCTGCATAATGGCATGTAGGTGATACGTTGTAGGGGCGCAGCATAGCTGCGCCCCTCTAAATTGATGGCAAACCTGGTCAAAGGCTTTGAGGTTTGTCAGCGGTATCAAATGCGCTTTGACGTCTAAATTACCCAATGGATTTCGAGCCACAGCTAGGCGACAAGACCGTTCATCCCCAGGAGCTTACATGAGTCAGTGACTGGGGTGAATGGTCGCAGTCAACAACGCAGTGGTTTGAAAGACGAAGGGTAAAGGAGAAGGAACATGTTCGGAAACCTCGGCCAGGCAGGTAAATATCTTGGGCAAGCCGCACGCATGTTAGTGGGCGTGCCAGATTACGATACCTACGTCCAGCATATGAAAGACAACCACCCGGACAAACCGGTGATGAGCTATAAAGAGTTCTTTCGTGAACGCCAAGACGCCCGCTACGGTGGCGATGGCAAAGGCGGTATGCGCTGTTGCTAGTGAAGTGAAACAAGGACCCAACCATGAAATCCATCGCCGTTACCATCCTGACGGGCTTTTTGGGCGCGGGCAAAACCACCCTGCTGCGCCACATTCTCAATGAGAACCACGGTTACAAGATTGCCGTCATCGAAAACGAATTCGGTGAAGTGCCGATTGATAACGCGCTGATTGGCGACCGCGCCAGCCGCATCACCACCCTCAGCAACGGCTGCATCTGCTGCAGCAAATCCAACGAGCTGGCCGACGCGCTGCTGGACCTGTTAGACGGCGTGGATAAAGGCCAACTGGAATTTGACCGGCTGATCATTGAATGCACCGGCATGGCCGATCCCGGCCCAATCACCCAGACCTTTTTCTCGCATGACGTTATCTGCCAGCGTTTCCTGCTGGACGGCATTATCACGCTGGTGGATGCGGTACATGCCGACCAGCAGTTGAACCAGTTCACCATCTCGCAGGCGCAGGTGGGCTACGCCGACCGCATCCTGCTGACCAAAACCGACGTAGCAACGGACAACGAAGCGCTGATCCAACGTTTGCAACTGATGAACGCCCGTGCCCCGGTGTATAAGGTGACCCACGGTGAAATCGATCTCGGCGTGCTGTTCGATATTGAAGGTTTTGTGCTTAACGATAAGCTAAACGTGGCAGCACCTACCCCACTGTTCCGCCGTATCCCACAGGCACAGAACAACATCCAGTCGATCGTGGTGTATCACCACCAGCCGTTGGAGCTGATGCAGATTTCCGAGGTCATGGAAGGTTTGCTGCTGAAATTCGCCGATAACCTGCTGCGTTATAAAGGCATTTTGTCGATCAAAGACGAACCGCGCCGCTTGCTGTTCCAGGGCGTACAACGCCTGTATAACGCCGACTGGGACCGTGAATGGTTACCGGAAGAAGAACAGAAAAGCACGCTGGTATTTATCGGTATCGATTTGCCGGAAGAGGAGATCCGGGAAGGGTTTGCAGCCTTGAGTTGAGGATTGGGGCGGTGTCAGTAGGACATTGATACCGTCACCTGAACAACGTCAAATTCAGTGCGCATCGTCATCCGGCGTACCGGCCATTACTGCTTTCGCTCTGCACTTCATTAACTCGCGTTACGGAAACCTACGCGACGCCCGCCCCCTTACTACCATGTTTCGGGTTTATATCGTCTGACGTATGAGTTCGTTCTGAACTCGAGATTATCTGCTAAAACACCTTTATTTGGCGGCCAGCAAGCGCTGCCCGCTTATTGCCGTTGGGAGTATTAAGAAGCTGCGCTTATAAACACAATAAGATGACTATCATAATCAAATTGAAAACATATTGTTATACTGAGCCAATAGTTATTGCCCGCCGCTAAGTTCAAACGTTATTCGTCAATTAATTTCACTATAACGAGAGATAAGCCGGGCTGATAGATGACATTATCGGATGGAAGCGTAATGCCACAGAAATATCTCTATCACACAATGATAACCGAATAAAAAGCAAAGGGAATAATATGAAAAAATTAACAACAAACCTGCTGTTAACCACTTTACTGGGGGTTGGATTAACAGGTATTTCCTCAGCCAATAACCAAGAAAATACGTTGGTTAACATTGATCAGGGAACACTGCGGGGTAAAAGCCAAAATGGGATGATTTCATGGCTTGGCATCCCTTACGCAAGCGCACCCCCAAGCAATGCCTTCGCCGCCGCCATCACCGATAGGTTGCTTGCCTATAGTACCCAGGTCATTAACCAACAGGCGACGAAAATACTCCCCGCTTATGCCTATGAGTTTGCCGACCGAACGGCACCGTCGTACCTGAAACCCACCTCTTTTGCGCTGGGTGCATCACACACTTACGAACTGCCGTATATCTTCCCGGATTTTCACGGCAGCGCAGGCATTCCGGTTCGCCTCAATGAGATGCAGGAAGCGCTGTCTGACAAGATGGTTGTTTTGCAGCCACCTTGTAGACTCTCTTCCACTCATTTTTCAGCTGCAGATAATAATCCACCGCCAGGGAAGCGTTATAATCGAAATAAATATTAGCGCTGATACTCAATTTTGTACTATTTTTTCATATCAAAAAAACATGAGGATAAACGAGGATTATTCCAATAACCATAAGCTAGCATTTAGCAACCATTCACTATGCTAAAAAAGATAACCTCATTCAATTTTCGCATAACGTTGACCGGTCTGAATATTAAGATAATTTGATATTTAAGCAGGTATTCCAATCTTTAAATCACATTCACCTATCATCACAGAAATCATACTCACGGCGGGTCTGTCCTTAATGGTTGAAGCTGCCCCGGCTATCTTCCTCAGGATTTAAATAATGTGCGCCAATGCTGATATTTGCAGAATTAAATTCCTTATTAGTTATTAAATTGATGAATATCAATTTTAGGCTGCGATTGCTTACTTATTGTCTACTTATTATTTAGTATATAAACACCAGGGAAACCGTGTGAAAAAAATAAATAAAACCATCGCAATGATGATGGTGTTTGGCGCCATAGTAGGGATTTTGATGGTGTTAGCGACGCAATGGTCGTTGCAGAAAACATCCAGTACAGAGTTCTGTCTGTCCTGTCACACCATGCAGGCCCCTTACGAAGAGTATACCGGTTCCGTTCACTTCCAAAACCAAAAAGGCATTCGGGCCGAATGTGCAGACTGCCACATTCCCCCCAGTGGCATGGATTATCTGCTGACCAAGCTCGTCGCCTCTAAAGATGTTTACCATCAGTTTGTCAGCAAAAAAATAGATACACCGGAGAAATACGAGGAGCACCGTCTGGCTATGGCGCAAACCGTGTGGGATCAGTTGAAAGCAAACGATTCCGCAACCTGCCGCAGTTGCCATAGCATGGATGCCATGCTGCTGGACGCACAAAGTGCCGATGCAAAAAAAATGCATGAGATGGGCATTAAAGAGCAACAGACCTGTATCGATTGTCACAAAGGGGTAGCGCACTTCCCGCCGGAAATAAAAATGGATGATAGCGCGTTGCAGGCGCTGGAAGCACAGGCAGCGTCCGTGCCGGCATCAACCCGCGAGCTTTACGTGGTGCGCAATGCCAGCCTGGGCGATCTGGGCACGCTTTATCCCGCCACTCAGATGCAGATGATCGGTAGCAACGCAGATACGCGCCAAGTCGAGATCCGCGGCAGTCAGATGCAGGGAACAGAACAGATTATCTACTATGCGGCAGGCCAGCGCATGGTACTCGCGTCGCTTAGTGAGAAAGGCGTGGAAGCCGTCAAGGCCCTTACCGAATGGCAGCCGGACGACTACGGCAATCTGTGGCGTGAAGTCACTCTACAAGGGGAGTGGCGCGCACCGGCCCTCGCCAATCGTGAGCCGCTCTGGGATTACGCCCGTAAGCTCGACAACGTTTACTGCGCTGGCTGCCACGCCCCGATCCCGGCTCACCACTTTACTCTCAATGCCTGGCCTTCAGTGGCGAAAGGCATGGGGGCACGTACCAATATCGATGATAGCGAACTGGATATTCTGACTCGTTATTTCCAATACAACGCAAAAGACATAAAAAAATGAGTGCCATTTGACCAGGAGGAATCATGAATTTTTCAAGACGTGACTTTATCAAAACAGCGGGGGTGACCACCGGAACGCTGGCCCTGTCGTCTACCCTGCCCTTGCCTGCCTGGGCGGACGGCCCAACAGGAGAAGGCGTCCTGACCGCTTCACGCTGGGGGGCACTGTACGTTGAAGTAAAAGACGGGAAAGTCGTCTCCTCGAAAGGCGCGCTCCCGAAAACCGTGCCTAACTCACTGCAGCAAACCGCGCCGGATCAGGTACACACCAAAGCCCGGATCAAATATCCCATGGTGCGCAAAAGCTACCTGGAAAACCCAGGGAAAGCCGACAACAAGCGCGGCAGCGATCCGTTTGTACGCGTGAGCTGGGAGCAGGCACTGAAACTGATCCACGAGCAGCACAGCCGCATCCGCGGCCAGTATGGCCCTTCATCCATTTTCGCGGGCTCTTACGGTTGGCGCTCGAGTGGTATTCTGCATAAGGCGCAAACGCTGCTCCAACGCTACATGAGCATGGCGGGCGGCTACGCTGGCCATACCGGGGATTACTCCACGGGCGCAGCCCAGGTGATCATGCCGTATGTGGTCGGTTCGGTGGAGGTCTATGAGCAACAAACAACCTGGCCGATGGTATTGGAACACAGCCAGGTCGTGGTGCTCTGGGGGATGAACCCGATCAACACATTGAAAATCGCCTGGAGCAGCAGTGATGAGCAAGGGCTGGAATATCTTCACTTATTGAAGAAGTCTGGAAAAAGCGTCATTGCCATCGATCCGATGCGTTCGGAAACCATTGAGTTCTTCGGTGATAATGCCACCTGGATAGCCCCCAATATGGGCACGGATGTGGCAATGATGCTGGGTATCGCCCACACTCTGGTCAAAAAAGATCTGCACGATAAAGCCTTCCTGGAGAAATATACGACCGGCTATCCTCAGTTCGAAGAATACCTGCTGGGCAAAAACGACAACACGGAGAAAACGGCCGCCTGGGCCGCTGAAATCAGTGGCGTACCCGCAGAGCAAATCGAAAAACTGGCGGAAATCTTTGCCGGCAATAAAACCATGATCATGGGGGGATGGGGGATCCAACGCCAGCAATACGGTGAGCAGAGACACTGGATGCTGGTGACCCTGGCGGCAATGCTCGGGCAGATTGGTACCGAAGGCGGCGGTTTTGGCTTCTCCTATCACTATTCTAACGGCGGTAACCCAACGCGTGTCGGCGGCGTTCTGCCTGCAATTTCCGCACAGGTGGAGGGGGGCTCCTCCGCAGGTAACGACTGGGCGGTATCCGATGCGGTGGTCAGTATTCCCGTTGCGCGTATTGTTGAAGCGCTGGAAAATCCGGGGGGGAAATACCAGCATAACGGTAAAGAACAAACCTTCCCGGATATCAAGATGATCTGGTGGGCTGGCGGTGCCAACTTCACACACCATCAGGATACCAATCGCCTCATTAAGGCCTGGCAAAAGCCTGAGTTGATCGTGATTTCTGAATGCTATTGGACGGCGGCGGCGAAACATGCGGACATCGTCCTGCCGATCACCACCTCATTCGAACGCAATGACCTGACCATGACCGGGGACTACAGTAACCAGCACCTGGTGCCGATGAAGCAGGTAATTGAACCACAGTTTGAATCGCGTCATGACTTTGATGTGTTTGCCGATCTGGCGGAAATGCTTAAGCCTGGTGGAAAAGCCGTTTACACCGAAGGTAAAGACGAGATGGGATGGTTGAAACAGTTTTATGATGTTGCCCAAAAAGCAGCCCGGGCCCAGCGTGTGGCCATGCCTGCGTTCAACACCTTTTGGCAGCAGAACAAACTGATTGAGATGCGCCAAAATGAGAAGAATGACAAGTATGTTCGCTATGCGGATTTCCGCAACGATCCGGTAATGAATCCTCTGGGCACCCCCAGCGGCAAGATCGAGATCTTCTCAAAAACCATCGAAGGATATCAGTATAAGGACTGCCCGCCACATGCATCGTGGATCGAGCCGGATGAGTGGAAAGGCTCCGCCAATAAAGATCAGCTGCAATTACTGACGGCACATCCAGCCCATCGTCTGCACAGCCAGCTCAACTATGCCGAGCTTCGCAAAGAATACGCCGTGGCCGATCGCGAACCCGTCACCCTTCACCCGGATGACGCTAAAGCCAGAGGTATCGCCAATGGTGACGTGGTACGGGTATGGAACGATCGCGGGCAGGTGTTGGTGGGTGCTCAGATCAGCGATGGCATCAAACCCGGTGTGATCTGTATCCATGAAGGCGCCTGGCCTGATTTGGAGAACGGCATCTGCAAGAACGGTGCGGCAAACGTGTTGACTGCCGATATACCGACATCCAGGTTGGCCAACGGCTGTGCGGGCAATTCCGCGCTGGTCTATGCCGAAAAATACCAGGGTGAAGTGCCGAAACTGACCGCCTTTGACGAACCAGAGATCGTCTCTGCATAACCCCACAACTCCGTGGCTTTCGTGGAGCCCCTTCAAGGGCTCCACGTTGTGGGTCGTCCCCTTCCTGGATCTCACATTCCTGAGAGTCCACATGCTATTATTCTGAAGCAATAGACGGCACAAAAACTCCGTTCGGTGTAAAAAGGAACTTAGCATGACCGCCAGATTTCAAGTAACGAACGCGCCCCACCCTGCGCCAACCACCGCGAATTCTTCGCCCTTTTTGCGTCTTTTGCTGTGCCTGGCATTACCCCTCGGGGCCAGCACCGCAGCGCACGCCGCCGCTTTCGACTGTGCCAAAGCCACCAGCGACGTCGAACATGCTATCTGCAACAGCCCGGCACTGAGCGACCTGGACGACAACCTGAACGACAATTATCAACTCGCCATGGCCAACCTGGATGGAGATCGGGCCGATGCATTGCGCTTAAGCCAACGGAGCTGGCTGAAACTGCGGGATACCTGCCAGAGTCAGGAAAGCTGCCTGAACGCGCTATTTATCCAACGCAGCGCGCAATTGCAGGATATCGCCAAACAGGCCGCGGCGAAACTCGACAATATCATCGCAAGCATCCCGGCAAATCCGGCCAACGCGGCACAACAGCTCCGGCAGTATCGTGGCCCGTTGGCGTCCGCCTGGCTGGTTTACCTGCATCAGTTTGAGCCAACCAGCAAGGTAACCAGCACCGAGGTCGACAACAGGCATCAAAATGCCGTTGCCGCCATGAACGACGATACCTTCGCGCAATCTGTGCTGCACGATATCGAGAACGATCCCAAGATCAGCCACGATCAGGCCGTACTGACCTTACTGCGTATGACCATTGAGCGAGCGGGCTACGAAAACCAGGATGGCCGCCCCTACGTGCATTGCTTCATCTTCAAACGCCAGGGCGAAGCGGCCTACGGAGCCTTTGGCGCACTGTATGGCTCCACACGCGACACCCAGGCCCCTATCTGCCCGCCGCAGGGAAATCTGTTTGAACAACCGGCCTGGAAGCAGCTCAGCAAACTGTTGGCGCCTATCATTGCCAAGGCCAGTGAAAATGCCGGAACTATTCGATTTGCCAGCTACGCAGAATGGTCAATGTTCAAGTTACATGCCACCGTCTCCCCCGAGGACTTCCTCAACGCTACCCCGTCCGCCGAAATGAATAGCGATCCTGAACAGCAGATCCGCAGTTGGGCTGAAGAGAGCGTTTGGCCGCAAGCACAGCGGGAGCAGGTGCTCGCCGCCATCGAACCGGCACAGTTGGCAACGATGGGCTGGCTGCAAACCGAAAAACATTTCTCAGCCAGTGATGCCGCCAAAGCGGCCAACGCGATAGTGAAACAGTGGTTGAGCGACAGAATGGACTTTATCGGAGAGATGAGCGGGCCGGAGGAGTGATAAGTGCGGTGAGGAATCAGTCACCGCACTCAATGTTGCCCGATAACACGATGGGCTTAGAACGCATCCTGCTGCAGATAGCTCCAGGCGTACTGCGCGTACAGCTCGGCACCGGTTGCCATTACGTCTTCGTCAATATTGAAGCAGCCGTGGTGGTGTGCCCAGTCGGTGCCTTTCTCAGGATTGCCGCAGCCCAGTAACGCGAAGCAACCGGGGATATTCTCGATAAAGAAGCTGAAATCCTCGCCACCGGTCGTTGGTTTTTCGGCAAACAGCACCTCGTCGCCAAACGCTGACCGAACCACGGATTGAGCCAACAACGCACTGCGTTCTTCGTTGATCACCGGCAAGGTGCCATAGATATATTCCACTTCTGCCGTCGCGCCGTAAATGGCGGCAGTATGGTGCGCATAACGCTCAATCGCCGCCTTGATACGTTCACGGGCTGCGACGTTAAAGCAGCGCACCGTGCCGTCCAGCAGCGCATTTTCGGCAATCACGTTAAACCGCGTGCCCACTTCCATACGCCCGATGGTGACGACCGCCGACTCGAGCGGAGAGGTTTCACGCGAGACGATCGCCTGCACATTCATCACGAAAGCGGAAGCGACGACCGCCGCATCCACGCAGGCTTCCGGCATCGAACCGTGGCCACCGCGCCCCTTGAACTTCACCTTCAGCAAATCGGCTGAAGCAAAGGTGGAACCCACATTGCAGGAGACTTTGCCCGAAGGGCTGGTGGTCCAGATATGCATACCAAACGCGTTATCCACGCCCTCGATCGCCCCTTGCTTCACCATTTCCCTGGCCCCCTGGGCAATCTCTTCCGCCGGTTGGAAAATCAGCCGCACATTGCCACGCAGGCTCGCGCGGTTTTCATACAGCGCTTTGGCAGCGGTCAGTAACATCGCCGTATGGGCATCGTGCCCGCAGGCATGCATTTTGCCATCGGTTTGCGATTTGTAACTTAAGGCGTCATTCAGTTCCTGCACCGGCAACGCATCCATATCGGCGCGCAATGCCACGGTCTTGCCGGGCTGCCCACCGGTGATTTCGGCGATCACCCCGGTTGGCGTCGTCAGGCGATAAGGAATGCCAATCTCATCCAGCGCCTGCGCCACCTTTTGCGTAGTACGCACCTCTTCCCAAGGCAGTTCTGGGTGGGCATGCAGATCGCGACGGAACGCAATCATGGCCTCCACGTGCGTTTTAATGGATTGCGCGATGGCATTATTGGTCATAGCAGGTTGCCTCTGTGATCTCTTTTACCGTTTGAAAAATTACGTCGATGCCTTTTTGAATTTGCGCATAGTCGGTCCACTCGTCGGGATGATGGCTCAAGCTATCTTTGCTCGGCACAAACACCAACCCGACCTCAGTGATCCCGGCAAAAATCATCGCATCATGTCCAGCACCGCTGACCATCGTCCGGTGGCGCAGGCCCAACGCTTCACTGTGTTTTTGCAGCATGCGGTGAATACCGGCGTCTAAACGCGTGGGTTCCACCAGCAGCGGCTGTTCGATATGGCAGTGGATCCCCTGCCCGGCCTGTTGCTGGATGCAGGCTTTGGTTTGCTCTACCACCTGCTTCAGCTTATCCAGGCGTTTAGAACGGATATCGACGGTGAAAATCACTTTGCTCGGTATCACGTTGGCCCCGTTAGGGAACACCTGAATCTTCCCTATGGTCGCCACCGTCTCCTCCCCGGCCTGACGGGCAAAATCCCCTACCTGGGCGATAACCTGGCTGGCCGCAACCAACGTATCGTGGCGGCGATCCATCGGCGTGGTCCCTGCATGCCCGGCTTTACCGGTGATGGTCACCACCAACTGGGCGATGCCGACAATCACATCCACCAGGCCCACATCAAGGGCCTGCTGTTCCAACACGGGCCCTTGCTCTATATGCAGCTCGATAAACGCCTTAAGGCTTTGTGGCGTTCGCACCACGCTGGCAACCTTATCAGCATCAAAACCCACCAACGCCATGCACTGTGCAGCCGAGCGCCCCTGGCTGTCGCGCAGGCGGTGCAGCTCTGCCGCATCCACGTTGCCCGCGATAGCGCTGGAGGCCAACAGGCCACGGCCAAAGCTGGCCCCTTCTTCTTCCACTAACGCCACTACTTCCAAAGGATAACGCGGGCGCAGCCGTTGCTCTTGAAACAGCCTGGCGACCTCCAGCCCCATCACTACCCCGGCCGGGCCATCAAAGGCCCCGCCGTGCGGCACGGAATCAAAATGGGACCCGATCATTACTGAAGGCAGCGTGGGATCCCCTGCCTCGCTTTTGCCAAAGATATTGCCAATGGCATCCTCCCGCACGCTCAAGCCCGCCGCTTGCATCTGCGCTTTGATATAGTCACGCGCCTGCTGGCCCTGAGGGCTATAGCTCATGCGCGTCGTGCCTTCGCCCGGCGTGGCGGTAAACTCCGCCAGTTGTTCCAACTGCCGCTGAATACGTCCAACATTTGCATTGCTCATATTTTATCCTGCCATTGGCGTGATATAACCGACCATAATGCCCGCCAGCACTACTGACACCATCGTGACAGAAATAAACCCGCCGACCAGCATCGGTGCCAGCATATGGTGCGTCAGGATCTCACGCTCTTTCTCATCTTTGGTCAGCGCAGTGATCGCCTCATTGGTGATGATGTAATCCGCCGGAAAACCATACATCGCGGTCAGAGAAATGGCGAACGCCATCTCCATGCTGACCCCCAGGCACTTACCCACCACCCAGGAAACAATAAACATCCCCACCACCGCAACGGCAATCAGCACCACCATCGGAAACACCAACCGCAGCAGCATCTCCGGCGTCGCTCTGTTCAGGGTGTCAAAGATAAACAGCATCAATCCCATCACCGCAAAGCCAAAGCCATTGGCCTTTTGTAGCGGTTGCTTCTCCAGAAAACCGAGCGTGGCAGCGATGACACCAAACAACAGGCACAGCACAAACGGGCTGATGGTCACGACCGGGGCCAGCAGATGCGAGACCAGATAAGCCAGATACCCCACCAGAGCCAGACGCAGGAACTTGAAATAGCTGGTGTTGTAGTGGGCAGGGATCAGGCCAAACAGACGCGGCATTTTTTCTTCTGCGCTGACCGTGGTGGCCATTTTGTCCTCCGGGATTAACACGGCAGACTCATGCCATTCGCCGTTGCGATACTTTTGCAGCACGCGTTTGCCTTCCCGCTGCAGCATGATGGCGGTTAGCGGATAACCGGCAAATCCCTGCATCACATAAATCAGGATGGCAAACACCGACAGATCGACCAGACCTGCGCTAGCCGCACCTTTCGACATAATCAGCGCCGAAACGATACCCCCGACCAACGGTGGGATGGTGACGACCGCAGTGTTCTTATCAAACAACAGCATACAAGCCGCAAACACCGCCGCAATGATACCGCCGATCCCCGCCAGCGAGATCGCAATGGTTTTCCATTGCCGCACCAGCTCCGGCACGGAAAGCAGCGTGCCCATATTGGTGATAAGCAGATACATCAGCATCACCGCCACCGTTGGCGTGATACCAGCCAGGCTGACGATATCTTTCGGGAAGAAAGTCCAGTAACCGAACAAAAACAGCACGGCACAGACAAACACTGAAGGGATCCAGGCCTTAGTCCGTACCGAAACCACATCTCCCAGGTATAAAATCACCATAACAATCAAAAGTGCTAACATCTGTGACATAGAATATTCCCGTTCTTATATTTTTAAAAAATCCGTCTTCAACAGTTTAAATCACTAAATACTACGGCCAATACAGTTAACCCCTCGATAAACTTAAGCGTAAATAGGGCTTCTAACGCAGAGTAAAATGCCGTAGTTGAAATTTACGCTTATTTCGATACTAAACACCCATTAATGATATGACTAGAAATTAAATGAAAAAAATTCCGGTTAATGAAATTTACTGGTTCACACTGGATAAATGTTTTATAACTTTATTCAAATCCATTCATGGGTGAAATTCTTAAAAGGATGTTACGTTTGAAATATGCATCAGTGCCGTTAAATCAAAACCAAAATGGCTGGTTGAAAGAAGAGAGATTACCCACTGCCTTTCCTCCGTTGATTGGCGATGCCGATGCAGATTGGGTCGTGGTGGGCTCGGGCTTTGCCGGTGTCTCCTTCGCCAGAAGGCTGGCCAGCCTTGACCCCAGCCTGAAAATTATCGTCATCGACTCAGCCTGCGCGGCGGAAAGCTCATCGGCGAGAAATTCCGGCTTTATTATTGGTTTGCCGCATAATATCGGCAGTTCTACTGCGGAGCTAAAAAAAGCCCAATCCTATCGTTCTTTATTACAAGAAGGGATCAATCAATTAACAACACAGATTGAGCAACACAAAATTGAATGCGAGTGGGAGAACGTCGGGAAATATCACTGCCAGGTTGATGCGACTAATGAACGAGTGCTGAAAGAATATACAGACAATCTCGACCTGATGAATGAACCCTATCAAGTATTGGCGAAAGAAGCACTTTATCAAAAATTGGGGACGCATTTTTATAATAAAGGTATATACACTCCCAGTTCGATTCTGGTAAATCCGGCTAGCCTGATCGTTGGCCTGGCGCATAGCCTGCCGCAAAACGTGACGGTGTATAACCATACCCCGGTGATGGCAATCCGCCACGGCACGGTCTCGCAGGTACTTACGCCTTATGGCACTCTCCGAGCGGCCAATGTCATGCTGGCCACCAATGCGCTCTCTAGAGAGTTAGCCCCCATCACCAGCCAGCAGGCCGCGATGGCGACCTTTGCCAGCATCACCGCGCCATTAACCCCGGAACAGCGCCAAAAACTTCCGGCCATGAGCAGTTGGGGGCTCACGCCGGTCAATGCGATTGCCGGGGCGACATTGCGTTATACCCAGGATCACCGCTTCCTGATCCGCCAGCACGTGACACCAGCCCTGCACGGCCGCATCACCGCAGCGCAAACTTATCAGGCAACCCAGTTGCACAAACAGATATTCCACAAGGTTTATCCGCAGTTGGGAGATGTGCCGCTGACCCGAACCTGGTCTGGCACCATCAGCGTCACCCGCAATGGCGCGCCGGTGTGGGGAGCGTTGAAGAAAGGCATTTATACCGCAGGCGGCTGTAACGGTGCGGGGGTATCCAAACAGACCATCGCCGGGACGTTACTGGCAGATTATGCACTGGGGCAGGACCATCCGTTGATCGGCGCCATGCAGGCACTCGGCAAAGCCAATTATCTGCCCCCCTCCCCGGTGCTGGATATCGCTATTGCTGTGTCATTGATGAAAGAACGTTATTTAGGACGGCACGAGATCTAGCGTTTGCCTTCCTCTCTGGGGTTATCTTTTATACACAACGATGAGGCAGAAGACGTTTAGCGACCGAAACTGAATACCGCTCCCCTCTCCGAGATGGGTATAAGAGACAGCCTCCCATGAGATGAGGGGTCACGAGGTTAAACCTCAATCCGGCAGCCCCTCAAAGCATTGCTCCCCCAGGCGCAGGTATTTGTTGAAGCCAATAATAAACTTGCGCCGTTGCCCGCGCAGATCGGTGCCGTGATAACTCTCCCCCGGCAACAGCTGGAATACTTTGGCGCTGTCGTCTTGCGACTGGCAGCTCGGGTGGATCATCACCCGGAAGTAGGTATTGCCGGTGTTTTTCAGCACCCCGGCCTGCGGGTCGTAGTGATAAGTGAAGCGCATCTGACGTGGGCGGATCACCAGAATGGTATCCAGCGCCACAATCGGCGAAACCAGCGGCGTTTGGCGCGCCGTCGGCAACGCCATCACGTTGGCCGGGATCTCTTTGATCACAACGCGGTAATAGCGCTCACGATCGTCCGCCGGGCCACGGTAGAAGATTTTAAAATACTCCCAACCGCCTGGCTCCAGCATCTTGCGCAACGGCGTATACAGGATTTCCCCCTGCTCCAGCGGCTGAGGCTGTTCGTCACTCCCCGGCTTATTGATCCGGTAGGCGCTAATCACATACAGATTGGTATTTGGGGTATTGTTGACAAACTGGCGCGAGAAAAACGTGCGGTCACTTTCCAGCGTAAACACGCTGGAAGTGAGATAAATCGCCTGCGCCGGAAACGCCAGACACAATGCCAACAGCCACCATCCTGCTCTCATACTGTCCCCTAATGAATATCCGCACCGGTCCAGGTCGCCGTAACCCGCACTTCCCCGGTCGCGCTCACTACCCCCATCCAGTCCTGTCCATCCAGGGTAAATGTCGATTCAACCTCATTCATCGGGAAGGTAAGCAATAAGTCGGTGCGGTAAAACATGCCGTCATTCTGATAAGGGTCCGGCCAGGGGGTCTCCACCCAGCGGGCCGCGTTCAGGCTGATCGGCTCGTCGTCACAGCTGTTGCGTGAGCGAATGGTTTGCCCACTGTCGTTGGTATAAGCCAGATAGGCCGAGAACGGCACCCGGAACTTGCCGTCACTGGAAGAAAACACGCAGTACGGCAGGCCATTCTTCTGTTCCATCGGGCCGGAGACCTGGGCGGTGATGGTATCCGCCTGCCGAGGGCCTGATGTGGTCACGATATAATCAAAGACAATCGGCGCTTCGTTCTTCCCGACTTTTCCCTCGCGTTTCGGGTTAGGGTCCAAATCCTTGGAGATGATGCTGATACCAAAATCGCGTGGGCGCAGAATGATGGTATTGGACGGTGAAAACTCGTAAAACCCCGACTGCGGTACCGCCGTGTTAGTAAACAAAAAGGTGAATAAATTCTGGCTATGAGCCAGATCCATACCGCGATCGACCAGGTTCTTCAGGAAGGTCTGCGAGAAGAACACATAAATACCGCCATTGCCCGGTTTTATCAGGCTAGATGCCACTGTGGTCGCACTGTAGTTCACCCAACCGCTGGCACCGTCGGCACTCAGGCGAATGGTACTGGCCGCAGGAGTAAAACCCAACGTCGCGGTATCGACCTTCAAACTCATCCGCATCGGCGAAAGGGTGCTTCCTTGCATCTGATAAGCCACCAGCTTACAGATAGCACCGCTCAGCGAACCAATGTACCCCACGGTGCAAAACTGTGAGCCCAACCCCAGCGAAGGGTTGCCGTTGCTGTCGATAAAGATTTCCTGCAGCGCATTGGTCGACTCTAACTTCAAATGGCCTTTTTTGGTGATAGTAAACTGGTGGCTACCCTTCGTCCCCCCCACCGAAGCACAGGTTTCCCCGGCGGCAGGATCGTAATCCTTACGGGTATAGCAGTAACGGTATTTGTAAACTTCGACCGCCCCCACAGACACGTTTTTAAAATATTCATACGCCGAATCGGAGAAAACCCCGCGGGCATAGCCTGCTTCCCCCGCATGGGTAGTCATCTGGACGCGATAAATCCCCTGGCTATCAATATAAGCCGGCTGTAAGTATCCCGTTGACGGGCAGGCAGACGCATTGCGCATACAGCGGTTACCGATAAAGGGCCGGTCAATGGGGGAATCCTCCAGCCAGACATCGGCAAAGTTATTCAGCGCAATAATGCCCGTGTACCCCATATAACCGAGGCTAAGCTGACTGCTGGACGCATACCTGGTAAACACGTTGGCACCGCTGAAACGGGGATCGGTACTCTGCGGCGTGATGAAGTGCTCACCATCCACCTGATTCTCGATAAAGAAATAACTGTTGCTCACATTGGTTGCCTGGCTGGCAAAAGCGACCAGTAGCAGCAGCGCGGCCAGCCCGCAAAGATTGCGCAGTTTCATATCCGATGCCCTTATCGTTGTGCCAGAACGGTCTGTGGTGTACAAACCACGTCGCCGACCCACTTCACGCCCCTGGCCTGGTTCAGATCCAGATCCACTTCGCAAATACCGTGATCTTCTGTGGTCAACGACACGCTCGGGAAGCGCTTATCGACATCCATTGAGAAATCCCCGTTCGCATCCGTGGTGGTTTTGCCAATGTGGTTACGTACCGCCGCATTCGCAATCGCCTGGCCATTGCCGGTGGTCATGCGGCCAAACACCGTCACCAGCTGTTTTACTTCCGGTTGGTAAACGGCAACGTTGCCCGGATACAGCGTGACGTTACTGGTGCGCCCTTTTACGATATCGAAGCTGTCCATCGTGCTCTTGTCGTTCATCAGTTCAACTTTGTAGCTCGCGTACGGCGGCAGCGGGATGAAGTTACTTGCACCGGTCAGGCGATAGCTACGGCCGTTCACCTGGGCGGAGAGCGTCGCATCATCGATAATGTCGGTTTTGATAATCACGCCAGACTTTTCCTGAATACCGCTGGCGGCCAGGCTCTTATCGCTGTAGGCCACTGCCCCCCGGGCGGTCAGGTTGCCGTTGAGCCGGCTGTTGTCGGGCCGTGAGAGTGAAAACATCCCTGAACTGTACTTGGTATCAAACGCCGCATAACTGGAGGCGGAATAATCGCTTTCACCGTTGTGCTTATCCTTCACCAACTTCGCCAGATTGAAGCCTGCAGAGGAGATGGCGGAATCATCAAAGTTTTTGTTCGCCGCCACATTGGCGCGCACGTTGCCATTGTTTGAAGAGACGCCGGTGCTTAGCCAGGTCGCCAACGGCAACGAGAAGTCCAGTGAGATATAGCGCTGACTGGTGTTGCCCGCCTGATAGTCATACCGGTAGCGCTGCATCCCCGCCCGCAGGTTCACCGAGCCATGACGCCCAGAGAACAGCGCCGTCGAATATTCCAGATTGTTCGAGGTGCTGCGATCGCGTTTATCCACCGTGTGGCTCAGCATAATTTGCCCGCCCCGTTCCACGAACCGATTCAGGTTCAGCGTCCCCCCATAGGCAACGCTGTCCGATTCATAAATCGGCAGACTATCCCCGATATGGCTTTTCTCGCGGTTGGCCCAGATGGAACCAAAACCTTCAGGTAACGCGGCGCTGATGCTGAAAATATTACGGTTGCGCCCCCCCTGCGAGCGCAGCCCTTGCCAGCCCAGATTGCCGTATTGGCCCACGCTTAGATTGGCCGAGGTTTCATTCACTACGTTCTTTTCAAAGGTATAAAGAGACGTTTGCACCGTCAGCCCCAGTACTGCCGGAGCCGACGCCGCCTTGAAGATTTCCGGTATCGAGAAGGCGCCAGACCCGCCAACCAGATAAGTTTGGTTAGGTTCATCAGTGGCGCGATTACGGCGGTTGTCGTAGTCCACATAGCCGCCATACAGCTGCCAGTTCAGTTCCTTCACCTCGGCGTTATTACTGGCGAACGCCTTGTTGATGGTCTGGCGCATGCGTGAATTGACTTTGCCATCAATCACTACCTCGACATCAACATCATAAATCCCAAACGGCAGGCGGCTGGTATCCACCTCAAAGCTGCCCATCGGGAAGTTCTGAATGTTCAGCAGACGCCCCTGGCGATAGATATGCACCTCACCCGCGCTGGGTAAAAAGACGACAATCGGCGTCAGGGAATATTGGTTATTACGGATGTTGGTCGAGGACTTGTTCCCGTACGTCACGCCATACACCTTGCTGGAGTTCAGTGCCGACAGGCTGCCTAGGGATTGCAGGTTCCAGGTATCCAACAACCCCAACGCCAAACGGTGCCCTCCTCTATCCCGCTCATACATGGCCCGATAAAGCTGGGTATCCTGCTGCGAATCGCCAATACCGTAGAAAGAACCATTGATATTGAAATGGTGCTCCGCCATGCCAAAGGTATTATCCAGATTCAAATAGCTGCTTGAGGCGTTATTACCCTTTTTAACCTCCGCGTGATACACGCCCAGATCGTAATTCAGCACCGAACTGAAATGCGCAACCGAAGACGCCTCCAGAACACTCTGCCGTGGCATAAGGGCTGGAGACAGGCTATTTTCACTCACGTCCAAGGTCAGGACAAAAGAGCGGAGATTCAGATTCAATTCGGCATCGGGCGACAACACAATACGGGTATTCTGACTAAACAGCTGGTCCTTCAGGCTGCTGATTAACGCCTGCGTATTCTCGGCAAGCTTGGCACCCTGCGGGTTATCTACCAACGTAATGTCTTTAATCATCAGGCCGTCTTTTTCCAGCACCACCAGCGCGTCTGCGACCTTTTGTTTTTCTTGTTGATCGCCGCCTTTGTAGCGCAGAAATACCGGAATAGTCATGCCTTCCGCCAGAGCCTGACCAAATACACCGGGGATAAGATAATTTCCTAAACGAACATCCTTTATGTTTCTTGCATTAGTTTCCATAGACGCCATGGCTGCTGTCATGCACAGCACGGCCAGCCGTATCCTGAGGGTGAAATTATTACTCATCGGCTTCCCCAAACAACATCCTTATCAAAGTGCGAATGCTAATAACAGGCGCACTCACTACCGACAGGCATAAAGAGGTTATTTCACGGTGATGTACTTTTCGTTATGCCAAATACCAATGCTGCGCCTTGGATTGTTGAGATCAATAACTTTCAAATGCACACCCAGCCCCGGCATAACGTAATAACGCTCGCGGCAGCTTTTATTTTCATCCCCACTGGGCTGCGGTTTTCGGCATGGGCCAAAAGCGACAACGCGGAAAGAACTGTTGCCGGTGTTATAGACCACGCCATCCCGGTATTGATAATTAAAATTATCCTGCCGCGGCGTGACCACCAGAATTGTTTTTATCGTGGCCGAGGTCGTGGCCGAAGCCGCTTTACGCGTTGTCGACAATCCTTCTTCCACCACAGGATTATCATGCCAACTCAAACGATAATAACGTTCCTGATTATCTTTTGGGCCCGCATAAAAAATCTGGAACACATCTTTACCATTGCCGGGTAAAATCAGGTTAGATGGCGTAGCCATTATTTCCTGTTTACTCGCCATGGGGATCACTTGCCCCCCTTCCATTGGCGAGGAAATACGTTCTACCGTCAGGCTGACCATCCGGGCATCATCCACGGTATTGATCACCTCTTTGGCGATCACACTCTGGTCTGATGCAATAATCGAGGTAATCGACCCCACGTTAATGGCATTGGCGTGAGTACAGGTAAACAGTGCAAAGCACAGCGAGATGCTAATCCATTTTTCCATTGTGCCTCTCCCAGGCCCGGAGAGAGATCTCCAGGCCTGTTAGGTATGATGATCAAACTCACTCCGTGAGTGACTCAGTGAACGTGCCGGTCCAGGTAGCAGCGAACTCAACGTTTACGTTGCCATCCCAGTAGCCATCGGTCAGTTCTTTAAACGCCACCTCAGCACCCGCCAAGGTTGCCTTGGCAATGTTAAAGGCGAACACGCCCCGGGTACTGGTGCGATCGGAACCGGCATAAGCGCTTTCCTGAGCAAACGCATCCAGCCCCGCGCTCACCCCCTCTATGGTGTCGACCAGCACAGTGTCGTTGTTGCTAGACAGTTCGGTACCGTTCCACTTCACGGCCACCGTCAGCTCGGAATCATCGTTGGCACGGCTCAGGGTATTAGAAATAACTTTAGAGGTCAGTTTAAAATCACGGGCGCCTGACTGGCCGGCAATGGTGATATCAAATGCGCCGTCCTGGGCACTGAAACGCTCCAGACCTTCAGCATAATTAAAGGTCAGTGATTTCAGTGGCGTCACGGCTAGCATGCTGTTGGTATCTTTAACGGCTCTTGCATCCCAAGAAGCCATTGCATTCGCCGTACGCGTTTCTGCATTCGCCAGAGTCGTTGTTCCTATCGCTGAAGCGGCAATCAATGCTAGAGTTAACTTCTTCATATGTATTCATCCTTTATGTCAATCAATTAAATTCCCACAGGTATTCCCTGGTGTTGCATAAAATGCGCCGCAAAGACGCATTCGAAATAAATGATTTCGAATAAGTCTTCCATGACTCGATAAATGAGATGTTTAACTCAGCTTTTGTTATGCATTGATGACAACTTAATAGCGATACGACTTTATTGATGGTGAAAAATTTGTGTTATCTGACCTCCTTCACGGTATACATGAAAATGTGATTCATCTTGGTCAACCCCATTTTTTCCAGCAGGCTTTGACGCATGGAGTAAACCGTTTTAGGACTAAGCTGTAGCCTGTCGGCAATACCTCGCACACTCACACCACGAGCTAAAGTACGCAACAAGCATATTTCGCGCGAGGAGAAACATTCCTGCGATACTGACGATACTCTTAGCCCAGAAATGACATACTCTATCTGGATAAAAAAATCCTCAGAGGCCCCAGTAACATGGATCACTGAGTCAATCTGGTGAAACGTTTCTTTATAATAATTAGCCAGTGGCAGCAGATAACTATCGGTTATTAATACGATGCGACTATAAAGAGAACACACCAACCAATCTTGTTCAAGAAAGAAGAGCAAATTTGACAGTTGAAAGTCAATAAATACAACCCCCAACTGTTCCGGACGTGTATTTATTGAGTTGCAATAACCCAAAACACCTTCATGAAAATATCGATTAGTACTGGGCCAGGCTACGGACTTTTCAAGCGAATCATTACCTTCGGGCATACGCACATTGTTCAACATCTGTAACATACAGATTCCTTTCTTATTTAATAAACATTAACTCCACCACAAAGAATAATATACAGACCAGTTTTATTTGCAGACTGGATTCAATTTAGATTGGTTTAATTTTTAAATTAGTGCGGCAATACTAGCGAGCAATTATCACCATTCAAAATTGGTTGTAACGATAGATTAGCAAAGATTTGATAGTTTATTTCTATTAAAATGTTATTTTTAATGCTTCGTTCGCTATAAAAAATAACACTGCAATCGTGTTTAATGGTTTAAAAATCCCTCCCATCACGATAGGAACAATATCTTCATATTTAAACAAAAGTATAATGAATTATGCCAGCATAAAGACAAATCAACGGACGCCTCTCGAGATAACATCATGATCAAAACTTAAATAAGGAAAATTCTTAATTTTAATGAGTTAAAACCCCTCCCTACCTTTCAGCCAGTATGTTTCCTGATCAACTCCTTTTTAACCAAAAAAGAAACAATTAATTAACAAAAAACCAACAAAAAACACGAATTTCCGAACCCTAAAAAAGTCTTTTTTTGTGATTTGGATCAACTTATATCAGATAAAGCTGATTTTCTCGGCATCATGCATCGTCGGGAACGTTTTCATCATCACACCTGAGGCCTGAATGCCCCACAAGAAGCCATTTCCACTGTTATCAGAGTGTTGGTGTTGTGAATAGAGGCCAATCATGCCCGGTAATGGCAACGCTATTGATGATATGCCAGCCCAAGTTGCGCAACGATCTCAGCCTGGTTTATAGAGAAGGGAAACGGATTGGACACACTGATGAAAGGAGACAAGCAGCCCTGCCGGTAACATTAGTGTAACAGTGGGCGCATTTACCACAATGCACTATGTGAGAATTTTAGGATAAGGAGGGCAACAATGCCCCCTCAATCCTGAGCCTGTTCGAAACATTGCTCCCCCAGGCGCAGATATTTGTTGAAACCAATAATAAACTTGCGCTGCTGCCCGCGCAGATCTGCGCCGTGATAACTCTCCCCCGGCAACAGTTGAAATACTTTGGCGCTGTCGTCTTGTGACTGGCAATTCGGGTGGATCATCACCCGGAAGTAGGTATTGCCGGTGTTTTTCAGCACCCCGGCCTGCGGATCGTAGTGATAAGTGAAGCGCATCTGACGTGGGCGGATCACCAGAATGGTATCCAGCGCCACAATTGGCGAAACCAGCGGTGTTTTGCGCGCCGTCGGCAACGCCATCACGTTGGCCGGGATCTCTTTGATCACAATACGGTAATAACGCTCACGATCGTCCGCCGGGCCACGGTAGAAGATTTTAAAATACTCCCAACCGCCTGGCTCCAGCATCTTGCGCAACGGCGTATACAGGATTTCCCCCTGTTCCAGCGGCTGAGGCTGTTCGTCACTCCCCGGCTTATTGATCCGGTAGGCGCTAATCACATACAGATTGGTATTTGGAGTATTATTGACAAACTGGCGCGAGAAAAACGTGCGGTCACTTTCCAGCGTAAACACGCTGGAAGTGAGATAAATCGCCTGTGCCGGAAACGCCAGACACAACGCCAACAGCCACCATCCTGCTCTCATACTGTCCCCTAATGAATATCCGCACCGGTCCAGGTCGCCGTAACCCGCACCTCACCGGTCGCGCTCACTACCCCCATCCAGTCCCGTCCGTCGACAGTCCACATCGAATTACCCTCATTCATCGGGAAAGTAAGCGATAAGTCGGTGCGGTAAAACGAGCCGTCATTCTGATAGGGGTCCGGCCAGGGGGACTCCACCCAACGGGCGGTGTTCAGGCTGATCGGCACGTCGTCACAGCTGTTGCGTGAGCGAATGGTTTGCCCGCTGTCGTTGGTATAAGCCAGATAGGCCGAGAACGGCACCCGGATCTTGCCATCGCTGGAAGAGAATATGCAGTATGGCAGGTTGCCCTTCTGTTCCATTGGTCCGGAAACCTGAGCGGTGATCGCATCAGCCTGCCGAGGACCGGACGTGGTCACGATATAATCAAAAACGATCGGTTCTTCGTTTCCCCCGACCCTTCCCTCACGTTTCGGGTTGGGATCCAGATCCTTGGAGATGATGCTGATACCAAAATCGCGTGGGCGCAAAATGATGGTATTGGACGGTGAAAACTCGTAAAACCCCGACTGCGGTGCCACCGTGCTGGTAAACAGAAAGGTGAAGAAATCCTGGCTATGGGTCAGATCTACGCCGCGATCGATCAGGTTCTTCAGGAAAGTTTGCGAGAAGAACACATAAATACCGCCATTGCCCGGTTTTATCAGGTTAGACGCCACAGTGGTCGCACTGTAGTTCACCCAACCGCTGGCACCGTCGGCACTCAGGCGAATGGTACTGGCCGCCGGGGTAAAGCCCAACGCGGTGGTATCGACCTTCAAACTCATCCGCATCGGCGAAAGGGTGCTTCCTTGCATCTGATAAGCCACCAGCTTGCAGATAGCACCGCTCAGCGAACCAATATACCCCACGGTGCAAAACTGTGAGCCCAACCCCAGCGAGGGGTTGCCGTTGCTGTCGATAAAGATCTCTTGCAGTGCGTTAGTTGACTCCAGACGCAAACTGCCCGCCTTGGTGATAGTAAACTGGTGGCTACCCTGCGTTCCCCCCACCGAAGTACAGGTTTGCCCGGCGGTAGGATCATAATCCACACGGGTATAACAATAACGGTATTTGTAAACTTCGACCGCCCCCACAGACACGTTTTTAAAGTACTCATACGCCGAATCGGAGAAAACCCCGCGGGCATAGCCTGCTTCCCCCGCATGGGTAGTCATCTGGACGCGATAAATCCCCTGGCTATCAACATAAGCCGGCTGTAGGTATCCCGTTGACGGGCAGGCAGACGCATTGCGCATGCAGCGGTTACCGATAAAAGGCCGGTCAATCGGGGAATCCTCCAGCCAGATATCGGCAAAGTTATTCAACGAAATAATGCCCGTGTACCCCATATAACCGAGGCTAAGCTGACTGCTGGACGCATATTTGGTAAATACGTTGGCACCGCTGAAACGGGGATCGGTACTCTGCGGCGTGATGAAGTACTCGCCATCCACCTGATTCTCGATAAAGAAATAGCTGTTGCTCACATTGGCCGCCTGGCTGGCAAAAGACGCCAGCACCAGCAGCGCGGCCAACCCGCAAAGATCGCGTTGTTTCATATCACACTCTGTCCTTATCGTTGTGCCAGAATGGTCTGTGGCGTACAGACCACTTCGCCGACCCACTTCACGCCCCTGGCCTGGTTCAGATCCAGATCCACTTCGCAAATGCCGTGATCTTCAGTGGTCAACGACACGCTCGGGAAGCGCTTATCGACATCCATTGAGAAATCCCCGTTCGCATCCGTGGTGGTTTTGCCGATGTGGTTACGTACCGCCGCATTCGCAATCGCCTGACCATTGCCGGTGGTCATGCGGCCAAACACCGTCACCAGTTGCTTCACTTCCGGTTTGTAAACGGCAACGTTGCCCGGATACAGCGTGACGTTGCGGGTACGCCCTTTTACGATGTCGAAGCTGTCCATTGAGTTCTTGTCGTTCATCAGTTCAACTTTGTAGTTCGCATACGGTGGCAGCGGAATAAAGTTATCTTTCCCGGTCAAGCGATAGTTGCGACCGTTCACCTTGGCGGAGAGCACCGCATCATCGATAATGTCGGTTTTGACAATCACGCCGGACTTTTCCTGAATGCCGCTGGCGGCCAGGCTCTTATCGCTGTAGGCCACTGCCCCCCGGGCGGTCAGGTTGCCATTCAGGCGGTTGTTATCGGGCCGCGACAACGACAGCGTGCCCGCACTGTATTTGGTATCAAACGCCGCATAGCCGGAGGCGGAATAATCGCTTTCACCGTTGTGCTTATCCTTCACCAGCTTCGCCAGATTGAAGCCCGCAGAGGTGATGGCGGAATCGTCAAAGCTTTTGTTCCCAGCCAGATTGGCGCGCACGTTGCCATTGTTTGAAGAGACGCCGGTGCTTAGCCAGGCCGCCAACGGCAACGAGAAGTCCAGCGAGATATAACGCTGATTGGAACTGTTTGACTGATAGTCGTACTGATAACGTTGGATCCCCGCCCGCAGGTTTACCGTGCCATAACGCCCGGAGAACAGCGCCGTCGAATACTCCAGATTGTTCGAGGTGCTGCGATCGCGTTTATCCACCGTGCGGCTCAGGGTAATTTGCCCGCCGCGTTCAACGAATCGGCTCAGGCTGAAAGTACCGCCATAGGAGTAACTGTCCGTTTCATAAACGGGCAGGCTATCCCCGATATGGCTTTTCTCGCGATTGGCCCAGATAGAACCATAGCCTTCAGGCAACGCGGCGCTGACGCTGAAAATATTACGGTAACGCCCGCCCTGCGAGATCAGCCCCTGCCAGCCCAGATTGCCGTATTGGCCTACGCTTAGATTGGCCGAGGTTTCATTCACCACATTTTTATCAAACACGTAGTTGGAAGTTTGTATCGTCAGCCCCAGTATTGCCGGCGCCGACGCCACCTTGAGGATTTCCGGTATCGAGACCGCCGCAGAAACCCCAGCCAGATAGGTTTGGTTACTATTATTGTTGGAACCGTTACGACGGTTGTCGTAGTCCACATAGCCGCCGTACAGCTGCCAGTTCAGTTCATTCGCCTCAGTGTTATTACTGGCGAACGCCTTGTTAATGGTCTGGCGCATGCGTGAATTGACTTTGCCATCAATCACCACCTCAACATCAACATCGTAAATCCCATACGGCAGGCGGCTGGTATCCACCTCAAAGCTGCCCATCGGGAAGTTCTGAATGTTCAGCAAGCGCCCCTGACGATAGATATGCACCTCACCCGCGCTGGGTAAAAAGACGGTAATCGGCGTCAGGGAATATTGGTTATGCAGGATCTTGGTCGAGGACTTGTTCCCGTACGTCACGCCATACACCTTGCTGGAGTTCAGCGCCGACAGGCTGCCTAGGGATTGCAGGTTCCAGGTATCCACCAAGCCTAATGCCAGGCGATGCCCGTTCATATCCCGCTCATACATGGCCCGATAAAGCTGGGTATCCTGCTGCGAATCGCCAATACCGTAGAAAGAACCATTGATATTGAAATGGTGCTCCGCCATGCCAAAGGTATTATCCAGACTCAAATAGCTGTTAGAGGTATTATTGCCGTTCTTCACCTGCGTACGATAAACGCCCAGATCGTAATTCAGCACCGAACTGAAATTCGGCACTGAAGACACACCCAGGAGACTTTGGCGCGGAATAAGGGCGGCAGACAGGCTATTTTCACTCACGTCCAAGGTCAGGACAAAAGAGCGGAGATTCAGATTCAATTCAGCATCGGGCGACAGCACAATACGGGTATTCTGACTAAACAGTTGATCCTTCAGGCTGCTGATTAACGCCTGCGTATTCTCGGCAAGCGTGGCACCCTGCGGGTTCTCTACCAACGTAATGTCTTTAATCATCAGGCCGTCTTTTTCCAGCACCACCAGCGCGTCTGCGACTTTTTGTTTCTCTTGTTGATCGCCGCCTTTGTAGCGCAGAAATACCGGAATAGACATACCTTCCGCCAGAGCCTGACCAAATACGCCGGGGATAAGATAATTTCCTAAACGAACATCCTGTAAGTTTCTTGCATTAGCCTGCATAGACACCATGGCTGCCGTGATACACAGCGCAATAGCCTTTGCCCTGAAGGTAAAATGATTACTCATAGGCTTCCCCAAACAACATCCTTATCATTACGCAAGTGCAAATAACGCGCACATGAACGGCGGGCTATTTATAAAGAGGCTATTTCACGTTGATATAATCTTCATTGTGCCAAATACCAATGCTGCTTTTGGGATTGTTGATATCAACAAATTTCAAATGAGCCCCTAAACCAGGCATAACGTAATAACGTTCTCGACAACCTTTATTTTTTTCTTCGCTGGTCTGTGGCTTTTTACATGGACCAAAGGCTACCGCGCGAAAAGAACTGTTGCCGGTGTTATAGACCACGCCATTCCGGTATTGATAATTAAAATTATCCTGCCGCGGTGTGACCACCAGAATGGTACTGATTGTGGCCGAGGTGGTGGCCGAAGCCGCTTTACGCGTTTTTGACAATCCTTCCTCCGCTATCGGATTATCACGCCAGACTAAACGATAATAGCGCTCCTGATTATCTTTGGGTCCCGCGTAAAAAACCCGGAAAACCTCTTTGCCATTGCCGGGCAAAATCAGATTGGATGGCGTAACCATGACTTCTTGTTTACTCGCCATGGGGATGATTTTTCCCCCTTCCATTGGCGAGGAAATACGTTCCACCGTCAGGCTGACCAACCGGGCATCATCCACGGTGTTAATCACTTCTTTGGCCATCACAGTCTGGTCTGGTGCAATAATCGAGGTAATCGCCCCCACATTAATGGCATTGGCGTGAGTACACATGAACAGTGCTGAGCACAACAGAATGGGAAATCCTATTTTCATAATGCATTCCACAGAGCCGGGGGAATCCCCCCGACTCTGACTATGTTATGACAAAAAAACGTATTATGGTGCTGGCGTGAAGGTGCCGTCCCAAGTGGCTGCAAACTCAACGTTCACATTGCCATCCCAGTAACCATCGGTCAGATCTTTAAACGCGGTATCAGCCCCCCCCACGGTCGCTTTGGCGATGTTAAAGGCAAACACACCTTGGGTGCTGGTACGATCAGAACCTGCATAGGCGCTTTCCTGAGCCAGTGCAGACAGACCTGCGCTCACACCTGAAGTGGTGTCGATCATGGTGGTTTCAGTGCTGTTAGACAGATCGGTGCCGTTCCACTTCACGCCCACGGTCAGCTCAGAATCATCACTGGTACGAACCAGAGTGTTAGAGATGATTTTAGAGGTCAGTTTAAAATCACTGGCGCCAGACTGGCCGGCGATCGTGATGTCAAATGCGCCGTCCTGAGTGCTGAAACGCTCCAGGCCTTCAGCATAGTTAAAGGTCAGTGATTTCAGTGGGGTCACTACCAGCATGCTGTTGGTATCTTTAATGGCTTTTGCATCCCAGGAAGCTGTCGCATTCGCAGTACGCGTTTCTGCATTAGCCAGATTAATTGTTCCCATCGCTGAAGCTGCAATCAATGCCAGAGCTAACTTCTTCATAAACTATCTTCCTTTATTTATTTCAATCAATTAATTTCCCACCGGTATTTACTGGTGTGGCACACAAATGCGACGTAAGGGCGCATTCGAAAATTGAATTTTCGAATAAGTCCTTAATCCATAACCTAACGCTAGAAACGAGTTTTAATTAAAAGTGGAGCATATCATCCCCAACAAAAACTTTAATTATCTAGAGCCTGATATCGACTGCATGAAAATATCATTCATTTTTGTTAGCCCCATTTTTCCCAGCATATTTTGACGCATGGCATAAACGGTTTTAGGGCTGAGCTGCATCCTGTCGGCAAGATCACGTACGCTGGTGCCACGGGTCAATGTTCGGAGCAGGCATATTTCACGTGATGAAAAGCAAATTTTTGACGGTGACAATACGCGCTTGCCGGAAATCACATGATCAATCTGATTAAAAAAATCTTCGGACGACCCAGAGCCCTGGATCACTGAATCGATCTGGTGAAAAATCCGCTTGTAATAGTTCGCTAACGGCAGCAAATGGCTGTCGGTTATCAAGATAACGCGGTGACAGGCGGTGTATATCAACCAATCCTGATCAAGGAAAAGAAGTAAATTGGATAACTGAAAGTCAACAAACACCACTTTCAATCTTTCTGGATGTGTATTCACAGAATCACAATAGCTAACGATACCCTTATAGAAATATCTATTGGTATTAGGCCAGGTTACGGCTTTTTTAAGCGGCGCTTCATATTCAAATCTGCGCTCATTATTCAACATCTGTAACATACAGAGTCCTTTTCCATAAGTAATTACCAACACCATTCCACGGTTGGATAAGTAAAGCAGATGCCATTTTTAAATTAAGTATTTTCTTAATCCGGCAAAACAATATTAACGACGAAATATAATTATTCAAAATTGGTAATAACGATCAAATTGATGCCAATTAATAGCCATTGGCTATTGAAATGTTATTATCGATCGTCGTTATCGATCGGAAAAATAACAACTGTTATTGATGATATTTCCCTGAAAAGGCATTAACGGCGTAATAAGAACATTCTCGCCAATTAAAATACCTGGAAAAAGCAAATTCACTACGATGAAGTTATACCCACAGCTCAACGCGTTAAGAGGAATTATCATCAAAATCGCGACACAGAAAAATCCTAAATTAAATCAATGACGATATATTCGCCACATTAAAACACTGGGCTGGCTGATTTGTCGCTCCCCCTCACGAAAAATGCAACATAAAAAGAACAACATTTCAACAAGTCGGGTTATTATGTGAGCAAAAAAAAAGGATCATTTGTGACAAAACTCACCTTTTTTTAAGATAAAACTGAGTTATTGCGATATTTGATATCGCGAGAAGCGCTCCCGCGACAGTAAAAAGGGCAGAAAACGCCCCATTAGTACATTATTTAGTCAATAAGCACTACGCCAAGTTGATCGGCCTGCTGCTCTATCTCATCCATTATTGTGGCTGACTCAAGCACACGTTCAGACTCAATGACGATATTGAGTTGCTCACGTGTTACCCGATCGCCAAACAACATCAGGGCGCTATCGCCATGTTGCCTGGAAGACCATTGCAACCCTTGGGAGGAAGGAAAAAACTGATGCATAAGCAGTGAATATTCCCGCGTGAAAACATATTGATCGGCCGTTGAATCCAACAGCTCGGCTCTTTTCACCCCGATTTTTCGCAACGTTCTCGGGTTTAAATCGACAAGTTGAAGATCCTCACTGGGTTTTACAACCGAATACGCCAGCCCATGCAGCTTGCCCAGATCGTAGGGCGTTCCGCTGGAGTGTGGCGGTAAGTCATGAAAAATGGTTTCCATCACGGCAACCCCGGTATTCACACCACCGTAGAGCGTGGGCACACCGTTACTCATTGGGCTAAAGCGCGCGCTGCCTTTGCCAGGGTTAAACTGAGCGGCAGAAAACGCAACGGAATGTATGCGATGGATCGGTTTACCTGCAGGCCAGATAACGAAATTTACCGATAAATCGGCCTTCGGTATCGGCACGCGTCTGACTATCTCCTTGTCATCCGCATCAACCATGCGTGCCGCCCTCTACCTCAGCCTGAGCCGCCAGCAACACTTGTTTTGGCATGCTGGTCAGTACATCTTTCGGTTTTCTCCCGGCCAACCAACTGTTTTCAGAACCAAACCAAATCGCCAGCCCCCAGGGCGTTTTCCTCTCACCGAACAGCGAGATAACCTGCTTAACGACCGGAATGGGGCGAAACCCCTCATCCAAGGCATATTCCGGGTATTTATCTTTGCCATTAAGCTGCAAGGCAAAAATACTGCCCGCCGACTTCCAACGGTTTGGCCCTGCACTGGGGTTACTGCTCTTGAAACTCGCCTTTTCTGATAGTTCGCGTGCCGTCAGCCATACGGCATCTTCCAGGATCCGGGCATTCAGTTGCTCACGGCGTAGCGCATTACGTTCTGCCCTGGCTTGCTTATTCGGCTTATCTTCTGCCTCACTGGCAGGCTTGATCGCTTTTGGCATGCCCAGCGTTTTGCTTTTTTTCGCTACAGATTCTGCCCCTTCCATAGAGGCCAGTACGGCGTTCACCGCGGCACTCATCGCCACTTTCATGGTTTCATGAAAACCCGCCTGGCAACCTTTAACCTTGCCCAATTCGATGACTAAATATTCAGAATCCGCATGCGTACGTAAACCACGCAGCTCATCGCCACTCAGCGTCTTAACCTCAAAAGGGAGCTCTTTACGCCGCGCCGTACTGATTTTAGCCACCATCACTCACCTCTTTATACAAATGGATATATTGGTTATATCCATTATATAGCGTATCGGCGACTTGTCACGAAAGTTGCTTGAAATTTAATCACCACCTTCCCAAGCTGCCGTCTGTCGGCAGATAAAACCCTGCCGATATCGATCAGCGCGATTGAGCGAACAAACAAAATACGCAACAAAACTGAGCGATTTAATTTTAACTCGCTTACAAAATAGGCGAAAAAACGGCCATAACCCTTCTTTATGCGATGCTTGTCACATTTTATCAATCAGTTACCCCACATAACATTCACTACACCAATCATTCCAGAGGTTGATTATGCCCATTGATATCAGTTCTACCCTGATACAGCTATTGTCGATCGACGCCATTCCTGGCTATGAAACGCCAGTGGCGGATGTCATTCAGCCTCTTCTCGCCCAAGGTGCAATCGGTACCCGGCGCGACGTGCTGGGTAACGTGATCGCCCAGTTTGGCAGCCTAGAGCCTGATGCCCTGCGCGTGATGGTATTTGCCCATATGGACGAGGTCGGCTTTATGGTGCGTAAAATTGAAGCGGATGGATTTATCCGTTTTGAACGGGTCGGCGGCCCGGCGCAGGTAACGATGCCGGGCTCGACGGTGACGCTGCAAGGCAGCAAAGGCCCGGTATCCGGCTGTATTGGCATCAAATCCTACCATTTCAGTAAAGGCGATGAACGTACTCAGACCCCCACCATCGACCAGCTATGGATCGATATTGGCGCTGCCAACAAGCAGGATGCATTGGCGATGGGCATCAACGTCGGTACTCCCATCACGCTGTTCAACCCACCGCGTAAGCTGGGCAACAACCTGATTTGCAGCAAGGCGCTGGATAACCGCCTGGGATGCACCGCATTACTTGGTCTGGCAGACAAAGTGGCTAACCAACCGCTGGAGATTGCGTTGTTTATCGTCGCCGCAGTGCAGGAGGAGTTTAATATCCGCGGGATCTTGCCGGTGCTGAACAGCGTGCGTCCGGACATGACCATTGGCATTGATATCACGCCGTCGTGCGATACGCCGGATCTCAGCAATTATGCCGACCTGGTGATAAACCAGGGGCCCGGCATCACCTGCCTGAACTATCACGGACGCGGCACACTGGCCGGGTTGATCACCTCACCTAAAGTGATTGACTGGCTGGAAAACACCGCAGCCCAGCACCAGATCCCGGTTCAGCGCGAAGTGGCTCCGGGCGTTATTACTGAAAGTGGCTATATCCAGCTTCAACAGGACGGCATCCTCTGCGCGGGTTTGTCCATTCCCTGTCGCTATACCCATTCCCCGAGTGAAGTTGCCAGCCTGAGCGACCTGCAACAGTGCATCGATCTGCTGGCGCACCTGGTTCTGGCGAAAGCCGAGACCTTCCCTATCACCCCAAAAGTAGTGAGGCCATCATCATGAAGAAGATATTGGTTGCCTGTGGCACCGGCATGGCGACATCGACCATGATCGCCCAGAAAATCACGCAATTTCTGGCCAGCCACAACATCGACGTTTCTACCACCCAGTGCTGTCTGAACGAAATCCCCCTCAATAAACAGGGCGTCGACCTGATTGTCACCGCCATGAAAACCAGTACCGAATATGGCATCCCGACCCTGAATGGCTCGCCATTTCTGACCGGGATAAATGATGAACCGCTCAAGCGGCAGTTGCTCGAGTTGTTGCAATAACCACGAGGACGCAATCATGCTTGATTACTTGTTATCTCTGGGGGGCAGCGTGTTTGTCCCCATCATCATGTTCTTTATTGCGCTGATTTTCCGTATTCCCTTTCTTCAAGCGGTAAAGGCTGGCGTCACGATCGGCGTCGGCTTTGTGGGGATGGGATTGGTGATTGTCATGGCGATAGACAGCCTGAACCCGGCCATCAAGTTGATGATCGAACGCTTCGGCCTCCAACTGCATTTGCTGGATGTAGGGGCTGGCCCGGCTTCTGGCGTCGGCTACGCGACAGCCATTGGGGCCGTGGTGATCCCGATCGTGTTTCTGTTCAACATCCTGCTGCTGGTCACCCGGTTGACCAAAACCATGAACGTGGATATCTACAATTACTGGCATTACGCCATCACCGGAACCATTGCCAATATCCTTACCGGTAGCATGGTGTATGGCATCATCGCCGCAGTGTGCCACGCGGCACTTTCGCTGAAAATGGCGGACCTCACCGCCAAACGGGTGCAGAACATTGTCGGGCTGGAGGGGATCTCTATTCCGCAGGGCTGGGGGAGCAGTTCGGTCCCGATTGCACTGGCACTGGAATGGGTCTATCAACGCATCCCGTTTATGAAAAACAACAATATTGATGCCAGCGAGATCCAGAAACGATTTGGCATGATCGGCGATCCGGTGATTATTGGCGTGGTGCTGGGGATTATCTTTGGCCTGGCTGCCGGGTATGGCTTCCGCGATCTGGCGAGCCTGGTGATCACCGTCGCCGCCATTATGGTGCTGTTCCCACGCATGATCCGCCTGATTGTCGAAGGGCTGTTACCGATTTCGGACGGGGCCCGTACCTTCCTGCAAAAATATTTTCACGGCCGCGAGTTGTATATCGGCCTGGACAGCGCCGTCACCCTCGGCCACCCCACCACCATTGCCGTGGGGTTGCTGCTGATCCCCATAATGCTGATCACCGCAGGGCTGCTGCCTGGCAACAACGTACTGCCGCTGGCGGATCTGCCCGTTGCCCCGTTCTTTGTCTGCATGGCAACGGTGATCCATCGGGGTGATTTCCTGCGCACCTTAATCAGCAGCTTCATCATCATGATTTTTGTCTTGCTGATCGCCACCCACTTTGCGCCGTACTTCACCCAGATGGCGGCACAAGGCGGGTTCAATCTGGCCAAAGACGGCTCGCAAATCACCGCGCTGTCGGTCGGCAATCCGTTCGGCTGGTCGATTACCGAACTGGTGGGCATGGGGCTGATTGGCACCATTGTGTGCGTCGGTATCACGGTATTGGTGGTGATTGGCCTGCGTAAGCGCGAAATTTCCGCCTGATCTCTCAACCCAGTAGAGGAGTAGTGAAGTATGACCTGGCTTAAAACCGTTATCGGCACCGAGAAAGCCGTGATTGCCATGTGCCATCTGCGCGCATTGCCGGGAGACCCGGATTACGACAGCAACCGGGGGATGAACTGGGTGATCGATAAAGCCCATAACGATCTGATGGCGCTACAGAACGGCGGGGTGGACGCGGTGATGTTCTCCAATGAGTTCAGCCTGCCATACCTGACCAAAGTGAAACCGGAAACCACCGCCGCCATGGCACGCATCATCGGACAACTGATGAGCGAGATCCGCGTACCTTATGGCGTGAACGTGCTGTGGGATCCGGTGGCCTCTTTCGATCTGGCAATGGCGGTAGACGGCAAATTTATCCGTGAAATCTTCACCGGTGCGTATGCCAGCGATTTCGGCATTTGGGACACCAACGTCGGGGAAACCATCCGCCATCAGCACCGGATTGGTGCTTCGCAGGTCAAAACCCTGTTCAACATTGTACCGGAAGCGGCGGTCTACCTGGGCAACCGGGATATTCGTGCTATCGCCAAGTCAACGGTGTTCAACAACCATCCGGATGCCTTGTGCGTTTCTGGCCTGACCGCGGGCAGCAAAACGGATTCCGCGCTGCTCAAAGTGGTGAAAGAGACGGTGCCGGATACCGTGGTACTGGCCAATACGGGAGTGTGCCTGGAAAACGTGGAGGAACAACTGGCGATCGCCGACGGCTGTGTGACCGCAACCCACTTTAAAAAAGACGGGGTCTTCGCCAACTTCGTGGACGAGCAGCGGGTCGCGCGTTTTATGGACAAGGTTCACCAACTAAGAGGATAAAACGGGACCGTTTTGCAACGGCCCCCCCGTCATCGCTAACGGGCCCGGCGTCTTCGCCAAAAGTAGGCCGGGCCTTTATTAATCGCTTTTCCGTTACGGGTGTCAATATGCTGATAAATCATCCTAAACTGGCCCAAGCCAGAAAAAGCGCCGCAAACTGGCAGCAGGCGGTTCAGATCGCGCTAAATCCCTTACTGGCCAGTGGCCGTATCAACCACCGCTATTGCCAGGGGGTGATTGACAATACGCTGGCATGGGGGCCTTATTATGTGGTCGCTCCCGGCGTCGCCTTGCCCCATGCCCGCCCCGAACAAGGGGTATTAGCCAATGGCATTGCCGTGACCACGCTGGAGAGCCCCGTCAATTTTGGCCATGAAGACGGTGACCCGATCTGGCTGCTGATCGCCCTGAGCGCTACGGACGCAAACGCCCATCTGGCCACCCTCCAGCGCATCTCTTCCCTGCTGGAAGACGGAGAACTTCTCACACAGCTTCAACAGGCAAAAACCGACAGCCAGCTTTTTCACCTTCTCCAGCCCCGGCGTGTGCAGGAGTGACCCTATGAGCCAACAGCGCAGTGAACGTATCGGCAATATCCTGCACTACCTCTGGTTGCACCATCAACTCAGTATCCTGCAGGCACACGAACTCCTGGGCTACGCCGAGGCCACCTTAAGGCGTGATTTTAATTACATCGCCCTGCACTATCCCGGCATGGAGCGTTATCACGGTGGACTGCGTTTTAACGTGAACAACGCGGATAAAGAGTTTGTCTTCGACATGAAGAAAAACATCAACGTCGATGCCAAAAAGCAGATCGCCCTTCTGGCCCGACAACACATTTCCCCCCACGATTTTATCGTGCTGGATTCCGGCACCACCTGCCTGGAGTTGGCGAAAGTATTGGATATGCCCGCTCGCGTGGTAACCACCGACGTCAACATCGCCCACCATCTGGCACAGATGAATCACCTGGAAAGCTATATCATCGGCGGGATGATCCGCCCCGGTTATTTCACCGTTGGGGAAAGCCTGGCAACCGATATGCTGAAAACCTTTTCTATCGAACAGGTGTTTATTTCCTGCGATGCCTTATCCCTGGATGCGGGCATCACCAATGCCACGCTGTTTGAGGTGGGCGTTAAAAAAACCCTTATTCAACGCGCCAAGAAAGTGATCCTGCTGGCGGATCACAGTAAATTTGAGCAAACCAATCCCCACACGATCAGCACCCTGTCCTGTGTCCATTGTCTGATCACCGATGAGGGGCTGCCCGATGCATTATTTAAACGCTACCGCCAGGCGGGCGTGAATATCATCCGTTAAAAAACGTTGACTCCAGACCTCGCCAGCCTCCAGATCCTATTTCCTCTTACCACGCTAGTTAGCCTGTTGCCCGTTCGACAGCATGCAGGTTCCGCAAAGAAGAACATCATTTATAAAAATGACACAATGCGCCACATCGCATGGGGATTCGTTTTCAAGACATAACGGCGACGATAGAGTCACTGAAGGAAGGTTAAAACGCAGGGATGGAATATGTGCGCAGGACACATTAAGGTATTAATGTCGATTTTAAGCCGTATTTATGATTTTAAACCTAATAATTTAATAAATAGGCATAAAAATCGGAATAAAACTCCAGCATAGCCAAAAACCAGCAGAGAACACTTGCCTCTGCTGAGTTGATGGCTTTACTATGGTGTAAGTAAAATTTCCCTGGTGTTGGCCAAGTTGGCAACCTGACCCAAAGAGGTCAGGTTTTTTTTATTATTTTTTCATCAAATTTGATAATAAAAGTGTATAACTTTATAGCATTAAAGAGTAGTTAGACTAAAGTATAGTTGCATACTATACCTTTATTTGTTCAGAGAGGTTATTATTTCACATGAAGGCAATAGGATGCCAGCGTTATCTTAAATCAAGAATAACCAAAACGCTCTCAATAAATAGACGCCAGAAGAAAAAGACGAATCATTATTACTGATATTATGCTCTACCCAATAACACCCAGCAAATAACCCTGCTAAAAAATCTCTTTTAACCTATTGGAAAACGGCACAAAGAGAGACTCAGCGGGCATCTCTCATCTCTTTTAAAATGTGATTTTAATATCGCCAGCACAAATAATAAGTATGAATCGCAACTTATCACCCTATAGTCACCCCAATGATTGAAAATATATTTGAGAATGATCCGATAGAGATACCATATAAACAATGCGGGTAACCTCAACGTGGTAAAACCGTAAGCATCAAGTCAGTGATTCGCATAACCAACATAGATATATCTTCAAGAATGACGAGCATAATTTACCATTGGAATGAATAACGGCCTCTATCACGTTATACCTTGCGCTATTCAGTGCACAAACGTGCCAGGAATAGCTAAAGAAAAGCTTAACAATTTATGACAGACGCGGATCTGATGCCGCCGTTGACGGGCATAAAAACACGCAATAGGCCCATTCCCAAGCCCCGCTGAGCAGAAGAATAAGGTTAGCCTAAACCGGTTAAAAAGCATTATCATTCTTGCGCACCGGCATGCTCTTAATGAAACTTCACTGATGTTACCGGATGAAATTATTTCTATATATTCATGCAAAGGTGACATTATGTTTAATATTTACAGCGTTAACTACTCATCAATGAGTAATGAAAAATCAGAAGATCTCTTTATGTTAAGAAAGAATACCTTTAAAGACAGATTACAGTGGGCCGTAAACTGTTCAGACGGTAAGGAGCTGGATGAGTTTGACAATGAAAAGACAAACTATATTTTTGGCGTGGAAAAAGGAATGATCATTTGCGGTACGAGGATGATTGACATGAAATACGACAATATGTTGAACAGTGCATTTTCTTCATTTTTTAAAAACGTTTCTATCCCCGAAGGGAACTATATTGAGTCCACACGTTTCTTTGTGGATAAAGAAAGAACCCATTCGCTTTTGGGGCGTAGATTCCCTGTGACCATGGTTTTGTTTCTGGCACTGATTAACTATGCAAGGCAGCATCACTATGACGGTATTCTTGCTGTTGCCAGCCACCCGATGTTGCATATCATCAAGAGTTCGGGCTGGAATGTTTCGTTGCTGGAGACCGGTATCTCTGAAAAGGATGAGCCTGTCTATCTGTTGCTTGGCCACGCAGACCGCGAAAGCCAGGAGGCGTTAAAAGCCAGAATATTCAGGAAATTCAGCCTGCCAGACGAAAACATTCTGAACGCTTGGCCACTGACACCAGAAGCCCCGCTCTAATCAATTAACCGGTTTAATCAGCTGAAGTTCCACCCCTAGACGTATTGCATGCCGGGCATTTGCCACCCCCAGTTTTTTGACGATATTTGACATATGAAACTTGATGGTACAGGTTTTGATTCCCAGGATCATCCCGGTTTCCTGATAGGTTTTACCCACACTGGCCCAATAGAGGATCTCGTTTTCTCTTTCCGTAAAGCGGGAGTTTTTCTCTGAGTTGGCCGCATTTTTCTCTGACAGCGACGTCAGCGCAAGATAGGTTTCATGAACGGACGCCAGGAGTACTGAGATATCGCCTTTATTCTTGATCAGGGTTTGCATAACTTCTGCTCTGCGCTCTGAAGTGAGCGTAAAAGATAAAGTCACCAGGTTATTATTATAATCGTGTAACACAAAAGTATAGCCGTTGGTCACGCCAAATTCGCGGGCCTGATCGAAGAGTTCAGAAAAACGAAAACCCGCCCCCGCCATCAGGTTTTCATCCCAGGCAAACGGTGTCAACCGATTCAGCGCCGTGATGACCACCGGGTCGGTATACTGTAAGCCCTTTTCTTTGTACTGTTTTACCCATTCCCCCGGATAGTTTGTTACACCAAAGATACACGACATATCTTTTTTGGATAACACAACATACGCCCAGATGAGCTCACCAAAATCTTTTAATGCGACTTCCAGATGCTTGCTGATAATGTCACTGATATTATCTTCATATTCCATTAACTGCTTGCTCCCGATAACTGAAAAAGCCATTGCGTAGAATATACCAGAAAATGACGCCAGGCCGGAACCCGCGAATTTTTAGTTATGGCCTGCCGGGATCGCAAGGTGGCGCTCTGCAGAACCGGACTTTTCGGCCTGATATCGGCGTTTTACGACCGTACTTGGCGCCAGGTGACTTTTCCCGATGGCGGGGCGACTTGGCGAACGGTTGGCTGCTGCGGCAGGCGCCTCTACCAAGGCGGGTAAAACCCTACAATGTGGATGGAATCACTGCCTGAATATCTCTGTTCCAGTAAACTCATTTATTATAAGTACCGTGCGCAGCCCGTCATAGTGGAGCGGTATAATCGATAACCAAGAATTATCTTAACCACTTTCTTCTGCAGCATTCGATAACGATAACCATGCTGATGAAATTTACTGGAAATATATAAGAGTGTTACCTGGTTACATTCTAACGGGGAAAAATCTGTTAATTGAGAAATCAAAGGTAGAAATGAATGTTAAGCAGCTAAAAAAAAGCATTGATATCATCAAAAAGAACACGTAAAGCAAGATCGGCTAATACCCTCAGAAGCAACGTTTTCTGGCTTCAAGTATCGTTTTCGCACCTGTCCTGGTGCAAGCGGTGGAGTATTACGGCCGTTGGCAAAAATAGTTGCATCCGATACAAAACCGGATCCGTACCTAACGGACCATGAGTGTTTATGTATGAAAAATATTTATGAGCTATTTTTCAGTGGGTAAAAAAGGATATCCAACGCTACAACCCTGTCGACGCTCAAAGAGATACGTCGAGACTATCAAAGCGGCAATTATAAGGTAAATGCGTTCAGTCAATATTCATGATGGTCACAGCAGAATCTATTGATCTGACACGCTAAACGCCGTGCATTAATTGTGTATGTTTAGTAGACAACTAAACGATAGAAGGAGCGCTTTATGTCACAGCACGAACGGTTTTGTCAGGCTTGCGGAATGCCAATATCCGATCGCGATGCCAACAGTGCCAGCGAGCAATATTGCACCTGGTGCAGTGATGCCGATGGAAATCTGAAACCCTGGGACGAAGCCGTTGCTGGCTTAGCGGAGTTTCTCGACTCATGGCAAAAGGTAGGTAAAGAAGAATCGCGCAAACGGGCAAAACGCTACCTGACGGCGATGCCCGCCTGGGCGCATAAAGCGGACGAGTGATCCGCAATACAGTTGCTCAAACCGGATTGACGTTTATCCTGTAAACAAGCAGGTCGGTGGCAGTGGCGCAAACCGACCGCCTTTTTATGGTCACTCCATCAAATATTGTGGAGAAATAATGCAAAACGAATTTTACTGGATAAATGAACCTACCGAATGGCATAGCAAGAACAACACATTATCGGTAGTCACAAATGACCATACCGATTTCTGGTGCCAAACCTGGTACGGATTTGAGCGTTTTTCAGGTCATATTTATGCGACTGACGTGACTGATGATTTTACGTTTCAGGTTAAAATTCGCGCTGACTTCAGTACGCTCTATGACCAGGCGGGAATAATGCTTTTGTCCGACGAGCAACACTGGCTCAAGGCCGGGATTGAATACAATGATGGCGCGCCTGCAATTGGAAGCGTACTTACGTTACAGAAATCCGACTGGGCAACCGGTATCTTTCCGGGTGACCCCCGTGAATTCTGGCTTCGCCTGACCCGCAAGGGAGACGCATTACGGTTGCAGTACTCATCAGATGGGCTTTACTGGCCTTTGCTTCGTTTATGCCACTTTCCGTCTGGGCCGGTAAAGATTGGTGTTATGTGCTGCACGCCAGAACGCAGCGGCTTAGCGGTGGAGTTTATTGATCTCAGCCTCACCCCGGCCATGGATAAAGAACTGCATGATCTGAGCTAATCTGCGGCGGTTAAAAGTCATGCCGGTGTATGAGCGTTGAGTGATTGGATATGCTTCAGGATCCGGTTTACCGCCTCTTCAGCTGTCAATACGGATGTATCGAGAATGAGGCTGGCTGATAGCCAGGGTTCGTATTCACGGGCAATGACCTTTTCGAAAATGGAAGCGCTGCGTTGCCTGAAACGTTATATCTCACGCGAAGTCTATACGGTGCTGCGTAATCAAAATCGACTGATTAACAGTACTCAGATAACGACTTAACTCTTGGAAGGGTGTCAGTAAGACATCCCTATCAGATGCAGCACTTCCTGATGCGAAATGAACCCCACCGGCAGAAAGCGCGACGCATTGTCGACGCACAACTGCGTCAATCCGCCCTAAGCTGACGACATTCGTCAGCCATTCAGGTCTGGTAGGGTTATGTTGTGGTGGGTAAATTGATTTCCGCTTTTTGCTGACCGTTGATAGAGTCATTGATGGGTAAGTGGAGAGAAAGCAGCATGGTCGAACGTATTGATTACCAGATTGAAAAATACAGCTTTGTGGACGTTAATGAAACGCCACGTATTGCTCAGCAGTGGGCTGAAGTCATCGAAGAATGCCGTCGAGTAAGGGCAGGAAGTGCCGAGCGTCTGCGTATCGCATTGCTAAATGTGGATTATGTCACCAGCTTTGAACTGCCCTTTCGTTTGCTGTTGGTGCGTGCCCCGCAACTGATTGCCGACCTGCGTGATGAGCTGCAACTCAGTCGGAAAAGCGCCGTGTTTAACGGTAAGCGTTTTGGTTGTGTTTACAGCGTGAAGTCTGATTTGAGTCAGGTACCGGATGAATTTCACTACCGTCTATCAACCCGTATTTTCCGGGAAGGTTCGTCAGGCGAGACCGCTACGCCTTACCGGGAGATTGCCAAGGAAATAAAGATGCCGCGCGAGCGGCTTAAACAAGCATTGGAGAACGGACTGGGAGTGACGGCGCTGGATGGTCTGTTCTGGTTTGGTATGCAGCGGATCGCCGCCGACGTGGCAGTACTCAGAAAAAAGGGGATGCGTATTACGACCTCTGAGGTACAGGTATGGGACAGTCTCACAGCAACCCTGCGCCCTGTACCGATATACCGTAGAGTACGATGAGCTCATTGTCATTATTGTTGTCTTTTCCTGGTGTTTTTTTGACCATACCGATGCCTATGAAAACATGTATTCATTAAGCGCCAAACACACCACCGCTGACCCGATACCGTCAGACTGAAATATAGGCCCGTAAGGGCATCGGCCTGCGCCGTGCACTGGTTTATGCCATTCTGGAAATCGAAGATAGCGAGGCAAAAGAAATACTGACTTATGTGCTGAGTGATCGGATCGATTTGCTTTATAGAATGCTGGATATGCCGGTTGAATAGGCTCAAAACAGAATTGCTGACGACATTGGCTACGTGCTGTGTGATGGTGCCAAGGCTAGCACTCAATCACCTTGAGCATCCTCTCTGGTAGCAAGATAACTTTGACGCACACACTAGTTATAGCTTATATAGGGGGAAAAGGATAATATTTCAGTGCAAATGGAGTTTTATTAATGACGAACATCACCAGCTTGAACCAATACCGAAAATTCAAGCAAAAAGTGATCTCATCATTAATTAAATATATCAACCCACATAAAATGGCGGTATCATGCTTAAAAGAATAATATTTTAATCACTGGCTAGCATTTTTGTCATTGTAACGATTGTGCTGTCAGCACTCTACTCTGAATTCATTCCAGAACACTGGGGTAAACTAACCTTAATTACTGGAGTAATAATTTACTTAATACACACTAAAATAGTACCAGATAAGTATATTTAACATTAATATCCTTGAAGCGGAGCTACCTACCACATTGATATGCATGTATCATCAGATATATAAAATATATTTTAGAGCAAGTTTTTGCCGGAGAAACGGCACTATCCCGCTGAATTTTGCACATGCTTCATCGAGTTGACTTTTTTACAATTGGCAGTCCTAGCCTATCACATTCGTGATATACCCTATCAGGGCCTTCTGTTGGTACCGATTTTATCGAACCGGATACGGATACCCCGCGCCAACAATCATTTGCAAATGGAGAATGCAAGTGACTCTTATAGTGAGGATAAGAAGGGAAAGTCTGCATCAGCCAACATTACCTAAATCAGCTCCGATAAAGTGATGTTCAACCTTGCGAAGTGGTGGTATCTATAGCCTATAAGAGCATTGATTGGCCCCATGTAACTAGCACATCAGGGTACAACATTTGGGATGAGCGAGTTTACTCATTACATCAGGTTGCCTAAAAAGCGGCCTTCTATGTATACCTGCCTGGTATATATTTCCAAGCCAAATAAAAAACCACAATAATTGTTATTACTATTAATGCTTCACTATATTCAGGAATAAACACCTCATAGAATACAGACAATATCACAATCACAGTTATTGGAATAAATGAAAATAAAATCGTGAACACAAAAACCTTAAGGTACTTAAAAATAAAACTTGCCATATATTTTAATGTATCAATCATAAGTCACTCATCACCTCTAATATTTCAATCTTCTCTTCAAGTGTAACATTATATTTGTTATTTAATAACTTTATCATGCTAGTTATAAGTTAGCCGACAAACACATATAACATTTCGATATTATTAACATACGTTATAGTACCCTGACTCTAGCTTTCTCGCCGCCTTCTGAACTTGTCCGTAACACCCTATAATTGTCAAAGCTATTGTGCCTTTCGTGTAAATATTTCCCGAATTGATGCCAAAACTTGAGATAAATCAGACAAAGACTCCCCTATTGTATAAGCAATAGCTTTCCTTGTTACTATCCCCGCAGATAAGTCAGCTAATAAATTACCTGTACCTTTGGTTTTTTATCTAACTTTTCTTTCAGTTCTATCCTTATCATCTCTGACGCTGCAAAAAATCATCAGCTATGCATACAACAGTTCCAAACAGGCACTCTTACTGGTGTCATATCTGTTGGATAGGTGAAAAAGAATGTCCTTAGAGCGAAAATTGGATCTATGTCATCAGTACATGGCCCACACAGTACACCAGTCTCCCCATAAAAGACTCCGAGGTCAGATCAAGAATCTTATGAGCAACAGATTTTGCGACGCAGTAAGGCCCAGAAGCAGACGTAACCCTACCTGAGTTAGGTTAACCCGTGCTCTCGGTTTCTTTTGCTTGCCGGTTGTCAATATTCCGCTTCAGCCATTTCTGACAATGTTCCAGGACATGTATATGGGTAGCTCTGCCAGAGTATTCCTGCCTGGCCAGCACACCGAGTCTTTCGATAATTTCATTCATGGCGGTTATTGGATCGACAGTTTGTGGAATACTCTCCTGACCAGCAACACCAGCTGATGATAAAGTGCTGTGTCTGTCAGCCCAAATCTCACACGGATTTGGCGTACTCATTCTAGGTTCACCGCGCAAAACGAGATAAGGGAGAATCGTTTTTTTCCTCTCAACTCGGAATGACTGATTATCTGCCACGGCAAGACGAATGACTGCGCCGGGAGTGAATGCACTGGCAACTTCACTATCCAGTTGCATATTAACCCGGATTTCCACTTTACTCCCGGTAGCCCACGGTAGGTAATGCGGTTGCATCGATTGTATCACTTCGGCTTCCATGTGATGAGTCGTTTGTCGGCGGTTCGCTTTTGGATCGGGTTGCCAGTGATGGCACTTAATCCGAACCTCATACCAGGTTGCTGCCATTCTTTTCTCCTTATTAACAGAGGGAATTTGCATATTGCCGTATCGTATTGCTTCACTGACGGGTTACCTGATGTAGTCCGATCTGAAAGCGTGGCCTGACAGTTGATAATACTTTTCTCTTTAGCAAGGCAAAATGTTTCTTCTCTCTACATTCATGGCAATGACACTATGAAACAATACACTGCTGACAGACAGGATGAGCAGCAGTGTAGTTAATCCCGACTTACAACTGGCGCTGTTCCAGGCTGGCATATATTGTCCTTATTTCGCCTGTTAAGAGTTCGCCACGGTATACCATTGACGTATCGTATCGTTGATACCTTTTCTCTCGCGCAGCACTAAACCAGTTAAACGACCCGATGCACAATAGCCCTTCGTCCCCAATCACAATTTTACTGTGAACACGATTGACCAGCTTAGTAGTGATACCCATCTCGCTAAGCTTTTCCACAGCATCATTAAGGCGCTGCTGTTTCTCTTTGCGCTTTTCATAATCGGCATGCTCGGTATTAAAACCTTTGTCCGTCACCACGGTAATATCTATGCCACGAGAACGAGCCTTGGTCATAGATGCCAGAAAGCCAGTTTGTTCCAGCTTTTGCCAGGTTAGCCAAGGGGAAACGATGGTAATACTCTTACCGATAGCGTCAAAAGTCTGATTCAGAAACGCATCATGCTGCTCAACACCGTGCAAAGTAGAGACCTGCGTTTGCACTGTATTAAGATCCTGGCGTTCTTTGTACTCAAACTGCAATGCATTACTGTCGGATGCAAACAGGTATTTTGCCAGTAACCCTCTCGGCGAAGAGCCTGGCTGGATCTCAAACAGGTCCATATCACCGAAAACCAGGAAGCTATCTTTAGCACGTGAAACGGCGACGTTCAGCATGCTGCTATCGCTGTCGATAAATCCGCCATCTTCATGCTTTGAATAGACCGGAGAGAAAAGTACAATCGCCCTTTCCGCCCCCTGCAATGAATGAACAGTACCCACTGTCAGTGAATTTTCATCACTATTACAACTAATATCCAGCTTACGTAATGACGATTTAATCGTACTGACCTGCGCCGAAAATGGGGTCACAACTCCGACTAATTCATGCAATGGCTTTCCGTAATGGCTCTCAATGTCTTCTTTGTGAGCCGAAAGCCACGCAGCTATCGTCTCAGCTTCAAAGGCGTTATAACGACTTCCACCATTGGCCTGCACACCTTTACCATCAATGTGCAAGTAGCCCATTGCCGGGAATATCGTCCCTTTTTCTTCCCCTCGTTTGGGCTGCAACTTACCGTGATAGCAGAGGTGGTTACAGTAGCCAATGATGTTATCGAAGCAGCGACGGTGTTCGTACAGGTACATCCCCCGCGCCAGGTCCGGATCATACTGGTAGCGCGAGTTAAACTGTGCAACCTTCATAACACTGCCAGATGCAGCGCTCTTTCCTGAGTCACACACTAGGGCATAAGCCTCAGTAAGTTCTTCCTGAGTGCCTCCCGGAAGAATGTTCTCCTCAACCATATTGCCAATATCAATGCCAGGTAGGCTGTTCCAGATAGGGGCAATCTGTTCTGTGTCGCCAATCACTAACGCTTTCTTTGCCAGTGCGAAAGAAGATGCTGCAACCTCAGGCAGTACCTGCCCCGCTTCATCGACGATCAGCAAATCGGCGAAGTTATAAAAATAACCATCATCAAACTTTTTGCCGCCAACATGTTCCCTGATGAGCATGTGATGAGGGAGCATGAAGCAGGTCATCACTACACAAGGGGTGAGCTTCATTCTACGTAGCCAGCGGGCTTTAACCGCCTTCGCACCTCTGAGCCCTTTTTCTTTCTGGAGATTATCGATGGCGGCCATATCCATCAGCCACCGACCTTCCCAGTAATGCGTCGCCAGCAGAAATGCAGGGAAACGGAGCTGTGTATCGGCAAGCTCATCGACTTCACTCAGACTCAGCTCCGCCTCGCCTGCATAACCCAGCGAATGGGTTATCTCGCGCCAACATATGGCAGCTTCGTTTTCACGTTGGGAAACGTCCTCAGCATGATCGATCTGCTGCTGTAACTCAGCCTGATCTTTAAGCGCTTGTGCAATCAGAACATCGATAAAAGCATCGATTCCATCAGGCAGAGAATCCTGGAATGCAGCCATTCTTGCGCCAAACGTAGCCTCTAAAAACAGGTTCATTTGATAGTGACGCTTAGTGCGAACAACAGGAAGCCAGGAGAAGAGAGCGAACATGATCGACTCACCGGCTCGATATTGCTGCCACTGTTTTTTGCCCTGCGTTAATAGCGAGATTTCATTTGTGCTATTGAGCAGTAACGCTCTCTTATCCTGAATATACTGTTCGAGATCGTCGCTGATGGCGCGCCGCTCCTGACGGATTACGTTCAGCCTATCCAACACTGGCTTGATTTGCTCAAGCTGTTCAGAGAGTTCAACTAAACGCTGATGCAGGAGATCTACAACGTGTTCAGGGGAACAACATTCCTCAGCCGGAAAAGCTGCTCTTGCCTTTTCAATGAAAAAGAACTGGGCTTCTTCTACATATTCAAGGGACTCAACACGGTTAAAAAAATCTTCCGTCTGGTATTTTTTTACTGCCTCAGCCCTTCGGCCCGAAGACGGGAAGTAAGCGCCGAAACTTTTTACATCAGGTAGCCAACGCCCCGCCATGGGCCCGGCGCCGATAGAAAAATCTTTACCGAAGGCCTCGATAATGTTGGTAACGGCCTGATTGTTGGTTGATGTCGCAATCACCACCGGCGGTTCGGTTTTGTTTAAAGCAGCTCTCGCCCACTCAGTAGCAATGATTGAGAGAACCAGAGTGGTTTTCCCGGTTCCCGGAGGACCATTTACGGCAAGAATATCGCCCGGCTGTTGAGTGAGATAATGGCTCAGAGCATCGCGCTGCGCCACAGCCAGCGGAAACTTATCACCGGAATGCCCCAGACGCTCACTGAACATAGCATTGTTCGCAAGGAGCGGCTCAACAGGGGACTTCTCTTTCGAGGCAAAGCGCGCCAGTAATGGCACCTCTTTTTTGCACGAAAGCAGATGATCGTACATAGGCAGGATATGGATGCTGGCCCCACCGGGCTGTTTGGCTTTAATAACATAGCCATATCCAGCCGGTTCATATTGCTCAGGTGATGCGAGCCATTGGCCAGCAACATGTTTTAAAAGTTCGTCTGTGTCTTTAAGGTATTTTTGCCACAACTGCTGATAACGAGCATGCCGTTCCGCTCGTTGTTCGTCTGTTTCCTCACGCAGCTCATCTTCATCACCGGGACCAAAAGTGATTGAATCATGCGTGGTTTTATACTTGTCATATTCCGCCATCTCACCAATAGAAAAGGTACCTTTAGGGAGAGGTTCAAGCAGGTCACGGGGAATGGTGGCAGGAGATGTTGGGAACAAAAAGCCTTCACGATTCAGCAGTGCAAAAGTAACCAGAGGCGTAACTATACCCGGTGCACCTGCCGTACGTTCCTTGCCATGCTTTAACAAGCGGATCCATACCTGCGGCCGTAATAGCACCTCAACGGTCTTAACCTGTTGGTCTTCGCCCTCGAAGAACGATTGCACGATCTCTTCACCCAACCTTCCCTGCTCGATATTCATCCATTGGGTGAATGAATCTTCATCTTTGCGCTCAAATGCCCCTTTTCCGGACTCAGCATCAGCTAAGGTATTACGCCAATATGAAGTGAATCCCTGAGTATTACTGTCCATTCCCCATCCCGTGACTTAAACGAAATTATTGATTTCGTTGATGTAAAATTCTCATGGTTAAACATTGTCCACGATGCGGGCACGATCGCAAGAATTTGTTTGTATCGCTAAACATGGTGTATCACTGCACATATAAATAGCTACTGATCTGGTATTCTCAATTTTTAATATGCTGTTTGTCTTATCTCTATATGCAATAAATGAGGATGAGATTTTGGCATGTAGTTTCCCCTGCTACTCAACTGAACAGGTAAGCAAATTTATCTGCTGCAGGATACGCTCTGATGCCCAATGCGGCAGACCAGAAAACGGTTGCTGCAGCACAGCAAATAATCAAATTTTACAATGCACACAGATACGGGTAACTGGCATAGCCTTTCTGCCTCCACGAAGCCACTTACCAGAAAGGGCATAGCTGGATCTGATATAGGTACAGTCGTTGAGAACAAATTGCGGTAAAATCTCGTTAACAGCAGTTGCTAAGAACCGAACACAGGATAAAAAATGACAAGCTTTCAACAGCGTGCAGAACTACATCGTCAAATCTGGGCCATCGCCAACGATGTCAGAGGCTCGGTAGATGGATGGGATTTTAAGCAGTATGTCCTTGGTGCGCTTTTTTACCGCTTTATCAGTGAAAACTTCTCTAGTTACATCGAAGCCGGTGATGACAGCATCAACTATGCTGCGCTGGATGACAGTATCATTACCGATGACATCAAAGATGATGCCATCAAAACCAAAGGCTATTTCATTTACCCGAGTCAGCTATTCTGCAATGTTGCTGCTAAAGCGAATACCAACGACAGGCTGAATGCTGATTTAAACAGCATTTTTGTCGCCATTGAAAGTTCAGCTTATGGCTATCCATCCGAAGCTGACATCAAAGGCCTGTTTGCTGATTTTGACACTACCAGTAACCGTCTGGGTAACACTGTAAAAGACAAAAATAGCCGTCTGGCTGCCGTTTTAAAAGGTGTCGAAGGTTTAAAACTGGGTGACTTCAATGATCACCAGATTGACCTGTTCGGTGATGCGTACGAGTTCCTGATTTCTAACTATGCGGCAAATGCCGGTAAGTCGGGCGGGGAGTTCTTCACGCCACAGCATGTCTCTAAGTTGATTGCTCAACTGGCAATGCACGGTCAGACCCACGTCAACAAAATCTACGACCCGGCGGCTGGCTCGGGATCACTCCTGCTGCAGGCGAAGAAACATTTTGATAACCATATCATCGAAGAAGGCTTCTTTGGTCAGGAAATAAACCATACGACCTTCAACCTGGCACGTATGAACATGTTTCTGCACAATATCAACTACGACAAGTTTGATATCAGGTTGGGCAATACCCTGACTGAACCACACTTTGGCGATGAAAAGCCGTTTGATGCAATTGTTTCGAACCCGCCGTATTCGGTGAAATGGATTGGCAGTGACGACCCCACGCTGATTAACGATGAGCGTTTCGCACCAGCAGGCGTGCTGGCACCTAAATCAAAAGCTGACTTTGCGTTTGTGCTTCATGCGCTAAACTACCTGTCCGCCAAAGGCCGTGCGGCGATTGTCTGCTTCCCTGGAATTTTCTACCGAGGCGGTGCAGAGCAGAAAATCCGCCAGTATCTGGTTGATAACAACTATGTTGAGACAGTGATCTCACTGGCACCAAACCTGTTTTTCGGCACCACTATTGCCGTTAACATTCTGGTGCTGTCAAAGCACAAAACAAATACCAGCGTGCAGTTTATTGATGCCAGTGGGCTATTTAAGAAAGAAACCAATAACAACGTTCTCACCGATGCCCATATCGCTCAGATCATGCAGGCATTCAGCAGCAAATCAGATGTTGACCATCAGGCGAAATCAGTGCCCTTCGAAAAAGTGGCCGGGAATGATTACAACCTTTCTGTCAGCAGCTACATAGAAGCCAAAGATACCCGAGAAATCGTTGACATTGCGGAACTGAATGCCGAGCTGAAAACTACCGTCAGTAAAATCGATCAGTTACGCAAAGACATTGATGCGATTGTGACTGAAATTGAAGGTAGTGAGGCGCAATCATGAACGAGATGAGTTATCTAGAAAAACTACTGGATGGAGTTGATGTTGAATGGAAATCGCTTGGGAAAGTGGCCTCTTTGAGACGAGGCAGAGTTATGTCAAAGGGGTATTTGATTGATAATATAGGGAAATACCCAGTATACAGTTCTCAAACAGCCAATAACGGAATAATTGGTTCTATAGACACCTTTGATTTTGATGGTGAATATATTAGCTGGACAACTGATGGAGCAAATGCAGGGACTGTATTCTATCGCACCGGAAAATTTTCGATAACTAATGTCTGCGGACTCATTAAAATTAATGAAGAAGTAGTAGTAAACTACAAATACCTTTTTTATTGGCTAACTATTGAAGCTAAGAAGCATGTGTATTCAGGAATGGGAAACCCAAAGTTAATGAGCCACCAGGTTGAAAAAATACCTGTGCCAATCCCTTGTCCAGACAATCCAGAAAAATCCCTCGCCATCCAGTCGGAAATCGTTCGGATTCTGGATACATTTACTGTACTTACCGCTGAGCTTACCGCTGAGCTTAACATGCGTAAAAAGCAGTACAACTACTATCGCGACCAGTTGCTGAGTTTTGACGATGGTGAGGTTGAGTGGAAGACGCTAGGGGATGTAACAAAAAAATGGTACTCAGGTGGAACACCTACAGCTGGCAAAGCTGAGTATTACGAAAATGGTGATATTCCTTGGTTAAGGACTCAAGAGGTTAAGTTCTCCGATATCAACAGTACTGAAATAAAAATAACTCAAGCAGCGTTAAAAAATTCTGCGGCAAAATGGATTCCAGAAAATTGTGTAATTATTGCTATTTCAGGAGCAACGGCGGGACGGTCTGCCATAAATAAAATTCCTTTAGCAACCAATCAGCACTGTGGTTGTTTAGAAATTGACGACACAAAGGCGTTATATCGTTATGTCTTCCATTGGGTAAGCTTCAATTATGAAAACATTAAGTTGCTGGGACAAGGTGCCAGAGGTGACCTCAACTCAACTATTATTAAAAATTTCAAACTTCCTGTACCTTATGCAACCGATCCTGATAAATCACTTGAAGAACAAGCTCGCATTGTTGACATTTTGGATAAATTCGACACGCTGACCAACTCCATCACCGAAGGCCTTCCCCGCGAAATCGAGTTGCGCCAGAAGCAATACAAACATTATCGGGAATTGCTATTTAGCTTCCCGAGACCGGAAGTTGCAGAGGCGTGACATGAGTAAGACACTCCTGGAAATAGCCCAACAGCTGAGTACGCCTAAGAAAGTCAAAAAAACTGTCTCTGAAAAAACGAAGGAAGTTGAAGAGACCAGGCCTGTGCCAAAGGTGCAGTTAATCTACGCTTTCAATGGCACAGGCAAGACACGTCTTTCCCGGGATTTCAAGCAATGGATTGCGTCCAAAGTCATTGACGGAGAAGGTGATGACGAAGCTGAACAGTCGGAGTTGTCGCGCAAAAAAATCCTTTATTACAATGCTTTCACTGAGGACTTGTTCTATTGGGATAACGATCTGCAAGAAGACGCCGAGCCGAAGCTGAAGGTGCAGCCTAATTCCTATACAAACTGGTTGCTGACATTGCTAAAAGATTTGGGGCAGGATGGCAATATCGTCCGTTATTTCCAGCGCTATGCGAACGACAAGCTAACGCCACACTTCAATCCAGATTTTACCGAAGTTACTTTTTCCATGGAGCGCGGCAACGATGAACGTTCCGCCCACATCAAGTTATCAAAAGGTGAAGAGAGCAACTTCATCTGGAGTGTTTTTTACACCTTGCTGGATCAAGTCGTCACAATTCTCAATGTCGCCGATCCGGATGTACGTGAGAACCGAGAATTTGATCAACTGGAATATGTATTCATTGATGATCCCGTTAGCTCCCTTGATGATAACCATTTGATTGAATTAGCAGTCAATCTTGCAGGGCTGATCAAATCCAGTGAATCCGATTTGAAGTTCATTATCACAACACATAGCCCAATCTTTTATAATGTACTTTTCAATGAGTTGAACGGTAAAGCTTGCTACATGTTGGAGAGTTTTGAGGATGGTACATTTGCCCTCACAGAAAAATATGGCGACTCTAACAAGAGTTTTTCCTATCATCTCCACCTAAAGCAAACCATCGAACAGGCAATTGCTGACAACAACGTTGAAAGATATCACTTCACGTTACTGCGCAATCTTTATGAGAAAACAGCCAGCTTTCTGGGCTACCCTAAATGGTCTGAACTCTTGCCTGACGACAAGCAGCTTTATCTGAGCAGAATCATCAATTTCACTAGCCACAGCACGCTATCGAATGAAGCCGTTGCAGAGCCAACGCCGGCGGAGAAAGCGACTGTCAAACTGTTGCTCGATCACTTGAAGAACAACTGTGGCTTCTGGCAGCAGGAACAAAAAAATGGTTGATTGCACCAAGCCAATTGCTGAGTCCAATAATTTTATCATTTTGGACAAATACAACCCGGACTGGAAGATTACCGAGAGCTACCAGAGCGAAGGTGATCTGGAGCGTGAGCTGATTCAGGATTTGGTTAACCAGGGCTATGAATACCTGCCAACCCTGAACAACACCAAGGCTCTGCTCGCTAATGTCAGGGAACAGTTGCAAACCCTTAACAATGTAGAGTTCCTGGAGGCTGAATGGCGTCGCTTTGTGGAAACCTGGATGGACAAGCCCAGCGATGGCGTTGTCGAAAAGGCCCGCAAGATTCATGATGATTATGTTCATGATTTCGTCTTCGACGATGGCCGTATTCAGAATATCTATCTGCTGGATAGAAAAAACATCCTTCGCAATAAAGTGCAGGTTATCAAACAGTTCGAGCAAATCGGTACGCACGCCAATCGCTACGATGTCACCATTCTGGTCAATGGCCTGCCGCTGGTACAAATTGAGTTGAAAAAACGCGGTGTCGCTATACGTGAAGCCTTCAATCAGATACACCGCTACAGTAAGGAAAGCTTTAACAGCGATAATTCTCTGTTTAAATACCTGCAACTGTTTGTTATATCCAACGGCACCGATACCCGTTACTTTGCCAATACCACCAAGCGGGATAAAAATAGTTTTGATTTCTCCATGAACTGGGCGAAGTCCGATAACACGCTGATAAAAGACCTGAAGGACTTTACCGCCACGTTTTTCCAGAAGCATACCTTGCTCAATGTTCTGTTTAACTACAGCGTGTTTGACAGTAGCCAGACGCTGCTGGTAATGCGCCCCTATCAGATTGCTGCCACCGAGCGAATCCTGTGGAAAATTAACAGTTCCTTTACCGCGAAGAACTGGTCAAAGCCAGAAAGCGGGGGGTTTATCTGGCACACCACCGGATCAGGTAAAACCCTGACCAGCTTTAAGGCCGCTCGTCTGGCAACGGAACTGGGCTTTATTGATAAAGTTTTCTTTGTGGTCGACAGGAAAGACCTCGATTACCAGACCATAAAGGAGTACCAGCGTTTCTCGCCGGACAGCGTCAATGGTTCTGACAATACTGCAGGTCTTAAAAGGAATCTGGATAAAGACGATAACAAAATTATCGTCACTACTATTCAGAAACTGAATAACCTGATGAAGGCGGAAGCGGACTTGCCCGTCTATCAGCAGCAGGTGGTGTTTATTTTTGATGAATGTCACCGCAGTCAGTTTGGTGAAGCACAGAAGAACTTAAAAAAGAAATTCAAACGGTTTTACCAGTTCGGTTTTACCGGCACGCCCATTTTCCCGCAAAACGCATTAGGGTCGGAAACGACCGCCAGCGTTTTTGGCCGTGAGTTGCATTCTTACGTGATTACTGATGCCATTCGTGATGAAAAGGTGCTGAAGTTTAAGGTGGACTATAACGATGTCCGCCCGCAGTTTAAAGCGCTAGAAACCGAAACCGACGAGAAAAAACTCAGCGCCGCGGAAAATCAGCAGGCATTTCTTCACCCACTGCGCATCCAGGAAATTACACAGTACATCCTGAATAACTTCCGCCAGAAAACACATCGCACGTTCCCTGGAGCCAGAGGTTTTAATGCCATGCTGGCAGTAAGTAGCGTGGATGCGGCAAAAGCGTATTACGCGACGTTTAAAGAGCTACAGGAAGAGGCGGCCAATAAAACAGCCAGTTATAAACCGCTGCGGGTGGCAACTATCTTCTCTTTTGCGGCTAATGAAGAACAAAGCGCTATCGGTGACATTACTGATGAAAGCTTTGATACCAGTGCAATGAATAGCAGCGCCAAAGAGTTTCTGGATGCTGCCATTGATGACTATAACGCTCACTTTAAAACGAATTTCAGCACTGACAGCAACGGCTTTCAAAACTATTACCGTGATTTAGCCCTGAGAGTTAAAAATCAAGATATCGACCTGCTCATTGTGGTGGGAATGTTTTTAACCGGTTTTGACGCGCCGACGCTGAACACTCTGTTCGTCGATAAAAACCTGCGTTATCACGGTTTGATGCAGGCATTCTCCCGCACTAACCGTATCTTTGATGCTACAAAGACCTTCGGCAATATTGTGACGTTTAGAGATCTGGAACGCGCAACCATTGATGCCATCACGCTGTTTGGGGATAAAAATACCAAAAACGTGGTGCTTGAGAAAAGTTACAAAGAGTACATGGAGGGCTTTACCGATATTGTGACAGGTGAGGCCAAGCGCGGCTTTATGGATATTGTTACGACATTGGAATATCAGTTCCCTGATCCGGCTAGCATTGATAGCGAGAAGGGGAAAAAGGCCTTCGTCAAATTGTTTGGCGAATACCTGCGGGCTGAAAATATCCTGCAAAACTACGACGAATTTGCCATGCTGAAAGATCTGCAAAAAGTCGATATCAGCGATCCCGATGCCGTCGAAATATTCAAGACAGCGCATTATCTTGACGATGAAAAGTTTGCCGAACTACAGACAATTCGTCTCCCCACAGAACGTAAGATTCAGGACTATCGTTCAGCCTACAATGATATCCGTGACTGGCAGCGTCGCGAGAAAGTGGCTAATGACAAGGATAAGTCAACCACTGACTGGGATGATGTCGTGTTTGAAATCGACCTGTTGAAATCGCAGGAAATTAACCTGGACTATATTCTTGGTCTGATTTTTGAACATAACAGGCAGAAGAAAGGTAAAGAAGCACTGACTGAAGAGGTTAGACGGTTAATCCGTTCAAGTCTGGGTAACAGAGCCAAAGAAGGTCTAATTGTTGACTTTATTCAGCAGACTAACCTTGATGACATGCCGGACAAAGCCAGCATCATTGATGCGTTCTTCATTTTTGCTCAGCGTGAGCAGCTGCGTGAAGTTGAAGCGTTGATAAAGGAAGAAAACCTGAACGAAGAGGCTGCAAAGCGATATATTCGTACTTCCCTGAAGCGTGAGTATGCCACAGAAAATGGTACTGAGTTAAACGAGACTCTACCAAAGCTTAGTCCGCTAAACCCTCATTACAAAACGAAAAAACAAACCGTTTTTCAGAAAATTGGTGAGTTTATTGAGAAGTTTAAAGGGGTGGGTGGACAAATTTAGTCGTGGGCGCATAGGGGGGACGAAGTGGTCCCCCTGACCTATCCCAGTGTTCGATACAACTGTCAGTGAAAAATACCTGCTTGTTGACTGAAGTGCAGATTCAGGGTTATTAGATAACAATCGCAAAAAGCCATCTTTAAAATAATTGGCCTATTACTTTAAAATGACAGATTGGGATAACTTAACTTATCTGCGTGGATTTATTATAATATTTGGTGAGCGCCTACTCGCCCACCATTATTATATTTACTATTCCATCGGTTCGCAGATAAAATTTTCAAATATCACTAACTCTAAACATCTCGCTGTCCATTAATCTATATTGCTTCTAATTCGCTCTAATATTTTATTAAGAAACATTAGAGCGGATTATCTATTCCAGAGCGCTTTGTGTATTTTTCCTGTCTGGTGATAATCGGAAACCAGATCGATAAACTCTTTAAAATCCTTGTTCTCTACCACCAGACGGTTGACGGATTGCCAATCAATACTTGTTCGCTCTCGTGCAGGAATCAGAGTTTGGCTATTACCGGGATCTTGCGGATTAAGAAGGATCACACCAATACCATGCAATGCACATAACATCTGCAGCTCTCTTTCTACACCACGCTGCTTATCTTCATTTATTTCGGTCGCGACGAGATAGGCAAAGTGCGCCCAACTGGAGTTACTCACCGCCTGGAAGAAACATTCGCGCACGTTGCTACGATTAAGCTGGCGTTTTACTTCAAACGACCACAGGCGGGTTAAGCGCCCTTCACTATGACGGACACAATTTTGTACGACGGTATCCCATCCTTTATCGAGGGGTTGTAACGCGACAATATCGGGATAAAGCCAGTGGTTCGCGCCTAGGCCTTTGTTGTTGCTTGAGCGTTTTTCATCAATACGGCGGCAAAGTAGCTCTTCCTCTTCAGAGAGGTACTCTATCAACAACGGATAAAGTGCATGCTCAGTGAAACTCACCGTTTCTGCTGAAGGTACAGGAGTGATATCAGAAGGCCGTTGTTCCTGTGTACGATCTGCGCAGTCGCCTCCCCAATAAAATAGCCGTGGCCGTGGCTTATCACGCGTCATAACCTGCGAACTTTGCGATTTCGCTCGGGGCAAATCAGCACCAATCTCAGCGGCCATTTGGCTAAGAAAATCCTCATCGCTAGAAAAACGCGTATTTTTACGCTTTTCTGCCAGCTCATCTGCATAGTTTTCTATGATTTTTTGTGCCAGTTGGCGAGCGGTGAACTGTTGGTCCGGGTTTTCCCGTAACACATTGATAATCATTTGGGGACGACTGGTCATTGATTCGCCTACGTAATCCACACCAACGCTTGCAGCACCGATGTTAAGGTTAGTAACTCCTGTAATCGTTACAGTCTACCTTCCCTGGACTAGAGAACCAAGATCGCTGTCACCTCATACAACATTTTGCAAACGATCTCAAAATTTCACTTTTTTGGCGAGCATGTTCTCAATAGCCTCCACCTGTTTCCCCTGAGCTATAACCTTGGTATAAGCATTTTCGAACCAGAGATACCATCATCAGTAACAATGTCTATTGCTGGTAAATATATGTCGCCGTCGGTTAGTGATGAAGGAGCTAATAAAGCGTGGAAAATCAGGTAAGCACTGAATTCCAGGCACAAAAAAAGCCGCTCGTTAGCGACTTGATTTGCGTACTGACTAATGGTGCCGAAGGCCGGACTCGAACCGGCACGTATTTCTACGGTTGATTTTGAATCAACTGCGTCTACCGATTTCGCCACTTCGGCACGAAGTAGTATGCGGAAAACGTGGGCATTATACCTTCCCACTTTCCTCGCGCAACACTTATCAAGCATTCGATGCGTTGAATGTTGAAAAAAACGTCACCCGTCGGTTTTCTCGGCTCATATCGTTCATTTCCCAGCCAAAACTCGCCATCGCCAACAACTCACTCCCGGCCGGGCTGCCTTATTGATGCCGATTCTCCCAAGCTCGTCACGCTGGCTGATGGCCTGGCTGGCATCAGCCAGCTCATACTCTACTTGGCCTGTCCGTTGGGCGCACAAAGCGCGTAGTCCCTTCTCAACCAAGCGGTACTGCTCGCTTTTGTTACACGTCACATTAATTATCACAACCTTCTGTGAGTTTAATTCTTGCCGCAAATAACTATAACAAAATGAATATAAACATTTTTTACCAATCACCCCGCGCAATTCCCTACTGAGCTTATGTGATGGTCATCGTTTATTTGTTAAATCACATGACAGAACATGAATACCCGATAACAAAAAGTAACAAGCCAGAGAGCGGCACATCGTTACCTACCAAGGAGTAGAAGATGATCCCATCGGAACGCCGCGATTTTATCTATCGCTATGTACATGAATATCAGTTAGTCACCATCGTGGCTCTGGCTGAGTTGATGAGCGTTTCACACATGACTGTTCGGCGCGACATTCATCAGCTGGAAGAAGAAGGCAAAGTGATCAGCATCAGCGGTGGTGTCCGCCTGAGCGATGCCCTGCGCCAAGAGTTGGCCTACAAAGAAAAAGCCCAGCTTCATCACCGGCAAAAACGTGCTATCGGCCACTATGCCGCCGCAATGGTCGAAGACGGCCAGGTGGTCTATCTGGATGCGGGCACCACCAGCTTCGAGATCGCCCGCAACCTGGCGGAACGCTTTAACCTGACCATCGTCACCAACGATTTCTCCATTATCCAACACCTGATGAACCGCCCGCAGCTCAACCTGTTCCACACCGGTGGCCGTGTCGATCAGCGCAATTTCTCCTGCGTGGGCAACAGCGCCGCCATGCTGCTGCGCACGTTGAATATCGACGTGGCCTTTATCAGTACCAGTTCTTGGGATCTGGAACATGGCCTTTCTACCCCCCACGAAGAGAAAGTCCTGGTGAAGCAGGCCTTGCTGGACGTTGCCCGGCGCAAGGTGCTGGTCTCCGATAGCAGTAAATACGGCAAATACGGCATGTTCCGCGTCTGCCCCCTGGCGGCATTAGACGACATCATCTGCGATGCCGCCCTGCCACCAGACGCACTGCAACAGCTCAAAGAGCGTGGCGTGCGGCTACACAGCATCAACCTCTGATAACAACACCCTCTATAAGGAAAGGAGCATAACAATGAAAGTCATCATCACCGGTGGAGCAGGTTTTTTAGGCCAACGTCTGGCAACCGCACTGTTGCGGGAGCAGGCATTGCCTTTCGATGAGTTGATCCTGGCCGATATCCAGCAGCCTGACGCCCCCGTCGAAGATCCGCGCGTACGCTGCCTAGCCCTCGATCTCACCCAGCCCGGCGCGGCCGAGCGTCTTATCGATAGCGATTGCAGCGTGCTGTTCCATCTGGCGGCCATCGTCAGCAGCCATGCCGAGAGCGATTTCGATCTCGGTATGCAGGTGAACTTCGATGCCACCCGGCAATTGCTGGAGGCCGCCCGCCGCAACGCGCCAGCCATGAAATTTATCTTCACCAGTTCACTGGCGGTGTTTGGCGGCAAGCTGCCGCCGGTGGTCACCGATGAATGCGCCGTGCAGCCTCAATCCTCCTATGGCGCACAAAAGGCCATGTGTGAACTGCTGATCAACGATTACGCGCGCAAAGGGTTCGTTGATGGCCGCGTATTGCGGCTGCCCACCATCTGCGTGCGCCCCGGTAAACCCAATAAGGCTGCCTCGTCGTTTGCCAGCGGCATCATCCGCGAGCCACTGCATGCCGAGCCTTCGGTCTGCCCGGTCTCGCCGGAGCTGGCGTTGTGGCTATCAAGCCCCGCAACCGTGGTACGCAACTTTATTCATGCCGCTACGCTTCCCGCCACGCAGTTCGGCACATCACGCATCGTCAACCTGCCCGGCATCAGCGTTACGGTCGCGCAAATGTTGGCCGCGCTGGCTGAAGTGGCCGGTGAGCAAGCTCGTGTACGGGTAAGCTTTGCAGCGGATGAGGCCATCAACCGGATCGTAGCCAGCTGGCCGGGGAACTTCGACATCCAGCGTGGGTTAGGGCTGGGGTTCTGCGCCGATCAAGACTTCCAGCAAATCATCCGTGCCTTTATGCGTGATGATATGCAGCAGGCCGGGAGCTGATTATGGCGCTCTATACTCCCATCATTGGCCTGGCGGTGGCGGTGTTCGTGCTGGTGTTTCTGGTACTGCGAACGCGGGTTCATGCCCTGATCGCCATGCTGGCGGCCGCTTCTATTGCGGGTCTTACGGGCGGGTTAACGGCGGTGCAAACGGTAGATACCATCGCCAAAGGGTTCGGCAGTACGCTCGGCAGCATCGGCATTGTTATCGGGTTGGGCGTGATGATGGGCCGCGTGCTGGAAGTCTCAGGCGCGGCAGAACAGATCGCCTACAGCTTCATCAAATGGCTGGGGAAAAAGCGTGAAGAGTGGGCATTGGCGATCACCGGCTATATCGTCAGCATCCCGATTTTTGTCGACTCGGCTTTCGTGATCCTTTATCCGCTGGTCAAAGCATTGGCTAAAAAAGGCCAACGTAGCCTGCTCACACTCGGTATCGCGCTGGCGGGTGGCCTGATCATCACCCACCACGCGGTGCCGCCAACACCCGGCCCGTTAGGGGTGGCGGGGATCTTCGGCGTGGATATCGGCGCGATGATGATGGCAGGCTTAGTGTTGGCTGTCCCTTGTGTGATCGGCATTGTGCTCTATGCGCGTTGGCTCGGTAACCGTTATCCAGACTTTAATCCGGCAGATACCGAAGAGGAGCCGGAAGATCTGCGTGCTGCCCACCAGCGTTATCTGGCAGAGAAAGAGGGTAAGGCACTGCCCAGCCTGGCGTTATCCCTGCTGCCGATCGTCGCCCCTATCGTGCTTATCTTTATCAACGCGGTAAACGCGATGCTGGCCAAGTCGGAGGGTATGGCATGGCTGGGGGAAAGCCTGTGGGGACAGGCATTTGCCTTCCTCGGCTCGCCGATTATTGCGCTGGCCATCAGCGTGCTGCTGGCGGTGTATACCCTAATGCCGCATGTGAATAAGCACGAAACGCTGGAACGGCTGGAAGAAGGACTGCAGACGGCAGGGATTATCCTGCTGGTAACCGGTGCCGGTGGGGCTCTGGGGGCGGTATTGCGTGAAAGTGGCACCGGCACTTTGCTGGCGCAACACGTTGCCAACCTGCCGCTGTCACCGGTATTAATCCCCTTCTTTATTGCCACGCTGGTGCGGCTGATACAGGGCTCGGGAACGGTAGCCATGATCACGGCGGCCTCCATCTCGGCTCCTATTGTCAGCCAACTGCCCGGCATCAACATGCTCGCCGCGGCACAGGCTGCCACCATGGGGGCGCTGTTCTTCAGCTACTTTAACGACAGCATGTTCTGGGTAGTAAACCGCATGATGGGGATCAAAGACGTCAAGTTGCAGATCATGGTCTGGTCGGTTCCCACCACCATCGCCTGGGCGATCAGTTTGGTCGGTATTTTGCTGCTGGACTGGGTTCTGTAACGCACTTACCGGGCAGCCCCTCTCCTACGGAGGGGGCGCTGTCCGCGCCCTCCCAAGCCAGATTAAGCTAGTAAACACTTTCCTAATAGACTGATATTTAAAAATTTTGAGCTGACAAGCATTCTTATGGATTGGTCTGACCTATACGGGAATGGGTTTGACTTTGATCAACATGAACATACCGGCTGGTCGGTATGCTCACTCTATGAGCACTTACACCCACAGAAAAAAAGATCCAGAACGGTTGCAGGAACAGCTGCTGGAAGCAGCCAGTATTATTGCCGCTAAAAATGGGATCGCCGCGCTGTCGCTAAATGCCGTTGCTACCCAGGCCGGGGTGAGCAAAGGGGGATTGTTGCACCATTTTCCCGGCAGGCAGGAGCTCATTCATGCGCTGTTCATCCGCCTGTTGGCGGTGATGGATCGCGGCATTATGGCGTTGATGGCGGCCGATCCCAATCCGCGTGGGCGCTTCTCCAGAGCCTACCTGATGTATCTGGCCAGCATCAGTGAAACCGATACTAGCCGCCAACTGGCGCTGCTTTCGCTGGCCATGCCAGATGAGAAAGTGTTACGCAAGTGCTGGCGTGACTGGGTGTTGCAGCATCTGGCTCAGGCCGATGAGCTGGATCGCAGCTATGTAGGTAACCTGGTGCGTTATGGCGCAGATGGTTTATGGCTGTCTGAATTAACAGAAGGAGTCACCATGGCGCCGGAAGATCGGCAGGCCTTGGTGTCAAGGCTGACGGCAATGACCTACGAGGAGTCTTGGAACCCGTCTCAATAGGCGTCATTGTTGCAGAGTTTGAACCAGGCTGCGCACAACACACAGCACGTGAAGAGCCTGCCAAGATGGGCACTGCCCCGGTTCAAAATAGCCTATTAAGGTAGGTTCTCAGCCTTCTCAGGCCACGCCTATTAACAACCCTGGGGCGATAATGAAATACAAAATTAATGCCTTTCTGGTTTATGATGCCACCGAGGGATCGCTCAAGCTGGACGACGGCGGTAAGTCAGATACTCAACTCACCATCACCGCTAACGCCCTGCTGTTTTTCATGATCCAGAACCCCGGCGTGATCAGCCGCGATCTGGTGATGCAACGGGTTTGGGACGACAACGGGCTGATGTCTTCCAACAGCAACCTGAATCAGTACCTGAGCATGTTGCGTAAGGCTTTCCGCTGTTACGGCATTGAGAACGTGATCGTTACCGTGGCGCGTGGTCGGCTGGAAATCAACCCGGAGCTGGTGATAGAGGTGATCGATGACACGGTATTGCACCCGGTAGTGCATGCCAGTGAAGAAGCACCTCCGGCCACAGAACCCGCATCCGTCGCCATTGGCTCTCATGAGCGCTACTGGGGTTACGCCGGGGCGCTTATCTCCCTGTTGGCAGTCGCGATTTTCTCCTGGTCCTGGGCCAACAGCGGCAGCCTGGAACCCGTCATCCTCACCCCATTGGCTCAGGAACCTGCTGAAGTCTTTTCCACCGACATCATGATCAATCCCAGTATGCGCGAGAGTTACCGGCAAAACTTTCTTGCGGTAAAAGAGAAAAAGAAAATTAAGTATAATAAAGATGAAAGATTCCTGTTTTTTTACGGCGATAAGTTACAATCTAACGGTTTAGGTCGAACATTTCTCGCGCACTGTGCCAAACATCAGGATAGTATATTCAGTTACTGCGATAATTATTTTTATTATTCATGGAAGTAAATTATGAAAAAAATTGGCTGGGGGAGAGGACTCTTCACTCTCTCTATTTTACTGTTACTGATATCACTATTTGTTGCTTTCAAGCGTGACACTCTCTGGCCCGAGGATATTTTAAACTGCTCAACCAAAGCGATTATGCATTTTGAAGACACCGTAACCGAATCCGTTAACGTCAATATTCACTTCAGCTTTAATGATAAAGGCAAAGGCTCGATCGTGGTAGAAGGCTATTCAGACTCCACGGCAGGTTGGTTATATTTACAGCGCTACGTGCAGTTTAACTATACCAGCAAACGTATTTCTCCCAGCACGCGTTATTATCAAATCAACCGTTGGGTTGCCAGCAAGTCTTCGATTGACCAATCTCCCGACGTTATCTTCGACTACTTTATGCGTGAAATGTCTGACAGCCACGACGGCCTGCTGCTGGCGATGGAAAAAATCGACCAGAACACCGTGCTGCTCAGTTCCATCAACTCCCCGCTGTATATCTGCACCCTGAAACCCGGTAGCCAACTGAATTAACCCCAGCGCCGCTTCCGCCTCCCCAGGCCCTACTCCATTTGTTTTGTGAGCCACCTCTCATTAGCTCCTGTCAGCGCCCCAATACCTCAAAATCTCTGCCGCCATGCCAACGCAAAAATCTGCGCTATACCACACTCTTTCGCCCCTGCTGCTACCGAAAAAACTCATTTTATAACCATAGTTTTAACAATGTGACTTTCTCTAAAGTGAAACCCGAAATCGATAATATTTCACCAGCAAGCGGGGCTATTACCATGCCAATTACCAGCATGAACAGATAAATAGAAGCTAAATGAAAGCTTATTTTTAGAGTAAAAAACTAATTACATCAACATTAGCGAATTTATATTTTGAATTGATGCCTGAAGGGTATAGTGCCCTTAGCCGCTCGGTAAGCAACCCCGAACGGCGCTACAACCTCATAAACCGTTTGCGGAGGAAACATAAATGGGTGACGCATTGGGCTTGATCGAAACCAAAGGGTTAGTGGCCTGTATTGAAGCCGCTGATGCCATGTGCAAGGCAGCCAACGTAGAACTGATTGGCTATGAGAATGTCGGCTCCGGCCTGGTCACCGCGATGGTGAAAGGTGACGTAGGTGCCGTTAAAGCAGCGGTGGATTCCGGTGTGGAATCCGCACAGCGCGTCGGGGAAGTGGTGACCTCGCTGGTTATCGCCCGCCCGCACAACGACATCAACAAAATCGTGATTAAACACAAAGCGTAACGGCGCATCTAAGGGGAACAGATCATGGGTGACGCATTAGGATTGATTGAAACCAAAGGGCTGGTGGCCTGCATTGAAGCCGCGGATGCGATGTGCAAAGCGGCCAACGTAGAGCTGATTGGCTATGAGAACGTCGGTTCTGGCCTGGTGACCGCCATGGTGAAAGGCGACGTGGGCGCGGTCAAGGCCGCAGTGGATTCTGGCGTCGAATCGGCCAAACGTGTCGGCGAAGTGGTGACCTCACTGGTGATTGCCCGTCCACATAATGACATCCAGAAAATCATCGCGCAGTATAAAGTCACTGAATAATAAGGAATTAACTAATGAAAGATGCACTCGGTTTGATCGAGACCAAAGGGTTGGTTCCTGCCATAGAAGCCGCCGATGCCATGTGCAAGGCCGCTAATATCGAGCTGATCGGCTATGAAAACGTCGGCTCTGGCCTGGTGACCGTGATGGTAAAGGGCGACGTCGGTGCAGTTAACGCGGCGGTGGAGTCAGGTATTGAAGCGGCCAGCCGTATTGGTGAGGTTATTTCATCGCGGGTGATTGCTCGCCCGCATAATGATATTGAAAAAATCGCCTCACAGCACAAGGCATAATCGCGGTTGATTATTTGTAGTTAAGAGCATCGTTTTACCCTATTGCAGAAAATAGAAAATTAAACTCCTATTAAGGGGATAGACTAATGACGCCATTAGATCCGGATTTACAATCCATTCAGCAAGCCCGTACGCTGATTAAAAATGCCAAACAGGCACAACTTTTGTTTGCTAAATATTCGCAAGAGAAGATCGACGCTGTTATTAAGCATATTGCCAACGTGGCGGCACAGCATGCCGAAGAATTGGCAAAAATGGCCCATAAAGAAACCGGCTTCGGTAATTGGCAAGACAAGGTATTAAAAAACATTTTCGCTTCAGAAAAAGTTTTTGAGCATATTAAAGATTTAAAAACCGTCGGTATTATTCACGACGACCAACAAAACAAGGTGATGGACGTAGGCGTTCCGTTGGGGGTCATTACCGCACTGGTGCCATCAACCAATCCCACCTCCACCATTTTTTATAAAACACTGATTGCGCTAAAAGCCGGGAATGCCATTATTTTCTCCCCGCATCCTAATGCCCGCCAGTGCAGCCAGCGCGCTATCGAGATCGTCAAACAGGCCGCGATCCAGGCTGGAGCCCCTGCGGGTATCGTCGACGGTTTGACCGAATTGACGCTGGAAGCCACCAAAGCACTGATGCACAGCAAAGATGTTGCGTTAATCCTGGCAACCGGTGGTGAAGGTATGGTTCGTGCGGCCTACAGTTCTGGTACGCCAACCATCAGCGGTGGTCCAGGTAATGGCCCGGCGTTTATCGAGCGCAGTGCCAACATCAAGCAGGCGGTCAACGACATCATCACCAGCAAAACCTTCGATAACGGGGTTATCTGCGCTTCTGAACAGTCGATCATCGTGGAAAAGTGCATCTATCAAGACGTACATCGCGAGCTGCTGGCGCAGGGCTGCTACTTTATGAACGACGATGAGTCTGCCCGCCTGGCCAATATCCTGCTGCGTCCGAACGGCATGATTAACCCGGAGGTAGTGGGTAAAACCGCAATCTACCTCAGCGAGCGTGCCGGATTCAGCGTGCCTGCAACCACCAGCGTGCTGATCTCGTTGCAGAACTGCGTCTCGCGCAAAAATCCTTACGCCCGTGAAAAGCTCTGCCCAGTGCTGGGGCTGTATGTCGAAGAGGATTGGATGAGCGCCTGTGACCGCGTGGTCGAGCTGCTCACCAACGAAGGTCTGGGGCATACCCTGGTCATTCATACGCAGAACCAGCAGGTGATCCGCGAATTTGCGCTGCAAAAACCGGTGCACCGCATCCTGATCAATACGCCCGCCGCGCTGGGTGGCATTGGCGCCACCACGAATCTTATTCCTGCGTTAACCCTCGGCTGTGGTGCGGTTGGCGGCGGTTCCAGTTCCGATAACGTCGGCCCAATGAACCTGCTGAATATCCGCAAGGTCGGCTATGGCGTACGCAGCATAGACGACCTGCGTCAGCCACACGCGGTACAGCCAAGCTGCACCCAGGCAAGCCACAGCACCAGTATCTTCGAAGACGAGCGCTTTGCCGCAGCACCGGCAGCCAAAGCGGCGGGCCTTTACGCCCAGGGCGACGATCGTTTCGGCTCCGTCAGCCCTGCCGTGGTTAACACCGCAGCCAATGACATTACCGAAGAGAACGTCGAACAAATCATCAGGCAAGTGCTTGGGCGTCTGTCCCGGTAACACATCAACAATGGGTGATAACCATGATCCTCGCAAAGGTAACCGGTCATGTCGTGGCCACACAGAAAAGTGACGAACTCCGGGGCAGTAACCTGCTGTTGGTCACCGCGCTGGGAGACGATCTGCAAGCCATCAAGGATCGCACCTACGTCGCCGTCGACAGCGTCGGCGCAGGGGAAAACGATCTGGTTCTGGTTGAAGAGTATTTCGCGTTAAGCAAAGACCGTTACAAAGCCATGTCGATCATTGCCATTGTCGAGAAGGTTCACCGGGAGCGTTAAGAGGAAGTTAGGCATGAATGAGTTTCTGATTAAGCCAAAAATCCACTTCGGTGAGGATGCGCTGCTCGCCCTGAGCAGCCTGCCTGGGCGCTCCGCGTTCCTAGTAACCGATCAGGCGATGGTGAAATTTGGCTTTGCCGGGCAGGTTACTCGTCTGCTGCACCAGCAACAGATCCGTTGCCGCCAGTATGACCAGGTGGCCTCCGATCCGGACATCTCGGCCATCGTCAGCGGTATGAAGCTGATGGACGGCGACTATCCAGACCTGGTGATAGCCCTGGGCGGCGGCTCAGTGATCGATGCCGCCAAGGCGGTGATGTTTGCACTGTGGCATTGCCGTAAAGACAGCGGCCGTCGCAAGCCCTGCTTTGTCGCCATCCCCACCACTAGCGGCACCGGCTCCGAAGTCACCAGCTTCTCGGTGATCAAGTCCCGCAGCGAAAAACTGGTGCTGGTAGACGAATTCATGCTGCCCGACGTCGCCATCCTCGATCCGCAGTTGGTGCAGTCGGTTCCGGCCAGCATCACCGCCGACACCGGCATGGATGTGCTGTGCCACGCGCTGGAGGCCTATGTCTCACGCAAGGCCAGCGATTTCAGCGATGCGATGGCGGAGAAAGTGGTGCAGTTGGTGTTCAACCATCTGCTCACCTGCTACCAGCAGGGCAGTTACCTGCAAGCCCGGGAAAAAATGCATAACGCTTCGTGTATGGCCGGTATGGCATTCACCAACGCGTCGTTGGGCATCACCCACAGCCTGGCGCACGCCCTCGGCGGTATGTTCGGTTTGCCCCATGGCCGTGCCAATGCCCTGCTAATGGCCCCGGTGGTCGCCTTCAATGCCGATGTTGACGGTAGTTGCGATACCCCGGCAGCCCACAAATATGCCGCCTTGGCTCGCTTGCTGGGGCTGCCTAGCGCGACGGCACGCGAGGGCGTTAACAGTTTGCTGGTGGCGATCGAAACGCTGAAACAAGAAATGAAGCTACCCGCCAATCTGCACGCCGCTGGGGTAGATGAACATCGTTTTCAGGTGTGCCTGAGCGAGTTGGCCCATCAGGCGCTACGCGACAGTTGCACGCCGACCAACCCGCGCGACGTCAACGCGGCAGATCTGGAGAGGCTGTTCCTTCGTGCCTACCACGGCCCAGCGCTCAATAACTAACAATTTATACCTAACGGATTTCACGTGGTTGCGTTAACGCCGCAGGATATCAGGAGAGATTTGAACATGGCCCATTATTCATTGACGCCACGCGTAAAACTGCTGGCAGAAAGACTCTTATCCCAAAACAGCACCATCAGCACCGAACGTGCCACCATTCTGGAAACGCTGGGTAATGATGTGTCCGGTATGCCGCAGTTGGTCAAGAATGCCAAGCTGTTCAATGAGCTGATCAAACATCTGCCCGGCAACATCGGCCCCGATGAGTTGATTATCGGCAGCCAGTCCTCTACCCCACGCGCCGCCATATTCCACAGCGAAAGCGAATTGCGCAGCGCTTCGGCCTTTACGCCAGTCGGTCAGACGTCGCCGGATTATCTGGCGGTGATCACCAAAGGGATGCTCGCCATTGCAGCGGAAATGGAAGACCGCGCCAGAACCATTGGCAGCGCGGTGAGCCGTTCCGGCCTGGATGAAGCCAACCAATGTCGCGCCATGATCTACGCCTGCAACGCCGCAATGCAACTGGCACAGAAACTGGCCAGCAAAGCGGAAAACATGGCAGCGCTGGAAAGCCATCCGTATCGCAAGGCCGAGCTACAGGAAGCGGCGGCCATGCTGAAGAAAGTGCCGGCTCACGGTGCCAGCAGCTTTAAAGAAGCCTGCCAATCGTTCTACTTCTTCCAACTGGTACTGCATTTGGAAAACGGCAGCTACGCGGTCGCGCCAGGGGGCTTCGACAAACTGCTGTACAGCTTCTATCAACACGATATTACCCACGGTGTACTGACCCAAGAGCAAGCTTACGAGATCGTCGAATGCCTGTGGCTGAAGCTGTGCGAGCTTTCCGAAGTGCGCGCCCCGTGCGAGCTGGATGGCTACCCGATGTTCGATGCCCTGCTGCACGGTACGCACATCAATGATCCTGCGGTCGTGATCAACGAACTGTCGGCCATGCTGCTTAACGCACGCAGTAATCTTGAGGCATTCAACCACAACCTGCGGGTGAAGTTGTTCGCTGGCGAAACGGCCATCCGTCCACAATACAGCGCCCCTTCGGCACCGTTTGTGGCCGCTACCCCGCAAGACGTCGCCACCCATAAACTGATGGAAGGGCTGACGCCGCGCCTGCAACGTCTGCGTGATAATTACCTGGATGCCCGCCCGAGCGTGTCGATTTATCGCGCCGTTACCTTTACCGAAGTGGCGAAGAACAATCCTGGTTTGCCCACCATTTTGCTCCGCGCCAAGTCGTTCCGTGCCGCTTGTGAAACCGCACCAATCCTGATCCAGAAAGATGAGCTGATCGTCGGGCACCCCTGTGGCAAACCACGCGCCGGGGCATTCTCACCGGATATCGCCTGGCGCTGGGTGCAGGATGAGCTGGATACCATGGGCACTCGCCCACAGGATCCGTTTGTGATTTCCGAAGCCGACAAGAAAGTGATCCGCGAAGAGATCGTGCCGTTCTGGGAAGGCCGTTCGCTGGATGAGATCTGCGAAGCACAGTACCGCGAAGCGGGCATCTGGGCCTTCAGCGGCGAAACCTTTGTCAGCGATCTCTCCTACCACCAGATTAACGGCGGCGGCGACACCTGCCCTGGCTACGACATCCTGCTGTTCACCAAAGGCATGAACGGGATCAAAGCCGATGCCCAGCAGCATCTTGCTACGCTGAGCATGGAAAACCCGGAAGACATCGACAAGATCTACTTCTACAAAGCGGCGATCGAAACCTGTGAAGGCGTCGTTGCCTACGCCAAGCGTATCGCAGAGAAAGCCCGTGAACTGGCGGCGCTGGAGCAGGATCCGGTGCGCCGTGCCGAGCTGCTGACCATTGCCGAGACCAACGAGAATGTGCCGGCTAATCCGCCTAAAACCCTGCAGGAAGCGCTGCAAAGTATCTGGACGGTCGAGTCGCTGTTTGAGGTGGAAGAGAACCAGACCGGGCTGTCACTGGGCCGTCTTGACCAATATTGCTACCCGATGTACCAGGCCGATATCGCCTCTGGCCGCCTGACGCAGGACCAGGCGCTGGAATTGCTGGAAGCCTTCATCATCAAGTGTGCGGAACTGATGTGGATGTCCAGCGAGCTGGGCGCCAAATACTTCGCCGGTTATCAGCCATTTATCAACCTGACCGTCGGTGGCCAGAAGCGCAGCGGTGGCGATGCCTGTAACGATCTGACCTACCTGATCATGGATGCGGTGCGCTTCGTCAAAGTGTACCAGCCATCGCTGGCCTGCCGTATCCATAACCAGTCACCGCAGAAATACATGGAGAAAATCGTTGATGTGGTGAAAGCAGGTATGGGCTTCCCGGCCTGTCACTTTGATGATTCACACATCAAGATGATGCTGCGCAAAGGCTTCGATTTTGAAGATGCGCGTGACTACTGCCTGATGGGCTGTGTGGAACCGCAAAAATCCGGCCGTATCTATCAGTGGACCTCCACCGGTTATACCCAATGGCCAATCGCCATCGAGTTCGTACTCAACCGCGGCCGTATGGTGCTGTTTGATAGCTATCAAGGGCTGGATACCGGCGAACTGCACACCCTGAAAACCTATGAAGAGTTCGACAACGCGGTGAAGGCGCAGATCGCGCATATCGTCAAACTGTCCGCCATCGGCACCGTGATCAGCCAGCGTGTACACCGCGACGTGGCACCAAAACCGCTGATGTCGCTGTTGGTGGAAGGCTGTATGGAACAGGGCAAAGACGTGGCCGCAGGCGGTGCGGTCATCAACCACGGCCCAGGGTTGATCTTCTCGGGTCTGGCGACCTACATCGACTCTATGGCTGCAATCCGCAAGCTGGTGTATCAGGAAGGCAAATACACTCTGGAACAGATGCGCGATGCGTTGCTGGCCAACTTTGAAGGCTTTGAACAGCTGCGCCGCGATTGTCTGAATGCACCGAAGTACGGCAACGATGACGACTGTGTGGATCAGTACGCGCTGGACATCACCGAGTGGACCGAACGCGAATGCCGCAAATACAAGATGCTCTATTCCACACTGAGCCACGGCACCCTGTCGATCTCCAACAACACGCCGATCGGTGAGTTGACGGCGGCGACGCCAAACGGTCGTCTGGCCTGGATGCCGCTGTCTGACGGTATCAGCCCGACGCAAGGCGCTGACAAGCAGGGCCCGACCGCCATCATCAAGTCAGTCAGCAAAATGAATGTGGAAACCATGAACATCGGCATGGTGCACAACTTCAAATTCCTCAAAGGGCTGCTTGATACGCCGGAAGGCAAGAACGGGCTGATCACCCTGCTGCGTACCGCTTCCATTCTGGGCAACGGGCAGATGCAGTTCAGCTACGTGGATAACGAAGTTCTGAAACAGGCCCAGTTGGAACCGGAAAAATACCGCGATCTGATCGTTCGCGTAGCCGGGTACAGCGCCTACTTCGTCGAGCTGTGCAAAGAAGTTCAGGATGAAATTATCAGCCGTACGGTCATTGAGAAGTTCTAATACCCGTCGCCTTTCAAGCCGCAGTTGGGCATCCAGCTGCGCTTGGAAACCATAGGGGATTAACAAAGGTGTTTATCACACTAGCCCTAAATTATTGAGGAAAGGCTCACGATGAATAATGCACTGGCGAAAAAGGGCCGGATATTCAATATCCAGAAATACTCGATCTATGACGGAGACGGTATCCGCACCCTGATTTTTTTCAAAGGTTGTAATATCCGCTGCGCCTGGTGTGCTAATCCAGAAGGGCTTACCAGCGATTTTCAGGTGATGTTTTCACGCGATAAATGCGTGGACTGTGGCCAGTGCGTCACCGCCTGCCCGGTCGGCATTCATTACCAGGTCAAAGACGCCCAGGGGATTCCTCGGCACCAGATCAACCGCGAAATAGACTGCATCGGTTGCCGCAAATGCGAAGAAGCCTGTATTGCCGGTGCCCTGGATATCATCGGTAAAGACGTCACCGTGCAGGAGTTGATGGACATTATCCTGCAGGACGTCGACTTCTATCATGCTTCCGGGGGCGGCGTGACCCTGGGCGGAGGCGAACTGAGTCTGCAGACGGATTTTGCTGCCGCCCTGCTGACCGAATGCAAAAAAATGATGATTAACACCGCCATTGAAACCAACGGCACCACGCCTTTAGCCAATTATGAAAAGCTGGCGCAATGCACCGATATGTTCCTGTTCGATGTCAAACACATCGACAGCGCACGCCACAAGGAATTATTCGGCATCGGCAACGAAGGCGTACTCAGAAACCTGGAGCGCCTGGTGGAACTCGGCGCCCATATTGTGGTGCGTATGCCTTTGGTGCGTGGCTATAACGATTCTTTTGATGCCATCACCGGTGCCATTGAGTACGTCATCAAGCTGGCACGCCACGGCAATATCAGCCGTATCGATATTTTGCCTTATCACCAGTTGGGCAAAAATAAATACGAAAAACTCGAGATGATCTATCCGGTCAAAGGTGACCCCAGCTACAGCGAGCAAGAGCTGGACCAACTGGCGGCATTTTTCCAGCGCTTTGATTTCGATATCAGACTGGTACGGCACTAACTATACCCAAAGTACGGGTAGTTGCAGCTAACGACGCTGCGGCTTCAGGTAATAAGGAGATTGAGATGAATTTAAGCCTCGGAGTAATTGAAACCTACGGGCTGACCGCCGCGATCCAGGCGGCAGATGCGGCCTGTAAATCCGCCGCAGTGACGGTATTGGGGTATAAAAAAATCGGTTCCGGCCTGGTTTGCGTGTTCTTTGAAGGCGAAATCAGCGCGGTGAAAACCGCCATTGACAGTGGTGTGGCGGTGATTAAACAGCCTGAATTTATCAAAGGCCAACTGGTGATAGCCCGCCCGGAAAAACAGGTGGTGGCGCTGTTAAACGGATTAAAAGGCAAGCCGCTTACTCCCCCGACTGCGACAGCACCAGCCAAGGTGCAAGTGACGGAGCCAATAGCCCCAGAGACAGAAAGTGCCGCATCAGAGGTGCCAAGCACTCCGGCGACGGCCACAGACAGCAAGCCCCCACGGCCAGAAGGGCGCTCCGGTAAAAAAGCGCATAAATAATCGCACAGGGTAGGAATGACAGCATGTTGAACGAAACATTACTGGAAAGGATCCGCCACAACCTGGCGCAAACCCCGCAGGCTCCCACCGGCATTGCCATTCCGGTCGGCGTCTCTAACCGGCATGTCCACCTTTCACAGCAGGATATTGAGGCGTTGTTCGGTGTTGGTTACCAGCTGACGCCCCTAAAAGAGCTGCGCCAGCCGGGGCAATTTGCCGCTAAAGAGTGCGTGATGATCGTTGGGCCAAAAGGCTCACTTTCTAAAGTGCGGGTGTTAGGGCCAGCGCGTGAATGCACGCAGTTGGAAATCTCCAAGGCGGACTGTTTTACTCTGGGGCTGAAAGCGCCGGTACGTGAATCCGGTAACCTGATAGCCTCCGGCGACGCCATACTGGCAGGCCCTGCTGGCTATGTCTCTCTGCATTCACAGGTCATTTGTGCCCAGCGTCATATCCATATGAACCCGCAGGATGCTGCCCGGCTGGGTGTGAAAAACGGGCAAACGGTACGGGTGAAGACCTGCGGGATCCGCGGTCTGATCTTTGACGAGGTGGTCGTCCGGGTCAAAGCCAGTTTTGCTCTGGAACTGCACATTGATACCGATGAAGCCAACGCTGCCGGGCTGGCTTCCGGTGACAACGTGGTTATCGTTCCCTAAGGCGGCAAATATGATGCAGCGTGAAATCATCGATAAGTTGGTCAGTGAAGTGCTCTTACGGATGCGGCCACGGGCGTTGGTGTTGTTAACCGCAGCGGAGGGTTACCACGAAATTATCCGCACACGCCTGCAGCACTGCCAGACGTTCTCGCCGGTGATCCTGTTTAGCGATAATGCCCGGCAGTTTCACGCAGAAACAGATTGGCGCCAACTAGGACCAATAACTTCGCTGGCGGAAATAAGTCAAAGCGGTGCGTTAGATAATATTGAGCGGGTATTAATTCCTTTTCTCGATTTCGCGACGGCGGCAGAAGTGGCCAATGGTTTATTACAGTCTGATGCGGCCAGGTTTATTCAGTTGGCCCGCATGAGCGGCAGGCCAATTATGGCGCTGGATTATAACTGCAACCCGGCCAGTGAATTAAATCAGCTGAAAGGCCTGAGCCGCGCCCCACAGGCAGATTATCTGCCAAAGCTGGCGGCACAGGGCATTGAGCTCTGTACGTTGGATCGGATGCTATCGGCCCAGCCTGCCGCCACGGAGCAGTTAGCAGCGCCTCCACAGGCCTACGTAACGCTTAGCGAACTCAAGCGGCTCAATGGTCATTCACCACCGGGAGCCAAGCTGACCGATTTAGCTCTGGAATATAGCCGAGGAAAAAAATAATACCGAACTGGGTGAGGGCTTTTACCCCGAAGAGAGTCCCCTCACCCTAACCCTCTCCCACAGGGAGAGGGGATCGATCGAGTAGGTCAGAAAACTCGGTGACGCACGTTGGACAAGTGGACGATCGCGTTGGCTGAGATGCCCTCTTTATTTCCAAATGAACTGGAGGGGCGTGATATTCAGGTACCAAAGTTAATCTGTAACAAGAGTGATTAAAAAGACCGGCACCGTAGCCAAGTCGTTGCACACTCGGCTCCCTCTCCCACAGGGAGAGGGGATCGATCGAGTAGGTCAGAAAACTCGGTGATGCACGTTGGACAAGTGGACGATCGCGTTGGCTGAGATGCCCTCTTTATTTCCAAATGAACTGGAGGGGCGTGATATTCAGGTACCAAAGTTAATCTGTAACAAGAGTGATTAAAAAGACCGGCACCGTAGCCAAGTTGTTGCACACTCGGCTCCCTCTCCCTGTGGGAGAGGGATGGGGTGAGGGGTAATTAATATAAGTCTCAAATTTTAAATTTATATAAATCATTACTTATCAGGAGCAAACTCTATGTCTTCCAAGGCAAAAGCATGGGTATGGATGTTATTGGTCATCTTCTCTGAAACCTCGGCCACATCCACATTAAAAATGTTTGATAACAGTGAGGGAATAACCAAGACGCTATTACTAGGATTAATTGTCGTGCTGTACTGCGTTTGCTATTACTCATTATCCAATGCGGTGAAGTATATTCCCGTCGGCCTGGCTTACGCCACCTGGTCAGGCACTGGGATTTTACTTGTCTCAAGCCTGGGCATGGTGTTTTACGGCCAGCATCCTGATACGCCCGCCATTATCGGTATGGTGATTATCGCCAGCGGTATCGTAATTATGAACCTCTTCTCAAAAATGGGCTCTTCCGAATAAGGATGTGAATTATGTTTAATATTGGCTTCTTGTGGCTGGCATTATCTATCGGTTCAGAAATTACCGGTACCTCAATGATCAAAAAAACCAACAACTTTAAAAAGCTGGGGCCTTCGGTGCTGGTCATTGCCGCTTACTGTCTGTGCTATTTTGCCCTAACCCGGGCAATGAGCTATGTGCCGGTAGGCGTGGCCTACTCACTGTGGTGCGGCTTTGGCATTGTCGGCGTCACTTTTGTCTCCATGCTGCTGTATAAACAGAAACCGGATCTGCCCGCTATATTTGCCATGGCATTGATCATCGGTGGCGGAATTATTATGAATACCTTCTCGCAGATGTAAGCTCTCAAAGCGCTATCTTAAAAGGCGCAGCGACAACGTTGCGCTTTTTTGTTGGCTGGGGAAATGTCCCTTCAAGCTCGCACCAACCTGCCTCCCCTCCCCCTAAAAAGGAGAGGGAGCCAGCCCTGAGTGCCTAGTTAGCCCGCGCAGCTTCGGAAAGTAGGGAGTAAGAACAAGAAAGGTACGGTATTACACAAAGCGAGCAACGAACTCGATCGGTCCCCTCTCCTTTTGGGAGAGGGTTAGGGTGAGGGGAACAACCCGCTACTTGCGCTTCAGCAGCAGATACAGGCTGATCAGCAGGAACAGCATGCTGGGTAGCAACGCGCCCAGCATTGGCGGGATGCTATACACCAGGCTCAGTTGCCCGAAGATCTGATCGAGCACATAGAACAGGAAGCCGAAGCTGATGCCAATCACCACACGCACACCCATCGGCACGCTACGCAGCGGGCCAAAGATAAACGACAGCGCCATCAGCATCATTACCGCCACGGACAGCGGCGAGAAGATCTTGCTCCACATATTCAACTGGTAACGGTTGGCTTCCTGGCCACTCTGCTGCAAATACTTCACGTAGTTATGCAGGCCCCTGATAGAGAGCGAGTCCGGATCCAGCGCCACCACGCCCAGTTTGTCCGGCGTCAGGTTGGTCTTCCACACGCCGGTCAGCGTCTGGGTGCCGGTCACCTGTTTTTGGTTGGTCAGATCGGAGGTATCCACTTGCGAAAGCTGCCATGCGCCATCTTCAAAATTGGCGCTGGCGGCATAACGCACCGATTCCAACCGACGCTGGTCGTTGAAGTGGTAGATGTTCACACCAGAGAGTTCTTTCTCACCAGCCACGCGTTCAATGTAGATAAAGTCGTTGCCATCTTTCGCCCACAGGCCGCTCTTGGTCGAAAGCAAAGAGCCGCCATACATCTGTTGCGCACGGTAGTTACGCGCCATCTGTTCGCCCTGCGGCGCCACCCATTCGCCAATGGCCATGGTCAGCAATACCAGCGGAATGGCGGTTTTCATCACCGAACCGGCAATCTGCAAACGAGTAAAACCAGACGCCTGCATCACCACCAGCTCACTGCGCGTCGCCAAGGTGCCAAGCCCAAGCAAAGCCCCCAGCAAAGCGGCCATCGGGAAGAAAATCTCAATGTCTTTGGGCACGCTCAACAGGGTATACACCCCTGCCCCCAGCGCGGTGTAATCACCCTGGCCAACTTTACGCAACTGGTCGACGAATTTGATAATGCCGGAAAGCGAAACCAGCATGAACAGCGTCATCATGATGGTGTTGAAAATCGTCTTGCCGATATAACGGTCTAATACACCAAACATCAGGCTGCTCCTCTCAGGCGAGCACGCAGTCTGCGCATCGGCACGGTATCCCACAGGTTAAGTAACAGTGCGATGGCAAAGTACACCAGGTTCACCAGCCAGAGCCAGAGCATCGGATCCAGCTTGCCTTTACCGGCATTGGAACGCAGAGACGTCTGCAACAGGAAGAAGATCAGGTACATCAGGATCGCGGGCAGCATGCTCAGCACGCGCCCCTGGCGCGGGTTAACCACGCTGAGAGGCACCACCAACAGCGCCATCAGCACCACGGAAACCACCAGCGTCAGGCGCCAATGGAATTCGGCACGGGCATCGGGATCTTCTGATTCCCACAGGGTGTGCATCGACATCTGCTCGGTCTGAGTGTTGTCTATCGTCACAGGCTGATGGCCGACAACCGCTTTATAATCGGTGAAATCGGTAATACGGAAATCACGCAGTAACGCGGTGCCCTCAAAGCGGGTGCCTTTATCCAACGTGATGATCTGCGAACCGTCGCGCTTCTGGTTGATCACCCCATGCTCGGCAACCACCACCGAAGGACGCTGGTTACCGCTGGGGCGCAACTGCGCCAGGAACACGTTATTAAAGGTATTGCCCTTCACGTTACCGACAAACAGTACCGCATTACCATCCTGAGAAGACTGGAACTGCCCTTCTGCCAGCCCGGCGATGCTCGGGTTGGCTTTGGCCTCGGCAACCACCTCATCCTGACGGCTGGAGGCCCAGGGGCCCACCCAGAAGACGTTCGCCGCGGCTACCACCGAGGTCAGGATCGCCAGCACCATGGCCGCAACGATCAGCGTCCGTTTGCCCAGACCGCAGGCATGCATAACGGTGATTTCGCTTTCGGTATATAACCGCCCAAACGTCATCAACAGGCCAAGAAACAGGCTTAATGGCAAGATTAGCTGCGCCATCTTCGGCACACCCAATGCAAGCAGGGAAAATACTAAATTTGTCGGGATATTACCGTCGACCGCATCACCTAACACCTTGACCAAGTTCTGACAAAAGAAGATCAGAAGCAGGATGAACAGGATGGCAATTTGGCTCTTGAGCGTTTCCCGTACCAGATATCTAATGATGATCACGCTTAATTACGCCTGTGAAAACTTGTCTTTTTGCAGGAAAATCGATAGTTTCATCGCTAATCCGCCATTTTTTCTCATCATGTGGCAACCTTCACAGCTAAAATAGTATTAAAACATCAAGCTGTTTGGCTGCCCTATAGGAACAAACCTATAGTCGCCAAAACAGAACAATTTGTGCCGTTCAGGTTAACCTTGTTAGTTAACTCAACGACGGAAGCCCATGGCGGAGTCGGTCATTCTAGCTGTAGCGTCCGCCGTTGTCTTTAAGATTCAGGAGAGTGCATGGAGTTCAGTGTAAAAAGCGGTAGCCCGGAAAAACAGCGCAGCGCCTGTATTGTAGTTGGTGTTTTCGAACCTCGCCGCCTGTCACCTATCGCAGAACAACTCGACAAAATCAGTGATGGTTATATCAGCGCATTACTGCGCCGGGGCGAACTGGAGGGCAAAGTCGGGCAGACGTTACTGCTGCACCATGTGCCAAACATTGGCTCCGAACGCATCCTGTTGATTGGCTGTGGCAAAGAGCGTGAGCTTGATGAACGCCAGTACAAACAGGTCATTCAGAAAACCATCAATACCCTTAACGATACTGGCTCCATGGAGGCGGTCTGCTTCCTGACCGAGCTGCACGTCAAAGGCCGCAACAATTACTGGAAGGTGCGCCAGGCGGTAGAAACCGCCAAAGAAACGCTCTACACCTTCGATCAGTTAAAGAGCAACAAAGTGGAGCCGCGCCGCCCGCTGCGTAAAATGGTGTTCAACGTGCCTACCCGCCGTGACCTCACCAGCGGCGAACGTGCTATCCAGCACGGTCTGGCCGTCGCTTCCGGTATCAAGGCTGCCAAAGATCTCGGCAACATGCCTCCCAACATCTGTAACGCCGGTTATCTGGCGTCACAGGCGCGCCAGTTGGCGGATGCCTTCAGCACCCACATCACCACCCGCGTCATCGGCGAACAGCAGATGAAGGAACTGGGGATGAACGCCTACCTGGCGGTCGGTGCCGGTTCGCAAAACGAATCATTGATGTCGGTAATGGAATATAAGGGGAATCCTAGCCCGGACGCTAAGCCGATCGTGCTGGTGGGGAAAGGGTTGACCTTCGACTCCGGCGGCATCTCGATCAAACCGGCCGATGGGATGGACGAGATGAAGTACGACATGTGTGGTGCCGCCACCGTGTACGGCGTGATGCGCGTGGTCGCAGAGCTGAACCTGCCGCTGAACGTGATCGGCGTGCTGGCGGGTTGTGAAAACATGCCGGGTGGGCGTGCCTATCGCCCAGGCGACGTGCTGACCACCATGTCCGGCCAGACGGTGGAAGTGTTGAACACCGACGCCGAAGGGCGTCTGGTGCTGTGCGACACCCTGACCTACGTAGAACGCTTCGAGCCTGAGCTGGTGATTGATATCGCCACCCTGACCGGGGCCTGCGTGATCGCTCTGGGGCACCACATCACCGGCCTGATGTCGAACCACAACCCGTTGGCTCACGAACTGATCGGTGCTTCCGAGCAGTCCGGTGACCGCGCATGGCGTCTGCCGTTGGCAGACGAGTACTACGAGCAGTTGGATTCCAACTTTGCGGATATGGCCAACATCGGCGGCCGCCCTGGTGGTGCTATCACCGCCGCGTGCTTCCTGTCGCGCTTTACCCGCAAGTACAGTTGGGCGCATCTGGATATCGCCGGTACCGCCTGGCGCTCCGGTAAAGCCAAAGGGGCTACTGGCCGCCCGGTGGCGTTGCTGTCACAGTTCCTGCTCAACCGTGCAGGTCTCAACGGCGACGATTAATCTACCCTTCATCTTTCAAGCTGCAGCGTTGTTGGCTGCGCTCGTTCACCCTGGGAACTGACCTAATTCAGCTCCCAGGGATTCCGAACTGGCCGCCTGGCTGCAACTTGAAACCTATTGGGTATATAATCTTTTCAGCAGCGCAGGAGTGGATATATCGCTCCGCGATCACTAAAGGGTGCAACCTGCGTGTTGTGCCCTCTATTTTTATTGGCAGCAGTGAATCACATGATGAAACAGGCAACGTTTTACCTTCTCGAAAACGACCAGCCTATTGGCACACTCAGTGCACATGAGGCTGTGGCCTGCGCGGTTGCCGCCGAAAGATGGCGCGCTGGCAAGCGGGTGCTGATCGCCTGTGAAAGCCAGGAGCAGGCCCAACGGCTGGACGAAGCGCTGTGGCAGCGCGAGCCCCACCAGTTTGTGCCACACAATCTGGCAGGCGAAGGGCCAAACTTTGGCGCGCCCGTCGAGCTGTGCTGGCCCGGCAAACGCGGCAATGCCCCGCGCGATCTGTTGATCGCCCTGCTGCCACAGTTTGCAGATTTTGCTACTGCTTTCCATGAAGTGGTAGACTTCGTCCCTTACGAAGACACTTTGAAGCAGTTGGCGCGCGAACGTTACAAAGCCTATCGCAGCGTCGGCTTCCATTTGACCACGGCTACGCCGCCAACTCACTGAACTTAGAAATAACAATGGAAAAGACCAACAGTCATCTCGATACCGCCTACGACCCGACACAGATCGAACAGAAGCTGTACGATCATTGGGAGAGTCAGGGTTACTTCAAACCGAATGGCGATACCAGCCAGGAAAGTTTCTGCATCATGATCCCGCCGCCGAACGTTACCGGCAGCCTGCATATGGGCCACGCGTTCCAGCAGACCATCATGGACACCATGACCCGCTACCAGCGTATGCAGGGTAAAAACACCCTGTGGCAAGCCGGTACCGACCATGCCGGTATCGCAACCCAGATGGTAGTCGAGCGCAAGATCGCCGCAGAAGAGGGTAAAACCCGCCATGATTATGGCCGCGATGCGTTCATCGAGAAAATCTGGCAATGGAAGGCTGAATCCGGTGGCACCATCACCCGCCAGATGCGCCGTCTTGGCAACTCCGTGGATTGGGAGCGTGAGCGCTTCACCATGGACGAAGGCCTGTCCAACGCCGTAAAAGAAGTGTTTGTCCGCCTGTACAAAGAAGATCTGATCTACCGTGGCAAACGCCTGGTGAACTGGGATCCGAAACTGCGCACCGCCATCTCCGATCTGGAAGTGGAAAACCGCGAGTCTAAAGGCTCAATGTGGCACCTGCGTTATCCGCTGGCCGATGGCGCCAAGACTGCAGAAGGCAAAGATTATCTGGTCGTTGCCACGACCCGTCCGGAAACCGTGCTGGGGGATACTGGCGTAGCGGTAAACCCGGAAGATCCACGCTACAAGGATCTGATCGGCAAAGAAATCATTCTGCCGCTGGTTGGCCGCCGCATTCGTATCGTCGGCGACGAGCATGCCGATATGGAAAAAGGCACCGGCTGCGTGAAGATCACCCCGGCGCACGATTTCAACGACTACGAAGTCGGCAAACGTCACGGCCTGCCGATGATCAACATCCTGACCTTCGACGGAGACATCCGCGAAGAAGCCGAGGTGTTCGATACCTTGGGCGAAGCCAGCAGCGTTTACAGCGGCGAACTGCCTGCCCAATTCCGTGGCCTGGAGCGTTTTGCCGCGCGTAAAGCCGTGGTTGCCGCCTTTGACGAGCTCGGCCTGCTGGACGAAATCAAGCCTCACGATCTGACCGTGCCTTACGGTGACCGTGGCGGCGTGGTTATCGAGCCGATGCTGACCGACCAATGGTACGTGCGCACTGCCCCGCTGGCGAAAGTGGCGGTTGAAGCGGTTGAACAAGGTGAGATCCAGTTCGTACCGAAGCAGTACGAAAACATGTACTTCAGCTGGATGCGTGATATTCAGGACTGGTGTATTTCCCGTCAGCTGTGGTGGGGCCACCGCATTCCGGCCTGGTACGACGCCGAAGGTAAAGTATACGTGGGCCGCACCGAAGAAGAAGTGCGCCGCGAAAACAATCTGGCTGCCGACGTTCAGTTGAGCCAGGACGAAGACGTGCTGGATACCTGGTTCTCTTCCGGCCTGTGGACCTTCTCCACCCTGGGCTGGCCAGAGCAGACCGAAGCGCTGAAAACCTTCCACCCAACCAGCGTGCTGGTCAGCGGCTTTGACATTATCTTCTTCTGGATTGCCCGCATGATCATGCTGACCATGCATTTCATCAAAGATGAAAATGGCAAGCCGCAGGTGCCGTTCAAGACCGTTTACATGACCGGGCTGATCCGCGACGACGAAGGGCAGAAGATGTCCAAATCGAAAGGCAACGTCATCGATCCGCTGGATATGGTTGACGGTATCTCGCTGGAAGACCTGCTGGAGAAACGTACCGGCAACATGATGCAGCCGCAGCTGGCAGAGAAGATCCGCAAGCGCACCGAGAAACAGTTCCCGAACGGCATCGAGCCGCACGGCACCGACGCCCTGCGCTTCACCCTGGCGGCACTGGCCTCAACTGGCCGCGACATCAACTGGGACATGAAACGCCTGGAAGGTTACCGCAACTTCTGTAACAAGCTGTGGAACGCCAGCCGCTTTGTGCTGATGAACACCGAAGCGCACGACTGTGGTTTCAACGGTGGGGAGATGCAGCTGTCACTGGCCGATCGCTGGATCCTGGCCGAGTTCAACCGCACGGTAAAAGCTTACCGTGAGGCGCTGGACAGCTATCGCTTTGATATCGCAGCGGGCATCCTGTATGAGTTCACCTGGAACCAGTTCTGTGACTGGTATCTGGAGCTGACCAAACCTATCGTCAGCAACGGCAGCGAAGCGGAACAGCGCGGTACACGCAACACGCTGATCACCGTACTGGAAGCCCTGCTGCGCCTGGCGCACCCGATCATTCCGTTTATCACCGAAACCATCTGGCAGCGTGTTAAGCAGATCAAAGGTATCACTGCTGATACCATCATGCTGCAACCATTCCCAGAGTTCGAAGCCGCGCGGGAAGATCAGCAGGCGCTGGACGATCTGGAGTGGATCAAGCAGGCGATCACCGCGGTGCGTAACATCCGCGCCGAGATGAACATCGTGCCAAGCAAACAGCTGGAAGTGATGCTGCGTAACGCCAATGGCGATGCTCAACGCCGTGTGCAGGAAAACCAGAGCTTTATCGAGAAGCTGGCACGCCTGACCGCGATCACCCTGCTGCCAGCAGGCGAGAAAGGCCCGGTGTCCGTCACCAAACTGGTGGACGGCGCTGAACTGCTGATCCCGATGGCTGGCTTTATCGATAAAGACGCCGAGATCGCGCGCCTGGCGAAAGAGATGGGCAAACTGGATGCAGAAATCGCTTCCATCGAAGGCAAGCTGTCTAATGAAGGCTTTGTCGCGCGCGCACCGGAAGCGGTCGTGGCTAAAGAGCGTGATCGTCTGGCAGCCTGTAAAGAAGGTAAAGTGAAGCTGCAAGAACAGCAGGCGACCATCGCCGCGCTGTAATCACACAGCCAACAAGCCGATCGGAAACAGCGGGGAAATCCCCGCTGTTTTTTTATCAGCATTGCCAAGGACCGGGCTTAAGTGTTATTACAAATCCATATTGATACGGTCAATTCCGTAATAACAACGAAATCCTGGAACTCTCCAAGTTCCATTTGATGGTGAGTGTAAACATGACAACAGCAACCCCAGTGCGTCTTATGGTGCGCCCAATAACGGCAGAGGATAATGCCGCTATTGCTCACGTCATTCGCGAAGTCTCTGCCGAGCATGGCCTGACGGCGGACAAAGGTTATACCGTTTCCGATCCCAATCTGGATGCTTTATATCAACTCTACAACCAGCCACGCAGTGCCTACTGGGTCGTGGAGATGGACGGGCAGATTGCGGGCGGCGGCGGCATAGCGCCGCTGCAAGGTGGTGAGGCGGATGTCTGTGAATTACAGAAAATGTATTTCCTGCCGGTGTTACGCGGCAAAGGCCTGGCCAAACGCCTGGCGCTGCAGGCACTGGACTTTGCCCGCCAGCAAGGGTTCCGCCATTGTTACTTAGAAACCACCGCGACGCTGCAACAGGCAATTGGTCTGTATGAGCATCTTGGTTTCGAACATATCGACCATGCGATGGGCAATACCGGCCACGGTGACTGCGAAGTCACGATGCTGAAGGCACTTTAACCACCACAATGCCCCTCACCCTAACCCTCTCCCAAAAGGAGAGGGAACCGAATGTGCCACGAGTTTGTTTTTTTTTCTAACATCAACGCCCTGATGTTTCAAAGGCATACCAAGCTACTGAAGCAAGTCTGGTGCTCTTCCTACGTTACAGAATATCCCCTTACCTGAGCGCAACGCCGAACGGGCCCCCTCTCCTTGGGGAGAGGGACAGAATGTGCCACGATGTTGTTTTGGTTTCTAGCATTAACTCTCAATGTTTCAGAGGCATACCACACTACAACAGCAAGTCTGATGCTCTTCCTACTTACAGAAAATCCCCTTACCTGGGCGCAACGCCGAACGGGCCCCCTCTCCTTGGGGAGAGGGGAGCGGATGTGCCACGAGTTTGTTTTTGTTTCTAACATTAACGCCCTAATGTTTCAGAGGCACACCACATTACAACAGCAAGTCTGGGGCTCTTCCTACGTTACAGAATATCCCCTTACCTGAGCACAACGCCGAACGGGCTCCTTCTCCTTGGGGAGAGGGACAGAATGTGCCACGATGTTGTTTTGGTTTCTAGCATTAACTCTCAATGTTTCAGAGGCATACCACACTACAACAGCAAGTCTGGTGCTCTTCCTACTTACAGAAAATCCCCTTACCTGAGCACAACGCCGAACGGGCTCCCTCTCCTTGGGGAGAGGGGAGCGGATGTGCCACGAGTTTGTTTTTGTTTCTAACATTAACGCCCTAATGTTTCAAAGGCAGACCAAACTACTGCAGCAAGTCTGGGGCTCTTCCTGCGTTACAGAAAATCCCCTTACCTGAGCGCAACGCCGAACGGGCTCCCTCTCCTTGGGGAGAGGGTTGGGGTGAGGGAGATAACACATCACCCACCAAATACCATTAACATCAACATTATTCAAAAAACAATTTCATAATTTTATATTTCAAGCATATAAACTGATTAATCAGTGCTTAATGTGAAATTATTGTGATATTCGTTAACAAATTAACGATTATAAATTGACCGCCTGTACTCTTGCGTTACTCTGCCATTAAAGACTCACTCCACCACGCGCAGGGAACCGTCATGTCAAAAAATACCTTCGATTACATCATTGTTGGCGCAGGCTCGGCGGGCTGCGTGTTGGCAGCACAGTTAATCCGCCGCACCCAGGCCCGTATTCTGCTGCTGGAAGCCGGTGGCGACGACAATAATCTGTTTATCAAGATGCCCGCCGGGGTAGCAAAAATCATCGCCAAGAAAAGCTGGCCGTATGAAACCGAACCGGAGCCCCATGCCAACAACCGACGTATGCAGATCGCCCAGGGTAAGGTGCTGGGGGGCAGCAGTTCGGTCAACGGCATGATCTACATCCGTGGACAAAAGCAGGATTACGACGACTGGGCTGAACACTACGGTTGCAGCGGTTGGGGTTATCAGGATGTGCTGCCCTACTTCAAACGCGCCGAGGCCAACGAAAGCCTAGCAGGAGATTACCATGGCGGCGAAGGCCTGTTACCCGTCAGCGAGAACCGCTATCGCCACCCGCTCAGCATGGCGTTTATCCGGGCAGGCCAGGAGCTGAACCTACCCTACAGCAACGACTTTAACGGTGAAAGCCAGCACGGCGTGGGGTTCTATCAAACCACCACCCGCAATGGCGAACGAGCCAGCACCGCACGCACCTATCTGAAAGCCGTACGCGATAACTCACGGCTGGTGGTGAAAACCAATGCGCTGGTTCACCGTATCACCGTCGAAAACAACGTGGCCACTGGCGTGGTCTATAGTCTGAGCGGCAGTCATGAGATCATCGCCCGTGCCAGCCAGGAAGTGATCCTCAGCGCCGGGGCGGTCGGCTCGCCGAAGATCCTGATGCTGTCGGGTATCGGCCCCCGTGAACATCTGGAGTCCTTGGGCATTACATCACTGGCCGATCTGCCGGTAGGCAAAAACTTCCACGATCACCTGCATATGTCGATCAACGTCAGTACCCGTGAACCCATCAGTCTGTTCGGTGCCGATCGCGGCCTGCAAGCGCTGCGCCATGGTGCCGAGTGGATGGCATTTCGCAGCGGCGTTCTGGCCTCTAACGTGCTGGAAGGTGCCGCATTCGCCGATTCCCAGGGCAACGGTAGACCCGATGTGCAGGTGCATTTCCTGCCCATACTGGACAGTTGGGATGATGTACCCGGTGAGCCGCTACCGGCGATCCACGGCATGACGTTAAAGGTGGGCTATCTGCAACCGAAAGCACGCGGTCAGGTGAAGCTACGTAGCCGTAACCCCGCCGATCCGGTCAAGCTGCAAGCCAACTACCTTGGACACCCGGACGATCTGGCCGGTAGCATACGCGCCGTTAAATTTGGCCTGCGTTTTCTGGAAACCGCCACCCTCAAACCGCTGATTAAAGAGCTACTGATGCCACAACCGGACTGGGTGAATGATGAAGCGCAGTTGGAGGAATTTGTGCGTAACTTCTGCAAAACGGTGTACCACCCGGTGGGGAGTTGCCGTATGGGTCCATCGCCCGCCGACTCGGTCACCGATTTGCAACTGCGGGTACATGGTTTTGAAAAACTGCGGGTTGTCGACTGCTCGGTCATACCCCAGGTAACCAGCGGCAACACCAACGCCCCCACCATTATGCTGGCCGAGAAGGCGGTGGATTTAATACTGGGAACCGAATAAGCCCCTCACCCCAACCCTCTCCCACAGGGAGAGGGAGCCGATCGGCGATGTCATTCGGTATTGTGTTCGATCGCTTGCCCCGGCAAAAGGGAACGAGAACGATGCCGTGATTAGATACGGTGAGCAAGTAGATGGCTGCAACCCATCACAAAATCGAACGGTCCCCTCTCCCACAGGGAGAGGGAGCCGATCGGCGTTGTCATTTGGTATTGTGTTCGATCGCTTGCCCCGGCAAAAGGGAACGGGAACGATGCCGTGGTTAGGTACGGTGAGCTGGTAGATTGCAGCAGCCAATCACAAAATCGAACGGTCCCTCTCCCACAGGGAAAGGGAGCCAATCGGCGTTGTCATTTGGTATTGTGTTCGATCGCTTGCCCCGGCAAAAAGGAACGGGAACGATGCCGTGGTTAGGTACGGTGAGCAGGTAGATGGCTGCAACCCATCACAAAATCGAATAAATATCCTCCGGCATTGCAGCCTAGCTGGGGGTTTTCTGCATACAACAATCCCCTCTCCCTGCGGGAGAGGGCTAGGGTGGGGGGAATGGCACACCGCTGTGGAAGCGGAACTCGGTGTCTGGTGAGCGGATCAGCTCAGCCTCCAACTGGCCAAAAAATGCCACGCGTTCGCTGATATCGCCGCCGGCGATCTGTTCCGCTAACGTCAGGTAATCCTGATAATGCCGCGCTTCGGAACGTAACAGTGAGACATAGAAACGGTTCAGTTCATCATCCAGAAACGGGGCCAGCTTGGCAAAACGCTCGCAGGAGCGGGCCTCGATATAAGCACCACAGATCAGTTTGTCGATCAGGGTGGCCGGATCGTGAGTGCGCACCTCGCGGATCATGCTTTTGGCATAGCGGCTGGCGGTGATCTTTTTATAGGGGATCTGCCGCGCCTGCATGATCTCCAGAACCTGCGAGAAGTGGTGCAATTCCTCTTTGATCAGCAGCACCATCTTGTCGACCAGATCCTGACCATAGGCCGAGCCGTTTTTCGGCAGGATTTTCCGCGTGAAGGCGCTTTGGCGGAACAGCTCATCCGGTACCTCCTGCGCCTCATGCACAAACGCCTCATAGGGCTTGAGCAACGCCAGCAAGGCATCACCGCTCTCTTTATCTGCCACATAACGGCGGATCAGCCACATGCCGGTCTGCGCCGCTTTCAGTTCACACACCAGATGGTCGGTCAGCAACAGTGGCAGGTTTTCCGGGCGGCGTGCCGCGTCGATCCAGCCATCCGGGGTTTCGCAGTGCAGGAAGTTTAAAATCGGGGATAGTAGTGATTGGTATTTCATCTGATTCAATTAATTACCCTTCATATTTCCAGTTGCCGTGTTGGCTGTCCTTAATGATTCAGCCCTTCCATGGGGCTACCGGTTGCCGCCTTACGGCGTCTGGAAATCTCTTGGGTATAAGCAGGGGCCAGCGATCGCCAGCCCACAGGATTTAATTAATGGCGTTTACCGTCGTCGTCTTCATCAATGAATTCGCCGTCTTCGTCGTCGTCGCCTTCTTCACCGTTCGGATCTTCATAGTAGGTGCCCCAACCGTCGTAGTTGACGCCGCACTTTTCTGCCAGTGCCACCAGTTGTTCTACCTGGCTGTCGATCAGTTCGGCATTCAGGGCAACTTCACTGATCACGTCACAGCACATCACCATGGAGCCATCTTCCACTTCCAGCTCTTCGGCATCGGTCACTTCATAGCCTAATTTAAAGGCTTCGACGGCGGCCTGCTCCAGAACCTCAAACTTTTCGGCAGAGAAATGGTGCTCGATAGTGTAGAGCGCATCCGGATCGCTGCCGTCTTCCAGCAGTTCTTCGATGATCAGGCGGGTTTCTTCACGTTGTTCTTCCAGCAATTCGCGGTTTGCCATGCCTCTATCCTCAATAAAATGGGCTTCATTCTCTCTATTTTCACACACCGCCGCCAGCGCTGCCATGATAAACGTGAAAGATTTCTTACTTGGGGTTGAAATTGAATATTCATACATATAAAGTGAATTTTAATTCAATTAAACCCATCAGGATATCCGGAGATGAGCCAGATGAACCCGTTCTACCAGCGTCACTTTTTGAGGTTAATGGATTTTACCCCCAGTGAGATCCACGCGTTGCTGCAACTGGCTGCCCAATTGAAGCAGGCCAAGAAGCAAGGCCAGGAAAACCGGTATCTACAAGGCAAAAACATTGCGCTCATCTTCGAAAAAGACTCTACCCGCACCCGATGCTCTTTCGAAGTTGCCGCATTTGATCAGGGGGCTCAGGTGACCTACCTTGGCCCAAGCGGCAGCCAGATTGGTCATAAAGAATCGATGAAAGACACCGCCCGCGTGCTGGGCCGGATGTATGACGGTATTCAGTATCGGGGTTTTGGCCAATGCCTGGTGGAAACGCTGGCGGAACATGCTGGCGTACCGGTGTGGAATGGCCTGACCAACGAGTTCCACCCGACTCAACTGCTGGCGGACCTGCTCACCGTGCGTGAACATCTGCCGGGCAAACCCCTGAATGAGGTAAAATTCGCCTATGTGGGGGATGCACGCAACAATATGGGTAACACCCTGTTGGAAGCGGCTGCGTTGGTGGGGATGGATCTACGCCTGGTGGCACCGAAAGCCTGCTGGCCGCAGGACGAGCTGGTGGCAGAATGCCGGGCACTGGCGCAACAGACCGGCGGTAAAATCACGCTGACGGAAGACATTGCCGAAGGGGTGAAAGACGCCGATTTCCTGTATACCGACGTTTGGGTTTCCATGGGGGAACCCAAAGAAGTGTGGCAGGAGCGTATCGCGCTGTTGAAACCTTATCAGGTGAATATGGCGATGGTTCAGCTGACCGGCAACCCACAGGTGAAATTCCTGCACTGCCTGCCCGCCTTCCACGACGATCAAACCACCCTGGGCAAACAAATGGCGGAACAATACGGTTTGCATGGCGGAATGGAGGTCACTAACGAGGTGTTTGAATCGGCGCACAGCGTGGTGTTCGATCAGGCAGAAAACCGTCTGCACACCATCAAAGCGGTGATGGTCGCAACACTGAGCAAGGCCCTCTAAACGCCCCCACCCCAAAAGCCCTTCGCAGAGAAGGGCTCAGAGTGCTAACAAAGGCCTATGTGACGAAGACGTAGCAATAATCTTGGTGCTCGCTTTCTCCGTATTTCCTGATAGTCACCAGATATTTCGGTCGCTAGACAAACGTTGGCCTTTTAAACTCCTGTGACCGCGCCCGAGTCAGGGGCCGTTGGCGCGGCCCCTGACAACCCGCGCCTTCGCCAAATCAGGCGGTGGGCGTTGCCCACTATTACTCGGCCCGTCCTGGGCCTCGCCCCTTCGGGGCCGCTGCAAGCAGCGTTTAAATCTGCTCCCGGCAGATTTGTCTCACTCCGCCACCGCGCATCACGGCCGGCTGCGATTCACGTCCCTGTTCATCTCGCCTAAAAACGCCTTCCCTGGCGTTTTTGCCTATGCGCCGCGTCTGCGTTCGGCACCTTCAATGGCTTCAACACCCGTGCTCATCTCAGCAAAAGTGGGGGTTGCAACACGGCTATTAACCTCCATGCAGAACTGATCCGGCAACACAGACGTAGTGAAGACCTGCCTGGAGCAGATTTAAACGCTGCTTACAGTGGCTCCTGGGGGCAAGGCTCATGGCGGTCCGAGTCATTTCCACGTTGTGAACAGAGAATAAAAGGTGCTGTTTTTACGGCAATTATTCTAGTATTTCGCTGACATAAGGAGATAAAGTCAGATATTAGGGAGAGTGCAGCGATGGGGTCGTAGTGGCGTAAGCCACCGGAGCGCCCCTCGGTGCGCTAGGCCCGGGTATCTCGGGTTAAAAAACCACGTCGTCATTTACCTCACCCCTTCACCGAGAAGGGCTTTTCTCTCGCCAATCCTCTTACCACGTTTTATAGTTCTTTTCGCTATATCAAATAGCACAATGGCCTTTGCCTGCTTTTTACGAACGTTCTACCGTGACATTCTGGCGGCGGAAATGCCGTAAAAAACAACGATAACAACCTATTTCTGTTCTGGTGTACCGGCACATTTAAGGGAAACGTCTATGAAAGCCAAAGTCTTGCCGCTGTTTATTCTCGCCGCACTCTCCACCACCGCATTAGCCGCTACGCCACCGAATACCTTGGTGGTAGTGCAGTCACTGGATGATATCGTCAGTCTGGATCCGGCAGAAGCCAATGAGCTCTCCAGCATCCAGACCGTGCCCAGCCTCTATCAGCGTCTGGTGCAGGCAGATCGCGACAATCCGGCCAAGGTGATCCCAGTGCTGGCAGAAAGCTGGCAGGATGATGCCGCCGCCAAGACCCTGACGGTCAAACTGCGCCCGCAGGCTGCCTTCTCCTCAGGCAATCCGTTGACCGCCGATGATGTGATTTTCTCTTATACCCGCGCGGTAAAGATGAACAAGTCACCGGCATTTATCCTCAACGTGCTCGGCTGGCAGCCAGAGAATATCGAAAAACAGCTGAAGAAGATCGACGACCATACCGTGCAACTGAGCTGGACGGCGGACGTCAGCCCGGCGGTAGCGCTGAATATTCTCTCGACGCCCATCGCCTCGATCGTGGACAGCAAAGCCGTACAACCCAATGTGAAGGGAGACGACTTTGGCAACGCCTGGCTAAAAATGTACTCTGCCGGCAGCGGTCCCTTCAAAATGCGGGTTTATCAGCCGCACCAGGCGATCGTGCTGGACGCCAACACGACGTCACCCGGTGACAAGCCGCTGCTCAGCAATATCATTATCAAAAACGTGCCGGACCCAAGCGCGCGTCGCCTGCTGATCCAGCAAGGCGATGCCGACGTGGCGCGTGAACTGGGCCCGGATCAGACCGCCGCGCTGAAAAGCCAGCCCGGTGTGAAAGTGCTGGAAATCCCCTCCGCCGAGCAGAACTACCTGGTATTCAATACCGGCAACCAGGCCAACCCGTTGCTGAATAATCCGGCCTTCTGGGAAGCCGCGCGTTATCTGGTGGATTATCAGGGCATCACCAAAGATCTGCTGAAAGGGCAATATTTCGTCCACCAGAGCTTCCTGCCGGTCGGTTTGCCAGGGGCGCTGGAAGATAACCCATTCAGCTTCGATCCTGCCAAGGCCAAGGCTATCCTGGAAAAAGCCGGGATCGCTCACGCCAGCCTGACGCTGGACGTTGAGAACAAGCCGCCGTTTATCACCATTGCCCAGTCGTTGCAGGCCAGCTTTGCCCAGGGCGGTGTCAAACTCGATCTGCTGCCCGCAGCCGGTAGCCAGGTGTATGCCCGCGTGCGCGCCAGGCAGCATCAGGCTGCGATCCGCCTGTGGATCCCGGATTACTTCGATGCACACTCCAACGCCAGCGCTTTTGCCTATAACGACGGCAAAGGCAGCACGGTGGCTGGTCTCAACGGTTGGCAAATCCCTGAGTTGAGCAAACAGACGCTGGCGGCCGTCGCAGAGGCCGATCCAGCCAAACGCAGCGCCTTGTATACCGCCATGCAGCAGGAATTGCAGCGCAGTTCACCCTATGTGTTTATCGATCAGGCCAAAACGCAGGTGGTGCTGCGCGATAACGTGAAAGGCTATCAACAGGGTCTGAATGCGGATATGGTCTATTACGATCGCGTTAGCAAATAATCAGGATTGTCATGTCGGTAGCAATAAAACCCACGCCGGGAAGCGCTTCCCGGCGTCGTATTTGGGGATTGGCACAGGGGCTGTTTACGCTGGCTCTGACCCTGTTCGGCCTGCTGTTGATCACCTTTCTGCTTTCAGCCTTGTCACCGGTAGATCGCGTATTACAGATCGTCGGCGATCACGCCAGCGTCGCCACCTATGAGCAGGTAAAACACCAGTTGGGATTGGATCGCTCATTGCCGGTGCAGTTCTGGCACTATTTGGAACGGCTGGTACAGGGCGATCTCGGCACCGCCAGCGCCACCGGTCAGCCGGTGCTGCAGGATCTGCTGCATGCCTTCCCGGCCACGCTGGAACTGGCCACACTGTCATTAGTGATTGGCGCCCCGCTTGGCGTGCTGTTCGGTGTGCTATGCGCGCGTTTCGCTGGCAGCAAGCTGGATATCAGCGTGCGCCTCATTACCCTGCTCGGCAATTCGGTGCCCATCTTCTGGCTGGGGCTGCTGATGCTGTTGCTGTTCTACGCCAAGCTGCAGTGGAGCGCCGGACCGGGGCGGCTGGACGATATCTACCAATACACCGTTGAGGCAAAAACCGGCTTTGCGCTGATCGATACCTGGCTTTCCGGCGACGCCGGGGCGGTGCGCAATGCGCTGGCGCATCTGGTGTTGCCGGTCTGCCTGTTGGCCTACTACTCATTGGCCAGCATTACCCGTCTGACTCGCTCCGCCTGCCTGAGCGAACTGAATAAAGAATACGTGACGCTGGCACGGGCCAAGGGGGCCAGCGAGATGCGCATTATGTTCTGTCATGTACTGCCGAATATCGGCGGTACCTTGCTGACGGTGATCGCCCTCGCCTATACCAGCATGCTGGAAGGCGCGGTGCTGACCGAAACGGTCTTCTCCTGGCCGGGCATTGGCCGCTACCTGACGACGGCGCTGTTTGCCGGTGATACGACCGCCATCATGGGCGGAACGCTGTTGATCGGCCTGTGTTTTGTCATCATCAACAACCTCACCGATCTGCTGGTGCGAGTGCTCGATCCGAGGGCGCGACTCAAATGACGATGGCACTCCTCAAACGTTCACCTTCCGCCACCTGCGGTGGTCTGATCCTACTGCTGCTGGTTCTGATTGCGCTGTTCGCCCCCTGGCTGGCACCGGTCGATCCCAACTGGCAAAATGCCGCCAATCGCCTGTTGCCACCGGGCACTGGCCACTGGCTTGGTACCGACAGCTATGGCCGCGACGTGCTTTCCCGCCTGATCTACGGCACCCGCCCGACGCTGGGGCTGGTGCTGCTGGTCACCGCAATCACCTTACCGCTCGGCCTGCTGATTGGCGTGCTTTCCGGCTATTATGGCGGCTGGCTGGAACGCGTACTGATGCGCTTTACCGATGTGGTGATGTCGATGCCCCGGCTGATCCTGGCCTTCGCCTTTGTCGCGATGCTCGGCCCTGGCTTGGTTAACGGTGCGCTGGCGCTGGCGCTCACCACCTGGCCGGCCTATGCGCGCCAGGCCAGGGCCGAGATCCAACTGCTGCGTAAGAGTGATTATCTGGCTGCCGCCGAGATGATGGGCATACGCGGGCCACGCCTGCTATGGGGGCATATTCTGCCCATGTGCCTGCCTTCCGCCGTTGTCAGGTTAGCGCTGGACCTGGCGGGGATTATTCTTGCCGCTGCCGGGTTGGGCTTCCTGGGGCTGGGTGCCCGCCCACCGATGGCGGAATGGGGCTCGATGGTGGCAGACGGCATGCAGGTGATCTTCGATCAGTGGTGGATCGCCGCGATCCCAGGCTGTGCGATCCTGATCAGCAGCCTGGCGTTTAACCTGCTGGGCGACGGCCTGCGCGACTTACTGGACCCGCATCATGACTGAGCCATTATTAACCGCACGCAATCTCAGCATCGCGTTTAACGGCCACAACGTGGTGGATAACCTTTCACTGCAGATTGGCCGAGAAAAAGTGGCGCTGGTGGGGGAATCCGGCTCCGGCAAATCCATGACCGCCCGCGCCCTGATGGGGCTGGTGCGCAAGCCGGGCATCGTCACTGCCGACACGTTGCGTTACCGCCAAACCGATCTGCTGACGCTGAAGCCACGCCAATGGGGCGAGATCCGCGGTGCCCAAATCGCCATGGTGTTACAGGATCCGCGCTATGCGCTGAACCCGGTACGCTGCATCGGCAAACAGATCGAAGAATCCCTCCGGCTGCATAATGCCCTGACCCGCGCCGATCGCCATGAACGGGTGCTGAACTCGCTGGCAGCGGTCGGTTTGCCGGAGAGCGCTTATCATAGCTACCCTGGCCAGCTTTCCGGCGGGATGGGCCAACGCGCCATGCTGGCGATCGCCCTGGTTAACGATCCGCAACTGCTGATCGCCGATGAACCCACCTCGGCGCTGGATGCCCGGCTGCGTAATCAGATCCTCGATCTTATCGTTGAGCAGACCACCCGCCGCAATATGGGGCTGTTGCTGATCAGCCACGATCTACCGCTGGTAGCGCAACGTTGCGATCGGGTGCTGGTCATGTATCAGGGTAAGCTGGTGGATCAGGGAATAGCGGCGGACCTGCCGCTGGCGACCCATCCCTATACCCGTACGCTGTGGGCCTGCCGCCCGAACGCCGCCACCTACGGGCAGGATTTGCCCGTATTGGATCGCAGTATCGATTTTACCCGGAGCAATGATGGCGTTGATTGAAATTGAGAACCTGCAGGTCAGCTTTCCGCAGACCTTTGGCCATAAGGTTGCGGTGGAATCGGTGAGCTTTGCCGTCGAGGCCGGGGAAACCTTCAGCCTGATTGGCGCTTCCGGCTGTGGAAAATCCACCGTGCTGCGCGTGCTGGCTGGCCTGCAACGCGAGTGGCGTGGCGAAGTGCGCCTGTTCGGCCAGGCTATTACGCCACAGCAACGTTTCACGGGCCAGTTGCGCCGTGACGTGCAGATGGTGTTTCAAGATCCCTATGCGTCGCTGCACCCACAACACAAGATTGCGCGTACGCTCGGGGAGCCACTGAAGATCCACGGCGAAAAGTCTATTCCGGCCCGGATCAACCAAGCCTTGCAACAGGTCGGGCTCACTGCGGCCATGGCAGAGCGTTACCCTCACCAGCTTTCCGGCGGTCAACGCCAGCGCGTGGCCATCGCCCGGGCCCTGTTGCTACGCCCCAAACTGCTGTTGCTGGATGAGCCTACTTCAGCGCTGGATATGTCGGTACAGGCGGAGATCCTCAACCTGCTCAATCACCTCAAGCGCGAACACGGCATGACCTATCTGCTGGTCAGCCATGATGGTGATGTGATCGCCCATATGTCCGAGCGCGCTGCCCTGATGGAGAACGGCCGCATTGTGCGCCATTACCACCGAGAAGACCTGCAGACCGGCCAGCATCAACAGAGCTAGCCGACGATCCTCTGCCAGGCCTCAATAAAACCCAGCGCCTTTTGCCGGGTCTGTTGCGGCGTTTGGCCAGCCCGATACAGCTCTGAGCCCAAACCCGCTCCGGTGCAGCCCGCAGCAACAAAGGCCGCCAGGTTATCCGGCGTGACGCCACCAACGGCATACAGTGGTGTTTGAGGTGGCAACACACCGATCAGTGCCTTGATATAATCAACCCCCAAACTTCCCGCCGGGAAGATCTTGACCACATCCGCACCGGCGGCCAAGGCCGTAAAGACCTCTGTTGGCGTCATTGCACCGATGCACGTCGTCAATCCCGCAGCCTTGGCCCGCCCTATCAGCGCAGGATCGGTATTGGGCGTGACCATCAGCGCGGCCTGGCTGGCGATCAGCGCATCCAGCTTGCCTTCATCCACCACCGTTCCGGCACCAACCTGAACACGCTGGCCATAATGCTGCTGCAACAGCTGTACGCTCTCCAGCCAACCCGGTGAGTTGGTGGGGACTTCAATCATCTCAAACCCGACAGCGACCAGGATCTCAGTATGAGCGACCACCTCTTGCGGCGTAATCCCGCGCAAAATGGCGACCAAAGGCATTTTACAAGGCTGCATAAATCCTCCTGAAGCCGTTCAACATCGCAGTTTGCGCATCAACCACCGTTGCCTGGCGCTGTGCCAAACGGCAGGCAGTCAGATAATGGTCGGTTAGCGGGGCATCCCCCACCAAAGCCAAAGTGTCTGTAGCAAGCGAATGTCGCGCCAGTTGAGTCAATTCTTCACCAATCAATGTCCCCGATAGCCACGACGCTACCGCCGTTGCGGGCAAGTAACCCAGGAGCCGCCGTGAACGGGCGTAGAACAGGCGATTAATCAGCCCTTCCTCACTGTGCAAAGATTCTTCCACACCGCGGGTAAACGCCTGTACGTCGAACGCGTCTTCCCTCGGCAATCCGGCACCCAACAGGCTGTGTTGCAACAATAGCTGGTACAGTTCCCCCGTTATCGCCGTCGAAAACGCATTAATCACGATCTCCTCACCGCGATGAAACGGTTTCACCCATTTGCTGTGGGTGCCGGGGAACACGTAGATATCCGCCTGCGCACAGTCCAGGGCCCCTAACAGTTGCACCTCTTCACCACGCATCACATTGGCGCGCTCTTTTTGGCGTAACGCCAGGCCCGGGCGTAGCCATAGCTGAATCGGCAACGAGGAGGGCACCGCGATGCACCCTCTGGAGATCGCACTCGCCGCCTGTGGCAACGCCTGATAACCGCTATCCAGCCAACCGCTGTCGCTGCCGATCATGCCTGCCATCAACACCGGTACCTCTGCCGTGACGATCCACTCCCACCAGGGGGCCAACAGGGTTCTCAATACCGCCTCATGCTGCCCGCTGCCAACAAATTTGATGCCTTGCGGCACGCACTGCTGGGCCGTGCACGCTCCCTTTTCTATCCGCCAGGCACGTAGCTGGCTGGAGCCCCAATCAATCGCGATGAAATTCACGTTCTCTGTTCCTCTCAGGCTTTCTTCAGTGCCGGGCTAACGGCAACACCCGTGTTTTCGCGCTCGTTGGTGATTAGCACCAACGCTTCTTCACGGCTCAGACGATTTGCCGGCGTGAGCAAGGTCATTACCACGCCGCAGGTCAGGCTGATGAGCACTGACGGAATACAAGGGTTGCCCCAGTAGGCTAACCAATCGTCGTGCATCAATATCGTGATCGAGGCCAGCGCCCCGCCCAGCAAGGCAGCCAACGCCCCCTGCCAGTTAAAACGCGGCCAGAAGCGGCCCAGCATCGAGCACACAAACAGCCCTGACATCAACGTCGCGATCATCTTGGTGATATAACTGATGATATCGTTGGAGGTCAGCGCGAAAATCAGTGCCAGGCCAATAACCACCACCAGGAACCAGCGAGAGAGCGTGATGGCTTTGTTTTCCGGCGGCATCCGGCCTGTGACCATGGTGTAAAGATCGCGCATCATGATCGCCACGCCAGCGATGGCATCCGAACTGGCAGAGGACATGGTGGCCGACAGGCCGGCAATCAGCACCACCATACCCAGAACGCTGGGCAGGAAGCTGGTGGCAAACAGGAAGGCATAGTTACTGTTGGCCAGGTTGGGGTTCATGGTAAACGCCGCCATACCAATAATGGCCGGCAGGATAGAGAAGAACAGGTACAGCACGCCGGTATAAACAAAGGAGCGCCGTACCGAAGAGATATCCTTACCGGAATAAATACGCTGGCGGTAGGAAGGGGTCGCCAAAACGCCGACGCCAATCACCATGGCGAGAGAAATCGCCGGAATAATACCGAGTTTATCAATAGCAAACAGACTCATTGCCGCAGGGTCCATGGCTTGCTCAATGGCGCTCCAGCCGCCAACTTGCACCACCGCCAATATTGCCATCAGGATAAAACCGAAGAATAAAATCAGCGCCTGAATGGTATCCGTCCAGACCACGGCAGAATAGCCGCCGATCACCACATAAATGGCGAAGGCCATGGCAATAATTAATTTAGCCACCGTTAAGTCAATACCGGTCGCCCAAGAGAGATACATACTGCCGCCAAGAATATGCGCGCCCAGCCAACCAATTGAAGCAATAAATATTAATACTCCGACGATATTTTTTATTAGGTGACTTCCGCCAGTATAATAAGAAAGTTCCTCACTCATGGTCATAAAGCGCAAACGACGCACCGGCGCAAACAACCAGGCCACCAGCAAAATACCTACCGCCCCCCCAAGACCATAGAGCATTCCGGCCCAGCCGTTACTGTAACCGAAACCCACCGCGCCCATACTGGAACCGGTGCCTACCATGGTCGCCACCGTCGATCCCAGGGTTAAAAACATCGGCAATGAACGTCCTCCTAATAAGAAGTCATCACCGTTCTTCTGATTACGCGAAACATACCAACCCAGCCAAATCATGGCTATCGCATAAATAATAAATCCGATTAAAAATACGTTGCTATTCATTGCTCACATCCTGCTGATTTAGTTTATAGGAATTAATGTCATACACAGGGAGATAGCAAAAACCAATCTGGCAAACGCCAGAGAGATGCTTAAAATTTATTATTCAGGGTGGCGATAGCCACCCGGCATTATGATTAAACCGTTTACTTTACGGTTTAATACGCGTTGCGTTATAACAGGTAATATCCACTTCCACTTTACAATCCACCACCAGATCGGCCACGGCGCATATACGTGCCGGTGGATGCTCAGCAAAGAACTCGCTGAATACTTTATTAAATGACTGGAAATAACGGGCGTCAGTCAGGATCACCTTTACATGCACCACGTCTTTCAGTTCATACCCGGCTTCTTGCATGATATCGAGGCAGTTCTGGATTGCCAGGCGCGACTGCTCAACGATGCCGCCTTCAACCACTTCACCGTCCTTCATCGGGGTCTGGCCAGAAATATACAGCCAGCCGCCCGCTTCTACCGCCCGGGAAAAGGGCAGATGCTGCCCACCGGTGCCGGTACCGCCTGCGGCACCATAGCGTTTAATTGTCATGCTTTCTCCTTACACATATCGTTATCGGGTCACAGGGAAGAGCCAGCACTACTTCCCCTGGCGGCAGATAAACCGCCCGGCACGCAGGCCGGTCACGGCCTGCTGCTCATAACTTTTCACACCGTTCACCCAAACCGCCTCAATCCCCTCGGCAGGCTGTTGCGGTTGGTTGAACGTCGCGCTGTCTTTCACTTTGCGCGCGTCAAACAGCACCAGATCGGCGTAATAGCCTTCTTTGATCAACCCACGCAGTGGCAGTTGATACCGGGCAGCCGACATGCCGCTCATCTTATGCACCGCCATGGTGAGTGGGAATAACCCTTCCTCACGGCAATAGTGCCCCAACACCCTTGGAAATGCCCCCCACAGGCGTGGATGCGGCATCGGATCGTTAGGTAAGCCATCCGATCCTACCATGGTGACCGGGTAGCTCAGCACCCGCCGTACGTCCCGCTCATCCATGTTGTAGTAAATAGCCCCGGCTGGCATCAACCGTTTGCCTGCACTGTGGATGTCCGTTTGCCACAATTCGGCGATCTCCTGCAACGACTTGCCCGCCATTTCCGGGTGCGGTTCCGACCAGGTGATATTGATAACAAACTCATCGGTGATCTGTTTCATATCCAAGGTCGATGAGCTGGCGGAGTAGGGATAGCAGTCACAGGACACGTCCTGGCTCTCCCGTACCTTATCGAACAGTTTCAACGTTTCCTGGGTGCGGCCCCAATTCTTCGCTCCGGCGCATTTATGGTGTGAAATCACCACCGGTACCTTACCGTGACGGCCGATCCGGAAGGCCTCATCCATCGCATCAAGAATAGGTTCAAACTCCGAACGCAGATGGGTGGTGTATATCCCCTGCTCTGCCGCCAGCTCTTCGGCCAACGCCATCACCTCTTCAGTGGGGGCAGCAAACGCGGTGGCATATGCCAAACCGGTGCTCAGCCCCAGCGCCCCCTGTTGCAATGCCGTGCGCAATTGCGCGCGCATGCCCTCTATCTCCTGCGGGCTCGCGGGGCGAAACAGATCGGTCATCTGGTTGTTACGCAGCATGGTATGGCCTACCAACGTCGCCACATTCACCGCTGGCGTGACTTCGGTAATTTTCTGCCGATAAGCTTCCACGCTGGGATAAACAAAATGCGCTTTTTCACCCAGCAGGTTCATCGGGTCAGGCACCTGGTCTTTGATCTCCGCCCCCGCCGCGCTGATGCCGCAGTTCCCGACAATCACCGTGGTCACCCCTTGCGAGATTTTCGGCAGCATCTCTGGCATACGAATAACGTTGGTATCGTCGTGGGTATGCACATCAATAAACCCCGGTGATAGCCAACGGCCAGTACCGTCGATAACAACCTCTGCCTCTGCATTAATGGCAGGGGCGATGGCCGCAATACGATCGCCCTCTACCGCGACATCAGCCCGATATTCCGGGCCACCACTGCCATCAACCACGGTGACATTCTTGAACAAATACTGATACTGCATGCGTCTTTGCCCTTATTTTTGTCGTGGGGTCAGCCAGCTAATCACCTAACGGTTGCCGATCTGCTCCCCCACGATGGCTGTCTAGCGCCAGTTTGATGCGCCGCAGCCGATCCCTGGATTGGCGTTTATTCGCCATTGCCAACTCGGTTGCCAGCACGTCCACCATCGCCAACATGGCATAGCGCGAAGTGCTGGGTTTATAAATGTAATCATTCTCACGCACCACCAGGCCGAGCAATACATCCGCCTGCTGAGCCAGCGGCGTTTCCGGCGGGGCGATGGCCACCACTTTGGCGCCGTATTGCCGGGCGATGGCGGCGCTTTCCACCACTTCCTGGGTATATCCCCCCAGCGAGAGCGCAATCACCACGTCATTTTTACTGACCGCCGCCGCCATCATGCGTACCAACAGCCCGTCGCTTTGCGCAATCACCGGCAATCCCAACCGGAACAGACGATGTTGCACTTCTGCCGCACAGATAGTGGAACCGCCGCCCATGCCGATCGCCAGGATCTGGCGTGCTCCACCAAGCCAGTCGACGGCTTTCGCTAACGCGGCTTCATCGATCGCCCGACGGTTGATACTCAGCACATTGATGATGGTTTCATAAATGCCCTGAATGCCTTCCAGATCCGGCTCTTCGTGAATAAAGCGTTGCCCCACGGCCAGCGACTGAGCCAACTTCACCTTCAGGTCACGCACGTCTTTGCAACCGACAGCTCTGGCAAAGCGGGTGATCGACGCCTGGCTGACCCCCACCTGCCTGGCGAATTCGGCAATCGGTAACGCCGTGACCGCCGCAATATCGTCCAGAATGAACTGCGCAATGCGTTTTTCCGTGCCGCTCAGCTCGATAAATCGTTCGGTAATGCGCGAAATGATGTCGATCTCAATACTCATGATCCAACCTCATGGTGGTTAAATTCTGTCATTTACAAGCCGCTAAAACAGTGGAAGACTACACAAAAAGCACATCTAAAAATGATACTTTGTACCCAAATACCATAAATATTTTTTTATATTTGATTTAAATCATTAAGTTATACAAAGATACTCGTATCAAAAACAAGATAGAACAACCAAGGATTATGATATGAAATACCACGATAAAAACCCTGTCACCCATAAGGCAGCCGTGATGTTCAGCGGCGCTGACGGCAGCGTTAACCTGCTGCGGGAGGATGTCTGCCTGCCCGCAGTGGCCGTCAAACGTTCAAGCCTGGAAAGCAACATTGCCTGGATGCAACGCTACGCCGACACGCGCGGCGTTTCCCTGGCCCCCCACGGCAAAACCACCATGACCCCCTGGATATTCCAACGTCAGCTGGCACAAGGTGCCTGGGCCATTGGCGTCGGCTCAGCCTGGCAGGCAAAAGTGGCGATGGAGGCGGGTTTGCCAAGGGTACTGATGGCGAATCAACTGGTCGGTAAAGCCAATATGCAGTTGATCAGTGAGCTCAAGGAACAGCACCCTGCCGCCACGTTCTACTGCTGCGTAGACAGCCTGAGCAACGCCCTGGCATTGGATGCATTTTTCAGCGGTCGTGGGCAAACATTGGATATTCTGCTGGAGCTGGGCGTGCCAGGTGGCCGCTGCGGCTGCCGCTCTGTGGCGGAAGCCAGCACACTGGCAGAAGATATCTCCGCGTTACCGAGTCTGCGTCTGCGAGGGGTAGAACTGTACGAAGGGGTGATGCACGGTGACGACGCCAAAGCCAAAATCGAACAATTCCTGCGCGAAGCCGCCGGTTTACTGCGTGAACTGCACCAGCAGCAACGCTTTGGCAATGAGGAGATGATCCTGACCGGTGCCGGTTCGTCCTGGTATGACGTGGTGTGCGATGTCTGGGGTAGCGAAAGTCTGCCTGCCCACTGCCGGGTAGTGATCCGCCCAGGCTGCTATATCACCCACGATCAGGGTATCTATCAGGAAGCCCAAAACGCGATACTGGCCCGTGACCGTTACGCCTGCGATCTGGCGGGCGAATTAACCTCCGCATTGGAATTGGTGGCGCTGGTGCAGTCCGTTCCTGAGCCGGGTCGTATCGTGGTCAATTTTGGTAAACGTGATGCCGCCTTCGACGCCGGTTTGCCACAGCCGATCGCCCATTATCGCGATGGCCTCCCGCAGCAGGAGGGTATTCGGGGCCTTACGACCATCGGTATCATGGATCAACACGCCATGCTGACCTGCCCACCAGACAGCAGCGTGCAGGTGGGCGATATTCTGGTGTTCGCCACTTCACACCCTTGCCTGACGTTTGATAAATGGAAAACGCTGTGGTTGATTGATGACGACTACAACGTGGTTGAAGCGCTAGACACTGCGTTCTGATCGCTGGCATAACGATGACCGCTCCCTCTTCCACGGGAGCGGTCTTTTATATACATCTCGAAGAGATGGTATTCAGTTTCGGTCGCTAAACGTTTTCTGCCCTCTTTAACCCCGTTGAACCCGGCCGAGCAAAGGGCTTAAGGCGAAGCCCTTTGCAATCTGCGCCTTCGCCAAATCAGACGGCCGCTACGCGCCTCCCCTCACTCCGGCGTCAAGCGAACCGGTGTTAACCTTGAGCCCTACAGTTGCCGTGCGCGGAGGTGACAAAGGAACACGTTATTTTTACGGAAACTCCCATGACACCTATAGCCTCATAGACAAAATCGATATGTATAAAAGACAGCCTACGGAAGAGGGGCTGAATGCGCCTATAAATCACGCCTGCACCTAACCCAACAACTTCTGTCTATTCCCACAAGCCAATCGATTGCGAAATCGCAAAAAGAGGTGTTTTAGCGCTTGCAGAGAAAAAAAGCGCGAGTATAATGCGCGACAATTTGCCAGGAGAAACCATGAAAAACGACGTTTGTTTTGTTTGCCATACTCGACAAAACCGACTGCCAATCGGCGGCCAGCTGCCGTTGTTTCTCCTGTTGCAGGACCTATCATTTTAAGCCCCTCGTTGAGGGGCTTTTTTTTGTCCGCAGAATTGCTATACCCAAGTTACTTCGGGATGCAGGCAGGCGACAACCAAGCGAAATCCCAGGCGCTTACTCAAGTAAGCAACTGGAGTGAACGCTGGCCGCCCCCGCAGTTTGAAGGGCGACGGGTAGATTACATTGAAAAGCCCCGCGCCAAGGGCACCGAGCCGAGGAGAGTGAACATGGCCAATCCGCTATATCGCAAGAACATCATCTCTATTAACGATCTCAGCCGTGAGGATCTGGAGCTGGTACTGCGCACTGCCGCCAGCCTGAAAGCCAACCCGCAGCCAGAACTGCTCAAGCACAAGGTGATCGCCAGTTGCTTCTTTGAAGCCTCTACGCGCACCCGCCTTTCGTTTGAGACCGCCATGCAGCGCCTGGGCGCCTCGGTGGTCGGCTTCTCCGACAGCAGCAACACCTCGCTCGGCAAGAAAGGCGAAACGCTGGCCGATACCATCTCGGTGATCAGCACCTACGTCGATGCCATCGTGATGCGCCATCCGCAGGAAGGGGCTGCCCGCCTGGCGTCTGAATTCGCGGGCGGGATCCCGGTCCTGAACGCCGGTGACGGTTCTAACCAGCACCCGACGCAAACCCTGCTGGACCTGTTCACCATTCAGGAAACCCAGGGTCGCCTGAACAATATCAATATCGCCATGGTCGGGGATCTGAAATATGGCCGTACGGTACATTCACTCACCCAGGCGCTGGCCAAATACGAAGGCAACCACTTCTTCTTTATCGCACCGGATGCCCTGGCGATGCCGGGCTATATACTGAAGATGCTGGACGAGAAAGGCATCGCCTACAGCCGCCACAACAGCATCGAGGAAGTGGTGCCTGAGCTGGATATTCTGTACATGACCCGCGTGCAGAAAGAGCGTTTGGATGCTTCTGAATATGCCAATGTCAAAGCACAGTTCGTGCTGCGCGCGTCGGATCTGGCTGGTGCCCGCGACAATATGAAAGTCCTGCACCCGCTGCCACGCATTGATGAGATTATCACCGACGTAGATAAAACGCCGTACGCACACTATTTCCAACAGGCGGGCAACGGTATTTTCGCCCGTCAGGCGCTGTTGGCATTGGTATTATTACCCGAAGTCGTTGGCGCTGCAGCCAGGCAGTAAGGGACTGTGTCCCCAGCAGCATAGATAACTATGTGACTGGGTTGAACGTCCGCAGCCAACAGCGCTGCGGCTACAAATAATTAAGGGTATAAACGCAGATTTAGCTCTTTAAGGGGGACCAACATGACTCACGATAATAAACTCCAGGTTGAAGCGATCAAATGCGGTACGGTGATCGACCACATTCCCGCGCAAATCGGCTTCAAGCTGCTTTCGCTGTTCAAACTGACCGCCACCGATCAGCGCATCACCATTGGCCTGAACCTGCCCTCTAAACATCTGGGGCGTAAAGATCTGATCAAGATCGAAAACACTTTCCTGACCGAGCAGCAGGCAAACCAACTGGCGATGTACGCACCAAAGGCCACGGTAAACCGCATCGACAACTATGAAGTGGTGCGCAAACTGACCCTCAGCCTGCCGGATCATATCGACGGCGTGCTGACCTGCCCGAACAGCAATTGCATCAGCCGCAGCGAACCGGTTGCCTCTAGCTTCAGCGTCAAATCCCATGCCGGTGAGGTGCACCTGAAGTGCCGTTACTGCGAGAAAGAATTTGAGCACCAGGTGGTGCTGCAGGCAGACTAATATCGTCTGTTTTGCCGGATAGGCCGCTGTTAATCTGGCGGCCACGCCTTATAATGAGTCTCTGAAGATAACCACCCACGTTACTACCCGATGAATTTCGAGCCTCGGCGAGGCGGCAAGCGCAGAACAAACCGGTTTCTGACCGGGTTGAACAGCGCAGACGCTGGCCAGAAGGGGAAGCCTCCGTCATTTCCAGGCGCTTATGCACGCAGCCAACCACGCCGTGGTTTGAAAGACAAAAGGGATATCAGGAGAAAAAATGTCACGTAACATCAGCACTGAACTCGCACCAGCCGCCATTGGTCCTTACGTGCAGGGCGTTGACCTGGGCAGCATGATCATCACTTCTGGCCAAATCCCGGTCGACCCAAAAACCGGTGCCGTTGCCGATGACGTTTCCGCTCAGGCTCGCCAGTCACTGGAAAACGTTAAAGCGATCGTGGAAGCGGCAGGCCTGAAAGTGGCCGATATCGTCAAAACTACCGTTTTCGTGAAAGATCTGAATGATTTCGCGACCGTTAACGCCACCTACGAAGCTTTCTTTACCGAGCACAACGCGCCGTTCCCGGCCCGTTCTTGCGTGGAAGTGGCGCGTTTGCCAAAAGACGTGAAAATCGAGATCGAAGCCATCGCCATTCGCCGCTAATACGCCGCGATGTGTGATGCCACGGCCAGCTTATGCTGGCCGTTTGTTTTTACGGTTACTGACCCGCCATAATCCCTCGACTAGCGCACTCAGGATGAACCAGTGCGGAAACGTACTCCAGCCTACCGCACTGGCGAGGGTTGGGGAGAGGGATTATTTCAGCCGCGCAAAGCCTGCTTCCAGATCGGCGATCAGGTCGTCAATATTCTCAAAACCAATATGAACGCGCACTAATGTGCCGGTAAAGTCCACCTTGGCCGCAGGGCGAATTTCATTCAGTTCTTCCGGCTGGTTGGCCAGGATCAGTGATTCAAATCCCCCCCACGAATAGGCCATGCTGAAGTGTTCAAAGTGGTCTAGATAGTGGGCGATTTGCTCATTGGTCAGCCGTGTCTTCAGCACAAAAGAGAATAGCCCGCAGCTGCCGCTGAAATCCCGCTGAAAGAACTCATGCCCTTTACAAGAAGGCAGTGCCGGGTGGTTAACCCGCTCCACCTCTGGCCGCGCCGCCAGCCATTGGGCAATAGCGATGCTGCTGATCTCATGCTGCTTGAGGCGCACCCCCAGCGTTCTCAAGCCACGGCTGCCATTATAGGCGGTATCTGCGTCAGCCATTTGCCCCATCAGGTAGGAGTTCTCGCGCAACTGGTCCCAGCAGCGGGCGTTCGATACGGCGGTGCCCAACATGGCATCGGAATGGCCGATAATATATTTGGTTCCGGCCTGAATAGAGATATCCACGTCATGATCCAGCGCTTTAAAAAGAATGCCCGCCGCCCAGGTGTTATCAATCATAATGACAATATCAGGGTTCACCGCTCGTGCGGCTTTCACCATCGCCGGTACGTCCTGGACTTCCATGGTGATCGAACTTGGGGATTCAAGGAACAGCACTTTGGTATTGGGTTGGATTAGCTCAGCGATCCCAGCACCGATCAACGGATCGTAATAGGTCGTTGCCACGCCCAGTTTGCTCAGGATCTTGTTACAGAAATCCTGCGTCGGTTCGTAGGCGGCTCCGGTCATCAGGATATGGTCGCCACTGGCAACAAACGCCAGAATAGCATTGGTGACAGCTGCTGCCCCACAGGGGTAAAGCGAGCAGCCTACCCCACCTTCCAGATCGGTCATCGCGTCCTGGAAAGAGAAGTGCGTCAGGGTGCCACGACGCCCATAGAATAACTCCCCTTTGGCGCGATTGGCTGTGGCGAATTTTTTGGCCTTCACCGTATCGAAGGTTAAGGAAGAGGCGCGTTGGATCACCGGGTTAACCGATCCTTGCGTGAATCGAGACTTACGGCCAGCGGTGACCAGAGCGGTTTCTATTCTTTTTGATGTCATAACAATTTGCCTGCTTTTATCGTTTATCAATTGTGTTGGGTTATGTAGCGACCCTTACGCGATTTTTTCTGCTATATCCGTAATACTTGCGCTTTCAGAGACCGGCTGTGGCTTTTTACCCGCAAAACGCTCAACGATTTGTGCGGCGTTCAGATCGTGGATCACGTTAATCAGCGTGGCCGGGGCGTCAGTTATGGTGCCCAGCACGACCAGCATCGGAATAGTTTCCAACGGTAATCCCAGCGTGGTGACAATAAAGATCTCGCCCAGAAAAGCCCCGCCGGGAACACCACCAACAATAATCGCCGACAGCACGGAAATCAGCATCGTCAGGAGGAAGATCTCCATCGTGAAGTCCAACCCCAGCACCGCGAAGATAAATACAATCTTCAGGGCCGCGATCATCGCCACACCGCCCTTATTCAGGTTCACCAACAGCGGCAAGGAGATGTCCACGATTTCCGGATTGATCCCCATCGCTTTGGCTGCGCGGATATTGGCGGGCAACGTTCCCAGAGAGGAGCAAGTGCCCAATGCTGTGGCCGAAGGCTCAATGGCATTACGCCAGAAGGCACGTATCGCAGGCACACCACCGCCAATCCAGGAATAGAGGATGGAGCCAAAAACGTAGTACAGCAGCGTAGCGGCAAAAAACAGACCGATGGCCCTGGCAAAGGTGACTAGCAACTGCGAGTCCTGGCTGGCCATGGTGGAAGCAAAATAGCAGCCCAGCCCAACGGGCGCGCCCTTCATAATGATTGATACAATCTTCATGATGATGACGTTGAGATCGTTAAGCGAGTTGGACACCCGCTTGCCCTGCTCACCTGACTGACCGATAGCGATGCCTGCAATCACGGACATAATGATCAGCGCCAAAATGTTGGATTTGGACAGCAGCCCGACAAAGTCGTTAGTGGTCACCATGCTGACAAAATCCATGCCTCCGCCACCGGCATTAAACTTCTCCGTCAATTCGATGGTGACGCCCTGCGCTGGGTTGAACAAGGTGGCTAGGCCGACGATACCGGCCGCAGGTATCAGCGCCATCACAATGGAAACGGCAAAAATCACCCCCATGATGCGCCCAAGCTTTTTCAGGTCGGTCATGCTGGCGATCGAGGACATGACGCTGACACTGACCAACGGCACGATAATCATAAACAGCAGATTAAGGAATATCTTACCTATCGCCTGTAATTTCAACGCAATATCGGGAGCGTAAATACCGACAATCCCCCCAAGCGTTAAGGCAAATAGCAGAATAAAAGATGACTTGTAGGGTTCTAAACGTTTCCACATATTCATTTCCTTATTTTTATCTTTTTTGCTCATGTGACTTATGTCACTTTTTTATTTTTCTCAACAATAGCATGTGACTTGCATGAGACAGGTCACCCCTTGGTGTTCAGTTGTGATCCGGTACAGCGTATTCTGCGATTAATAATGGCATCTTATTCTCAGCGATGTAATAGCGTATTCGTACCGTTTAAAGAAATCACTCGTGAATTAAAGGAAAAAATGAGCAGCCCAGCATCGTTAAAACAACTGGAAGTTCTGGTCAAAATTGTGGAATGTGGTGGGCTGTCAGAGGCTGCTACGCACCTGAACGTCTCGCCATCTGCGGTCAGTAAGAGCCTGGCACAGCTAGAAAGCCAATTGGGCACGACCTTAATCAAGAGAACTACGCGCAGCTTTACGCTCACCGAGCCAGGTCAATATTTATATAACCGTGCAACAAAACTGTTGCTGGATTTTAATGAATCGCTCAACACCACTGCGGGTTACTATAATCACCCTAACGGTGAATTACGGATAACCTGCTCGATGGCTTTTGGTTATTCCCATTTGGCAACGTTAGCTAATAATTTTCGTGGCCGTTATCCCGATGTTGATTTATATATCAACCTTAATGACAACTTTGTTAATCTTAATGAAACCAACTTTGACATCGCATTGCGTATTTCTTCTGAACCACCTGTAAATTACGCAATGCGTAAATTAGCCACGGTGAATTGGGCCTATTGCGCCAGCCCCGAATATCTCGAAAAATATGGCACACCACATTCCATTCAAGATTTAACCCATCATCAGTGCCTGATTTACCCTGGCTTGACCCCAGTATGGAAGTCCATTGATGAGCAAGGCGTCGCCCATCAGTTGAAGACACGCCCCCCGATCCAGGCCAACAGCAGCCTGGTTTTGCTGAAATCCGTACTGGAAAATCAAGGTATTGCCTATCTGCCAACCTATCTTTTGGGCGATCTGATTGAGCAAGGAACCCTGGTTCCGCTGGCGCTGGATGGCAAACTGACCCACACCACCCACGGCCTGTATGCCCTGTATTTCCCCAGCCGCTACAGCAACCCTAAGGTGCGCGCCTTTATCGATTTTATGCTTGAGCAACTACGGCCGATACCAATCTGGGACAGTTGGTTGGCGCAGTCTTAGCCGCGCCATCCCCAGCCCGGCTAGCGCACCGCGACTGCACGCAACAACGTTTCCAGCGGATACACCGCCGCGATCACCACTTCATCGCGGATCTGCGCGGCCGCATCCAACTGCTGCTGTGCCTGCTCGGCTTCGGCCTTGCTCAACGGTTTACTTTGCTGATAGCGCTCCAATAGCATCAAACCCAGATCGGCCAACGCGCTGACATCCTGGGCCACCGGAGCCAGATCCTTCATTACCACGTTAGCGGCGATCGCTTTCTTCACCGGCGCACCGTTGCGCTGCCAAAGCTCCAGACGTTCACGGATCGCCTGCGCCGCCGCCAGATGGTTCTTATCCTTCAGCAACAGCGCTACCTGGATGGCAAGATCGCGTACCGCCGCGCTTTCCGGTGGCAAAGCATCGGCAAAGCGGTTTAGCGGCTCAAACTGATGATAATTGCCAGCGTTGAATTTCAGATGCTGACGGGTGTAATACTGCCCTGGCTCTACGGCCTCGGCGAGGACCTGCAACGGTGTGATATCCACGCTGTTAGCCAGGCGAGTAAACTCACGCGCCGTTTCGGCGTGCTGTTGCAACCCGACAGACACCACCGACCAAGCGTCTATCGCAGCCAGACGTTGGTACATATTATCCTCGTTGGTCACATCCTTGGCCGACCACATACGCTCCGCCACCGCAAAGGTTCTTGGCCACAGCTTAAGATCGAGCACCGGTGCGCGGATATTTTCCGCCCAGAAGGCGGCTTCGCCCCCCAGAATATTGGCCTGACGCTGTTCATCGGGCACCACCGGCATCTTGCCTGCCGGGATCGTCGTCAATTTACTGCCAGTGGTTGGGTAGCGCACGTTGCCCACCAGCGTGTAACCGCTCAGTTGATCTTGTTGTAAGGTGAACACCGGACGCGTGTCACCCATCCAGGTATCAATGCGGAAGGTTACCTGCTCTGGCGTACGCCATTCGATCTCCCGCACCGCTCGGCGAGATTTGCCTTTGAAATCAATAAAACCGCGCCATCCCTGCTTGCCTTCGATCAGCGTGAAAGTCCCTTCCACCGGGCTGCCCTTCAGGCGTGGCATAGTGAACTGCCAGCTCTGCGCCTGCTCCCCGGCCTGCACTTCGGTTTCAACCCCCAGCGGCTGCGGCAGGATTTCGTTGCGGTAGTGGTAGGCGGTGCTATGGGGTTGATCAAGATAGAAACCGGTCGAGAGGATCCCCTGGTAGCCATCCTGCGCGCTGGCCCCCAAAGAATCTGGCCCCTGCCAGGACTGGATCACGATGGTGCGTGGCAACGTCGGATGATAGATCTCGTCCCAGCCCACCATGCGGCGCTGGTGTTTCTCGAGGATCTTTTCCAGCTTCTGGTTAAAGAAAGCCTGCAACGCATGGGCATCTGCCAGTTGATGTTGCTGCATAAATGCCTGGATGGTTTTCGATGCCTGCCACTGGGTGGCATCCACTTCATCCCCGCCAATGTGCAGGTATGGATCGGGGAAGATCGCCACCAGTTCGCCGATAATACTGTCAACAAATTGATAAACCCGGTCGTTGGCGGGATCGAGCGTAGGCTGATGAACGCCCCAGTGGCGTTCCATCTGATAAGGCCCCGGTGCGCTAATCAACTCTGGATAAGCGACAGCGATGGCAGAAGCATGCCCTGGCAGATCGATTTCCGGTACCACCCGGATGCCGCGCGCCGTGGCATAGGCGACAACCTGCTTCATCTGCTCAGGCGTATAGAAATGACCGTCGCTGGCCAGTTGCTGCAGCTTTGGATAATGCTCGGAAGCAAAACGCCAGCCCTGATCGTCGGTCAGGTGCCAATGGAATACGTTGAGTTTGGCCGCCGCCATGCCGTCTAACTGCCGCAGAATATCGTCAACCGGTAAGAAATGACGCGCCGAATCCAGCAGCACACCGCGCCATGGAAAACGCGGCACGTCGGTAATGTTAACTAAGGGTATAAACGTATTTTCACCGTCGGTTTGCACCAATTGCAGCAGCGTTTCCATACCGCGCATCGCACCGAAACGGGTATTGGCCGTTAGCGTCGCCCCCTTCGGCGTGACCTTGAGTTGGTAGCTTTCATCACTGTCTGGCAGCGGTTGGGCTGCAACCTGATGTTGGATAACAATGTTGATCGTTGCCGCCTGGTTTTTTTCGCCCTGTGGGGCCAGCGTCCAGCCGGTTTGGCGTTCCAGGCGATCTCGCCAGCGGGCCTGCGCCTCAACTAAGTCATCACCCTGAATGTTGAACGATATGCGGTAATCCAGCACCAGCTTGCCTTGCGGCTGTGCCAACTCAACCTGCTGTGGCCAGGGCATCAGCGGCAGATCGCCAGCCGGTTGGGCAAGCGCATTGAAGGAAAATAATAACGAAGAAGCCAGTAGCGTGTAACGGAAGGGTCTTTGCATCGGAAATTCCTCAGAGGAAAAAATCAATCGAGCCAAGGAAGTAGATAAAGACTGAGCCAGAGAGAGATGTCCAACCTCAGGGGCAAAACGGTGCGATGGATCACAGATTCGCCGAGGTTTGCCTAGGAGACGAAGGTGAAATGCTCTCCCACGCTAACGATAAGGGCACGGATCACCGAATCTAGCTACCAATCTGATTTATCTGAATTTTGTATCAGCCACCACACGACCAAAGCCGATCGGCACTTTCTGCTTACACGCGTAAAATACTGGTTATACACACAGTTATGTGTCGTATATTTATTGGTTCAATAGTACAAGAAATGCGAACGCCAATGCCTGCTCATCCGTATCCGTTGAGCAAGGAGGCTTTAATGTGCTTTTTAACCGTCAGAAAGCAGGCTGTAAAAAAGGAAAATAACCATGGCTGAAGAAAAGAAAAACGCTCAGGTAGTTGGCGGTGTTAATGACGATATTACCGAATTAAAATCACTGACTACACTGCGTAAACGCGTCATCAGTGACGGTGAGATCGTGACCAAATCGGCAAACGGTTTCCGCCTGGCAAACGGCAATACCGGCGTAATGCTGCGTAATGACGGGCAAGCTTTTTATGTGCTAACGACACCAAACGGTCAGTCTCAGGACGGGCAGTGGAACACTCTGCGACCTTTTGCTTTTAGTCTCTCTACAGGCAGGGTGTCTCTGTCTAACGGCGCCGATATATCCGGAGGCGCACTGGTGTCACATAACGCGGGTATTGGCGCAGTGAATACCGGTCCTACTCCCCTCATCAATGGGCAGACATATGGCGCACCAGCTGTATATACGAATTTCAACACGGGTAACGTGACCACCACCATGATGATGGGCTCCCGTGTCATTCCTGGAAAGGAAGATACCGGGTTACTTTCCTACCGTGATTGGCACGGTAACTGGAACGAAATTCAAATCAAAGCCAACAGTGAGCTTTCTGCTGGGCAATTTATTAAACGTAATGCTGGCGGATGGATTACTGCAGCTGGTAACCAGAACGTGAATAACAATGCAGAACGAATTACTAATGGAGTTTCTATACGGGGAGCAGGTGACCTGTGTGCGGACTTTTTCCATTATGAACGCATCGGTCAACACCACTTTATGGGGCTCCATGTAGCCAATGGCGGCGCGCAAGGTTGGTATGAATTCCGCAATGATGGTCAGGCCTACACCAATGGCGCCTGGCACAGCAGCTCAGATGCCCGAATGAAAACGGACATCGTAAAAATCGATGGTGCGCTGGATAAGCTAGAAAAAATCAGCGGTTATACCTACCTGAAACAAGGCGTTCCAGAAGCCGGGGTAATTGCACAAGAAATAGAAAGTATCTTACCTGAGTCCGTGACCACAACTGAATTGAAACTGAATGACGGCAGCATTCTGAAGGATGCTAGGGGAATTAATATCAATGGTGTCGTCGCCCTTCTGATCGAAGCGCTCAAGGAAGAACGCGAAGCTAGACTTGAACTGGAGTCTCGGTTGGCAGCGCTGGAAATCTCAACCAAATAGAATTGATATATTAGAAAAATTCTAATATTACTCACGATTTCTGTTGAATTTAAATACAGAAATGTGTGGCTTCGTTCATTTTTTGGAAAAGCATTAATTATGAATGAGAAAAACTATAACAACGGTATTCCTCCACAACCTGGGCTGATTTGGGACGGTGGTGGATGGGGATGGCCGACATCCCTTGATAGCCATAGTACCGACGACACAATGATTTTATTTCCCAGTATAAATTCAAGTGCAAACAGTATTGCTTATTATAAGGATGGGGTTGCCTACAACACTGCCGGGGAAGCCATAATCACGATTACTAATGGGCCAACCCCACCCACAGGGACAATTCCCTCATCACCACCATCAGGCGGTGGTCTGTTTGTATCGATGCTGCCTTCCAATGTAGCACCTGTATATTTAAAGAACCGGCTGCAGGTTGATTATATTCCAGGTAAGGGTCCGAAATTTACCCCTTATAATCAATTAATCCAGTTGCAAAAAATATTCGACGACCAGATTTCAGCAGCAAGAGCACACATCATTGAGCCTGCTGCTCAGATTATCGAGCGTGCATTCGCATCCTTGCAGAGGGCCACCGATACGCAAACGGGCGATGACAGTCGGGTATCAAGTGCGGGAGCATCTCTTGATGCTGCGGTTAAAGGTTTGCAAGATGCCAATAATGAAGTCTTGGTATCTGAGGTTAATGCTATCCATCGGCATGATGCTGCTGAAAAAGCGTTAAAAGAGGTAATACCCATATTGGGGCTTACCAATGTTTCACCGAATGAATACGACTTTGTCTTGACGAGAATTTTGGATTCAGTATCCCGAAGCTATTGGGAAGAGAAATCCGTAAAGCCTCGGGTTGAAGAATATAATGCCAAACAACGTCTTCTCGCCGCATTGGATAATATCGCAGTCATTATTGACGATGTCGTATCAAAGTCAAACACGCTGACAACGGTGGTTAATCAAGTAAAAAATGAAAGGGAAGCTTCGGCAAAACTAGCTGCACTGATGGCCGCTGCAGGCGTCAATCCAACCCCAGTATATACGCAGGAAATGGTTAAATCGGCTCAGGCCTCCCTTGTTGCTGCCGGGGGTATGGTACTGAACCGTGCCCCAGGGATGTTACAATTAACAGTTGCCGCAGAGGGAGTTCTGACCACGGCGAGTGAACTGGCAGGCACAGTCGCTGGTGCCCTATGGCGAGGGGCTGCAGAATTGAGCAGGATAGCCACCGTCAGCACGCTCGGCGCGACAGTCGGCACTCTGGTTATCGGATTCTGGCCAAAGGAAGTGGGGCTGGGCAGCGATCAGATTCTTGGCCGCGATATGGACCTGTTTGCTGCTCAGGCTCTACTGTTTGCTGCAGGAAAAGTCAGCATGACTCCGGAAATGGCATCGGTCAACTTGCCCGTGCGCGGTTTGCTGGTGACGGAAGACGGGCGACAGTATGTCGCCCTAGTTAAAACGGGTATAGCCGGTGTATCTGCTAACGTCCCAGTGTTAAAAGCTGTACGCGATGAGAAGACAGGGCTGGATAAGATCACGCTTCCGGCGGTGGCTGGAACACCATCGCGGACCATCCTGATAAATCCAGTTCCAGTTGGGCCAACAGCCCCTGCCAATACCGGAAACAGTTCACCGGCTCCAGTCACCCCAGTGCATACCGGGACGACAATAAAACAGGCCGACAGCATCGTCACCACCACCTTCCCGGCGGAAGATCTCAAAGGACTGCGAGATTTCATCTACTGGCAACCTAGTGCTGAAGAAACCGGTGTTGAAGCGATTTATGTAATGCTCAGCAACCCTTATGGAAATAGCAATTCCAAAGGGAAGTACAGTGGCCGTGACTATCATACCGAAAAAGCCGGTGGGCCGATTCAGGATCTGGATTGGAAAACGGCTAAGGTTGACCGCGCAGGTGTGGACAAGGTGAAACTGCATACAGGGCGTTTCGAGGAATCAGCAGATAACAAGGTGATGATTGATCGTCTGGAAAAAATCCTGAAAGGTGAACTTACCGCAACAGACATCGATAAGCGCTTTTATACTCATGAAATTAGAGAATTGGAGCGCTATCGAGCATTAGGAGTACCTGATGGTATAACTGATGATTCCGTATGGAATAACGCTCATACTGCAACGCTTGAAGATTATAAAATCAATGAGAAAAGTCAACCTTTGTATACACCTGAAGCTGAAGAGGCGTATCGCAAAGCCGAGGAGGGCATGTAATGATCGATTTCGAAGGTATTTACAAAAACGAAAGTGTGGAAGATGTCCTTTTACATTTTGCACCGAGGACATCTTATCCCAGCATTGATCGAATGTATGTGAAGTATAACTTCGATGTTGTGGGAAAAGCTCAACTTTACCCAGCGTTAGCGAAGCTATTGAAGGAGGGCAAATTAGCTAAAAACGAAAAAGGCCATACGATCAAAGGCCCGAATTGGAAAGCACCAAAATTTGTTACTGAAAAAAAATACGGTATAGAGTAACTCCCTACCGCTTCCTGCTGAGAGAGTTTTGAGCAACGCCCAACAAACAAATGTTTGTTGGGCATTTTCATAAGCCCCGCTCTAAAACAAATTTACTGCCAGCCATACCGGCGCACAAACCAGCCTTTCACGCACTGGGTCAGCACCATGTAACCGGCCAGGATCACCACCAGCCATGGGAAGTAGCTCAGCGGCAGCGCCTGCAGTTGCAGGAACCCGGCCAACGGCGAGAAGATCAGGCCGATACCGGTGGCGATCACCGCCAGCGTCATCACGCACAGCGGCCAGGATGGGCGGCTCTGGATAAACGGAATTTTACGCGTGCGGATCATATGGACGATCAGCGTCTGCGACAGCAACCCCTCCACAAACCAGCCGGACTGGAACAGCGTCTGCATTTCTGGCGTATTGGCCTTGAACACGTACCACATCAGGCAGAAGGTCAGCACGTCGAAGATTGAACTGATCGGCCCAAAGAACACCATAAAGCGCCCCAGATCGCCGGAGTTCCAACGCTGTGGTTTGGTGATCTGATCGTCATCGACGTTATCGAACGGAATGGCGATCTGCGAGATATCGTACATCAGGTTCTGGATCAACAGATGCAGCGGCAACATCGGCAGGAACGGTAAAAAGGCGCTGGCAATCAGTACGCTGAACACGTTACCGAAGTTGGAACTGGCGGTCATCTTGATGTACTTGAGCATATTGGCGAAGGTACGGCGGCCCTCGATCACTCCCTCTTCCAGCACCATCAGGCTTTTCTCCAGCAGGATGATATCTGCCGCTTCCTTGGCAATATCCACCGCCGAATCCACTGAAATACCGATATCTGCCGCGCGCAACGCCGGGGCGTCGTTAATACCGTCCCCCATAAAGCCCACGACGTGGCCCTGTTTGCGTAACAGTTGGACGATGCGCTCCTTATGCAATGGCGTCAGTTTGGCAAACACCGTGGTACGTGCAGCAGCCTGCGTCAGCGCAGCATCATCCATCAGTTCAATATCGCTGCCCAACAGCACATGATCCGCCGCCAACCCCACGTCTTTGCACACTTTGGCCGCCACCAGTTCGTTATCGCCTGTCAGGATCTTGACGGTGACGCCGTTCTGTTTCAGCGCTGCCAGCGCCGGAGCGGTGCTCTCTTTCGGCGGATCGAGGAAGGCAATATAGCCTTCCAGGATCAGATCCGATTCATCTGCCACCCCATATTCATGCGCTGAGGCGGGCAGGATCTTGTTGGCCACGGCCACCACGCGTAGCCCCTGCTGATTGAGATCGTCGGTGATACGACGAATGCGCATCAACAGTGCGTCAGTCAGCGGGATCGCCTCATCCTCCTGCCGCACGTGGCTACAGATCGCCAGCATTTCTTCCAGCGCGCCTTTGCAGATCAGTTCGTGATATTGCGCATCCTTCGCCACCACTACCGACATACGACGGCGTTCAAAGTCGAACGGGATCTCGTCTACCTTGCGGTAATGCTGTAATGCGTCGGGCTGTTTGCTTTCATCGGCACAGGTGAGTACCGCTACGTCCAGCAGGTTTTTCAGCCCGGTCTGGTAGAAGCTGTTCAGCCAGGCATAGCGCAATACGCGTTCGCTGGCGGCACCAAACACATCGGTATGGCGCTCGAGCACAATCTTGTCCTGAGTCAGGGTGCCGGTTTTGTCGGTGCACAAAATGTCCATCGCGCCAAAGTTCTGGATCGCATCCAGACGTTTGACGATCACTTTCTGACGCGACAGTTTGACCGCCCCTTTTGCCAACGTGGAGGTGACGATCATTGGCAACATTTCAGGGGTTAGCCCCACCGCGACAGAGAGCGCAAACAGCGCCGCTTCCCACCAGTCGCCTTTGGTATAGCCGTTAATCAGCAGGACGATGGGCGTCATCACCAGCATAAAACGGATCAGCAACCAGCTGACTTTACTGATACCACTTTGGAAGGCATTGGGCTGTTCTTCCTGGCTGGTCACGCGCTGCGCCAACTGGCCAAAGTAGGTTTCGCTGCCGGTACCTATCACCATCGCCAGTGCGGTGCCGCTCACCACGTTGGTACCCATAAAGCACAGGTTCTGACACTCCAGCGGATCGTTCACCTGGTTGCGGGGCTCGGCCACTTTTTCTACCGGCAGTGATTCACCGGTCAGCGCCGCCTGGCTAATAAACAGGTCTTTAGCAGAGAGCAGGCGCAAATCCGCCGGGATCATGTCCCCCGCCGACAGTTTGATGATGTCGCCCGGCACCAGTTGCGAAATCGGCAGTTCGACATGCTCGCTTTTGCCGGTGAGCGCATCGCTGCGGATCACCGTTGCGGTGTTGCTTACCATCGCTTTTAGCGCATCTGCCGCCTTGTTGGAACGGGCTTCCTGGATAAAATGCAATAGCGTGGAGATCAGCACCATCAGGCCAATCACCAATGCACCGGTCAGATCTTCAGTCGCGTAGGAGATCAGGCCCAGTACGGTCAGTAACAGATTGAACGGGTTACGATAGCAGTGCCACAGGTGACGCCACCCGCTTTCGGCCTGCTGGTTTTCAATCACGTTGGCGCCACATTGGCGGCGTATGGTTTCCGCCTCATGCTCGGTGATGCCTTCAGGATGGCTGTGAAAACGCTCGTACAGCTGCATTGAACTGGCCGCAGCGCATTCCAGGCGTTGTTGCGCCAAGCCGGCAGGCAACTCATGTGCCGCGCCGCTGACGCTTTCCAACAGAGCATCACGCCGCACCAGGCGACGTGGCAAGTTACGGCTGAGCATACCCAGCAGCTGACGGGGGATATTTTTAAATTTCATCGTTCGCACCTCGTCCCCCAATACCTCACGGCAATGGGAAAACGTAGCAATCCGCCGCGGGCACGATTTTCGGACACGCCAAAAATCATCCGCCTAGGCAGAGCCTTTTATTTTTATATCAAACAGGGGCGAGCGTAGCGCACACGCCGCTGCTTACCTAAACCGGTAAAACAGCAGCGCAAAGCGGAGAGGTTTTACCGGGGAACCGAATGGGTGTTGTCAGGGCTCGGATCAGGGTCCATTTAAGGATTAACCTCAGGTCAAAGAAAAAGGGGGAATAACCGTCGCGGTCATTCCATTTAGCGTCACGATACCCGCTTTACACAAAGATTCGCTCGGAAAAATACGCTATTGTGACGGGTAGTTACTCTACGGACTTCACGTTACAGCCAGGCGGCAAGCATGAAAGACGATGAGTAAATTCGGATGTTACAAGTTTAAGCCTACTAACCTAAACAATAAGTAAACCATGCAAAACCGGCTGACAATCAAGGACATCGCCCGCCTGAGTGGTGTTGGCAAGTCCACCGTATCTCGTGTGATGAACAATGAAGGCAGCGTAAGCCCGCAAACCCGTCAACGGGTGGAGGCGGTGATCCGCAGCCATGGTTTTACCCCGTCAAAATCGGCACGCGCCATGCGCGGCCAGAGTGACAAGGTGGTGGCCATTATCGTTTCCCGTCTTGATTCTCCTTCGGAAAATCAGGCCGTACGCACCATGTTGCCACTGTTTTATCAACAAGGCTTTGATCCCATCGTGATGGAAAGCCAGTTTGAACCCCGGTTGGTACAGGAGCATCTCCAGGTTTTGCAGCAGCGCAACGTCGACGGCGTGATCCTGTTCGGCTTCACCGGCCTGACCGCCGACATGCTCACGCCCTGGCAGGAAAAAATGGTGGTGGTAGCCCGTGAATACCCGGGTTTCTCTTCGGTCTGTTATGACGATGACGGCGCGGTAAAACTGCTGATGCAGCGTTTACGCAAGCTGGGCCACAGCCATATCAGCTACCTTGGCGTTCAGGAGTCGGATGCCACTACTGGGATGCGTCGCTATCAAGCCTACCTGGAAACCTGCCGAGAGCAGAAGATCCCGCCGGTCACGGCACTCGGTGAACTGAACTATCAGAGCGGCTTTCAGCTGGCTGCCAGCGTGATCACGCCGCAAACCACCGCACTGGTCTGTGCTTCCGATACCATCGCCCTCGGTGCGATGAAATACCTGCAACAACAGCACATTGCGCCGCTACAGGTGTGCGCTATCGGTAACACGCCGATGATCAACTTCCTGTTCCCGGAGACCTTTTCGGTTGAGCTGGGTTACGGTACCGCCGGGCAGCAGGCCGCGCTTCAACTGCTCGGACAGCTGCGGGGTGAGCAGAGCGTCCGCCAGATAATCATCCCCAGCAGGCTTGCCTGATGCTACCTGCCGTCTTTCAAGCGGCAATCAGGCAGCGTTTTTTAACATTCTTCGGGTAAAGAAAGCGTAATAATCACCCGTTTTGTGATCGCCCACTCAAGTTGGGAACGTTCCCATTCCATAAAAATGAACGACTGACTAAGCTTTCCCCATCAATACCTCTGCGCCTCACTAATAAAAAGGGTTCCCTCATGAGCAAAGTTCAGCAGCAGGACATCGATCGTCTGATTGTGCTGGTGGGTGGCCGCGACAATATCGCTACCGTCAGCCACTGCATTACCCGCTTGCGTTTCGTTCTCAACGATCCCGCCAAAGCCAAACCGAAAGAGATTGAACAACTGCGGATGGTCAAAGGCTGCTTCACCAACGCCGGGCAATTCCAGGTAGTGATCGGCCCCGAAGTGGGGGATTACTATCAGGCGTTGATCGCCAGCACGGGTATCAACGAGGCCGATAAAGAACAGGCCAAGCTGGCGGCTCGCCAGAATATGACCTGGTTTGAACGTGGCATCTCCCACTTTGCCGAGATCTTCTTCCCCCTGCTGCCCGCTCTGATCAGCGGCGGCCTGATCCTTGGCTTCCGCAACGTGATCGGCGATATTCCGATGTCCGGCGGCCAGACGCTGGCTCAAATGCACCCGGCCTGGAAAACCATTTACGATTTTCTGTGGCTGCTCGGCGAAGCCATCTTTATGTTCCTGCCGGTAGCCATCTGCTGGTCGACGGTGAAAAAGATGGGCGGTACGCCGGTGCTTGGCATTGTGATGGGGATCACCTTGGTATCACCGCAGTTGATGAACTCTTACCTGCTCGGTCAGCAGGTGCCTGAAGTCTGGAACTTTGGTTGGTTCACCATAGAGAAAGTGGGCTATCAGGCGCAGGTGATCCCGTCGATCCTCGCCGGGATGGCGCTGGGTTGGATTGAAACCCGCCTGAAAAAGATCGTGCCAGATTATCTGTATCTGGTGGTGGTACCGGTGGTTTCCCTGCTGTTGGCGGTATTCCTGGCGCACACGCTGATCGGCCCGTTTGGCCGCATGATCGGCGACGGCGTAGCCTGGGCCGTGAAATGGGTCATGACCGGCAGCTTCGCCCCGATCGGTGCCGCGCTGTTTGGCTTCCTGTATGCGCCGCTGGTGATCACCGGCGTGCATCAGACCACGCTGGCAATTGATATGCAGATGATCCAGAGCATGGGGGGAACGCCGGTCTGGCCGCTGATTGCCCTTTCAAATATCGCGCAGGCATCGGCAGTGCTGGGTATCATCATCGTCAGCCGCAAGGCCAACGAACGTGAGATTTCCGTACCGGCAGCCATTTCTGCCTACCTCGGCGTCACCGAACCGGCCATGTACGGTATCAACCTCAAGTATCGCTTCCCGATGTTGTGCGCAATGATCGGCTCCGCCTTCGCGGGCCTGATCTGCGGCCTGACGGGCGTAATGGCCAACGGCATCGGCGTCGGCGGTTTGCCGGGCATTCTGTCTATCAAACCCCAGTTCTGGGTGATCTACTCCCTGGCAATCCTGATTGCCGTGGTGATCCCGCTGTTGCTGACCATGATGGTCTACAAGCGCAAAGCCAGCCGCGGAGAATTACCGGTTTAAACTTATTCCACATTTAACCCCTATGGACTTCAAGCTGCCGCCAGCACCGCCGCAGCTTGAAGACGATGGATATCAGACTGCTGACAACGTCAGACAGTAGGGAGAGTGCCCCTCGTTGCACTATGCCCGAGTATCTCGGGTTAAACATTAACCTCTGGGCATAGGCCTGTTTTCACGATTCAAAGGTATGACTATGAGCACCCCAATCCCCTGGTGGCAGAACGGCGTCATCTACCAAATCTATCCGAAGAGCTTCCAGGACAGCACCGGGAACGGCTATGGCGATCTGGCCGGAGTCACCCGTCGGCTGGACTACTTGCAGGAACTTGGCGTTGATGCCATCTGGCTGACCCCGGTGTACGTTTCTCCTCAGGTAGACAATGGCTACGACGTGGCCGATTACTGCGCCATCGATCCGGCTTACGGCACCATGGCCGATTTCGACAACCTGGTGGCGCAAGCCCACCAGCGCAGTATCCGTATCGTGATGGATATGGTGTTTAACCATACCTCCACCGAACATCCGTGGTTTAAGGCAGCACAGGATCGTAACAGCCCACTGCGTCAGTTCTATGTCTGGCGCGACGGAGAAGGCGATGCCCTGCCCAACAACTGGCGTTCCAAGTTTGGTGGTAACGCCTGGCAATGGCATGAGGAAAGCGGCCAATACTACCTGCATCTGTTTGCCAGCGAGCAGGCAGACCTGAACTGGGAGCATCCGCCGGTACGCGAAGAACTGAAAAAAGTGTGCCAATTCTGGGCAGACAAAGGCGTCGACGGGTTACGCCTTGATGTCATCAATCTGGTGTCCAAGCAGCAGGATTTCCCAAACGATATGCAGGGCGATGGCCGCCGTTTTTACACCGATGGCCCGCGCATCCATGAGTTCCTGCAGGAAATGAGCCGCGACGTGTTCCAACCACGCGGCCTGATGACGGTAGGCGAGATGTCCTCTACCTCGCTGGCACACTGCCAGCAGTACGCTGCACAAAGTGGCGCCGAGCTGTCGATGACCTTCAACTTTCATCATCTGAAAGTGGACTATACCGACGGGCAGAAATGGACGCTGGCAGCGCCGGATTTCGTTGAGCTCAAGCAGATATTCCGCCATTGGCAACAAGGCATGCATAACCGCGCCTGGAACGCCTTGTTCTGGTGTAACCACGATCAGCCGCGCATCGTTTCGCGTTTTGGCGACGAAGGCGATCTGCGCGTGACGGCCGCCAAGATGCTGGCCATGGTCCTGCACGGGATGCAAGGCACGCCGTACATCTATCAGGGTGAAGAGATTGGCATGACCAACCCTGGCTTTAACCATATTGCGCAATACCGCGATGTGGAAAGCCTGAACATGTACGCCGAACTGAGCGCCCAAGGGAGAGACAACGCCGAACTGTTGGCGATCCTGGCCAGTAAATCTCGCGACAATGGCCGTACTCCGATGCAGTGGGATGCCTCTGCCAACGCCGGGTTCACCCAAGGAACGCCGTGGATCGGTTGTGCGGAAAATTATCCACAGATTAACGCCAAAGCGGCGTTGGCCGATCGGAATTCAGTGTTTTACGCCTACCGCCATCTTATCGCCCTGCGCAAACAGTATCCGTTACTGACTCACGGTGACTATCAGGACCTGGCACCGGCTCACCCGGCGTTATGGTGCTATGAACGTCGCTGGAACGGGCAACGATTACTGGTCGTGGCTAACCTGAGCCGTGAAGCGTTGGCATGGGATGCCGCAGGCGTGCAGCCTGCTGAACTGTGGCAGCCACTGATGAGCAGCTATGGTGATGCGGCAGAACCGCCACAACCCTGCACGTTGCGGCCATTTGAAGCGACCTGGTGGTTGTTGGCGTCCTGATGGCGATATCCCCCCGCCAGATTTCAAGCCGCAAGGATGCGGGCCATAATCACTCGCAATCTGAATAAAAAGGATTTTATCAAGTTCCCGCCATTAATTCGGCGCTGTTGATGCCTCTCGGTTTCTCAGCGCCAGACGGTAGAAATAATGCCCGGAAGTGGCATTCATATATTCCGCATCAAGCAATTTATTTTTACTATTCCCCATGCCAATAAGTTACCAGATAATATTATTACCTTTAAGATGGTTTACCACGCCTTAATTTTCCCTCGCAGTTAAAGGCATTACCGCGCTATTTTAAGTCTGAAAAAGACAAAATAAATTAAAGTGTGAAGAGAATCTCAAATTGGAAATACATTTATTTCACGCTGTAAAAAAAACATGCAATAATCTACACCAATTCGATACCAACTCATAATCCACTGAAAAGAATACACAATACCTGAACGCAGCCAGGCTGCGCGCTATTCTGTTCTATTTGCTCATTTTCTTACCTCGACACATACGGAGCTGTTGTTATGACATTTAAAAGGAAAGCAATAGTTATATTTAGTGGCTTGCTAGCCGCCGGTTTAAGCGGGTGTGACAATAATGATTCTTACGTTACGCCAAATACACAGGCCGAGTTAGAAAGCAGGAATATTCCAATAATTACTGTCGGTACGCTTAAATTTAAGGACCTGAATAAAAACGGCCAGCTCGACCCTTATGAAGACTGGCGTCTTGATAGCGCCACCCGTGCCAGCGATCTGACTTCACGCATGACCGTGGAAGAAAAAGCCGGGGCCATGATGCACGGCACCATTGCCCTCAATAACGCTGGCCGTGTCGATTTCAGCGCGGCAGAAGAAGACGTTAATCAGCGTTTTGTGAATACCTTTATTACCCGTATGGCGGGTGACCCACAGCATATTTCCTCCGACAACAACGCATTACAGGAAATGGCGGAGAAAACCCGCCTGGGTATTCCGATCACCATCAGTACCGATCCGCGTAACCACTTCGTCAACGATCCTAACGCCACCAGCGTGGCCGCCGGCAGTTTTTCACAGTGGCCGGAGCCCCTCGGGCTAGCCGCGATCGACGACCCCACCCTGGTGAAAACCTTTGGGGATATCGCCCGGCAGGAATACCGTGCGGTGGGGATCCAAATGGCATTGTCACCGCAGGCAGACCTGGCAACCGAACCACGCTGGGGGCGGATCAACGGCACCTTTGGTGAAGATAACCAGGTGGCTAAACGCTTGGTACAAGCTTACATCGAGGGCTTCCAGGACGGTGACAAAGGCCTGGTGCCAACCAGCGTGATAACCGTAGTTAAACACTTTGCCGGTGGTGGCCCACAGCTCGGCGGGCTGGATCCGCACAACATCTTCGGTAAAGAACAGGTCTATCCAGGGGAGAATCTGGAGTACCACCTGGTGCCGTTTGAAGGGGCTTTTGCCGCCAACGTCGCTTCGGTGATGCCTTATTACGGCCAGCCGATCAACCTGTGGTACAAGGATCAACTGATTGAAGAGGTCGGCTTCGGGTTTAACAAACAAGTGCTGACCGAAATGTTACGCGGCCGCTTTGGCTTCACCGGCGTGGTCTTGAGCGACTGGGGCATTCTGGAAAGCTGTGAAGGTAAATGCGCCACCGGCATCAGCGATGCCGATATCGCGGCTGGCGTATCGCCTTGGACCGCCGGGATCGGCATGTCCTGGGGGGTTGAAACCCTCACTCGCCAGGAGCGCGTGGTTAAAGCGGTTGAAGCCGGTATCGATCAGTTTGGCGGCACCACCGACTCGAGCGATTTGATCGCGGCCATTAATGAGCAGCAACTGCCGATCGCCACCATTGATGCCTCGGTAAAACGTATTCTGCAGCAGAAGTTTGAGCTGGGGCTGTTTGAGAAACCCTACGTAGACGAAACCCAGGCGGTGAAAATTGTCGGCAACAGTGAATTCCAGCAGAAAGGCGATGATGCACAGCGCCGTTCACAGATCCTGTTGCAGAATAACAACGATCTGCTGCCATTGGCACTCAGCGGCAAGAAGGTCTTCTTGCATAACGTCAACGCCAGCGTAGCGGCAAGCTATGGGCTGACCGTGGTGGCGACACCGGAAGAAGCGGAACTCGCCATCTTGCGTGTGGATACGCCACACCAAAACGATCCACACTATCCGTTTGGTGTCTCGGTCAACTTCGGCCAGTTGGGCTTTGAGGATGCAGATACCGTGGTGCTGGACCAGAAAGCGGGGACTTACAGCGGCAGTGAAGACTATCAGCTGATCAAACAGGTGAAGGCACTCAATATTCCAACGGTCATTTCGGTGTACCTCGATCGCCCGGCCATTCTGACCAACATCATCGATAAGACCGATGTGTTGCTGGCCAACTTCGGGGCTTCCGATGCGGCGGTACTGGATGTGATCACCGGCAAGAGCAAGGCGCAGGGTAAATTACCGTTCGAACTGCCTTCCAGCTGGCAAGCAGTGCTGGATCAGAAAGAAGACGTGCCGCATGACTCGGTTGATCCGCTGTTCCCGATCGGAGCAGGTATTTTGTAATACAGCCCCCTGTCCCATCCTCTCCTACAGGGGATGGGATATGAACGGCTGACCAACCTGCCAGCGAGCGGCAAACCTCGCTGGCAAACACCTCAAATTTAAAATTTCTGCACCAACTTCACCACATCTTCGGCTTCCTGCGCCAGATGCTCATCGCTCATATCAAACACCCCTTGCACCAGATGCGGCGGCAGGTAATCCATGCCGGTCAGGTTAGCCATGGCGTTAAACGGGCGCAGCAGATCGGCCACTGGGTAGCGGTTATAGCCTTCTGGCGAATAGGCTTGGGCATTCCCCCCGGTTGTCACCACCAGTTGCAGAGGTTTACCCCGCAGTTTGGTGCCTTCACTGCCATAGGCGAAACCGTAGGTTAATACCGCATCCTGCCATTCGCTGAGGATTGCCGGCGAGCTATACCAGTAAAACGGGAACAGCATCACAACCACATCATGTGCCTGTAGCAGTTCCTGCTCACGGGCAACGTCAATCCGGTAGTCCGGATAAGCACGCATCAATTCATGCACGGTGACGTTAGGTAAAGGACGCAACGCCTCGATCAACGCTTTATTGATACGAGAGTCGTCAGGGAAACGGTGGGCTGCCAGGACTAAAATACGCGACATGGGAGTTCCTTTCTGATTAATGATGGCCCATTTTTTCATTTCTGCGCTTTCAGGTGTAGTCTGTGAGTTGTTACATTAACTTCAACCTAAAGTATCAACCATTATGTCGCTGCCTCTTGACGTACATCGCCTATTACCGGCGTTTCTCAGCGCCGCTCAGACACAAAATTTCTCGGCTGCCGCGCGGCAACTGGGGGTGACGCCAGCGGCAATCAGCAAAAATATCCGCGTGCTGGAAGAAAAGCTGGCATTGCGTCTGTTTCAACGTAATACCCATAGTGTCGTCCTGACCCCCGAAGGTAAAACGCTGCTCGATCAGATCGCGCCACTTTGGCAAGCGCTTTCCACCACGCTGGAAACGGCGGGCGGGGCCCAGCAATCCCCTTCTGGCACCGTCCGCGTCAGCATGATCCCTGGCTTTGGCCGCCATATGCTGATGCCGCTGATCCCGGCGTTTTTGCAGCGCTACCCGTTGATCGATCTGGATCTGTCGTTAGAGGCTCGCGTGGTGAATCTGGTTGGCGAAGGTTTTGATGTCGGTATCGGCAGCCAGATCGATCCGGACAGCCGCCTAGTGGCACGCCCACTCTATGCGATGCAAATGCTGTTGGCTGCAGCCCCCGGCTATCTGGCCCAGCAAGGGACACCGCACGTACCGGAAGATTTACTGCAACACAATTGCCTGCTGCACCGCAATCCGGCGACCGGGCGCAACGTTAGATGGCCCTTGACGCACAAAACGCCGGATCTGCATGGCCGTCTGGTTGCCAGCAGCCCAGAGATGTTGTTGGATGCGGCACTGGCAGGATTGGGCATCGTCTGCCTGTCACGCTGGTACGTAGAAAAGCATTTCGAGCAAGGCTCGCTGCAGCCGGTACTGCAAGATTACTGGTCAAAACCGACACAAATATGGCTGTATTATGCCTCTGCGGATCTCCCGCCACGGGTACGCGCTTGGGTGGATTTTTTGCTGGCGCATTTTCGCCCCCACCTTGGGTAATGCGATCGCCATCACGCTTTGGCGATCTTTCAAACTCTCGGAGATTTAATATCCAGCCTGCTGATAGCAAGGGTTGCCCACCTTCCTGAAATGAATAACTGTACAGCGTTCAAACTGTCTCCCGAATTCCTTGTCCTACGTCAAAAAAAATGACGCCACTCCCATATATAGTGCGTTAAGAAATCCAAACACCTATATGTAGTAGTTATCCACAAAATCATCCACACGCCCCCGCAGCCCTTGTGTTCTGCGGCATTGCCCTGTGGATAAGCCGACGCTCCCTAATGGGAACAGGAGTAACAACGTGAAACCAGTAGTGATTAAACGGGACGGTTGCCAGGCATCTTTTGATGAGGTGCGAATCAAGCAGGCCATTGAGCGGGCCGCGCTGGCCGCCGGCGTGGTCGATGCCGACTACTGCGCTACCGTCGCCCGTGTGGTCGCTCAACAATTGGAACAGCAGCCGCGTGTCGATATCCATGAAATCCAACAGGCGGTGGAAAACCAACTGATGGCGGGCCCGTACAAGCAACTGGCTCGTACCTATATTGAGTATCGTCACGATCGGGACGTTTCGCGTGAACTGCGCGGGCGGCTTAATCAGGAGATCCGCGGCCTGGTTGAACAAAGCAACGTTGCCCTGCTGAACGAAAACGCCAACAAAGACAGCAAGGTGATCCCGACCCAGCGCGATCTGCTGGCCGGGATCGTCGCCAAACACTACGCCAAACAACATATCCTGCCGCGTGACGTGGTGCTGGCCCACGAGCGTGGGGAAATCCACTATCACGATCTTGACTACTCGCCGTTCTTCCCGATGTTCAACTGTATGTTGATCGATCTGAAAGGCATGCTGACCAACGGCTTCAAAATGGGCAATGCCGAGATCGAGCCACCAAAGTCGATCTCTACCGCGACGGCCGTCACCGCACAAATCATCGCTCAGGTCGCCAGCCATATCTATGGCGGCACGACCATCAACCGCATCGATGAAATCCTGGCCCCCTTCGTGGCCGAAAGCTTCCGCAAACACCGGGAAGTGGCGCAGCAGTGGCAGATCCCCGACGTCGAAGGCTATGCGATGGCGCGTACCGAGAAAGAGTGTTACGACGCCTTCCAGTCGCTGGAATACGAAGTCAACACCCTGCATACCGCCAACGGCCAGACGCCGTTTGTCACCTTCGGCTTCGGCCTGGGCACCCGTTGGGAATCGCGCATGATCCAGCAGTCGATCCTGAAAAATCGTATTGCCGGGCTGGGCAAAAACCGCAAAACGGCGGTGTTCCCGAAACTGGTGTTCGCCATCCGCGACGGCCTGAACCACAAGTTCGGTGACGCCAACTACGACATCAAACAGCTGGCGCTGGAATGTGCCAGCAAACGCATGTACCCGGACATTCTGAATTACGATCAGGTGGTCAAGGTTACCGGTTCGTTTAAAACCCCAATGGGCTGCCGCAGCTTCCTGGGCACCTATGAAGAGAACGGCGAGCAGATCCACGATGGCCGCAATAATATCGGCGTGATCAGCCTTAACCTGCCGCGTATCGCACTGGAAGCGCAAGGTGATGAAGCACGTTTCTGGGCGCTGCTGGATGAACGCCTGTTGCTGGCTAAAAAAGCGCTGATGACCCGTATTGCCCGTCTGGAAGGCATCAAGGCACGCGTGGCGCCGATCCTGTATATGGAAGGGGCTTGCGGTGTACGCCTGAAAGCCGACGACAATATCGCGGAAATCTTCAAAAATGGCCGGGCGTCGATCTCACTGGGCTACATTGGCGTGCATGAAACCATCAATGCCCTGTTTGGTGCCGAAAAACACGTTTACGACGATGAGCAGTTGCGCGCGAAAGCGATCGCCATCGTTGAGCGCCTGAAAGCCGCTACCGAGAGCTGGAAAGCAGAAACCGGCTACGGATTCAGCCTGTACAGTACGCCAAGTGAAAACCTGTGCGACCGCTTCTGCCGCCTGGATACCAGCGAGTTTGGCGTGATCGACGGCGTGACCGATAAAGGCTACTACACCAACAGCTTCCATCTGGACGTCGAGAAAAAGGTCAATCCTTACGACAAACTGGACTTCGAGGCTCCGTATCCGCCGCTGGCTAACGGGGGATTCATCTGCTACGGCGAATACCCGAACCTGCAGCATAACCTGAAGGCGTTGGAGGACGTGTGGGATTACAGCTATACCCGCGTGCCGTATTACGGCACCAACACGCCGATTGATGAGTGCTACGAATGTGGTTACACCGGCGAGTTCTCCTGTACCAGCAAAGGGTTTACCTGCCCGAAATGCGGCAACCATGACTCGGCAAAAGTCTCGGTGACCCGTCGCGTTTGCGGCTATCTGGGCAGCCCGGATGCACGGCCATTCAACGCCGGTAAACAGGAAGAGGTGAAACGCCGGGTGAAACACCTGGGCAACGGGCAGATCGGTTAACTTTAGCTAGTGACCCCTTACCCTCTCCCACAGGGAGAGGGGACCGAATGTGCCACTCTTAACGACAGCATTCGTCCTCAACATAGTCTAGCTACAGATTAACTTCTGCATCTAAGCACAACATCGGGCCAGTTCCCTCTTACTAAAGGAGAGGCTTGAGATGAGTGGATGCGTCACAGGTGACTTCCATACCTGACCACCGCACCGTACCAGTTCCCTCTCCCCGTGGGAGAGGGTTGGGGTGAGGGGCAATATAAAAGAACGCAATACGATGAATTTTCACCAGTATTATCCTATCGACGTGGTCAACGGCCCCGGCACGCGCTGCACGCTGTTTGTCGCAGGCTGCGTACACCAATGCCCCGGTTGCTATAACAAAAGCACCTGGCGGCTGAGCTCCGGCCTGCCGTTTACCCAGCAGATGGAAGACCAAATCATTGCCGATCTCAACGACACGCGCATTCCACGCCAGGGGTTATCGCTCTCAGGGGGCGATCCGCTGCATCCGGCCAACGTCGCCGCCGTTTTAAAGCTGGTAAAACGTGTTGCTGATGAATGCCCCGGCAAAGATATCTGGCTGTGGACCGGCTATAAGCTGGATGAGTTGGATAGCGAACAGATGCAGATCGTCGATCGGATTAACGTGTTGATTGACGGCAAGTTTGTGCAGGATTTAAAAGACCCGGCGCTGATCTGGCGCGGCAGCAGCAATCAGATTGTGCATAAATTACGTTAATTCTTCCCAGGCACAGGCACGGTAAACCGCGCCCCAGACTGATGACAAACCTCAGACGAGAGAAGAAATGTCAGGGAGCATCAAAAAATAAATCAGGAAAATCAATTTATTGATTTTCGGCTGATCGTCACAAAGAGGGAAAAACCACGCTTTTTCCCTCTTTGTTAGCAATCTCAGGCGCGGTAAACCGCGCCCATGATTCATCAAATCCCCCGCCTCGCTATCACCCCTTACGGTACTGCTGCCATCATCTGACTGTCCAAAATTGTTCATCACTCCGCCACCTGCGCGTCATGTAATTGTCATCCAGCCTCGGCACGATAACTCCAACTTTGCTACCGAGAGCCGAACATGTGTGCTATCGCCCCTTTCCCGATTTCTACCCTGACCGCCGTGCCGAGGTTTGCGCTATGATGCACTTATCTAGACATCCGACCAGTTACCCAACCCGTTATCAGCAAATCGCCGCCCAGTTGGAACAGGAGCTGCGCAGCCACTACCGCTGCGGGGATTATCTGCCTTCAGAACAACAACTTGCCGAACGTTTTGAAGTCAACCGCCATACGCTGCGCCGTGCCGTTGATGAGTTGGTCGAACGTGGCTGGCTGCAGCGCCGCCATGGCATCGGCATTTTGGTGCTGATGCGCCCGTATGATTATCCACTGCATGCCAACACCCGTTTCAGCCAGAATCTCCTTGAGCAGGGCAGCCACCCCACCAGTGAGCGCTTACTTGCTGTATTACGCCCATGCAATGGGCATATTGCTAGCGCGCTCTCGCGTGAAGAGGGGGAAAACGTCATTCATCTGCGGACCTTGCGCCGGGTGAACGGTGTGCCACTCAGCGTCATTGACCATTATCTGCCCGATCTGGCCTGGTGGCCCGCATTGCAACAGTTCCACAGCGGCTCACTGCATGAGTTTATCCAACAACAGCTCCACCAGCCGCTGACCCGCCGCCAGACGCGCATCAGCGCACGCCGGGCACAGGCGAAAGAGAGCCGTTTATTGGAGATTGCCACCCACGCCCCCTTGATGTGTGTGCGCACCCTGAATACCTGTACCGGCAGCGATCGGGTGGCGGAATACTCTGTCAGCCTGGCACGTGCCGACATGATCGAACTGACAATGGAGCACTGAATGCAAGCCTTACAGCAGAGACAACGCTGGATGTCGGTACTGGCCCACAGCCAGCCAGCCCAGTTGCGCAGCCACTGGCAAGCGCTGAACCTCAACCCGAGCTACCACAGCCTGCGCGCCCCGGAAATCGGCCTGACACAGTTGCTGGGAAGGATGGGGGCGACAGGCCGCCGTTTTGTGCTGGGCGATATGACCGTAACCCGCGCGGTGGTGCAATTGGAGAACGGGGGTCAGGGCTACAGCTATATTGCCGGGCGCGATAAGGCCCATGCCGAACTGTGCGCGCTGATCGATGCGCTACTGCAACAGCCTGGCAGCCATGAAGTGCTGCAACAACAGTTGATTGAACCGCTGGCGGCACTGCAGCAGGAGCAACGGCAGTTACGCGCCCGTGCCGTCGCCGCCAGCCGGGTTGACTTCTTTACGCTGGTTCGGGGGGATTGAACCATGACGCTATTGGCCGGTTTTAACCATCCCATTGAACAATCACAACAGGCTTTCCGATTGATTTTAAAAGCATTAAGTGAGCCTGGCGTGACAGTGACGTTGCAGGACAGCCCGACGTGGGGTGCCCTGAATGCCGCCAGCACCGCCGTGTTGCTAACGCTGGCAGATCAGGAAACGCCGCTCCAGCTCTGCACCGAACTAAAAAGTGAGCAAGTGCTGACTAACATACGTTTTCATACCGGTGCCCCTTTGGCGACCCGGCAAGAAGAGGTTTGTCTGGCGCTGAGTGGCCCCCAATTACAGCCCGCTGATTTGAACACGTTGCCGCACGGCAGTGAAATCTCACCGGAATTCAGTGCCACCCTGGTGGTACAGATTAACGCGCTGGAGGGTGGCAATCCGCTACGCCTTTCCGGCCCCGGCATTGAAAAACAACGGGAAATCTCGCCATTGTTGCCACCTGCGCTACGGGATTACCTGCTCGAACGGCCACAGCGTTTCCCGCTGGGGCTGGATATTGTGTTGACCTGCGGTGAGCATCTGCTGGCGCTGCCCAGAACCACCCGCGTGGAGGAGTGCTGATGTACGTTGCGGTGAAAGGGGGCGAAAAGGCCATCGAGGCAGCCCATCAATTACAGGAAAAATTGCGCCGTGGCGACGAAAATGTGCCCGCGCTCAGCGTAGAACAGATTGACGAGCAGCTTGGGCTGGCGGTAGACCGGGTGATGACCGAAGGCGGTATCTACGATCGTCAACTGGCTGCGCTGGCCATTAAACAGGCCAGCGGCGACCTGGTGGAGGCCATCTTCCTGCTGCGCGCCTATCGCACCACCTTGCCTCGCCTGGCGGTCAGCGAACCGCTGGCGAGCGAGCATATGCGCCTGGAACGACGCATCTCGGCAGTATACAAAGATTTGCCCGGCGGCCAGGTGCTTGGCCCAACCTACGACTATACCCATCGCCTGTTGGATTTTGCGCTGTTGGCAGAGGGGGAAGCGCCCCCCACCCCGCAGGCCGATGAGCCACTGCCAGACAACTGCGCCCATGTGTTTGACCTGCTCAGCCAGCAGCAACTGGCACAGGCCGAAGTGGATGATGGCAGCACACCGGACGACATCACCCGTAATCCCCCGGTTTATCCCTGTTCCCGCTCGGCGCGTTTACAACAACTGGTACGTGGCGACGAAGGTTTCCTGCTGGCGCTGAGCTACGCCACCCAGCGTGGCTATGGCCGTAACCATCCGTTTGCCGGAGAGATCCGCAGTGGCCATGTTTCGGTGGAGATCGTGCCGGAAGAGCTCGGTTTCGCCATAGATATCGGCGAAATCCTGCTCACCGAATGTGAAATGGTCAACGGGTTTGTCGACCCTCAGGACAGGCCCCCTCACTTCACCCGTGGCTATGGGCTGGTGTTTGGCCGGTCTGAACGTAAAGCCATGGCGATGGCGCTGGTGGATCGCGCCTTGCAGACCGCCGAATACGGCGAGGACGTAGCAGGCCCGGCCCAGGACGAAGAGTTTGTGCTGGCCCACGCCGACAACGTGGAAGCCGCCGGTTTTGTCTCCCACCTTAAGCTGCCGCACTACGTCGATTTCCAGGCCGAGCTTGAGTTGCTCAAACGCCTGCAGCAGGAATTTGCCGCCCTTCAGGAGGCCCGCCATGAGTGAAGTATTGACCGGTTATAACCTCGGTTACCTCGACGAACAGACCAAGCGCATGATCCGCCGCGCCATCCTCAAGGCGGTGGCGATCCCCGGCTATCAGGTGCCGTTTGGCGGCCGCGAGATGCCGATGCCTTATGGCTGGGGCACCGGCGGTATTCAGATCACCGCCAGTATCATTGGCCGCACCGACGTGCTGAAAGTGATTGACCAGGGCGCTGACGACACCACCAATGCGGTTTCCATCCGCCGCTTCTTCCAACGTGTAGCTGGCGTGGCAACCACCGAGCGTACACCAGAGGCAACGCTGATCCAGACCCGCCACCGCATTCCGGAAACGGCGTTACAGACGGACCAGATCCTGATTTATCAGGTGCCGATCCCTGAACCGCTGCGTTTTATCGAACCGCGCGAGATTGAAACACGCAAGATGCACGCGCTGGAAGAGTACGGCGTGATGCAGGTGAAGCTGTATGAGGATATCGCCCGCTACGGCCATATCGCCACCACTTATGCCTATCCGGTGAAGGTCAACGATCGCTATGTGATGGACCCTTCCCCCATTCCCAAATTTGATAACCCGAAGATGCACATGATGCCCGCACTACAGCTGTTCGGTGCCGGGCGTGAAAAGCGTATCTACGCCCTGCCCCCCTTTACCAAGGTGGAAAGCCTGGATTTTGACGATCATCCGTTCAGCGTGCAGCAGTGGGATGAACCCTGCGCGCTGTGTGGCTCGCGCCACAGCTATCTGGATGAGGTGGTTCTCGACGATCGGGGCAGCCGGATGTTTGTCTGCTCAGACACCGATTTCTGCCAGCAACAACTCACCCAAGAGGTACCGCACTGATGGCTTCCGCTCCGTTGAGTTCCACCCCCTTGCTGACGGTCAGTCACCTCACCCATCTTTACGCGCCGGGTAAGGGGTTCAGCAATGTGTCGTTTGATATCTACCCCGGTGAAGTCTTGAGTATTGTTGGCGAATCCGGCTCGGGTAAAACCACGCTACTCAAGTCGATCTCTGCCCGTTTACCGCCACAGCAAGGGCAGATCCTTTATCGCCCAGCGCCGGGGCAGCCGCAGGATCTGTATGCCATGGCAGAGAGCGATCGCCGCCGCCTGCTGCGTACCGACTGGGGCGTGGTGCATCAGCATCCACTGGATGGTTTACGGCCACAGGTTTCTGCCGGTGGCAACATCGGCGAACGGCTGATGGCCATCGGACAACGCCATTACGGTGACATCCGCCAGCAGGCCAGCCAGTGGCTGCAAGACGTGGAGATCCCGGTCTCCCGGCTGGACGATTTACCCACCACCTTCTCCGGCGGCATGCAGCAACGCCTGCAGATCGCCCGCAATCTGGTCACCCATCCCAAGCTGGTATTTATGGATGAACCCACCGGGGGTCTGGACGTTTCCGTACAGGCACGCCTACTGGATCTGCTGCGCAATCTGGTGGTGGAAATGCAGCTGGCAGCGGTGATCGTCACCCACGATCTCGGGGTTGCCCGCCTGTTGGCGCACCGTCTGCTGGTGATGAAAGAGGGTGAGGTGGTGGAAAGCGGCCTGACCGATCGGGTGCTGGACGATCCGCACCATCCTTATACCCAGTTGCTGGTCTCTTCGGTACTGTCGTAACACAGGTGACATGATGACAATTAAAATCCGGGTTGAACATTTAAGTAAAACCTTTGTCCTGCACCAGCAACATGGCACGCGCCTGCCGGTGTTGCATGATGCCAATCTGACCGTCAGCAGCGGGGAATGCGTGGTGCTGCACGGCCATTCCGGCAGCGGTAAATCGACGTTGCTGCGTTCGCTGTATGCCAACTATCAACCAGACAGCGGCCATATCTGGGTGCATCACCAGAACGACTGGCTGGAACTGGTGCAGGCCGAGGCCCGGCAAATTCTGGCGGTGCGCCGCCATACCGTCGGCTGGGTCAGTCAGTTTCTGCGCGTCATTCCGCGCATCAGCGCGCTGGAAGTGGTGATGCAGCCGCTGCTGGAATCCGGCGTTGAGCGTAGCGAATGCCGTGAACGTGCCGAAGCCCTACTCAGCCAGCTCAACGTGCCACAGCGCCTGTGGCAATTGGCCCCTTCGACCTTCTCCGGTGGTGAGCAACAGCGGGTGAATATCGCCCGGGGCTTTATCAAGGATTACCCCATCCTGCTGCTGGACGAGCCGACCGCCTCCCTCGACAGCCGCAACAGCGCCGCAGTGGTTAACCTGATTGAACAGGCAAAACAGCGCGGTGCGGCCATCGTCGGCATTTTTCATGACCAGGGCACCCGTGAACAGGTTGCCGATCGTTTACATACCATGCAGGCCCCACAGCTTCTGGAGACACCATGATTATCAATAACGTCAAACTGGTGCTGGAAAACCAGATCGTTTCAGGCTCGCTGGAGATGACCGATGGCGTGATCCGCAGTTTCAGCGATACCCCAAGCCAATCGCCGCAGGCGATGGATGGCGAAGACGGCTGGCTATTACCGGGGCTGATCGAGCTGCATACCGATAATCTGGACAAATTTTTCACCCCGCGCCCTAACGTAGACTGGCCCGCACATTCCGCCATGAGCAGCCATGATGCGTTAATGGTCGCCAATGGCATTACTACGGTGCTGGATGCCGTGGCGATCGGTGACGTGCGTGACGGCGGTCACCGGCTGGAGAACCTGAAAAAAATGATCGATGCGGTGATCCACAGCCAACGCGCCGGGGTGAACCGGGCAGAACACCGGCTGCATCTGCGCTGTGAACTGCCGCATGAAAGCACCCTACCCCTGTTTGAACAACTGATGGATAAACCGGGCGTGTCTCTGGTTTCGTTGATGGACCACTCGCCGGGCCAGCGTCAGTTCGCCTCACGCGAGAAATACCGCGAATACTATCAGGGCAAATATCACCTTAACGATCAGCAGATGAGTGCGTTTGAGATCGAACAGATCGGGCTTTCCGAACGCTGGGCCACACCGAACCGCGAGGCGATTGCCGCCCATTGTCGGGCACGTAATATCTCGCTCGCCAGCCACGATGATGCCACCGCGGAACACGTCAGTGAGTCCTGCGCATTAGGCAGCGCGATTGCCGAGTTCCCCACCACCGAGGCGGCGGCCCGCGCCTCTCATCAGCAGGGCCTGCAGGTGCTGATGGGGGCACCCAACATCGTGCGCGGGGGGTCACACTCTGGCAACGTGGCGGCCCACCATCTGGCCGCACTTGGCGTACTGGATATTCTGTCTTCCGATTACTACCCCGCCAGCCTGCTGGATGCGGCCTTTCGTCTTGCCACGGACGAGCGTAATGCTTTTACGCTACCGCAGGCCGTGCAGTTGATCACCCGTAACCCGGCTCGCGCCCTGGGTTTACAGGATCGTGGTCTGATCGCCGAGGGTCTGCGTGCGGATCTGGTCCTGGCAAGACCGATGGGGGAGCATATCTACGTGCAAAACGTCTGGCGCCAAGGCAAGCAGGTGTACTGATGGCCAGGCTTATCTACCTGATGGGCGCGTCTGGCGCAGGCAAAGACAGCCTGCTCGAACGACTACGGGCAGCAACCGGCGCCGGGCCACTGGTGGCCCACCGTTATATTACCCGCCCAGCCAATGCCGGTTGCGAAAACCATGTTGCACTCAGTGAGCCGGAGTTTTTACGCCGCCGTGCCAACGGGTTATTCGCGCTGGACTGGCAGGCGCATGACCACTATTACGCGTTCGGCATCGAGGTCGATCTCTGGTTACGGCAAGGGATCGATGTGGTGGTCAACGGCTCTCGCGCCCATCTGCCGCAGGCGATACAGCGCTATGGCACACGGCTGTTACCCGTCTGCTTACAGGTTTCCCCCGCAGTACTGCGCCAACGCCTGGAGCAGCGTGGCCGCGAAACCACGGCACAAATTGAGCAGCGCCTGACCCGTGCGGCCAATTATCAGCAAACTCTGCCAGCGGGTTGCCGCCTGCTGGATAACAACGGTGATCTTGGGCATACCCTTGATGCGCTGCTGGCCTTAACTGCAAAACAACCACAGGATACCCTTTCATGAGCGTGCTGGCCCAACCCAAAATCGGCAAAAACGTGACCCTTAACCGCTGTCGACTCGGTGAGTATGTGCACCTGGCGGATGATGCGATCCTCGAAGAAGTCGAGATGGGGGATTACTCTTATACCGCCGGTCATAACCAGATTTTTTACGCTACCATCGGCAAGTTTGTCTCTATCGCGTCTTATGTGCGTATCAACCCCGGCAATCACCCTACCTATCAGCGCATCGCCCAACATCACTTCACCTACCGCGCCTCCGATTATGGGCTGGGAGAGGATGATGAAGCCTTCTTCGACTGGCGGCGCGAACAGCATGTCACCCTCGGCCATGACGTCTGGATCGGTCACAATGCGGTCGTGATGCCGGGCGTGTCTATTGGCAACGGCGCGGTCGTCGGCAGCGCCGCGGTCGTGACCAAAGACGTGGAGCCATATTCGATTGTCGCCGGGGTGGCCGCCAAGAAAATCGGCATGCGTTTTGACGATGGGTTGATCGAAAGGATCGAACGTAGCCAGTGGTGGCACTGGGAGCGTGAGTTATTACAGGCGCGGCTGGCGGATTTCCGTGACATGGATAGCTTTGTGGCCAAGTATCTGTGAGGGGCAACCCATCACCGAGATGAGGAAACCATCATGCAATTGACCTTTCTGGGGACGGGCGGAGCGCAACAGGTGCCCGCCTTTGGTTGCGACTGTTCAGTCTGCCAACGGGCGCGACGTGAACCGGCATTCCGGCGGCGGCCATGCAGCGCCATGATCACATTTCAGGGAGAAACGACGTTACTGGATGCGGGATTGAGTTCGCTGGAAAGGCGATTTTCGGCGGGGGAAATTCAGCGTTTTTTACTGACACATTACCACATGGATCACGTTCAGGGGTTATTTCCTTTGCGTTGGGGGTGCGGAAATTCGATCCCGGTCTACGGCCCGGCAGACGAACAGGGCTGTGACGACCTGTTCAAACACCCCGGTATTCTGGCGTTTCAGCCGCCGCTACGGCCTTTTGAAAGCGTAGAATTGGGGGGAATGCAGATCACGCCTTTACCGTTGATTCACTCCAAACTCACCCATGGTTATCTAATCCAGACGCCAGGCAAAGCCCTGGCTTATCTGACCGACACCGTCGGCCTGCCACCGGAAACCGAACGTTATCTACAGCAGGTTACGCTCGATCTGCTGGTGCTGGATTGCAGCCTGCCGCCGCAGCCTCAATCCCCTCGCAACCACAACGATCTGCCCCGCGCCCAGGAGATCCAACAACGTTTGCAGCCACAGCGTACGCTGCTGACGCACATCAGCCACCACCTCGATCTATGGCTGATGACTCATGAACTGCCACCCGGCATGGCGCTGGCTTACGATAATCTCAGCGTGGCGCTATAACTGATGCGCGCAGTGCAGTTGATCAGACTCCAGCACCTTCACCCCGCTACCTGGGCTGAAGGCCTGCGTCAGCAGGGTTTGCGCCACATCTTTGGCGGCAACGCCCTGCCATTTACCGGGCAACAGGCTGAACAGCGGTTGGCTGAGCCGCTCCAGTAAACGAGGCTCTGCACGGGAACCGAACAGCATCGAAGGGCGCACGATCGTCAGGCGCGGCCAATGCTGTTCACGCAGCGCCTGCTCCATTTCCCCTTTGGTGCGGTTATACAGAAAACGGGAGCGCGCGTTGGCGCCGATAGCGCTCACCACCAGGCAATGCTGTGCGCCGAGCCGTTGCCCGGCAAGCGCCGTGTCTACCACCAGTTGATAATCCACATGGCGGAAGGCCTCGGCGCTGCCTGCCTGGCGGCGCGTAGTGCCCAGGCAACAGAACACGACATCTACTGGCTGTTGCCATTGGGATAGCAACGCGTGCAGATCCTGCCCGACCGGGTTTTGCAATTTGGCATGGGCTGGCAATGCCGTGCGCGTCGGTGCCACGATGGTGGTAACCTGGCTATCCGCTTGCAGCAAACGCAGCAGTTCGCCCCCCACCAGCCCGCTGGCGCCCGTGATTAATACCCGTGCCATATGCTCCCCTCTCCTCTGTGTCATTCGCCCAAAGTATAGCCATACTCAAAAGCTATACCCCGATATTTTTTAAGTCATTTTCCTGTCATCGCGGGCAGCCGACAATGGTGAAAACATCACCTTGGACCCTATGGAGATCGCCATGCCTTACCCCGATTTACGGCGTTACCTGGCTGCGCTGGAAGAACAGCAGCAGCTGTTGCACATTGAGGAACAGGTTAAACCCGAGCCGGATATTTCGGCAGCGGCCTGTGCCGCCAGCAAGCTGGGTGAGAACTCACCGGCACTGCTGTTCGAGAATATCCATGGTTACCACGATGCCCGCATCGCCATGAACGTCCACGGCTCCTGGCCCAATCTGGCCATCGCCATGGATATGCCAAAGAATACGCCGCTGAAGAGCCAGTTCTTTGAGTTTGTGCGCCGCTACCAGAACTACCCCGGCGAGGTCGAGCATCGCGATAGCGCACCTTGGCAGGAAGTGGTGATCGATAAAGACATCAACCTGTTCGACATCCTGCCCCTGTTCCGCCTCAACCACGGCGACGGCGGGTTCTACATCGATAAAGCCAGCGTGGTATCACGCGATCCCTCTATTGAGGATAACGAGAAAAGCCAGAACGTCGGCATTTACCGTATTGAGGTAAAAGGCCGCAACCGCCTTGGCCTGCAACCCGTTCCGGCACACGACATCGCCATTCATCTGCAACGCGCAGAAGAACTGGGCCTCGATCTGCCCATTGCCATCACCATCGGTAACGATCCGATGATAAGCACCGTCGGGGCGATGCCGATCCTTTACGATCAGTCGGAATATGCCATGGCTGCCGCACTGAATGGTCAGCCTTATCCGGTGGTCTACAGCGAATACAGCGGCTTGGATCTGCCGTGGGGATCGGAGTTTGTGCTGGAAGGAAAGATCCTCTCCAGAGTACGTGAAGCCGAAGGCCCATTCGGTGAGTTTACCGGCCACTATTCCGGTGGACGCCGTATGCCGGTTGTGGAGATCACCAAAGTCTCCCATCGCCGCAAACCGATCTTTGAACATCTCTATCTTGGCATGCCATGGACCGAGATCGACTACATGATGGGGATCAACACCTGCGCGCCGCTGTACGTACAGCTCAAACAGGCGTTCCCCGAAGTGGTGGCAGTGAATGCGCTCTATACCCACGGGCTGATCGTGATCGTTTCCACCAAGACCCGTTTTGGCGGCTTTGCCAAAGGGGTAGGAATGCGCGTGCTGACCACACCGCACGGTTTGGGTTACGCCAAGATGGTGATCGTGGTGGATGAGACGGTAGATCCGTTTAATCTGCCGCAGGTCATGTGGGCGATCTCCACCAAGTTCAATCCGGATTACGATCTGCTTAAGGTGCCAGGGCTGTCGATCCTGCCGCTGGACCCGGCATCACAACCTGCGGGCATGACCAGTAAAGTGATCATTGATGCCACGACGCCAAAAGCACCGGAAGAACACGGCCACTTCTCGCAAGAGTTGCGCGACCCGGTGACCACCGACGCGTGGGTGGCAAAATTACAAACAATGATTGAAGCGGCGAAAGCGGGCCACTAAGGAGATATTGATGAACCAGCACCCAGAACAGTGCCCGCGCTGCGAATCGGCCGGGCCGGAAGTGCTTAGCCATTCACCGGTCGCGGGAGCCTGGATGGTATTTCACTGCCCAACCTGTTTTTTTACCTGGCGCAGCACCGAACCGGATTTTATTACCGATCCGGCCAAGTACAACCCCAACTTTAAATTCGCCCCGGCAGATATGGTCCATTTTGGGATTATGCCTGCGGTTCCAGAGTTGAAACGCCGATAGCGGTCTGTTTCAGGTAATCCACCACCGCGCGCAGCGCAGAGCGGGTTTCGTGCTGCGTGCGGTATAACATCACCAGGTCGTCGGCCACCGCGTCCAGCTCCGGCACCGGGATCGCCACCAGCCCTTCCCAGATCTGATCCTGCGACAAGGTGGGCAGCAGCGCAATCGCCATATTTTGCTGCGCCAGATAGCACATCATCGGCACGTCGCTGGCATCGGCAAACACCTGCGGCTGCAATCCCTGCTTGGCAAAGCTTTGCAGCACCTGCTCATACACGCCAAACCCGGATTTGCGGCGCAATAACGTTAACGGGCAAGCTTGCAACTGTTTCAGGCTCAGTGTGGCATACCGTGCCAGTGGGGAGTCTGGGTGACACAGTGCCCGAAAGCTGGAGTGCGCCAACGGTGTGATAGCGATATGGGTTTCGCTGTTGGTTAACGGCAGATGAACCAGCGCCAGATCGATACGCTGCTTATCCAGCAGTTCCTCCAGATGCCGGGTATCGCCTTGATACAATGAAAAGCTCAGCTCGGGCCGCTGCTCGTGCAGGATCTGCATCATCTGCGCCACGCGAGGGATCCCCATCGATACGGTGCCGATGCGCACCACGCCACGCTGCCCTTCGCCGAACGCGTGCATCTCCTCTTCCACTTCTGCTGCCAGTTGCAACAGCTCGCAAGCACGCTGATACAGATAACGCCCGGCCTCGGTGGGTGCCATCCCCCGGCTGGAACGCTCAAACAACTGCACGCCCCACTCCTCTTCCAACTGTGACAGAGCTTTGCTGAGCGGCGGCTGGGCGATATACAGCACCTGTGCCGCAGCGGACACCGAGCCTTGCTCGACCACCGCTTTAAAATAGCTGAGGGGCTTTAGCTTGATCATCAGCGTACCCAATGCAGCTTTTTGCCAAAGCCCAAGGTGTTATCGGTCATCTTCACTTCCTGCAACGCAATCTGCCAAATCGGGGCCTTCATGACCTTGGCAACGGGGAAGCGTTTGCAGTAACGCGCACGGGCCATCTGCGCGTCATCGCCCTCCAGCAAGGTGATTTCCCCCGCGTATTGCACCCCTTTAATCAGCGCGATGGTCTTTGGCTGCGGCGCAACGGTACCAACAACCTGGCTGTTTTGTTGCATCAGCTCACCGTGGCGGGTATGCGGTTCAGTCATCAGCCACAGCGCCATACGTTCGGCATCGAACACGTAAAAACAGCTGGCACACCACATCGCCGCGCCATGACCGGCGCACAGTGTGAGCACATGCTGCTTGCTGAGAAAACGGATAATATGCAGTTGGTCTTCGCTCTGGTTCAACGTGAGTTCTCCTGTTCGCTCCCTGTATCTTACCCCTATGTTTGGCGGTGAAGTTACTGAACATTTTTGTGCTGCCTGTACGGCAGTGAACCTGTTACGGCGGCATCCACCGCCTTTTTAACTTTTCTAAGCTGCCTGTACGGCAGTGAACGCGACTGACGCACGATCTGCCCGGCAACCCATTTTCTAAGCTGCCTGTACGGCAGTGAACATGGACAGGTTTTCCAGGCTGGTGACCATGATTTTCTAAGCTGCCTGTACGGCAGTGAACGATGTTTTACAGCTGTGGGCAGAGGCCAGAGATTTCTAAGCTGCCTGTACGGCAGTGAACGGCTGCATCCTGAGTGTTTACCGGGTTTCCAATTTCTAAGCTGCCTGTACGGCAGTGAACCTAGCGCAGGCGCTTACCTCCTGTTTTTCGCTTTTCTAAGCTGCCTGTACGGCAGTGAACCTGGTGGCGCTTCTGCTGAGGTATGGCGTTGTTTTCTAAGCTGCCTGTACGGCAGTGAACATCGCACCGGCCAACAAGAAATAGGCGTTTGCTTTCTAAGCTGCCTGTACGGCAGTGAACACTGAAATTTTTTACCCAAAATCCCCATCGATTTTCTAAGCTGCCTGTACGGCAGTGAACTTCGCGCGGCGGGTTATTTTTCTGCCGCAAATTTTCTAAGCTGCCTGTACGGCAGTGAACACGTGAAAATCAATCCGGGTGTGCTCTCTGCGTTTCTAAGCTGCCTGTACGGCAGTGAACCTGACGCAGGTTGTGGACTACCAGACTGGTGATTTCTAAGCTGCCTGTACGGCAGTGAACAATTTTTTTCATCCGTTCCTGATTGGCTTTCCTTTCTAAGCTGCCTGTACGGCAGTGAACGCACATACCGATGTGGTATCATTAGTACCAGATTTCTAAGCTGCCTGTACGGCAGTGAACGATTAGTGCATTGTGACAATGACCATGTGATTTTTCTAAGCTGCCTGTACGGCAGTGAACTCCCCATTATACTGCTCATAGTGAATTATTGATTTCTAAGCTGCCTGTACGGCAGTGAACCTGAAGCATGGAGCAAGCAGGTTACTGACTGGTTTCTAAGCTGCCTGTACGGCAGTGAACGGAGCGGTTGCCGGTGTTGCTGGCAGCGGACTTTTCTAAGCTGCCTGTACGGCAGTGAACCAAGTCAGGGTTCTAATTTTATCGATTGTGAATTTCTAAGCTGCCTGTACGGCAGTGAACGTTATTACAAAATGGCTTGAGCGTAATTCATGTTTCTAAGCTGCCTGTACGGCAGTGAACGTCAATGGAAATAGTTATTTCTGGCCGCATGCTTTCTAAGCTGCCTGTACGGCAGTGAACGCTATAATTTGAGTCTTAGCAGTGCGATCACTTTTCTAAGCTGCCTGTACGGCAGTGAACTACGCGTAAGGCCTTCGGAATAGATGGAATATTTTCTAAGCTGCCTGTACGGCAGTGAACAGGGCTCACCGCAATCTCCGTTCAAACAAATTTTTCTAAGCTGCCTGTACGGCAGTGAACTTTGCAGCGTGCTGTTGCCAGTGGTGCTAAGCTTTCTAAGCTGCCTGTACGGCAGTGAACATTTAAGATTTAACGTTTTCAATATCCATTCTTTTCTAAGCTGCCTGTACGGCAGTGAACTTCCCGGTAGGTACCGACGGCATTTCCCAGTTTTTCTAAGCTGCCTGTACGGCAGTGAACTTAGCGACGAAGGGATGGCGTAGCCGTGAAATTTTCTAAGCTGCCTGTACGGCAGTGAACGGGTGGGCGGCAGAGCGCGGCCAGGAACATGTTTTCTAAGCTGCCTGTACGGCAGTGAACTGTTGCGCATCAACACTAATACACTGTTAATTAAAGCAATACTATGGAAATACGCGCCAAAACCCTATTCTGAACATGGCCGACTCCAATCTTTTAAATCAATAAGTTAGAATCAGCCAATAAATTAGGGTTAAAACCATGGAATGGTTGCCGTTGCACTAAGACCATACGCACTGAATATCCCTTCAGTTGCGTTATCGCAAATCTTGCCTTGTTCGATAAACAGTAAGAATGTCTGCTCGCTAGAAAGGCTTTTTAAACGAATAAATGGCAACGTAGTGCGTTTCTCTACCGAATCAGGAATACGCATACGCGCCTCTTCCTCGGTGATCCACCCTTTACTAACAGAACGACGCCGCAATCTCTCAGCATTACTTTTAAACTGCACGCGGCGTACTGTTCGATATTTTACATTAGCGGGTACTGGCTGAATTTCGCTGCATTCAGTGTAATCCCGCAGCCCCTTACGCCATGATAAAGACTCAAAGGCGGTGAGCGCCGCTAACGGGCCATGTAGCCGTAATTTATCACCGAGTGTTTTACCCGCAGATGGAAAGCTGACACCTATCTCTCCCTGCCCGGCGCTGCCCAATGCCCGATGCAACTTGGCAAACAGCGCTTCCAGCAGTACCGTCGCGGTAAACTCGGGATCTGGCAGTAGGCGAATATCAAGGTAATGATCCATACATCTCCCCCCTTTATTCGCCTTTCTCGCCAAATACACCGCCACGGATCAGGATTGCCATCACATAGTGTTGCTGCTCCACTTCTGGCACTTTGCCTTTGGTCACCCAATTATCCAACAACGTGTAAAAATCCACTTTTTGCTTCGGTTGACGATAAGCTTGGCCCCGGCTTGTCACTGAGCCATAGGGCTCCACTGCAATTGGCCCCAACCCCAATTCATCAGCTTCTGGATACCAGCTATCGACAGTACGCAACGCATTACCAATTTTCTGGGAGTGCATGGCAGCAATATCATCTACTTGATACAACACTTTGCTTTTCTTGCTGTTGCTGTCCAACACCAGCTCTTGCGAAGGGAAAATCTCTTGTCCCTTGCCCAACCGCACACAGGCTTCAACACTAAAGAAAGCGAAACTGTCCCCGGCTAAGCCTTTCTCAATTTCCCTGGCAAGTTCTGCCAAGTCCCCCGTTGGTTGGCTAAAGGTGCGCAAACTGTATTCACCAGCATTAAACTGCCACGTTTTCTCTTTACCTTTTACGGTAATAGCGATCTCATCAGCACCGACGCGATTGCGCCACAAGAAACGCCCATTCGCTAGGTTCTCCGCATAGCGTTCGGCCAAGACTTTAAAACCGTGTTCTTTGATATAACCCTGTATTACTTTCGCCAGCTCAGCCTGATAGTCCTGATCGTTGCATACTGAAGGCTGTGCCAGGTTACCCAACACACGTAGGGTAAAGCTGACTTTTAAGGTGTCGGTGTCGAACGGCAATGCTGCAACATCTACACGCTGCAAGTTAGGCTTTTGGATCTCGGCATCCAACTTAGCGGGATCGCTGGCAATCGCATTTTTCAAACGATTAGAAATAGTGCCACGTACCGCTTTTTCCTGGATCGCAATCGGCGTCCATTCAGGTTGTTGCCAATTACCGGCATACATAATGGCGTCAGAGTTCGCCAATTTACGTTCAAATGCCAATACGGATGCAGTCTTTACAGTAGCCATATAGATAGTCCTTTAAGTTAATCTTCTTCGTTATATTGATAGTCTTCAGTGAAAACCGGTACCGAACTGCGACAGAGATAGTCATCGTTTTGATGATGGTATTGCCACAGCAACTGATTCAGATCTGTAATACGGTGCAAACTACGCCATTCGCCAACACCATAAACCGGTTCAGCAAACCGAAACGGCGTTGTTGGATCACGTGATTTCTCGACTTCGCCCGGCGCGTATAGCGGAGAGATAGCGCGATAACCGATCTGTATCGGCACCAGATAACCCGCTGCGGGTTTTGGCTGATAACGCCATTGAGGGTCTTGTTCACTCAACGCCTGATATTTCATTGCGGCAAAGTCCAACCAAGCATCTATCAACTCTGCCTGTGGGTTACTTTCACACAATGTTTGATAATGATTGGCCAGCAACTCGGAACGATCGAGCAAAGCAAACCCAGGAAGCAAGCGGCGCATCAACTTACGTAAATCCTCTGTTTTTTCGGGCGTTCCCATCACCTTGATCGCGCCAATGTCGGTGATCACCCCACCAGCCAAGCGCAGGGTTGGGCAGAGTCCGGCAAGGTGTGTTTCCAACGCTTTGGCACCGTGATCGCCATTAACGACGGTACCGTGGCACTCCATCAATAACGAAATCGTGATATGCATCCGCCCTTCTTCATTGAACGACGCCGTTTTAGCTTCTTTGGTCAATGGATTACGTGTCAGGGCAAAAGCGTAATCGCGACCGGAGGAGTAAGCATGAAGCTGCTGCTGATGACACACCACACCGCAGTTTGTCAGGTTTAAACCATGGCTCTGCTGCAATTTTCGAGATAGTGCATGGGTGTAACCAAGAAAATGTGTGATGGCGGGAAAGCCGTAGGTCAAGCCAGCAATGGCATTGGCGTTCTCCACCCGAACATGACGTAATACGATCAAGGTACCCATGCGAAGTCCCCTTTAAACTCTTGCTCAAACTCACGCAGACGACGTTTAAACAAAGACGCGGTCGACCATTCTCGGCGTTCCACTTCGCTAAACTTCAGCTCATCCGTTTTTAGTTGATGATTGAGCCAGACGCCGAAATCCAGAGCGATATCCTTTTTCCAATCACCGCCTTCGCGCTCAAACTGGAAGTCTTTATCATGTTTCATCCGCCAGGGATCAAGCCACAACTGCTGTGCTCGGGATAGTTGACACTCCTCTTTCATGCTCCAACATTGCCAATCTTCCCTATTTTGAATACCGGCCACGTAGCAGAACAAAATATCGATAATCTCATCAACGTAGGCAGCTCGCTGTTCACGGATCTCCATATTTTTATCCTGTGGATCAAGACTGCGCAGGTACTGCTTCAACTGCCACACTGCATCTTTCGCCATCGCCGAGAATGCTTTACGCTCTTGGAAAATAGAACTCTGGTTTAGCGGCGGCTTATTTTGGTTTTGCCATACCGGCGCAGCGCAAGGCAATAACCAGACATGGCCACCACGCACGCTGTTGAGATAGGAAATATTCTGCGGCTTGGTGCCGCCCATATTTAAGGCTGCCGTCTTAGGGTAGATCACGCGGGGTTCAGGGTGCCATTCGCCAGCTTTACAGGCTTGGTATATCTCTTTGGAGGCTTCGCTAAAACGCGCCTCGCTGATACGCTGGTGCATCGCTTGCGCTAGTGAGGAAGAGAATAACGGGCTTAACAAATGGTATTCGCCTTGCCCTACCGGGAAATAGATCTGCTTGGCTAAGCTGTGAGAAGAGGGATTTTTATTGGTTAATACCTGCTTAAACCCCGCAACCCACTGTTCCAGCTGTTGTGGATTCTCGGCCAGTTTCTCCAATGGCGCGGTGTCATCACGACTTAAACAAGCAATCAGCGATTCACCTTTATATTCTAACTGTAGTAACTTTGCCACGTCCAACGCAGCCGCGTTGCCGACCGCATCAACTGCAGGCTGGGATAACGTATTGGTAGCAAGGGTGTTTATGGTCTGTTCCGACGAACCTACACTAAAAACACTGCTGCCTTTTGCATCACTGTGGGTAAATTTCAGCGCATGCGTTACCAGGCTGATTTGTCCAGCGCGACCAGCGGCATCGGTCAACCAATTGCGTGGCGCATAGTTTTTCTCTAACGTCTGCAGTTGCTCTAATACCGTTTGCTTGGCAACAGCGATTTCTTCGGGATCGGTCAACCCTGCCAGCTTTTTTGCGGCTTCTTTTTCCAGCGCTTCCAACTTGGGCTGTTTGCGGCTGGCAATATATTCAACAATCAAAGCGGTTAATCCATCATCTGCCATATAACGCTCCTTGCATTTCCAATTCGGCGACAAACCTGATTCACGATTACTTATTGATATTAATAGTAAAAATTGATGTCGCTATCGGAGTATCGCTGGTTAAAGTTTTGCTTTCGTCGCCATAAAACAGCGGATTTATGCAAACAATACAAAGAGTAAGTAGTTGTATTGTTTTACCAATCCTATCCGTCCAATTTCGTTCCATTTCGATGTCCTCTCGATATACCCACACTTAGAGTGCATCATATGCTTAAAAAGTAACTAGTCAATAATATCCTATATGTCTGCTCCTATATTAAAATAACACTCTATGTGTTTGCTTATTTTTTATCCTATATATTTGCTCATTTTTAGTGCACCGAATGAATCAAAAAAAAATTGGAATTCACATACGTGAGCTCCTACTATGAGCCCACTGCTGAACAAGCAGCTTAGAAATATATTTCTGCACCTTTGCAGTTGAAATAAACTGCCGTACAGGCAGCGGCGCACTCATCCGAGTGCGCCAAACACCCCTAGCAACGGGTGGAAGTGCCACTGATCTGACTTGTTTTTTCGTAGGCTGATCTCGCCGAACTTCCGACTCACCTCAGGTAACTCCATCCCCAGTTGATCGGCCAACCCTTGGTAGATTGTTGGGTAGTCCTCAGTGATCCAGGCACTCACTCCCTCGGCAAAAATCACTCCAACCTCATGAAAGTTATCGCTGAACTTCCATTGACCAGGGACAATATCTGGGAATTTAAAGCGTGGCTTATCCACTTCATCCTCCATCCACAGATAGTGCGGTTCTTCTTCGGTGGATTGCCGAAACGGGCTCACTCGTTGTTGTTCTGCACACCAAGTGGCCTGCTTGCGCCACCAGAGTGCAGCGTAATATTTACCCTCAAGATCCTTTCGCCCCTGTAATACGCTGCGTAAACAAGCATGTTCCAGAGAGACAAAATTGTCGTGCACCTGTGTTAACAACGGCTCCTGCACACGGGGCACTGCGCTGATAGTTTCATATTGCTCAGGCTGTAAAATCTCCGCTAGATCGTGACTCTTGAGCTGAAGCCGGTATTTCTCAGATTCAAACCCTGGCCGATAATAAGCCGGTTTATTACCCTGTAACGCCCTCACGTTTTTTTGCAAAATATGCAAGTTAGGCGATGTACAAGGCTGCTGTCGATGGCGCTGAATGCGTCCAGCCAATTGGATTAATGAACGCATCGAACTAGGTTCAGCAATAGCCCAATCATAATCATGATCGCGCCCAACCTCGGCAACGGATGTTGCCAGCACCACAAACAAGTGATGCTGTTCGGGATAGTTCACCAATGCATGATTGATTTCTGTGATTTGCCACAGCGCCGTTTCGCAATAACGCGTTAGGGTTTCGTCCAACCGCCGCTCAATATGCGAACGCATCGCCAACGGGTGTTGACTGTGATAAACACAATAATGGATACGGGTATTATTTGGCGCAGGCTTGCGTAACAGCCGCTGAGCTACCGCCACCAGTGGGTTAATATTTGCCATACGGATCACACCCAACGACACGGTTTTACCCTGCGGGTGCTTTTGATGATGAAGGGCATGCAATTGCTGCATGGCTACCGAAAATGTTTCCGTGATGCTATCCAGTACAGCATTTTCCCGCTGGTTAGCCGGTTGCACCGTAATCAACTGCGCACGGCGCAATACCGCTGCGTTTTGCAGTATCTCTACCCGCTGGGCCACAAACGCCTCATGCAGGTCTTTAAAACATTTCGCACTTTGTACATCATGCTGTACAGCATCGTTCTCATCAAACCATGCACAGCAGATATTTAACGGTGTATCAGGCAACCCACACACTTGCTGATAATCCTCCCGCCCAGCTTTATACGCATTAAATAACGCCTGAACCAACGCTGGCGGTAAGGTGGCGGAAGAGAGCAGCACACGTGAACCTAACATTCCCGCCCAGTTGACCAAACGACATAGGGCAGGCAAATCGGCAATATCAAAGTCGTCCGGTTCATCTAGCACCAGATCGGCAGTCAACAGACGCAGCATCGGTGCGATTTGCTTACCACCGCGCACACCCTCAGTCGCTCCAATCAGATGATCGATCGTCGTCACCAAGACCGGAGCACTCAGCAATGCGTGCAATTTGTCACTACCTTGCAACCAACGACTTAAGCGCCCATCGTCCAGGCTGCCACCGTAGCTGACGTAGTGATGTTCGGCGAATAACGCCTCTGCCGAAGCACTGCCGGTACCACGCTGCTCAGCTTTATCATTATTGAGTTGGTGTAATTCTCGTACCGCGGCAGATCCCACTAATACGGCCAGATCGTCATCTTCCAAAGTCAGCCTGGTTTTAAGCGCATCACCGGTTTGCAAAGTTAAGGTACGCAATCCCAAGGCAACGGAAAAACGGCAGCCTGACTTTTCATCGGCCAAACCATACATAATTCGTGCATTGGCAAAGGTTTTTCCACAACCGGTAGAAGCCATATTCACACCGAAAAAACCTTGCTTAACCGAACGCTCGCCCACCGCACACGCAAGATCATAAGCTTTGTCTTGCCAACGGAATTTCTCTGTCTTACTGCGCTGTTTGAACCCTTTATGACGCGTGATTGCCGGTAATGTCGTGCGGATATTTGGCAGGCTGCGGCCCAACAATAACGCGTTCTGCCCCACGCCAATATTGTGCTCATCCAACCGCTGCTTCAAACCACCGGTTTTACGATCAGTATTGGCATACGCCTGATAATTCGTATCTTGCCAACCCACCGTTGGCGGTAAGGAAGAATAATGATGATCCGCCAACATCAGCACCAGACGCGCCATATGGCTGGTGAAACGTTGCTCCAATACCCCAAATTGTATCAATGAGGTTTGCTGCAATGCGCGTTGGGCAAATTTGTGTGCTTTTTCTCGCCAGATGGCACTGCGCATTGGTGTACCATAAGGGAAAGTCCAAACCGCGCGGCGCTCCTCTGCTGTCCAACCTTCAATTTGGCTATTCGTAGAGTTCCACTCAGCAACCAATTGTGTCGTTAACCAGCTATCGATTTGCGCTAATTCCGGCGGGTTCACGCTTTCTTTATCCCGTTGAGGGTAAGCAGGCAAACGGTGGTGGGAAACAATGAGCCAGGCCACGACCGTTGCCAGTGGCGGCAAAGAGGTAAACGGATTGACAAAAGCATCAACAGAGTCCTTTATCAAATCGGCTATCATCCGGCTTTCATCACGTTCGCTAATCGTCGCCAACGCCGCTAGCCACTGCCGATCGCTACGTTTTCCTATCCATGCACAAAATAGTCTCAATGAAACCCATTCATGCCGATAAGGTTGAAAACCTTTTCCTTCACGTCTTAGCCCATTCTGGAATAAGAGGTTAGCCTTGCCAAAATCATGGAACAAACCGGCGATACCGGCCAACAAGGCAATCACCTCGACGCTGTGCCAGTTATTTTCATCCTGGCTTCTGAGCACATCGCGCTCTGTGGTATTGGTTGGCACCGAGCCTTGGGCATTGAAACGCCGCAAATTACCCACGATCCATAACAGCTCTGTTTGATTGCCCCCTTTGATCCAATGGCAGGCCACTGCCGTATTACGCCGGGCCGTTTTACGCAGCAATTTCCTCAGCGTATTCAACCCTTCCAACGTGATGGCCGTTTGCCAGGTTCTGTCGCCTTTGCGTTCCGCAAATTGATCCAGAATACGGCGTGTTTCAACCAACGCCCGTTTATTACATTGCGCGATCAGTAAAATATTCATTGCGCTGCTCGGCTGAGCTGTTGAGCAGTGGTTTGCAGGGTATCAATCATCACATCCAACGCATCTGCACGTTGGAAGCCACTGAGGCAACGCTGACGGAATTCTTGCTCCTCTTCCCCGGCCATCGCGGCAATAAAAGCCTGTGGCAACACCAAGGCGTCTTTAATCAGATCGGCTACGTCGAATACCAACCCCCCTCGCCGGGTTTTGCCATGGAGCACCGCCAAGCCATGAGGCAAACCGATGACCCAGGTTGCGACCGCCGCCAATCCATAGGCAAGATAGTTACCGTGATCGAGAAAACGGTTCGCCACATCGACACCACCGCCACGCTTGGCCCTGGTAAACTCGCCATAGTTCACCGTGTTGGCTGCCAGCTTGTATAAAGCTTTGGTCATGACCGCTTCCTGAGCCAGTAAATCGTTACTGTTACGGCAATGGGCCAGGTTCTTTTCGTACTGCGCAAGTAATTGGCATAAGCGGTTTTCGTCGGGGGAAAACCCGCTTTCACGTTGCATATGGGGGCCTAGCCAGTGGCGTTGAATTTGCTGGATGCGTACCCGTTGAAAGGCCAGTGCCGCCGCTAGCCGTTGCCGATCGTCAAACCAAAAGCTGACCCAGTGCTGCAAGTATTCCGTCGGGCGGTATTCGCTTTGTGAACTTAACCAGGAAACTGCGGTTTCGACTTCATTAGCGGCATACAAGGGTGTGCCACCACCGCCACAAAAACCGATTAATACGCCTGCTTTGGCAAATTCGCGCATTGCTGCCTGGGTGATCGAGGTGCCGGTCCCCAGCATAACGACTGAAGTATTGGCTATAGGGATATTCCAATATAGCGATTGCTTGCCTTCATCAGTGACGTATTCCACCCGCCCGCCATTCACTAATACACGGCAATATTGTAAGTAATAAATGTTTGCACGTTTTGAATGCAGAATAGTTTTTAAATCTGAAGGCGAGAATTGTTTATTCATGAAAGGGGCAATATCCCTATTTTTATGTCATAAAATCATCCAGCTCGTGAATTTTCACGCAAGATGCCAACGTTCCCCTTGTTGTTTTAGCACAGTTACCCCTTTGAATAACTTGATGAATGTTAAATTTTAATTAATTAAAATCAATGATAATTAAATTAAAATAATACATAAATATTATCAGTGGTAAAAATAGTCATCGGATATACCTGGTGATCTGTAGCCTGCCTGTACGGCAGTGAACTTATTGGAATTTCGAGAAGGATGCCGGGTATTTTTCTAAGCTGCCTGTACGGCAGTGAACCTTACCGCCGCTGTAGTTAACGACAATGATGTTTTCTAAGCTGCCTGTACGGCAGTGAACGGTAGCTATCGAAAAAGTGTGAACTATTTACGTTTCTAAGCTGCCTGTACGGCAGTGAACTTTTGCCTAGTGTGGGTAACGGTAACTGGCAATTTCTAAGCTGCCTGTACGGCAGTGAACACCTCACCAAAGAGCAGCATGATTGGCTTAATTTTCTAAGCTGCCTGTACGGCAGTGAACGTTGGCATAGGTCAAAACACCATTTTCTCCAGTTTCTAAGCTGCCTGTACGGCAGTGAACCGTTGTGGGGTAATGAAGCCGGCGTGCTTGCAGTTTCTAAGCTGCCTGTACGGCAGTGAACTTGGTCTGCGCGTTGCTGAGTCGCACCATGACTTTCTAAGCTGCCTGTACGGCAGTGAACCAGGCGATGTATCTCTATTGGCAAGGGTTCCGTTTCTAAGCTGCCTGTACGGCAGTGAACTGGCTGCGGGTGTGCTCAATTCGCTTTCTGAGTTTCTAAGCTGCCTGTACGGCAGTGAACTTGACAGATTGAGGGCTGACGCCAGCTATCCTTTTCTAAGCTGCCTGTACGGCAGTGAACCCGTCCAGGTACTGGTACCGCGTGGCAATAGCTTTCTAAGCTGCCTGTACGGCAGTGAACAAACTCCGCAATCCAAATGCACTATGCGATGATTTCTAAGCTGCCTGTACGGCAGTGAACCGTTACAGACTAGCGCTAATCACCTGATCTGCATAGCGTCTTCCGTTAAAAAGGCAAAATACCCTTTTTTACACCAAGAAAATTAACCATTAAAAATCAATAAATTAAATAACAAGGCAAAAATAGGGTTAACAACGGATATGCTCTTTCTCTGCCAAATACCGGCTTGTCTCCCCACCCAAAAAGAAAAGGAAATGCCGCATAAAGCGGGCATTCCCTCACACTGCTGACAAAGTCAGATATTAGGAAGAGCGTAGCGATGGGGTCGTCGTGGCGTAAGCCAGCGGAACGTCCCTCGGGGCGGCAGGCCTGGATATCTCAAGTTAAAAAAACACGTTGTCATCTCTCTTTGGGAATACCGCACCAGGCAGGTATTCCCTTTTTTACTAGCTCAGATCTGAACCGTTACTGGCGATAACCTTCTTATACCAATAAAACGATTTCTTTCTTGTGCGGGCAAGTGTGCCGTTCCCCTGATCGTCACGGTCGACATAGACAAAGCCATAGCGTTTGCTCATTTCCCCGGTTGAAGCAGAAACCAGGTCAATACAACCCCAAGAGGTGTAACCCATCACCGGGATACCGTCTTCGATGGCATCCGCCATCGCTTTGATATGCTCGCGCAAGTAGCTAATGCGGTATTCGTCGTCAATTTCACCTTGCTCATTGATTTCGTCTTTCGCACCCAGGCCATTTTCCACCAGGAACAGCGGTTTCTGGTAGCGGTCATACATCATGTTCATAGTAATGCGCAGGCCCAACGGATCGATACCCCAGCCCCACTCACTGGCCTGGATATGCGGATTTTTCAGAGATTTGACGATATTGGCTGAGCTGCTGTTGTGCTCGTTCATATCGGCCGAAGCACAGCGGGAAGCGTAATAGCTGAAGGAGACAAAATCGACGCTGTTTTTGAGGATCTCGCTGTCGCCTGGTTCCATTGCTAGAGTGATACCCTTTTCCTTAAACAGGCGCTTGGTGTACGACGGGTAAGCGCCGCGAGCCTGAACGTCGATGAAAAACAGGTTTTCACGGTCTTTCTCTAACGCAGCCCAAACGTCTTCGGGTTTACAGGACCACGGGTAGAAATTGCCCCCAGCCAACATGCAGCCAACCTGATTGTGCGGGTTAACCTCATGCGCGATTTTGGTCGCTAACGCGCTAGCAATCAGTTCGTGATGCGCTGCCTGATATTTTACCTGTTCCTGATTGTCATTTTTCTCAAAGACCAACCCAGCACCAGAGAACGGGCTATGCAGCAGAATATTGATTTCATTAAACGTGAGCCAGTATTTCACCAGCCCATCAAAGGCCTCAAAACAGGTGCGGGCGTAGTGGGTAAAGAACTCCACCATTTTCCGGTTGCGCCACGAACCGTATTCCCGCACCAGATGCATCGGCACATCAAAATGGCATAGCGTGACCAGCGGCTCGATGCCGTGCTTTTTGCACTCATTGAAAACGTCGCGGTAAAAAGCAATACCTTCTTCATTAGGAAGGGTTTCATCGCCGTTCGGGAAGATACGACTCCAGGCAATCGAGGTACGAAATACGCTGAAACCCATTTCTGCCATCAGGGCAATATCATCTTTATAGCGATGATAAAAATCGATACCTAAATGGCTGGGGTAAAACTCATCTTCACGCAGCGTAAAGCGTTTTTCCTGACCCAGTTTTACCGCCAGACGATTTTTGCCATGAGGGATCATATCAACCGTCGTCAGCCCCTTACCGCCTTCAAGATAAGCCCCCTCGGCTTGGTTGGCAGCTAACGCACCACCCCATAAAAAATCTGCGGGGAAAACAGATGCTGGCATAAGATACCTCTTCTCTATGATTCAGTTTTACAACAGGTTATACAGATAACGCAGGCGCCGATTTGGCTTGGTTACTTTCCGTCTCTTCCACCACCGGAATATCTTCAAACCCCAGCAACAAGGTGAGAACAAAGGAAAGCACAACCGCCAGGAGCATCACGCCAAACACCCAGACAATGGTCATCGGGTTGGTCGGATCAAAGAACTGCACGCTGGTGAACAACCCCGGTGAGGCCATTGAGTGGCTCGCTAACCCTGCGATACCAGCAACGCCGCCACAGACAAAACCACTGATCAACGCCGCTATCAGTGGGCGCTTCAAACGTACTGCCACACCGTAAAGCGCAGGCTCCGAAATACCCGCCACGATGGCCGAGGCCGCAGCGGCCAATGCAGTCTGCCGCAGTTCCGGGTTTTTGGTGCGCCAGGCCACGGCCAACGATGAGCCCCCCAACGAGAGGTTGGCACCGATCTCTGAGGGCATCACCATGCCTTCTTTACCGGTTTCCGCAATAGTCTGAATGATGGTTGGTGTGAACACGCGGTGCATCCCGGTCATCACCAACAGTGGCCAGAGCCCGCCCATGATGGCGACGGATAACCAGCCCAGATAGCTGTGAATGGTGTAAACCAACGCAGAAATGCCGCTACCGATCCAGATGCCTAACGGGCCAATCAGCATGATGGCAATCGGGGCGGAGATCAGCACAATCAGCATCGGTTTAAGGAAATTTTTGGTTACGGCAGGTGTAATACGATCGACCCATTTCTCAATGTAGGAAAGCAGCCAGGTCATGCACAACGCCGGGATCACCGTGTAGGTGTATTTCACCGCCGTGACAGGTAACCCCATAAACTCGACCTGCTGACCCTGCGCTGCCTTGGCCATCAGATCGATAAAGGCCGGATGAACCAGTACCCCGGCAATAGCGATCGCCAACGACATATTGGTTTTGAATTTTACCGCGGCCGAAGCCGCAACCATCACCGGCAGGAAGAAGAATGCGCCATCGCCGATAACATTAAGAATGATCAGCGTTGAGGAGCCTTTATCGAATACGCCAGTCATATCCAAAATCATGGCCAGCAATTTCACCATTGAGCCGCCGATAATGGCCGGGATCAGCGGTGACATGGTGCCAATCAATGCATCCAGGATCCCGGCGCCGATGCGTTTGAGGGTGATTTTGTTTTTTACCGCGACCGGTTGCTTCGCCACCGCCCCTTCGGGCAGCAGTTTCAGCACTTCGGCATAAGCCTGTGAAACGGTGTTGCCGATGATCACCTGACACTGATTTTCGCTTCTTACCACGCCCAGCACGCCGCCGATTGCCTTCAGCCTGGCGGCATCGACGAGGGTGTCGTCGTTGAGCACAAAGCGTAAACGCGTCATGCAATGAGTCACCGCCGCGACGTTACTCGCTCCCCCAACTGCATCCACTATCGTTCTTGATACCGCCGCATAATTCTTAGACATGAGGACAACTCTCATAGATAGGTAACCGGTTTCACATAAGAGTGTTTATATTTAGATTGAAAATCAATCTATAAATTTTTTGATTGTCTATTTTGTGATTGTGATCGACATGAATGGGTTCAAGAAGCTGCAAAGGGTCTGCTCTAATGCGATTGAATGTGTAGAATGGGGATAATTGTTAAAAGCCGGGAAAACCCTATGTCTACCATGCAGGAAGTGGCAAAAAAGGCAGGCGTCTCAAAAGCCACTGTTTCACGCGTTCTTTCCGGCAAAGGGTACGTCAGCGAAGCCACCAAAGATCAGGTGTTTAAAGCTATCGAAGAGGCAGGTTATCGTCCCAATCTGCTGGCGAGAAATCTGGCCACCAATAAATCCCAGTGCATTGGCCTGGTGGTGACCAACACCCTCTATAACGGCAATTATTTCAGCGAGATACTTTCCCAAGCGGCGCAAAAGCTGGAAGACAACGGTCGCCAGTTGATTTTGGTGGACGGCAAACACAGCGCCACAGAAGAGCAAGAGGCGATTCGATTCCTACTCGATTTACGCTGCGACGCCATCATCATTTACCCGCGTTTTTTAACCATCGAAGCGATGGACGACATCATCGAGCAGCATAAACAACCCATCATGGTGGTTAACCGTAGGCTGAGAAAACATCACAGCCACTGCATCTGCTGCGACCACAAAGGGGCCAGCTTTAAAGCAACAAAATACCTGATTGAGCAGGGCCACCGGAATATCGCCTTTATTACCGGCTCACTGGATTCGCCAACGGCTATTGAGCGATTATCCGGTTATAAAGAAGCCTTGAATCAATACGATATCGAGCTTGATGATAAGCTCATCATCACAGGAAAGTGGACGCCAGCCAGCGGTGCCGCGGCGATAGAAACGTTGCTCAAGGATAAAATCACGTTTAGTGCGGTACTCGCCAGTAACGATGATATGGCCATTGGTGCCATCAAAAAATTGAACGATGCAGGTATTATCGTCCCCAATGAAGTCTCGGTTATCGGCTTCGATAATATCCCTACGGCCCCGTACCTATCCCCGACGTTATCCAGCGTTAAAGACCCGGTGAGCGATATGATGAGCGAAGTGATCGACCGACTGATTGCTATGCTCGACGGCGGCTACCTGTCGAAGGACAATCTGTTTACCTCCGAACTTATCGTCAGGGATTCGGTGAGTAATGGGCCTTTTTACGGAAAATGATTCGCCTTGACTCTGCTTACCCCCGGAAAGGATCCCATGAAATATCCCGCAGGCCGTTATGAGTGAAACAACCTGGCATCTCTATATGCTGCGGATGCCAAGCGGCATGCTGTATACCGGCATCACCACCGATGTCGAGCGGCGCATGGCGCAGCATCAGGCCGGTAAAGGGGCAAAAGCTCTACGTGGGAAAGGGGTGTTGGAACTGGTCTTTCACTGTCCGGTGGGGGATCGATCCACGGCGCTCCGGCTGGAATACCGGGTTAAACAACTGAGCAAAAAACAAAAAGAGAGGCTGGTAGCAGACCCGCCTCTCTCATTAGACTATTTACTGCCGGAGGTTAAAAACGGCTAAAAGGTGCCGAATACTCGACCAACCCGTTCACACCGTTCAGCGCGTCTTCCGCCAGCGGGTAAACCTGGAACGCCGCTTCGGTATCTGGCCAACGGCAATGCAGATCATACTGAGCCGCCGTTTTAAAACCAAAACGCCCGTAGTAGGCCGGGTCGCCCAGTACCACCACGGCGGCATAGCTGAACTCATTGAGTGCATCCAGCCCTTCGTAAACCAGTTTTTCACCCAACCCTTGGCGGCGCAGACTCTCTTCCACCGCGAGAGGTGCAAGGCCAACCCACTGACGATCCTCACCGGCAACATCAACCGGGCTGAAAGCGGCATAACCGACTACGCCCCCTTCGTCATCTGTCGCCACAATCCCCAGCGTCAACAGCCCGTCTTCACGCAGTTGCTGCACCAGTTCGGCTTCGTCATCGCGGCCAAATGCGTTACGCAGCAGGGCATCAATGCCTGCGGCGTCTACCGGAATTTCAACGCGGATTAACATGGCTGCAGCGCACGGGAAGACGACTCCGTGCCCTCCTGCAAACCGGCTTCAACAAAGTCCGCCAACTGTAGCAAGCCAATGCGCAACGGCGCAGGCATTGCGTCCAGATCGATGGCGTCCATCAGATTTTTTACATACAGGCCCAATTCGGTATCTCCTTCAATCTGCAACCGACGCTGGAAAAACAGCGTATCGGGATCCTGCTTGCGTGCAGCAACCAGGATCAGATCGTTGGCTTCGCCACTGAAGCTGACATCAGCCTCAGCCTGTTGGCTCACCACCAGCCTATCGTTTTCTACCGTCATAAACCATTGCAACGCCAGATCGCGTACTTCGATCTTCAGCCAGCGCGATTCAAGAAACGCTAAATCACCGTCTGCCAGCGCCTGACGAAATTGCCAGCCCAGTACCTGTTCCAGTAGCTGACGCTGCAGAGCAAACGGCGTGAATTTTAACGGTACGCGCAACAGCGACGGCCCTTGACGCACAATGCGTGCTCGTAGTTTTCCCAACACGTTCATTCACTCCTTTCAACTCAATCTGCGTCTATTTTGCCACATTGATGCCACGCGTAACCGGTCTATATCAACAAATAGTGCAATTAACGTTCGTCTTACCCTGCGATATCCCTGTATCTCACCGAGCCAATCGCGAGACGATGGATATATCAATACGCCAGAAACTGCCCCAAATCAAAACTTGATAACCTCGGGTTCACTAAAATTGCCCTCCCGTTTACATTTTTGCCGGACACAGAAACCGTTCGGCAACGCTTATCACAGCGTATGCCTGGCCAGGTATGCGGCTGAATCAGGATAGATCTATGGAGCTGCTTTGTCCCGCTGGCAACCTGCCCGCCTTGAAAGCTGCGGTGGATAATGGCGCAGATGCCGTTTACATCGGCCTGAAAGATGATACCAATGCGCGCCACTTTGCCGGGTTGAACTTTACCGAGAAAAAACTGCAGGAAGCGGCCGACTACGTGCACCGTCATGGCCGCAAGTTGCATATCGCCATCAATACCTTTGCCCACCCTGATGGTTACGCCCGCTGGCAACGCGCCGTTGATATGGCGGCCCAACTGGGTGCCGATGCGTTGATCCTGGCCGATTTGGCGATGCTGGAATATGCCGCGGAGCGCTACCCGCAGGTGGAACGCCATGTCTCGGTGCAGGCTTCCGCCACCAATGAAGAAGCCATCCGTTTTTATCAGCGCCACTTTGATGTCGCCCGTGTGGTGCTGCCACGCGTCCTCTCGATGCATCAGGTGAAGCAGTTGGCACGCACCAGCCCAGTGCCGCTGGAGGTGTTTGCCTTTGGTAGCCTGTGCATCATGGCGGAGGGCCGCTGCTACCTTTCCTCCTATCTGACCGGTGAATCTCCCAATACCGTGGGAGCCTGTTCTCCAGCACGCTTTGTACGCTGGCAGCAAACGCCGCAGGGGATGGAATCACGCCTGAACGACGTGCTGATCGATCGCTATCAGGACGGTGAAAACGCCGGTTACCCCACGCTGTGCAAAGGCCGCTACCTGGTTGATAACGTGCGCTATCATCCGTTGGAAGAACCCACCAGCCTCAATACGCTGGAGCTGCTGCCAGAGCTGCTGGCCGCTAATATTGCCTCGGTGAAGATCGAAGGCCGTCAACGTAGCCCGGCGTATGTCAGCCAGGTGGCCCGTGTCTGGCGCCAGGCGATCGATCGCTGCCTGGCTAATCCGGAAGGTTACCAAGCCGATACGGCCTGGATGGAGACGCTCGGCGCAATGTCCGAAGGTACCCAGACCACGCTTGGCGCGTATCACCGCAAATGGCAGTAGCAGGAGAAACCATGAAATATGCATTAGGGCCAGTGCTCTACTACTGGCCAAAAACCGAGGTGGAAGCCTTCTATCAACAGGCTGTCAGTAGCAGTGCCGATATCATCTATCTTGGTGAGAGTGTCTGTACCAAGCGGCGCGAGATGAAAGTGGGCGACTGGCTGGCACTGGCGCAGGCGATCGCCAAGTCGGGTAAACAGGTCGTGCTCACTACCCTGGCGCTGTTGCAGGCCCCTTCGGAGCTGAATGAGCTGAAGCGCTATGTGGAAAACGGGGAATTCCTGATCGAAGCCAACGATCTGGGCACGGTCAATATGGCCGCCGATCGTGGCTTACCGTTTGTGGCCGGGCACGCTCTCAATTGTTATAACGCCTACACGCTGCGCCTGCTGCATAAGCAAGGCATGATGCGCTGGTGCATGCCGGTGGAGCTTTCGCGCGACTGGCTGGTCAATTTATTGCAGCAATGCGAGGAGTTGGGCTTCCGCCAGGGGTTTGAAGTGGAAGTGTTGAGCTATGGTCATTTGCCCTTGGCCTATTCGGCGCGTTGCTTTACCGCCCGCTCAGAAAACCGAGGTAAGGACGAATGCGAGACCTGTTGTATCAAATATCCTCAGGGACGCATCGTTAACTCGCAGGAGAACCAGCAGGTGTTCGTACTCAATGGCATTCAGACCATGAGCGGTTACTGCTACAACCTGGGTAACGAACTGACCAGCATGCAGGGGCTGGTTGATATCGTGCGCCTGTCGCCGCAGGGGGAAGATACTCTGGCGTTAATTGATAGTTTCCGCGCTAACGAGCAAGGGGCACAGCCGTTGGCATTAGCCCACCACGCCGAATGCAATGGTTACTGGCGGCGCGTGGCCGGGTTGGAGTTGGTGCAATAAATTATCTTTTGCAGAGCAATAAGGCCTGGGGCTTTATTGTTCTGCTGGGTGATTATTTTTTATCTGCCTGTACGGCAGTGAACGTTGCATTACCGGCATAGAAATGGCGGCCATAGTTTCTAAGCTGCCTGTACGGCAGTGAACAGAGTGCGCTTTTGAACAAGATTGCAGTTAAATTTCTAAGCTGCCTGTACGGCAGTGAACGGTATAATCATCACTCTCTCCAGCATGTTAGATTTCTAAGCTGCCTGTACGGCAGTGAACCACCGGAGAATCACAAAATGGGCGCCAAGACGTTTCTAAGCTGCCTGTACGGCAGTGAACGTTCATCCGGGTGACGCCGTTAAGCAGATCGATTTCTAAGCTGCCTGTACGGCAGTGAACCTCACCGAGCCAAAAGTGGAATATTCCAAAATTTTCTAAGCTGCCTGTACGGCAGTGAACGGGTTGGAATGGATGAACAACTGTCCGTTATGTTTCTAAGCTGCCTGTACGGCAGTGAACTAACAGCGGCGGGAAACAGGCCGATGTTTTGCTTTCTAAGCTGCCTGTACGGCAGTGAACATGGCACAACAACAAGCAGCAGATCTTCCGCTTTTCTAAGCTGCCTGTACGGCAGTGAACGCTACATATCCCGATCGAGTGGGGCGGTGACTTTTCTAAGCTGCCTGTACGGCAGTGAACATGGATTTCGCTACGCAGAGCGCGTGGTATCTTTTCTAAGCTGCCTGTACGGCAGTGAACTCTTTCATGATTTAGAGCACGGCCCTGGTCGCTTTCTAAGCTGCCTGTACGGCAGTGAACTGCAGATTATCACGGAGGCCATTGGCGCGCATTTTCTAAGCTGCCTGTACGGCAGTGAACTGAAAGCCGGTGATTTCATCGTAAGCGTGGTCTTTCTAAGCTGCCTGTATGGCAGTGAACTTCCTCGGGCGTCGCCCCCCAACGTTCTTGCTTTTCTAAGCTGCCTGTACGGCAGTGAACTCAAACAGGAAATTAACTTCCTGCGGCCAAACTTTCTAAGCTGCCTGTACGGCAGTGAACCATTCCTGCCCGGTGGCCCCAGTACGGAACTTTTTCTAAGCTGCCTGTACGGCAGTGAACGCGAAACGCTGTGAAACCAGTGCGAATATGATTTTCTAAGCTGCCTATACGGCAGTGAACGTTATCCATCAAAAAAGAAATGTGCTTTTCATTTTCTAAGCTGCCTGTACGGCAGTGAACTAGCGTTTGTAGTGCAGTGATCCCGGCGTTCTTTTCTAAGCTGCCTGTACGGCAGTGAACTGAAGGGCATTGAAGAACACCCCAATCTCATATTTCTAAGCTGCCTGTACGGCAGTGAACGAAACTCCTCCAGCGCGTTACCTTCCCAAGCATTTCTAAGCTGCCTGTACGGCAGTGAACACTGTAAAGATTAGCCGTTTTCGCTATTTGTTTTTCTAAGCTGCCTGTACGGCAGTGAACCAAATCCTCGGGGCTGGGAACGCAGAAACGAGTTTCTAAGCTGCCTGTACGGCAGTGAACCGTATGCAAACACTAGATTGAGCACTATTAATTTTCTAAGCTGCCTGTACGGCAGTGAACACCGTCGCATTTTTCAAGGGCTTGTCACCCGTTTTCTAAGCTGCCTGTACGGCAGTGAACAACCAACGGCCGCTGTCGGTGCGTCCGGGCCGTTTCTAAGCTGCCTGTACGGCAGTGAACCCAGTGACGATCCGTATAAATGACCGTGTATTTTTCTAAGCTGCCTGTACGGCAGTGAACACTGAACATCGCCGGAAGCGTTCACGCGAGCCTTTCTAAGCTGCCTGTACGGCAGTGAACGGCAATCGCAAAACGTTCCTCTCACTGAATTATTTCTAAGCTGCCTGTACGGCAGTGAACGTATCCGCACACTCGCTGCGTATCACCGTACATTTCTAAGCTGCCTGTACGGCAGTGAACGTAGAGTTGCTGGAATTCATCTTCGTCCATACGTTTCTAAGCTGCCTGTACGGCAGTGAACGCTCTGTGACTGGTGATGTAACTGTTGAAAATTTTCTAAGCTGCCTGTACGGCAGTGAACTATGAGGCAAGCAGCGACGGGATATAGTCAGCTTTCTAAGCTGCCTGTACGGCAGTGAACTACCCCCGGTTGCATTTTTGATGCTTGGCTTTTTTCTAAGCTGCCTGTACGGCAGTGAACGTTAGAGAATAACGCTAACAGCATGATTATTGAAGAGACATCGCCAAAATACAGCGAAAACCCTTTTTTACTGCCCACCTTAAAATCTGATAATAATCAGTAAGATATTATCTCGGCAAAAAAAAGGGTTCGCATGCTTATGGCGTAAAGAGAGCCAATTCTATCCCCGATGCCGACGGAATAAGCTGCGCAGCCCCACGCGGTTGCGTACGGCGCCAACGCCAATGCCTATCAGCGTATAAATCGCCCCCAGCAGCAGCAGCATTGCCACATCTCCACCGACATCACGCAACGAGAGGCCCATCTGATTCACGCCAGCGATGGCTTTGGTGGCCCAGGTTGACGGGATCATTGAGGAAATCGCCCTGACCCACTGCGGCATCGCCTGCAACGGCCAGATGGTGCCGGAAAGGTAAAACACCGGCGTGGTGATAAATGACAGCGTCAGGTAGATCATCTCCACGCTGCGCAAGCATTCGGTGACCAGTTTGCCCAAGCCGAGTACCGCCAGCAGGAACGGGAAGGTCAGCAACAGGATCTCTGGGATCGCCGCCGTCTGGCGATAGCCCAGTACCCACGGCCACAGCACAAACAACACAATCGACAGGAATAGCCAGATCGGCAACAGTGCCGACAACCCCCCCAGATAAACCGGAATTGACGGTTTCCCGCCAGGAGCGCCTTTCAACACGATGCTGACACGCACGCAAGCGATCAGTAACGAGTGCTGTAAAAGCATCACCAGCAGGCCAGGGAAGATGATTGCCGCAAAGCTGATGCCGGGGTTAAAGACATCCAGCGTCTGGCTCTGGATCGGCGTCAGGATCACCTGCGCCTGCCGTTCGCTAAAGCCACTGCGTAATAACAGCGAGGTGTTGTACTGATTGAGCAGTTGCTGATAAACCGCTACCACGTCCTGTTGGATCTGGCCGTTCGCCAACCGGTTGGTGGCATCCCCGAACACCGGGATCTCAATGCTCTTGCCATTGAGGATCTTTTTCTCCAGATCCACCGGCATAATGATCACCGCAAACAATTTGCGCCAACCCAGATCGCGTTTAGCATCATCCAGGTTGTCATAGGTCTGAATAGCGATCTTCGAGGTCGCATCCAACTGGCGGATCAGTTCGCGACTGGCGGTGCTGTGATCCTGATCGATCACCGCCACCGGCAGATCCCACACGGTGCGGTTGGCATAAACCATGCTCATGACACACAACGAGAGGATCAGCATCAGCCACATGGGCCGCTCCAGCATGCTCATCAGCACCTTACTGAAGGTTTGCCAATAACTTTTCATCCTACCGTCTCCTCTTTCGCCAACCGTTTCAGCAGCCGGTTACGCACCAGCACCGCCGTGACCAACGGGTAGACCAGCAGCAACGCGCAAACGCTGAGGATGGCACTGGCGGGCACCTGCCGCAGGAAGACGTCGAACATGGCGTACAGCGCATGGGTAAGAGGTTCGATATTAGAGATAATCTGCGCAGGCAACGGCATGGATAGCTCTGGCACCGCCATACCGGAAAAGGTCAGCGCGATACTCACCAACATCCCAATCAGGGTGTAGGCGGTAATGGCACTGCCGGTAAAGGTATACAACAGCAAGCCGATACTCTGGGCCGCCATCACATAGAAGAAACCAATCATCAGCATGAAGAGCGGATTGCCGCTGACTCGTGCGTCAAAAATGCCGACCAGCGCACCAATCTCAACCATCAGCAGCGTGGTAAAGCTAAGGGTATAGGGGGCCAGTTTGCCCAGCAGTGCCAGGCTAAAGGGTTTCGCCTTCAGCAAAGACTTGCTGCGCGCCATCACATAGATCATGCAGGTGACCACAAACAGCTGCAGCATATGAATGGTGGCGGCAAACTGCTGATAGTAGATATAACTGCCGCTGGCATTGAACAGGCTGCCATAGTTTAGGGTGACGTCCGCCAACGGCGGCAGTGATTTGCCCATGGCTCCGGCAATGATCGAACGATAGTTGGCATTCGTCTCGGCCATCAGGCCGCTGAAGTCCTGCGTCGAATATAACCCCGCACCGTAGAACAACGCGTTGTAATACAACACGACGCTCGGCTGGTTGCCCGCCAGGGCATCGGACTCGAAATCGGTCGGGATCGACAGTAAGGCATAGTCCTGCGCACTGCGCAGACGGCGCAATGACTCTTCCAGCCCACCGTCATAAGCCTGAACATGGGCATGTGACCCCGCATCCAGCTTGCGGATCAGGTTTTTTGACAGCGAGCTGTGATCGTTATCTACCACCGATACCGGCAGGTCGAGCAAGGTTCCTTCCGAGAAATTGCTGCTGATCAGACCGAACAGCATCAACGGGAAAATCCAGCCCAACCAGTGCACCACAGGCTGACGGAAAGCAATGCGACATTCGTTGCTGAACGCGTGGCTGAAACAGCGCCAGCCTGCCCTTACTCTTTCCATAGCCATAAGGTACTCATCCCTGGGCGCAGCCCCTCTACCGGCTGCGACGGATACAGACGAACTTCAAAGGTTTTCAGATCAAAGTCACCGGTGGCTCGCGTGGCACGTTTGGTGGCGTAGTCTCCTAGCGGGGCGATATAGCGCACTTCGGCTTCGATCATTTTGTCTTTCAACGCCGGTACACGCAGCGTCACTTTATCGCCCTTACGCACATTAGCCAGAATATCTTCGCGCAGGTTAAACACGAAATAGGCATCCGGTACACGAATCAATGTTATCAACGGGCTGGAGGCATTAAGCAGTTCCCCCACTTCTGCCGGGATCGGCCCCACTTCACCATCTACCGGCGCTAGAACCTGCAGATCGTCGGTCTGGGCCTGAATCTCCAACAGGTCCTGCTCTGCGGCCCGCAGTGCCGCGGCGTATTTTTGCCGCAGTTCTATGCGATCGCCGTTGATACCTTCGTCCAGATTGGCTTTGGCGGCTTGGACCTGTTGATAAGCGGTGTCGCGCGAACGGCGTGAACTGTCCAATTCAGATTTTGAGACGTAGCCTTTGCTGGCCACGCTCAGATTACGATCGTAATCATGTTGCGCATTCTGGTATTCCGCTTCGGCCTGCGCCAGATTGGCACGCAGGTTGCGGATACTCTCTTCACGGGTACCATGCAGCGATTCATCCAACTGCGCCTTGGCCTCATCACGCGTGGCCTGCGCTGAACGCAGTTGTGCCATCAATTCCGGGCTCTCCAGCCGGATCACCAGTTGCCCGCGCTTCACGTCATCCCCGCGCTCCACCAGCCGTTCAATTACCCGGCCTTTCGCTTTGGAGGCAACGATCACTTCAGGGGCGTCCACCTCCCCCTGCAAGACCAAATCCTGATTATGCGCGCGGAACAACACTGCCATCGCAATGGCGATAACCATCAGCAGCAGTGTAAACAGCGTCTTTTTCTTCATTACGTCAGCCCCTTGAACATCAGAGTTCGGACGAATAGCGTCACGTCCCTATCTGATCCTTCTCCCAGTAAAAAACCACGAATATTTTAAGGATATTGCAAGCACTTATATCCTCTTTTATAACCGCAAATTGCATTATGCTTTTAACACTAAAAGCATAATTGCTTTTAACGTTGCAGACACCTGCAATCGCCCTTTAAGCGATCAACACATTAAGCACAATGGACGATGATATGACTAAACACACACCGGTGCCTGTCTCGGTACTGGATTTATCCCCGATCCCTCAAGGGGCCAAAGCCCGCGATGCGTTCCATTGCTCGCTGGATCTGGCTCAGCATGCTGAAAAATGGGGCTATCAACGCTACTGGCTGGCAGAACACCACAATATGACCGGCATTGGCAGTGCAGCCACGTCGGTGCTCCTCGGGTATCTGGCGGCAGGAACGCAGAGTATTCGTCTGGGTTCCGGTGGCGTGATGCTGCCCAACCATGCGCCGTTGGTGATTGCCGAACAGTTCGGCACGCTGGAATCACTCTATCCTGGGCGTATCGATCTGGGTCTTGGTCGTGCGCCAGGTACAGACCAACGCACGATGATGGCACTGCGCCGTCATCTCTCCGGCGAGGTGGACAACTTCCCACGTGACGTGCAAGAACTCCAGCACTATTTTGGCGAGGTGCAGCCGGGGCAAGCCGTGCAGGCAGTGCCGGGCCAAGGGTTGCATGTGCCAATCTGGCTGTTGGGGTCCAGCCTTTACAGCGCTCAGTTGGCGGCACAGCTCGGTCTGCCGTTTGCCTTCGCTTCGCACTTTGCGCCAGATATGCTGTTCCAGGCATTGAACCTGTACCGTGAAAACTTCACGCCTTCAGAGCAATGTCAGAAGCCGCATGCCATGGTGTGCGTGAACGTGATTGCCGCTGAGAGCGACAGCGATGCACGCTTCCTGTTCACTTCTATGCAGCAACAGTTCATCAATCTGCGCCGTGGTTCTCCAGGCCCGCTGCCGCCGCCGGTAGACAATATCCACGCGCTGTGGACCGCTGGCGAGCAATATGGCGTTGAGCAAGCGTTGCGGATGTCGATTGTCGGCAGCGAAAGTAGCGTTCGTCATGGCCTGCAAAGCCTGCTGCGTGAAACCGACGCCGATGAAATCATGGTTAACGGCCAGATTTTCGATCATCAGGCGCGTTTACGGTCGTTTGAGATTGTTGCCGGGGTGAAAGGCGATTTAGTGAAGGGATAGGGGTTACGAATCGGTGCCCCCCCTCACCCTAACCCTCTCCCACAGGGAGAGGGAACCGATCGAGTGGGTTTGAAAATCCGGCGTCAACGCTTACTAGACCATTGCAGAATGGCCGAGTGAGTTTGCTGAGATTGTCGCTTTACTGCCAGACGAGCAGGGACCATCAGCTCCCTCTCCCACAGGGAGAGGGGACAGATCGAGAGGGTTTGAAAATCCGGCGTCAACGCTTACTAGACCATTACAAAGTGGCCGAGTGAGTTTGCTGAGATTGTCGCTTTACTGCCAGACGAGCAGGGACGTTCAGCTCCCTCTCTCACAGGGAGAGGGAACCGATCGAGTGGGTTTGAAAATCCGGTGTCAACGCTTACTAGACCATTACAAAGTGGCCGAGTGAGTTTGCTGAGATTGTCGCTTTACTGTCAGACGAGCAGGGACGTTCAGCTCCCTCTCCCACAGGGAGAGGGAACCGATCGAGTGGGTTTGAAAATCCGGCGTCAACGCTTACTAGACCATTACAAAGTGGCCGAGTGAGTTTGCTGAGATGAGCTATTTACTTGCAAAAGAGCTGGGGCTATCAGCTCCCTCTCCCCGAGGGAGAGGGTTGGGGTGAGGGGGCTCAACGTTGGATCAGGTAGCGGATTGTCGGCCCATCTTGCTGAATATCCAACACTTTGTAGCCATGGTTACGGGCATCCAACGGGATATTGTTGATCGACTGCGGGCAATCGCTGATCACTTCCAGTATTTCTCCCGGTTTAAGCTGCGGCATCGCTTCCAGGGTGGCGACTGCCGGGTAAGGGCAAGGTTCCCCTACCATATCCAGCCGGTAATCAGGCACTATCTCGGCTTGCTTCATGCTTCACTCCTTAAATTGATCACCTGGGCATCCGGTTTGGCACGGAAAAAGCGTTTCTCCCACCACAGCATGGCGGCGAAGGCTATCGCTAACAGTAGATAGGTCACCAGCAGGCCGCCGATTGGTCCGAAGGTATCCAGCAGGTTAATCTTGTCGTAGTTGGTCGCCAGCGCGGGGGCCAGATCGTCCCAGTAATATGCCAGCAGGGTCGCACCGATGATGTTGCCCAAACCCACCCACCAGTAATGCACCTGCCCTTCTACCGCACGGTACATCCAGCCGGTCTCACAGCCACCGGCCAGTACAATACCAAAGCCAAACAGCAAACCACCCAGCACGGCGTTGGGGCCAGCCCACATGATTTTCGGCGACACGCCCAGTTGCACATAGCTGAAGATGCCGATAGCGCTCACGGCCATGCCAAGAATAATCGCCTTGGCCATATGGGTGCGGCCAGTGATCCATAAATCACGAAACGCCGAGGTAAAGCAGATCTGAGCCCGCTCAATCAGCAGGCCAAAACCGATACCAAACAGCATGGCGATACCGAGTTTGGGGGCCGCAAACAGCGTCCACAGTGACCAGGCAATCGCGAGGCAAAAAATCACCATTCCCAAGCGAAAACGACGGCGTGCCTGTTCAGGTTTTTGCGTTAACGGGGAAGCCGCTTTCACTTTTTGCAGCTTTACCGGAATACGGAACATCGGCAACAGCGTGAATTTCGCACCGAAATAAGAACCCACCGCCGTGGCCAACGCAAAGAACCAGGCATGCAGTGAGAACTGCGGAATACCGGTGAAGAAAGCCGCCAGATTGCATCCCATCGCCAAGCGCGCGCCAAAACCGGCAATAATGCCGCCCAGTAACGCCTGCATAATACGAATGCGATGCTGTGGCATACGCAATTTGACGTTGTTAGCCCACAGCGCGGCGGCAATACAGCCAGCTAACATACCGATAATCATCCGGCCATCAATACGCTCCAGCGGTGTTCCCTGCAGGCCAATCACCTTGAAATAGCCCCATTGCTCGGGATGGAAGCCAAACCATTGCAACACGTGCCCACCCCAGCGAGTGAACTCACCGGTCACCGCCCAGAAGGTACCGGTCATGCCAAAATAGTAAGTGGAGAGGATCCCGGCCGCGATCACCGCCGGGAGCGGTGCCCAGAAACGCACCAGGTATTGAGATTTGAATTGCTGCCAGCTCATGGCATCTCCCGTGCATGACATCCGTAAAATAAACCCTGCGAATGATACGTTATTTATCTCCGTTTAGCCGCGAGTCAGGCATAAAAAAACCAGCCCTGAGGCTGGTTTCTGATGGATTAACCGTAAACGGTCAGATCAACAATTATGCATCACCGAAACGGCGACGTGGCGCAGCGGGTGCTGCATCGTCACGGCGAGGTGCTGGCTTGCCATCGCGGTTGAAGTTGCCACCACGACGTTCACCACCGGCGTTACCGCCTTCACGACGCTCACCGAAAGAACGGCGCGGAGCACCGGCACCTTCACGACGTTCGCCATTGAATGGACGACCACCACCGCGGCGCTCACCGGCACCGCCTTCACGACGCTCACGGCGTTCATGTGGCTGTGCATCACCCAGCAGTTGCATATTCATCGGCTTGTTCAGAATACGGGTACGCGTGAAGTGATTCAGGATCTCGCCCGGCATGCCTTTTGGCAGTTCGATAGTAGAGTGAGAAGCAAACAGCTTGATGTTACCGATGTAACGGCTGCTGATGTCACCTTCGTTAGCGATCGCGCCAACGATATGACGCACTTCCACACCGTCATCACGGCCCACTTCGATGCGGTACAGCTGCATTTCACCCACGTCACGACGCTCACGACGTGGACGATCACCACCGTCACGGCTGTCTGAACGTGCATCACGACGACGGTCACCACCACGGTCGTCACGATCGTTGAACTCACGACGTTGACGCGGTTTGAAGACCGGATCCGGTGGCAGGATCAGAGGACGTTCGCCCTGAGCCATTTTCAGCAATGCGGCAGCCAGCGTTTCCATATCCAGCTCTTCAGCCGGTTGCAGTTTCGCCAGCAGTGCGCGGTACATATCCAGATCGCTGCTTTCCAATTGCTGCTGCACTTTGGCAGCAAACTTGGCCAGACGGCGCTGCCCCAGCAGTTCTGCATTTGGCAGCTCGACTTCTGGGATGGTCAGCTTCATGGTGCGTTCAATGTTACGCAGCAGGCGGCGTTCGCGGTTTTCGACGAACAGCAGCGCGCGGCCTGCACGGCCAGCACGACCGGTACGGCCGATACGGTGAACGTAAGACTCTGAATCCATAGGGATGTCATAGTTGACTACCAGGCTGATACGCTCAACGTCCAAACCACGGGCAGCAACGTCGGTAGCAATCAGAATATCCAGACGGCCATCTTTCAGACGCTCCAGAGTCTGCTCACGCAGGGCCTGGTTCATGTCACCGTTCAGCGCGGCGCTGTTGTAACCGCTGCGCTCCAGCGCTTCAGCCACTTCCAGGGTTGCGTTCTTGGTACGCACAAAGATGATTGCAGCGTCGAAATCTTCTGACTCCAGGAAACGCACCAGCGCTTCGTTTTTACGCATGCCGTGCACAGTCCAGTAGCTCTGGCTGATGTCCGGACGAGTAGTAATGCTGGACTGAATGCGCACTTCCTGCGGCTCTTTCATAAAGCGGCGGGTAATACGGCGGATCGCTTCCGGCATGGTAGCAGAGAACAGCGCGGTCTGATGTTCAGCCGGGATCTCCGCCATGATGGTTTCTACGTCTTCAATAAAGCCCATACGCAGCATTTCGTCGGCTTCGTCCAGCACCAGGCCTTTCAGGCTGGAGAGGTTCAGGGTGCCACGCTTCAGGTGATCCAGCAGGCGGCCTGGTGTTCCGACCACGATTTGCGGGCCCTGACGCAGAGCGCGCAGCTGCACGTCATAGCGCTGGCCGCCGTACAGAGCGACCACGTTCACACCATGCATGTGCTTGGAGAAATCGGTCATTGCTTCAGCAACCTGAACCGCCAGTTCGCGGGTCGGTGCCAGCACCAGGATTTGTGGTGCTTTCAGGGCTGCATCCAGGTTGTGCAGCAGGGGCAGCGAGAACGCCGCCGTTTTACCACTACCGGTCTGTGCCATGCCCAGCACGTCGCGGCCGTTCAACAGGTGAGGAATACACTCAGCCTGGATCGGTGATGGTTTTTCATAGCCCAGATCGGTCAGGGCAGAAATGATTGGAGCAGACAGCCCCAGGTCAGCAAAAGAGGTTTCAAACTCAGTAGTCATGTACACGTGCCTCATTAATAATGGCAGCCAGTCTACATAACTCGTCGAGAAAATTTTCAGTCATTTTCATTGAAAAGTGTGAACCGGCTCAAATTAGATTATAAAACAGACAAAAAAGCCCTCGCCCGCTAAGGCGATTACTTTGGTCAAAAACCAATGTAACTCAAGCTAATAAGTGTCCGTCAGCTATTGCTGGTCCGATTCCGATAGGTCGTCTTGTTCTTGGCCCAATAGCGCCAATTCCAACAATGCATAGCGGTGCTCAACAAAGTTATGAACGTTGTTAGCCACCGTCAGTTTGAACAGCGCCGAAGCGGTGTCCTTGTCCCCCAGACTTAGGTAGTGCTTACCTAAATAGAAGTCAGTTTCACTGAGATGCTCAGCGAGCGAAGTGTTATCCGTTGCATCTGCCTTGAGGCGTTCCATCAGCGTTTTTTCGCTGATCTTGCCCAGGTAGAATTCGACAATATTCCATCCCCATTGCCCTCTGTCCGCTTTGTCATAACGCTGCTGAAGTGCAGCGCTGGCCGTCTTGGGATCGATCTCTCTTTCCACCAGATAAAGCCACAACGAACGGAAGGGATCGTTTGGGTCGTCTTGATAAAACGCCTGCAGATCATCCTGCGCCAACGGGAAGCGGCCGCCATAATACAGTGCGATGCCCCGGTTTAAACGCGCGTAATTGTAAGTTGGATCAAGCTCTAGTACAGAATCAAACGCTTCATAGGCAGCATCAAAATTGCCTGCCTGCGTTAAGTAAATGCCCAGGTAGTTGAAAACTTCCGGCATATCAGGACGTATCGCCAGCGCTTGCGAAAAATCGTTACGCGCCAGTGCCCGTAGCCCGAGGCTATCATACAGCACACCGCGCTCATATAAAAGCTGCGCGCGCTCATCGTCCGTCAGTGCCCGGCTGGCAAGTATTTGTTCCATGCGCGCCAGGATCACTTCCTGCTGCAGCGTTGGCTGCAACGGAATAGCCAGAACTTCGTCTTTACGCCAATCATGGTTGCTGCATCCTGCCAGCATGAGTGCTGTCGCAACGTAACACCAGCGCAAGAAAGGCTTCATTTCCCACTCCCGAAGACAAACATTGGATGAACGTCCTGTCCTCCGCTTGCTAATACGCGAGCATCCTAGCCGCGCGATAAGAACAGCCCCCTACCCCATGGCAGGGAGCTGTAAAACTGCTGATACAGTTATTCTACTTCTGGTGCAGGAGCTGCAGACGCCTCTGGCGCTGTCGCTTCTTTGATGCTCAGGCGCACACGGCCCTGACGATCAACTTCCAGTACCTTAACCGGTACTTCCTGGCCCATCTGCAGATAGTCGGTCACTTTCTCTACGCGCTTGTCCGCGATTTGAGAAATATGCACCAGGCCTTCTTTACCGCCGCCGATGGCCACGAAGGCACCAAAATCAACGATACGGGTAACTTTACCCTGATACACACGACCTACTTCGATCTCAGCGGTGATTTCTTCGATACGGCGGATAGCGTATTTCGCTTTCTCGCCATCGGTAGCAGCAATCTTCACTGTACCATCATCTTCGATTTCGATTGTCGTGCCGGTTTCTTCGGTCAACGCACGGATGACAGAACCACCTTTACCAATCACATCTTTGATCTTGTCTGGATTGATCTTGATGGTGTGGATACGTGGTGCAAACTCAGAGATATCGCCGCGCGGTGTGCTGATTGCCTGTTCCATCACGCCCAGAATGTGCAGACGCGCACCCTTGGCTTGGTTCAGAGCTACCTGCATGATTTCGCGGGTGATACCTTCGATTTTAATGTCCATCTGCAGCGCGGTGATACCTTCACGGCTACCGGCCACTTTGAAGTCCATGTCGCCCAGGTGATCTTCGTCACCCAGAATATCAGACAGAACCACAAAGTTTTCTTCTTCTTTCACCAGGCCCATCGCGATACCCGCAACGGCAGCCTTGATTGGCACGCCTGCGTCCATCAGTGCCAGAGAAGCACCACAGACAGAAGCCATTGAAGAAGAACCGTTGGATTCGGTGATTTCAGACACCACACGTACGGTGTACGGGAAATCTTCTGGTTTAGGCATCATAGCCAATACGCCACGTTTTGCCAGGCGACCATGACCGATTTCACGACGCTTTGGTGAACCGACCATGCCGGTTTCGCCCACAGAGTACGGAGGGAAGTTGTAATGGAACAGGAAGCTGTCGGTTTTCTCACCCATCAGCTCATCAAGGCTCTGTGCGTCACGCGCGGTCCCCAGCGTGGCGGTAACCAGCGCCTGAGTTTCACCACGGGTAAACAGTGCAGAACCGTGAGTACGTGGCAGAACGCCAGTGCGCACGTCCAGACCACGGATCATGTCTTTTTCGCGGCCATCAATACGCGGTTCGCCACGCAGTACGCGGCTACGGACCACGTTCTTCTCAACGTTGCCCAGGATGTCCTGAATTTCAGACGCATCCAGCGTTTCGTCTTGCGCCAGCAGAGTTTCGACTACGCTGTCTTTGATGGCATCAACTTGAGCATAACGCTCTTGTTTTTCGGTGATGTGGTAAGCATCGCCCAGACGGCTTTCTGCCAGTTCAGCCACGCGCGCATGCAGCGCTTCGTTGACCGGGGCTGGCTGCCAATCCCACTTCGGCTTGCCAGCTTCGGCAACCAGAGCGTTAATGTTTTCGATAACGATTTGCTGTTGGTCATGGCCAAACACCACGGCGCCCAGCATCTGATCTTCGCTGAGCACGTCCGCTTCGGACTCTACCATCAGCACGGCACCCGCTGTACCGGCAACCACCAGATCCAGACGGCTTTCTTTCAGCTCATCGGTAGTTGGGTTCAGCACGTACTGATCGTTGATGTAACCCACGCGCGCAGCACCGATTGGGCCATTGAACGGAATACCGGACAGGCTCAGGGCAGCAGAAGCACCGATCATCGCTACGATGTCCGGGTTAACCTGCGGGTTGACGGAAACAACGGTCGCAATCACTTGCACTTCGTTCAGGAAGCTGTCCGGGAACAGTGGACGGATTGGACGGTCAATCAGGCGGGAAGTCAGGGTTTCGCCTTCGCTCGGACGGCCTTCACGACGGAAGAAGCTACCCGGGATACGGCCAGCAGCGTAGGTACGCTCCTGATAGTTTACGGTCAGTGGGAAGAAGCTCTGGCCTGGTTTGGCTTTCTTCTGGCCCACAACGGTAACGAATACTGCAGTGTCATCCATGCTCACCATAACGGCGGCAGTGGCTTGACGCGCCATCATACCGGTCTCGATAGTGACGGTATGTTGGCCATACTGGAATTTGCGAATGATCGGTGTCAGCAAAATTTTATCCTTAATTGACGGCGCGCAATCGTATTGACGACTCGACACGCCAGTGACTCAACTTGCCTTCTCACTACATCCTCGCGACTAATGACAATCCTTATCTCTGCTTGAGATAAAGCCTCTCATTAGCCGCGCGAACCTCTGTAATGGAAGATCCTCAGTAATACATTAACCTGATTTACTTATGCTTCCTAGAAGAAAGGGGCCAAATAGGCCCCTTTCCACTGAAACTCGCTTGATTAGCGACGCAGACCCAGACGCTCGATCAGGCTGGTGTAACGTGCTACATCTTTACGCTTCAGGTAGTCCAGCAGCTTACGACGCTGAGAAACCATACGCAGCAGACCACGACGGCTGTGGTGATCTTTTTTGTGCTCAGAGAAGTGGCCTTGCAGATGGTTGATCTGCGCAGTCAACAGGGCAACCTGAACTTCGGTAGAACCGCTGTCGTTAGTACCACGACCGAAATCAGCTACGATTTTAGCTTTAGCTTCAACACTTAGAGACATTGTCATACTCCAGATTATAGATAATAAATACAGGCGCCGATCTCTAATTCAGCAACCCAATACCGCACAATGGCCCACAATCGTGAAGGCCACAGCGCAAGCTGCGCCATTCTACTCTGATCCCCATCATCCTTCAAGCCGCAGGGATAGCCGGTCAATCGAAGTATTCAACCACCAGGCGGCGCGGCGCGACTCGGCCATCATCGGCAATCTCGCCGATGCCGATGAACTTGCGTGTTTCGCCCTCGGTAATACGCACCAGGCCAGAAGCCGGTGCGCCAGCGGCCTGCACTGGCTGCCCCTGTTTGACGTAACCCGCCACCGCAGGCAACAGATTTACTTCAGGGAAATCTTCAGCCGGGCTGTCCATTGGCATCAGCAAGGGGTCGAGCAGGTCGCTCGGTGCCAGGCCCTGTTCCTGCGCCTGTACCAGCAACGCGTTCAGGTGTTCCAGCGTGACCATACGCGCGATTGGATACTTCGCCACCTGCAGGCGACGCAGATAAATCACATGCGCCCCACAGCCGAGCAGTTCACCGAGATCGTCGGTGATGGTACGGATATAAGTGCCTTTAGAACAGTGGATTTCCAGCTCGAGCTCGTTCCCTTCCCAGCGGATAAACTGCAGCTCATACACGCTGATGCTGCGCGCTTCACGCGGCACTTCGATTCCCTGGCGAGCATATTCATACAGCTTCTTGCCCTGGTATTTCAGTGCGGAATACATGGAAGGCACCTGCTGGATATCACCACGGAAGGTGTCCAGTGCCGTATCAAGCTGAGCCTGCGTAAAGTTTACCGGGCGCTCTTGCACCACCTGCCCATCGGCATCCGAGGTGTCCGTGCGCTGCCCAAGGCGGGCAATCACGCGGTAGCGTTTGTCGGAATCAAGCAGGTATTGGGAGAACTTGGTCGCCTCACCCAGGCAAATTGGCAGCATCCCGGTCGCCAGTGGGTCGAGCGCACCCGTATGGCCCGCACGATTGGCATTGTAGATGCGCTTAACCTTTTGCAGGGCGTCGTTGGACGACAGCCCCTGCGGTTTATCCAGCAACAGGACACCGTGGATATCACGGCCGCGGCGACGAGGGCGACTCATTAAGCCTCCTCGTCATCGCCTGAGGCAATGCGACGTTCAGCGTCGTGCTTCACCACATTCGTCACCAGGTTGGACATCCGCATCCCTTCAACCAGTGAGTTATCGTAGGCAAAGGTCAGTTCCGGCACCACACGCAGGCGCATTGCTTTGCCCAGCAGGGTGCGGATATAACCGGAAGCGTCCTGCAACGCTTTAATGCCATTAGTCACTAAATCCGGATCGTGGTTTTCAGTCAGCACGTTCAGGAAGGTGACGTAAACTTTGGCGTACGCCAGATCGCGAGAAACCTCTACGCCTGAAACGGTCGCCATACCGATCCGCGGATCTTTGACTTCACGCTGCAGAATGATCGCAATCTCTTTTTGCATCTCTTGTGCCACGCGTTGACCGCGGCTGAATTCTTTTGCCATTTGGTTGTCCTCCAGACAAATCAGGGGGCATATACCCTTGGGTATAAAGCCCCCTGAACAAACTGTGCGTTATACAAGACTTACGCGATAGTGCGTTGGATCTCGATAACTTCGAACACTTCGATCATATCGCCAACGCGAACGTCGTTGTAGTTCTTAACGCCGATACCACACTCCATGCCGTTACGCACTTCGTTAACGTCATCTTTGAAGCGGCGCAGGGATTCCAGCTCACCTTCGTAGATAACCACGTTGTCGCGCAGGACGCGGATTGGGTTGTGACGCTTGATGGTACCTTCAGTCACCATACAGCCGGCAACCGCGCCGAATTTAGGTGATTTGAATACGTCACGCACTTCAGCCAGGCCGATGATCTGCTGTTTGTACTCAGGCGCCAACATACCGCTCATCGCCTGCTTCACTTCGTCGATCAGATTATAGATGACGGAGTAATAACGCAGATCCAGACTTTCTGCTTCAATCACGCGGCGTGCAGAAGCATCGGCACGAACGTTGAAGCCCAGGATGATAGCGTTGGATGCCGCAGCCAGCGTTGCGTCGGTTTCGGTGATACCCCCGACGCCAGACCCGACAATCTTCACTTTCACTTCGTCGGTAGACAGTTTCTGCAGTGAATCAGAGATCGCTTCACAGGTCCCCTGAACGTCAGTTTTCAGCACGATGTTCAGCTCAGAAACTTCGCCTTCGGTCATGTTGGAGAACATGTTTTCCAGCTTGGATTTCTGCTGACGGGCCAGCTTAACTTCACGGAACTTGCCTTGACGGTACAGTGCAACTTCACGTGCTTTCTTCTCGTCACGTACGACAGTAGCTTCATCACCCGCAGCAGGTACGCTGGACAGGCCCAGGATCTCTACCGGGATAGAAGGACCGGCAGAGGTCACTTCACGGCCCAGTTCGTCACGCATCGCACGCACGCGGCCATATTCGAAACCACACAGGACGATATCGCCCTTGTTCAGCGTACCTTCCTGAACCAGCACGGTCGCCACTGGGCCACGGCCTTTATCCAGGAAGGATTCGATCACGACGCCGCTTGCCATACCGCTACGCACCGCTTTCAGCTCCAGAACTTCGGCTTGCAGCAGGATGGCGTTCAGCAGTTCGTCGATACCGGTACCGGCTTTCGCGGATACGTGGACGAACTGTGCCTCACCGCCCCACTCTTCAGGCATAACGCCGTACTGAGACAGTTCTTGCTTAACGCGATCCGGATCGGCTTCTGGTTTGTCGATTTTGTTAACCGCAACCACCAAAGGCACTTTCGCTGCTTGCGCATGCTGAATAGCTTCGATGGTTTGTGGCATCACGCCGTCGTCGGCAGCAACCACCAGAACCACGATGTCGGTCGCCTGAGCACCACGAGCACGCATTGAGGTAAAGGCTGCGTGACCTGGGGTATCCAGGAAGGTGATCATGCCGTTTTCGGTTTCTACGTGGTAAGCACCGATGTGCTGGGTAATACCACCGGCTTCACCCACCGCCACTTTGGTGGAGCGGATGTAGTCAAGCAGTGAGGTTTTACCGTGGTCAACGTGCCCCATGATGGTCACAACCGGCGCACGCGGCTCGGCTGCGGCCCCCGTGTCACGGTCGCTCATCAGCGCTTCTTCCAGCTCGTTTTCACGGCGCAGGATAACTTTGTGGCCCATCTCTTCGGCAACCAGCTGTGCAGTTTCCTGATCGATGACCTGGTTAATGGTGGCCATTGCGCCCAGTTTCATCATGGTTTTGATGACCTGAGAGCCTTTTACCGCCATTTTGTTCGCCAATTCGGCAACGGTGATGGTTTCGCCGATCACTACGTCACGGTTCACCACCTGGGCTGGCTTGTTAAAGCCCTGCTGCAGGGTGCTTGGCTTACGCTTGCCTTTACCGCCACGGGTAACAGCGCGAGCTTCTTCACGATCGGCTTTGGACTCAGAGAGTTTGTTGCCTTTCTTCTGCTTGGTTGCTTTACCACCACGAGTACGGCTGCGACGTTCACCTTCAACTTTGGCATCGTTTTCGTCTTCAGCAGCACGGGCATGCTGTGAGGTGGTGACGTGATAGTCGGCAGTTTCAACCGCAGCGCTTGCGGCTTCTGCTTCTGCCCACTTTTCACCGTTCTCTTCGGCCATACGGCGTGCTTCTTCTGCAACGCGTTTGGCGTCTTCTTCAACCTTACGTCGTACTTCTTCTTCCGCTTTACGTTTCAGTTCAGCGGCTTCGGCTTCACGGCGTGCTTTTTCTGCCTGAGCTGGCTTGGTCATTTCGTCGGTATGTTGATTGGTCACTTTTTCTTTTTCCGCTGAATTACGCTTAGCAATCTCCGCGGCCTCACGTTTGGCTTGCTCTTCGGCTGCGCGCTTCGCTTCTGCTTCGCGTTTCGCTAGCTCTTCCGCTTCGCGCCTTGCCTGCTCTTCCGCTTCACGCTGTGCCTGCTCTGCCGCTTCAGCCTGTTGGGCTTCTTGCGTATCGCGATTTACATAAGTGCGTTTCTTGCGGACCTCAATTTGCACCGATTTACTTTTACCGCCGGTGCTCGGAATGTTCAACGTGCTGCGCGTTTTACGCTGCAACGTAAGTTTACCCGGCGCACTACCGTGTTCACGGTTCAGGTGCGCCAGCAAGGTTTCTTTCTCTTGCTGGGTCACAGAGTCGGTTTCAGACTTGTTAATCCCTGCATCAGCAAACTGCTGTACCAGGCGATCAACCGAAGTCTGAATCTCTGCTGCCAGCGATTTTACGGTTACATCTGTCGTCATGCTGTTCCTTCCTGCTACAGTTTATTACGCGTTGTCGCCAAACCAACAGATATTACGTGCGGCCATAATCAGCTCGCCGGCCTGCTCATCGCTAAGCCCTTCAATATCAGCCAGATCGTCAACACCCTGCTCGGCAAGATCTTCCAGCGTACAAACCCCACGCGCGGCCAGTTTAAAGGCCATGCTGCGCTCAAGACCAGGAAGGTTGAGCAAATCATCAGCAGGTTTTTGATCGCCCAGGCTTTCTTCTTGAGCCAGGGCCAGCGTGGTCAATGCAGCTTTGGCGCGATCGCGCAACGCTTCAACCGTATCTTCATCCAGTCCGTCGATTTCCAGCAGCTCTTTGATTGGCACGTAAGCCAGTTCTTCCAGCGTTGAGAAGCCTTCCTCGACCAGAACGGTGGCGAAATCTTCGTCGATATCAAGATACTTGGTGAAGGTATCAATGGCGGCATGAGCTTCAGCCTGATGCTTGGCTTGCAGATCATCCGCCGTCATCACGTTCAGTTCCCAACGATCATCATCACGATGCTGTTTCAACAGTTGGGAGGCTAAACGCACGTTTTGGCCATTACGGCCGATCGCCTGTGCCAGATTGCTGGCTTCGACGGCGATGTCCATCGTGCACTTGTCTTCGTCCACCACAATCGAGGCAACGTCTGCCGGGGCCATGGCGTTAATGACAAACTGTGCAGGGTTATCATCCCACAGGATGATATCAATACGCTCCCCGCCAAGCTCGCTGGAAACGGCCTGGACGCGGGCACCGCGCATACCAACACAGGCACCGACCGGGTCGATACGCTTGTCGTTGGTTTTAACGGCAATTTTTGCGCGGGAGCCAGGATCACGGGCTGCCGCTTTAATTTCGATCACTTCTTCACCGATTTCCGGCACTTCAATACGGAACAGCTCTTTGAGCATATCCGGGCTGGAACGGCTGACGAACAGCTGCGCACCGCGCGCTTCTGGACGTACTGCGTACAGCACACCACGGATACGGTCACCCGGGCGGAAGTTTTCACGTGGCAGCATGTCTTCACGGCCAATAACCGCTTCAGCGTTGCTCCCCAGATCCAGTGCGATGCTGTCACGATTAACCTTTTTCACCACACCGGTGACGATTTCACCCTCGTGTTCGCGGAAAGCATCAACCACCATCGCACGCTCGGCTTCACGCACTTTCTGCACGATAACCTGCTTGGCAGTCTGGGTGGTGATACGGTCAAAGGTGACGGATTCGATCTGATCTTCGATATAACCGCCCAGTTCGATGGACGGATCTTCGTATTGCGCAGCTTCCAACGTGATTTCACGCGTAGGTTGAGTCACTTCATCAACAGCAACCCAGCGACGGAAGGTGTCGAAATCGCCGGTTTTGCGGTCAATGCTGACACGCACGTCGATTTCCTGCTCATATTTTTTCTTGGTTGCGGTGGCTAATGCGGTTTCCAGCGCTTCGAAAATCTTCTCACGCGGAAGGGATTTTTCATTGGAAACAGCTTCAACAACAGCCAGAATCTCTTTGTTCATCCTAGTTGCCTCATCCAAACTTTAAAAGTGGGGTACCAGGTTCGCTTTCTGAATGTTGCTCAGCGCGAACACTTCATCTTTCCCTTCCACAGTAACCGTGATCATCTCGCCTTCAACAGACTTGATGATGCCCTGCCACTTACGGCGGTTTTGTATCGCCATACGCAGAACAACGCTGACTTCTTCACCGATAAAACGCTGGTAGTGTTCTGCGGTGAACATAGGACGATCAAGGCCAGGAGAGGAGACTTCCAAGTTGTAAGCGACCGTAATGGGGTCTTCGACGTCCAGTACAGCGCTGACCTGGTGGCTGACATCAGCACAATCATCAACATTGATTCCGTTGTCACTATCAATATAGATGCGTAGTGTCGACTGGCGCGCCCGAATAAATTCGATGCCTACGAGCTCAAAGCCCAACGCCTCTACCGGTGCGGAAAGCATCTCTGTTAACTTTTGCTCTAATGTGGACAAGCCCACCCCCAAGACATAAAAAAAGGGCTTAATAGCCCAGTGATTCTGTTGCCAAATAACAAAAAACCCCGAAAATTCGGGGCTTTATGCAACTGGACCCTGTTTGCCGCAAAGCGGCTTCGGTGCAACTTTCTAACAAGTGTCATTTTCAAATGTTGTTCGAGAAAAGCGGATTTCAATCGAAAAGTGTATTTGAAAATAGACACTTACAGGAAAGTGGTTGCGGGGGCCGGATTTGAACCGACGACCTTCGGGTTATGAGCCCGACGAGCTACCAGGCTGCTCCACCCCGCGTCCGAAAACGTGGCAAATACTACGCCGATAATCGCAAAAATGCAAGTTATCTCTGGGATTTGGTACCGAGGATGGGACTCGAACCCACAAGCCCGTTAGGGCACTACCACCTCAAGGTAGCGTGTCTACCAATTCCACCACCTCGGTACTGATTCTTACTGCTAACGGCTGTTTTCACTGAGCTAAAACAACCGTTTTCAAACCTTTTGCTGCTTACTGCGGGATATCGCTGCTCGGCTTGGCTGGTGCCGCCGGGGCGCTAGTCTGCTCAGTTTTCACTGGCTGACCCAGGTTTTCCCACTCGCTGCCTTTCTTGCTTGGGTTGCTGCTCAGGTTGCCCAGGATCAGACTGATGACGAAAAACAGCGTCGCCAATACAGCCGTCATGCGGGTCATAAAGTTGCCTGAACCGGTCGATCCGAAGAGTGTGCCTGAAGCACCAGCTCCGAATGAGGCTCCCATATCAGCGCCTTTACCTTGCTGCAGCATAATCAGAGCAACCAGCCCGATTGAAATCAGCAAGAAAATTACCAGAAGAGCTTCGTACATAGTTGTACCTGTATCCTTGCGGGTTCACCGCGTGCCAAATGCTTCTCACCCCAGATGCTTCTAAACTTAAGAAGGCGTGGCGTGTCTCTAAACAGCCCACTGAAGCGGGTGTGAATACTAACCAAAGCCGCCTGAGCGCGCAAGGGCAATTTGCAGCCACCGGCGCGTTTGCGGAAAAAAACAGCAAAAACAGGGCTAATCAGCCCCTCACCCCAACCCTCTCCCACAGGGAGAGGGAGCTGAACGACCCTGCCCTGTTGGGAGAAAGAAGATAATCTCAGCAAATCTTGAGCCAGGGTGAGCTGACTAATGCATATAAGGGATCGCAGTACTCTCAGCCCATCTCGAGCGGTTCCCTCTCCTGGGGGAGAGGGTTAGGGTGAGGGCGTCTGTTTATTAGCCTGCCAGCTTGACCGCATCGGCAATACGGTGCGCCAACGCAATAACCTGCTGTTCATCTTCGCCTTCCACCATCACGCGGATCAGCGGTTCAGTGCCTGATTTACGCAGTAGCACGCGCCCTCGGCCAGCCAACTCGGCCTCTACCTGCTCAGTCACTTTCAACACCGCTTCGGACTCCAGCGGGTTGTGTTCACCAGCAAAGCGCACGTTGACCAAGATCTGTGGCAGCAACTTCATGCCGCTGCACAGGTCATGCAGACTCATGTTGTTGCGCACCATGGCAGTCAGTACCTGCAGACCGGCAACGATGCCGTCACCGGTCGTAGTTTTATCCAACAGAATCACGTGGCCGGAGTTTTCTGCCCCAATACGCCAACCCAGCTCCTGTAATTTTTCCAGCACGTAACGGTCGCCCACTTTCGCGCGAGCAAACGGGATGCCGAGCTGCTTCAGCGCCAACTCCAGGCCCATATTGCTCATCAAGGTCCCGACGGCACCACCGCGTAGCTGCCCCTGACGCAAACCTTCGCGGGCAATAATGTAGAGGATCTGATCGCCATCGACTTTGTGGCCCAGATGATCCACCATCATCACGCGGTCACCATCGCCATCAAAGGCCAGTCCGACATGTGCCTTCTCTTCCAGCACCCGTGCCTGGAGCTGACGTACATCGGTCGCGCCACACTCTTCATTGATGTTCATACCATCAGGCTCACAGCCGATGGGGATCACTGTGGCACCTAATTCGCGCAGAACGCTTGGGGCAATGTGATAAGTTGCGCCGTTGGCGCAGTCCACCACAATTTTCAACCCGTTCAGGCTCAGCTCGCTAGGGAAAGTACCTTTACAGAATTCGATATAGCGCCCGGCGGCATCGACAATGCGGCTGGCCTTACCCAATTCGGCAGACTCTACGCAGGTCAGCGGTTTTTCCATCTCCGCTTCGATCGCTTCTTCCACATCATCCGGCAATTTGGCCCCATCGATGGAGAAGAATTTAATGCCGTTATCGTAGAACGGATTATGCGAAGCAGAAATCACAATTCCGGCTTCCGCACGGAAAGTTCGGGTCAGATAAGCCACCGCAGGCGTTGGCATCGGGCCGGTAAACGAGGCAGAAAGCCCAGCTGCCGCCAGGCCTGCTTCCAATGCCGACTCCAGCATATAGCCAGAAATACGCGTATCCTTACCGATAATGATTTTACGGGAGCCATGGCGCGCCAATACTTTACCGGCCGCCCAACCCAGCTTGAGGACGAACTCCGGGGTGATCGGGCTGTCACCGACTTTACCGCGGATACCATCGGTACCAAAATATTTGCGCTCGCTCATGTCTCTACTATCCCTTTGCTGAAAGTGTTGCCTCGACGACACGCATCGCCTCGACGGTTTCTTTTACATCATGCACTCTGATTATCTGTGCCCCCTGCATTGCGGCAATCACCGCGCAGGCAACGCTACCAATAACCCGCTGAGCGGGTGGCACATTCAACAGTTGCCCAATCATTGATTTACGCGACATGCCAACCAACAACGGCAAACCGAAGTGATGGAATTCCGCCAACCGGGCCAGAAGCTGATAATTATGCGCTAAATTCTTACCGAAACCGAAGCCTGGGTCGAGTAACAATTTCTGTTTTGCTATGCCGCCTGCAATACAGCGGTCGATATGCTGCTGGAAAAACGCATTAACGTCCGCCATCAGGTCATCGTAATGCGGTGCCTGTTGCATGGTACGCGGCTCACCTTGCATATGCATCAGGCAGACCGGCAGACCGCTTTCGGCGGCGGCCTGCAACGCGCCGGGCTCTTGCAGCGAGCGAACGTCGTTGATCAGATGCGCACCGGCTTTCGCGGATTCACGGATCACCCCGGCCTTTGAGGTATCCACTGAGATAAAGACCTCAAAACGCTGGGCCAAGGCTTCCACCACCGGCACCACGCGCGCCATCTCTTCTTCTTCACTGACTTCTGCCGCACCTGGGCGGGTGGACTCTCCACCAACATCAATCATCGTCGCGCCTGCCGAAATCAGCGCATGCGCGTGCAGCAGAGCATCATTCAGGGAATTATGCTGCCCGCCATCGGAGAAAGAGTCTGGAGTAACGTTGAGGATCCCCATCACCTGCGGGTGGTTGAGGTCAAGGATCTGGTCGCGCACGGTTAACTGCATGATTATCTACCTTGGTGTTAAAGCTAATCTGTTCCTGAGATGAGCACGTGGGCAAGCCCCTCACCCCGCCTCTCTCCTCACTGGAGAGGGAGCGTCATATTCACTTTGTGTCTTGCGGCCAATAAAAAAACCCCGGGCTGGCCGGGGTTTGATTTTATTACACAGCCGATGTTACTTGTCGAGCTGTTCAGACATGGTGTTGCCTGGGTTTGGCGTACGTGGCTCATCTACCGGCGTTGGCGCTTTTGGCGTGCCACCGTTGTCGGAGTTGTTCGTTTTGGCCGCGTCGTCCCAACCCGCTGGCGGACGCACATCTTTACGGTTCATCAAATCGTCGATCTGTGGCGCATCGATGGTTTCATATTTCATCAGTGCATCTTTCATGGAATGCAGGATGTCCATGTTTTCCATCAACAAGGTGCGTGCGCGAGTATAGTTGCGCTCGATCAGGGATTTCACTTCCTGGTCGATGATACGTGCGGTTTCGTCCGACATGTGTTTTGCCTTGGCCACTGAACGGCCCAGGAACACTTCGCCTTCTTCTTCCGCATACAACAACGGCCCCAGTTTCTCAGAGAAGCCCCACTGAGTAACCATGTTGCGGGCGATCGACGTTGCAACCTTAATATCGTTCGAAGCACCGGTGGAGACTTTCTCCGGCCCGTAAATAATCTCTTCTGCCAGACGCCCACCGTACAAGGTAGAAATTTGGCTCTCCAGCTTCTGACGGCTGGCGCTGATCGCATCCCCTTCCGGCAGGAAGAAAGTCACCCCCAGGGCACGGCCACGAGGGATAATCGTGACTTTATGCACTGGATCGTGCTCAGGAACCAGGCGACCAATGATGGCATGGCCCGCTTCATGATATGCGGTAGATTCTTTCTGCGCTTCTGTCATCACCATGGAGCGACGTTCCGCACCCATCATGATCTTGTCTTTGGCTTTTTCGAACTCAACCATCGACACCACGCGCTTGTTGCCACGTGCAGCAAACAGGGCCGCTTCGTTGACCAGGTTAGCCAGGTCCGCACCGGAGAAGCCCGGGGTACCACGTGCGATCACGGAAGCATCAATGTCCGCAGCCAAGGGTACGCGGCGCATATGCACCTTCAGGATCTGTTCGCGCCCACGCACATCCGGCAGACCGACAACGACCTGACGGTCGAAACGACCTGGACGCAGCAGCGCTGGGTCAAGCACATCAGGACGGTTGGTTGCCGCAATGACGATAATGCCTTCGTTGCCTTCAAAGCCGTCCATTTCAACCAGCATCTGGTTCAGCGTTTGTTCACGTTCATCGTGACCGCCACCCAGACCCGCGCCACGTTGGCGGCCTACGGCATCGATTTCATCGATGAAGATAATGCACGGTGCCGCTTTTTTAGCCTGTTCGAACATATCACGAACACGAGAAGCACCCACACCCACAAACATTTCAACGAAATCAGAACCGGAAATGGTGAAGAATGGCACTTTGGCCTCACCGGCAATGGCTTTCGCCAACAGGGTTTTACCTGTACCCGGAGGACCTACCATCAGCACGCCTTTCGGGATCTTACCGCCCAATTTCTGGAAACGGCTCGGCTCGCGCAGGTAATCCACCAGTTCACTGACTTCTTCTTTTGCTTCGTCACAACCTGCAACGTCGGCAAAGGTGGTTTTGATCTGGTCTTCCGTCAGCATACGAGCCTTGCTCTTGCCGAAGGACATCGCGCCCTTGCCGCCGCCGCCCTGCATTTGCCGCATAAAGAAGATCCAGACACCAATCAGCAACAGCATTGGGAACCAGGAAATAAAGATGGAAGCCAGCAAACTTGGCTCTTCCGGCGGTTCACCGACAACTTTGACATTCTTGGTTAACAACGTGTCCAGCAACTTCGGATCGTTGACAGGGATGTAAGTCGTGTATTTGTTACTGTCTTTACGAATAACGTTGATTTCACGCCCATTAATGCGCGCTTCACGAATCTGATCTTGGGTCAGTTCGGACATGAAGGTAGTGTAATCCACCCTACGGCCATTAGACTCGCTGGGCCCAAAGCTCTGGAATACAGACATCAACACTACCGCGATGACTAACCAGAGAATTAGGTTTTTCGCCATGTCACTCAAGGGATTAACCTCATATTACAACTGTGTTAACAAACAGCGTTAGGGTACTACAGTTTCCGCCCTGTCGCTACAATGTACACTTCACGCGAACGTGCGCGAGAAGCGTCAGGCTTACGAATCTTAACCTTCGTAAACAGGGAGCGAATTTCCCGTAGGTACTCGTCAAAACCATCTCCCTGGAACACCTTCACCAGGAAACTACCGCCTGGTGCGAGGACATCACGACACATTTCCAGTGCTAATTCCACCAGATACATCGATCTCGGGATATCGACCGCCGGGGTGCCACTCATATTCGGCGCCATGTCAGACATGACTACCTGAACCTTGCTTTCACCTACACGTTCCAACAACGCCTTCAGGACCAGTTCATCACGAAAATCGCCCTGAAGGAAATCGACGCCAACAATAGGATCCATTGGCAAAATATCACAGGCAATGATACGCCCGTTACCACCGATCTGGGTTACCACATATTGCGACCAGCCGCCTGGCGCTGCCCCCAAATCCACTACCGTCATGCCGGGCTTAAACAGTTTGTCACTTTGCTGTATTTCATCAAGTTTAAACCAGGCGCGTGAACGTAGCCCCTTTTTCTGCGCCTGTTGCACATATTTATCGCTAAAGTGTTCTTGTAGCCAGCGACTGGAACTGGCCGAACGCTTTTTATTTGCCATCTGAAATCCAACTATTCTAAAAAGAGTCTTATGCCTGGTTCGCCACTCACGTAAACTTCATTCGGTGCAGACCGATTTGGTGATACACATGAGATGGCGGTAGAATGAGCCGTTTTCAATCCCAACTTAAGCAAAAAAGACAATGAATCTGAATAATAAACAAAAACAGCACCTGAAAGGCCTGGCGCATCCGTTAAAACCGGTTGTCATGCTGGGTAATAACGGTCTCACCGAAGGGGTGCTGGCTGAAATTGAACAGGCTCTGGAGCATCACGAGCTGATCAAGGTAAAAATTGCTGCCGAAGATCGTGAAACCAAAAACCTGATCGCCGACGCTATTGTGCGTGAAACGGGTGCCTGCAATGTACAAGTGATCGGCAGTACGCTTATTCTTTACCGCCCGTCGAAAGAGCGCAAGATCACTTTACCACGTTGAACCACCGTCAGTTTACACTCTGAATAATTCGAGCTGCAGTCAACGCACTGGCGGCTCGAAGTATGACGGGTATGGCAGAAAGGTGCCATGCGCCGGGTTCAGATAAAAGGCCGATTGCGGCCTTTTTCTTTTCTTTACAAAACCTGCTGCATATCTGAGCAAGTCGCCGAAATCAAAGATACTCAACCTTCAGAATTTCATATTCTACATCACCGCCTGGCGTTTTGATGACCACAACGTCATCCTGCTCTTTGCCAATCAGGCCACGAGCCATCGGCGAATTGACCGAAATAAGATTTTTCTTAAAATCAGCTTCATCATCACCAACAATACGGTAAGTCACTTCATCTTCGGTATCCAGATTCATAACCGAGACGGTAGCGCCAAAAATCACACGCCCCGTATTGGGCATTTTAGTGACATCGATCACCTGTGCGTTGGACAGTTTGGCTTCAATTTCCTGAATACGTCCTTCACAGAAACCTTGCTGTTCACGGGCAGCATGGTACTCGGCATTCTCTTTCAGGTCACCGTGTTCACGCGCCTCTGCGATATCCGCAATGATTTTAGGGCGGCGCACGCTTTTCAAATATTCGAGCTCTTCACGCAGCTGTTCTGCGCCAAACAAGGTCATCGGAATCTGTTTCATTGTTTAAATACCTCTAAATCTTTCCTGTTCAAATATACCCGTCGTCCTTCAAGCCACAGCGTGTTACCTGCCCCACCCCAGTCACTCACCAGGGTCAAGCGCCAGAGGCTGAGCTAGCTGGGCGCCTGGCTATGACTAGAAATCCTTCGGGTATCGCCGCCATCCTGACGTGTTCGTATGAAAATACGGCAGACGATGTGCCTTCCGTCTCCAGGCGATAAATAAAAGAAGCCAGGCTCGGAAATTTCTTCCAAGTCAGCCTCGATTTTGCATTTTGATACGCATTTTAGCCTAGAGTTCCTTAAGGGTCATCGTTTACTTTATCCCTTAATGCACCGTAGTATGACAGCACGTTATCCAGCTGTTACCCCGAGATTATGCGTTTTTCACGAATTGTCAGTGCGTTGGCCTGTGCATTTGTTCTTAATGTCAATGCGGCCCCGGTTGAAGATTACACACAATATTTGCCTGATGGGGCCAACCTTGCCCTGGTAGTTCAGAAGATTGGCGCAGCTCAGCCAACCATTGATTATCACTCACAGCAAATGGCATTACCGGCCAGTACTCAGAAAGTGCTCACCGCGCTGGCGGCATTATTGCAGCTCGGACCGGACTACCGCTTCACCACAACGTTGGAAAGCCAGGGCAACATCACGGATGGCGTGTTGCGCGGCAATCTTATCGCCCGTTTCAGCGGAGATCCCACCTTCAAGCGCCAAAACCTGCGTAATATGGTCGCGGAGCTGAAAAAACAGGGCGTGCGTGAAATCAGCGGTGATGTCCTGATCGATACCTCAGTCTTTGCCAGCCATGATAAAGCCCCTGGCTGGCCGTGGAACGATCTGACGCAATGTTTCAGTGCTCCGCCAGCAGCAGCGATTGTTGATCGCAACTGTTTCTCGGTTTCGCTCTACAGTGCACCGAACCCTGGGGAGATGGCGTTTATTCGCGTCGCTTCATTTTATCCGGTTAACATGTTCAGCCAGGTGAGAACGCTGGCAAGAGGTTCTGCGGATGCACAATACTGTGAACTGGATGTGGTTCCGGGTGAGTTGAACCGCTTTACGCTGACCGGATGCCTGACCCAGCGCAGCGAACCGCTGCCCTTGGCGTTCGCCATTCAGGACGGCGCCAGCTATGCGGGAGCGATCCTGAAAGCCGAACTGGCCCAGGCGGGTATCCAGATTGGCGGTCACCTGAAACGGCAGACCCTGCCGGGGATGCAGGGCACGGTGATTGCGCAAACCCAATCCGCACCGCTGCATGACCTGCTGAAAATCATGCTGAAAAAATCGGACAACATGATTGCCGACACCGTTTTCCGCACCATCGGTCATGAACGCTTTGGCGTACCGGGTACCTGGCGCGCAGGGGCAGATGCAGTACGCCAGGTTCTGCGCCAGAAAGCCGGGGTGGATTTGGGCAACAGTATCGTGGTGGACGGCTCTGGCCTGTCACGCCACAACCTGCTGGCGCCGGCCACCATGATGCAGGCATTGCAATATATCGCACAGCACGATAACGAACTTAATTTTATCTCGATGCTGCCGCTGTCCGGGTATGATGGCACCTTGCGCTATCGCGGCGGCCTGCACGAGGCCGGGGTAGATGGCAAAGTCTCCGCCAAGACCGGTGCATTACAAGGGGTCTATAACCTGGCTGGCTTTATCACTACCGCCAGCGGTCAACGCTATGCCTTTGTGCAGTATCTGTCAGGCTATGCGGTGCCGCCTGAAGATCAAAAACAACGTAGAGCACCACTGGTACGTTTCGAGAGCAGACTCTATCGGGATATTTATCAGAATAATTGAGGTCAATGAGCATGAAGCTTCTGATTGTTGAGGATGACGAACTGTTGCAGCAAGGCCTGGCGTTGGCGTTATCCAACGAAGGCTATGTCTGTGATTGCGCCGCCAGCGCTGCGCAGGCCAACAGTCTGCTCATTACCAGCCAATACAGCATGATCATTCTCGATCTCGGCTTGCCAGACCTTGACGGTGCCAGTCTGCTGCGACAGTGGCGCCGTCAGCAAATCAGTATACCGGTCTTGATCCTCACCGCTCGCGATGCCCTGCAAGATCGTGTCGAAGGCCTGGATGCCGGTGCCGATGACTACCTGACCAAACCCTTTGCCCTGATCGAATTGCAAGCCCGCGTGCGCGCCCTGATCCGTCGCTATCAAGGCCATAGCGATAACCTGCTGCAACAGGACGATTTAACACTTAACCTGTCCAGCCAGCAGGTGTATCTGCAGCAACAGGCGGTAGACGTCACGCCGAAGGAGTTCGCAATCCTTTCACGCTTGATGATGCGTGCAGGGCAGACCGTCAACCGCGAGCTGTTGCAACAGGATCTCTATACCTGGAATGACGATCTGGGCTCCAACACCCTTGAAGTTCACGTCCATAACCTGCGCCGCAAATTGGGCAAAGATCGCATCCGTACCGTACGCGGCATTGGCTATCGTCTGGAATCCACGTCATGATCAGTATGCGCCGCCGTCTGCTGCTGATGCTGGCGCTGATCCTGCTGGTCACACAGCTTATCAGCGCATTTTGGTTATGGCATGAGAGTCAGGAGCAAATCAGTTTTCTGGTCGATGAAACGCTGTCTGCACAAGCCCGTAACGAAAAAGTCGATACTGAAATTGCCGAAGCTATCGCTTCGTTGTTAGCCCCCTCGTTGATCATGATGATCGTGACCCTGCTGGCCTCTTTCTGGGCCATCAGTTGGATTATCCGCCCGCTGAATCAGTTACAGGAAAAACTGGAGAAACGTTCGGCAGATAACCTGACGCCCCTGCCCATTATCAGCGACAGCCTGGAAATGGTGGCCGTTATCACCGCCCTGAACCAGCTATTTTCACGCCTTGATCGCACCATTCAACAAGAACGCCTGTTTACTGCTGATGCAGCCCATGAATTACGTACGCCCTTGGCAGGCATTCGTCTGCATCTGGAACTGATGGAGCAAAAGGGGATACAGGAGAGCACGCTCCTGATCGCCCGCATTGACCAACTAATGCATGTGGTTGAACAATTGCTGATGCTGTCGCGTGCCGGCCAGGATTTTGCCAGTGGCCACTATCAGCGGTTTGACTGGGTGACTAACGTTATTGAGCCGTTACAGGAAGAATTAGAAGAGCTGGCCGCTCTGCGCGAGCAAAAAATTATCTGGCAATTACCTGCCAGTGCGCCCATCCATGGCGATCCGGTCTTGCTGCGCCTGATGTTACGTAACCTGGTTGAAAATGCACATCGTTATGGGCCGAAAAACAGCGTTATTCGAGTGAAGCTGAGCTCTCAAGAGGGCGGGCAATGTTTACAGGTGCTCGATGAGGGGCCGGGGATCAAGCAAGAGATGGCTGGCGTACTGACCCAGGCGTTCCGCCGGATGGATCAGCGTTATGGCGGTAGCGGATTAGGACTGAATATTGTGATTCGTATCGTGCAGTTGCATCGCGGCAGCCTACGGTTAGAAAACCGCAGCGATGTCAGTGGGCTGAACGCACAATGCTGGTTACCCGATAATATCCTGACGCCATAAAGAAAAGAGCCCAGTTCGCTGAACTGAGCTCTTTGCCATTCATACCATCAAGTTACTTCTGGTAGATGATTTCGACGCCTTCATCATCGTCTTCATCCCAGTCATCATCCCAATCGTCTTCTGCTTCGGCTTCCACTTCGGCAATCTGTTCACGGTGATAATCGTCCCACATGAACTCGACTTTTTCTGGCGCACTTTCTTCGATCGCCATGGTTTTAGGCTGCGTATTGATAAAGTTCATCACATCCCAGCACAGCGCGTTCACCCCTTCACGGTTCGCTGCGGAGATCATGTAGTACTTACCTTCCCAACCCATGCCTTCTACGATCGCCTTGGCGCGCTCGGCGGCTTCTTCTGCATCCAGCAGGTCAACCTTGTTAAACACCAGCCAGCGTGGCTTCTGAGAAAGATTTTCGCTGTACTGCTGGAGCTCGTTGATGATGACCTTGGCATTTTCTACCGGATCGGATTCATCGATTGGCGCAATATCCACCAGATGCAACAACACGCGACAGCGTTCCAGGTGTTTCAGGAAACGGATCCCCAAACCGGCACCTTCGTGCGCCCCTTCGATTAACCCTGGGATATCCGCAACCACGAAGCTCTGTTCATGGTCCATACGCACCACGCCCAGGCTTGGCACCAGCGTAGTGAACGGATAATCCGCCACTTTCGGCTTGGCAGCAGAAACCGCACGGATAAAGGTCGACTTACCGGCATTCGGCAAACCCAGCATCCCCACATCCGCCAGCAGCAACAGCTCCAGCAGGATATCGCGCATCTCGCCCTTGGTACCCAACGTTTTCTGGCGCGGAGCACGGTTTACCGAGGACTTGAAACGGGTGTTACCCAAGCCGTGCCAACCGCCTTTCGCCACCATCAGACGCTGCTGATGACGCGTCATATCGCCGAGGATCTCACCGGTGCCCTGATCCTGCACACGGGTACCTACCGGTACTTTAATGATCACATCTTTCCCGCGTTTACCGGTACAATCACGGCTCTGACCATTCTGACCACGTTCGGCACGGAAAGATTTTTCAAAGCGGTAATCGATCAGGGTATTCAGGTTTTCGTCTGCCAGCAGATAGACATCACCGCCATCACCGCCGTCACCGCCATCAGGCCCGCCGTTCGGGATGTACTTTTCGCGGCGGAAGCTGACACAACCATTACCGCCATCGCCTGCAACGACCAAAATCGTCGCTTCATCTACAAACTTCATTTACCGTCTCCGTAAATCATTCACCTGGCGGCTTCAAAGAAGCCACCAGATTGGTTTCTGCCCGTCGCGGCCACCAACGGTGACCAATTGCGGAAAACATGGCGCCCGCTACCACCACAAAAGCACCTACATAGCCGACGACATTCAATGTCGGGGCCGCAAAGACCTGTGGCCAGGCCAGCGCCAATAAATCTGAAAACAGCAGGGTAAACAGGGGAGTCAACGTGACCAATGCACTCACCTGAGCCGCCTGCCAGCGCGCCATCGCTTCCGCCAGCGCACCATAACCAATCAGCGTGTTGGCCCCACAGAAAAGCAGACAGGCTAATTGCCAACTGCTCAACTGGAAAATCACCGCAGGTTTAGCCAACGGGAACAACGCGATTGCACATAAAGTGTACAACATTAGCAGGATCTGCGGCGAGGCTAATCGGCGCAGTAATACTTTCTGGGCCACGCCGTAAGTCACCCAGACCATGGCCGCACACACGCCCAACAATACGCCGAGAGTGTAATCTGTCAGCCGGGTGAAGATCTCAATCAGGCTGACGTTGAAAAACAGCATCAGCCCGCAAATCAGCATCATGGCGCCGATCACCTGAGTGATACGCATTCTTTCTTTCAGGATCAGAACGCTGGCGAACATCATGCCTACCGGGGAAAGTTGGCCGATCACCTGCGAAGCCGTCGGGCTCAGGTATTGCAACGAAGAACTGAAGAAAACAAAGTTACCCAGCAGCCCTGCCGTCGCGATGACCAGTAACAGCAACCAACGTGGCTGGCGGAACAAATTCAGCGGCGGTAAACGCCCACGTACCGCCAGGATGATCCCCAACCCGATAGCAGCCATAGTAAAGCGATACCAGACAACGGTAAACGGCTCCATCACGGCCAGCACTTCTTTCATCGCTATCGGCAACGCCCCCCAGCAAACTGCTGTGGTGATCGCCAGAAAAATACCAATACCAACCTGCTGTTTCGTTTCCATATTCCCAATGCCTGCGCACGACGGGCCTGAACACAAACAGCCCCTATACCCTAAATAATTCAAGTTGCAGGACAAAAACGCATTGCGTTTTTGAACCGCCCCCTACAGGCCCGAAGGGGCGAGGCCCAGCGTCGGGTCGAGTAACGCAGCACGTCCGTGACAAATCGATGATCAATCGATTTGAACAACGCTGGCGTTGGCCCGTAGGGTGAACCTCATTAACGCGCCCCATAATCCCCGGCAGCATAGAGAAACTATGTAGCTGAAGTGAACGGGTGTCACTAACGCATCTGCGGCTTGAAGTATGACGGGTATAAATGTAAAAAGCCCCGCAACGAATTGCGGGGCTTACATCTATTTCGTAAGGCTCGAAAAATTATTCAGCTTCGATGCTGATGAATTTACGATTGCTCGGGCCTTTAACTTCGAATTTGACTTTACCGTCTTTCAAAGCAAACAGAGTGTGGTCTTTGCCGCAACCCACGTTGGTACCCGCGTGGAATTTGGTGCCGCGCTGACGAACGATGATGCTGCCTGCCAGTACTGCTTCGCCGCCAAAGCGTTTTACGCCCAGACGTTTAGCTTCTGAATCGCGACCGTTACGAGTCGAGCCGCCAGCCTTTTTGTGTGCCATTAATCCGCTCTCCTAACTTAAGCGCTGATGCCGGTGATTTTAACGTCAGTGAACCACTGACGGTGGCCCTGCTGCTTACGGTAGTGCTTACGACGACGAAACTTAACAATCTTAATTTTCTCGCCACGACCGTGAGCAACGACTTCAGCTTTGATCTTACCGCCATCGACGAAAGGAACGCCGATTTTGATATCTTCGCCATTAGCGATCATCAGAATCTGGTCAAACTCAACCGCTTCACCAGTTGCGATGTCCAGCTTTTCCAAGCGAACGGTCTGACCTTCGCTTACTCGGTGTTGTTTACCACCACTTTGGAAAACCGCGTACATATAAAACTCCGCTTTCCGCGTGCCTAACTGTTTAGTACAGAGCGCGCTATAAATATTCACAATAGGGCGCGAATTCTACGCAATAATCCCGCACATGACAAGAGCAGAATAGGGCCGTAAGGTGAAAAAAGAAGAAAAAAAACACAGTTTCTCTCCCGGCGTTTATCTGTGCCATTTTTCAAGTACAATCAAGGTGACAGTTACCGCCATGTACCGATGTGAGCAGCAATCTCATCGCGGTGAAGAGAAACACAGCTGAAAAAAATACAATGAACCTAGAACAAATTACTGAGTTAACCGCGCAAGATATGGCGGCCGTGAACGCAACAATTCTCGAACAGTTGAATTCCGATGTCACGCTCATCAATCAACTTGGCTACTACATTATCAGCGGTGGCGGTAAGCGCATACGTCCGATGATCGCCGTTCTGGCGGCTCGAGCACTGCACTATCAAGGTGATAAACATATTACCGTCGCTGCCCTGATTGAATTCATCCACACCGCCACCCTGCTGCACGATGACGTAGTGGATGAGTCCGATATGCGCCGAGGCAAGGCAACCGCCAACGCGGCGTTCGGCAATGCCGCCAGCGTGTTGGTCGGCGATTTCATTTATACCCGTGCCTTCCAGATGATGACCAGCCTGGAATCCCTGCGCGTGCTGGCAGTGATGTCCGAAGCGGTTAACGTCATCGCCGAAGGTGAAGTGCTGCAATTGATGAACGTTAACGATCCGGACATCAGTGAAGAGAGCTATATGCGGGTCATTTACAGCAAAACCGCCCGTCTGTTTGAGGCCGCGGCACAGTCTTCTGCGATCCTCTCTGGCGCGAGCGATGTAGAAGAAAAAGCGCTGCAGGATTATGGCCGCTATCTTGGCACCGCCTTCCAGTTGATCGACGATCTGCTCGATTACAGCTCAGACGGCGTCACGCTGGGTAAAAATACCGGCGACGATCTGAATGAGGGCAAACCGACGCTGCCTCTCTTACATGCGATGCATAACGGCAATGCCGAGCAGGCTGCAATGATCCGTGGTGCCATTGAGCAAGGCAATGGTCGTCATCTGCTGGAGCCGGTTCTGGCCGCCATGCAGGCATGCGGTTCACTCACCTACACGCGTCAACGCGCGGAAGAAGAAGCCGATAAGGCCATTGCCGCGTTACAGGTGCTGCCAGAATCGCCGCACCGGGCCGCACTGGAAGGATTAGCACACCTTGCGGTTCAACGCGACTTTTAAGAAACTCACCTTTCTATATATATGAATAGGCCTGCAATGCAGGCCTATTCATTCTTATAACTAATACGTTCCAGCAACCCTGCGATCCCGTTCTCTGCCAGAAAATGCAGCAGCGTTTTACGTTCACTCTGGGTCATCCCCTCGAAATAGCCCTGCAAACTCGTTGTCAGATCGGCGGCCTGCGCAGTATATACCGCCGGTTCTTCAGCCGCCGTCGGCTGTAGAAGGCTGCGCGTCAGTGGGGGCAAACTACTGATATGATATTCATAGGCCGTTCCCTGTTTACCCAGACGATTGCGTCGTAACCATGCTTCTCGCCGTGCGCGCTTGTTGATCCCCTGTTCCGATTTCCGCAATTCACCGATATTGGTCAGTTCTCTGGCGGTAAACCACTCCTTGTCCATTTCTCCCTCCTTGCTCTCGGCATGACCTCGCTTAAACGTAAATCTTTCGGGTAGCACAAACGACTAATACCAATACGTTAGTTATAACATTAACAAGGTCATTGCAAAGCATAAAAACGCCGCACGATACTCAAGGGAGCCTTATTGATTAAGGGAGAAAAGGAAGCACAGAAGCGGCGTAGGAAACACCGCTCAGCAAAAGCAGAGACTTTCGTTAAGTATTTTTTTCAGCAATCCACGCCAATAGGCTACTCATACCTTCGCGCATCAAAAACGCCAATACCGCCCCCCGTTCGCGCTCTGACAGGTGGTAATAATATTCGATCCAAACGGCCAAGGAGTCCTGACGCTCTGCCTCATAGACGGCGGGCTCCTCTCGTAATACCAACAGGTTTTTGACGCCCGCTGGCAGGCTGTCAACGTGATATTCCAAGGCCTTTCCTTGTACGCCTTTCCGGCGGCGGCTCAACCAGCCTTCTCGCCGAGCCATCAGATTGATTCCCTGAGTCGAGGAAGGTAATCCTGCGATGCCTGTAAGTTCCTTGGCGGCAAACCACTCGTTTTTCATAGCCATTATCTCAAGACACTAATGTGACAGCACTTATTTTTCAGAAACCAATAAGATGTTTTTTGGAAACTTGATGGTATTCTAGTTTCTGAATAAGCGTTTCGTGTTGTTCAAACGATTAATTCTGACCCGTTAGTTATACCACTAACAGAACTTTCTCTAATCAAAAAAGGAATGTAAATATGAATTCACGGAATCCAGATTGGCATCCAGCAGACGTCATCGCGGCTTTGAAGAAGAAAGGGACGACTTTGGCAGCCGTTTCACGTGAGGCAGGATTGAGCTCATCAACGTTGGCCAACGCGCTGTCACGCCCTTGGCCCAAAGGAGAATGGTTAATCGCCGATGCCCTGAGCGTGCATCCCGCGGAGATTTGGCCGAGCAGGTATTTTGATCCACGCACGCATCACCTGCTGGATCGGAAAAGTCGAATCAAACCATGAAAAAACAAAAAAAAACCGCCGGATTTTAACCCGGCGGCTTATACAAGGTATTCGTTCTGGGGGGATCAGTTATTGATAAATTTCTCGCCCAGTTCGATATCTTTATGCAGCACGTCCAACATTTCGTTCAACGCTTTTTGCTCAAAGGCGCTCAGGGTGCCGATATCTTTGCGTTCTTCTACACCGTTCTTGCCCAGTACCAGCGGTTGTGCGAAGAAACGGGCATATTTGCCATCGCCTTCTACATAAGCACATTCAACAACGCCTTTTTCACCGCTCAGGGCACGCACCAGAGACAGGCCAAAACGTGCTGCAGCCTGCCCCATAGACAGGGTTGCAGAACCGCCACCGGCTTTGGCTTCAACCACTTCAGTACCCGCGTTCTGGATACGTTTGGTCAAGTCAGCCACTTCCTGCTCGCTAAAGCTTACGCCAGGGATCTGCGACAGCAAAGGCAGAATAGTCACGCCTGAGTGGCCACCAATGACGGGCACATTCAGATCTTCCGGCTGTTTGCCTTTCAGTTCAGCCACAAAGGTGTTGGAACGGATGATATCCAGCGAGGTGACACCAAACAGTTTGTTTTTGTCGTAAACACCTGCTTTCTTCAACACTTCAGCAGCAATCGCTACCGTGGTGTTCACCGGGTTGGTGATAATCCCGATGCAGGCTTTCGGGCAGGTTTTAGCCACTTGCTCGATCAGGTTACGCACAATACCAGCGTTGACGTTGAACAGATCGGAACGATCCATACCCGGTTTACGGGCAACCCCCGCAGAAATCAGCACCACATCCGCACCGTGCAACGCAGGTGTCGCATCTTCTCCGCTAAATCCTTTGATTTTAACCGCGGTTGGGATATGGCTTAAGTCGACAGCAACGCCTGGGGTGACAGGAGCAATGTCGTAGAGGGAGAGTTCAGAACCTGAAGGAAGCTGGGTCTTGAGTAGAAGGGCGAGGGCCTGGCCGATACCGCCAGCAGCACCGAGAACTGCAACTTTCATCCTATACTCCTTTATTATCTTAAATATAAAAGCGCCGTGAATTCTTTGGTCTCGGACCTTAATTTATCACACCTTTAAAAACAACCTCTTAACAGTCTGTTTTAGATCTGGCGCAATAAAACGGTCGATGCTGCGACCATTTTAGACGAAATCGCTTACGCATTAAGGGCATAGCGCACACTAATCAAAATTAGTGAGAGACACTTCACGATCGCGTTAACCGGCCGTTACATTACACCCTTACATAACATCAGAACAACATCATTTTAATAACATTTTCTTTACCAGAGAGCTGGCTCGCTTCCCGCACTGAAAGGGCATATTCATGAGCTGTGGATTTTGTTAAAATAACTCCCTTTCCTTGACTTGACGGGCATTATTATTATCCCCGCTCGACCTCACATTGAATAAAAATGCATTTATATGCATAATCATCACATCCACTCTCAACATTCTACGGTGCAAAATGCGTAATCCCGCAAAACAGGAAGATCTGATCAAAGCGTTTAAGGCGTTATTGAAAGAAGAGAAATTCAGTTCTCAAGGCGAGATCGTTTTGGCGCTACAAGAAGAAGGCTTCGAAAATATTAACCAATCCAAAGTATCACGCATGCTGACCAAGTTTGGCGCAGTACGTACGCGTAATGCAAAAATGGAGATGGTGTATTGCCTTCCGGCCGAACTCGGTGTGCCGACCACCACCAGCCCGCTGAAGAATCTGGTGCTGGACGTTGATCATAATGATGCCATCGTCGTAATCCATACCAGCCCAGGGGCTGCGCAGCTAATTGCTCGCCTATTGGATTCGCTGGGTAAATCAGAAGGGATCCTGGGTACTATCGCTGGTGACGACACCATTTTTGTCACCCCTGCCAGCTCTTTTACCGCACGCCAGCTGTTTGAGGCTATTCTCTCGTTGTTCGAGCAGGAGCTTTGATCCTTATCTCCCTTCTGAATTTCAAACTGCAGCCAGACAATAAGGAAGTGATAGCGCTGCAGTTTTAAAAAGGGCAAAGATAAAAACATGTGGCAGCTGGTTGCATGTCATTAGCCTCTTCTTAACCCTATTTTTACGACTCCCCCTATACACGGCCCTGCACTACCACGTTTAAAACGGCTTATCAGCCCCATGCTGCACATTTCAATGACATTTCCATGGCACCCGAAAGAGGGGCTAGATACTTCCGCACTTTTGGTCAAAAGCACTCAGCCCATTGATATTACATAAAATTAACATGGATAGCACATTTTATAAGCGCTTTTTATTCCATTCAGTTATTAAAAATAGATGTCGACCAAAAAAAGTTTCACTAGAAACTGTTAGTCAGCTATTAATTTTTTCAGTTACTAGATGTATACTCATTTCCGTGACGTAAATCACAGTTCGTTGGAACTGATAAAAGAATACGATGAGGATCAATCATGAAAATTAAAACTACTGTAGCAACAATGAGCCTGCTTTCCATGCTGTCTTTCGGTGCTTTCGCAGCACAATCCATTGACGCATCTCAGGCTGAAAAATTGCAATCTGCCGGTACTATCACCGTTAGCGGTGTTGGTGCAGCACCTTCTGATATTCGTCAGGCATTGTCTGCGAAAGCCGATGCGCAAGGTGCAACAGCCTACCGTGTCATCGAAGCACGCAACGAAGGCAACTTCCACGCGACTGCAGAAATTTACAAATAAATACAATACGTTATGCGCTTAGCGCACAGCAATTCTCTGGTAATGAAACAAGACAGATAACAGCCTTCAAGTATAAAAAACGCTGTAAAGCCCTTCCAGGCAGTTATCTTTGAACGATCAAGGACTCAAGTATCATGAACATGAAAACTACCATCGCTGCACTTAGCCTGCTCTCTGCCGTTTCCTTCGGTGCTTCCGCTGCCAATCTGGTGACTGACGATCAGGCAAGCAACCTGCAATCTATCGGTACCATCACCGTTAGTGGCGTGACCGGCGCACCTTCCGATATCCGTCAGGCACTGTCTGATAAAGCAGACCAGCAAGGGGCGAAGGCCTACCGCGTCATCGAAGCCTATGAAAACGGCAACTGGCACGCCACTGCAGAAATTTATAAATAACCATTCAGGGAAGCGTTTGTCGAACTGATTACCCTCGTCACTGCCACTGCCGAGTTCTCAAGTAAGCGCCAATTCCCTGGAAAACCTCGTCGTCCTATCCGACGAACCCCATTGCCCTCGCTTGCGAGGGCTTTTTTATGAGCGTAAAAAAGCGGCCAGAGGGCCGCTGCGATTGCGGGTAATACTTTCTGTTTTAAGGCTGCAACGCAGCCTTTCACGCCATGGCAGAGCTAAATTTAATAAGTTTCTTTCGGCTCGGCCTTGTTGGCCAATCCCGCCAACAGTTTGTCATGAATACCGCCAAACCCGCCGTTACTCATCACCAGAATGTGGTCACCCGGTTGTGCGGTCTTAACGATCATTTCCACCAGCGTATCCAGATCGGCGCTCCAGTGCGCGGGTTGCACGCAAGCATCCGCCACCTCAGCCACCAGCCAGGGGATATGATGAGGCTGGAACAGGAACACTTCGTCGGCACGTCCGAGGGAGGGTGCCAGATCGTTTTTACTGATCCCCATCTTCATGGTGTTTGAACGAGGCTCCAATACCGCCAGAATACGCGCGGTTCCCCCCACTTTACCCCGCAGCGCGGCCAACGTTGCCAGGATGGCGGTAGGATGATGAGCAAAATCGTCATACACCGTGACGCCATTCGCTTCACCCCGCAATTCCAGACGGCGACGGGCATTAATAAAATCACCCAGAGCACGGCAAGCATCCGCCGGCTGTACGCCGACATGCCGGGTGGCCGCAATCGCCATCAGGCCATTATGCATGTTGTGCTCGCCCACCAGGGCCCAGTTAACTTCTCCCACTTTCTCGCCATTCAGGAACACTTCATAGTGACTGGCATCCGTTGTCAGCTTGTGCGCACGCCAAGTTCCTTCTTCACCGACCCACTCTTGTTCACTCCAGCAGCCCATCGCCATCACCTGTTTCAGATGCGCGTCATTATCCGGCAGGATAATCTTGCCTTTACCCGGCACCAGACGCACCAGATGGTGGAACTGCTTCTGGATCGCTTTCAGATCGTCAAAAATATCCGCATGGTCGAATTCGAGGTTGTTCATGATCAGCGTACGTGGACTGTAGTGAACAAACTTGGAGCGTTTGTCGAAGAAGGCACAGTCATATTCATCGGCCTCAATAACAAAGAACGGGCTACCGCCAAGGCGGGCAGAAACATCAAAGTTGCCCGGCACGCCACCAATCACAAAACCCGGCTGATAACCGCAGGCTTCCAGGATCCAGGTTGCCATCCCGGCGGTGGTGGTTTTCCCGTGAGTCCCCGCGACCGCCAGCACCCAGCGATCGCGTAAGACATGATCATGCAGCCACTGCGGGCCTGAAACGTAAGGGATACCTTGTTCTAATACCGCTTCCACACAAGGGTTACCGCGGCTCATCGCATTACCGATAATCACCAGGTCCGGAACCGGATCCAACTGAGCAGGATCATAGCCCTGGATCAGATCGATTCCCTGATTTTCCAACAGCGTGCTCATCGGTGGATAAACGTTGGCATCTGAGCCAGTAACCTCATGTCCAAGCGAACGTGCCAGCATAGCTAGCCCACCCATAAAGGTGCCGCAGATCCCAAGAATATGTATGCGCATTAGATTTCTCATTTAAGTGCCTCGATTTAGTGCCTATTCTAGCGCTCAGAATCGTCCAGAAGAAATGGATTTGCCTATGAATCGCGAGTTGCTTTGGGCTACACTGCTGACGAAAACGTTGGCGGTATGTTAACAAGCCGCTATCCATCCGTAGATTCAGGGATTGTGTCATGAAAACGTTAGGCGAATTTATCGTCGAGAAACAGCACGACTTCTCTCACGCCACCGGCGAGCTGACCGCATTACTTTCTGCTATTAAACTGGGTGCCAAAATCATCCACCGCGATATCAACAAAGCAGGTCTGGTTGATATTCTAGGGGCCAGCGGCATTTCAAACGTACAAGGCGAAGTTCAGATGAAACTGGACCTGTTCGCCAACGAAAAGCTGAAAGCAGCATTGAAAGCGCGTGGTGAAGTCGCGGGTATCGCTTCTGAGGAAGAAGATGACATCGTGATTTTCGACGGCGAGCGAGCGGAAAATGGTAAGTATGTAGTGTTGATGGATCCATTGGACGGTTCGTCCAATATCGACGTCAACGTCTCGGTCGGGACGATTTTCTCCATCTATCGCCGTATCACTCCGGTTGGTACTCCTGTCACCGAAGAAGATTTCCTGCAGCCGGGCCATGCTCAGGTTGCTGCCGGCTACGTGGTTTATGGGTCATCCACCATGCTGGTGTACACCACCGGTTATGGCGTGCATGCCTTCACCTACGATCCGTCTCTGGGTGTGTTCTGCCTTTCTCACGAGAAAGTCCGCTTCCCGGAAAAAGCCAATATGTATTCCATCAACGAAGGTAACTACATCAAGTTCCCGCTCGGAGTGAAGAAATACATCAAATACTGCCAAGAGCAGGATGAAGCGACCCTGCGCCCTTATACCTCACGCTATATCGGCTCACTGGTGGCGGATTTCCACCGTAACCTGCTTAAAGGCGGTATCTATATTTATCCAAGTACCGCCAGCCACCCGAAAGGCAAGCTGCGTTTGCTGTATGAGTGCAACCCGATGGCATTCCTGGCAGAGCAAGCCGGTGGTAAAGCCAGTGACGGCAAAAATCGCATTCTGGATATCGTGCCGGAACAGTTGCATCAGCGCGCACCTTTCTTCGTCGGCACCAAGTCGATGGTAGAGGAAGCAGAACGCTTTATCGCTGAATTCCCAGACGAATAGCGGCAGATTGCCTGTGAATTTCACGCTGCAGCCAGCAAGGCTGCAACGTGAAAGGGTGAGGTAATAACAGGGGCGGGATACCGCCCTTCGGTATCACAGTTTAAACACTGCCATACTCTGTGCCAGTGCTTCGGCCTGCTCCTCCAGAGAACGCGTTGCCGCCGCGGATTCTTCAACTAACGCGGCGTTCTGTTGCGCCACCTGATCCATTTGGGTTACCGCCAAATTAACTTGCTCAATACCTCCCGTTTGTTCACGGGTAGCCGCCGATATCTCACGCATCAACGCCGTAACACGGCCCACTTCTCCCGTAATACCACTCATGGTCTTCGCCGCAGACTCGGCCATCTGCTCCCCTTCTTGCACCCGGCTCTGTGACGCTTCGATCAATCCTTTAATCTCTTTGGCCGATTGCGCACTGCGTTGGGCCAGGCTGCGAACCTCTCCGGCCACGACGGCAAAACCGCGCCCTTGTTCACCCGCTCGCGCCGCCTCTACGGCCGCATTAAGTGCCAGGATATTGGTCTGGAACGCAATGCCATCCATCACGCTGATGATATCGGCAATACGGCGCGAGCTTTCGGTGATAGCCTGCATTTTGCTCATCACCTGGCTGACCACATTACTGCCTTGCTCGGCAATACCGGATACGCTCAGCGCCAATTGGTTAGCCTGTTCACAGTTCTCGGCATTCATTTTCACCGTTGAGGTCAGTTGTTCCATGCTGGCAGCGGTTTCTTCCAGCGAGGCCGCCGACTCTTCCGTACGTTGCGCTAGATGAACATTACCGGCAGCCAATTCACGCGAACCGATCTCAATCTGGCTACTGGCATCGCGGACTTTGCTGACCGACGCCACCAACGACTGCTGCATACGCTGCATGGCGCGCACCAAACGCCCCATTTCGGTATCCCCTTCACCGGTAATATCGTGGGTCAGATCGCCCTCGGCGATATACTCTAGCTGGGCTATCGACTCATCCAGCGGACGCAGGATAATTAAACGCAGCGCAAACCACGCCAATACCGCCAGCAACACGCTCAACACCCCGGCGGAGACGATCAGGATAATCTTGGTACTGGCATTACTTTCCGCCTCATGGACATGTTGCTGCCCTATCTCCATCGCAAAGGCGCGAAACTCGCCAAGATCGTTTTCAAAGGCAATGCTCAGTTTGGAAATTTTGTTTTCCTGAATGGCATAGTAGTCATCCAGTTTACCCGCTTTAATCGCTGCGGCCATCGGTTCAACGCCTTGTTCCAAATAGGCGCGATAGCTTGCCTGCATGCGCTGAGAGAACTGGCGGCCACGTTCGGTCACGGTTCCGACGTTAACAAAACGTTCCATTTCCTGTTTTGACTGTTCCAGATAACCATAGATCCGCCCGACCGTCGCCTCGGAGACGTCCATCTGACCGATCTCCCGCTGGTGTACCGCCAGTGCAGCAGCCGTTCTGGCCCGCAATGTCAGGTTGGAGCTGTTAGCCAACGACCCCAACTCCTCCCCCAGGATCTGGTTTAAGGTATGCAACGAACGCGAACCTTCATTAATCGCTTTTACCCCGATGACGCTGACAATAATCAACAGCAACGTCATCAGGCTCAGCAAGGCTATTAACCCCGCCTTGACCGTCATTTTTTTTAACATGAGTGCTTCCCGGCTTCAGAAAATAAGTAACATTGGATGTAGGGGAGATGATCGGAGAAGGTCCGTTAACGTTCTAACCCTTCTTATTTGGTGACGTTATCGGCAGATAATGTGAAAACTTTACCTTTGTAGGGAATTAATCTGGAAATTGCCCTCTCAACCCCCGCGCCACAGGTCAGCAATGAAAAGGGCAGGAAATCGCAAAAGAGTCCGCTATAATAGCCGCCACTCCATTTCTGGTTTGATTAAAGGAAACCGACATGAGCTTGAATCTGGTCCCTGCTGGCAAAGACTTGCCAGAAGACATCTACGTAGTTATCGAAATCCCGGCTAACGCCGATCCAATCAAATACGAAATCGACAAAGAAACCGGCGCCCTGTTTGTTGACCGTTTCATGTCCACGGCGATGTTCTACCCGTGCAACTACGGTTACATCAACCACACCCTGTCTCTGGATGGTGATCCGGTAGACGTGCTGGTTCCAACCCCTTATCCGCTGCAACCCGGTTCAGTGATCCGTTGCCGTCCGGTTGGCGTACTGAAAATGACTGACGAAGCCGGTGAAGATGCGAAACTGGTTGCCGTACCGCACAGCAAACTGACCAAAGAGTACGATCACGTGAAAGACGTGAACGACCTGCCAGAACTGCTGAAAGCGCAGATCGCTCATTTCTTCGAGCATTACAAAGATCTGGAAAAAGGCAAATGGGTGAAAGTGGAAGGTTGGGCAGACGCTGCTGCAGCCAAAGCGGAAATCATCGCCTCTTTCGAACGCGCCAAGAAGTAATTCGTCACCGGTGCTGAAAGAAAAACACCGCTCAATGAGCGGTGTTTTTTTACTGCTTTTCGTCAAAACGCTTTAGCCAATCACCACTCTCAATCCGCGGAAAACCCTCTACGCTGTGTTTATACAGGTAGATCCACGCACTGCCATAAGGCGTCTGGATCAATTCACGCTTATAGTCCTTGGTGTTGCTTTTCAACTCATCCAGCTCAGCCAGAATCGATGAGTTAATACGATACACTTCGCAGTGTACTGTACCCTCTCCAGAGATCGCCGCCGGGTAGTGGCCCAGATTATAAAGCTGATAGCCCTCTAACTCATGTTCACCCAGCCATTGGGCGTTGGTCATCCAATGGCTGTTCCCCTGCTTGCGTCGTAAACTGCCGTAGACAATTATTCGCATAGCTCAAAACTCAAACTGATAAAGCACATCCAGCGCCTGGTCAAGGCCAGACACTGCTTCCAGATACAACCTAGGCATCAGGCGGTATCGCAACGTTAGCGTGGCCAATGAATCGAATATCCCCACCCCATATTTTACTTGTAAGCCAGGGAGGACATAGCCGCTCACCACTACCTGGGAACTGTCACCAACTCCCTCGGTATCTAGGGCCAGATTACTTACGCCAAACGCCTCGCCGATTTTACCCACAAGTTGACCACTTTGTGCAACCCCCATGCCAATTAACATTGAGGTCATAGCGTTACCATCCGCACCGGAACTGCCCAGTCCCTGACCACGCAACAGGTACGATAGCGCTTCCTGCTGTGACATAGCCGGATCAGAGAATACTTCCAGCCTTGGTGCATCGGCCATTCCTGTCACTCGCACCCCGGCGGTGACATCGTCCTGTGTTGCATCAGGGTTACGGATCGCCTCGATATTCAGCAAGGGTTGATCCGGCGGCCCGGAGAACAGCAACTGCCCCTTACGCACGATCAGATCCTGCCCATAAGCATGGAACCGGCCCGAAGGGATATTAATTTGCCCATTCAGCCCCAGGCCATTCTTGTCCTGTACCACTTTCAGATCGCCACGCAGTCTGGCTTTCAAACCAAAAGCATCCAGACGTACATCATTACCGACGCGAACCATCAGATTGCTGTTGATGGGGATCCCCGCCGTGGCCGGTTGGATCGGTTTCAGCTGATTATTGAGCATCACCTCATCAGGTGAAATCCCCACCGCACTTTCCGGCAGTTCCTGCACCGTAATACGTGCCCATGGAATATCGACAGAACCGTTAAGCGAGAACAGCTGCGGCGTAGCTTCAAACACCAAATCAGGTGAAACGTCGATGCGCACCATCGGTGGCAGGGTCACCCGCAGCCGATCGCCTTTGGCAGCGATGCGTGCCCGCCAGGCATTGATGTCCCGCCAGTCAGCATCACCGGCCAGATTCAGTTGGCCATGGGTTGTGGCCAGCAGCCCTTCCAGAGTCGACGTCATGCCGTTGAAGTTCAGCGTCAACCTGCCTTCGGTCATATCGAACGGCATCCAGTGACCGACAATCGCCACCTTATCCAAGGCCAGACGACCAAACACTAATGGATTCTGCGCATTACCGCCCAATTGCAGATTGGCATTCAGCATCCCCGCCGCTTTTTCATCCTGCGTCAATATTGGATTGAGCAGTGCCAGTGAAACGTTGGTGATGTTCACGTTACCGCTGATAGCACGACGAACCTGTGGATCGGTGATCTGGACGTTGCCGTTGAATTGGCCGTTATTGGTCAGCTTAATCAGCCAGTCCGCCTGCGCACGGCCATTATTCAGACCGGCATTGAGGTTCAGCGTATCAAAGGCAATCGGCAATGCACTGCCTTGAACCTGCTGCACGACTTTAACCCCGTTCCCCGCTAGCGAAACTTTTGCCTGCGGCAACGCACCGCCCGGCTGCCAACTCACATCAGCCCGGCCACTGAAGACACCGCTCATCGCCGTTTCTGGCCCCAGGAACGGTTTGATCATCGCCAAATCAAAACGGTTAAGTACAACACTGGCCTGACCGCTGGCACCCGCTTCGATAGTTCTTGGCACACACAGTTCGGCATTCGGGTTCACCCAACAATGCGGCCCTACGCTGATTTTCTGCTGGGTATTCAGGTAATCCAAGGCGATAGCCCGGGTCAGGCGCCATTCACCCACCGGCGTATCAAAACGCGTGTTATTCAGGTTGCCGCGCCAGCGCTGCTGCTGACGATCAAAGCTGCCGGCCAAAGCCAACTGCCCGGATACCGGTTTACCCTCAATTTTCACCTGCAACCGATGATCGCGCTCACTACCTCTGGCATCCAACGTTAACAGATTGATCTGCAGTTCATCCTGTTTCAGTTGCTCAACCCGAACCGCCAGTTGCCCCTGGATCTGATCGCTGGAACGGACATCGCCATCGATCTTCACCCGATTAATGTGCAACGCCTGCCATTGCAAGCCTGTCGCGCTCAAGTCGGCCAGCAACTGTGGCGCCTGCAAATTACCACGCAGCTTTAACTGTCCTCTGACGTTTCCACCAAGCCCCGGTAAGGCACCATCAAGGTGTGCTGCATCAATATTGGCATCCAGCGCCCAGTTTTTCTCATCCAACTGGCCTTTGACACTGAGCGTATTACGCCCCAACGCCAGGTCGATACCAGGGATCGTCCACTGCCCGGCCGCATTACCACGCAGTGACCCCCGCGCCGATACTTTGTTTTGCTTCACGTTGCCGTCGAGCTGCAATAGCGGCACCTGCAATTGCCAACTTCCACCGTGCAAACTGCCTCGGGTAGTGATTTTACCCTCCAGCCGTGCAGGCCATTCCGGCCATTGCTTAGCGGTATTAATCCCTGTCAGCGTCAGTTGCGACGTCCAGCTTATAGCGTTGCTCCAGTCTACCAATGCCGTAAGATCGGTATTCCCCTCCAGCGCTGCCAGCCGCAGGCGTTCAAGCCTGAACTGTGCCAAATTACCTTTACCATCCAGCGTCAACACCGCTGGCGGTAGATCCTGCCCTTTGATATTGGCACGGGTAGACAAGGCATAATCCGCTGCCTTACCGTTAAAACGCAGGCGGAAGTCATTAACCTGATACTGCGCTTCGCCTGTCAGCGGCCATTTAAGCTGCTTGCTTTGCAGCGTTAACGCCATCGGCAGGCCCACCTCCGCCAACTGCGTTTGCACATCCAACTGCGCGCCTACCGGCCCGGAGAGGTTAAGGGCCACTTTCAGCTCTTCACGCAGCCCCCCGGTGACATTCAGCTTGATCTTCTCGCCTTTCAGCGGATCGATATTCAACGTGCTGTTGGCCGTCATTTCTACCGGCCAACTGCCGGTCAGCGTGGCCTGCCCTTTGGCAGAAAGCATGCCTTGTGGCGATCTCACGTCAAAACGATCCAGTTGAATGTGCTGATCCTGAGTACTGGCCTGCAGCGACAACCGGGTGATCGCCACGTCAGTATCACCGGTTAAATGCAACTGCTCGCCGGTGATTTCCTGAACGGTAATATCCAGCGGCAGGCGAATTTCAGGCAAATCAGGTAATAGCGGTTTGGCAAATAGCGCCTTCAAGGTTTCGCCCAGCGCTTTTTCTTCCTCTGGTGGGGATACTCGCACCGGGACAACAGCACTTTTCTCTGTGATCTTCTTCGCCACGGCATCCGCTGCGGGTTGAAGCGCTTCCGGCAACGGATTAGCAGGGGTTTTTGGCAACGCGATCAGTAACGCACGGACCGTGGTGGGCATCAAAGTTAGCGCTCGCTCCTGCCACTGCGCCCCGGTACTGAACTCGCCCAATGAAATAGCCGTATCATCTACGCTGACTTTAACGTTATTCAACGCCAGCTTACGCAAGGTAATGGGATAAGGCGTACTGAGATCGGTGGTCGGTTCGCTATCCTCTTCTACCGCAGCGGAAGGCGCCATTTCTGCGGTTTTCACCACCACGTCGACATCCTGTGCGGTCAGTGCATTAACACACAGCGAGCTGCGTTTAAGGCAGGAGAGATCGAGCGAAAGGTGAAATTGCCCGGCATTTACCGACACGCCCGGCATCTGGTACTTCACCCCTTTCAAAGTTAAATCACGCCAGCCACCGCTGACCGTGGCAATCTCCAGCCCGGGCACCCAGCGGGCCGCGCCATTGATGACCATATGCAGGCCGGTAGTGGTACCCAGCAGAAATGCCAGAATTCCCACCAGCAGCAACAACAGGATTAAAAATCCCAGGCAAATCTTTTTCACCAGGCTCATAGTTCAGGCCCCAAACCGATATAAAACTGCACACCGTGGGTTTCTTTATCTCCAATCGGTGCGGCGATATCCAGTTTCACTGGCCCGACCGGTGACTGCCAGCGTACACCTACACCCGCGCCAGTTTTGAAATCGCTGTCTTTGATATCGTTAACCGCCTGCCCTGAGTCAACAAACATCGCTCCCCACCAGCGGCCAGTAACGTTGTATTGATACTCCAGCGAGCCCGTCATCATTTTGGATGCACCGGTCAGTTTGCCATCATCACCACGCGGGGAAATCCCTTGGAATTTATAGCCACGGATACTGCGATCGCCACCGGCGAAGAAACGCAAATCTGGCGGGATCTTGTCGAAGTCGTTAGTTTCGATCCAGCCCACCTGCCCACGGATGACGAAGCGGTTTTTTTCCGCCAGTGTGCGGATCCAGACGTTTTGCGCCTGCATCAGCGCAAAGTCGACACCGGATCCCCAGGTGGTATCTGATATATCAATAGAATAGCGCTGGCTGTCTCCCCAGACTGGCATCAAGCCACCGCGTGAGCGCGTACGGTTGATGCTAACGCCAGGATAAAGCAACGTGGTGGTATTGGTGACGTTGCCTTGCGTAAAGTGGTCCAGACGTCCGCTGAGGTTCAGCGCTCGCTGCCAACCGCTGGAGAGATCCCAGTTACGTGAAACCACCACTTTGGTGCTGTCAGATTGGGTATCGTTCAGATCTGTGCGTTTGAAACCGGCCTGCAGCAGGTAATACTGTTCAAGCGGGCTGCGCAGCAACGGAATTTTATAGGTCAGATCCAACTGCTGTTCCGGTGCCGAAATGCTCGCCGTCGTGGTCAGGCTGTGGCCCCGATCGTTCAACCAAGGCTTGCGCCAGGTGCCTCGTACCCGTGGACCGATATCGGTAGAGAAACCGCCCCCCAGCTCCATGATGTTACGGCTCCGTGGGGTGACTAACGCATCTAACGGCAAAATCTTGTTCTCTTTGGCATCGGTAAAATCAGGGGATACCACCACCGAGTTGAACCAGTTAGTGGCAGACAAACGGCGGTTCAGTTCGGCAAGATCGTTTGAGCTGTAGTCATCCCCCTGATGAAAGGGCACCAGATTTTGCAGGTAGTCTTCGCGGATTTGCGCCCCTTTAAACCTCACCTTACCGAAGTGATAACGCTCGCCACTGTTAAAATCAATATCCCAAAACGCTTGGTGTAGCTCTTCTGCAACACCAAGTTGGCTCTTGACCATGTTGGCATCAAAATACCCCTTACGCAGGGCAAGCCCGGTCATCGCGCTTTTAAAACTGTCATACTTACCGTGATTAAGGATCTCGCCAACAGTTGGCCGGCTGGTTTTGACCAGATTCAGATAGTCTTCATCGGTTCTGGCGCCCCCTTCCAACTGAATATTCGCCCCGGCAATACGCACTGGCTCACCCGGATTAACCTTGGCAAGCAATACTGGCCGCGAAAGTTTCGGGTTATCGTCAAAGGTGAAATCAATAATTGGCTGATAATAGCCCAGTGGCCGCAGCCCCTGGCGGATTGCTGCATCCACCCGCGCGCGAAAACGCCCTTCGGCATTGACCTCTTCCGGTGTGATCGCCGAAAGGCGCACACGGACGTTTTGCTCCAATTCTCCACTCAGGCCTTCAACCTGAAGCCGCACATTCGCCGCAATCACCGACGGTGTAACGAATAGCGCACATAAAACGCAAAGGACACGGTATCGTGGCACACGTTCTCCTAATTTATTTTATTTTCCTGTCAGTACCTTTGCTGTGGTGCTGAGGCGACTCCGCGCTATAGGGATCGCCCCCTTTATACAGCTTGGCTCCAGACGCTGCCTATCCGGCATTTTCTGTTACCGAAAACAAGACGCATTCTTGGCTTTTTAGGCTCAAAATACTGCGTTAAGCTTATTTAGAGTATGCATAAACGCAATAGCAGGACTTATTGTGGGCAAAGAAGCGGTCAGATACAACTGACACGCGCCTCTATTAGGTCAATTCTTATTATGGCAACAGGAGTCAATCGTGGTGCAATCTTTTGATAAGTCTCAAAATGTCGATAAGGCAAGTGCGCTTCCTGGCCGCACCACTCCTATGCCAGTGGCGGCCACTAACACCGTAACTGGTCATTCAATGACCTTTGTGCCTGAGGGAATGGAGACGGCTATCTTCGGGATGGGCTGCTTCTGGGGCGTTGAGCGCCTGTTCTGGCAACAGCAGGGAGTTTACAGCACCGCTGCAGGCTATAGCGGCGGCTACACGCCCAATCCAACCTACCGCGAGGTGTGCAGCGGCCAGACCGGCCATGCTGAGGTGGTCCGCGTGGTATTCGATCCTAAAGTCGTCAGTTACCGTCATCTGTTGCAGGTATTCTGGGAAAATCACGATCCTGCGCAGGGTATGCGCCAAGGTGGAGACATTGGTACCCAGTACCGCTCCGCCATTTACTATGCCAACGCCGAACAGCAGGCAGCGGCAGAGCAGAGTCTGCAGCGCTTCCAACAGGCGATGGATGAAGCCGGCGATAAGCGCACCATCACCACCGAAATCGCACCGGCACAGCCTTTCTACTATGCCGAAGACGATCACCAGCAGTATCTGCACAAAAATCCGGGCGGCTACTGCGGCTTGGGCGGCATCGGGGTGTGCCTCCCCCCACAGGGTTAACTTACTAATTTTTAACCGCTGGCGGCCCTCACAGGGCAACTGCTATACTATCCGGGGCCATTTGATGGCCCCGGTTTTTGATAAGACCTTGGTGGGTGCGGTGTACAACATCCCCCGATGATTGACTTTTTATACGGTACTACCCCTCCTAAAGAGCGCCGTCATCCCGTCGGCACGAATGGATAGACTATGTTAAACAGTATTTTACTGATTCTTTTTCTGATCGCGGTAAGTGCGTTTTTCTCGCTTTCTGAAATTTCTCTGGCTGCGTCACGCAAGATAAAACTCAAACTGATGGCAGACGAAGGTAACGTCAATGCCGCCAGAGTCCTTAAACTGCAGGAAACACCGGGTATCTTCTTTACCGTGGTGCAAATTGGTCTTAATGCGGTGGCCATCCTCGGCGGTATTGTCGGTGATGCCGCATTCTCCCCGAGCTTTAAACTGTTATTCGACCGTTTCCTCTCACCCGAACTCTCGGAGCAAATCAGCTTCATGTGTTCGTTTGTGCTGGTAACCGGCATGTTCATCCTGTTCGCAGATTTAACGCCGAAGCGCATCGGTATGATTGCACCAGAGACGGTTGCCGTCCGGATCATCAACCCGATGCGTTTCTCAATCATGTTGTTCCGGCCGCTGGTCTGGTTCTTCAACGGCATGGCAAATCTGATCTTCCGCCTGTTCAAACTGCCAATGGTGCGTAAAGACGACATCACTTCCGACGACATCTATGCGGTTGTGGAAGCGGGAGCCCTGGCTGGCGTATTGCGTAAACAGGAACATGAGCTGATTGAAAACGTCTTCGAACTAGAATCACGCACCGTGCCTTCGTCAATGACCTCGCGCGAAAGCGTGATCTACTTCGATCTGCGCGAAAGTGAAGAAAGCATCAAAGAAAAGGTCTCGACGCATCCGCACTCAAAATTCCTGGTGTGTGATGGCCATATCGATCAGGTTGTAGGCTATGTCGATTCCAAGGACCTGCTGAACCGGGTCTTGGGTAACCAGAGCCTGGTGTTAAGCAGCGGCGTACAAATCCGCTCGGCGCTGATCGTTCCGGACACCTTAACCCTGTCAGAGGCGCTGGAAAGCTTTAAAACCGCCGGTGAAGACTTTGCGGTGATCCTCAATGAATATGCGCTGGTTGTTGGCATTATCACCCTGAATGACGTGATGACCACGCTAATGGGCGACCTGGTTGGTCAGGGGCAGGAAGAACAAATCGTAGCGCGTGATGAAAGCTCTTGGCTGATTGAAGGCGGTACGCCAATTGAAGACGTGATGCGAGTGCTGCATATCGATGAATTCCCACAGGCTGGAAACTACGAGACCATTGGCGGCTTTATGATGTATATGCTGCGCAAAATCCCAAAACGTACCGACTTCGTGAAGTATGCCGGATACAAGTTTGAAGTGGTAGACATTGACAGCTACAAGATCGATCAACTGCTGGTTACCAAGTTGAGCGACAAGCCAGCATCGGTACTGCCCAAAGCCCCGGATGAACTCTCCCAGCCATAATCCCTACGCCAGAAACGTCAGCGGCCCCGTCGGGGCCGCAATTACTCTTGCAGGTGGCTCTCTAAATACCCTAAGAATTTCAAGTCGTAACCAAGCGATAAGCTTGTTCAACCCCAAACGCTTACTATTGTAAGTAGCTGGTGCAGCCAACGCTCAGACAACTTGAAGTCTGACAAGTATCGCGTCTTAACCCATCTCTGCCTGCAGTAACAACACCTGTCGGTTAACTTCTGACATCACATTGAAGTGGCGCTTGTCACGCACTTTCGGCAGCAGGATTTTCCCTTTGTCGAATTCAAACGCCCCTACATCCTTGATGTACAGTCTTCCCCGGAACAGGGTTTTTACATACTTGGCCACTTTAAGTGGGTTATAACGCTGGAAGATTCTCATAGTTTTAACTCTCCTCCCGTTGGATCCATGCGCTCAGCGAGCGGCCAAAGTGGCTGCCTCGACATTCGGAACGCAACTTGATTGCTTTCTAATAGACCAAGTAAAGACGATTTTGTTCAACTCTGCCCGGTTTTCTACACTGGATTTACACTTACTGACAGAATTGTATATAATAATTTATATCTTTTTCAGTATAACCATTCAAAATCCGCGTGTTTAGGGCCTGAGAGGAAAACTGCGATCCAGCTAACAGGACAGACCTCTGATGACCACCTATGCTTTAGACTCCTGAGTCTTATCAATACTGTTTTCCTTTGGCAGGAGAATGCATGAAAAAAAGTAGCATGCTAATGATATCGCTGCTGTTGGCCCCTTTTTTGGCCTCTGCTCACAATTTCCAGCTCCAACAACGGGTGGCCCCAATTGGCGTCAGCGACAAAGGAGAACTGGATTACGTTGATAACCAGTTTAGCTACAAGGCCTGGAATAGCGCTCAACTCAGCGGGAAAGTGCGAGTTGTACAGCATATTGCAGGCAGGACGTCGGCCAAGGATATGAACGATCCGCTCATCGAAGCCATTAAGGCCGCCAAGTTACCGCACGATCGTTACCAAACGACGACAATCGTCAATACCGATGACGCTATCATTGGTACCGCGATGTTTGTGCGCAACAGTATTGAAGACAATAAGAAAGCGTTTCCCTGGTCACAGTTCATTGTCGACAGCAAGGGCAACGTCAAAAAGGCCTGGGATCTACAACCGAAAGGCTCAGCAATTGTGGTGCTGGATAAAGAGGGCAAGATCCAATTTGCCAAAGATGGCGCATTGACGCCACAAGAGGTGCAGCAGGTGATGGAGATGCTGCACCAGTTGCTGAAATAACGTTTAAACGTTGTCCCGCATTTGCTGCTGGCGGGGCAACGTTTAGAACAGAGAAACCCTAAAACCGGGATTCAGGAAAGACTCACGCGGCGTGTACAACAGCGGCTTGCCCTGCCAATCGTGGATTTGCGCCCCGGCAGCCACCGCTACCGCGTGCCCCGCCGCCGTATCCCAGATATTGGTTGGCCCAAAACGCGGATAGAGCTGTGCTTTCCCTTCCGCCACCAGGCAAAACTTCAATGATGACCCTACCGAAACGGTCTGGTGATCTCCCAACTGTTGCAGATAATCCCTTAATTCATCGTCACTATGAGAACGGCTGACGACCACCAAAGGCGGCTCGGCATTACTTACGCTAATCTCCCGGCGGCGTCCCCCTTCTTCTTTCCAGGCCTTGCCACGCTCGGCAAGATACAGCACATCCAATACTGGGGCATAGACTACCCCCATCACCGCCTCGCCCTCTTCGATCAGCGCGATATTGACCGTAAACTCTCCGTTACGGTGCAAAAACTCTTTAGTCCCATCGAGCGGATCGACAAGCCAATAGCGCGTCCAATTGCGGCGGATTTCCCAGGCAGGAGGATCTTCCTCCGACAGCAAAGGAATATCCGGCGTCAGGATCGCCAGGCCACGTTTAATAATATGATGCGCGGCCAGATCGGCGGCGGTGACCGGTGAATCATCTTTTTTCTGTGCCACATCAAGCGGTTGCTGGCCGTTATACACCGCCATGATCGCCGTACCCGCCTCACGGGACAATTGGCAAATCTGCTCCAACATAGTGCACCTCAAACTTTCAGTTCCGTGGGAAGTGTCCCCCTGATCCAGGCTGCCCCCTCAATTGACCACCCGAGGATTGAGGGATACAGCCTAACTTGCAGCCTAGTTTTTTTGCACAGAATATGCATCTCAACCCACTAAGCCACCATATTTCCTCGACTCTTCGCTGTCACAACTTTGCACATCTGTGCGTTACATTCGGTAATTTTCTGCCAAACTTCACAGTTTGTTGAGATTAGCGATGGTAATTACGTACCCTTTTGCGACTTTCTCGTCAAATAATAACGGAATGGAGATAGCCAATGTTTAAACGTCCGCTGGGATTATCTGCTCTCGCACTCCTGGTTTGCGCTTCGGCACAGGCAGCCACGGTTGATTTACGCGTGCTGGAAACCACCGACCTGCACAGTAACATGATGGACTACGACTATTATAAGGATAAACCAACCGACAAATTCGGTCTGGCTCGTACCGCAAGCCTGATCCAAGAGGCCCGCCAACAGGTGATCAACAGCGTGCTGGTCGATAACGGCGACATTATTCAGGGCAGTCCACTGGGCGACTACATGGCCGCCAAGGGTTTGCAGCCCGGTGATATTCATCCCGTCTATAAGGCCATGAATACCTTGGATTACGCGGTAGGGAATATCGGCAACCACGAATTCAACTATGGACTCGACTATCTGAAAAAGGCTCTGGCTGGTGCCAAGTTCCCCTACATCAACGCCAATGTCATTGACGCCGCCACGCAAAAGCCGTTGTTCACCCCTTACATTATTGTCGATACGCCGGTAAAAGACCGTGATGGAGAGACACATACTTTGCGTATCGGCTACATCGGCTTTGTGCCACCACAGATCCTGATCTGGGATAAGGCTAACCTGCAGGGGAAAGTGACGGTCAATGACATCACCGAAACCGCCAAACACTATGTGCCGGAAATGCGTAAGCAAGGTGCCGATCTGGTCGTGGCGATCCCGCATTCGGGTCTCTCCAGCGAGCCCTATAAAGCGATGGCTGAGAATTCAGTGTATTACCTTAGCCAGATCCCTGGCATCGACGCCATCATGTTCGGCCACGCACATGCGCTCTTCCCAAGTAGAGAATTCATCGATATTCAAGGTGCGGACATCAGCCAAGGCCTGCTGAATGGCGTACCTGCGGTGATGCCAGGCCAGTGGGGCGATCATCTTGGCGTGGTGGATCTGCAGTTGAATAACGACGCCGGCAGTTGGAGGGTAATCGCCGCAAAAGCGGAAGCACGGCCGATTTACGACAAAGAAAACAAGCGATCGTTGGCGGAGGAGGATCCTGCGTTAGTGAAAGTGTTGGCGGAAGATCACCAAGGGACGCGTGAGTTCGTCAGCAAGCCTATTGGCAAATCCGACGGCAATATGTACAGCTATCTGGCCTTGGTGCAGGACGATCCCACCGTGCAGATCGTCAATAATGCACAGAAAGCCTACGTAGAACACTATATTCAAGGCGACCCGGACCTGGCCGATCTACCGGTACTCTCCGCCGCCGCACCATTCAAAGTGGGTGGGCGCAAGAACGATCCCGCCAGCTTTGTGGAAGTAGAGAAAGGCCAACTCACGTTCCGTAATGCTGCCGATCTCTATCTCTACCCGAATACCCTGGTCGTAGTTAAAGCAAGCGGCAAAGACGTGAAAGAGTGGCTGGAATGCTCCGCGGGCCAATTCAATCAGATCGACGTTAACAGCCGCAAACCGCAGCAACTGATCAACTGGAACGGCTTCCGCACCTATAATTTTGACGTGATCGATGGTGTGAGTTATCAGATTGATGTCAGCCAACCGGCGCGCTATGACGGAGAGTGTGTACTGATTAATGATAAAGCGGAACGCATCAAGCAACTGACCTTTAAGGGCAAACCGATCGATCCCAATGCAACTTTCCTGGTCGCAACCAATAACTATCGCGCTTACGGCGGCAAATTTGCCGGGACGGGTGATAAGCATATCGCCTTCGCCTCCCCCGATGAAAACCGCTCAATATTGGCGGCGTACATCAGCGCAGAAACCCAAAAACACGGCGCGGTGCACCCTCAGGCTGACAATAACTGGCGCCTGGCCAGTTTCAGCAGCACAAAATCGCTGGATATCCGCTTTGAAACTTCACCAAGCGAAAAAGCGGCCGCATTTATTAAAGATCATGCGCAATATCCAATGAAGTCTGTGGGCAATGACAGTATCGGTTTTGCGCTGTATAAGATTGATCTGCAAACACAGTGATTGACCGATGGGCGCGTTGCATAGCGCCCAATAGCCCTAGACGCTGGCTGTGGCCCAGCGGGAACATAAAATCAGGGCACCGCTAAGGCACCCTGATTCCAATCCTGTAACAGGTTACAGAATTTCCAGCAGCTCGACGTCAAACACCAACGCGCTGAACGGCGGGATCGAGGCACCGGCACCACGCTCGCCATAGGCCAGGTTGTGTGGAATATACAGCTGCCATTTGGAGCCGACCGGCATCAGCGTCAGCGCTTCGATCCACCCCGGAATCACGCCGCTGACCGGGAATTCGGCCGGTTGACCACGCTCAACAGAGCTGTCGAACACATCACCGTTGATCAGGCGGCCAGTATAGTGCACACGCACACGATCCTGGCGGGATGGGATTGGGCCAGTACCCTGCTCCAGTACGGAGAACTGCAGGCCAGACTCTGTCAGTGTCACTTCATCACGCTTGGCGTTATCTTCCAGGAACTTCTGGCCTTCTACCGCCATCGCCTTCTGACGCTCAAGACGCACAGCGTCTGCACGCTCGTGGATTTCACGCAGCGCACGATGCACCACATCCACCGGAACCGCCGGGGCATTCCCTTCCAGCGCATCACGCAGGCCAGCCAGCAAAGCTTCTGGTTGTAAACCTTCCAGGCCGGACTCTTGCAGTTGCTGGCCGACCTGTAAACCAATCCCGTAACTTGCTTGCGCTTCAACGCTGTCAAAAGAAGGGGTTGTCATGGGGGGTTTTCCTTTAATCTGTAAAAAGTCGAAAGCGCAGCATAACAGTGCCGGAAAGCCGGGTAAAATCTTGTGTGGAGAATGATGACTTTTGTCGTAGAAAAAGAAACAATAACCTTCTGTTAACGCTTGGTGTCATACTCCCTTTGAGCACCTTTCGTATCAAACAGTTAGCGAGCGGTTTTCGGGCACGGCTCAAGGCCAGAACCTGATCCCCTTGAATATGCGGGTCAAACCCGCAAATTGAAAGACGACGGGTACAGTACCCTATGGATTTCAAGTTGCAGCCAGGCACCAAGCTGGCTCATCCTCAGGAGCTTACTTAGGTCAGTGACTGAGGGTGAGATAGTGCATAACAACATTGCAGCTTGAAAGACGACGGGTATACCGTGGGGTTAGCAGTACACTTTTATGTTTACGCAGTCGAAGAGAGGTCACCATGGGCAGAATCGCGCCCAGGAGAAGGAAAACCACCCGAGTCTATCAGCCGCTGCTGCGCTCCTGGCTGAACCTGAGCCAGCGTCTGAAGCCCGGCCCGGCACACGAAGTGCCAGAATCAGCCGAGGAACCAGATTTACAACCGCCACGGCAAAATGACAAAGGGCGGGAGCTCAAAGCCTTGCTGCTCAAGATTTGGCATCTGCCGGACAGCTTCCACTGGATGGAGCCGCTGCCCTATTTTCACCGCCGTTGGGTGATCATTTTTGGTGCGATACTGCTGCTCTCCCTGCTTTGGCCGTACACCGACGATAGCGCGTCACGTTCGTTCCCGGTAACCAGCCAGGAGAACACTGTCCCATTGCAGGCTCAATTGCACAATGAAGGCCAACAGCAACCACAGTCACAGCCAGACAGCGGCAACTGGCAACGTTATCAGATCCAGTCCGGGCAAACGCTGGCACAGCTGTTCCGCGATAATAACCTGCCAGTAAATGAAGTGTTTGCCATGGCGCAGGTTGAGGGGAGAGATAAGCCGCTCAGCAACCTTAAAGCCGGGCAGGAAGTGCGTATTGAGCGTAATGCCAACGGTGTGATTACCGCACTTTCCGTCACGACGGCAGATAACAGCGAAGCCCTGTTCCGCCGCCAGGCTGATGGTAGCTACCTACGCATCCGCTAGCCTTTACATTGTTTCAGCAGGAATTCGCGCAGTACAACCCCTTGGTTGTGCTGTGTATCTTTACTGCCATACAACAAGGTCAAAGACTCCCCCTGCTGCAACAACGCCACCAGCGGCTGCCAGGCATCATTTTCTGCCAGCTGCTGATGATAGCGCAGAGCAAACTCATCCCAGCGATCGGTATGCTGGTGAAACCACTGGCGTAATGCATTATCCGGCGCGACCTCTTTTAGCCACACGACGCCCTGTAGCCTTTCTTTACTCACGCCGCGTGGCCACAGCCGGTCGATCAGATAGCAGTTTTTCGGCGCAGGCGCGCTGAACTCGTAAACGCGTTGTAGGGTGATGTCTGCCATTTTGCTTCTCCTTGCCAACAGATAGCCACAGACTAGCGCGTTTTACCTGACGCTGAAAAGCAAAACGCCAGCACGAGGCTGGCGTTTTAACTTGGCTGGCAGTCGCGATTAAGCTTCTGCAACCACCACTACATTCAGCTGTGCGAACACATCGCTGTGTACCTGGAAGTGCACTTCGTGCTCACCTGTGGTACGCAGAACGCCGTTCGGCAGACGAACTTCGCTCTTGGCAACTTCAACACCTGCCGCAGTCACTGCGTCAGCGATGTCGCGGGTACCGATAGAGCCGAACAGTTTACCTTCGTCGCCAGCTTTAGACGCGATGGTTACTGTTGCCAGTTCGTTGATCTTGGTTGCGCGAGCTTCTGCAGCAGCCAGAACGTCAGCCAGTTTGGCTTCCAGTTCAGCACGGCGTGCTTCGAAGAACTCTACGTTTTTCTTGGTAGCAGGAACAGCTTTGCCCTGTGGTACCAGGAAGTTACGGGCATAACCCGCTTTAACGTTAACTTGATCACCCAGGCTGCCCAGGTTTGCTACTTTATCAAGCAGAATAACTTGCATTACCTTATCCTCTCAAAGTCGTTAATGGACAGTGGCCGATTACTGATGACGATCAGTGTACGGCAACAAAGACAGGTAGCGCGCGCGCTTGATAGCACGGGCCAGCTGGCGCTGATATTTTGCACGAGTACCGGTAATACGGCTCGGGACAATTTTACCACTTTCAGTGATGTAGTTTTTCAGCGTAGCGATGTCTTTATAGTCAATCTCTTGAACGCCTTCCGCGGTGAAACGGCAGAACTTGCGACGACGGAAATAACGTGCCATTTGGCTAGTCTCCAGAATCTATCAATTCAATCTGCTCGGCATGCAGGACCAATTTGTTCAGCCCGTTGCGACCTTGATGGCAGCTAACGAAGCCTTGAACGGTAACCTGACTGCCGACCGTTAATCTTTGAGTTAAAGCTTGTGACTGTTGTCCGCTGACAACCACGGGCATTCGGCACCATGCTTGTCGACTGAATCCGGCTTCCATCTGCGTTGATCGGTGCTCTAGCACAAATTGGCAGTGGGGTATTCCGGAAGGACTCACTTTTCGCACCGGCGTCTTGCACACTGTGCCAGACAACACCAGACGATTAGCTGTCACAGCGGCAATTACTCTTCAGAATCCCCAGCATCTACATCATCTGCGGTTTCGTTAGCGAAGTCTTCGCGGCGATCGCCACGACGTTCGTCTTTCGCTTTAACCATCGGAGATGCTTCAGTTACCGCGTGCTTAACGCGCATAACCATGCTACGGATAACGGCGTCGTTGAAGCGGAAGTTAGTTTCCAGCTCATCGATCGCTTCCTGCGGCGCTTCAACGTTCAGCAGAACGTAGTGAGCTTTGTGCAGTTTGTTGATCGGATAAGCCAGCTGACGGCGGCCCCAGTCTTCCAGACGGTGAATCTGACCTTGCGCGTTAGTGATGGTAGCACTGTAACGCTCGATCATGCCCGGAACCTGTTCGCTTTGGTCAGGATGGACCATAAAAACGATTTCGTAATGACGCATCGAATTGCTCCTTACGGATTATTCAGCCTCCTGTCAGGGTCAACCGCGGCCCATGGAAGCAAGGAACGTGTATGTGTGTGCGGCTGAAAAATGACGCGTAATTATACTGGCGCAGGGGGGGAAACTCAAGGACTGAGTAGGATTTATTGCTGTTTATCCAGGTGGCCACGGCAAATAGCACGATTTGCCGGTAAGCAAAGCGATGTATACCGATCCATTAGTTTAAAAAATCTTTCAATAAAATCATCACTCACGCGCAAATCACCATCATTTTTTTTGAATAAGGTCATCAAAAGTGCGCGCTTTTTTATCCTGCATCAAGGTCTAAAATTACTCTATCCGCCGCAGAACGAGCAGCGAAAAGAATCGAAGTTATTCAATACTGATAAATAACTTTCGCTATTGAGCCGCCTGCCATAGTGAAAAGTTAAGAGAGGCACTTATGAAACATATCACCCTCGCTACCGCCATCGCATTGCTGTTTTCCGTCAATGCCATAGCCGCCACAGAAATTACCTCACACCAAGCGGCACAGCGCCAAAGCATTGGGTTTATCAGCCTGGATCAAGAAGTGGTTTCGCCTGATGATGCAATTTCTCAAATAAACCAGATTGCCGATCAACGCGGTGCCACGGCTTACCATATTATTGCCCTGCATGAACCTGGTAGCACCGCATCAATCCACGTCAGCGCCGAACTATATCGCTAAGCGAAAATGCCGCACCAGGGAACCAAACCGCACAGAAAAGCGGTGACTCGTGAAACAACCTTGCCCTGCCCCCTCCCTCTGGGGGCTTTTTTATAGCGAACGCTGGAAAAAGGTCGCCGTTGCCGCCAATGCGCCAGGCGTGATTCGGTGCCGGACATCAGGCTCGGTAATATAGGTCAGGTGCTGACCCAGTCCCCGCTGATGCAGCTCGTTAGCCAACCGCTCACTTTCTGCTGCCGGTACCACATCATCGGTTTCACCGTGCCATAACAACAACGGCCGCCCGGCCAGATTTTCCCAATGATGCTCTACTTCATAAGCGGCCAAAGAGGAGAGACGGGCCGCGAAGGCGGCATCATTCAACGGTTGCCCCTGGGGATCCAATGGCGGGTATAACCTCTGCGCCAGTGACGTGAAATAACCAGACCCCATCAGGCTGGCGGCCGCTTTCACCCAGGCATAACGGCGAAACGCCCCCAACGTGGTCATCCCCCCCATGGAGGCTCCAGCCACCCCGACACGCTCTGCGTCGATCAATCCACGTTGAGCAAAATGCGCTTTGAGCGCGGGTAACTCATCAACATTACGCTTCAGGATCTCCCAGAAATGCGCCAGTCTGCGTGTTTCGTCACCATCAAAACGCTCGCCGTGCATCTCACAGTCGGGCAAAACCACGCGAAAACCAACCTTGGCTAACGCATAGGCGAAGTAGGCGTATACCTCTTTTGACGAGGTATAACCATGGTAGAAAAACACCGTCGGTAACGGTTTCTCATAGTTCCCGCTGGGCACTGCGTGGATCACGGCAATTTCACCGACCCGCTCATCATGGATCTCGATCATTGGTTTCCCCTATAGCCAATCGGTTCATCATGACAAAAATCGGCCAACGGCAATAGTTCATTACGTTCTACTATAAGCAAATACGTTACACTGGTTACCAGAAAGGATTTTGTGAGGCTAGCCATGAATCTTTCCCGTCCCTTGACGACCTTATTAGTGATAGCCCTGTTGTCGGGTTGTAGCGTATTTAAAACCACGCCCAAACCGCCGCCACCACCGACCAACCAGGCACAGGAGATCACTCGTGCTCAAACCTTTGGGCTGGAAAAAATGACGACAATCAGCGCGTTGGTTCGTGGCAGCCCGATGAACGTGGAAGCAGAGATCCAGCGTAAAGCCAATGCCAGCGGTGCACGCTATTACATGATCATCATGAATAGCGAAACCATCGTGCCAGGCCAATGGTATTCCCAGGCGATACTTTATCGCTAACGCCTTGAAGAAAGATGAAAACGGGTGCCTGAATATCCCCTTGTTACCTGAAGCGGCAGAGGTGTTGGCTACGGATGCTCGCCCCAGTCACTGACACAAGTCAGTGACTGGGGACTCATCTGGCCGCCTCTCAGGCTTTGGGTATAGGCACCCGTGGATAGCGGTTACAACTCTTATTCTTTCGTTACCGGACCATTTACGGTGCCGTTATTGGTGTAGTTACCCGTCAGATTAAGCTTCACACCTTCCAGCCCCGTCGTCACCGCGCCACGCTGATTATTGAAATGCTGGCTGTTGATGCTGGTGATTTGATCCGACACCAAGCTGCCGCTGTTGGTTAAGGTACCGTAGACGCTAATGTCCAACCCTTGAGTACCGCTGATTGTCCCTGCGTTGGTAAAGGACGAGTTAACGCCTGTGGTATTAACACCTTTAGCCGCGATAACGCCTTTGCTATTATTGAGTGAACCGGTCGCAAGAGACAGATCTTTGACTGCAGAGATAATACCGCGAGTATTGTCCACAGAGTCATGTTCCATTGTCACATTACCGTTGGTTGAAGCAACCAGGCCATCACTGTTATACAAACGTTTAGAAGCGACACTCAGGTTGCCCTTGCTGACAATGCCGCCTTCTGCATCAGGCATGTCAACGAATTGCCCCATTTCGCTACCAAACTTGGCACTGTTACGGTTATAAATGGTTGTAGCCTGAACATCTACGCTATTCTCCGCGTAAATCAGACCCGCATCATTTTGCAGCGTAACGGCTTCCACATGCACTTTCTGGCCACCAACCACCCCGGTATTATTATCGAGAGTCTTGGCATACACGTCGGTGGCCCCTTTACTGGCAATCACGCCACGGTTGTTTTTGATGGTGTTGACGCGAACCTCGCTGCCCTTGCCCATGGTAATCCCCCCGGTATTGTTATCCAGGCTGTTGGATTGCAACACCAATTTACCATCGCCTTCTATACGACCATCACGGTTATACATCGCATTCGTGTTATAGAGGTTGATATTGCCCTTCGAGGAGATCTGGCCACCATTATTGGTTAACTGCCCGGTGGTCAACGTAGTGCTGGTACCACTGAAGATCCCTTTACCATCTGCACGACCACTGTTGGTCAGCGTTCGGCCATTGGTATCAACAGTCAGCGTTTTAGCCGATTGCAGAATACCCTGCGCGTTATTCAACTCACCGCTATTGATATCAAGGGCCGTACCAGCCTCAATCAGACCCGCGTTGTTATTAAGCGTGGATTTATTGGTCGCCAGGGTGAAAGCGCTGCCTGCACTCATTTTGCCATTCGCGCTATTGTTTAACGTCCCAGTGGTAGACAGATTTAAGTTACGTTGGGCCGCCATTTCACCACCACGGTTATCGAGCGTACCGCTCACCGTCATATTCAGGTCGGATAACGAAGAACCAAAAGCGTAAATCTGACCATTACGGTTATCTAGCGCCCCGCTGGTGATGGTGGATTTGCCACTGGTAGTGATAAGGCCATTATTGTTGTTCAATTGACCGGTTTTCAGCGTTATTCCCAAACCACTGTAAATACCCGCCCCACGATCGCGGCCTGTATTGGTCAGGGTCTGGCCATTGGTATCCACATTGACCAGAAGCCCCGCCTGGACCATGCCGTTGGTGTTGTTCATCTGGCCACTGTTGATATTCACAGAACCATTAGTCGCCAGGTTACCACTGGTGTTGGTAAACAGCTTCTTGTTGGTATCAATGGTAATGCCACTTCCTGAATTGATCTGTCCCAGGGTGTTAGTGACCGAATCGGTGGTTTTGATGTTGATATTACGAGCAGCCTTCAGCGTGCCCGCGGTGTTATCCAGCACACCGTTGATGTCCATAACCAGATCGGATGTCGATGCTCCCAAGGTGCCGCTATTACGCACACCCACACCGTTTTCAGTACTGATCAGCGTGATCTTCCCGGCATACATTCCCCCCAAGGCGGAAACATCCAGACCGATTTTTGCCCCACTGCCCGTCATCTTGAGTGCCGTCACGTCATTAAGATCGGCACTTACGGTATTACGACCGGTAATGACCTTCAGGTCTTTCGCCCTGAGATCCGCACTGACATTCACATAGCGAGCAATCAGATCGGTATAGTTGGCGTCAGCACTGTTCATCCCTTCGCCATTAATAATAATGGTGCCTTTCTCAACTCTATAGCCTTGCAGGTTGCCTTCTGAAAATTCGGCTTTACCCGTCGTCAGCGTTGCACGGCTGGCATTGATAAAACCACAGCCGCTACAAGCAATACCCGCAGGGTTGGCAATAACCACCTGGGCTTGTTGCCCCCCTACTTCAATCATGCCATTAAGGATACTGGCATTATTGGAGTTAACTTCGTTTAAAATAACTGAGGCTGCCCCACCGCTTAAATTAGCATTACCGGCGATATTTCCGGCAAGCTGACTATTCGCCCCTGCAACGCTGTTATTCAATACCACGCCATTTTTATTAACATCAAACTGGTTGAAGATATTGTGTGATACGCCACCATTGCCAGCGGCGTTAATGTCAACGATAGTGGCCCCATTCTGCCCCGTACTAATAGAAGGCCGAGAAGCCTGCCCTGCATCAGCAACAATCGCCGCGTTGGCCACCGATACGCAACCAAAGGCCAGCAATCCGGCAAAGTACAGCGGAGAAAGATTAGCTTTTAAAGATGAGCGGTTTTGGGGGGTGCGTGGCAATAAAGTCGATACTGACGAATGAGTAATATATGTCATTCCGTTAATTCCTTTTACCTAATAGGAAAGCCTGCTTGTTAACCAGAACAGGCCTCAATAAAAACACGATTTACCTTAATGAAGAGTTGGCACACTTCGATTAGGAAGACAGTGGCCTCATCCCATTAACATTAAAAAAAGATAGCATATAAATATTATCTTACTCAGCCAATTCCCAAGACAGAGAGAAAAAAAGGGATTATCTAACAATAAAACAAGAATAATCCCATAAAAACAACGAATATATATTTAGATAACTCATATGAAAAAGATGAGTGCCAAGTTATCTTTATAGTTAATAAAGAAATAAAAATATAAAAAAAAAGATAATCAAAAACTCATTACGTTATACGCATTATCTGAAAGCAGGCCGCCAGGGAATAAAGGCACCGCCAAAAGACCGAGGTGTGTCCAATCCAGCGGTGCAGCATATCATCCTGGTTTAGGCGCCAATAGCCCGATTGAGCAACGTGTCGCATACCCCCGCAGATAACATCGTCTCTCCCCGGTAATCCAACGTCAAATGACACCAGGCTTCGCCGATAGGTGGACTGCCATACTGCAACAACTGGGCTGCACAGCAGAGATCAAATAATTGCTGGGTAAGTAGCCGCCCCATCTCTTCCCGCGGCTGTCTGATACGTTGTTGCCATTGCCGCCAAGCGTGATCAAAACATCGATTCATCCCACGCACCGGCAAAAACTCCCGTTGCAATACCTCCAGCGCGCCCGGCAATTTATGCAGGCTACGCATCACATCAAGACACATAATATTGCCCGAACCTTCCCAAATACTGTTAACCGGCATTTCGCGATAAAGGCGTGGCAACTCGCTTTCTTCACAGTAACCAATGCCTCCCAATACTTCCATCGCCTCGGCAATAAAGGGGGCTCCTTGGCGGCAAATGCTGAACTTCACAGCCGGGGTCAACAAACGGCTATAAACCCTTTCGTTTTCATCGCCTCGGCTCTCCCAAGCACGTGCCAAGCGGAATAGTACGGCGGTGTGTCCCTCCAACCGCAGTGCCATGCGTGCCAATACCTGACGCATCAGTGGCTGTTCGATGAGCGTTTTACCAAACGCCTGCCGCTGCAGGGCATGAAACAGCGCCACCGACAAGCCCCTGCGCATCAACCCATGACTCCCCAGAGCACAATCAAATCGCGTCATGCCTCCCATTTTAAGGATTTGCCTAACGCCATCCCCCTCATCACCCAATAACCAGGCGGTAGCATCCTGGAACTCAACCTCGCTGCTGGCATTGGAACGATTACCCAACTTGTCTTTAAGCCTTTCCAAACGGATAGCGTTACGCGTGCCATCAGGCAGGATCCTGGGCAGGAAAAAGCAAGAGAGCCCCCCATCAGTTTGCGCCAGCACCAGATGGGCATCACTCTGTGGCACCGAGAAGAACCATTTATGACCCACCAGGCGATAGGCCTCGCCATTACCTCGGCTGGCGAGCGGCACGGCAGTAGTGGTATTGCTCAGAACATCCGAGCCCCCCTGTTTTTCTGTCATCCCCATGCCAATCAGCAGCCCGCGTTTTTGTGAGCCTGGCAGCAAATGGGCATCATAACGTTCGGAAAGCAGGGGAACCCGCCAAGACTGATACGCTTTAGGCAATGAATGCAGTAACAACGGGATGGCACCAAATGTCATGGTGATTGGACAAAGCGTACCGGCCTCCACCTGAGCATGTAAAATAAAACGCGCCGCACGTGCCACAAAGGATCCGATTCGGGCATCCTCCTGCCAAGGCAAGTTGTGCACCCGGTTCGCCACCAATCCCTGCATTAAAATATGCCAGGCCGGATGAAATCGTACGTCGTCCAGGCGCTGGCCGGTGGCATCGTAGCGCAACAACTCCGGTGGATTGACATTGGCCAGTCGCCCAAGCTCTAACGACTCCTGCGTCCCCAACTGCTGCCCCAGAGAAGCCAGGATGTCAGTATCCCAGCCAGCATGTTCACGCTGCAGCGCTTCACGCAGCGGCGTATCGGACAGAAAGAGGTTACTGTTCCCCAACGGCTTGGGTTGATTAAAAACGGTATGCGTAGTCCAGACCATGAGATTGCTCCCTGATTAACGCTTCAGGAAGTAATTATGGTCCGTAAGGGGATTTCTGCCGGAGACGAGATCACAAGATGGAGGATTGGATGCCGGGGCGAAGCATTTCACCCCGGCTAAGGTGAGTCATATCACCATCAGCTGCGTTGACGCACCGCTTCAAACAGGCAAATCCCGGTCGCCACCGACACGTTTAGCGAAGAAACCGTACCCGCCATCGGGATGCTGATCAGTTCATCGCAATGTTCGCGGGTCAGACGACGCATACCTTCGCCCTCAGCGCCCATCACCAGCGCCATCGGCCCGGTCATTTTGCTTTGATACAGCGTATGATCGGCTTCACCGGCGGTACCCACCACCCAGATGTTCATCTCTTGCAGTAAACGCAGGGTACGTGCCAGGTTGGTCACGCGAATCAACGGAACGTTCTCCGCCGCGCCGCAGGCCACTTTTTTCGCCGTCGCATTCAATTGGGCAGAGCGGTCGCGTGGGACGATCACCGCGTGCACACCTGCCGCATCGGCACTACGCAGGCAGGCCCCCAGGTTATGGGGATCGGTAACGCCATCCAGCACCAACAGGAACGGCGTCTCGACGCTTTCCAGCAGACCTGGCAGATCGTTTTCCTGATACTGACGCCCTTCGCGTACCCGGGCAATAATGCCCTGATGGACTGCCCCCTCCACTTTCTCATCCAGCCATTGACGATTAGCTACCTGGATCACGATACCGGTCGCTTCCAGTTCAGCAATCAACGGTTGCAAGCGACGATCGTCACGCCCCTTGAGGATAAATACTTCCAGGAAGCGTTGCGGATCGCGCTCTAACAAGGCTTTAACGGCGTGAATGCCGTAAATAATTTCGCTCATGATGCTCTTTTAACTGTGCGGCCGGGGCATCCCGGCCAGTGATAATAATGTACGGCAAGTAAAACAGCCCAAAGGGGAGAGCCCCTCCCTACTCCGCACTTTTCTTCTTGCTGGCACGCTTGGCTTTAGTCGCTGCCGCTATTTTTTTGGTTTTATCCGACGCTTTCCTGGCTTTCGCCTTTTTGTCTTTTTTCACCTTGTCAGCCGGTTTGGCGCCCTCTTTGCGGAAAGCACTGTCTGGCTCAAAGTTGGCCGGTGGCTTGCCGCCACGACGCTTGCGTTGGGCCTGACCACGGCCAGCACCATCTCGCAACGTACGTTGGCCACCGCTCTTGGCGCGTTCACGCTCGGTTTTACCTTCACCACGCGGTTTACGGGTGCTGGAAACCAGCGCGAAGTCTATTTTGCGCTCGTCCATATGTACGGCATCAACGCGGATTTCCACCGTATCGCCCAGGCGATAGACTATCCCCGAAGATTCACCGATCAGGCGCTGGCCGATATTATCGTAACGATAGTAATCGTTATCCAGCGTTGACACGTGCACCAGACCATCGATAAACAAATCGTTGAGACGCACAAAGAAACCAAAGCCGGTCACGCTGGCAATAATCCCGCTGAACACTTCGCCGACGTGATCCTGCATGAAGTCACACTTCAGCCAGTCAGCCACGTTACGGGTGGCTTCATCGGCACGGCGCTCGGTCATCGAGCAATGCATGCCCAGTTGCAACATCTCTTCCAAATCGCTGTGCCAGCCACCGGTCGGCGTCCAGCGCTCTTTCTGTTCGCCGTGTTCCTTCGCCAACACGTACTTGATGGCGCGGTGCAACGACAGATCCGGGTAACGACGGATCGGGGAGGTAAAGTGACCATAAGATGCCAGCGCCAGACCGAAGTGACCACGGTTTTCCGGATCGTAGATCGCCTGTTTCATCGAACGCAGCAACATGGTTTGCAGCATTTCACGATCCGGGCGTTCGGACACTTCATCCATCAGGGTCGCATAATCCTTCGGCTGTGGCTTCATACCGCCACCCAAGGTCAGCCCAAGTTCATTCAATACGCTACGCAACGCCGAGATATGATCGTCACTTGGACGATCATGCACACGGAACAGCGCGGGTTCGTTATGCTTCTCAACGAAGCGTGCAGCCGCGACGTTTGCCATAATCATGCACTCTTCGATCAACTTGTGCGCGTCGTTGCGCACCGTTGGCTCTACGCGTTCAATACGGCGTTCGGCATTGAAGATAAACTTGGCTTCTTCGGTTTCAAAAGCGATACCGCCACGTTCGGCACGGGCGTGATCCAACACCTTATACAGGGCATGCAGTTCCTGCAGATGTTTGACCAGCGGATGATATTGCTCACGCAGATCCTGATCGCCCTGCAAAATATGCCAAACCTTGGTGTAGGTTAACCGCGCGTGAGAGCTCATTACCGCTTCGTAGAACTTGTACGAAGACAGGCGGCCCTGGGCAGAGATGGTCATCTCACACACCATACACAAACGATCGACCTGGGGATTAAGCGAACACAAGCCATTAGAAAGCACTTCCGGCAGCATCGGAACGACTTGCGACGGGAAATAGACCGAGGTGCCACGGCTGCGAGCCTCATCATCCAACGCGGTGCGTGGGCGAACGTAATAACTCACATCGGCAATCGCCACCCACAGACGCCAGCCACCGCCGCGCTTTTTCTCGCAATATACGGCATCATCAAAATCGCGGGCATCTTCGCCGTCAATGGTTACCAGCGGCAAAGCACGCAGGTCCACACGCCCTTTCTTCGCCGACTCTGGCACTTGCTCGCTAAGATCGGCAACCTGCTTCTCCACCTGTGGGGGCCAGGTATGCGGGATCTCATGGGTACGCAGTGCGATATCGACCGCCATGCTGGTGCCCATTTTATCGCCCAGGACTTCCACAATCTTCCCGACGGCCTTGGTACGCCGCGTTGGGCGTTGAGTCAGTTCGACCACCACCATATATCCCATGCGGGCGCCGCTGACGGAGTCTGCCGGGATCAGAATATCGAAGCTAAGGCGGCTGTCATCTGGCACCACAAAACCGGTACCGGCATCGGTGAAATAGCGTCCGACAATTTGGCTGGTTTTTGGCACCAGTACGCGCACAATGCGTGCTTCACGCCGTCCTTTACGATCTTCACCCAATGGCTGTGCCAGCACCACATCACCATGGATGGCCATTTTCATCTGTTCGGCGGAAAGATAGAGATCATCTTTGCGGCCATCAATACGCAGAAAACCATAACCGTCACGATGACCGATCACCGTGCCGCGCAGCAGGTCCAGACGTTCCGGCAGGGCATAGCACTGGCGGCGAGTAAAGACTAACTGGCCATCACGCTCCATCGCCCGTAGGCGGCGGCGCAAAGCTTCCAACTGTTCTTCACCGGATAAATTCAGTTCATTGCCCAATTCTTCGCGGCTGGCCGGCGTTTCACGTTTCGCCAAATGGGCCAGGATAAATTCGCGGCTAGGAATAGGGGATTCATATTTTTCTGCTTCTCGTTCCAGGAATGGATCTTGTGACATTGCGGTTCCTCCGTTGTCATCAGCAGGATGTTGCTGAGCCTTGTCTTCTCAGTAACGTTTTATTCGACAAGCAAAAGCTTGTAGAGCGGGAGATTGTCTTCGACCATATCGGCCAAAGTATGCTTATCCAGCTCCTCAAGGAAATTCTGTACTGCCTGCTGGAGCACCTGTTTCAGGCGGCAGGCTGGGGTGATATGGCAAAACTCACTGCTGCAATTAACCAGCGAAAGCGGCTCCAATGCTCGCACCACGTCGCCAAGACGAATGCTCTCAGCCGGTTTACCCAACCGGATACCGCCGTTTTTACCCCGTACGGCGGTGACGAAGCCTTCACGGCTTAACTGATTGATAATTTTTACCATATGGTTACGAGAAACGCCGTACACCTCCGTCACTTCAGAGATGCTGGTCATTTTGTCCGCCGGCAATGATGCCATGTAGATCAATGCCCGCAGGCCATAATCAGTAAAACTTGTTAACTGCACGTCTACCTCTGGGTACTAACTTACCCGTCTGATATACCCATCGCCTTTCAAATCTGCAGCCAGACAGCGACTTGAAATTTATTGGGTACATGCCGATTCTCGGCAATTTACTTTAGATGTCTCATTGGATAATAAACCAGCCAGAGAGTTTGCCGCCAATTATTTAGCGCATCTAAAGCTCTCAACCGCAGGAATGAAAGGATTTTTTGAGGTGAAACCGCAATCGGGGAGAATAAATGAGGAAGACAAACCGGGACAAAGCCCAGTTTGTCTAATAGCAACAACCGCAGATTATGCGTCGAACGGATCGCGCAGAATCATGGTTTCGCTACGATCCGGACCTGTAGAAATAATATCTACCGGTACACCGGTCAGCTCTTCGATACGTTTAATGTAATTCAGCGCTGCCTGCGGCAGTTTGCTGTGCTCTTTCACACCAAAGGTGGTTTCGCTCCAGCCCGGCATCGTTTCATAGATTGGCTCGATACCTTCCCAACCCTCTGCGGCCAACGGCGTGGTGGTCATTTCGCGGCCATCCGGCATACGATAACCCACACAGATCTTCACTTCTTTCAGACCGTCCAGGACGTCCAGTTTGGTCAGGCAGAAGCCGGACAGGGAGTTAATCTGCACCGCGCGACGTACCGCCACCGCATCCAGCCAGCCAGTACGACGACGACGGCCTGTGGTTGCACCAAACTCGTTACCTTGTTTACACAGGTATTCGCCAGTTTCGTCGAACAGTTCGGTAGGGAACGGGCCTGCACCAACACGGGTAGAATAGGCTTTTACGATACCCAGCACGTAGTCCACATAACGTGGACCAATACCTGAACCTGTCGCTACGCCACCGGCAGTGGTGTTGGAAGAGGTCACATACGGATAGGTACCGTGATCGATATCCAACAGCGTGCCCTGTGCGCCTTCGAACATGATCAGATCGCCACGCTTGCGCGCACCGTCCAACAGTTCAGAAACGTCTACGACCATGGCAGTCAGGATATCCGCGATAGACAGAACATAGTCGAGGGTTGTCTGATAATCGACAGCTTCAACTTTGTAGTAGTTAACCAACTGGAAGTTATGGTAATCGATGATGTCTTTCAGCTTAACGGCGAAGGTTTCTTTATCGAACAAATCGCCCACGCGCAGGCCACGACGGGCCACTTTATCTTCATAAGCTGGACCGATACCACGGCCGGTGGTGCCGATCGCTTTAGCACCACGCGCTTTCTCACGCGCATTGTCCAATGCAACGTGGTAAGGCAGGATCAGCGGGCAGGCTTCAGACAGTAACAGACGTTCGCGTACCGGGATGCCGCGCGCTTCGAGTTCACCCATTTCTTTCATCAATGCGTCTGGCGCCAGAACGACACCGTTGCCGATGATGCTGGTCACGTTTTCACGCAAGATACCTGAAGGAATTAAATGAAGAACGGTTTTTTCACCGTTGATAACCAGAGTGTGGCCAGCGTTATGGCCACCTTGGTAGCGCACAACATATTGAGCCCGTTCAGTCAGTAGGTCTACGACCTTACCCTTACCTTCGTCACCCCATTGGGTGCCCAGTACGACGACGTTCTTACCCATTTTAAATCACCGGTTGCTTAAAAATGGATTCTACCACCGTAATTTCTGAGTTTCAGCACTTTTAGCACACGATTGCGTACTTTTTCGGCTAAACTTTAAAGCCCCGCGCGGCTACGCAACATGTAGTAGATAACGCAGCCCACAACCACTATTGCACCACCAAAACGCCGCAATGTTGCATCCGGCAACTGGGTCATCGCCAGGATCATTTTGCGCCAAGCCTGTGGAAACAGCATGGGTCCCAACCCTTCGAGCACCAAAACCAGCCCGAGCGCCAACCAGATTGTTGAATTCATCCTTTATCCCAAAAAAAGAAAAGGCCCGCGTTTAACGGGCCCTGATCTCCCTTTAATCTTTCTGGCCATGGCCAGAAAGTTATTGGGTATCGCCATTAGGCTGGCATTATCTGTTACGCGTAGGCTCCGGCGACTTCATATAGCGGAAGAAGTCGCTGTCCGGGCTCAGCACCAACACGTCCTGATTACCTGGGCCGAAGCTGGTTTCATAAGCACGCAGGCTACGGATGAAAGCATAGAAATCCGGATCCTGACTGAACGCATCAGCAAACAGCTTGGCCGCTTCCGCATCGCCCGCACCACGGGTGATACGTGCCTGACGCTCGGCTTCTGCCAGCGTACGGGTCACTTCGTAGTCGGCGGTGGCTTTGAGCTTCTCGGCCTCTTCCTTACCTTGTGAACGGTGACGACGGGCTACCGCCTCACGCTCTGCACGCATACGCTGGAAGATTGCATCAGACACTTCAGCCGGCAGGTTGATCTGCTTGATACGAACGTCGACCACTTCAATACCCAGGGCCGCCATACTGTTCGGGTTAACCGCTGGCTGCTTGCTATTGGTTTCACGTTCAACACGGGCCGCAGCTGAAGCGATAGCGTCATCGGCTTCGGTGGCGGCAACTTCTTCGTCGTCACCCACGGTACCGGTGTTCAGCGCATCGCGCACGTCTGCCATCAGGCGACCACGGGAATCGGTCACGATATCACGCACGTCCAAACGGCCAATCTCGGAACGCAGACGGTCATTGAACTTACGTTTCAGCAGCAGTTCCGCCTGAGAAACGTCACCACCACCGGTGGCCAGGTAGTAGCGACTGAAATCACTGATACGCCATTTCAGGTAAGAATCGACGATCAGGTCTTTCTTCTCGCTGGTAACGAAACGGTCGGCCTGGTTGTCCATGGTCTGGATACGCGCATCCAGCGTTTTCACTGTTTCAATGAACGGGATCTTGAAGTGCAGACCCGGCGCATAGACCAGCGGTTTGTTTTCGCTATCGCGCAGTACTTTACTGAAACGCAGCACAATGCCGCGCTCGCCTTCCTGAACAACAAACAGTGAGGCGTAAAGGGCTACCAACACCACCGCGAGGATAACTATGAAAGACTTACGCATTGATTATTCTCTCCCTACGCGAGTGGTATCGCTACGCTGCGCATTGGCCCGGCGTTGATCCATGATGGAGCCACTGCTGGAACTGCTGCTCACCCCCGATGAAAGTGTGGAGGCTGGTGCAGGTGTGAGGATCGTCTGACCATTCTTGCTGCCCTCAATTACCGGCTTACCGGCACCGCGCAACATCTGGTCCAGTGGCAGCACCATCAGATTGTTATTGCCTTTGTTGTCAGCCACCAACACCTTACGGGTGTGGCTCAACACTCTTTCCATGGTTTCGATATACAGACGCTCACGGGTAATTTCCGGTGCGGCTTTATACTCCGGCAACAGCTTGGTAAAGCGCGCTACCTCACCCTGAGCTTCCAGAACGGTCTGGGCCTGATAAGCACGCGCATTTTCCAGCAGACGCTGGGCATCACCGTTGGCTCGCGGCTGAACTTCGTTGGCATAAGCTTCTGCTTCACGAATAGATTGCTGCTCATTCTCACGTGCGGCGATCGCATCATCAAATGCGGCTTTCACCTCTTCCGGCGGGCGGGCTGCCTGGAAGTTGACGTCCAGCAGAGTGATCCCCATTTTGTACGGACGGATGGTCTCTTCCAGCACACGCTGAGTGTCGCTACGTACAATGGTACGGCCTTCAGTCAGGATCTTGTCCATGGTGTATTTACCGATAACACCACGTAATGCGCTGTCCGTTGCCTGTCTCAGGCTGTCGTTGGCATCGGTTACGCTGAACAGATAGGCTGCCGGATCGGAAACGCGGTACTGCACGTTCATTTCTACGCGCACCACGTTCTCGTCGGAAGTCAGCATCACACCGGCCGCGGACAGGTCACGAACCGACTCTACGTTGACCGGGCGAACCTGATCGATAAACGTCGGTTTCCAGTTCAGACCTGGCTGTACCAGATGGCTGAACTTACCAAAGCGAGTGACTACCCCACGTTCGGCTTCCTTGATGGTATAGAAGCCGCTGGCAGCCCAGATCACCACCACCGCAACTGCAGCGATGCCGACAATTTTGCTACTGAAGCCCGGCCCGATTGACCCGGTACCACCGCTGTTATTACCGCTGGAGCCTTTGCCTCCGCCCAGGCTGCTCAATTTCTTGCTCAGCTTGCGGAAGATATCATCTAAATCAGGTGGCCCTTGATCGCGACCGCCTTTGTTGTTACCGCCAGAGTTGCCGCCATTATTATTGCTGCTCCCCCACGGGTCGCGGTCCTGTCCGTTATTACCGGGCTGATTCCACGCCATGTTTTAGCTCCATTATTCTGTGATTGGGTACTTCAGGCTAACGCTTAGCCATCGCAGGCTATCTTACTGCCCATTTTAGCTTGGACCGCGCTCAGAATCCTCTCGTACCTGACGTACGTTGCGGTTCCTGCGCGCTGGCCGTCGCAAAACGAACGGCGCCGATAACGCCTGCGAACCAAGTGCTTAAATGTAACAGGATATGATCATACGATAAAGTTAATCAGATCCTGTTCCTGCTTACAGAGGCGACGCCACTCCACGATCGGCATACGCACAACCACACCGATACTGCCGTCCTCTTCATTCCACTCTTTCTCGATTGCCTGAAGCTGGTAAAAACGGCTACGCAAACGGCCTGCTTGTGGCGGTAAACGCAGCTCGAAATGTGCGATCTCCCCCGATAAGCGCTCCGTCAACGCCTGAAATAGCAACGGGATACCTTCACCGCTGGCGGCGGACAGCCACACTCGGATCGGTAAATTTTCATCGTTGCGATCGATACGCGGGACAAAATCATCCAGCATATCTATTTTGTTCATTACTAACAGTGTAGGAATTTCATCCGATTCAATCTCTGCCAGCACGGTATTCACCGCTTCAATGTTCTCATCCACCCGGGTATCCGCGGCGTCGATCACATGTAACAACAAAGAAGCCTGGCGCGTCTCCTGCAGAGTCGCTTTAAAAGCGGCGACAAGATCGTGCGGCAAGTGCCGGATAAAGCCTACGGTATCCGCCAACACGGTATCGCCAACATCCGCCACGTCAATACGCCGCAGGGTGGGATCCAGAGTGGCAAATAACTGGTCTGCCGCATACACATCGGCAGACGTAATTCGATTAAACAGGGTTGATTTACCGGCGTTGGTGTAGCCCACCAGCGAAACAGTTGGCACATCGGCACGGGTACGCGCTCGGCGGCCTTGCTCACGCTGCTTCTCTACCCGCTCAAGGCGGCGCAGAATCAGGCTGATGCGATCTCGCAACAGGCGGCGGTCGGTTTCTAACTGGGTTTCCCCAGGCCCGCGCAGGCCAATCCCCCCTTTCTGACGTTCCAGGTGCGTCCAGCCACGAACCAGACGCGTGGCGATGTGCCGCAACTGCGCCAGCTCTACCTGCAGCTTACCTTCATGAGTACGGGCACGCTGGGCAAAGATGTCTAAAATCAACCCGGTGCGATCGATCACACGGCATTCACACAGGCGCTCAAGATTTCTCTCCTGCGCAGGGGAAAGGGAGTGATCAAACAGGACAACAGACGCGCCACTGGCTTTCACCGCATCTGCAATTTCTTCGGCCTTTCCTTCGCCGACAAAGTATTTGGGATGCGGCGCTTTGCGGCTACCAGTAACCACTTGCAAAGCTTCGACCCCTGCAGAGGACACCAGTGATTCGAACTCACTGAGATCTTCTGTATCTTTGTCCTGCGAGAAATAGATATGAACCAGTACGGCCTGCTCACCGGCTTCATAACGGTCAAACAAGCGTGCAACCTCTCAAACGGAAAAAAACCGCGAGTTTGGGGGGCATAAACAGCACCTGGCTGCTTATGCTCCCCGTCATGGTTGACTCGCAACGCGCTTTATTCAGCGTCATCGCTTTCCTGCTGCGGCTGTTGCGGCGCAGACGGATTGTTACCATGGTGATAGTTATTGGTGCCGCCGCTCGGATTGTTACTGTGGTGCGATACCGGGCGTGATGGGACAACGGTAGAGATAGCGTGCTTATAAACCATCTGACTCACCGTGTTCTTCAACAGGATGACAAACTGGTCAAAAGACTCAATCTGGCCTTGCAGCTTAATACCATTCACCAAATAAATAGAAACCGGAACACGTTCACGACGCAATGCGTTCAGGAACGGATCTTGCAAAGATTGCCCCTTAGCCATTCTATCTTTTCCTTATTTGCTTGTTGTTTGTAACTAAGAACCTGTCGGCTCTAAAATAAACGACCTAAAAAATTTGCGCGCTGAATACTCATCAATTGTACACAATCACCCAACCTATGCACTAACAACCTGTATTACTGAGTCCAAAGCCTCTCCCGGCTTTTCACTGTCTAACCAATGAACCGACTCCCAACCCCGTAACCAGGTCATTTGACGCTTGGCCAACTGACGTGTTGCGCAAATACCGCGAAAAACCATCTCATCGTAACTAATCTCGCCAGACAAATATGACCACATCTGGCGATAACCGACACAGCGAATGGAAGGCAAATCCGTATGCAAATCACCCCGTGCGAAAAGTGCACGCGCTTCCGTTTCAAAACCTGCCGCCAACATCTGATTGAACCTCTGCTCGATACGTTGATGTAACAACTCCCGGCTAGCTGGCGCAATCGCAAATTGGTGAACATGATACGGCAACGATTCACCCGAAATTTTAGTCAGTTCCGTTAAAGTTTTACCCGAAATAAAAAAAACTTCCAGTGCTCTGGAGAGTCTCTGTGGATCATTCGGATGAATACGCAGTGCAGCAACCGGATCAATCTGCTGAAGTTGGCGATGCAAAGCCTCCCAACCCAGCTCTGCTGCCTGCTGTTCAATCTTCTCGCGCACCGCAGGATCGGCAGAGGGCAAAGGGGATAACCCTTCCAATAACGCTTTGAAATAAAGCATGGTTCCCCCCACCAGTAACGGAATACGCCCGTCAGCGGTAATCTCTGCCATCGCCTGCAACGCATCGGCACGAAAATCTGCGGCCGAGTATGCTTGCGCCGGGTCGCGAATATCGATCAGGCGGTGGGGTGCCATAGCCAATTCTTCTGCCGTCGGCTTGGCGGTACCGATATCCATACCACGGTAGATCAATGCTGAATCTACACTGATCAGCTCCACAGGCAAACGCTCACGCAAAGCCATCGCCAAAGCGGTTTTGCCGGAAGCGGTCGGCCCCATGATAAAAATGGCCGGAGGACGAGAGTTTATTTCAATTTCAGTCATGCTTAAGAGCCGCCAGTGCAGCCTGTAAATCAACGGGTTGTAAAAGAGCGCCAGGAGGGGATTTGACCAGTTGCGGGCACAGTCGTTCAACGTCGGTCAACAATTGTATCGCTTGCGAGCTGTTCCACTGTTCATGCTCGCTGCCTAATTGGCTGGCGATCCAGATAGAAAGCATCGTCGGCGACATCTCCTTATGTTCAGCCAGATAGCCTAACAGCTCGGGTATCAATTTTTGTAAATTTTGTTGGCGTAATGGTAAAGGAACTGCGCGCAACGTCACATGTCCGTGATCTGACTGCAATTCCAGCCCCATTTTTATCAGTAAAGCCTGATGTTGCACGCAGGCTGCCGCTTCATTTTTATTCAACGTCAGCTTAATCGGGATCAGTAACGGCTGCGGCCGTAACCCTTCTTCCGGAGGACACAACTGCGCCTGGCGCAGCCAACGTTCGGCAATGGTCAGGTTAAGTAGCGCCAACTGCTGGCGTTGTTCAACCAGCGCATAACTTGGGGGATAAATCATCAGCACGCGGCCAAAGCTATGTTGGCTGCCGGCCAGCGGCGTTTCCTGTACGGTATTGACCGACGGGAACAGCGGTGGCTTTGACGTTTCTGCCGGAACCTCTGCTAACGGCGCAGCCTGTAGCAACCTGCTATACAGTTCACCCTCACGCTTTTGGTAACCCGCGCCCGCCTGATAAGCGGGCTGCGGGGCACGCTCGCGAGCCGACGTCGGGGCTGCAGGTGGCCGCTCGCGCTGTGGGGCGGGTTGTGAAAAGTGGTTACCGCCGGCAGCAACACGGTTTTCCGGCTGCCAGACCGGGCTCTCTTGCTCATGGTCTTCTTCTACCAATGGCAGCGGTACATTCCCGGCCTGCTGCAGAACCGTCGTCACCGCCTGATAGATAAAATCGTGTACCAATCGCGCCTGGTGGAAACGCACCTCATGCTTGGCCGGATGGACGTTCACATCAACCTGATGCGGATCTACGTCCAGATACAGCACGTAAGCAGGCAGTTGGTCGTCTTTCAACTGATCCTGATAAGCCTGACGAATGGCATGATTGATCAGGCGATCGCGCATCATCCTGCCATTGACATAGCAATACTGCATTTCGCCCAATTGACGTGTTCCTTGGGGATCCGCAACCCAGCCGCGAATGCCAAGATCGCCATGTTGCCAGGAAACCGCTAGCGCATGCTGTAAAAAAGCCGGGCCGCAGATGCTGGCAAGACGTCGCTCATGCTGGCTTTCGTCTTTGGCTGCACGATACTGACGCATCAGTTTGCCATTATGGCTCAGGTTGATTGCCACATCGAAGCGCGCCAGCGCAATACGCCGAACCACTTCATCGATATGACCAAATTCGGTTTTTTCCGTGCGCATAAATTTACGCCGCGCGGGCGTATTGTAAAACAGATCAAGCACTTCGACCGTGCAACCTATCGGGTGGGCAGCCGGTTTGACGGTGACGTCCTGATCTCGTCCTTCCGCGTAGGCCTGCCAGGCTTCGCTTTGTTCTGCCGTACGAGAGGTCAGCATCAGGCGGGATACCGAACTGATACTGGCCAGCGCTTCACCACGGAAGCCGAGACTGATAATCGCTTCCAGATCGTCCAGTGTGCTGATTTTACTGGTGGCATGACGAGCCAACGCCAAGGCCAGGTCCGCTTTGCCAATGCCGCAACCGTTATCACGGATACGGATAAGCTTGGCCCCGCCGCGTTCAATATCGATATCAATACGGGTTGCCCCTGCATCCAGGCTGTTTTCTACCAGTTCTTTCACAACCGACGCAGGCCGTTCGACCACTTCTCCGGCGGCAATCTGGTTGGCTAACTGTGGCGGTAATACCTGGATAGGCATGCGGCTCCCTCTGTGTTTGGCATCAAGCCTGCGGAATAGTCAGCGTCCGGTCCAGCGGCGCTACGTCCGACTTTAATTTGTTCACCCGTTTAAGCTCACTGACGCTGACACCATAACGCACCGCAATGGAGGACAGGGTATCACCACGCGTGACTTTGTGCTTCGTCGGCTTGGCGCTTTTTGCCTTGGCCTGAACCGGTACTGCCGCGGTTTTCCCGGCAGGCACCTTCAGGCGTTGGCCAACCCAGACACCGTCTTTCTTCAGCTTATTCAGATCGCGCAGCGTCGCCATACTGGTGCCATAGCTATCGGCAATACCGGACAAGGTTTCTGCCCGCTTCACCACGTGGATCTGCGTTTTACTCACATTCGCGCTATTGCTGGCCGGACGACTCACCGGTTCGGGTTGTCTTAAATCTTGTGTAGTCGAGTTAACCGCCGCTGCGACGTCCAGCGGACGGTTTTCCACCTTTGGGTCGGCTTGTAGCGGATGCGCCAGGAAATAATTGCGCAGACCGTTATGGATCGCCCGTGCAATTTTATCCTGATATGCGCTACTGCCCAGCAGTCGCTCCTCCGTGCTATTACTGATAAACCCAGTTTCCACCAGCAGTGATGGAATATCCGGTGAACGCAGCACTCCCAGGCTGGCGTGTTCCGGACGGCGTTTGTGCAACGACCCCACGCTTTGTAACTGTTGCAACACCTTCACAGCCACATCGTAACCAACGCGTTGCGAATGCCCGAACTGCAGGTCAAGCACAGCTTGACTCAGGTAAGGGTCTGCCTGACTGTTAGCCAACAGATCGCCCGCCCCGCCCAGCAGTTCGGATTGTTTTTCGTGCTGTTCCAGCCAGCCTGCCATCTCACTGTTGGCCCGGCGATTAGACAGAACCCACACCGAGGCCCCGTTAGCACTGCGATTCGGTGCCGCATCCGCATGGATGGAAACCAATACGTTGGCCCCCTGCTTACGCGCCACATCAGAACGCCCCATCACTGAAATGAAGTAATCACCGTTACGTGTCATGACCGGCTTGAACATCGGATCGGCATCGAGCAACGCGCGTAAACGATGCGCGATAGCAATAGTGACGTTTTTCTCTTTCAGACCGTTTGGCCCGATAGCGCCAGGATCCTGTCCCCCGTGACCCGCATCGATCGCGACAACCACGCGATCGCCAGAGCCGGCGGAAACACGGCTACTGCGCGGCGTGACGTCTGTCGCCGTGCCTGAAACCACCGTCGGCTTCGAGGTGAATGGATTGGTGCCACTCGGCGTTTCCGGCGTTTTACGCACCGGTGCACTCGCCACCGGAGCAGGCTGCTTGCGAGCCACGTTGGCATTCGCACCACTCTCAGAGGTGATGGTGAATACCACGGTGTAAATATTGCCATCCTGGCGCGTTACCGCCCGGGTTTTCGCACGCTGCGTCAGATCAAACACCAGGCGCACGCTCTGAGCATCTTTCGGCTTACTGGAACGAATGCTTTTTACCAGATTCTGGCCACTGAAATTTAGCGGCAGGCCACTGACCTTACCGCTCTGATTCACGTCGAGAACCACACGATCCGGCCCGTGCAACGAGAAGAAAGCATACGCTGGCGGCCCATTGAAGCTCACAGATACCGTGGCCTCACGCTGGGCATTGGTCACTTTGATATCGGACAACGACGATGCAGCCCAAGCCCCCATGGGCCCCAACAGTGCAATCAAGGCGATAACAGCAAGTTTTCTTAACCCATACATCATTGCTGCGTCATCCTTGTTGCCCGTGAATTCGATCTAAAAGTTGTGCGCCATAAGCCGAAACCGCCTGGATTTGCGCCTGCCGAGCTTCGCCCTGGTAACTGAGATGCAGTTCCAGATCGGGATTGGGGAGTATGCCTGCCCCTTGTTGCGGCCATTCCACCAGGCAAATGGCATCCTGAGCAAAATAATCGCGGATCCCCATAAATTCGAGCTCTTCTGGATCGGCTAAACGATATAAATCAAAGTGATATACCGCAAACGGCTGTAACGCATAGGGTTCCACCAACGTATACGTTGGACTTTTCACATTGCCCTTATGGCCCAAGGATTGCAAAAAACCGCGGCTGAAGGTGGTTTTACCGGCACCCAAATCGCCATAAAGATAAATCACGCTGGCGCGATCGCAGGCTTTGGCCAAGGCAGCACCTAATGCGACTGTCGCTGCCTCATCCGGCAGAGGTAAAACGAGTTCTTTCATTCGATTATGTCTATTTTGCCAACTCAGGGTTAACGTAATGTGGGATCATCGGCAGCAGATCGGTTGCCAATAACCCCCTTGTTCCTTGCTTTGCTGCCACGTAATCAGCAACGGCACCGTGCACAACACAGCCCGCGCAGGCAGCATCATACAGTGAGAGCTTTTGCGCCAGCAAACCGCCAATAATCCCCGACAACACATCACCCATGCCGCCAGACGCCATGCCGGCATTGCCAACGTCGGCGATCGCCATTTCGCCCTGCTGCCCAGCGATCAGCGTACCTGCACCTTTCAGCACCACGACACCACCGTACTGGGCCACCAATTTGCGTACTGCAAGTAAGCGATCACTCTCAATATCAGCGGTACGGCAACGCAATAATCTCGCGGCTTCGCCAGGGTGTGGGGTAATAATACGATTCTGACGCTTCTCAGGGTGTAATGCCAGCAAGTTAAGCGCATCAGCATCCCATAATGTTGGTTTATCACTGGCTTGCAACTGTTTCAATGCATTACGGCCCCACTCCCTCTGGCCAAGACCGGGACCCACAACAACAACGTCAGCCCACTCGAGTGCCTGTTGCAACGTATCTTCGCTCAGATGCTGCACCATCAACTCTGGCCGGGCGGTCAACAACGGACCAGCATGCTCAATGTGAGTAAGCACTCGCACCAATCCGGCCCCGGCACGTAATGCGGCCTCTGCCGCCATGCGTATTGCCCCGCCGAAACCGTGATCTCCGCCAACCACCAGCAAACGCCCGTGCTCCCCCTTATGAGAGCAGGGACGGCGGGGTTTCAACCACCGCTCCAGATCGAGCGCGGTAACCCGCTGAATCTGTGGAGATTGCTTAGCCAACCAGTCTGCTAATCCCAATGTACTGTAGTGAAGCCGCCCAACCCAGTCGCGGGCTTGTCCGGTCAGCAGGCCTGGTTTAAGCGCAATAAAAGTCAGAGTATGTGCTGCACGGATCACCGCACCTGGAACCCCTCCGCTATCTGCCAGCAGGCCGGAAGGGATATCCAGGGAAATGACCGGCATACTGGCCCGGTTAGCCGCCTCGATTAACGCGTCATAAGGGGCTCGCGGTGCCGCCCCTAGCCCCGTACCGAGCAGTCCATCAATAATCAGATCGATATCTTCCGGCCAGCGGCTGTCAGCAGGTTGAATTTTGCCTCCGCTTTCTAACCAGGCCTGCCTGGCAGTAGCGGCTTCCAATGGCAATGGCCGGGAGCCTTCGCAGGCGATGACCGTGACCTTGGCTCCGGCCGCCGCAGCCAAACGGGCGACGACATAACCGTCCCCACCGTTATTACCATGCCCGCACAACACCAGCCAATGGCTGCTGGCCGGATAATAGTCACGCGCCAAGGCATAAGCTGCCGCACCGGCACGCAACATGAGTGAATACAGAGAGATGCCCAGCGTTGCGGCTGCCTTAGATTCTGCCTGTCTGATCCAGTCCGCAGACCAGACCGAATGTGGTAAACTGGTGCTGTATGGTTTCTCACTATGGCTCGGCATGACGCATCCCCTCGATCTCAATCAACTTGCCCAACATATCAAGCAATGGGGCCAATCGCTAGGATTCCAGCAGGTAGGCATCTGCGATACCGACTTGAGCGCAGAAGAGCCCAAATTGCAGGCGTGGCTGGATAAGCAATACCACGGCGAAATGGAGTGGATGGCACGCCACGGCATGCTGCGTGCGCGGCCACACGAGCTGTTACCCGGCACACTGCGGGTGATCAGTGTCCGCATGAACTACCTGCCCGCCAAAGCGGCATTTGCCACTACGCTGAAAAACCCTGAGCTAGGCTATGTTAGCCGCTATGCGCTAGGGCGCGACTATCACAAGCTGCTACGCCAACGGCTAAAAAAACTCGGCGATCAAATTCAGGCTTACTGTGGTGAGTTGAATTTCCGCCCGTTTGTCGATTCGGCGCCCATCATGGAACGTGCACTGGCGTCGAAAGCCGGTATCGGCTGGGTTGGTAAACACTCACTGCTCCTCAACCGCGAGGCCGGTTCCTGGTTTTTTCTGGGAGAGTTGCTGATCGACCTGCCCCTGCCGGTAGATCCCCCCCAGGAGGAGCAGTGCGGACGTTGTGTGGCCTGTATCACCACTTGCCCTACCGGCGCAATCGTCGCGCCCTATACCGTGGATGCCCGGCGCTGTATTTCCTACCTGACGATCGAGTTGGAGGGTGCCATTCCGGAGGCGTTCCGGCCACTGATGGGCAACCGGATTTACGGCTGTGACGATTGTCAGCTCATTTGCCCTTGGAACCGATTCGCGCAGTTGACTGACGAGGAGGATTTCAGCCCACGCGCCGCTTTACATGCTCCGCAGTTGATTGAACTGTTCGGCTGGAGCGAGGAAAAGTTTCTGCGCATCACCGAAGGCTCTTCCATCCGGCGTATCGGCCATCTGCGCTGGTTGCGCAATATCGCCGTGGCTCTTGGCAACGCCCCCTATCTGGATCTGATTGTCGGCGCATTACAAACTCGACAAGGTCAAGACCCGATGCTGGACGAACATATCGATTGGGCACTAGCACAGCAACTTATGCGGCGTGAGGCTTTGGGCATTGAAGTACAGACTGCGCAGAAAAAACGGTTGGTTCGAGCAATAGAAAAAGGATTACCGAGGGATGCTTAATGCCAATCCCATACCTATCAATCTCCCCTGCCAACGCGCTCTGTGGATTTGTGCATAAAAATAAAAATGCGTTGTCTTTCAACTGCAACAAAAAGAGCAAGTGATCGGGATAACGTTTTATAAGAAATAAATATCTTTATTTATCAATTAAATAAATATTTCATTTGTGTGGCGTTGCTTTTTTAAGCGGCAGGTATTATGTAAGTAAGCTGTGGATAACTCTGTTCACAACATTATATCTTGATATGAATAACCGCAAAGGAAAACCCGCAGGGAGCGGCGCTGAACTGAGTTTGAAGTGAAGATAAAATTGGAGCGGGAAACGAGACTCGAACTCGCGACCCCGACCTTGGCAAGGTCGTGCTCTACCAACTGAGCTATTCCCGCATTGAGATGCTTTGAGCATCCGGCCAACAAATAACAATATGGCCTTTGAAATTTTTGGAGCGGGAAACGAGACTCGAACTCGCGACCCCGACCTTGGCAAGGTCGTGCTCTACCAACTGAGCTATTCCCGCGTCGCATGGGTACTACTTTACTACTTTATTTATTCATCATGCCACATCAGCAGCATTGTTGAATTTGGAGCGGGAAACGAGACTCGAACTCGCGACCCCGACCTTGGCAAGGTCGTGCTCTACCAACTGAGCTATTCCCGCCCGGCGTATCGATGTTTGAAAGATAAAATTCTTCATCGGTACGGGGTGCGCATTATACGAGAAATCCTTTTTGCCGCAAGCCCCTGAAAGCAAAAAAACACGAATTTTGTTTGATCGCTGCTTTAAGCGCCAAAGTGGTGAATTAAGCGCCAGCAAGGCATTCAGAGGCACCGAGCGCGTTACAGTTGAATAAAATGCTCGCGGTAATACGCCAGTTCAGCAACAGACTCACGGATATCGTCCAATGCCTGATGTGTCCCCTGCTTCTTGAAACCGGGCAGGATTTCAGGCTTCCAGCGGCGCGCCAGTTCCTTCAAGGTACTGACGTCGAGATAGCGATAATGGAAATAGGCTTCCAGCAACGGCATATAACGGAACAGGAAACGGCGATCCTGGCCAACGCTGTTACCACAGATTGGCGATTTGCCTGCAGGCACCCACTCTTGCAGGAAGGCGATAGTGGCCAGCTCGGCGGCACGATCGTCAAACTGACTGGCTTTAACTCGCTCAACCAACCCGCTCCCCGTATGGGTACGCACATTCCAGTCATCCATCAACGCCAGTTGCTCGTCTGATTGATGCACCGCAATCACCGGGCCTTCAGCTAGGATATTCAGATCGGCATCGGTTACCAGCGTTGCGATCTCGATAATACGATCGCGTTCGGGATCCAGCCCGGTCATCTCCAGATCGATCCAAATCAGGTTATTTTCGTTTCCTGTCATGATATTTCCTGCGTAAAAGCCGAAAGATAAAATAAAGCCCAATCAAGCCGACAGCCAATGCCAAGGCTATAGCCTATGGATTTCAAGTTGCAGCCCGGCGGCAATAACGTCAATCCCCTGGCGCTTAAGAAGCTGAGTGGCTGGGGTTAACGCTCGCAGGTAACAAGACTGCGGCTTGAAAGACAACGGGTATACAACGGTTATTTAATCTAAAATAGCGTGTATCATAGCCTTTTTGCTCGTTCCGAGCGAGATTACCCGATGGATTTCAAGTTGCGGCGAAGCGGCAAACGTAGGAGTCCCCAGGAGCTTACTGAGGTAAGTGACTGACGTGACAAATTCTGTCTGAAAAACAGAGATGAACGCTGTGAACAGCGGCCCCGAAGGGGGAGCCCCATGAATGGGCGGAATAACTACGTAAAACCAACAACGCAGCGGCTGGAAAGACAGCTATTAAAGCCGATTCAAGTGAGGCGCAGTGACGAAGAACAAACTGTCCAAAGGTCAGCAACGCCGCGTGCAGGCGAACCACCAGCGTCGCCTTAAGCGCACAGACAATAAACCGGAACTGGATGATTCCCAACTGGGTGAACCGCAAGATGGGATCGTGATCAGCCGTTTTGGCATGCATGCCGATGTTGAAGCCGCAGATGGTACGCAGCATCGTTGCAACATCCGCCGCACCCTACGTTCGCTGGTCACCGGCGATCGCGTGGTTTGGCGCCCAGGCGTAGGCGCTCATGCAGGTGTTAAAGGCATCGTTGAAGCCGTGCACGAGCGCACTTCAGTATTGAACCGTCCGGACTTTTACGACGGCGTAAAACCGATCGCCGCCAACATCGATCAGATTGTTATTGTTTCGGCGATCTTGCCCGAACTTTCCCTCAATATGATCGATCGCTACCTGGTCGCCTGTGAGACATTGGAAGTCGAGCCGTTGATCGTTCTGAACAAAATCGATCTGCTGGATGCCGAGGCACGCAAGCTGGTTGACGGCATGATGGATATCTACCGTCGTATCGGTTATCGCGTTCTGGAAGTTTCCAGCCAGACCCGTGAAGGCATGCAAGCCTTTGAGCAGGCCCTTGCCGACCGTATCAGTATCTTTGCCGGCCAGTCTGGCGTGGGGAAATCCAGCCTGTTGAATGCGCTGTTACCCCCGACAGAAAAGCAAATTCTGGTAAATGAGGTTTCCGACGTTTCCGGCCTGGGGCAACATACCACCACCGCGGCACGGCTGTATCACTTCCAGCATGGCGGTGACGTCATTGATTCCCCTGGCGTGCGTGAATTCGGACTGTGGCATCTGGAGCCGGAACAAATCACCCGTGCGTATGTCGAATTCCGTGACTATTTAGGCGGTTGTAAATTCCGTGACTGTCGCCACGATACCGACCCCGGCTGCGCTATTCGAGCTGCCGTGGAGAACGGCGCGATAGCGCAAGAACGTTTCGACAACTACCACCGCATCCTGGAAAGCATGGCGCAGGTAAAAACCCGCAAAAATTTCCCGGAAGCAGACAACTGATTCAATAATGAGGGGACGGGTATGAACAGTGGCATTGTCACTGCGGCCCTATGTCCCCTTACATACCCTTTCAAGAGGTTAACGTGCTGGATAGCATCAAAATTAAATTACAGTATTGGCTGCCAAAACTGGCGCTGACCCGCCTTGCAGGTTGGGGAGCGGAAAAAAAGGCCGGTTGGCTGACGCAACTGGTGGTGAAAATCTTCGCCCGCTATTACCGCGTGGAGATGCAAGAAGCACAAAATCCGGACCTGACCTCCTATGCCACCTTCAACGATTTCTTCGTTCGTCCGCTGCGTGAAGGCGCTCGTCCTATCGTGGCAGAACCTCACGTCCTGGCTCTGCCAGCCGATGGGGCTATCAGCCAACTGGGTGCAATCCGCGACGATCAGATTTTCCAGGCTAAAGGCCATCATTACACGCTAGAGGCGCTGTTAGCAGGTAACTACTTACTGGCAGAGGCATTCCGTAACGGGCTGTTTGCCACGACTTATCTGGCTCCACGTGACTATCACCGTGTCCATATGCCTTGTGACGGCGTGCTACGCGAAATGATTTATGTGCCAGGCGATCTGTTCTCGGTAAACCCACTGACTGCCGCCAACGTACCGAATCTGTTTGCCCGTAACGAACGTGTTATCTGCGTGTTTGATACCGTATTGGGTCCAATGGTGCAGATCCTGGTGGGTGCGACCATTGTTGGCAGCATCGAAACCGTCTGGGCAGGTACCGTTACGCCACCGCGCGAAGGGATCATCAAGCGTTGGACCTATCCTGCCGCAGGCATGGAAGGGGCGATTCAACTGACCAAAGGGGAAGAAATGGGGCGCTTTAAGCTCGGTTCTACGGTCATCAACCTGTTCACACCGGACAGCGTACAATTCGTTCCACAGTTGAACAACGGTACCGTGACCCGCATGGGGCAAGCCTTCGCAGAAATTGTGGCTGCACCAGACGCCACCATGACTTCGCAGACCTAAGGGAACTGACGCTGTGCGCCTGATCATCTCGCTATTGCTCAGCCTGTTACTGATTCAACCGGTTCTGGCCGCCCCCCTCCCTAACGAATCGCAGCTGCGGCAAGATCTGAAGCAGGCCGAAGGTAACAAAAGTGCGCCCAGCCAGGCAGAAACGGTTGAGGCGCTGCAAAGCGCCCTTAACTGGCTTGGCGAGCGCAACGAGTCGAAGAACAATTCTGAACAGTATCAGAGAGTAATTGACGACTTCCCGAAAATGACGCAAGAGTTGCGCAATCAGCTCTCCGTTGAAGAAAACAAAATCCTGCCCAATGGCGACAACCTGCCAGCCAGCGAACTGGAACAACTGATCCTGCAAACCAGTAGCCAGTTGCTGGAACAGGCCCGTCTGTTGCAACAGGAGCAGGACCGCTCACGCGAGATCAGCGATTCCCTCAGTCAACTGCCACAGCAGCAGACAGAAGCCCGACGCGCACTGACGGAGGTCCAACGTCGCCTGCAACTGCAAGGCAACAATCAGACTACGCCATTGGCACTGGCACAGTTGGCATTGCTACAGGCAGAGGCCGCAGCCAGAAAAGCGAAAGTGGATGAGTTGGAACTGGCCCAACTTTCTGCCAATAACCGGCAGGAATTGGCGCGTATGCGTGCCGAAGTCTATAAAAAACGCCATGAAAAGACAGATATCCAACTGCAGGCGTTGCGTAATAATCTTAATAGCCAGCGCCAACGGGAAGCAGAGCGCGCGCTGGAAAAAACCGAACAGTTAGCGGAACAGAATGGCGACCTGCCAAAAAGCCTCAACCAGCAGTTGCAAATCAACCGCGAGCTCTCTACTGCCCTGAACAATCAGGCGCAGCAGATGGATCTGATCTCTTCCCAGCAGCGCCAGGCCGCCGCACAAACCCTGCAGGTACGTCAGGCCTTGAGCACCATTATTGAGCAGGCTCAATGGCTCGGGGCGTCAACGGCTTTGGGAGAAACCCTGCGAGCGCAGGTCGCTACGTTGCCGGACATGCCAAAGCCTCAACAGTTGGACAGCGCTATGGCCGATCTGCGTGTGCAACGTTTGCGGTTCGAAAACCAGTTGGAAAAGCTGCCACAGCGAGCTAAAGAGCTTAAACAAGACGACGGTGCTGCGCTGACCAGCGCACAACAACGCATAGTTGATGCCCAGATACGTACCCAGCGCGAACTGCTGAATTCTCTGCTTTCCGGCTGTGATACCCAGATACTGGAACTGACTAAGCTAAAAGTCGCCAACACCCAGTTGGTGGAAGCACTGAATGAAATTCGCGATGCTGCACACCGTTACCTGTTCTGGGTACCGGACATCAGCCCAGTCACGCTGTCTTATCCATTAAATGTGGCGCATGACCTGACCCGTCTGTTGTCACTGGATACCCTGACTCAGCTCAGCGGCGCCTTCATGATGATGGTAACCAGCCGGGAAACGCTGGTGCCACTGTTTGGTGCCGTGCTGTTGGTGATCTTCAGTATCAGTTCACGCAAGCACTACCATGCATTCCTGACCCGGGCCAGCAGCAGAGTGGGCAAGGTCACCCAGGATGAATTTTTACTGACGTTACGCACCGTGTTCTGGTCAATTCTGGTGGCGCTACCGCTACCGGTACTGTGGGCCGCCTTGGGCTTTGGCCTGCAGAATGCCTGGCCGTATCCCGTGGCAGTGGCCATCGGCGATGGCGTCACCGCCACGCTGCCGGTGCTGTGGGTCTGTATGATCAGCGCGGCTTTCGCCCATCCGCAAGGGCTGTTTATTGCGCATTTCCGCTGGCCGGTGAAGCAGGTTTCCCGCGCTATGCGCTATTACAAGATGTCTATCTGGCTGATTGTGCCGCTGATTATGGCGCTGATCACCTTCGATAACCTCAACGATCGCGAGTTCTCCAGTACCCTTGGCCGCCTATGCTTCATCTTGCTGTGCGTGGCTTTAGCGCTGGTCACCAACAGCCTGAAACGCGCCGGTATTCCGTTATATCTGGATAAGAAAGGCTCCGGCGAGAATCTGATCAACACGGCGCTATGGGGGCTGTTGCTTTCCGCCCCAGTGATTGCGGCACTGGCATCTGCCGTCGGCTACCTGACGACAGCGCAGAAACTGCTGGCACGTTTGGAAACTTCCGTGGCCATCTGGTTCCTGCTGTTGGTGGTTTACCATATTATCCGCCGTTGGATGCTGATCCAGCGGCGCCGCATTGCTTTCGACCGCGCCAAACAGCGCCGTGCCGATATCCTGGCACAGCGAGCAAAAGGCGAAGGCGAGTCTTCTCATACCCCGAACAGCACAGAAGGATCGATAGAGGTCGATGAGACAGAAATCGATCTTGATGTTATCAGCGCACAGTCTCTACGGCTGGTACGATCGATCCTGACGATGATCGCGTTGGTTTCGGTGATCTTCCTGTGGTCTGAGATCCATTCGGCCTTCGGTTTCCTGGAGAACATCAAGCTCTGGGACGTAACATCCACGGTTAATGGTGTCGACATCGCTCAGCCAATCACCATGGGGGCCGTGCTGATCGCGATTCTGGTATTGATCGTCACCATGCAATTGGTGCGAAACCTGCCCGCATTGCTGGAATTAGCCGTCTTGCAGCACCTGGATCTTACTCCAGGTACCGGTTACGCCATTACCACCATCACCAAATATCTGCTGTTGCTGTTTGGTGCGATCCTCAGCTTTGCCTGGATCGGCATTGAATGGTCGAAATTGCAATGGGTCGTCACGGCGCTCAGTGTGGGGTTAGGCTTTGGGATGCAGGAGATCTTCTCCAACTTCATCTCTGGCCTGATCATTCTGTTTGAGAAACCGATCCGCATCGGCGATACGGTGACGATCCGCAATCTGACCGGCAGTGTCACCAAGATCAATACTCGGGCCACCACCATTTCCGACTGGGATCGCAAAGAGATCATCGTGCCTAACAAGGCGTTTATCACCGAGCAGTTTATCAACTGGTCGCTATCGGACACGCTTACCCGTGTAGTACTGACCGTACCTGCTCCAGCCGAAGCTAATAGCGAAGAGGTGACCAAGATCCTGACCAATGCCGCCGAGCGCTGTGCACTGGTGCTGGAGAACCCTGCTCCGGAGGTCTATCTGGTCGATCTGCAACAGGGCATTCAGATCTTCGAACTGCGGATCTACGCCGCCGAAATGGGGCACCGTATGCCACTGCGCCACGAGATCCACCAGTTGATCCTGGCCGGTTACCGCGAGCACGGCATCACTTTGCCGTACCCACCGTTCCAGGTGCGTACCGAAACGCTGTCGCGCATGACCAACAATGGCCGCTCGGCGCCTTCGACCCCGCCACGAAATACTCGCCGCGAGTCTGGCGGGTTATAAACGCAAAAAGGGTCGGCTTACCGACCCTTTCAAGACTGCTGACAACGTCAGATGCGAGGACGTTATGCGCGGTCAACCGGGAACGCAATCACCTCACTCAGGCTTTCCGCCCCCAGTGCCAGCATCACCAGACGATCGACCCCCAGCGCGACACCGGCACACTCAGGCATACCGTGTTGCAACGCATCCAGCAGGTTATTGTCAATCGGGTGAACCGGCAAACCTCGCGCTGCACGCTTGCGGTTATCCTGTTCAAAACGCTGACGCTGTTCGTTGCCATCAGTCAGTTCACGGAAACCGTTCGCCAGTTCGATGCCTTTAAAATAAACCTCAAACCGTTCCGCAACGCGGTGATCTTCCGTGCTGATTTCTGCCAGCGCAGCCTGAGAAGCCGGGAAGTGATAAACAAATGCCGGTTTATCACGGCCAATATGCGGCTCTACACCCACGGTGAACAGCAATTGCAATAAGGTATCGCGGTCTTCTTCCGTATCGGCAATATTGCTCAGATCCAATTTGGCCGCCGCCTCACGCAGTTGCGCTTTCTCTGCCGACAGGGGATCGAGATCCAGATGGCGCAGAAATGCCTGCTGATAGGACAGGGTTTCAGCACTGTCGCAGTCCAGCACCTGCTGTAGCAAGTCATCCACCTCATTCATCAGACGGTACATGTCATAATGCGGACGATACCATTCCAGCATAGTGAATTCAGGATTGTGGTGCCGCCCGGCTTCTTCATTACGGAAACTACGACCCAACTGGTAAATCGGGCCACTGCCCGCCGCCAGCAGGCGTTTCATGTGGTATTCCGGACTGGTCATCATGTACAGCGTCAGGCCATCTGCCGCGCCAGGGCCAACGAAACGCGTCTGGAACGGGAACAGGTGAATATCGGTTACCGTCGCCTGGCTCATCGCCGGCGTTTCAACCTCCAATACGCCCCGATCGGCAAAGAAACGCCGGATCTCTGCCAGTATCGCTGCGCGCTTCAACAAATTGGCGATAGGTGCACTTGGTTGCCAGCTTGCCGTTTCGCTCATGGTAATTACTCCGAAATCAAACAGGGGATGCAGTCTACTCGTATCCTGTCATGCAAACAAATCCTTAGCAGGGGCCGTTTATGGTCTACATTAAAAACATAAAAAACATATTAGCCATATAAACCAGTAATTGTTCTTATCAAAGACTAAGCTGGTGCAATGCATTATTTTTGCAGGAATGCCTCTTGTAACCCAGTTAAAAGGCAAAACAATCGATCACATCAAATTTCTCCTACTTAACTTTAGGTATAGTCATAACCCTATATTCGGTAGGAGTTATCTATCCTTAGTTTTTGTAATACGGACTGCTGAATACATTAGCACCTGAGCATGTTTATAAATATTAAGTATAGATTCAATTTATACCCTCTGGATTTCAAGCTACAGCCTGAAAAAACGACGGGTAGATCGTTTTAACAAGCATATTGGAGGAGTGCAGTGCAAACCTTTAACGCCGACCTAGCCATCATTGGTGCAGGGGGAGCTGGTTTACGGGCAGCCATCGCCGCCGCAGAAGCCAATCCCCAACTTAAAATCGCGCTGATATCTAAAGTTTACCCAATGCGCAGCCATACCGTTGCCGCTGAGGGGGGCTCCGCCGCCGTCACACAGGCCCACGACAGCTACGACTATCACTTCCAGGACACCGTTGCCGGTGGCGACTGGCTGTGTGAGCAGGATGTCGTTGATCACTTTGTCCACAGTTGCCCGCAGGAAATGACCCAGTTGGAGCAATGGGGCTGCCCATGGAGCCGCAAAGCGGATGGTTCAGTCAACGTGCGTCGTTTCGGCGGCATGAAGATCGAACGAACCTGGTTTGCCGCCGATAAAACCGGCTTCCATATGCTGCATACCCTATTCCAGACCTCGCTCAAATACCCGCAGATCCAACGTTTCGACGAACACTTCGTTCTGGACGTATTGGTGGATGATGGCCAGGCGCGCGGCGTAGTCGCCATGAACATGATGGAAGGCACCCGCGTGCAGATCCGTGCCAACGCGGTGATTATGGCCACCGGTGGGGCGGGCCGTGTTTACCGTTATAACACCAACGGCGGTATCGTGACCGGTGACGGTATGGGCATGGCATTCCACCACGGTGTGCCACTACGTGATATGGAGTTTGTGCAATATCACCCAACCGGCCTACCAGGTTCTGGCATTCTGATGACAGAAGGTTGCCGCGGTGAAGGCGGTATTCTGGTGAATAAAGACGGCTACCGCTACCTGCAAGACTATGGCATGGGCCCGGAAACCCCGCTTGGCGAGCCGAAAAACAAATATATGGAGCTGGGCCCGCGTGACAAAGTATCGCAGGCTTTCTGGCACGAATGGCGTGCTGGCCGCACCATTGCAACACCGCGTGGTGATGTGGTCTATCTCGATCTGCGTCATCTTGGCGAGAAAAAACTGCTGGAGCGTCTGCCGTTCATCTGCGAACTGGCAAAAGCCTACGTCGGCGTCGATCCGGTCAAGGATCCTATCCCTGTACGTCCAACAGCTCACTACACCATGGGTGGGATCGAAACCGATCAGAACTGTGAAACCCGCATCAAAGGGTTGTTCGCCGTGGGCGAATGTTCCTCTGTTGGCCTGCACGGCGCTAACCGCCTGGGCTCCAACTCACTGGCAGAACTGGTGGTGTTTGGCCGTGTGGCAGGTGAAAACGCCGCCCGCCGCGCACTGGAAAGCGGCCCGGCCAACGGCAGTGCCCTCGAAGCACAAGGCCGCGACGTGGAAACCCGTCTCAGCAACCTGATGAAACAGGAAGGTAATGAGAACTGGGCGAAAATCCGTGACGAAATGGGCCTGTCGATGGAAGAAGGTTGCGGTATCTACCGCACACCGGAACTGATGCAAAAAACCATCGATAAACTGGCGGAGCTGAAAGAACGCTTCAAGCGCGTCAAAATTACTGACACCACCAACGTATTCAACACCGACCTGCTGTACACCATCGAACTGGGTTACGGTCTGGACGTTGCTGAATGTATGGCGCATTCCGCTTTCAACCGTAAAGAATCGCGTGGCGCGCACCAACGCCTGGACGAAGGTTGCACCGAGCGTGACGACGTGAACTTCCTGAAACATACGCTGGCGTTCCATAACCCGAATGGCGCGCCTCGCCTGGAGTACAGCGACGTGAAAATTACCAAACTGCCACCGGCCAAACGTGTTTACGGCGCAGAAGCCGATGCACAGGAGAAAAAGGATAAGGAGCAGGCGAATGGCTGAGATGAAAACCCTGAAAATCGAAGTCATGCGCTATAACCCGGAACGCGACGCTGAGCCGCATTTCGAGACCTTTAGCGTACCTTACGATGAGCAGACTTCGCTGCTGGATGCACTGGGTTATATCAAAGATAACCTGGCTCCAGACCTCTCCTACCGCTGGTCATGCCGCATGGCTATCTGCGGTTCCTGCGGCATGATGGTTAACCGCGTGCCGAAGCTGGCCTGTAAAACATTCCTGCGTGAATATACCGACGGCATGAAGGTTGAAGCGCTGGGCAACTTCCCGATTGAGCGCGATCTGGTAGTCGATATGACCCACTTTATCGAAAGCCTGGAAGCGATCAAACCTTACATCATCGGTAACGATCGTAAACCGGCAGATGGCCCGAACGTGCAGACACCGGCGCAAATGGCGAAGTATCACCAGTTCTCCGGCTGCATCAACTGTGGTCTGTGCTATGCCGCTTGCCCGCAGTTTGGCCTTAATCCGGAATTTATCGGCCCGGCGGCCATCACGCTGGCACACCGTTACAACCTGGACAACCGTGACCACGGCAAGAAAGAACGTATGCCGCAGCTCAACGGCCAGAACGGTGTCTGGTCCTGTACGTTTGTTGGCTACTGCTCTGAAGTCTGCCCGAAACACGTCGATCCGGCCGCTGCGATCCAGCAAGGCAAGGTTGATAGTGCCAAAGACTTCATGATCGCAATGCTGAAACCGCAATAAGGGAGAGGAGACAGCAATGACAACACAACGTAAGCCCTATGTGCGTACCATGACGCCAACCTGGTGGAAAAAACTGGGTTTCTACCGTTTCTACATGCTGCGTGAAGGGACGTCAGTTCCGGCGGTGTGGTTCAGCATCGTGCTGATCTACGGCGTGTTTGCTCTGAAGGGGGGCCCTGAAAGCTGGGCCGGGTTTGTCGGTTTCCTGCAAAATCCGCTGGTGCTGCTGATTAACATCGTCGCCCTGCTGGCCGCTGCGCTGCACACCAAAACCTGGTTCGATCTGGCCCCTAAAGCCGCCAACATCGTGGTAAACAGCGAGAAAATGGGACCAGGGCCGATTGTTAAAGCCCTGTGGGCAGTGACCATCGTCGTCACCGTGATCATTCTCGCCGTAGCGTTACTGTAATCCGGAGGAAACATGATAAATCAATCACCTAAGCGCTCCGACGAGCCCGTTTTCTGGGGATTATTTGGCGCAGGCGGTATGTGGGGAGCAATTGTTGCACCGGCTATCGTGCTACTGGTCGGCATCCTGCTGCCACTCGGCCTGTTCCCTGGCGAAGCGCTGGGTTATGAGCGAGTATTGGCATTCTGTCAGAGCTGGATTGGCCGCCTGTTCCTGCTGCTGATGATTATTCTGCCGCTGTGGTGTGGGCTACACCGTATTCACCACGCCATGCACGATCTGAAAATCCATGTGCCCGCGGGTAAATGGGTATTCTATGGTCTGGCAGCCATCCTGAGCGTAGTGACCCTGATCGGGGTCGTCACTCTGTAAGCCCCTCTGGCGGCCAGCCACCGTTGGCCGCCAAATCCCCTTCTGTCGACTACACTGTTTATCTGACACTAGGCTGTTTGAGCATAGGCCGGTTATGCTCGACCCGCTTCGCCTTGATTACGGATTTTAGGATCTGAAACGGCGGCACGGTCAACTTAGGAACACAGCCTGATAAACAGGAGTAACCCATGCATTTTTGGTCAAAGCTTTGCGTCATGTTATCCGCCGTGGTTTCCGTCGCCTGCAGCGTGGCTCCCCCGAAGGACGTTAAGGTGGTTAACCACTTTGAAGCCAAGCGCTATCTTGGCACCTGGTATGAAATAGCCCGCCTGGATCACCGTTTTGAAAGAGGGTTGGAACAGGTGACGGCCAATTACACCCCACGTGAAGACGGCGGCCTGAAAGTCATTAATCGGGGTTTTGACAGCAAGAAACAACAGTGGCAGGAAAGCGAAGGTAAAGCCTATTTCATCGGTTCACCGCAGACGGCCTCCTTGAAAGTCTCATTCTTTGGCCCGTTTTACGGTGGCTATAACGTTATCGACCTCGATCCTGAATACCGTTATGCCCTGGTTTGCGGTCCAAACAAAGACTACCTGTGGATACTGTCGCGCACGCCAACGTTGGACACCGCCACACGCGACAGGTTAGTGAAAATTGCCAAGGATTACGGCTTTAATACCGATGCGCTGATTTGGGTGAATCAACAGCCCACTCAGTGACTACTGAATTTCAAACCCAGTATACCGGCGACGATCAAACACAGGCTGAGAATTCGCATGATATTGGTCGATTCGCCGAGTAATACCATCCCCATAACCGCGGCCCCTACGGCCCCGATTCCCGTCCAGACAGCATAAGCCGTACCTGCTGGTAACGTTTTCATCGCATGAGCCAGCAATACCATACTCACGACCATGGCCGCGATCGTAATCAAACTGGGAGTTAAACGCGTAAAGCCGTGGGTATATTTCAGGCCAATAGCCCAGACGACCTCCAGTAGGCCAGCAAAAATCAAGATAATCCACGCCATGAAACAGGCTCCAGAACTGATGGGGTCGTCCCCGGGCAACTGAGGCGCAGGTGGGTCGTCCCGCCTGGCTGAATGAAGGCATTAATTATATACCGGATGAGATGCAAAGAGGCAAGACAGATCAATCAGGCTAGGAACGGGGGTATTCCACGGCAAGCGGTAAGGTTAGCTCACCTAAGTTTCCGTGGAATACCACTGAAAAATAAAAGGAAAATTACTCGGCACTACGCTGGATAGCTTTACCACCAGCCTCAACATCTTTGCCCACGCCTTCGGTGGTATTACATCCCGCCAACGATGACAGGATCAATAAAGAGAAAATCGCGACAATTGTTTTCTTCAGCATAAGATTACCCTTATTTGTTATTGATGAATAAGTATGGCTCTCTAAGCGTAGTAAAAATTGAGGAGGGTTGCTGGTATAAACAGATTTTTCTGTATTATCCGATTAATAATGCTAATAGGAATCAACTTGCACTGCGGGAAATAGCACCACCGAGATGTTGAACGTCTTCACCAAAACCGCGAAAGGTATTACAACTACTGAGCGACATCAGTAACAACAGCGAAATCACGGCCAACAAGGTTTTCTTCATTATGCAGATCCTGCCAACGTTCGACGGGAGGGGGTAAAGCAGAGGAACCGCCGGGGTTCCTCTGCCTTGAAACTTATTTCACGCGCGAGACGTATTCGCCAGAACGAGTGTCAACTTTGATCACCTCGCCAATCTGTACGAACAATGGCACTTTAACGACTGCGCCGGTGCTCAGCGTTGCTGGCTTGCCGCCGGTACCTGCGGTGTCACCTTTCAGGCCTGGATCGGTATCCGTGATTTCTGCTTCGATAAAGTTCGGCGGCTGAACTGCGATAGGACGACCATTCCACAGCGTAATGATACATTCCGCATTATCCTGCAGCCATTTAGCCACGTCGGAGACCACTTTTTCTTCAACCTGATGCTGTTCAAACGTCTCAGGATGCATGAAATGGTAGAACTCACCGTCGTTATAGAGGTAGTTCATGTTGGTATCTACCACGTCTGCACCTTCGCAAGAGTCGGTAGATTTGAAGGTTTTTTCAACGCGGGTGCCGGTCAGCAGACGACGCATTTTAACGCGTGCAAATGCCTGGCCTTTGCCGGGTTTTACGAACTCGCTGGCTTCGACAGCGTAAGGCTCGCCCTCGAACATGATTTTAAGACCCGGACGGAAATCGTTGCTAGAATAAGTCGCCATAATGGCCCTCTGAATATTTAAACTGGTAGCTTAGCCAAAAAAATGGCACACATTATAACCCAAAATACGGCGCATAGAGAAGATTGGTTGCATCAACTCGCCGATGTTATTACCGATCCCGATGAATTACTGCAGCTTTTATCACTGAATACGCATCCTGAACTGCCGCAGGGGCGCGAAGCCCGCCGGTTATTTGCCCTGCGTGTGCCGCGCGCCTTTGCCGCCCGCATGCGCCCCGGCGATGCCGATGACCCGTTGCTGCGCCAGGTTCTGACCGCCAGCGCAGAGTTCATCAATGCCCCCGGGTTCACCACCGATCCACTGGATGAACAGCGTAGCGTCGTGCCGGGGTTATTGCACAAGTATCGCAACCGAGCCCTGTTGCTGGTGAAAGGCGGTTGCGCAGTCAACTGCCGTTACTGTTTCCGCCGCCATTTCCCCTACCAGGATAATCAGGGTAACAAAGCCAACTGGTTTCAGGCACTGGAGTATATCCGCCAACACCCGGAACTGGATGAAATTATTTTCTCTGGCGGCGATCCGCTGATGGCCAAAGACCACGAACTGGATTGGCTGATTAGCGAGTTGGAAACCATCCCACACCTCAAACGTCTGCGTATTCACACCCGTTTGCCCGTGGTTATTCCGGCGCGCATCACTGATGCGCTTTGCCAGCGGCTATCGGCTTCTCATCTGCAGGTGCTGATGGTGACTCACATCAACCATGCCAATGAAATTGACCAGAGCCTGTGCGCCAGTATGGCAAAATTGCGCAGTGCGGGAGTGACGTTGCTGAACCAGAGTGTACTGTTACGGGGGATCAATGATCGTGCTGAGACGCTTGCCACACTGAGCAATGCGCTATTCAACGCCGGGATCTTGCCCTATTACATTCATGTTTTGGATAAAGTACAGGGAGCAGCCCATTTTATGGTCAGTGACGATGAGGCGCGCATGATTATGAAAGGCCTGCTGAGCCTGGTTTCCGGCTATCTGGTGCCACGCCTGACACGTGAGATCGGGGGAGAGCCAAGCAAAACACCTCTGGATCTGCTCCTGACACAACGCTGAGCTGAGCCCATACCAAAAGAGGAATGCCTGGGCATTCCTCTTTCTCTTTTATTCGGGCCGTTACCCTATGGGCACTTATAGACCTGGCCGATCATTTTGCTGTCGAGCGGGGCAAAACTGGAAAGCAGGTTCTGGCTCGGGCTGGTTGCGCCGTAAATTACGTTGCCCCCCATAGCCGCAGCTTTATTGCGTAGATCATTTGCCGCACCGCGCATAGAGCTGCCTTCACCACCACTACCAGAAAGCCAGTTGCTTTGAGTACCCGTTACCTCGCCAACCAATTGGCATTCTGCTGCGGGCTTAGTGTCGGTGAATTTGACTTGCTGACCTGCGGCGGTCAGCTCATTGGTGGTGCTGCAACCAGCCAGCAGTACTGCTGCCGATAGACCCAGTAAGGCTTTAATCCGCATCTTGTTCCCCATATGATGTTGAGAATTACGCAAAAGCTTATCAGAAAGCGTTGCTATCTCTTAAGCATCCGTTGCCACCGGCCACAGGAGCCTGGTCAACGCCTTGAGCGACAGCTGATAAAGTATCAGTTTACACGCTTAATCAGCAGGATCTGCAAAAATATCATCAAATTCAGCGCTGGGGCATTATCATCCCACCTACGACACGCAATTACCGTTTAACAGATCACACCCAATGCGCCTCCTGGGGAAGAGTATCTGATTTGGCCTCGACAATCTCTGGCTCGCGCAACCCCACCAATTGGAACACCGCAACAGCTTGCGTCAACAGCCCGGCCTGCTCCTCCACATTGGCGGCCGTAGTCGCAACCTGCTCGACGAGCGCCGCATTTTGCTGAGTCACCTGATCCATTTGCGTGATCGCCACGCCAACCTGCACCACACCCTTGCTTTGCTCTTCGGCGGCACAGGAAATATTTTCCATCATCACCGTGGTCTTTTCGACGGAATTGACGATATCCGTCATAGTATTCCCCGCCTTTTCAACCAGATTGACACCCTCTGCAATGTCGCCGGCAGCCCCGGTCACCAGCGTACTGATTTCTTTGGCCGACAGAGCACAACGTTGCGCCAGACTACGAACCTCTCCCGCCACAACGGCAAACCCCCGTCCCTGTTCACCCGCGCGAGCGGCCTCCACGGCGGCATTCAATGCCAGAATATTGGTCTGGAAGGCGATGCTGTCGATAACGTCAATGATATCCCCCACTTTCTGTGCGCTGTTGCTGATGACATGCATTTTACTGACCACATTGCCCATGACTTCTCCCCCTTCTCGGGCGATATTGGCGGTCTGCTTAATCATGTCAGAGGCCTGATTGGCATTATCTGCCGTCTGCCTAACCGTCGCGGTAATCTGTTCCATACTGGCAGCCGTTTCCGTCAACGCACTTGCCTGCTCTTCGGTCCGGCTGGAAAGGTCAGTGTTACCGGCCGCAATTTCTTGCGTCCCCAGGTTGATAGACTCCACCCCGTCACGTACCTGCTGTACTGTTTCGGTCAGTTCGTACTGCATTTTCTTCAGGCTGGCAAACAATTGGCCAATTTCATTGCTACTTTTGACTTCGATAGCCTGACGTAAATCACCGCTGCCAATTTTCTGCAGATGTTCAGATACTTGATGTAACGGTGCCACCAGGCGGCTGCGGAAACCGCGATGTACCCACAGGAACAGCCCCACAATCACCACTAACGTCCCCGCCAACAGGCGAGTAAATAACTGCTGACTCTGCTGGGCGTCTTCAAGCGCTGCACGATGATTCGCCTGAGTCGCGGCCATATAGTCGGCAAACTGATTGTCCAGGGTCTGGCGTACTTGCCGCTTCTCTGCGGTGAGCTGGTGCAATGAACCAAGCAGTGCCGCTGCTGGGGTAGTTTCCGCTAACGTCATTTCACGCTTTAACAAAGCTTGTTGTGCCAGATAAACTTTCTTCATCGCCTCGCCCAGCGCCGGGCGTGTCACAGTGAGGCCAGGAATGCTCCAAAACAGGTCGAAAGCCTTATCGGCTACGTTCAGCTCATTGCGCGCTTCTGCCAGGCTTTGTTTAATATCAACCTGCGCGCCATTGACACTCAGCTCAAAAGCCAGATTGTCGATTAGCGTCTGAGTTTGCAGTAGCGCCTGCCAGCTGCGGTTGAGCGCTGCCTCCTCGTCAGACAATGTGCCCATCGCACTGATGCTCTCACCATTTTGGTTGATGAAATAAAAAGCGATGGTACTTGTGCCCATAGGCATCAAACCCAGCAGCACCAGAATCAACATTAGCCAGGTCGCTATTTTCATATTTTTCAGCATGTATCCCCCATTGACATCGATCACAAAAGGAAAAACCCTTTTGTCGGTATTGCTACTATCGGTCTGTTGAGGGAAGTATTTATGCCGAAAGGAAAATAAACTAATAATCATTCACGAAACTAATTCAATTTGATCTAATTATTCTATTAATTAATTTCAGACATAAAAAAACCCGGCCGAAGCCGGGTTCTTAGTACACTCGCGTGACGGGGATTACATCATCCCGCCCATACCACCCATGCCGCCCATACCTGCAGCGCCCATGTCGGCTTTATCTTCTTTCGGCAGATCGGTCACCATGCACTCGGTGGTGATCATCAGGCCAGCCACAGACGCCGCGTACTGCAGAGCAGAGCGGGTCACTTTGGTTGGATCCAGGATACCCATCGCGATCATGTCGCCGTATTCTTCGCTATACGCGTTGTAGCCGTAGCTGCCTTCACCTGCTTTCACGTTGTTGGCAATCACAGAAGCTTCTTCACCTGCGTTGATCACGATCTGACGCAGTGGAGACTCCATGGCACGCAGAGCAACTTTGATCCCCACGTTCTGGTCTTCGTTATCGCCTTTCAGGCCAGCAATTTTACCTGCTACGCGGATCAGAGCAACACCACCACCCGCAACCACGCCTTCTTCAACCGCAGCACGGGTCGCGTGCAGGGCATCTTCAACGCGCGCTTTCTTCTCTTTCATTTCAACTTCAGTTGCTGCGCCAACTTTGATAACGGCAACGCCACCAGCCAGTTTAGCGACACGCTCCTGCAGTTTTTCACGATCGTAGTCAGAGGTTGCTTCTTCGATCTGCTGACGGATCTGGGTAACACGGCCTTGGATGGTCGCTTCGTCGCCCACACCATCGATGATGATGGTGGTGTCTTTGTTGATAACAACGCGTTTGGCCTGGCCCAGGTCTTCCAGCGTCGCTTTTTCCAACTCCAGACCGATCTCTTCAGAAATAACGGTACCGGCAGTCAGGGTAGCGATATCCTGCAGCATGGCTTTACGACGATCGCCGAAACCAGGTGCTTTAACCGCAGCCACTTTCACGATGCCGCGCATGGTGTTCACCACCAGCGTCGCCAGCGCTTCACCTTCAACATCTTCTGCGATGATCAGCAGTGGTTTGCCCGCTTTCGCAACGGCTTCCAGTACTGGCAGCATTTCACGGATGTTAGAGACTTTCTTGTCTGCCAACAGAATGAATGGGCTTTCCAGCTCAACAGAACCGGTTTCAGGCTTGTTGATGAAGTAAGGAGACAGATAGCCACGGTCGAACTGCATACCTTCAACCACATCCAGCTCGTCTTGCAGGCCAGTGCCTTCCTCAACGGTGATCACGCCTTCTTTGCCGACTTTCTCCATTGCTTCTGCAATCAGTTTACCCACGGTTTCGTCGGAGTTTGCAGAGATGGTGCCTACCTGAGCAATCGCTTTGGAGTCAGAGCAAGGTACAGACAGTTTTTTCAGTTCTTCAACTGCAGCAATAACCGCTTTGTCGATGCCGCGCTTCAGATCCATCGGGTTCATGCCAGCAGCAACGGCTTTCAGGCCTTCGGTGATGATGGATTGAGCCAGTACGGTTGCGGTGGTGGTACCGTCACCTGCAGCGTCGTTCGCTTTAGAGGCAACTTCTTTCACCATTTGCGCACCCATGTTCTCGAACTTGTCTTCCAGTTCGATTTCACGAGCAACAGATACGCCATCTTTAGTGATGGTAGGAGCGCCGAAGGATTTATCCAGCACTACGTTACGGCCTTTCGGGCCCAAAGTTACTTTTACTGCATCAGCGAGTACATTCACGCCACGGAGCATCTTCACGCGAGCGTCATTGCCGAATTTTACGTCTTTAGCTGCCATTGGTATTTCCCTTCAACTCGTTCAGTTCAGAAGATATAAAGCGCGGATTACGCTTCAACAATTGCCAGAATGTCGCTTTCGGACATGATCAACACTTCTTCATTGTCGATCTTCTCTGCTTTCACGCCGTAACCGTCGTTGAAAATCACGATGTCGCCTACTTTCACATCCAGCGGCTGGATGTTGCCGTTTTCCAGAACACGTCCTTTACCAACGGCTACCACTTCACCACGAGTAGATTTACCCGCTGCAGAGCCAGTCAGAACGATGCCGCCAGCAGATTTTGATTCAACTTCTTTGCGCTTGACGATAACGCGGTCATGCAATGGACGAATACTCATTGAACGCTCTCCTGTAAGAAGGTCTCTATCAGATTTAGGGTTGCTCGCCGGATTATTGATACCGGCTCCGTGGGATTTGAAATGGGGGCATTCCATCTCCCTTCAAGGGGCAAGATCAAAAAAAATTTCGATTTAATGGCGATTAGGATGATGGTTAGCAAAAACGCGACCATTTGGCCGCGTTTAGCAAGAAAAATCAGCGATCGTCACGTTTGTCATGATCGTCACTTTGATGATCCAGCGTGTAACGTTCATCGTTTTTTCGCTGGAACTCCCCCTCAAAAGTATTGCCCTGCGCCGAGCCGCCGTTCTGGCCCCAACCGCCTGGACGATAAATGGAAAGATGCGGCATCAGTTTCAGCGTCAACGATTTTTGCACCGGTGGCAGCAACAGTAACAGCCCCAGAAAATCAGTGAAGAACCCCGGCACCAGCAGCAGGAAGCCCGCCAGAACCAAAGAAACGCTTTTCACCATCTCTGCCGCCGGGCTTTCACCCGCCGCCAGCTTCTGCTGCATCTGCACAAAGGTTTTCATGCCCTGATTGCGCACCAGAGATACCCCTACACAGGAGGTGAAGACCACCAGCAACAGCGTTATCGCCACACCCAATACGGCAGCAACTTTGATAAATAAGGATATTTCGATATAAGCCAGCAGAAATATCAGCAGTAACGGTAACCAGCGCACCTGGTTCTCCTCTAGGTCGAGTCGGCGTACCCGCTGATGGCAGATACGTGAAGAATGGGGCTTGCAACAAGCCGTTCTTAATACAATGGGGGCATCCTCCGATCATTTCAACCAAGCGTTTCCCTTTATTGCTAGCGTGAATAAACGTGAAACAGTTCACAGAAATCGAAAGCTATCACTTTTGAAGTACCAGATAGTGATCTGCATTCATTCATTTATTACAAACCAGCATATGATCCGGGTAGCAACAATCGCTGCGGTCAATACTTCCGCACTTGAAGCTCTCGGCAACATTATTTCGTTAACACGCATATAATTAATTCGGCAGCAACATAGAGAAGGTTCTCATGTCAAACAACATTCGTATCGAAGAAGACCTGTTAGGAACACGTGAAGTCCCCGCAGAAGCCTATTACGGTGTTCATACTCTGCGTGCGATTGAAAACTTCTATATCAGCAACAGTAAAATCAGTGATGTTCCTGAATTTGTTCGCGGCATGGTTATGGTGAAAAAAGCCGCGGCAATGGCCAACAAAGAACTGAAAACCATTCCTCGCAAAATTGCCGACACCATCATCCAGGCCTGTGACGAAGTGCTGGATAAAGGCAAGTGCATGGATCAATTCCCTGTGGATGTGTTCCAAGGGGGCGCAGGCACCTCGTTGAACATGAACACCAACGAAGTGCTGGCAAATATCGGCCTGGAACTGATGGGTCACCAGAAGGGTGAATATCAATACCTGAACCCTAACGATCATCTTAACAAATGTCAGTCTACCAATGACGCGTACCCTACCGGCTTCCGCATCGCCGTCTATGCGTCCAACCAGAAACTGATCGATGCGATCAACCAACTGCGTGAAGGCTTTGACCGCAAGGCCAAAGAGTTCGAAACCATTCTGAAAATGGGGCGTACCCAGTTGCAGGATGCCGTGCCAATGACGCTAGGCCAAGAGTTCCATGCGTTCAGCGTGTTGCTGAATGAAGAAACCCGTAACCTGCATCGCACGGCGGAATTGCTGCTGGAAGTTAACCTGGGCGCCACCGCAATCGGCACCGCGTTGAACACCCCGGAAGGCTACCAACATCTGGCTGTACAGAAACTGGCAGAAGTCAGCAACCTGCCGGTGGTGCCAGCCGAAGACCTGATCGAAGCCACCTCCGACTGTGGTGCCTACGTGATGGTACACAGCGCACTGAAACGCCTGGCGGTGAAACTGTCCAAGATCTGTAACGACCTGCGCCTGCTCTCCTCTGGCCCACGCGCCGGCCTGAACGAAATCAACCTGCCAGAGTTGCAGGCAGGTTCTTCTATCATGCCAGCCAAAGTGAACCCGGTTGTTCCTGAAGTTGTTAACCAGGTTTGCTTTAAAGTGATCGGTAATGACACTTGCGTTACCATGGCCGCCGAAGCAGGTCAGTTGCAGTTAAACGTGATGGAACCAGTGATTGGCCAAGCGATGTTTGAGTCAATTCACATTCTGACCAACGCCTGCTATAACCTGCTGGAAAAATGTATTAATGGTATTACAGCAAACAAAGAAGTATGCGAACACTATGTCTTCAACTCTATCGGTATCGTCACTTATCTGAACCCGTTCATTGGCCACCACAACGGTGACATTGTTGGCAAGATTTGCGCAGAAACCGGCAAGAGCGTACGTGAAGTCGTATTGGAGCGCGGATTGCTGACCGAAGCCGAGCTGGATGACATCTTCTCTGTAGAGAACCTGATGCACCCGGCCTATAAAGCGAAACGCTATACTGATGAAAATGAACAATAATAGAACCATCCGGTAGCCTGAAAGGCACGCAAATCCTCTGGATAGCGTGCCTTTTTTCTTTCAGCCGCCACAATATTGTAACTTTTGGTTTTCATAAAAATTCATTTTGAAGGGGTAAACATTATGCTAATTGTGGAATTGATCATCGTTCTACTGGCCATATTTTTAGGGGCCAGGCTGGGCGGTATCGGAATTGGCTTTGCGGGCGGTCTTGGGGTGTTGGTTTTGGCCATGATTGGCGTTAAACCGGGCAGTATTCCCTTCGACGTGATTTCAATCATCATGGCAGTGATCGCGGCGATCTCCGCGATGCAGGTCGCAGGCGGGATGGACTATCTGGTCCAGCAAACTGAAAAGCTGCTGCGTAAAAATCCAAAATACATCACTATTCTGGCCCCGATCGTCACCTATTTTCTGACCATCTTCGCAGGCACCGGGAATATCTCCCTCTCTGCACTGCCGGTAATTGCCGAAGTGGCCAAAGAACAGGGTGTCAAACCTTGCCGTCCACTGTCTACTGCCGTCGTTTCTGCGCAGATTGCCATCACCGCTTCGCCTATCTCGGCGGCCGTGGTGTATATGTCTTCCGTCATGGAAGGCCACGGCGTGAGTTACCTGCATCTGCTGATGGTGGTGATCCCTTCTACTTTCTGCGCCGTGATCGTGATGTCACTGCTGGTTACCTGGCTGTTTGACTCCAAACTGTCTGACGATCCGGTGTATCAGAAACGCTTTGAAGAAGGTCTGATCACACTGCGCGGCGATAGCGTGATGGAGATCAAACCCCGGGCGAAAGCGTCAGTACTGCTGTTCCTGGCAGGCGTCCTGTGCGTAGTGGCCTATGCCATCGTTAACAGCCCAAGTATGGGTCTGGTGGCAACGCCGCTGATGAACACCACCAATGCCATCTTGATTATCATGCTGAGCGTGGCGACCCTCACCACCATCCTGTGCCGCGTCGATACCGATATGGTACTGAACTCCAGCACCTTCAAAGCCGGTATGAGCGCCTGTATCTGTATCCTGGGCGTCGCCTGGTTGGGTGATACCTTTGTACAGGCCAACCTCGAGTGGATCAAAGAGACAGCGGGAACAGTGATCCAATCACATCCTTGGTTGCTGGCGGTGATCTTCTTCTTCTGCTCGGCGCTATTGTACTCTCAGGCGGCGACGGCCAAGGCATTGATGCCTATGGCGCTGGCGCTGAACGTGACCCCACTGACCGCCGTCGCCTCTTTTGCTGCGGTGTCCGGCCTGTTTATTCTGCCAACCTACCCAACCTTGGTTGCGGCAGTGCAGATGGACGATACCGGTACCACGCGTATCGGGCGCTTTGTGTTTAACCACCCGTTCTTTATTCCTGGCACCCTGGGTGTGGCGTTTGCGGTCATCTTCGGCTTCCTGTTAGGCAGCGTTATTCTGTGATCTACCCGCGGGGTTTCGGCCCCGCTTTCCCTTCTCATTTTCTCACTGCTGATAATCTCGCCTTCTAGCCAACACCGCTTCAGGGTATAGTGCCCTGTTGATAACCTGGTTGAGAGGGCTGAAGATGTCTGATTGCGAAGCTATCGTCATACTCTGTACCGCACCCGATGAAGCGACGGCACAAGAGCTGGCGGCGCGCGTGCTGGGAGAGAAACTTGCGGCCTGCGCCACATTGCTGCCCGGAGCCTCATCCTTGTATTACTGGGATGGGAAACTGGAACAGGAATATGAGGTGCAGATGCTGTTCAAGAGTAATCGCCGGCATCAACACGCTCTGCTCACCTACCTGAAACAACATCACCCGTATCAAACGCCCGAGCTGTTGGTGCTGCCGGTGATGGCTGGAGATAAAGACTACCTGTCATGGATCAACGCCTCATTAAACTGATATTCCTGCTTTGCAGCCTGTTTTTTCTGCCGCAAACGGTTCAGGCCTCCCTGTTCGGCCAAAACGGCGGCAACCAGTTCGTGCCCGTCGATCAAGCCTTTGCTTTTGATTTTAAGCAACAGGACCAGCAACTGACGCTGAAATGGCAAATCCGCCCTGGCTATTATCTGTATCGCCAACAGATCAAACTGGTGCCGCAGCAGGCAACGCTCGGAAAATTCGAGCTGCCTGCCGGGTTGATGCATAAAGACGAATTCTTTGGCGAGGTGGCAATTTTCAAAACGCCATTAACCTTGACCATTCCGCTATTGCAAGCCGATGCCAACGCCAGTCTGAGCGTCACCTATCAAGGCTGTGCCGAGGCCGGATTCTGCTATCCGCCAGAGACACGTGTTATCCCTCTGGATGCAGTGAAGGCTACCGCCAACTCGTTAACGCCGGCACCGTCGGGTGAAACCGCACCGGCTTCGCTGCCATTTTCTCCGCTATGGGCACTGCTGATTGGTATCGGTATCGCGTTTACGCCTTGCGTATTGCCGATGTACCCGCTGATTTCCGGCATTATTCTGGGCCGCGAACGGCCACACAGTAGTGGACGCATTCTGGTGCTGGCCGTGGTGTATGTGCAGGGTATGGCGTTGACCTACACCTTACTTGGCCTGGTGGTTGCCGCTGCCGGGATGCAGTTCCAGGCGGCATTACAACACCCTTATGTGTTGATCGGGTTGTCAGTGCTGTTTGTCGCTCTGGCGCTATCCATGTTCGGTTGCTATTCCCTGCAGCTCCCCTCTTCGCTGCAAACCCGGCTGGCAAACTGGAGTAACACTCAACAAGGGGGTTCGCTGGTTGGCGTATTTGTGATGGGGGCACTGGCAGGGTTAATCTGTTCACCTTGTACCACGGCACCACTCAGCGCCATCCTGTTGTACATCGCCCAAAGCGGCAACATGTGGGCCGGCGGCGGAACGCTGTATCTGTATGCGCTAGGGATGGGGATACCGCTGGTGATCGTGACAGTGTTCGGCAACCGCCTGCTGCCCCGCAGTGGCCCATGGATGCAATACGTTAAAGAAGCCTTCGGCTTTGTAATTCTGGCGCTACCGGTCTTTCTGCTTGAACGGGTGATCGGTGACGTCTGGGGGCTGCGTCTGTGGAGTCTGCTCGGCCTGGCGTTCTTCGGTTGGGCGTTCGTCCTTAGCCTGAAGTCGTCGCGCGGCTGGACGCGCGCCATACAGATAATCCTGCTGGCAGCATTGGTGATCGCCGCGCGTCCACTACAGGACTGGGCATTCGGTAACACCTCATCTGAACAGCCAGCTCAGCCACATCTCAACTTCACCCGTATTGGCAACGTTGAACAGCTTAATCTGGCACTGCAGCAGGCGCAGGGCAAACCGGTGATGCTGGATCTATATGCAGACTGGTGCGTCGCCTGCAAGGAATTCGAAAAATACACCTTCAGCGATCCTGCGGTACAGGCGCAGTTGGCTGATACCCTGTTGTTACAGGCCGATGTGACGGCTAACAATGCCGAGCAGGTGGCGCTGCTCAAGCACTTACAGGTGCTCGGCTTGCCAACCATCCTGTTTTTCAACCAGGCAGGCCAAGAGTTACCCGCCGCCCGTGTAACAGGTTTTATGGATGCCGCGGCATTCAGCGCACATTTGCAGAAATCGGTTCGGTAAACAACACTGAGCTAAGGTCTAGAACACTTTTGGGAGGGAGCACAAGTGCAACGTGAACAGGTTTTAAGTACAGCGCTGGAGCTGTTAGAAAAACAGGGCCTGGCGACCACCACATTGGAAATGCTGGCCGAGAAGCTGGGTGTGCCAGCCAGTGACATGACGCCATTCTGGCCGGACCGCGAAGCGCTGCTTTACGACTGCTTACGCTATCATGGCCAACAGATTGATACCTGGCGCCGACAGCTTCAGCTTGATGAAACGCTCAGCCCACAACAGAAATTATTGGCACGCTATGACGTGCTGGCAGAATACGTCCAGAATGAACGCTACCCTGGTTGCCTGTTTATTGCCGCCTGCAGTTTCTTCCCTGAAACTGACCACCCTATCCATCAGTTGGCCGAACAACAGAAACTGACGTCGTTGGACTTCACCCGCGAACTGCTGCGTGAAATGGATGCCGATGATGCTGATTCGGTGGCACAACAAATGGAACTGGTGCAGGAAGGCTGCCTGAGCAAGTTGCTGGTAAAACGGCAATTACAGGATGTTTCTGTCGCCAAACGGCTCGCCGAGGATATTCTGCAGATTGCCCAATGCCGTAAGTTTGGTGCTTTAAGCTAAGCTCACCTGGCTGCAATAGAAACAGAATTCTGCGCACTTTGTCTGAAAAGCCAGCAGTCAGCTCTATTTTCACGTTTTTTGCCACAAACCCGTTGACGCCGCACGGCCAATACGGTTTAATGCGGCCCGTTGCCCGGATAGCTCAGTCGGTAGAGCAGGGGATTGAAAATCCCCGTGTCCTTGGTTCGATTCCGAGTCCGGGCACCATATTCAGAAAAACCCGCCTATGGCGGGTTTTTCGCTTTATATCCCCCAATAATCCCTCCCTACGATGAATAAATGGGTTGGAAGATACGCTCTCCAATGTAACGTGCAGCATCAATGCACGCTTTCGCTTCCCCTAACTCAGGTAGCAGTAGCATTTCAGATGTGACAACCGGGGCTCCACAGTAATCAAAAATACCGTGCGTTATCTGTGCGTTAAAAGCAGCGGTAAAACCATGCCGGTCATACACTCCCTTGCTTGCGGCCCCAAGAGCCACAAGATGCACGGGCAAATGCCCCAGCTTCTTTGTCGTTGTGCCATCAGCCTGCTCTTCGTAAGCCCAACCGTTGGAAAAAACGCGATCTATCCATCCTTTCAGTAAGGCTGGCATGGTCCACCAATAGATTGGGAACACCAAAACCAGCGCATCGGCCCTCTCGATACGAGCCTGCTCTGCCAGAATATCCGGCGGAACTTCACTCATTTTCCGGAAAGCAGCGTTGTCCATAGTCGAGAAAACCGGGTTGAAGCCTTCCTGAGTCAGATCGGCAATTTCAACGGTATGGTTTGGCTCTGCTTGGGTTATCCCCTCTGCAATTGTCGCTGCAACACTATGGGTCAACGACGTATCCAGAGGGTGGGAAATAACGATCAGCGCATGCATTTTGGGCACTCCTGTTGTCAGAAAGGGGGTTAAGACGTACTCTATATACCATCAGTAAGTTGCCAATGGTAAGTTACCTTTGGTATATAACTCTGTCAACGGGTAAACATTGATATGGTATCTAAGCCACATTCGCGGATTCGGTTATCGAGAGAAGAACGTTATGAGCAGCTTGTGGAAACGGCGTGGAAGATCATCCATGAGGAGGGAACCGAAGCGTTGACCCTCGGCCATCTGGCGGAACGCTCGGGCGTCACCAAACCGGTCGTTTACGACCACTTCACTAACCGTTCAGGGCTTTTTGCGGCACTTTATCAAGAGTTTGACCAGCGCCAGAACGCGCTTATGGATGAAGCAATCCAAAAATCCAAACCAGAACTTGAAGCGCTGGCTAACGTGATTGCCACCTCCTACATTGAGTGTGTATTGCTTCAAGGCCGTGAAATGCCCAGTGTCATCGCCGCACTCGCCGGCACCCCCGAGCTTGAAAAAATCAGGAATGATTGCGCCATCGTCTTTGCCGAGAAATGCCGCAAGATATTTACTCCATTCCGCCACGATAAAAGCCTTCATGATGCCGCACTATGGGCCATGATCGGCGCAGCTGAAGGCCTCTCCTACGCCACCACCTGTCACGTCATTACGGCAAGCCAGGCGAAAGATGAACTCTTCCGTGTCATTGTCTCAATGGTGCAAAGACATCATGATCCGTCATAATACCTGCTGCATCACCGTATTGCTCATCATGGAAGAGGATCATGCCGACTATCATCACCCACGCCGCCGTCCCTTTATGCCTTGGCCTAGGACTGGGTCAGAAAGCCATACCGCCCCGGCTGTTGCTGGCAGGCATTGTATTTTCAATGCTGCCGGATGCCGATGTACTGGCCTTTAAATTCGGAGTTGCTTACGGCAATCAGTTCGGCCATCGCGGCTTCACACACTCGCTATTGTTTGCAGTGCTGATGCCAACGTTGGCACTGCTGTTTTACCGTTGGTTCAAAGCGAATCCACTAAAGACCTGGCTATTCCTGTTTATCTCGCTGTTATCTCACAGCTTGCTGGACGCAATAACGACGGGAGGCAAAGGCGTGGGTTGGCTATGGCCATGGCGTGACGAGCGTTTTTTCGCTCCTTGGCAGGTAATACGCGTTGCGCCGTTCGCGCTGGAGAAGTACCTGACGCCCGCAGGACATGCGGTGATCATGTCTGAATTACTGTGGGTATGGTTACCGGGGGGAATAGTGATGATTGGCATGATGACGCTGCGTAGGTACATTGCGCGCCTCTAACGTCTGATAAAGAGGCCTGAACAGGCCTCTTTGCCAAAAAATCAGTCTACGCCTGGTTAGCTGGCTTTACTTTACCGCCCAAAACTTCCTGCTCATAAGCCAGAGATTTTTTACGGTCGAACTGATGTTCCCATTTGGCAATCACCAACACCGCCAGCGCATTCCCTACCACGTTCAACGCAGTCCTCGCCATATCCAGAATACGGTCAACACCGGCAATAAACGCCAAGCCTTCCAAAGGAATGCCCACGCTGCCCAACGTTGCCAGCAGCACCACAAAGGAAACGCCCGGAACACCGGCTATGCCTTTTGAGGTCACCATCAAGGTCAGTACCAGAATGATCTCTTGTCCTATCGATAGCTCAATGCCGTACAGTTGGGCAATGAAGATCGCGGCAATACTCTGGTACAAGGTTGAACCATCCAGATTGAATGAATAGCCGGTCGGAACCACGAAGCTGGTGATGGATTTTGGTGCACCATAGGCTTCCATTTTTTCGATAATACGCGGCAGTACGGTCTCTGAACTGGCCGTTGAGTACGCCAGGATCAGCTCTTCTTTCAAGATGCGGATCAACGTCCAGATACGCAGATTACACAGCCGAGCCACGGTGCCCAACACCACCAGAGCAAAAAAGGCGATGGCAACGTAAACCAGCAGGACCAGCTTAGCCAGCGGCAGCAGTGAAGCAAAACCAAAATTGGCGACCGTTACCGAGATCAAACCAAATACCCCAATAGGGGCGTAACGCATGATCATGTGGGTCACTTTGAACATGCTTTCTGAAACCGCCTTAAACACCTTCAACAGCGGTTCCTTGGTTTCCTTTGGCAAGGAAGACAGCCCCAGACCAAACAGCACCGAGAAAAAGATGATGGGCAGCATGTCGCCTTTGGCCATCGAAGAGAACACGTTAGATGGGATTAACGACAGGAGGGTGGCAACCAGGCTATGAGAACCGCTTTGCACCTGTTCGGTCGTTTTTTCATATTGTGATATATCAACCGCGGTCAGCGCTGACATATCAATACCTTGCCCTGGTTGGAAAACATTAGCCAATGTCACACCAACGACAATGGCGATAGTGGTGATCACTTCGAAATAGATAATGGTTTTTAATCCGATGCGACCCAGCTTTTTAGTATCCCCAACCCCCGCAATCCCGACGATCAACGTTGATATAACTATCGGAACCACAATCATTTTAATCAGGCGAATAAAAATATCACCGGCTGGGCTCAATACATTATTGACCAACCATTCACGTGACTCAGTTTGATTATGTAATACTGCACCAAGAATAATACCCAATACCAACGCGATCAGGATTTGCCAAGCAAGGCTGACTTTTACACTCTTCATACCCAAAATTCCTCAAAAACTCCCTCCCAAAGCATTTAACAAACCCTCGACTTCAGATGGAATACTTAATCATTTAATACGGGCTTATGGTAGTTGACCCTCATGCGTTTGCTTGCCCTTCATGCAACGCGATATAACTCTGTACCATTTGGAGACCGGTTTCTGCAAGCCTTGTTTCATCTTGCAGAGCGCCGTGTTGAACAGGTTAAAAAGCAAGAAAAAAAATAACGACAACATAATTACTTGTTCTTAAAAACATAATATTAGCAAAAGCCAAACAACGACACCGCAAGTTGAACAATTTTCAAACAGAAATAAAGTGCGTGATTTATCATTGAACTTGCATATTTAGTCGGCCCAAATGTTTTAATATTGTTAAGGAATGGTTTTTACAATGAAAATAGAAGCGTTTTATAAATACCCACACTCCGTACAAATTTAATACAATTAAATACATTAAATCTATGCTATTAATTTTTTCCATTTATTATTTTTATGGAATAACTCATACAAATAAATAATGGTATGTACTTAATTACCTCAATAATCATTTTGATTTAAAAACTAAAATAAAAGAGAGCAGTTTAAAAACTGCCTATATTTATACTGTTTTAACCTTCTCTACTCTACCGAACGATGCGGAGAGTTAACGCTTATTATTTTAGTTATCTAAAAAGTTTTTTAAGGGAAAGGCTCACTTTGGCCACCTATCACCGTCAACCAAACAGATACACAACGCAATTACGGCAGTAACTATTACAAATCAATATCTTCGTTGCGTGATCTGCCGCCCAAAAAAGAAACAAAAAATCACGGCAAACTATACTTAACCATCAGTTGACATATCATTAACAATTCTAAGGAGAAAAACCATGAGCCAACTGCATAAACACACCATTCCTTCTGCAATTGCAGATCGTGCCCTGATTAATCCGGCGCAATATCAACAGTATTATCAACAATCTGTGCAAGACCCAGCGGCATTCTGGGGCGAGCAGGGCAAGATCCTCGATTGGATCAAACCTTATACCGTGGTCAAGAACACCTCTTTCGACCCTGGCCATATCAGCATCCGTTGGTTTGAAGACGGTACGCTTAATCTGTCCGCCAACTGCCTGGATCGCCACTTGGCCGAGCGTGGCGAGCAAACCGCTATCATCTGGGAAGGCGACGACCCAACCCAATCGAAGAAAGTCACCTACAAACAGCTGCACCATGATGTCTGCCAGTTCGCCAACGTGCTGAAAAAGCTTGGCGTGAAGAAAGGGGATGTCGTGGCTATCTATATGCCTATGGTACCTGAAGCCGCCGTCGCGATGTTGGCGTGTGCCCGTATTGGTGCCGTGCATTCGGTTATCTTTGGTGGCTTCTCTCCAGAAGCCGTTGCTGGCCGCATTATCGATTCCAACTCAAAACTGGTTATCACTGCCGATGAAGGGCTGCGTGCTGGCCGTGCTGTACCACTTAAAAAGAACGTCGATGATGCGCTAAAGAACCCAGGGGTGAAAAGCGTCAACAATGTGGTGGTATTCCAACGCACCGGCAAACCAGGCTACTGGCAGGAAGGACGTGATCTCTGGTGGCATGAACTGACCGAGGGTGTTTCTGCCGACTGCCCGCCAGAAGAGATGAACGCAGAGGATCCTCTGTTCATCCTGTACACCTCCGGCTCAACCGGCAAGCCTAAAGGTGTGTTGCACACTACCGGCGGCTATCTGGTTTACGCCGCGCTAACCTTTAAATATGTCTTCGATTACCACGAGGGGGACGTTTATTGGTGTACCGCCGATGTCGGTTGGGTAACCGGCCACAGCTATCTGTTATATGGCCCGTTAGCCTGTGGCGCCATCACACTGATGTTTGAAGGCGTACCTAACTACCCTGGCGTCAACCGTCTGTCACAGGTGGTAGATAAGCATCAGGTCAATATTCTGTATACCGCCCCCACCGCCATCCGTGCCCTGATGGCTGAAGGCGACAAAGCTATCGAAGGTACCCAGCGCGACTCGTTGCGGATCATGGGCTCAGTGGGCGAGCCTATCAATCCGGAAGCCTGGGAATGGTATTACAACAAGATTGGGAATGGTAAATGCCCTATCGTCGACACCTGGTGGCAAACCGAAACCGGTGGTTTCATGATCACGCCACTGCCAGGTGCCACTGAGTTGAAAGCCGGCTCTGCCACACGCCCATTCTTTGGTGTACAACCTGCGTTGGTCGATAATATGGGAACACCACAGGAAGGCGCCTGTGAAGGAAATCTGGTGATCACCGACTCCTGGCCGGGTCAGGCTCGCACCCTGTTCGGTGACCATGAACGCTTTGAACAAACCTATTTCTCGACCTTTAAAGGTATGTACTTCAGCGGTGATGGCGCACGCCGTGACGAGGATGGCTATTACTGGATCACCGGTCGTGTCGATGACGTGCTGAACGTCTCTGGTCACCGTCTGGGCACCGCTGAAATTGAATCCGCTCTGGTTGCCCATCCAAAAATTGCCGAAGCCGCCGTAGTGGGCATCCCGCATAACATCAAAGGGCAGGCTATTTATGCCTACATCACGCTGAATCATGGAGAAGAACCGACGCCTGAACTTTATGCCGAAGTCCGTAACTGGGTACGTAAGGAAATCGGGCCGATTGCTACGCCAGATGTCCTTCATTGGACCGACTCGTTACCGAAAACGCGCTCTGGCAAGATCATGCGGCGTATTCTGCGCAAAATTGCCGCCGGTGATACCAGCAACCTGGGGGATACCTCAACGCTGGCGGATCCGGCTGTAGTCGACAAGCTGTTGGAAGAAAAACAATCAATGAAAGTTCCATCCTAATTTGCGTCGCTTCTGGCCGTTCACCTGCAACCCGCAGATGAACGGCCGGTATACCTGACAGTTTTCAAATGCAGTAACACTTATCCCAGACATTTCGGCTGGGCAGGCTAAAGGCGGCCTACAGAGCACCAATTTGAAAACTGTAAAGGGTATCGCGCGGCGTACTCGTTCAATACCTACTGGAGAAAATCGGATGAATGACGACATTTATCAAGGGATTGAAGAAAACCCGCGCTTCAAGGAGTTGGTGCGAAAACGCAGCCGTTTTGCCTGGCTCCTTTCACTGATTACATTGGCATTGTACGTCGGTTTTATCTTTTTAATTGCCTTCGATCCTCACTGGCTAGGCACACCGATTTCGCCAGGATCAACCATTACCCGCGGGATCCCGGTCGGCGTAGGACTGATCGTGATCTCCTTCGTGTTAACCGGTATCTACGTTTATCGTGCCAACGGCGAGTTCGATCGCCTGAATGCTGAAATCCTGCGTGAGGTGAAACAATGAAACGCTTGCTTTCAACAACTGCTCTTCTGGCCTTACCGGGCCTGAGCCATGCCGACGCCATCGGCGGTACCGTACAGCGTCAACCACTGAACATGCAGGCCATCATCATGTTCGTCCTGTTCGTAGGCGCTACCCTGTATATCACCTACTGGGCGTCCAAACGTACCCGATCTCGTGGGGATTATTACACGGCAGGTGGCCGTATTACCGGGCTGCAAAACGGTCTGGCTATCGCCGGTGACTTTATGTCTGCGGCGTCCTTCCTCGGCATCTCGGCTTTGGTCTACACCTCCGGCTATGACGGTCTGATTTATTCCATTGGTTTCCTGATCGGTTGGCCCATCATTTTGTTCCTGATTGCCGAACGGTTACGTAACCTTGGGCGCTACACCTTTGCCGATGTGGCTTCGTACCGGCTGAAACAAAAACCTATCCGTAGCCTTTCCGCCTGTGGCTCACTGGTGGTGGTCGCGCTATATCTGATCGCCCAGATGGTGGGAGCAGGCAAGCTGATCCAATTGCTCTTTGGCCTCAATTACCACGTTGCCGTGGTGTTGGTGGGTATCTTGATGGTGATGTACGTGCTGTTCGGCGGCATGTTGGCAACCACCTGGGTGCAAATCATTAAAGCTGTACTACTGTTGGCCGGGGCCAGTTTCATGGCGCTGATGGTGATGAAATCGGTCAATTTTGATTTCAATACCCTGTTTGCCGAAGCGGTGAAAGTCCATCCTAAGGGCATTGCCATTATGAGCCCTGGGGGCTTGGTTTCCGACCCGATATCCGCACTCTCGTTAGGATTGGCATTGATGTTTGGTACTGCAGGTTTACCGCATATCCTGATGCGTTTCTTTACCGTGAGTGATGCCAAAGAAGCCCGCAAAAGCGTATTCTATGCCACCGGTTTTATTGGCTACTTCTATATCCTGACCTTTATTATCGGTTTTGGTGCCATCCTGCTCGTCAGTGCTAACCCGGCATTCAAAGATGCCAGTGGAGCGCTGCTGGGGGGAACCAATATGGCGGCGGTGCATCTGGCTAATGCTGTGGGGGGCAACTTCTTCCTCGGCTTTATCTCTGCCGTGGCCTTTGCCACCATTCTGGCGGTGGTCGCTGGGCTAACCTTGGCTGGCGCCTCTGCGGTCTCTCACGATCTGTATGCCTGCGTGATCAAGGACGGTAAAGCGACCGAACGTGATGAGCTCAAGGTGTCTAAAATTACCGTGGTATTGCTTGGAGTGGTGGCCATCGCACTCGGTATCCTGTTTGAGAAACAGAATATCGCCTTTATGGTGGGGTTGGCCTTCTCTATTGCAGCTAGCTGTAACTTCCCGATTATCATTCTTTCCATGTATTGGTCACGCCTGACAACCCGAGGAGCGATGATCGGAGGATGGCTAGGCCTGTTAACGGCGGTGATACTGATGATCCTGGGCCCAACCATCTGGGTTCAAATCCTCGGTCACGCCAAGCCTATTTATCCTTATGAATACCCAGCGCTATTCTCTATGCTGGTTGCCTTTATTGGTACCTGGTTCTTCTCTGTTACCGACAATTCCCTCGTCGGGCAGCAAGAACGTGTGAAATTCCGCACTCAGTTCGTACGTTCACAAACGGGTCTGGGAATTTCGCAGAGCAGCGCACACTAAGATAATCACTTGGGCTGAACCTGGTTCAGCCCTTCTCAACACGACATACAGAACGTCGACGAGACAATATGAGAAGGAGACACGAGCCAGATTAACCGGCGTTAACACACGACAGATGCCGAGGCGATGTACATCTTCATACCATCGCTTTGCATTTTCTGAGCCGTTTACGGATCCAGATATATTTTTCAATATTCTGGGTATAGCGCGAGGCTCTTAGCCAAAAACTGATTGCCTGAAGATATTCACCGTTACACTCAGAGTTCGATGCCAAGTCTATGTATACTTCGTCTTTTTCCATATTCACCCTGCGTATTATTAACAATCAACACGCTTGTACCCTGCTGATTACCGCATTATCTCTTGATTCATTTCACACGATTCATATCGCACCGTTTATGAACTGTCTTGATAAAAAGGAACGACATAGTGGACAGAAAACCCTCAAAAATATTAGCAGGGTTATTTTTTTATTTGAATAAAAATAACCTCAAAACACACCTGCGAGATATCTGTTCGCAACTCATCATTTCCCGACATTTAATGTCGGGAAATGTCAGCATAAATAATTAGTTACACAACCATCTCAAGACAGTTAGCGTCGCAAGCCCAATAAAATATATTATAAAACATAGCATTATGCAGAAAAAACTTGAAAAATAAGTGATGAAAATTAACCACAGGATAGGAAATCGGCTTTATCCCTCCGTTAAAAAAAGGGAAAATGATACACAAATATAGATTAAAAAATTAACTTGTGTCTTTGGTGTTAATTTTTTATTGCGGCATATTAATATTGCTGTTAATTTACATCAAAAGCTCGTCCTGTAGCATTCATTTTTTATATATGCACAGTGATTTATATCGTGAGTAAGTCAGCGACGAGAACACCGCATATTCATTTCTAAGTAGATAACTATAAATATCGTAATAACCTATAAATTATAATAGTACTTTCCTAATTATCCTCTTTAAGTAAAATCACTGCGTCGATTGGCTTTTAGCCTTTACATATACTCGACAACCATCATGTTGAACATGACTTAATGATATAACGTCTATGTAAAAACTACATTTGATGGCGTTTTTTAAATTAAAGGAAATTAGCTAAAAATGAAATTTGATAAAATTGCTGCAGCAGTCTTTCTGAGTTTGGGGATGGCAACTTCAGGTGCTTATGCAGCAGACACTCAGGGAAGCGGGACTGTTACCTTCACCGGTAACATCATCGATGCTCCTTGCTCAATTAACCCTTCATCCGCAAAACAAACGGTAGAACTCGGCAGCATCGCAAGTGCCGCACTGGCGAAAGAAGGGAAATCAAACTCTCGCGAATTTACCATTGAGTTGGAAAACTGCAGCCTGGCGGACAATTCATCAGAAGAAGAAACTCGTGCGGCTGATGCTAAATCTGTCACAGTGACTTTCGGGGGCCAAACGGCTACAGGTACCGATCTGCTGGGTATTACTGGTACTGCTTCCGGTGCAGGTGTCGGTATTATTGACGCCTCGGGTAAACAAGTGGTCATTGGTCAGGCCAGCGCCGCACAAACATTGCTGGAAAACGACAACACCATGGTGTTCTCCGCTTACCTTCAAGGCTTGAAAAGTGCCACTATCGTGCCTGGTGACTTTACTTCCATCGCTAACTTTACGCTCGATTACCAGTAATCATCATTACCCCATTCAGGAAAACCTGAATGGGGTTTCAGGTAGACCGTATGCGCAAATTTTTCGTTATTATCTCATTTATGTTATTTAGCATAAAAGGGAGCTGTTTTTCAGGCGGTGGCAAGGTCTCGATGAATGGCACAATTGTCGAATCTGCATGCACAATATCTACTAATGATTTATGGCAGGAAGTTGATTTTGGTGAAGTCCCCCTGAGTAAGGTTGTAGAAAATGGTGAGGCTACTGCCACCATGAAAGCCATGATTATTCATCTGGTAAACTGCAATCTGGAAAAAAACAAGGGCGGAAGTTGGAATAATGTCAGTATTACATTTGATGGTGATACTGATAGTCATCGTCCTGATATGTTTGCCATGCGTGGTAAAGGCCGAGGGATCGGAGTCGAAATTACAGACGCCAACGGGAATGTGGCCGTTCCGGGGAAAGTGATGCCTTCACTTCCTTTGCAGGAGGAGAATACCAACTTGGATTTTACTATTCATCTTAAGAGAAATAACGACACTCTGAAAGCAGGAAGCCTTTCATCATATATCCGGTTCATGGTTGCTTATCAATAGCCAATACTATTGACCCATTTTTCGCTATGCATTGTGAATATAAGATGATGGATCTCTTTAATGTTAAATATAACGCGTTGGCCACTTAGCCGAATTAATTTTTGCATTTCTATAATACTATTCGGACTTCATTCATCGGCATACTCTGTAGAGTTCAATACCGACATATTGGATGCCGAAGATAGGAATAACATAGACTTGGCTCGCTTCGCTGAGGCTGGATATATTATTCCCGGCGATTACACGCTCGGCCTCATGGTTAATGAACACAATATTAAAGACGTCGACATCAGTTTTTTAGAGCGCCCACAAAAAGTACAGGAAGAAAATAGCCACCCTCCGGTTGAGGCCTGTCTGACACGGCAACTACTCCCTTTTTTGGGACTAAAACCAGATGTTGAGGAGAAAGTGACATGGTGGCATGAGGGGACCTGTGCTGATTTCTCAGAACTACCTGGTATCGTCGTTCAGGGAGATATTTCTGCGGCAACCTTAAAAATTTCCGTACCACAGGCCTGGCTTGAATATCAGGATGCTAATTGGTTACCGCCTTCGCGTTGGGAGGATGGCGTGACGGGTGCGTTAGTTGATTATAATGTTAACAGCACGTTCACCCGCTCCAAATCAGGGGAGCAGTCCCAGAGCGTTAGCGGAACTGGCGTCGTTGGCGCTAACTTTGGCCCATGGCGGCTGCGTGGAGATTGGCAATCAAATTACAATCGAACCGGTGGCAATAAACACAACACACAAAATAGTTTTGATTGGAGCAGGATCTACGCCTATCGCAGCTTGCGCGATCTAAGCGCAAAACTCACTATTGGCGAGGATTACCTGATATCCGATCTTTTCGATTCATGGCGTTATACCGGGATCTCAATGGTAAGCGATGACCGGATGCTGCCCCCTCGTCTGCGTGGTTATGCGCCAGAAGTGACAGGCATCGCTAAAACGAATGCAAAAGTCATCATTAGCCAGCAAGGACGCGTCATTTATCAGACCACAGTAGCTTCTGGCCCTTTCAGGATCCAAGATCTCAGCGATTCCGTGAATGGGCAATTAGATGTAAAAGTAGAAGAGCAAGACGGCAGCGTACAGACTTTTCAGGTCGATACAGCCACAATCCCTTATCTAACCCGCCCAGGTCAGGTTAGATATAAATTTTCGGCTGGCCGCCCCAGCACCTACGCTCACCATCTTGAAGGCCCGGCATTTGGCCAAGGGGAAGTATCGTGGGGTGTGACGAACGCGTGGTCGCTCTATGGAGGCGGAATTTTTGCAGGCCACTACAATGCTTTCGCTATTGGTATTGGTCGCGATCTATGGGAACTTGGGGCGTTATCGGCAGATATTACGCAGTCCGTGGCACAATTCCCTAACGAAGGAAATAAACAAGGTAAATCATGGCGTCTCAGCTACTCCAAAAGATTTGATGAAATTAACAGTGAAGTGACCTTTGCTGGCTATCGATTCTCCGAGAGAAATTATATGTCCATGGGGGAATATCTCGATGCACGCTACTATGGCAATACTGTTAACCATGATAAAGAATTATATACCGTTACTGCCAACAAAAACTTTGTTGATACACGGATGTCACTTTTTCTAAACTGGAGCCATCAAACCTATTGGGATAGGGAAGCCAGCGATCGATATAGTTTATCGTTGAGTAGCTATTTTGATCTGGGCAGTTGGAAGAATATGTCTGCCACAGTGAGTGCTGCACGCAGTGAATACAATGGGCGTAAGGATGATGCTGGATACCTTAATATCAGCATACCTTTCGGCGCCGGAACGATCAGTTATAACGGCGTTATCGCTAACGACAGTTACGCTCAAACTGCCGGCTGGTATCAACGCCTTGATAATGGAGACAGCTATCGCTTGCAGGCAGGGACCAGAAATGGGCGTAACGATAGCATGAGCTCACAGGCCAGCGCTTACTATGTGCACAATGGTGATACGGCAGATGTGACTACCAATATTTCTTGGATGCAGGATAATTACTCTTCAGCCGGTATTGCCCTATCCGGGGGGATGACAGCGACAACAGAAGGTGCAGCGCTCCATCCTGGAGGCATCCGTGGTGGGACACGAATGATGGTAAGCACAGATGGCGTATCAGGCGTACCGGTCGAAAAATACGAACATACAAACCGTTATGGTATCGCAGTAGTTCCGGATGTTTCCAGCTACTACCGTGTAACAACATCGATTGATGTGAATAATTTACCTGAAGATATTGAAACGTCTGGTTCAGCCATTTCTGAAGCGGTACTGACCGAAGGAGCAATTGGCTTCAGGCGCTTTGATGTAATCAAAGGTGAAAAAATTATTGCCGTAATTAATCTCAAGGATGGTAGTCACCCACCATTCGGAGCCTCGGTCCGTAATGCACAGAATAAAGAGTTGGGGATTGTCAGTGAAGGCGGTCTAACATGGATTAGCGGTATAAATCCAAATGAAACTTTGAGTGTAAATTGGGGAAGCTCATCAAGCTGCATGATTCAAATCCCTAAAATGATACCTCAAGGTCAGTTGTTACTGCCCTGCTTACAAAAACCTGAGTAAAATGTGATATTTTTGGTAAAAGAGTGTACTAAAGATTATGTTAATGAAAAATATTTTAGCTATTGCGCTTATAGCATCAACGTCATCTGCAAATGCGGCAATAGCCTTAGATCGAACCAGGATCATTTTCCCAGGTAATGCGAAAAGTATCACTTTAACGATTACCAATGAAAATAAAGAGATACCTTATCTCGCACAATCATGGTTAGAAAACAAGAAAGGCGAAAAAATTTCAGCGCCCTTCCTTATCACGCCACCACTACAACGCGTGGAGGGTGGAAAAAATGCGATAATTCGTATTAATAACATTGACACGGGGTCGTTACCGCAGGATAGGGAATCGGTATATTGGTTCTCAGTAAGAGAAGTTCCACCTAAAAGCGACAAGCCCAATGTTCTACAGGTAGCGCTTCAGACAAAAATAAAACTATTTTATCGGCCTGAAGGGATTATCCCTGATAAATCAGCGCGATGGGATGATCAGCTCATTCTGCATCCTACATCAGGGGGCTTTAATGTCGAAAACCCGACACCTTATTATGTCACCATACTTGCTATCACTGGCGGTGAGAAAGATATCGTCGATAAAGAATTTAAACCGGTGATGCTGGCTCCAAAATCGACTTCGCTGGTAGCATCAAAAACATTCAAAACACCGTATGTAACAACAATTAATGACTACGGCGGCAAACCAAAGTTGCCATTTAAATGTAACGGTAACTCATGTAAAGCCGTAAAGTCCTGATGACCTAGCATCAAAAAAAAAGGCAACCGCCATGAATTTAAATATAAATCTTGCTTGCCTGGCAATATTTATAGCCTTCAGTCTATGTATAAATACACTCGCATATGGAGGTAAACAAGATAATTGGGATGTGTATGGTCTTAATGGTGAAGTTCACATGAATGTAGGGCTAGTGGAAAGCCCCTGTTCATTGGATATAGCATCATCCAGTACCGAGATTGACTTGGGGAGTATTACCCAAAGACAATTAAATAAGGCGGGTAGACATTCAACGTCAATACCGGTACACATTATGTTGAATGATTGTATGTTCAATAATAACGTACGGTCTACAACGCATGGTGATAATTTGTACTTTATCCAATCTCAACCGTCAGTCATGTTAAAAATTTTTGGCGATGAAGATCAGGACGAACCCTCTTTATTCAAAATTTACGGTGATAATGAAGGTGTAGCACTACGTATTGAGGATATGGAACATAAGGCAATACATCCAGGGGAACCAAGTCGGCCTCAACTTTTACTTCCTGGTAGGAACGACCTTGTTTTATATGTTCAACTCAGTAGAACAACTAAGCCGTTATCCGCTGGCGCATTTCGGGCTGTGATAAATATCGAGTTAGAGTACAACTGATGAAAAAAGTATTGTTTATCACAGGGCTATTTTTTTTCGTAGGGAATGTGCTTGCTGATACAGATGTCAACTTTAAAGGAACATTAATCGTTGACCCTTGTATTGTGAGCACCTCTTCTGCTGAGCAAACGATAGAGTTTGGCAATATTGCAGCAAGTACCTTTATCAACCATAACCGCAGTGCTGGGGAACGCTTTAAAATTACGCTAGCGGAGTGTGATTTATCTTTGGGCTCAACAGTTTCAATCACTTTTAATGGTACTGCAGCAGGACAACAGCCGGATGCCTTTTCTGTTACAGGAACTGCGGAAGGGATAGGTATCGCGTTAGAAGATGCTGAAGGAAAGACGATAACTCCAAACGTTTCACTGGAGTCATCACCATTAAACGCGGGAGAAACAGTCCTTGAGTATATGGCATATGTTCAGGGGCCAGACTACAAGGGAATTAAGCAAGGTTCATTTGTATCGCAAGTGACATTTACACTTGCCTATGAATAAGGTTAATTTTATGCACATTCGGTTTAGCTCCTTAATAATATTGGCTCTCTCTGCCAGCGTCTCATTTTCTCTTAATGCCGCCTTAACGGTAGACCGTTCTCGTCTTGTTATTAACGAAGGCGATAAATCCATCAAAGTTAATGTCACGAATCAGAACGCACAAGATCCTTACCTGGCTCAAGGCTGGATAGAGGATGAGAATGAGAAAAAACTATCCGGTCCTCTGATGGTGCTTCCTCCGATCCAACGAATAGAAGCAGGAGGGAAAGCATTGCTCAGGATCCAGACAATACCAGACGTTCAAAACCTACCTAAAGATCGGGAAAGCGTTTTCTTTTTTAACCTGCGGGAAATCCCCCCCAAAAATACCAAATCGAATGTCTTGACATTAGCAATACAAACAAGATTGAAAGTGTTCTATCGGCCTGCAGCTATACAGGTAGCGCGTAATGCAGATACTGTTCCAGGGACTGAGACTCTCACTCTGGTCAAAAAGGGGAACGGTTATTTCATTGATAACCCAACCCCCTACCATTTCTCCTTTGTAGAGTTACGCGATGGTTTACAAGGTAATACTGTAGATAGCTTTAAACCACTAATGGCTGCCCCCTACTCGGAAACACACTTACTGGATTCATCATCATTAGCCAGTAAAACGCCGGTACTGATGTTCATTAACGATCATGGAGGCCAGCGCCTGTTACCGTTTAACTGCTCTGGCAATCTTTGTAAAGCTGGCAAAGTTATGATAGCCGCCTCTAAAGCAGGAACACCCAATGTATAAGACCGCAATGAGCAAAGTATCTAGACTATTGCTGGTTATTCCGTTTATTACCTGGTTCACAGCGACCTTTGCCGCGACTGAACAAGGTACCACGGTAAACGTTACAGGAACGTTGATCGACCCACCACCTTGCTTTCTGAATGAGGAACAACCTCTGGAAGTTAATTTTGGTGATAAAGTCGGGATTAAAAAAGTTGCTACCGGAATCTACCGACAACCACTAGACATTGAGGTTCGATGTGAAGAATCAAGTAAACCCTGGCAATTGGTGATCTCCTGGTATGGAAATACGGCAACGTTTGATGCCGATAATGCAACCATTATCACAGCTGAACAGGCTGATTTAGGCGTAAAGCTATACGCAGATGGTAAAGCTTTTCCACTTAAAACGTTATTAAAAGTCAATGCTAGCGCGCTACCAAAATTAGAGGCGGTATTGGTCCAAAGAGAAGGCATAGAGCTAAAAGAAGGGTCATTTACTGCCCGCGGCGTATTAAGAGCTGAATATCAATAGCCCTAAGGTTAAGATTAACCGTGCAGATAACTCATTAACTTACAATGTCGTCTTTGCAATAACACCCTTACATTTAATTAAGCCGAGATGGACACAATGGTATTTTCAAAAAACATTTATAGAGTGAAAGGTGTTCTTTACAAAAGAATCCACTTATTTATCGGGATATTAATCATTTTAGGATGCTATAGCAATAAAGTATTTTGTGCCATAGACCATGGCTTCTTGGATATCAATATTCATGGTGAACTGTATGCGCCTATGTGCAAAATTAATAATGGGGCTGATATTGATGTCGACTATGGTACGATAAAAGTCGATAGCCTTGATAATGACCAAGATATCATTCCGCTAGACTATAACATTCAATGTGAAGGTGTCAGCACAAACAACTCCGTGTCTATAACGGCCAGCGGTGATGCCGCTGGCTTTGATACCGATAAAGCGACGGTAAAGACTAACGAGTTCGCTAACTTAGGTGTGAAAGTATATATAGACAACAAACCAATGGTTTTGGGAAATAAATATAGCGTGAAGCTCTCAACCTTACCGGTTGTTGCAGTGCAATTACTAAAACAAAAAAACACTACGGTAACGAGTGGTGATTTCAGTGCAAAGATAATATTGACCGCAACATATAACTAAACAATCCTTTATGAGATTCTGAGATGAAAAAGGTTCAAATTCTTGTAGCCCTCATTTTTTGTTTCGTCAGTCGTTCAGTTATGGCATTTAGTTGCCAACTGAATGGAGTCGACCTCCCTAATGGGAGTACAGCTAGTATCACCGTTCCTGTTGGTCCTGAGATTGTTAGTGGTAAAAATATTATCATTGATTTCTCAAAGTATGTTAGCTGTGCAGTAACGGGAGTTAACTATGGTTTTATTGACTATATTCGCACCTATGCAGTGAATAGCAATGGATCCATTGTCTTCGAGAACAAACTATATGGTAAAGATGGAGGCTCGACAATTAACGGTAGTAGCTATAACATTCCAGTACCTGCAGGCATTCATATTTATACCCTTGACACTTATTATAAATACGTTCCGTTACCTATTGAATCATATTTGAATGTTGGTAGCGAACCTGATGGGGTTGAAATAAAAGCGGGTGACTTACTCTTAACGTTAGGAATGAAACAAACCAACAATATAGATAATACTTATAACCTTTACACATGGAAAGTGTACGCGGCTAACGACACTTATGTCTCATTATCAAGCTGTAAGATAAACAACAACAGCACGATGGATGTTGACTTTGGCAGCCTAAATAGTGCGGATATTGACCAAGGCGTAAGTCACACGATTGAAAAACCTGTAAATTATTCTTGCGATAATTCCGTTAACCATACGGTTGCTCTTAAGTTAATTCCTGCCACTAATGGGAATGATTTTACGACAACCACAGAAGGTCTGAATGTTGATATTTATAGAGGAAGTGAGAAACTTAAGCCAAACACCTTTTTTTATACAGACTTAAACAATGGCTCAGGCAATGACACATTAACATTCTCTTTAGTTAAAGATAAAAATTATCAGGACAAAGTTAAAGATGGCGCATTTAGCAGCAATATCATTCTAGTCATGTCCAATCCTTAATGTTAATTCGGGTAATAAGCCATATATAAGTCAGGAGACCGTATTCCTGACCGCTTCCTTTTGCTAGAACTTTTACACCTCAGAAAGTGCATGGTTATTACCCCCTCGACAACATAAACGTAATAACCATCACTCAACAAAATCTCCTCTAAACGCCTCCTCGCCTCCTCTCAACAAACAGTTTCTACCCTCATGACCTCCTCCTTGGATTCACACATTGTAAAACCAGTGTTGGACAATGCATTTACCAAAATCCTGAGTTATGTATCACCTAATGCTAGGCATCTCCCCCCCACGATAATATATTTACAACTAATTTTTAATTTACATGCTATAATTTAACTGGATTGAAAAGTGAACATTAACACGAAAAATAATCTAGAGAATGTTGTGTAGGATTGAGCATGCAATTTTTAATAAATAACTCTGTCACATTCAGTTCAATTGACGGGTCTCTTTTTAACAATGAGAATAAAGATAACATTGTTATTTTACCTCTCATGGCTTCCCGTGTATTTACCTTTTTACTGACGAATGCAGGAAAGGTCGTTCCTAGGGATGAAATTTTCAATTATGCTTGGGAAAATAGAAACCTAGTTGCATCTAATAACAGTTTAACTCAGTATATATCGACGATTCGCCGTACGTTACTGGAAGTAAACTGTAATGAAGAAATTATTGAAACCATCCCTAAGAAAGGGTTCTATATTTCTGAAAAAATTGTAACGGAAATACAATGCAATGAAGATTACATCATAAGCCAAAATAATCCAATAAAAAAATCAATGCTATTTCCATTGCTAGCCATGATCGCCATGATGATTACCTTAATATTTTACCAATTATATTCTTATCATGAACGCGTTTTGAGCAGAGAGTTACTCTATCTCGGAAAAATTGACAGTTGTCGTGTTTACATCCTGGAAAAAACAGCAGATAGTAATAAAGAAAGAATACTGAATAGCATTCGAAGAATAATAGAAACACCGCAATATAATATAGGTTGCATTGATAAGTTATCGTACATATACAAATCCGATGAGTTTTTTTTGTTTGATGGAAAAGGACGTGCTTTTATAAGCCGTTGTAACATTCCCGAAGAAATAAGACCGACTATTTCCGAATGCAAGGGTATATATATTCATGCGCGTTAAAAAATTGAAATTGCTCACAGCCATTTTGTCATTGCTGTTTATCTCCAATCTTCTCATTTACTTCGAACGCTATCTTTATGTCGAGAATATCGATTGCGACTCTTCTCTAAGCATACCTATTATGCGAGATGGCTATAATTTCAGCGGAACGATACATATGACATTTAAACCCAATGGAAGTGGTTCTGTAGCTATGACAGGGAGTCTGGCTCGTAGCGGAGGTAAACAGAGCTATGATATTCTAAGAACAGTCTATTTTGATTATATCTATGATAACTACAGTTATTTGACTCTTTCTAATTTTGTCGTAAAGAAAAATATTACTGACGATACGGCGGAAGCTTTGTTTAACAACGTTTTGTTTGATTTTTCTTCGGCATCAAGACAAATCAGGGTTGAAAAATTAAATGATAACGCTTATCTGATTGAAAATGCGTTTTCCCCCGTTTTCATTTGCATCAAAAAATAGTTAAGGGCGCATTGATAATTTGTCGCGCCCCATATCGAGGGCTACTAGCATCGCGACACCCAATATAAAAACATTAAAAACAACAAGAAATCAGAATAAAAACCTATATTTCACCACAATTTCAAATATATATATAAGAATTTTCTCAGCTATTTTATTTTTACACCCTGTTTTCAGAATGTTTAAATGAGAGAATAGTATGAGCATAGCAGTTGATATCGATATCATCCAAAATACAGAGTTCAACAACTTCCTCAAAGAGTGTAAGAAAGGGCTAGCAACCATAAACAGGATACATCAATCGCTGCTGGAAGCCGCTAGTGAAGGGCTAACGACCAGGCAAGTATCTGACATCTGTGATATCTCTATCTATGTTGCCAGACATTGGTTAGCAAGATTGAAAGAGGTTGACATCGTCCGCAGCAGCCCTGTAAATGGAAAATCACTAAGATGGTTCATAAATTAATTTAGTTGGCGTTATGCTTTGAATACAGGGAGAGTACATTCATGGCCTTTATTTACGGGATTCAATGGACATTTATACCAACGCTTCAAACAGAATGGTCCATTCCAAATGGAATAGACCATTCTGTTAAAAATATAAGTATTATTCCCATCATATGTATATCTAACAGATATACCTGCCCACCTTCAAATAACTACCTATAATGAAAATATTACAGAACATTTATTTTCACCAATACAATAGCTGACTGATATAAAACATATTGAGATATTCATAAATAACCTGCGATTTTTCTGCGCTCTATAGATATCTCTTTACTCGCGTATCATTCACTAACTGAAAAACGGCTGCAATAACCTTATAAGTCTATGGCAATACGTTCTTTTCTGCCCGTAGGACGGAGATATTAGTTCCACCTTATTGTTTAAGAGAGGCTGCGGTATCAGATCGTTGCTTTAGCCTAAACAGGTTAATCATACTTTCCTGCATTATCTTAGAGTACCCTCGCACATTCTCCTGGCTCAAATTGCCCGGTATGTAAGGATTAAAGTACCAGGTTTACGTACATTCATACTTTCAAATAGCTGACAAAGGTAGGTATGAAGGATAACGTGCCGATGGGGTCATCGAGTAGGCCAGCTAGCCCCTCTCCTGGTGGCTATCTCTTATACCCAGCTATGTTGTCTATGTCGCTATAGGTGCCATGGGAACTACCAGAAACCTTGCCACCTCTATGAACGGCAATTGCAGGGCTCAGACTCAACCCCAGTTCGCTCTGGGGCCACAGGGTATCGGTGTTAATAAGCGTGTAGCCCCCTTCGGTAAGATGAGCACCAGGGTGAAACCATTGAAGGCGCAGAACGCACGCGGCGCATAGGCAAAAACGCCAGGGAAGACGGTTTTATGCGAGTTGAACAGCAAGTGAATCTCGCTGGACCATAATGCGTTGGCGTTAGAGCAAGGAAAATCTGAGGGAGAGGAAAGCCGCTAATTTGGGTAAACGATAACCCCTCCTCTCCCGGTGCATAAGTTAGGATAGGATCCTGTGCTTTTCCACCCATAGCAAAAAGCCCCATGCTTTCGCATGAGGCTTTCTACTTTAATTGATGCCTGGCAGTGTCTTACAGTATTCGTCTCACCCTCTCCCACAGGGAGAGGGAACCGCTCGAGTCCGCTGATATTACTCATTCTTTCTGCAATCGGGTTCACGACACCGACTTGCCGAAGCGGCACAGGCTCATCCACGATGCCGGACTGCTCCCTCTCCCCTACACAAGTGTGCAGGATGTTCCCGATCGTTGCATTGGGAGAGGGCTGGGGTGAGGGGCTTTCACTGCCATTTTCTGCTTTTGACCCATAGCAAAAAGCCCCATGCTTTCGCATGAGGCTTTCTACTTATTTGATGCCTGGCAGTGTCCTACAGTATTCGTCTCATCCTGAGACTCACCCCTGCGGGGCCGCCGTAAACGGCGTTCCCACCTGTTCCCGACAGGTGGGTCGCATGCCCATGCGCGACCAGCACACCCAGCTACAGGTAAAACAAAAAACCCCGCGTGAAAACGCGGGGTTTTTTGTTCTATTTGATGCCTGGCAGTGTCCTACTCTCGCATGGGGAGACCCCACACTACCATCGGCGCTACGGCGTTTCACTTCTGAGTTCGGCATGGGGTCAGGTGGGACCACCGCGCTATTGCCGCCAGGCAAATTCGTTTCATTCTTGGCCGTTACTTTCGTAACCACCAGAACCAATCTCGGAACGTCGCTGAAAATTTTCGTCTACTCTAAAACACCTTCGGTGTTGTAAGGTTAAGCCTCACGGATCATTAGTACTGGTTAGCTCAATGCATCGCTGCACTTACACACCCAGCCTATCAACGTCTTGGTCTTAAACGTTCCTTCAGGGACCTTAAAGGCCCAGGGAAGACTCATCTCGAGGCAAGTTTCGCGCTTAGATGCTTTCAGCGCTTATCTTTTCCGCACTTAGCTACCGGGCAGTGCCATTGGCATGACAACCCGAACACCAGTGGTGCGTTCACTCCGGTCCTCTCGTACTAGGAGCAACCCCTCTCAATCTTCCAACGCCCACGGCAGATAGGGACCGAACTGTCTCACGACGTTCTAAACCCAGCTCGCGTACCACTTTAAATGGCGAACAGCCATACCCTTGGGACCTACTTCAGCCCCAGGATGTGATGAGCCGACATCGAGGTGCCAAACACCGCCGTCGATATGAACTCTTGGGCGGTATCAGCCTGTTATCCCCGGAGTACCTTTTATCCGTTGAGCGATGGCCCTTCCATTCAGAACCACCGGATCACTAAGACCTACTTTCGTACCTGCTCGAGCCGTCACTCTCGCAGTCAAGCTAGCTTATGCCTTTGCACTAACCTCACGATGTCCGACCGTGATTAGCTAACCTTCGTGCTCCTCCGTTACTCTTTGGGAGGAGACCGCCCCAGTCAAACTACCCACCAGACACTGTCCTCACCCCAGATTATGGGGCCGAGTTAGAACATCAAACATTAAAGGGTGGTATTTCAAGGTTGGCTCCATGCAGACTGGCGTCCACACTTCAAAGCCTCCCACCTATCCTACACATCAAGGCTCAATGTTCAGTGTCAAGCTATAGTAAAGGTTCACGGGGTCTTTCCGTCTTGCCGCGGGTACACTGCATCTTCACAGCGAGTTCAATTTCACTGAGTCTCGGGTGGAGACAGCCTGGCCATCATTACGCCATTCGTGCAGGTCGGAACTTACCCGACAAGGAATTTCGCTACCTTAGGACCGTTATAGTTACGGCCGCCGTTTACTGGGGCTTCGATCAAGAGCTTCGCCTTGCGGCTGACCCCATCAATTAACCTTCCAGCACCGGGCAGGCGTCACACCGTATACGTCCACTTTCGTGTTTGCACAGTGCTGTGTTTTTATTAAACAGTTGCAGCCAGCTGGTATCTGCGACTGGCTTCAGCTCCAGGAGTAAATCCCTTCACCTACGCGCCAGCGTGCCTTCTCCCGAAGTTACGGCACCATTTTGCCTAGTTCCTTCACCCGAGTTCTCTCAAGCGCCTGAGTATTCTCTACCTGACCACCTGTGTCGGTTTGGGGTACGATTCAATGTTACCTGATGCTTAGAGGCTTTTCCTGGAAGCTTGGCATCAACTACTTCTGCACCGTAGTGCATCGTCATCACGCCTCAGGGTTGATATGCAACCGGATTTACCGGGTCACACCCCCTACACGCTTAAACCGGGACAACCGTCGCCCGGCTAGCCTAGCCTTCTCCGTCCCCCCTTCGCAGTAACACCAAGTACAGGAATATTAACCTGTTTCCCATCGACTACGCTTTTCAGCCTCGCCTTAGGGGTCGACTCACCCTGCCCCGATTAACGTTGGACAGGAACCCTTGGTCTTCCGGCGAGCGGGCTTTTCACCCGCTTTATCGTTACTTATGTCAGCATTCGCACTTCTGATACCTCCAGCAGACCTCACAGTCCACCTTCAACGGCTTACAGAACGCTCCCCTACCCAACAACGCCTAAGCGTCGCTGCCGCAGCTTCGGTGCATGGTTTAGCCCCGTTACATCTTCCGCGCAGGCCGACTCGACCAGTGAGCTATTACGCTTTCTTTAAATGATGGCTGCTTCTAAGCCAACATCCTGGCTGTCTATGCCTTCCCACATCGTTTCCCACTTAACCATGACTTTGGGACCTTAGCTGGCGGTCTGGGTTGTTTCCCTCTTCACGACGGACGTTAGCACCCGCCGTGTGTCTCCCGTGATAACATTCTTCGGTATTCGGAGTTTGCATCGGTTTGGTAAGCCGGGATGGCCCCCTAGCCGAAACAGTGCTCTACCCCCGAAGATGAATTCACGAGGCGCTACCTAAATAGCTTTCGGGGAGAACCAGCTATCTCCCGGTTTGATTGGCCTTTCACCCCCAGCCACAAGTCATCCGCTAATTTTTCAACATTAGTCGGTTCGGTCCTCCAGTTAGTGTTACCCAACCTTCAACCTGCCCATGGCTAGATCACCGGGTTTCGGGTCTATACCTTGCAACTAGTCGCCCAGTTAAGACTCGGTTTCCCTACGGCTCCCCTATACGGTTAACCTTGCTACAAAATATAAGTCGCTGACCCATTATACAAAAGGTACGCAGTCACACCACGAAGGTGCTCCCACTGCTTGTACGTACACGGTTTCAGGTTCTATTTCACTCCCCTCGCCGGGGTTCTTTTCGCCTTTCCCTCACGGTACTGGTTCACTATCGGTCAGTCAGGAGTATTTAGCCTTGGAGGATGGTCCCCCCATATTCAGACAGGATGTCACGTGTCCCGCCCTACTCATCGAACTCACAGTTAATGCATTTTAGTGTACGGGGCTATCACCCTTTGCTGCGCGACTTTCCAGACGCTTCCACTAACACAAGAACTGATTCAGGTTCTGGGCTCCTCCCCGTTCGCTCGCCGCTACTGGGGGAATCTCGGTTGATTTCTTTTCCTCGGGGTACTTAGATGTTTCAGTTCCCCCGGTTCGCCTCATGCCACTATGTATTCATGACATGATAGTGTGTCGAAACACACTGGGTTTCCCCATTCGGGTATCGCCGGTTATAACGGTTCATATCACCTTACCGACGCTTTTCGCAGATTAGCACGCCCTTCATCGCCTCTGACTGCCTAGGCATCCACCGTGTACGCTTAGTCACTTAACCTCACAACCCGAAGGTGTCTTTCTTCTGCCAAATTCTTGGCATCGAAAACCTGTCGAGTTTGCTTATTTGAGAGACTCTCTGACAGGTTAATCCTTACCCCAGTACTTCTACGGCGGGATAAGTTTCAGCTGCCAGGTTTCAATTTTCAGCTTGTTCCAGATTGTTAAAGAGCAAATATCTCAAACATGACTCACGAGTCAGTTTTGAGATATTGAGTGTATCGTCAGATACTGAAGACCGCCGCTTTCACCGGGAAGGTCGGAAGCAGTTGGCGTCCCCTAGGGGATTCGAACCCCTGTTACCGCCGTGAAAGGGCGGTGTCCTAGGCCTCTAGACGAAGGGGACACGACACCGTACTTTTATGACGCTTTTGCTCGTTACTTTTCATCAGACAATCTGTGTGGACACTACACTCAATCAATATCTTTAGGTAAGGAGGTGATCCAACCGCAGGTTCCCCTACGGTTACCTTGTTACGACTTCACCCCAGTCATGAATCACAAAGTGGTAAGCGCCCTCCCGAAGGTTAAGCTACCTACTTCTTTTGCAACCCACTCCCATGGTGTGACGGGCGGTGTGTACAAGGCCCGGGAACGTATTCACCGTAGCATTCTGATCTACGATTACTAGCGATTCCGACTTCATGGAGTCGAGTTGCAGACTCCAATCCGGACTACGACGTACTTTATGAGGTCCGCTTGCTCTCGCGAGTTCGCTTCTCTTTGTATACGCCATTGTAGCACGTGTGTAGCCCTACTCGTAAGGGCCATGATGACTTGACGTCATCCCCACCTTCCTCCGGTTTATCACCGGCAGTCTCCTTTGAGTTCCCGACCGAATCGCTGGCAACAAAGGATAAGGGTTGCGCTCGTTGCGGGACTTAACCCAACATTTCACAACACGAGCTGACGACAGCCATGCAGCACCTGTCTCAGAGTTCCCGAAGGCACCAATCCATCTCTGGAAAGTTCTCTGGATGTCAAGAGTAGGTAAGGTTCTTCGCGTTGCATCGAATTAAACCACATGCTCCACCGCTTGTGCGGGCCCCCGTCAATTCATTTGAGTTTTAACCTTGCGGCCGTACTCCCCAGGCGGTCGATTTAACGCGTTAGCTCCGGAAGCCACGCCTCAAGGGCACAACCTCCAAATCGACATCGTTTACAGCGTGGACTACCAGGGTATCTAATCCTGTTTGCTCCCCACGCTTTCGCACCTGAGCGTCAGTCTTTGTCCAGGGGGCCGCCTTCGCCACCGGTATTCCTCCAGATCTCTACGCATTTCACCGCTACACCTGGAATTCTACCCCCCTCTACAAGACTCTAGCTTGCCAGTTTCAAATGCAGTTCCCAAGTTAAGCTCGGGGATTTCACATCTGACTTAACAAACCGCCTGCGTGCGCTTTACGCCCAGTAATTCCGATTAACGCTTGCACCCTCCGTATTACCGCGGCTGCTGGCACGGAGTTAGCCGGTGCTTCTTCTGCGAGTAACGTCAATGTACGGTGCTATTAACACCGAACCCTTCCTCCTCGCTGAAAGTGCTTTACAACCCGAAGGCCTTCTTCACACACGCGGCATGGCTGCATCAGGCTTGCGCCCATTGTGCAATATTCCCCACTGCTGCCTCCCGTAGGAGTCTGGACCGTGTCTCAGTTCCAGTGTGGCTGGTCATCCTCTCAGACCAGCTAGGGATCGTCGCCTAGGTGAGCCATTACCCCACCTACTAGCTAATCCCATCTGGGCACATCCGATGGTGTGAGGCCCGAAGGTCCCCCACTTTGGTCCGAAGACGTTATGCGGTATTAGCTACCGTTTCCAGTAGTTATCCCCCTCCATCGGGCAGTTTCCCAGACATTACTCACCCGTCCGCCGCTCGTCACCCGGGAGCAAGCTCCCTGTGTTACCGCTCGACTTGCATGTGTTAGGCCTGCCGCCAGCGTTCAATCTGAGCCATGATCAAACTCTTCAATTAAAAGCTTGATTTGCTTCAACGCGTGAAGCGATGCTCGAAAATCAACTGCATGAATTTTACTTCAGTTAGTCACTCTTCAAGACTTGATATTTTTTTGCTGCAAAAGCAGCTGGATATCGTCTTGTGAGTGCCCACACAGATTGTCTGATAAATTGTTAAAGAGCAGTGAGTTACGCGCTTTCGCTTGCTAACTCGAGGTGGCGTATAATACGCTTTCCTCTTTCAGAGTCAACCTTAATTTCAGGTTTTTCTCTGCGACCCCCGGAGACGCTGTGAAGTTGTTCACATGTTCCGTGTCGATGGAGGCGCATTATAGGGAGTTCCGCGCAGGCCGCAACAGGTATTTTCAACAAAAAACACCGTTTGCTGCATTCCACAGCAAAACCCGTCTTTATACCCGGTTATGCACTAACTTATCCACAGAAGACATTTGCACAGAAAATTTACGAGCACCACGCAAACGTTTTCGCTACAATTCCCCCGCGACGAAACGATCCCCTTTACGGGGGCGTTAGCTGAATCTGTTCCTTTCCTTCTTTATATAAGAAGAGATTCACGTAACGCTCTTTATATTGCGACTCAAAGCCAAGGGATAAAACCATGCAACAACCTCGTCCAATCCGCCGGGCCTTGCTCAGCGTGTCTGACAAAGCCGGTATCGTTGAATTCGCTGAAGCACTCTCTCAAAGAGGCGTAGAACTGCTCTCCACCGGTGGCACTGCCCGCCTGCTGGCGGATGCCGGCCTGCCTGTTACCGAAGTTTCCGACTACACCGGCTTCCCGGAAATGATGGACGGACGAGTTAAAACCCTGCACCCGAAAGTGCACGGTGGCATTCTTGGCCGCCGTGGCCAGGATGACGCCATCATGGATCAACATGCGATCAAACCGATCGATATGGTGGTGGTAAACCTCTATCCCTTCGCGCAAACCGTCGCTCGACCGGACTGCTCACTGGAAGACGCCGTAGAGAATATCGATATCGGTGGCCCAACCATGGTGCGCTCGGCCGCCAAGAACCATAAAGACGTGGCCATTGTGGTCAAGAGCAGTGACTACGCCGCCATCATTACCGAGATGGATAACAATGACGGCTCACTGCTATACCCAACCCGCTTCGATCTGGCTATCAAAGCGTTCGAACACACTGCCGCCTATGACAGCATGATCGCCAACTATTTTGGCACACTGGTCCCCGCCTATCACGGGGATACGGAACAGCCTTCTGGCCGCTTCCCACGCACGCTGAATCTGAACTACATCAAAAAGCAGGATATGCGCTACGGTGAAAATAGCCACCAGCAGGCCGCCTTCTATATAGAAGAGAACCTGCAGGAAGCGTCTGTTGCCACGGCCGAACAGTTGCAAGGCAAAGCCCTCTCCTACAACAACATCGCGGATACCGATGCAGCACTGGAATGCGTGAAAGAATTTGCAGAACCAGCCTGCGTGATCGTCAAGCACGCCAACCCTTGTGGTGTGGCAATCGGTGAAAACCTGTTTGCGGCCTATGACCGCGCCTATCAGACCGATCCTACCTCAGCCTTCGGCGGTATCATTGCCTTTAACCGCGAGCTGGACGCCGAAACGGCAAAAGCGATCATCAGCCGCCAGTTCGTTGAAGTGATCATCGCGCCAAGCATCAGTGAAGAAGCCCGCACTCTGCTGGCAGCGAAACAAAACGTACGCGTGCTGGCCTGCGGCCAATGGCAGCAACGCATCGCCGGGCTGGACTTTAAGCGCGTCAACGGTGGTCTGCTGGTGCAGGATCGCGATCTGGGTATGGTAAGCGAAGCCGATTTGCGCGTAGTGTCAGAGCGTCAACCAACCGCTCAGGAACTACGTGATGCGCTGTTCTGCTGGAAGGTAGCCAAGTTCGTCAAATCCAACGCCATCGTTTATGCCCGCGACAACATGACCATCGGCATAGGTGCCGGGCAGATGAGCCGTGTTTACTCGGCCAAGATCGCCGGGATCAAAGCCGCGGACGAAGGTTTGGAAGTGAAAGGCTCCGCCATGGCGTCTGATGCTTTCTTCCCATTCCGTGATGGTATAGACGCCGCAGCTGCCGTCGGTATTACCTGCGTGATCCAGCCAGGTGGGTCGATTCGCGACGACGAAGTGATTGCCGCGGCCAACGAACACGGCATTGCCATGATCTTCACTGACATGCGCCACTTCCGTCATTAATCCCTTTTGCTGCGTGCGCCAAAGGCGCGCGCTGTTTATGGAGCACCTGATGAACATTCTCATTATCGGCAACGGCGGGCGTGAACATGCGCTGGCGTGGAAAGCCGCTCAGTCCCCCTTGGCGGATAACGTTTACGTGGCGCCAGGTAACGCAGGCACCGCGCTGGAAGCCAATCTGACTAATGTCGATATCGCCCCTACCGATATCCCGGCACTGCTCGCCTTTGCCAAAGACAACGCTATCGATCTGACCATTGTTGGCCCGGAAGCGCCATTAGTGCTCGGCGTGGTCGATGCTTTTCAGGCAGCCGGATTGAAAATCTTTGGCCCATCACGGACAGCAGCCCAGCTTGAAGGCTCCAAAGCCTTTACTAAGGACTTCCTGGCTCGCCACGCCATCCCGAGTGCCGAATACCAGAACTTTACTGAAGTAGAGCCTGCCTTGGCTTACGTGCGTACGAAAGGCGCGCCAATTGTGATCAAAGCAGACGGTCTGGCGGCCGGTAAAGGCGTGATCGTCGCCATGACGCTGAAGGAAGCCGAAGAGGCCATTCAGGACATGCTGGCAGGCAATGCTTTTGGTGATGCCGGGCATCGCATTGTGATCGAGGAGTTCCTGGAAGGCGAAGAAGCCAGCTTTATCGTCATGGTAGATGGCGAAAACGTGGTGCCGATGGCAACCAGCCAGGATCACAAACGTGTAGGTGATGGTGATACCGGCCCGAATACCGGTGGCATGGGCGCCTACTCACCGGCACCCGTCGTTACGGATGAAATCCACCAGCGCGTGATGGATCAGGTAATCTGGCCAACCGTACGCGGCATGGCTGCGGAAGGGAATACCTATGTCGGCTTCCTGTATGCTGGCCTGATGATTTCTGACGACGGTCAACCCAAAGTCATTGAATTCAACTGCCGCTTTGGCGATCCGGAAACGCAACCAATCATGCTGCGCCTGCGTTCCGATCTGGTTGAACTCTGTCTGGCAGGGGCTGAAGGTAAGCTGAATGAGAAGACCTCCGGGTGGGATGAACGCCCTGCTCTCGGCGTAGTGTTGGCAGCCGGTGGCTATCCTGCGGATTATCGCCAGGGGGATGTGATCCACGGTTTGCCGCAGCAGGAAAGCGCCAACGGTAAGGTGTTCCATGCTGGTACACGGATGCAGGGGGATGACGTCGTCACCAGCGGTGGACGCGTACTTTGCGTGACGGCATTAGGCTCAACGGTAGCGCAAGCCCAGCAATTAGCCTATCAGCTAGCCGCCGACATTCAGTGGCAAGACAGTTTCTGTCGCAAAGATATTGGCTATCGCGCTATCGCTCGTGGAAAGTAAATCTGAACAGGGTCAAGACAAGGAGGCTCTGCACGCAGGGCCTTTTTTATTGGTTTTTCTAAAGCGACTCTTCTGTTGGTTCCCAACGGCAGAAGTCGTCATTAGCCACCAGCAGCAGCTCTCGGCCCTCAGGCCCATCCAGCCAGGCCACGTTCACCGGTTGACGGCTGTTGGCCGCACGTCGTGCAATCCAGTCTTCAGCCTGTTTGTCCAAACCCGGCCTCACCGTTTCTCCGCTGCATAGCTTGACGGTGCCTTGCTGCCAATGCCCTTGTAACAGCCGCACGCGCCCCACCTTGAGCGCATCGCTCACTTCCAGGATACGACGAGCCTGATACTGATAGAGTGCAATATCGTCGTTAGAGAGCTTCTGACGCTGTGTCGCCAGTTGGCGCTGCATAAAGCTGACCGTGCCGTTCTCGGTGAAGCGCAATTGAATCGAGTCGCGATCGCCATCAGCATCGGTGCGTTTGATCTGGTACAACGCCCCATTCTGATATTCGTACAGCGTAGTGATCGTCCCCGGCCCACGATAGGGGCTATAGACGCTCATCAGCACCAATGGACGTTGCTGTGCATCATCCCTGCGCCACACACGGACTACCCCTTGATCGGCTACAAAGCCGCTGGCGGTAAAGGTCGGCGGAGCGGAATGGAAGCTGCAGGCGCTCAGGCCACCGACAACTGCGGCCACCATGAGCACCCGTTGAATAAACAAAAGGGGCGCCATCGCCCCCCTGTCTAAAACTTTCACCAACACGTGATTAGGACTTAACCGCGTCTTTCAGTGCTTTGCCAGAAACGAACGCAGGCACGTTAGCTGCTGCGATTTTGATTTCTTTACCAGTCTGTGGGTTGCGGCCAGTGCGCTCGCTACGATGGTTTACCTTGAAAGTACCGAAACCAACCAATTGTACTGCATCACCTTCTTTCAGAGACTCAGTAATAGCAGCCAAGGTAGATTCCAGAGCCAGTTTAGCTTGTGCTTTGGAAAGGTCAGCCTTATCCGCGATTACATCAATCAGTTGAGTCTTGTTCATAAGTTATCCTTACAGTGTGTTTATCGTTTGCAAAGCATCGAGTGCGACGGATATGCCGATGGACAGCACTCTCCTGCATACACGCACCGATAGCCACTTTTTTTTCGCCCCCCAAATGTAGACCAGACAGGGTGCGGATGTGAAGCCTTAAGGCATGACAAATCAGGCGTTAAATCACGTTTTCTTGCCTTATTGCGTTAAATTTATCCCAATATTACTTACCGCCGCCTCACGCAGGTCAGATCGTAACCCTTTGATCAGATCCAGATCGCGCTCTTCGCAAGCGGCCAACAGGCGGAAAATCTCCCATTGAATGTCCCATTCTTCCTCAACGGCAGGCAGAATTTTCAGCTCTTCGTCGGTCATTTCTTTACCGGCCTGGGTCATTTCCAACATCGCCACGGTGCGAATTGAAGTTTCACTAATGGCGATGGCGTGCTCCAGCGTCTCCCCGCTGAGGCGCGAATGGATCAGTTCCCCTAAAGCAATACAGGCATCGATAGCCGGGTAAACACCGTAAAGATCGTAATCTTCTGCCGATGGGATCGCCTCTTCCAGCTTTTCCAGTTGGCTGTCAAAGTTGACCTTGGCGTCTTTCACCACCAGTGTCTCCCAGACCAAATCCAGAATACGGCGATAAATGGCCGGATCGCCAAACTCGGTTTGCAGGCAGAACATCTGGTAATTCGGGTACATACGCTCGCACAAACTGGCCATAAAGGTCAAATGTTGCCAGCTTTCCAGCTTTTCCAAGCGTAAATGAATCGGGTTACGTAGCATTGTCTACTCTCTTACTCGTTATCTGCCGCGCAGTGTACCCGAAATCGCGCAGGTCGACATCTCTGGATGCTGCTGTAGCCAGCGTAGAAAGGCCGGGCGGCGTGAAGCAATGGCATCGGCCCAACGAGTGGGCTCCGGCAAGCGATAACCCGCCATACAGCGCTGCACCCAAGCCAATGCGCTGTCAGTACTGACACGATGGCCGGTAGCGATAAACAAAGGGTTGCAGCGCGCCTTGCTGCGCCATACCCATCCCAGTTGTTCGCCCTTGTCCTCCAGTGGAGCCAATGCACCCACGGTGGCATCCAACGGGGCAAACTTGCCGCACAGGCGCTTTTTCGCCACGCCAATAGTCGGCACGTTGACCAACAGACCAAAATGGCTGGCAACCCCCAACCGCCTTGGGTGAGAAATACCATGGCCATCAACAAAGATCAGATCGGGCTTCTGTTGCAGTTGCTCCCAAGCCGCAAGCAACGCCGGATACTCACGGAACGACAGGAAACCGGGGATATAAGGCAGGGTGGTATTGATACGGGCCACCTGATATTCCACCAGTTCCAGAGAAGGATAGCGCAGGATCGCAATTGCGGCGCGAGTTACCGCGCCTTCTTGCTCGAAACCCACATCCGCACCCGCAATAAACGCCGGGGGATCGCAAAGGAAATCATCATAACGAATGACTTCTTCTGCACGCTGTAACTGCTCTGCGCGCAGCGCTGAGGTATCAATCACTGCCTCTCCTTAAGATTCAGCGATGGTATTTAGCCGAAAGCGCATGCACCGCTTCAACAAATGCACCAGCATGTTCCGGCGGCACATCCTGATGAATGCCGTGACCAAGGTTGAACACATGGCCTTCGCCCTGGCCAAAACCGGCCAGAATAGTTTCTACTTCCTGCGCGATACGCTCCGGTGCGGCATACAGCATGGAAGGGTCCATATTACCCTGCAGAGCCACTTTGTCGCCCACGCGGCGACGCGCATCGGCAATATCAGTGGTCCAGTCCAGACCAAGCGCATCACAGCCGGTAGCCGCCATCGCCTCCAGCCACTGGCCGCCGCCTTTGGTAAACAGCGTTACCGGTACGCGGCGCCCGTCGTTTTCACGCAGCAGGCCATCGACGATTTTATGCATATAGTGCAGTGAAAATTCACGGTAATCACGCCCCGTCAACACGCCACCCCAGGTGTCAAACACCATGACGGATTGTGCACCAGCCTTGATCTGGGCATTGAGATAAAGAATGACGCTGTCCGCCAGTTTGTCGAGCAGCAAATGCAGCGTCTGTGGCTCGGCGTACATCATTTTCTTCAGTTTGGTAAACGCCTTGCTGCTGCCACCCTCTACCATATAAGTCGCCAATGTCCACGGACTACCAGAGAAACCAATCAGCGGCACTTGCCCCTTCAGCTCTCGACGAATAGTGCGAACCGCGTTCATGACATAGCCCAGCTCATCTTCCGGATCGAACACCGGCAGCTTTTCTACATCGGCATGGCAGGTGATTGGCGAAGAAAAACGCGGGCCTTCCCCAGTTTCGAAATAGAGCCCAAGCCCCATGGCATCGGGGATAGTCAGAATATCTGAGAACAGAATGGCGGCATCCAGCGCATAGCGGCGCAGGGGTTGTAATGTCACTTCGCAGGCCAGTTCGGCATTTTTGCACAATGACATGAAATCACCGGCCTGAGCACGGGTGGCTTTGTACTCCGGCAAATAACGACCGGCCTGGCGCATCATCCATACAGGGGTGACATCCACCGGCTGGCGCAATAAAGCACGCAGGTAGCGATCGTTCTTCAACTCATTCATTTATTGGGCTCCCTTGATAATCTGCCGCCATTGTACATTATTCTGCCCGACACAGCGCCACGGTGTCCTCGATCAGGCGGCGTGCCACGGTGCCCGGCGGTGGCAGCATCGGTAATTGGTCATAGCGATACCAACCCGCATTGAGGAGTTCTTTTGGATCGTGGCGCAGTTCTCCCCCCTGATATTCCGCCATAAATGCCATCATCAGCGAATGGGGGAAGGGCCAGGGTTGCGAAGTGACATAGCGGAGATTTTTGATGGCGATATTGCTCTCTTCCATCACTTCGCGTGCCACAGCGTGCTCCAGGGTTTCCCCCACCTCCACAAACCCAGCCAGCACGGTATGTATCCCACCACGATGACGTACATGCTGTGCCAGCAGGATCTCATCATCACGACGAATGGCAACGATAACGCAGGGAGCAATCTGAGGGTAATAGCGTTCATGGCAGTGACCACACAGACAGGCACTCTCGGTTCGGCTGAGATGCATTTCGTGGCCACAATAGCCACAGAAACGATGCGAGCGATAAAAGTCGGCCAGTTGCACACCGCGCCCGGCCAGTTGGAACAGGTCACGATCGAGACTGAGCAGTTGCCGCACCGATCCCATATCTCTTGGCATGGATTGACGCACCAACCATACCGGGGCCCCCTCCCATTCACCAATTTGCCTGGCCTGTTGACCGTGCAAAGAAAATGATGCTGCAGAACCAAATGGGAGTTCACCATTTGGTAACCAAATTTTGCTTTCATGGCTGATGATCCACCAGCCATTTTCGTTACCCGTTAATGCAAGTTCCATATGTTGTTGCACAACCTCTGCTTCACTGGCAATCTAGGAATGGTCTTGTTACATTTTGATAACTTACTGTTTTGTTCTTTTACTCACGGAGTCAAACATGCTCAACCGGTTGGAAAGCCTGACTCAACGCGTTGGTGGCAGTAATGAATTAGTCGATCAATGGCTACAGGCACGCAAGCAGTTGCTAGTTGCCTATTGCGCTTTGGTCGGTATCAAACCCAACAAAGAAAAGCATACGCCGCTGAATGAAAAAGCGCTGGAGAACTTTTGCCATAATCTGGTGGATTACCTCTCCGCTGGGCATTTTCATATCTATGACAAAATTATCAAACAAGTGGAAGGTTCTGCCAGTCCGAAAATGGCGCTGACCACCAAGTTCTATCCAAAGTTAGAGGCCAACACTGAAACCATTATGGCGTTCCACGATCGTTATACCGAAGTCGATATCGATCAGGACCTGTGTCTGGAACTCAACCAGGCTTTGTCAGATATCGGTGAAGCACTGGCATCACGTTTCGCGCTGGAAGATCAGTTAATCCAACTGGCCGCAGAAACCTGGCAACAGGGCCAACCGGGCACAACGAATACTGAATCGCTACCACATCCAGCCTGATATTGATCTCTATCCTCCTATAGATTTCAAGTCATAGCCAGGCAGCAACTGTGCGCCTCTCTGGGCGTTGAATGAAGTCATTGACCAGGGTGACAAATCTGTCGGGAGCAGATTTGAACGCTGCTTGCAGCGGCCCCATAGGGGAGAGGCCCATGGATGGGCCGAGTCACCAAAGTCAGCAACACCGTTGTAATGTGAAAGATGAAGTCTGTATCACTTACCCAATAGCTTTCGCATTGCAGCAAGGCGGCAACTGCGCGCATCCCTAGGAGCTGACTGAAGTCAGTGACCAGGGTGACAAATCTGTCGGGAGCAGATTTGAACGCTGCTTGCAGCGGCCCCATAGGGGAGAGGCCCATGGACGGGCCGAGTAACCAAAGTCAGCAACACCGTTGTAATGTGAAAGATGAAGTCTGTATCACTTACCCAATAGCTTTCGCATTGCAGCAAGGCGGCAACTGCGCGCATCCCTAGGAGCTGACTGAAGTCAGTGACCAGGGTGACAAATCTGTCGGGAGCAGATTTGAACGCTGCTTGCAGCGGCCCCATAGGGGAGAGGCCCATGGATGGGCCGAGTCACCAAAGTCAGCAACACCGTTGTAATGTGAAAGATGAAGTCTGTATCACTTACCCAATAGCTTTCGCATTGCAGCAAGGCGGCAACTGCGCGCATCCCTAGGAGCTGACTGAAGTCAGTGACTAGGGTAAGCAAAGGCAGCCAACACCGCTGCAATGTGAAAGATGAAGGGTAAGCTTGTAGTTTTTGTTGTCCCTCTTATACTGGGAACATCTTGTCGGAGTGCCTAGCGCTGATTTTTCATTAAATTAGCCAGGCTGAGACCGTTAATTCGGGATCCGCGGAACCTGATCGGGTTAAGACCCGCGAAGGAAACAAGAGTAATCTATACCCGTCATACTGGACGTTGTAAGTGCGTTGGCTTTCCTTGCTCACCCTAGTCACGAACTATTTGTACGCTCCTGGGATTTGCTGCGTTGCCGCCTTCCTTCAACACCGATTTTCAGGGTATACCGCCACAGGCAAGCCGACCTGCCTTGACTTGGCCATCATCATTACTCCCTCCGAGCTCCAGACAAGCAATTTTCCACACATCACTACACTGATAGGAATTTGCTATGTCTACTGTGAACAAACCTCGTGCCCGTAAAGAACAACGTGATGAAGCGCAGCATTTCATCGATTCTCTGCAAGGCGTTACCTTCCCCAATTCACGCCGGATCTACCTTGAAGGTTCACGCAGTGATATTCGAGTCCCCATGCGTGAAATTCAGCTCAGCCCGACGCTGATTGGCGGCAGCAAAGATACCCCCCAATACGAACCGAATGAAGCCATTCCGGTGTATGACACCGCGGGTCCCTATGGCGACCCACAAGCGGTGGTCGATGTACGCAGTGGCTTGGCAAAGATACGCGCAGGTTGGATCGCAGAACGCGCCGACACAGAATCCCTAGGCGGCGTCAGCTCCGGTTTTACCCAGCAGCGTCTGGTGGATGAAGGATTGGATCATCTGCGTTTTGAACAGCTACCGCAGCCTCGCAAAGCCTTGGCGGGCAAGTGCGTCACCCAACTGCACTATGCTCGCGCCGGGATTATCACACCAGAGATGGAGTTCATCGCCATCCGCGAAAACATGGGTCGTGAACGGATCCGTGGCGACGTACTGCGCCAACAGCATCGTGGTCAAAGCTGGGGAGCTAACCTGCCAGAAAATATCACCCCGGAATTTGTACGCCAGGAAGTGGCCGCTGGCCGTGCCATTATCCCCGCCAACATCAACCACCCGGAATCCGAGCCGATGATTATTGGCCGTAATTTCCTGGTGAAGGTGAATGCCAATATCGGCAACTCGGCGGTGAGTTCTTCGATTGAAGAAGAAGTGGAGAAGCTAGTGTGGTCAACCCGCTGGGGGGCAGATACCGTGATGGACCTCTCCACTGGCCGTTATATCCACGAAACCCGTGAATGGATCCTGCGCAATAGCCCGGTGCCGATCGGTACAGTGCCGATCTATCAGGCATTGGAGAAAGTGAACGGCGTGGCGGAGAACCTGACCTGGGAAATGTTCCGCGACACCTTGCTGGAACAAGCCGAGCAAGGGGTTGATTACTTCACCATCCACGCAGGCGTATTACTGCGCTATGTGCCGATGACCGCCAGGCGCCTGACTGGCATTGTCTCCCGTGGTGGCTCGATCATGGCAAAATGGTGCCTGTCGCATCATCAGGAAAACTTCCTCTATCAGCACTTCCGCGAGATCTGCGAAATTTGCGCCGCTTACGATGTCGCGCTGTCACTCGGCGACGGCCTGCGCCCGGGCTCGATCCAGGATGCCAATGACGAAGCCCAGTTCGCCGAGCTGCATACGCTGGGCGAACTGACCAAGATTGCCTGGGAATACGATGTGCAGGTGATGATAGAAGGCCCTGGCCACGTCCCGATGCAGATGATCCGCCGCAACATGACCGAAGAGCTGGAACATTGCCACGAGGCACCGTTCTATACGCTTGGCCCGCTGACCACCGATATTGCACCGGGTTATGACCATTTCACCTCAGGGATCGGTGCAGCCATGATCGGCTGGTTCGGTTGCGCGATGCTTTGCTATGTAACGCCAAAAGAACATCTGGGCTTACCGAACAAGGAAGACGTGAAGCAAGGGCTGATCACTTACAAAATCGCCGCCCACGCCGCCGATCTGGCGAAAGGCCATCCGGGCGCGCAGATCCGTGATAACGCTATGTCCAAAGCGCGCTTTGAATTCCGCTGGGAAGATCAGTTCAACCTGGCGCTGGATCCACAAACCGCCCGCGCCTATCACGACGAAACGCTGCCGCAAGAATCCGGCAAGATCGCCCACTTCTGCTCTATGTGTGGGCCGAAGTTCTGCTCAATGAAAATTTCCCAGGAAGTACGAGACTATGCCGCCGCACAAGAGGCCGCCAAGCCGATCGACCTGCAACTGAACGGCATGGAGAAAATGTCCGCTGAATTCCGCTCACGCGGCAGTGAGCTTTACCACAGCGCGGCCACTTTGCAGGAGGAGCGTAATAATGGCTAACATCAGCACGCCCTTCCCCGCTACGCCGCACAAACTGGGTTTATACCCGGTCGTCGACAGCGTTGAATGGATCGCCCGCCTGCTGGATGCAGGCGTTACCACCATCCAGTTACGCATCAAAGATCTGCCAGACGAACAGGTAGAAGCTGACGTTGCCGCCGCTATCGCCCTCGGCAAACGCTATCAGGCACGGCTGTTTATCAATGATTACTGGCGGCTGGCGATAAAACATCAGGCCTACGGCGTTCATCTGGGACAGGAAGATCTGGATACCACCGATCTGGCGGCCATCCATCGGGCAGGATTGCGCTTGGGCGTTTCCACCCATGACGACACCGAACTGGCCCGAGCGATCGCAGTAAAGCCTTCCTATATCGCGCTGGGGCATATCTTCCCAACACAGACCAAAGAGATGCCCTCCGAGCCACAAGGCCTAACCGAACTGAGGCGCCACGTCGCCGGACTGCAGGCGTTCCCGACCGTAGCCATTGGTGGGATAAGCATCGATCGGGTTCCTGCGGTACTGGACTGTGGTGTCGGCAGTATCGCCGTTGTCAGCGCCATCACTCAGGCGCCGGACTGGCGTGCGGCCACAGCGAAACTGCTGCAACTGATTGAAGGCAAGGAGTAATGCAATGCTCAATGACCAAGAGTTTCTGCGCTACAGCCGCCAGTTGCTGCTGGAAGATATCGGCCCAGAAGGACAGGAAAGCCTGAAACGGGCAACGGTGCTGATCGTCGGGTTAGGCGGATTAGGTTCCCCGGCAGCACTGTATTTGGCGGCCGCTGGCGTCGGCACCTTGTTACTGGCCGATGATGACAAGCTGCATCTGACCAATCTGCAACGGCAAATTCTGTATCGTACCGGCGACGTCACCGCCAGTAAGGCCCAACTGGCAAAACGCCATTTGCAGGCACTGAATCCTCTGGTGGAATCCATTGCGCTGGAACAACGCCTGCAAGGAACAGAGCTGAACAATGCCATTGCTCGTGCCAATCTGGTACTCGATTGCTGCGATAACATGGAAACCCGCCATGCGGTTAATGCCGCCTGTATCAAAGCAGGTGTGCCGTTAATTAGTGGTAGTGCGGTGGGGTTTAGCGGCCAACTGCTGGTTATCGAACCGCCCTACGCTCACGGTTGTTATGTCTGCCTCTATCCGGAGCAGGCCGAACCACAACGCAACTGCCGCACAGCGGGCGTCCTTGGGCCGGTCGTCGGTGTGATCGGCACGCTGCAGGCGTTGGAAGCCGTCAAAATGCTGGCCGGGATACCCTCTTCCCTGAGTGGCAAACTGCGTCTGTTCGATGGCAAACAGCAAAGTTGGAGCACCCTGCAACTGAGCAAGGCCAGCACCTGCCCGATTTGTGGAGGCTCAGCATGAAGATCCGGCTCAATGACCAATTACTGGAACTCGAGCAGTCGTTAAGCATTATCGCCTTGCTCGAACAGTTGGAACGCCACCAGCCAGGCACCGCTCTGGCGATAAACCAGACCATCATCCCTCGCACCGATTGGGCGACCCACTACGTGCAGGACGGTGATGATATCCTGTTATTTCAAGCGATTGCCGGAGGCTGACATGGTGAAAATCGCCGACACGACCTTTACTTCCCGTTTGTTTACCGGCACCGGTAAATTTGCTACGCCCGCGCTGATGCTGGCGGCATTACAGGCTTCTGGTTCCCAACTGGTCACCATGGCAATGAAGCGCGTCGATCTGCGCGGCGGCAACGACGCTATTCTGGCGCCGCTACAACAGTTGGGCGTGAAACTGCTGCCCAATACTTCAGGGGCGAAGACCGCCAGTGAAGCCGTGTTTGCTGCCCGGCTGGCACGTGAAGCGCTGGGCACCCACTGGGTAAAACTGGAAATCCACCCGGATGTGAAATACTTGCTCCCAGACCCGATTGAAACGTTAAAAGCGGCAGAAACGCTGGTCAAAGAAGGCTTTGTGGTGATGCCTTACTGTGGCGCCGATCCGGTCCTGTGCAAACGACTGGAAGAAGTCGGCTGTGCCGCCGTGATGCCACTCGGTGCGCCTATCGGCTCCAACCGTGGTTTACGCACCCGTGATTTCCTTGAAATTATCATTGAGCAGGCCAAGGTCCCCGTCGTGGTCGATGCCGGAATTGGCGCACCTAGCCACGCGTTAGAAGCAATGGAACTCGGTGCCGATGCGGTACTGGTCAATACCGCTATCGCGGTAGCTCGCGATCCGGTGCAAATGGCCCGGGCTTTCCGATTGGCAGTAGAAGCGGGGGAATTAGCACGTAACGCCGGATTAGGCCGCCGCCAACCTATCGCCGCCGCGTCCAGCCCACTGACCGCCTTCCTCAATCAAACAGAGGAGTACGCTGATGGTCAGTAATTTTAGCGAACATCTGCAACAGTGGGATTGGGATGACCTCCGGCTTCGCATTAACAGCAAAACAGCGCGTGACGTCGAACAGGCGCTCAATACAGAAAAGCTGACGCGAGAAGACTTTATGGCATTGCTCTCCCCTGCCGCCGCCCCCTACCTGGAACCCTTGGCGCAGCGAGCGCAACAGCTGACACGGCAGCGTTTCGGTAATGTGGTGAGCTTTTACGTACCGCTATATCTCTCTAACCTGTGCGCCAACGATTGTACTTACTGTGGTTTCTCAATGAGTAATCACCTTAAACGTAAAACACTGGATGCAACAGAGATCGAACGGGAATGTGCAGCCATCAAAACGCTGGGGTTTGACCACCTGCTGTTGGTGACTGGTGAGCACCAACGCAAAGTGGGCATGGACTATTTTCGTCAGCATATCCCCGCCATCCGCCGCCATTTCAGTTCGTTGATGATGGAGGTACAGCCGCTGGCACAGGAAGAATACGCCGAGTTGAAAATGCTTGGCTTGGACGGTGTACTGGTCTATCAGGAAACCTACCATCCAGCCACCTACCAGCAACACCACCTGCGAGGGAAAAAGCAGGACTTCTACTGGCGCCTGGAAACAGCGGATCGTTTAGGTCGCGCCGGGATCGACAAGATCGGCCTGGGGGCGTTGATCGGGCTTTCCAGCAGTTGGCGTACAGACTGCTATCTGCTGGCAGAGCATCTGTTTTATCTGCAACAGACCTACTGGAAGAGCCGTTACTCGATCTCCTTTCCTCGCCTGCGGCCCTGCGCTGGTGGCATTGAACCTGCCTCCCTCATGAATGAACCACAACTAATGCAAGTCATTTGTGCGTTTCGGCTGTTTGCACCTGACGTTGAGCTTTCTTTATCCACACGGGAATCAGCCTTCTTCCGCGATCATATGATCCCTGTTGCCATCAACAGCGTCAGCGCCGGTTCAAAAACCCAGCCGGGCGGTTACGCCGATGACGTGCCCCCCCAGTTGGAACAGTTCGAACCGCACGATGGCCGAACACCACAACAGGTAGCCCAAGCCGTCAGCGCTATCGGGTTACAACCGGTCTGGAAAGATTGGGATGAGCATCTGGGACGCGCTACGCAGCTTTCTGCAACGATTACAGGGCCGCTCCAATAGCGCGGAAAGCACTACGCAAAACAGAAAAGGCAGGCTGGTTCTGAAAATCGGCATCGTTATAGTGGCGGTGTTGGTTATCGAACCCGAGGCCAACCAAGGTTATCTTCCCCTCTTGATAACCTTGTCTTACCAAACACCGGAGCGTGCGGGGATTAGCCGCACGTTTCCGGTTTCTTCTATTACCCATATAAGGACGCCATCTTTTGTGCCCTCATAAATTCATAAAGTCAGGATTCAGTCCACCGCTTGGGGTTTCATTCTCATTCCGACGATGGCCGAAAGCAGACACCCTGCTGCCAGATAGGCGGCAACCAAGTGCCAGGAGCCGCCCATAAACTCCACCAGCAACACGGCAATAAATGGCGTAAAGCCCCCGCCAACCACGCTGGCTACCTGGTAACCCACTCCAGCACCGCTGTAGCGATATGCAGTACCGAACAACTCAGTAAACATCGGTTGTTGCACACTAACGAGCATGTCATGTGCAACGTTACCAAGCATGATGGCAAAGAAGATAATCATCAGGGTATTACGGCTTTCCAGAGCCATGAAGAACGGTATCGCACTGGCAAAACCAATTAACGCCCCCGTGACGTATATCCGGCGTCGGCCAAAGCGATCGGCCAGATAAGCAAAGCAAGGAATGGAGACGCAGCTTACCGCTCCCACCAACAAACCGATGTTAAGAAAGATGTCGCGCGAAAGGCCAAGGTGAGTCGTTGAGTAGTTCATGGCAAAAGCCGTAACGATATACATCGTCAGCAACTCGCCAAATCTCAAGGCAATGATCAATAAAAAGGCCTTGGGGCTCTGGCGCAGGGCCTCGAAGATCGGGAATTTGCGTATCTTGTTGGCTCTATCCTGCAACGTCTTGTTAGCTTCAAACTCCTGCGACTCATCCATGCCGTTACGGACCCACCAGGCAATGGCGACCAATATCAGGCTAAATATGAAAGGCAAGCGCCAGCCCCAGTTGATAAAATCTTCATTTGACGTCGCTTGGCTAACCAGAGAAACCGAACCGGTCGCCAACAACAGCCCGACACCAAAACCAACCTGTACCCCACTGCTGTAGAAAGCTTTTTTCTTTTTGGGTGCACTTTCAACCGCCAGCAGAGCCGCGCCCCCCCATTCGCCACCAACCGCAAATCCTTGAATGGCGCGTAACACTACCAGCAGGACCGGAGCCCACCAGCCAATCGAATCAAAAGAGGGTAACAGGCCGATCAAGGCGGTGGAGATCCCCATCATCCAGACCGTAATCATCAGCATACGTTTACGGCCCAGCTTGTCGCCAAAGTGACCAAACACCATGCCGCCTAATGGCCGGAACAAGAAACCGACGCCAAAGGTGCCAAATGCAGCCAGCGTCCCCATGGTCGGACTCACCTGGGGAAAGAATTCGGTGTTAAATACCAGAGCGGCAACTATTCCGTACAGCAAAAAGTCGTACCAGTCGACAACCGCACCAACAAAGCTCCCCCACGCAGCGCGGCGAGCCCGCTTCTGAGAGGAGCTTGTTAACTGGGTTTGTAAGGCGATATCGCTACTCGCTGAGGTAGCGTTGCTGATTGCTGTTGTGGTATCCATGCCAGTCCCGTTATTTTAACTTTACAGCACTGTACAACAAAAAGCCCCAGCAAGGATAGCTGGGGCTTTCATCATTTACCGCTTAATGCAGTCAGGGATAGAGAGATGACTTATTCGTCGTCACTACCACCCAAATTACCGGCATTGAGCAATTCAGCCAGGTTCGCTGTCGCTTCTTCCGCGCTAACCTGCGGAACAACCGGTACTTCGCCCTGTGCTCTACGGCGCATACGATCCTGATGATAAGCGTAACCGGTACCGGCAGGGATCAGACGGCCCACGATCACGTTCTCTTTCAGACCACGCAGTTCGTCACGCTTACCGGCAACAGCCGCTTCGGTGAGAACACGCGTCGTTTCCTGGAACGATGCAGCAGAGATGAAGGACTCGGTCGCCAAGGAAGCCTTGGTGATACCCAGCAGGTCACGTGAGAAGGTTGCTTCGATTTTACCTTCAGCCGCAAGCTGACGGTTAGCAATCTTGACGCGTGAAACTTCAGCCTGTTCGCCTTCCAGGAACTCGGTGCCGCCAGCGCTAACGATGGTGCCTTTACGCAACATCTGACGAACGATAACTTCGATGTGCTTATCGTTAATCTTAACGCCTTGCAGACGATAAACTTCCTGCACTTCGTTGGTGATGTAGCGGGTAACCGCATGCACACCACGCAGACGCAGAATGTCGTGTGGAGATTCTGGGCCGTCAGAAACAACGTCACCACGCTCCACAATTTCGCCTTCAAACACGTTGAGCTGACGCCATTTCGGGATCATCTCTTCGTAAGCATCGCTGCCGTCCAGTGGGGAAATGACCAGACGACGTTTGCCTTTGGTCTCTTTACCGAACGAGATAATCCCGCTGATTTCAGCCAGGATTGCCGGCTCTTTCGGACGACGAGCTTCGAACAGATCCGCAACGCGTGGCAGACCACCGGTAATATCCTTGGTACCGCCGGATTCCTGAGGAATACGCGCCAGGGTATCACCCGCACCGATCTGAATGCCGTCTTCCAACTGCACAATCGCTTTACCTGGCAGGAAGTATTGAGCAGGCATATCTGTACCTGGGATCAATACGTCTTCGCCTTTGGCATCAACGATTTTCAGTGCCGGACGCAGGTCTTTACCGCTACCGGTACGCTCTGCGCTGTCCAGTACCACCAGAGAAGACAAACCGGTCAGTTCGTCGGTCTGGCGAGTAATGGTCTGGCCGTCAATCATATCGGCGAAGCGGATGAAACCACTCACTTCACTGATAACTGGCATGGTGTGCGGATCCCAGTTAGCCACGGTTTCGCCACCGTTAACTTCTGCACCGTCACCTTTGCCCATCACGGCACCGTAAGGCACTTTATAGCTTTCTTTGGTACGACCAAATTCGTCGATCAGCTTCAGCTCGGTATTACGTGAAGTAATCACCAGCTTGCCCGTTGCGTTCATAACGAACTTAACGTTGCTCAGCTTCAGCGTACCTTTGTTCTTCACCTGAATGCTGGATTCAGCAGCAGCACGCGAAGCCGCACCACCGATGTGGAACGTACGCATCGTCAGCTGTGTACCCGGCTCACCGATGGACTGTGCTGCGATAACACCGATAGCTTCACCTTTGTTGATGATGTGACCACGTGCCAGGTCGCGACCATAGCAATTGGCACACACACCAAAATCGGTTTCACAGCTAACGACGGAACGAACCTTAACGCTGTCGACAGAGTTCTCTTCCAACAGGTCACAGGTCTTCTCGTTCAACAGGGTGTTACGTGGCACCAGGATGTCCGCCGTACCCGGCTTGATGACATCTTCGGCGGTCACACGACCCAGAACGCGCTCACGCAGTGGCTCTTTAACGTCACCACCTTCGATAACCGGAGTCATCATGATGCCGTTGTGAGTACCACAGTCGTCTTCGGTTACTACCAGGTCCTGCGCCACGTCAACCAGACGACGGGTCAGATAACCGGAGTTTGCCGTTTTCAGTGCGGTATCCGCCAAACCTTTACGCGCACCGTGCGTGGAGATGAAGTACTGGAGTACGTTCAGACCTTCACGGAAGTTCGCAGTGATTGGCGTTTCGATGATGGAGCCATCTGGCTTCGCCATCAGACCACGCATACCGGCCAACTGACGGATCTGAGCGGCAGAACCACGAGCACCGGAGTCGGCCATCATAAAGATGCTGTTGAAGGAAACTTGTTGTTCCACCACGCCGTCACGGTTAACCACGTCTTCAACCGACAGGTTTTCCATCATCGCTTTAGCAACACGTTCGTTCGCCGCAGCCCAGATATCGATCACTTTGTTGTAGCGTTCGCCAGCGGTCACCAGACCAGACTGGAACTGCTCCTGGATCTCGGCAACTTCGGTTTCCGCTTCTTCGATGATCTCCGCTTTTTTCGCTGGAATCACCATATCATCGATACCTACAGAAGCCCCAGAACGAGCAGCGTAAGCAAAACCGGTGTACATGATCTGGTCAGCGAAGATAACGGTCGGCTTCAGGCCCAGGATGCGGTAACAGGTGTTCAGCATCTTGGAGATCGCTTTCTTGCCCAGAGGCTGGTTAACGATCGAGTAAGGCAGACCTTTTGGTACGATCATCCACAGGATGGCACGACCAATGGTGGTATCAACGATAGAGGTCTGATGAACAGATTCGCCTTCGGTATTTTTGATCTCTTCTGTAATACGCACTTTTACGCGTGCATGCAGAGAGGCCAGACCGGCGCGATAAACACGTTCAGCTTCCTTAGGACCCGTCAGAACCATGCCTTCGCCCTTGGCGTTAACACAGTCACGAGTCATATAGTACAGACCCAATACAACGTCCTGAGAAGGAACGATGATTGGCTCGCCGTTCGCTGGTGACAGGATGTTGTTGGTAGACATCATCAACGCACGCGCTTCCAGCTGGGCTTCCAGCGTCAACGGTACGTGAACAGCCATTTGGTCACCATCGAAGTCGGCGTTGTATGCCGCACAAACCAGCGGGTGCAGCTGGATCGCTTTACCTTCGATCAGAACCGGTTCAAACGCCTGGATCCCCAAACGGTGCAGGGTTGGTGCACGGTTCAGCAGTACCGGGTGTTCGCGGATAACTTCGTCCAGGATATCCCAAACGACAGCTTCTTCGCGCTCAACCATTTTCTTGGCGGCTTTGATCGTCGTGGCCAGGCCACGCAGTTCCAGCTTGCCGTAGATGAACGGTTTGAACAGTTCCAGTGCCATTTTCTTCGGCAGACCGCACTGATGCAGGCGCAGGTATGGACCTACGGTGATTACAGAACGACCGGAATAGTCAACACGTTTACCCAGCAGGTTCTGACGGAAACGACCCTGCTTACCTTTGATCATATCGGCCAAAGATTTCAGAGGACGTTTGTTGGAACCGGTGATTGCACGACCGCGACGGCCGTTATCCAGCAGGGCATCTACCGCTTCTTGCAGCATACGCTTTTCGTTGCGCACGATGATGTCAGGCGCAGCCAGATCCAGCAGGCGTTTCAGACGGTTGTTACGGTTGATCACGCGGCGATACAGATCGTTCAGATCTGAAGTCGCGAAACGGCCACCGTCCAGCGGAACCAACGGACGCAGGTCCGGCGGCAGTACTGGCAACACGGTCAGGATCATCCACTCTGGCTTGTTACCAGATTGAACGAACGCTTCCAGCAGCTTGATACGCTTGGTCAGCTTCTTACGCTTGGTTTCAGAGTTGGTTTCGTTCAGCTCTTCACGCAGTTGCTCACACTCGGCTTCCAGATCCATGTTTTTCAACAGGGCCTGAATAGCTTCCGCACCCATCTTGGCGTCAAATTCGTCACCGAACTCTTCCAACGCATCCAGATACTGCTCTTCAGTCAGGATCTGACGACGTTCGAGGTTAGTCATACCGCCTTCGACCACTACATAGGATTCGAAGTACAGTACACGTTCGATATCGCGCAGTGGCATATCCAGCAGTAAACCGATGCGGGATGGCAGCGATTTCAGGAACCAGATGTGCGCAGTTGGAGAAGCCAGTTCGATGTGGCCCATACGCTCACGGCGCACTTTGGTCTGGGTCACTTCAACGCCGCACTTCTCACAGATAACACCGCGGTGTTTCAAGCGCTTGTACTTACCGCACAGGCACTCGTAATCTTTTACCGGCCCAAAGATACGGGCGCAGAAAAGGCCGTCACGTTCTGGTTTGAACGTACGGTAGTTAATGGTTTCCGGCTTTTTAACTTCACCGAACGACCAAGAACGGATCATGTCTGGCGATGCCAGAGCAATTTTGATCGCATCAAACTCTTCGGTCTTAGTTTGCGCTTTCAGAAACTTCAATAAGTCTTTCACGGATTGGCTCCTGTCGGAGTTAAACCTGTTGGGCGTACACTGACAAATTGTGCGCCCGTGTGACCTGAACAACCACCCTCTGGCTCCCTAAGGCCGGGAGCCAGAGCCGGAATAACGATTACTCGTCTTCCAGTTCGATGTTGATACCCAGCGAGCGGATTTCTTTCAACAGTACGTTGAAGGACTCCGGCATGCCTGGTTCCATACGGTGATCGCCATCCACGATGTTTTTGTACATTTTGGTACGGCCGTTGACGTCATCCGACTTAACGGTAAGCATTTCCTGCAAGGTGTAAGCTGCGCCATATGCTTCCAGCGCCCACACTTCCATCTCACCGAAGCGCTGACCACCGAACTGCGCCTTACCACCCAGCGGCTGCTGAGTAACCAAGCTGTAAGAACCGGTAGAACGCGCGTGCATTTTATCGTCGACCAAGTGGTTCAGTTTCAGCATGTACATATAGCCTACGGTTACCTGGCGCTCGAACTGCTCACCGGTACGACCATCAAACAGCGTAATCTGACCCGAAGTCGGGATACCACCCATTTCCAGCAATTGCTTGATTTCTGTCTCTTTCGCACCATCGAAGACTGGCGTTGCGATTGGCATACCTTTCTTCAGGTTCTCTGCCAGACGCATGACTTCATCGTCGGAGAAGGTGTTCAGATCGACTTTCTGGCAAACACCGTCGCCCAGGTCATAGGCTTTCTGGATGAACTCACGCAGTTTGGCCACTTCCTGCTGCTGCTTCAGCATCTGGTTGATCTTCTCACCAATGCCTTTCGCAGCCATACCCAAGTGGGTTTCCAGGATCTGACCGATGTTCATACGTGATGGAACGCCCAGCGGGTTCAGTACGATATCAACCGGCGTGCCGTTTTCATCGTAAGGCATATCTTCGATCGGGTTGATCTTGGAGATAACACCTTTGTTACCGTGACGACCTGCCATCTTGTCACCCGGTTGGATCTGACGCTTAACCGCCAGATAAACCTTAACGATTTTCAGCACGCCTGGTGCCAGATCGTCGCCTTGGGTGATCTTACGACGTTTGGCATCCAGCTTCTTCTCGAAGTCAGATTTCAGTTCGTCATATTGCTCTGCCAGCTGTTCCAGCTGGTTTTGCTTCTCTTCGTCGGTCAGGCCCAGTTCCAACCAGCGATCGCGCGGCAGTTTGCTCAGCTTCTCGGCTTCGATGCCACCGGCGACCAGTACCGCGTGGATACGCGCGAACAGGCCAGCTTCCAGGATCTGCAGTTCTTCAGTCAGGTCTTTCTTCGCCTGCTTCAGCTGCATTTCTTCGATTTCCAACGCACGCTTGTCTTTTTCCACGCCATCGCGGGTGAAGACCTGCACGTCGATAACCGTACCGGAAACGCCGTTTGGTACACGCAGAGAAGAGTCTTTAACATCAGACGCTTTCTCACCGAAGATCGCACGCAGCAGCTTTTCTTCTGGTGTCAGTTGGGTTTCACCTTTCGGCGTTACCTTACCAACCAGAATGTCGCCACCGGTCACTTCCGCACCGATATACACGATACCGGACTCATCCAGTTTGGAGAGCGCAGCTTCACCCACGTTAGGGATGTCGGCGGTGATCTCTTCAGGCCCCAGTTTGGTGTCACGAGACACACAAGCCAGTTCCTGAATGTGGATGGTGGTGAAGCGATCTTCCTGTACCACACGCTCGGAGACCAAGATGGAGTCTTCGAAGTTGTAGCCATTCCAAGGCATGAACGCTACGCGCATGTTCTGACCCAGAGCCAGTTCACCCAAGTCTGTTGATGGGCCATCAGCCAGCACGTCGCCGCGCTCGATTGGCTCACCCAGATTCACACACGGCATCTGGTTGATACAGGTGTTCTGGTTAGAACGGGTGTACTTGGTCAGGTTATAAATATCGATACCTGCTTCGCCCGGATACATCTCGTCTTCGTTAACTTTGATAACGATACGGGAAGCATCCACGTACTGGATCACACCACCACGTTTGGCTACGGCAGTAACACCGGAGTCAACCGCAACAGCACGTTCCATACCGGTACCGACCAGCGGCTTGTCAGCACGCAGAGTTGGAACCGCCTGACGTTGCATGTTCGCACCCATCAATGCACGGTTGGCGTCATCGTGTTCCAGGAATGGAATCAGTGAAGCACCAACGGAGACAACCTGCTGGGTTGATACGTCCATATAGTCAACCTGATCGCGGCTGAACAGGCTTGATTCGCCTTTGCTACGACAGGTAACCAGATCTTCTACGAAGCGGCCGTCATCATCCAGGTTGGAGTTCGCCTGAGCGATAACGAAGTTGCCTTCTTCAATAGCAGACAGATAGTTGATTTCATCGGTCACCACGCCGTCACGCACGCGGCGGTACGGGGTTTCCAGGAAGCCATACTCGTTGGTCTGCGCGTACACAGACAAGGAGTTGATCAGACCGATGTTTGGACCTTCCGGCGTTTCGATTGGGCACACGCGACCGTAGTGAGTCGGGTGTACGTCTCGAACTTCAAAGCCGGCACGTTCACGGGTCAGACCGCCTGGGCCCAATGCGGAGATACGACGCTTGTGCGTGATCTCAGACAGCGGGTTGTTCTGGTCCATAAACTGAGACAGCTGGCTGGAACCAAAGAACTCTTTCACCGCTGCAGAAATCGGCTTGGCGTTGATCATGTCCTGAGGCATCAGGGTATCCAGATCGCCCAGGGACAGACGTTCTTTAACCGCACGCTCAACACGCACCAGACCTACACGGAACTGGTTCTCGGCCATTTCGCCAACGGAACGGATACGGCGGTTGCCCAAGTGGTCGATATCGTCCACTTCACCTTTACCGTTACGAATATCGATGAGCTTCTTCATCACTTCGATGATGTCGTCTTTGCTCAGGATACCCGAACCTTCGATCTCGTCACGCAGCAGAGAACGGTTGAACTTCATCCGGCCAACCGCAGACAAATCGTAACGGTCTTCAGAGAAGAACAGGTTCTCGAACAGGCTTTCCGCCGCTTCACGCGTTGGTGGTTCACCAGGGCGCATCATGCGGTAGATTTCTACCAGTGCGCTCAGACGATCGGTGGTTGGGTCGACACGTACGGTCTCAGAGATGTACGCACCGTGGTCCAGATCGTTGGTGAACAGCGTTTCGATACGCTTGTGGCCAGACTGGCTCAGCTTGGCCAGCAGATCCAGCGACAGCTCCATGTTGGCTGCACAGATCAGCTCACCGGTATTGGTATCGATATAGTCCTTCGCGACCACTTTGCCCGCGATGTATTCAACCGGTACTTCAATACTCTGAATTTCGTCTTTTTCGAGCTGACGGATATGACGAGCAGTGATACGGCGGCCTTTCTCAACGTAGATCTTACCGTTGGCTTCGATATCGAAGGACGCAGTTTCACCACGCAGACGTTCTGGAACCAGCTCCATCTGCAGCTTGTTATCACGGATCTCGAAAATAATTTTTTCGAAGAACAGGTCAAGGATCTGTTCTGTAGTGTAGTTCAGCGCACGCAGAATGATGGTCGCAGGCAGTTTGCGGCGACGGTCAATACGCACGAACAGGTTGTCTTTCGGATCAAACTCGAAATCCAGCCATGAACCACGGTAAGGAATAATACGTGCGTTATACAGCACTTTACCCGAGGAGTGGGTTTTACCCTTATCGCTATCGAAGAACACACCAGGACTACGGTGCAGCTGGGATACGATAACCCTCTCGGTACCGTTAATTACAAAGGTACCGTTTTCGGTCATGAGCGGAATTTCGCCCATATAGACTTCTTGTTCCTTGATGTCTTTGACCGTACCTTCAGGTGCTTCGCGTTCGTAGATTACCAGGCGCAGTTTAACGCGCAGCGGTGCAGAGTACGTCACACCACGGATCTGGCACTCTTTGACGTCGAACACCGGCTCACCAAGACGGTAGCTAACGTATTGCAGCTCCGAATTGCCACTGTAGCTCTGGATAGGGAAAACAGAACGGAATGCGGCTTCTAGGCCGTACTGCCCTTCTGGATCTTGCTCGATAAACTTCTGGAACGAGTCAAGCTGGATAGAAAGGAGATAAGGTATGTCCAGAACTTGTGGACGCTTACCAAAATCCTTACGAATACGTTTTTTCTCGGTATAGGAGTAAACCATAGGGTTCCTCAGCTCGCTGAAAAGTAGAACCGCTCTGTCCGTCCGATAGGGACAGTTCATGCAACACCATTTTGTCGACCGGAAAGCGGGAACACTTTCCGCAATACCCGTTTCTATCACGCTTAAATCATTTCATTGCCTTTGCCACAGATTCGGCTGTAGCAGGGAGAGCAGTATATTAAGTCGTCGATAGAAAGAAATATTGGGGTTAGCCAGCAGTCAAACAGTGTGAAACTCTACTGACGCCCTACAGCGCAAAAAGGCTGGTGACCAAAAAGTCACCAGCCATCAGTCTGTTAAGCCAGACTGTACTCTGAGAAGTTAAAATTATTTAACTTCAACAGAAGCGCCAGCTTCTTCCAGAGATTTTTTCAGGGCTTCAGCGTCATCTTTGCTGATGCCTTCTTTCAGTACTGCTGGAGCTGATTCTACCAGGTCTTTAGCTTCTTTCAGGCCCAGACCGGTTGCGCCACGTACTGCTTTGATAACAGCAACTTTGTTACCGCCAACAGCAGACAGGACAACGTCGAACTCAGTTTTTTCTTCAGCAGCTTCAGCAGGACCAGCAGCTACAGCAACAGCAGCAGCAGCAGAAACGCCGAATTTTTCTTCCATAGCGGAAACCAGTTCAACAACGTCCATTACGGACATAGCAGCAACTGCTTCCAGGATTTGGTCTTTAGTGATAGACATAACAATTGTTCCTAAAATTCAGAAATAGTTTAAATACGTTAGCAAAGGCTAAGAAAGAGTGGCTTATGCCGCTTCTTTCTGATCGCGCAGAGCAGCCAGAGTACGAACCAGTTTGCCGGCAGCGGCTTCTTTCATGGTCGACATCAGGCGTGCGATTGCTTCTTCGTAAGTAGGCAGCGTTGCCAAGCGGTCGATTTGCGCCGCAGGGATCAGCTCACCTTCAAAGGCCGCAGCTTTAACCTCGAATTTTGCATTCGCTTTCGCGAACTCTTTGAACAGACGAGCAGCAGCGCCCGGGTGTTCGTTAGAGAATGCAATCAAGGTAGGACCGACAAACGTGTCTTTCAGGCATTCGAAAGGAGTGCCTTCAACTACGCGACGCATCAGGGTGTTACGAACAACACGCATGTAAACGCCAGCTTCACGACCTGCTTTACGCAGTTCAGTCATTTTATCTACGGTAACGCCGCGGGAATCCGCAACAACCGCAGACAGCGCGCCTTTGGCCACTTCGTTGACTTCAGCAACAATCGCTTGTTTGTCTTGAAGATTTAATGCCATTAGCTTTTTGCTCCTGGATTAGCCGGGGAGTATTCCCCGGAACTCACTTCACTCAACACCTGGTGTGTACACCAGGCGAGAGCGCTTAAACACGGTGAGCAGAATCCAGCAAAGACCATTCTTTTATAAAGAAAAATTTCTTTAGGCTCTGTCACCGTCTACGCAGGAAGGATTAAGCACCTTTCGGCACACCTGCGGTCTTGGACGGAGGCCTGGATAGGCCAGGCTCCAACCGAAAAATCTGTTGTTTTACTTTTAGCCGAAGCTAAATAGCAAAACCTTGGGGTACAAGATTCTAGGCGAATATTTACCCCAAGTCAAAGCGATTAGTTCGCTACAGCAGTCAAGCCGCTTTGATCGATAGCGACGCCAGCACCCATGGTGGTGGAGAGGCTAACTTTCTTGATGTACACGCCTTTCGCCTGAGATGGTTTTGCTTTTTTCAGCGCAACCAGCAGGGCTTCCAGGTTTTCCTTCAGCTTGTCTGCGTCGAAATCAACCTTACCGATAGTGGTATGGATGATGCCGTTTTTGTCGTTACGATAACGAACCTGACCTGCTTTAGCGTTTTTCACTGCTTCAGCAACGTTCGGAGTAACGGTACCCACTTTCGGGTTTGGCATCAGGCCACGTGGACCCAGAACCTGGCCCAGTTGACCAACAACGCGCATTGCATCTGGAGAAGCAATAACAACGTCGAAGTTCATTTCGCCTTTTTTGATCTGGTCAGCCAGATCTTCCATACCTACCAGCTCTGCGCCAGCAGCTTTAGCCGCTTCAGCGTTAGGGCCCTGGGTAAATACGGCAACGCGAACGCTGCGACCAGTACCGTGTGGCAGAACAGTAGCACCACGTACGTTTTGGTCTGATTTACGAGCGTCGATGCCGAGGTTAACGGCAACGTCAACGCTTTCTACGAATTTAGCGGTGGCCAGCTCTTTCAGCAGAGCAACAGCTTCGGCGATGTCATACTGTTTAGTAGCATCAACTTTGTCACGGATCACGCGCATGCGCTTGGTCAGCTTAGCCATTTCTTAACCCTCCACTACCAGGCCCATGGAACGAGCAGTACCTTCGATGGAGCGAATCATCGCTTCAACGTCAGAACCAGTCATGTCCGCAGCTTTGGTTTCTGCGATTTCACGAACCTGCGCACTCGTCACTTTACCCACTTTGTCTTTGTTCGGCTTGCCAGAACCAGACTTGATACCAGCCGCTTTCTTCAGCAGAACTGCTGCAGGCGGGGTTTTGGTAACGAAGGTGAAAGAGCGATCAGAATAAACAGTAATAACAACAGGGATCGGCAGACCTTTTTCAACGCTGTCAGTCTTAGCATTGAACGCCTTACAGAATTCCATGATGTTAACACCTTGCTGACCCAGAGCTGGACCAACTGGTGGACTTGGGTTAGCCATACCAGCTGCAACCTGCAGCTTAACGTAGGCTTGTACTTTCTTGGCCATTGAAATTTCCTCGTATGGGTAGTATCGCCTCCTGAGAGGCTCCCCGTGTTTCACCCCGCGCTAAAAGCGAGGGCATCTAAAAACAAAAGGCGCGAAATTGTAGTTCAATTCCGCGCCTCTGACAAGCCACAAATCCACTTGCCTTGCTGATTAATCGATCAGCCTTTTTCTACCTGGCTGAAGTCCAATTCCACTGGCGTTGCACGACCAAAGATGGAAACAGACACCTTCAGGCGGCTCTTCTCGTAATCCACTTCCTCGACAACGCCGTTGAAGTCGGCAAATGGACCATCGTTGACGCGTACCAGTTCGCCTGGCTCGAACAGCGTTTTTGGACGCGGCTTATCACCCACCTGCTGCAGGCGGTTCATAATCGCATCCACTTCTTTATCGCTGATCGGTGCAGGACGATCGGAAGTCCCTCCGATGAAGCCCATAACACGAGGAACACTGCGCACCAGGTGCCAGCTGGCGTCATTCATCACCATCTGAACCAGTACATAGCCAGGGAAGAATTTACGCTCACTCTTGCGACGTTGGCCACCACGGATTTCAACCACTTCCTCCGTGGGCACCATGACTTCGCCGAACAGCTCTTCCATATCGTGCAGTTTGATGTGTTCACGCAGCGATTGAGCTACGCGACCTTCAAAACCGGAAAACGCCTGAACGACGTACCAGCGTTTTTTTGGGGCTTCAGACATTTTAGAACCTCAGGCCAGTAATAAACGATACCAGACGGACCAGAATACCATCCAGGCCCCACAGAATCAGTGACATCACGGCAGTTACCGCGGCAACGATCAACGTGGTGTGTAACGTTTCCTGACGAGTTGGCCAGATCACTTTACGTACTTCAGTACGCGCTTCACGCGCAAACGCAACGGTAGCTTTGCCTTTAGTGGTCATTAACGCCACTGCACCTGCAATAGCAATAACCACGACAACGGCCAGCGCGCGCAATGGCAAGCTGAAATCACGGTAGTAATAGTTACCGACGATAGCCACAACCAACAGAACGGCGACGATTGACCACTTGGCCGCTTCAAGGCCGCGCCCGCTCCCTTGAGCCTCGGTATTCGCACTCATAAACCAACCTGTCACTAATGATTCGAACAAACAACTTTGCCTCGCATCGCGAGGCAAACCAAACCGATCAGATGCCGCCAACGACATCTCGGTGTTTTACGCTATGACGTATTTCAGTCAATACGGTTTAAGAGCCCATCTCACCAATGATTATGACTGCAAAATCGCTGATGAGATAGGTTCTAGTTCACAGCGTAGAAAAAGGGCATCAAATGATGCCCTTTTAGCGCATGTCGCGTCAAATGTTATCCGCAATTAAGCGATAACTTTAGCAACAACACCTGCGCCAACGGTACGGCCGCCTTCACGGATTGCGAAACGCAGACCGTCGTCCATCGCGATTGGGTGAATCAGAGTTACTTTCATGTTCACGTTATCGCCTGGCATTACCATCTCTACGCCTTCTGGCAGTTCGATGGTACCGGTCACGTCAGTTGTACGGAAGTAGAACTGTGGACGGTAGCCTTTGAAGAATGGAGTATGACGACCACCTTCTTCTTTGCTCAGGATGTACACTTCTGAATCGAACTGAGTGTGCGGCTTGATTGAACCTGGTTTAGCCAGTACCTGACCACGTTCGATTTCTTCACGCTTGATACCACGCAGCAGAACACCTACGTTCTCACCAGCACGGCCTTCGTCCAGCAGTTTGCGGAACATTTCAACACCCGTACAGGTAGACTTGACGGTGTCTTTGATGCCCACGATTTCAACTTCTTCACCCACTTTGATGATACCGCGCTCAACACGACCGGTAACAACGGTACCACGACCAGAGATGGAGAATACGTCTTCGATTGGCAGCAGGAACGGCTTGTCGATAGCACGCTCTGGTTCTGGGATGTAAGTATCCAGGTGACCAGCCAGCTCGATGATTTTAGCTTCCCACTCAGCGTCGCCTTCTAGTGCTTTCAGCGCTGAACCACGAACCACTGGCAGATCATCACCAGGGAAGTCATAAGCAGACAGAAGTTCACGCACTTCCATTTCTACCAGTTCCAGCAGCTCTTCATCATCAACCATGTCACATTTGTTCATGAATACGATGATGTAAGGAACGCCTACCTGACGACCCAGCAGGATGTGCTCACGAGTCTGAGGCATTGGGCCGTCAGTCGCAGCAACTACCAGGATAGCGCCGTCCATCTGAGCAGCACCGGTGATCATGTTTTTCACGTAGTCGGCGTGCCCTGGGCAGTCAACGTGCGCGTAGTGACGAGTCGGGGTGTCATATTCAACGTGAGAAGTGTTGATGGTAATACCACGAGCTTTTTCTTCTGGCGCGTTATCGATCTGGTCGAAAGCACGAGCAGAACCACCGTAGGTTTTAGCCAGCACGGTAGTGATTGCTGCAGTCAGGGTAGTTTTGCCGTGGTCAACGTGGCCGATAGTACCGACGTTAACGTGCGGTTTTGAACGTTCAAACTTTTCTTTAGACATCGATTGTCCCTCTAAGACACGGATAAATCGGTGGTATCACCACATCAACCAAGCCATTGCTTGTTGAATCCAGAACAGAAAGAAAATCAGGGGGCGAGAAATTAGGAAGTGGTGCTGATAGGCAGATTCGAACTGCCGACCTCACCCTTACCAAGGGTGCGCTCTACCAACTGAGCTATATCAGCACATCTTGGAGCGGGCAGTGGGAATCGAACCCACATCATCAGCTTGGAAGGCTGAGGTAATAGCCATTATACGATGCCCGCATCTTGGAACTCGGCTACCTGACTTTTCTGTAACATTTACAGGTGTAGAGAAGGATTGTTCGTCGCTTTGCTCTTCACCCTTCGTGCCAGCAACTTCTGTTGCCCTGCGCGAATTTCTTGAAGGTTTAACCCTTCCCCGACCGGCGCTTATATCAATGCAACCGTTCGGTGCGACCTTAAACTCAAGGTCTAATTTGGTGGTGGGGGAAGGATTATTCGTCACTTCGTTCCTCACCCTTCGGGCCGCGCTAAAGCGCGTTGTCTCGCTTTGCTCGACTCGAACCTTGTCGAAGGTTCTTGCCCTTCCCCGCCCGGCGCTTATATCAGTGCAACCGTTCGGTGCGACCTTAAACTCAAGGTCTAATTTGGTGGTGGGGGAAGGATTATTCGTCACTTCGTTCCTCACCCTTCGGGCCGCGCTAAAGCGCGTTGTCTCGCTTTGCTCGACTCGAACCTTGTCGAAGGTTCTTGCCCTTCCCCGACCGGCGCTTATATCAATGCAACCGTTCGGTGCGACCTTAAACTCAAGGTCTAATTTGGTGGTGGGGGAAGGATTATTCGTCACTTCGTTCCTCACCCTTCGGGCCGCGCTAAAGCGCGTTGTCTCGCTTTGCTCGACTCGAACCTTGTCGAAGGTTCTTGCCCTTCCCCGCCCGGCGCTTATATCAGTGCAACCGTTCGGTGCGACCTTAAACTCAAGGTCTAATTTGGTGGTGGGGGAAGGATTATTCGTCACTTCGTTCCTCACCCTTCGGGCCGCGCTAAAGCGCGTTGTCTCGCTTTGCTCGACTCGAACCTTGTCGAAGGTTCTTGCCCTTCCCCGACCGGCGCTTATATCAATGCAACCGTTCGGTGCGACCTTAAACTCAAGGTCTAATTTGGTGGTGGGGGAAGGATTCGAACCTTCGAAGTCTGTGACGGCAGATTTACAGTCTGCTCCCTTTGGCCGCTCGGGAACCCCACCAGATTTTAACTACTGTGACTTGAATGGTGCCGGCTACCGGAATCGAACTGGTGACCTACTGATTACAAGTCAGTTGCTCTACCTACTGAGCTAAGCCGGCATCAAGTGCAGCGCATTCTAGGTAGAGCTGACGGCCTATGCAACAAAAAAATTGCGTTCCCTGCGCTATCGCTCATAAATCAGCCGATTTCCGAGTTTGGTTCGCAATTTTCTGCATGGCGGGTGCAATAATTCATCAACTGAAGATATCATTCTGAACAATTCTATTCGTTTTTTGCAAGATTATCGCTTGGAGTTCGGCATACCGATCACGCCATATCGAATTTCTTCATTTAAAATCGTGATCGATGCACCAAGAAGAGGATAGTGCTCCTCAGTGGAGCATTAACACTTTTTCATTCCCTGTCCTGGCTTCACCATTACTGACTCGCCGCGTTGGCGCGTTTATTGCTTCATTTCATTATCCCCTTCCCCAAAAGGAAAGACCGATGAAAATTGCTTTGATCAATGCTGCCACGCTACCTATCTACCGTAATGATCTGGCGCATCTGCTTACTGATGCCGTTACCCATGGGGCATCTGTCGGCTACGACACGCTGATCCCCCATGAAGATGCCGAGAGTTACTTCCATAGCCTGCGCCCTGCGCTGGCTAAAGAATCATTGCTTTTGTGGATCGCCAGAGACGAGAGTGGTGTCATTGGTACCGTACAGTTGGATTTGTGCCAAAAACCTAATGGCCGTAACAGAGCTGAGGTGCAAAAACTTCTGGTGCACAGCCGAGCCCGCCGCAATGGCGTAGGTCAGGCGCTGATGAGAACACTGGAAAAAAAGGCTTTGGAGCTACATCGAGGTCTGCTTTACCTGGATACTCAGGCAGGTTCTGCAGCAGAGGGATTATATCGTTCACTGGGTTATCGTTGCCTTGGCGAAATGCCGGATTATGCCGCCGCCCCCGATGGTTACTATCACCCAACGGTGATCTACTACAAACGCCTGTTTGCAGTGACACAACCCTCACGCGCTATCGCCAGCTGACCTGAGAGCGCTATTCTCAACAGAACCATGCCCCTTAAATTGACCTACAGCGGTATTCACGTGCAGTCAGGAAGCACGGCTCACTGGTACCGCCTTGCAACACGCCTTTTATCAATTGCGCGCCTGTTCTCACTATTGGCATAAACTCATGCTGATCGACAACATTTGTGAAAAATGTCTACGCCAAAAACGAAGCTGTCTATAATATGCAGCTTGTTTATTATCTGGAGTTGGCGTCCAGCGCCGTTCCCAACCTGCGTTAACAGGCAGAATTTGGCTTATGATAAAAAGAGATCAATCTTTAGCGACGCCTTACCTTCAGTTCGATCGTACCCAGTGGGCCGCGTTGCGAGATTCGGTGCCGCTGACGTTGTCGGAAGAAGAGATTGTCAAACTCAAAGGGATTAACGAAGATCTCTCTTTGGAAGAGGTGGCGCAGATCTATCTGCCACTTTCTCGACTGTTGAACTTCTATATCAGCTCTAACCTACGCCGCCAAGCTGTGCTGGAACAGTTTTTGGGCACGGATGGTCAGCGTATCCCTTATGTGATTGGCATCGCTGGCAGCGTAGCCGTAGGCAAAAGCACCACGGCGCGCTTGCTACAGGCGTTATTGAGCCGCTGGCCGGAACATCGCAGCGTGGAACTGATCACTACCGATGGCTTCCTGCACCCGAATAAGGTGCTGAATGAACGCGGTCTGATGAAGAAAAAAGGGTTTCCGCAGTCTTACGATATGCATAGCCTGGTAAAATTCGTCTCAGAGGTTAAATCTGGTGCCAAACGTGTTACCGCACCGGTTTACTCGCACCTGATCTATGACGTGGTGCCGCAAGGTAATAAAGTCATCGAACAACCTGATATATTGATCCTCGAAGGATTAAATGTTCTGCAAAGTGGTATGGATTATCCGCACGATCCTCACCGGGTATTTGTTTCAGACTTTGTTGATTTCTCAATTTATGTCGACGCTCCCGAAGACTTGCTGCAAACATGGTACATCAACCGCTTCCTGAAATTCCGCCAAGGTGCATTCTCCAATCCAGATTCCTATTTCCATAACTATGCGAAGCTCCCGGAAGCGGAAGCAATTAATATCGCTACCCAGCTATGGAATGAAATTAATGGGTTGAATTTGCAACAGAATATCCTGCCAACACGTGAAAGAGCCAGCCTGATCATGACCAAAAGCGCTAATCATGCTGTGGAAAGTGTGCGGTTACGTAAATAATTGTCGATATAAGAGAGGCTGCTGCCTCTCTTTTCTTTAGCTTATTCCGCACTGCGTAAAGATATTTCACCGCCAATAAACGGTTTAATTACCCCTTCCCTTTCAAGTAACAATGCTCCCTGTTGATCAATACCACGGGCAACACCAAAAATCTGCTGTTCACCAATTAAAAGCTTCACAGGCCGATCAATGAAGTTATCTAAATCACGCCAACGAGAAATAAAGGGTGCAAGCCCTTCTATTTCAAATTCTCGCAGTGAGTGACGTAATTCATTAAGCAGCGTTGCCGCTAATTCATTACGATCGATATTAATTCCAGCCTCTTGTAAGTTAATCCAGCGTTGGTCAATTTGGCTGGCACTGGCCTCACGCATTGCCATGTTAATCCCAGCCCCCATAACCAACTGGGCTGCATCACCGGTTTTCCCCGTCAACTCAACGAGAATGCCGGCCAGTTTGCGATCGTTAAGGTATAAATCATTTGGCCACTTCACACGAACCTTTTCAGCCCCCAGGCGCTGCAGCACTTCAGCCATGACAATACCAATTACCAGACTCAGTCCCATCGCAGCTGCGGGCCCTTGCTCAAGCCGCCAGAACATGGACAAATAAAGGTTGGCACCAAAAGGTGAGATCCACTGCCGCCCACGCCGCCCACGTCCCGCCTGCTGATATTCTGCAATACAGGCATCACCGGACGTCAGTTCTGCTATCCTGTCCAACAAATACTGGTTCGTTGAATCAACTACAGGCAACACAGTGACTCGCTTGTCTTCCAGCAGGCTGAGAATACGTTCAACATCAAGTAGATTAATCGCCGCAGGCAGGCTATACCCCTTGCCAGGAACCGTGAACACGTCCAGCCCCCAATCGCGAATAGTCTGGATATGCTTGTTTATCGCCGCACGGCTCATTCCCAGAGACTCTCCCAAATGCTCACCGGAGTGAAACTCTCCGTTGGCCAAGAGAGAGATAATCTTTAAAGGAACTTTAGGATCTTTCATGACAATACCTCTACGGCATTCAACTCGCCAGCAGCGCCAATAAAACGGACCTCCGGCTCCAGCCAGACATCGAATTTAGATGCTACCGTGTTCCGCACATGCCTTGCCAAGGCAACGACATCCTGACTGGTGGCATTACCATTGTTCACCAGTACCAAAGCCTGTTGACGGTGCACTGACGCACCGCCAATCTGATATCCTTTGAGCGAACACTGGTCGATAAGCCAGCCGGCAGCCAATTTCGCCTGGCCATCTGGCTGAGGATAATGCGGCATGGATGGGTACAGGGCAAGTAGTGCCTTAGCGACCTCTTCACTCACCAGCGGGTTTTTAAAGAAACTGCCTGCATTGCCTGTGATTCGCGGGTCCGGCAGCTTGCTACGTCGCATGGCACACACTGCATCAAACACTTGCTGCGGCGTTACCGTCTGCGGATCCAGTTTGGTAAGGTCACCATAATTCAGCAACGGACTCCACTGCTTACTAAGCTGTAAACCCACGCCAACAATAACGAAGCCTTCTTTAAACTCATGTTTAAATACGCTTTCCCGGTAACCGAACTCGCAGCGCTGAGGATCCATACGATCGATCTCACCGGTGGTCAGATTCAAGAGATCGACATACTCACAGACTTGCTTCAGCTCGATACCGTAGGCACCAATATTTTGAATCGGAGCTGACCCCACCAAACCGGGGATCAGAGCAAGGTTTTCGAGACCTGGTATTCCGCACTCAAGCGTATGACTGACCAGATGGTGCCAATTCTCCCCGGCACTGACATGGAGATGCCAGGCATCCTGTGTTTCCTTGATTTCAATGCCTTTTAGCTTGTTGATCATGACTGTACCGGCAAAGTCCTCCAAGAACAGAACGTTACTTCCTTCACCTAATACCAACAGTGGCTCTTGGCGCTTTTGCGCTTTCTGCCAGGCCTTAATCATCATTTCAATTTGTTCTGCAATGACTAAATGCGCTGCGTTGACCGGGAGCGCAAAAGTATTGTGATTTTTTAAAGACGCGCTTTCAGTAGACATGATTTAAAGACTCTTACGTAATAAATTATCATCTAGTCTACCCCATTCGTCGCTCATGGCTATTATTTGTTTTTATTCGCTTGCTTTTTCTTACTACTTAATAACACCACACATGAACGATTTTGACAAAAATATATGAAAATCATAATGATACGATATTTCTTTTATACTGCATCAGAAATGAAATCTGAGTTATATAACAGCTATAGACATTAGCCATATGTATAATTATAGGATTACAAGTATAGAGTCAGAAACTTTATGAATATTACCCTATGAGATCTTGGTTATATTTAATCGTTTGCCGAACAGTAACAAGCTAATGTAAATAGGAATATCACGAAGAAGTTCGCTCTTCCCGAAGCGGCACAGACTCATCCACGATGCCGAATCGCTCCCTCTCCCCTACACAAGTGTGCAGGATGTTCCCGATCGTTGCATTGGCAGAGGGCTGGGGTGAGGGGCTTTCACTGCCATTTTCTGCTTTTGACCCATAGCAAAAAGCCCCATGCTTTCGCATGAGGCTTTCTACTTTGTTTGATGCCTGGCAGTGTCCTACAGTATTCGTCTCATCCTGAGACTCACCCCTGCGGGGCCGCCGTAAACGGCGTTCCCACCTGTTCCCGACAGGTGGGTCGCATGCCCATGCGCGACCAGCACACCCAGCTACAGGTAAAACAAAAAGCCCCACGTTTTCACGCGGGGCTTTTTGTTCTATTTGATGCCTGGCAGTGTCCTACTCTCGCATGGGGAGACCCCACACTACCATCGGCGCTACGGCGTTTCACTTCTGAGTTCGGCATGGGGTCAGGTGGGACCACCGCGCTATTGCCGCCAGGCAAATCTGTTTCATTCCAACCGCCACTCGGGCCATTGAAACCAATCTCGGAACGTCGCTGAAAATTTTCGTCTGCTCTAAAACACCTTCGGTGTTGTAAGGTTAAGCCTCACGGATCATTAGTACTGGTTAGCTCAATGCATCGCTGCACTTACACACCCAGCCTATCAACGTCTTGGTCTTAAACGTTCCTTCAGGGACCTTAAAGGCCCAGGGAAGACTCATCTCGAGGCAAGTTTCGCGCTTAGATGCTTTCAGCGCTTATCTTTTCCGCACTTAGCTACCGGGCAGTGCCATTGGCATGACAACCCGAACACCAGTGGTGCGTTCACTCCGGTCCTCTCGTACTAGGAGCAACCCCTCTCAATCTTCCAACGCCCACGGCAGATAGGGACCGAACTGTCTCACGACGTTCTAAACCCAGCTCGCGTACCACTTTAAATGGCGAACAGCCATACCCTTGGGACCTACTTCAGCCCCAGGATGTGATGAGCCGACATCGAGGTGCCAAACACCGCCGTCGATATGAACTCTTGGGCGGTATCAGCCTGTTATCCCCGGAGTACCTTTTATCCGTTGAGCGATGGCCCTTCCATTCAGAACCACCGGATCACTAAGACCTACTTTCGTACCTGCTCGAGCCGTCACTCTCGCAGTCAAGCTAGCTTATGCCTTTGCACTAACCTCACGATGTCCGACCGTGATTAGCTAACCTTCGTGCTCCTCCGTTACTCTTTGGGAGGAGACCGCCCCAGTCAAACTACCCACCAGACACTGTCCTCACCCCAGATTATGGGGCCGAGTTAGAACATCAAACATTAAAGGGTGGTATTTCAAGGTTGGCTCCATGCAGACTGGCGTCCACACTTCAAAGCCTCCCACCTATCCTACACATCAAGGCTCAATGTTCAGTGTCAAGCTATAGTAAAGGTTCACGGGGTCTTTCCGTCTTGCCGCGGGTACACTGCATCTTCACAGCGAGTTCAATTTCACTGAGTCTCGGGTGGAGACAGCCTGGCCATCATTACGCCATTCGTGCAGGTCGGAACTTACCCGACAAGGAATTTCGCTACCTTAGGACCGTTATAGTTACGGCCGCCGTTTACTGGGGCTTCGATCAAGAGCTTCGCCTTGCGGCTGACCCCATCAATTAACCTTCCAGCACCGGGCAGGCGTCACACCGTATACGTCCACTTTCGTGTTTGCACAGTGCTGTGTTTTTATTAAACAGTTGCAGCCAGCTGGTATCTGCGACTGGCTTCAGCTCCAGGAGTAAATCCCTTCACCTACGCGCCAGCGTGCCTTCTCCCGAAGTTACGGCACCATTTTGCCTAGTTCCTTCACCCGAGTTCTCTCAAGCGCCTGAGTATTCTCTACCTGACCACCTGTGTCGGTTTGGGGTACGATTCAATGTTACCTGATGCTTAGAGGCTTTTCCTGGAAGCTTGGCATCAACTACTTCTGCACCGTAGTGCATCGTCATCACGCCTCAGGGTTGATATGCAACCGGATTTACCGGGTCACACCCCCTACACGCTTAAACCGGGACAACCGTCGCCCGGCTAGCCTAGCCTTCTCCGTCCCCCCTTCGCAGTAACACCAAGTACAGGAATATTAACCTGTTTCCCATCGACTACGCTTTTCAGCCTCGCCTTAGGGGTCGACTCACCCTGCCCCGATTAACGTTGGACAGGAACCCTTGGTCTTCCGGCGAGCGGGCTTTTCACCCGCTTTATCGTTACTTATGTCAGCATTCGCACTTCTGATACCTCCAGCAGACCTCACAGTCCACCTTCAACGGCTTACAGAACGCTCCCCTACCCAACAACGCCTAAGCGTCGCTGCCGCAGCTTCGGTGCATGGTTTAGCCCCGTTACATCTTCCGCGCAGGCCGACTCGACCAGTGAGCTATTACGCTTTCTTTAAATGATGGCTGCTTCTAAGCCAACATCCTGGCTGTCTATGCCTTCCCACATCGTTTCCCACTTAACCATGACTTTGGGACCTTAGCTGGCGGTCTGGGTTGTTTCCCTCTTCACGACGGACGTTAGCACCCGCCGTGTGTCTCCCGTGATAACATTCTTCGGTATTCGGAGTTTGCATCGGTTTGGTAAGCCGGGATGGCCCCCTAGCCGAAACAGTGCTCTACCCCCGAAGATGAATTCACGAGGCGCTACCTAAATAGCTTTCGGGGAGAACCAGCTATCTCCCGGTTTGATTGGCCTTTCACCCCAGCCACAAGTCATCCGCTAATTTTTCAACATTAGTCGGTTCGGTCCTCCAGTTAGTGTTACCCAACCTTCACTGCCATGGCTAGATCAACCGCGGTTTTCGGGTCTATACCTTGCAACTAGTCGCCCCAGTTATGACTCGGTTTCCTACGGCTCCCCTATACGGTTAATCCTTGCTACAAAATATAAAGTCGCTGACCCATTATATCAAAAGGTACGCAGTCAACCCACGAAAGGTGGCTCCCACTGCTTGGTACGTAACGGTTTCAGGTTCTATTTCACTCCCCTCGCCGGGGTTCTTTTCGCCTTTCCCTCACGGTACTGGTTCACTATCGGTCAGTCAGGAGTATTTAGCCTTGGAGGATGGTCCCCCATATTCAGACAGGATGTCACGTGTCCCGCCCTACTCATCGAACTCACAGTTAATGCATTTTAGTGTACGGGGCTATCACCCTTTGCTGCGCGACTTTCCAGACGCTTCCACTAACAAAGAAC